>CAVZNV010000018.1:535000-634069 GCA_963776735.1 uncultured Actinomycetes bacterium
GAGTGAAAGGCTAATCAAACTCAGAGATATCTGGTTCTCCCCGAAATATATTTAGGTATAGCGTCGCGTGTTCAATACCGGCGGTAGAGCACTGTTTGGGCTAGGGGGCCTACCAGCTTACCGAACTCAGGCAAACTCCGAATACCGGTATTCCAGAGCGCGGCAGTCAGAGTGCGGGGGATAAGCTTCGTGCTCAAAAGGGAAACAGCCCAGACCGTCGGCTAAGGTCCCTAATTTCTGGCTAAGTGGGAAACGATGTCCAATTGCCAAGACAACCAGGATGTTGGCTTAGAAGCAGCCATCATTTAAAGAGTGCGTAACAGCTCACTGGTCAAGTGGTCGGGCGCGGACAATGTAACGGGGCTCAAGCCAGAAACCGAAGCCACGGACTTCGTCGCAAGACGGAGTGGTAGGGGAGCGTTCCCAGTGTTGTGAAGCCGCGGCGTAAGCCGGCGGTGGAACGCTGGGAAGTGAGAATGCTGGCACGAGTAACGAAAGAGAAGTGAGAAACTTCTCCGCCGAATGCCCAAGGGTTCCTGAGTAAAGCTAATCTGCTCAGGGTTAGTCGGGACCTAAGCCGAGGCCGAAAGGCGTAGGCGATGGATAACCGGTTGATATTCCGGTACCACCTTCCGTCGTTATCACCGATGGGGGGACGGGGTAGGCTAGGGAAACCCGAGCGTTGGTCGACTCGGGGTAACCGCGTAGGACGTCCGGTAGGCAAATCCGCCGGACATCAAGTCTGAGACGGGATGCCGAGCCCGCAAGGGCGAAGTTCCTGAAGCCATGCCTCCTAGAAAATCCTCTAGGGAGACGGGTGGTGCCCGTACCAAAACCGACACAGGTGGGCAAGTAGAGAATACTAAGGCGATCGGGAGAACCCTCGAAAAGGAACTCGGCAAAATGGCCCCGTAACTTCGGGAGAAGGGGCGCCGCGTTAGGGTGAAGAGGCCTGCGCCTCGGAGCCTGAAGCGGCCGCAGTGAAACGGCCCAAGCGACTGTTTACCAAAAACACAGGTCTCTGCGAAGTCGAAAGACGACGTATAGGGGCTGACGCCTGCCCGGTGCCGGAAGGTCAAGTGGAGAGGTTAGCCTTCGGGCGAAGCTTTGAAACCAAGCCCCGGTAAACGGCGGCGGTAACTATAACCGTCCTAAGGTAGCGAAATTCCTTGTCGGGTAAGTTCCGACCTGCACGAATGGCGTAACGACTTGGGCGCTGTCTCTTCGAGGGACCCGGTGAAACTGTAGTCTCGGTGAAGATGCCGAGTACCCGTGGTTGGACGGAAAGACCCCGTGAACCTTTACTACAGCTTGACATTGGAGTTTGGGATACGTTGTCCAGGATAGGTGGGAGGCTTTGAAGCGGGGGCGCCAGCTCTCGTGGAGCCAACGTTGGGATACCACCCTTCGCGTTCTGGGCTTCTAACTCGACACCGTGATCCGGGTCGGGAACAGTGTCAGGTGGGTAGTTTGACTGGGGCGGTCGCCTCCCAAAATGTAACGGAGGCGCGCAAAGGTTCCCTCAGCACGGTTGGAAATCGTGCGTAGAGCGTAAAGGCATAAGGGAGCTTGACTGCGAGACTGACAGGTCGAGCAGGTGCGAAAGCAGGTCTTAGTGATCCGGCGGTTAAGAGTGGAATTGCCGTCGCTCAACGGATAAAAGGTACTCCGGGGATAACAGGCTTATCGGGCCCAAGAGTCCACATCGACGGCCCGGTTTGGCACCTCGATGTCGGCTCGTCGCATCCTGGGGCTGGAGTAGGTCCCAAGGGTTGGGCTGTTCGCCCATTAAAGCGGTACGCGAGCTGGGTTCAGAACGTCGTGAGACAGTTCGGTCCCTATCCACCATGGGCGTTGGGAGCTTGAGAGGAGTCGTCTCTAGTACGAGAGGACCGAGACGAACAGACCTCTGGTGTATCAGTCGTCGTGCCAACGGCGCTGCTGATTAGCCACGTCTGGATGGGATAACCGCTGAAAGCATCTAAGCGGGAAGCCCACCTCGAGATGAGGCTCCCCATCCTCTAGAAGGAGTAAGGGCCGTGGGAGACCACCACGTCGATAGGCGGGACGTGTAAGCACAGCAATGTGTTCAGCGGACCCGTACTAATTGCCCGAGGTCTTGATTTAGAACACCTAGATGTCGCTATGGGGTTTTGAAGGTGAGTGCGAGCTGCTCGCGCCCTTCGACAATTTCGGCGGTCATAGCGGCGGGGGTACACCTCTTCCCATTCCGAACAGAGAAGTTAAGCCCGCCAGCGCCGATGGTACTCGGGGCGCAAGCCCCCGGGAGAGTAGGTCGCCGCCGAATTCTTTGAAGGCCCCGCTCGGTTTGCTGAAACCGGGTAGGGCCTTCGCTGTTTCTAGGCCGCGCGCAGCCTGTCTCGCCAGTCGGGATCGAGCGCGCGCAGCCGGCTGACCCGCTCAGCCACCGGCGGGTGCGTCACGAACAGCGCCGCCACGCCCTCTTCGAGGAACGGGTTGATCGTGTACAGGGGCTCCGTCGACGTCGCCGCGTGGAACTCGAGCAGTTCCGCCGCCTGCTCGAGCCTGATCAGCCCGTCGGCAAGGCCGTGCGGCGACTCGCAGAGGCCCGCGGCCAGCTGGTCGGCCTCGAACTCGCGCTTCGGCGACAGCAGTCCGTGCACGACTGCCGCGGCGATCGGCCCGAGCACGAACAGCAGCGAGCGCTCGAACCACCCTCCGACCCGGCTCGACTCGACGATCGCGGTCGCGAGCACGACCGCGGTCGTCTGGACGATCACATCGCGCCGAGCCACGTGCGCGAGCTCGTGCGCGACCACGCCTTCCACCTCCGCCGGCGCCGGCAGGCGCACGAGCGCCTCCGTGACGACGACGGCCGAGGACGTCGCGCTGCGTCCGACCGTGAGCGCCAGCGGCGGCCCCTTCGCGACGACGTACAGGCGAGGCTTCGCCACCTCGGCCCGTAGCGACAGCCGCTCGACCAGCGCGTGCAGCTCGGGGGCGTCGCCCGGTGCCAGCGGCCTCGCGCGCAGCATCCCGAGGACGATCCGGTCGAGCGACACGTAGGCGGCGATGCCGAGCAGGACGCCGCAGAAGGCAAGCGTCGACGCCACCTGTATCCCGCCGATCCAGTAGCCGATCAGGCCGAGAACCGCGCAGATTCCGACGAGCACGAGCCACGCCTTGAGCACGTTGCGCACCGGCGCCGGCGTGCTCACTACTCAGCTCTCGTCGGGCTCGTCTTCGGCGAGGCCGCGCGGCGGCCAGTCGGGCTCGGGCGCGTCGCAACGGCTCGAGCAGTGCAGCGAGGCCACGTTCTGGAGCGGGATCAAGATGTGCCCATTGAGCTCGACGTGTGCGACCTCGTCGATCGAGCAGTACGCGGTGAGCACGCCTTCCTGGTAGTCGCCGCCGAAGAGCGCGACCTCGACCTGCTCGCCCTTGTACTTGCTCGTGTAGTCGTCCACCGGATCAGTCTAACGCCCGAAATTCGCCGTCCAGGACCGCGACCCTCACGACGTGGCAGTTCGGAATCGGGCCGTCTCCGTCTCCGGAGCACAGGCGAAGCAATGAACGCATCGGACCGCCGTGAGACACGACCAGCACGCGGTCGCCGGGGTGCCGACCCGCAATTCGCGTGAGCGCCTCGGCGATGCGGCGATCCATCTCGGCTTGCGTCTCCCCGTCGCCCCATTCGCCGCTCGCGGCCTCCGGAAACCGTGCCAGCACGTCGTCGTCCGTCATGCCTTCCCAGGTGCCGAAGTGCCGCTCTCGCAGATCTTGAATTGCCGTCACGCCGAGGCGATGAGGCTCGGAGACGATCCGTGCGGTCTCCCGGGCTCGTGCGAGGTCGCTGGAATAGACCGCGTCGATGCTCTCGCCGGCGAGCCGTGCGGCGAGCTCGCGCGCCTGCGCGCGACCCGTGTCGTTCAGCGGCTGGTCGGCGTGCCCCTGCACGCGCCGCTCGCGGTTCCAGTCGGTCTCGCCGTGCCGGACAAGGAGGATCGTGGTCACGTGGGTACGCTAGCGGCCGCATGGATCTCGGCCTTCGTGACCGCGCGTGCCTCGTGACCGGCTCCTCGGAGGGCATCGGGCGCGAGACGGCGCGCCTGCTCGCCGCCGAGGGCGCACGCGTCGCGACCTGCGCTCGGGGTGGCGCGCCCGACGTCGGCGAGGCGCTCCACGTGCGCGCCGACCTGTCGCAGCCGGGAGAGCCCGAACGCGCGGTGGCTGAGGCAGTGAACGCCCTCGGTGGACTTCAGGTGCTCGTGAACAACGTCGGCGTCGCCCGGCAGGCGAAGTTCGAAGACGTGCCGGACGACGAGTGGGATGCCTACTGGCAGCTCAACGTCATGAGCTACGTCCGAGCGGCGCGCGCTGCCTTGCCGCACCTCCGCGCCGGCGGCGGCGCGATCGTCAACGTCTCGTCCACGGCGGGGAAGCGCCCGTCGACGGGCATGCCGCACTACTCGGTGACGAAGGCCGCCGTCCTTTCTCTCTCGCGGTTGCTCGCCGACCTGTACGCGAAGGACGGCATCCGCTGCAACGCCGTCACGCCCGGCCCGACGGCAACGGGCGCCTGGCTCGACGAAGGCGGGCTGGCAGACCAGCAGGGAGCCGACCGCAAGGCCGTACTGGAGAAAGTCGGCGCGGGCCGCCCGCTAGGCCGCCTCGCCACGCCCGAGGAAATCGCGGCGGTTGTCGTGTTCCTGTGCTCGGAACGCTCGAGCTATGTGACCGGCGCCGCCTGGAGCGCCGACGGCGGCACCGTGCCGATCATCATCTGACCCGCCGGCCACGCCCGAACGGGCCGTGGCCGATTCAGCCCCACCCAATTGGGTGGGGCCGCGAGCCCGCCGCCCTCACGGGCGACGATACCGGTGGGGTCGTCACGTGTCAGTGCCACAGGTGTGACGAGTGTGTGCCGATTCGTCCACAGGGCCTGGACACGACATGGCCGTCCGAGGTGCGCGGCCTGCGTCGGCCGTGGAGCGGGGTACGCTGGCGACGATGCCCGAGATCGCCGGGAGAATCGCTGACGCGTACGCGGAGCGCATCCGTGAGATCGAGGAGCGTGCGCTCTCACCGCTCGCCGTCCGCTCGTACGAGACGCGCGGCCGCGAACGTCCGGAGGACGAGTGCTCGCTGCGCACGCCGTTCCAACGCGACCGCGACCGGGTCGTTCACTCGAAGGCCTTCCGCCGGCTCAAGGGCAAGACGCAGGTCTTCATCGATCCCGTCGGCGACCATTACCGCACCCGCATCACGCACACCCTCGAGACGACGGCGATCTCCCGTGTCGTCGCGCGTGCGTTGCGGCTGAACGAGGATCTCGTCGAGGCGATCGGGCTCGGCCACGACATGGGCCACACGCCGTTCGGTCATGCCGGCGAGGAGGCGCTCGACGAGGTGCTCCAGGAGGGGTTCGGCCGGCCCTTCCGCCACAACGAGCAGTCGTTCGCGATCGCACAACGGCTCAACCTCACGTACGAGGTCTGCGACGGCATCCTGACGCACACCGGCGACCGAGACCCGGCCACGATGGAGGGCAAGATCGTGCGCATCGTCGACCGGGTCGCCTACATCAACCACGACATCGACGACGCGATGCGGTTCGGCATCCTCGGCGAGGACGACCTGCCGCGACCCGAGATCGAGCTGCTCGGCCCCTCCGGCGCCGCGCGCATCGACACGCTCGTCCACGACCTGGTCGAGACGTCCGAGGCAGCCGGAGACATCCGCCAGTCGGGCGAGGTCGGCGAGGCCATGCTCTCCCTGCGCAGGTTCATGTTCGAGCGCGTCTACCTCGGGCCGCAGGTCGTGCCGGAGCACCGGCGTGCGCGCGAGGTCATCCGCCGCGTGTTCGACCACCTGATCGCGCGCGGCGACCCGGTCGACGACGCGGTCGACTACGTTGCGGGGATGACGGACCGCTTCGCGCTGAACTTCGCCGAGACGCTCGGCTAGCGACAGGGATGGGCTAGAGCGTGGCGCGCATCAAGCCCGAGTCTGTCGAGGCCGTGAAGGCCGCCGCCGACATGCTCGACGTCGTCGGCGCACGCACGCAACTCCGCAAGGCCGGCGCGCGCTACACGGGCCGCTGCCCGTTCCACGAGGAGCGCACGCCGAGCTTCTCCGTCAACGCGGTCGACAAGCTCTACTACTGCTTCGGCTGCGGCGTCGGCGGCGACGTGATCAAGTTCGTCGCGGAGACCGAGAACCTCGACTTCTCGGGCGCGGTGGAGTGGCTCGCCGACCGCTTCCGCGTCGAGCTCGAGTACGAGGAGACGTCACCTCGGGTCGAGGCCGAGCGCCGCCGCCGCGACCGGATCGGCGAGCTGCTCGCCGCCGCTGCGGCGTTCTACGAGCGCTGCCTCTGGGAGTCGGGCACCGCATCCGACGCCCGCGAGTACCTCGCAGGTCGCGGGCTCGGTGAGGAGATTTGCCACACGTTCCGCCTCGGCTTCGCTCCCGGTGGGAGGACTCTGGCGCAGAAAGCGGCAGAGCGCGGCTTCACGCAGGACGAGCTGCTCGCAGCCGGGCTCGTCAATCGTCGCGGCAACGACTACTTCTCGCAGCGCATCGTCTTCCCGCTCGCGGACGCACGCGGGCGCGTGCTGGGTTTCCAGGCGCGCCGGCTGCGCGAGGACGACCCGCTGCAGGCCAAGTACGTGAACTCGCCCGAGAGCGACGTGTTCCAGAAGGGCTCGATCCTCTACGGGCTTGACCTGGCGCGCGCCACGATCGCGAAGCAAGACCGCGCCGTCGTCGTCGAGGGGAACACCGACGTGATCGCTCTGCGGCAGGAAGGGCTCGAGCCGGTCGTCGCCTCGATGGGGACTGCGCTGACGGAGCGGCACGTGCGGCAGCTCTCGCGTCTCACGCACAACCTGTGGCTGTGCTTCGACGGCGACGCCGCGGGCGAAGCCGCGACGCTGCGCGGAATGGAGCTCGCGGCCGAGCAGGGTTTCACGATCAAGGTGATCGCGCTGCCGGCCGACCAGGATCCCGCCGATCTCGCGGCCGGGTTCGAGCGGCGCCTCGCCGACGCCGACCCGTATCTCGTCCATCGCGTGCGCATCGAGATCGACCGCGCAGCCGACCGGCAGGAGGCGTTCATGCGCGTGCGGGAGGTGCTCGGCAAGGCCGAGGACTCGCCGGAGCGCCAGGACGCGGTTCGCCTCGCGGCCGACCGGCTCGACCTGCCGCCGGATCTCCAGGCCGGCCTAGCCTCACGCACTCGCGCCGCCACCGGGTCGGTGTCGCCGAAGGTGCTCCAGGCCGGAGACCGGCTCGAGCGCGACGCGCTCGCCGGCTGCCTGGCGCATCGACAGCTCGTCGCCTCGCTCGCCGAGCTCGAGCCCGAGGCGTTCGACTCCGAGCAGCACCGCGCACTCCGCGTTCACCTCGTCGAGGGAGGCGAGCTGCCCGGCGACCTCGTCGCGCTCGTCGCGGAGCTCGATGCGCGGGCGGTCGTCGAGCAGATCGACGAGCGCACGGCGAAGGAACTCCTCCTGCGGCTCACCGAGCGCGACCTCCGCCGCCAGGTCGCCCGCACGAACGGCGACCTCGGCAAGACGCTCGAGCTGCAGGAGAAGCTGGAGCGGGTCCGGAAGGCCCTGGACGCGCTCTCCTAGGCTACGCTTGCGAGACGGGAGCCCCTGACGGGGGCTGAGAGGCGGCCACGAGGCGCGCGACCGCGGAACCTGATCCGGGTCATGCCGGCGAAGGGAGCGCAGGAGATGAGCGACGCACTGACGATTGCCGGGCGCGAGTTTCGCTCGCGGCTGATCACGGGCACCGGCAAGTACCCGTCGCTCGAGGTCATGCGCGACGCGGTGGTCGCGTCGGGCTGCGAGCTCGTCACGGTGGCGGTGCGGCGCATCGACCTCGACGAGGTCGGCGAGGCGATCACCGACTGGCTCCCGGAGGGCGTCGGACTTCTGCCGAACACCGCCGGGTGCCAGAGCGCCGACGAGGCCGTCCGAGTCGCCAGGCTCGCACGCGCCGGCGGGCTGCCCGACTGGATCAAGCTCGAGGTGATTCCCGACCCGCGCTATTTGCTGCCTGACGGCGAGGAGACGCTGCGCGCAGCGATACAGCTCGTCGAGGAGGGCTTCACCGTCCTCCCGTACGTGTTTCCCGACCCCGTCCTCCAGCGCAAGCTCGAGGCAGCAGGCTGCGCGACCGTCATGCCTCTCGCCGCCCCGATCGGATCCGGGCGCGGTCTCAAGCTGCGCCACGCGATCGAGATCATGGTCGAGCAGGCCGAGGTGCCCGTGATCGTCGACGCCGGCCTGGCCGCACCGTCGCACGCGGCCGAGTGCATGGAGCTCGGCGCGGACGGTGTCCTCGTGAACACGGCGATCGGGCTCGCGGGCGTCCCGGCGGCGATGGCGCGCGCATTCGCGCTGGGCGTCGAGGCAGGGCGTGCCGCGTACCTCGCCGGCATGATCGACGAGTCGCGCGAAGCCCGTCCGTCCAGCCCGATCACCGGTCTCGTCACGTCGTGAACGTGATCTGCAACGGCAAGCCGGTCGAGCTCGAGCCGGACGCAACCGTGTCGCGGCTTTTGCGCGAGCTCGGCGTCGACGGGCCGTACGCCCTGGTTGAGCGAAACGGCGAGCCGGTCGAGCGGGAGCGCTACGACCGCGAGGCGCTTGCGGAGGGAGACCGTATCGTCGTCGCACGGCCGGTCGCGGGCGGCTAGAACGGACGCGCGGCTCTACCTGATCACCGGCGCCCGGCCCGACCTGGCCGGGTTTCTCGAAGCGGCGGTACGAGGCGGGGTAGACATCGTCCAGATCCGCGAGAAGGAGCTTCCCGACTCCGAGCTCGTACCCGTACTGCACGAGGCGCGGCGCGTGACAGACCGGCTCGGCGTGCCGCTCGTCGTCAACGACCGGCCCGACCTCGCCGCGCTCGTCGGAGCCGACTACGTGCACGTGGGCCAGGACGACCTGCCGGTCGACGTCGCGCGGCACTTCGGCGTAAAGGTCGGACTGTCGACGCACGCGCCGGCGGAGATCGACTCGGCGGATGCCGACTACATCGGCGTCGGCCCCGTCTACGCGACGCCGACGAAGGCAGGCCGACCCGCCGTCGGCCTCGAGCTCGTGCGCTACGCGGCCGAGCACGCGCGCCGACCGTGGTTCGCGATCGGCGGGATCGACGCGGTGACGATCGCCGACGTCGTGGCCGCAGGAGCCCGTCGCGTTGCGGTCGTGCGGGCGATCGGCGACGCCGCCGACCCGGAGGCTGCCGCCGCGGAACTTGCCGCAGCCCTTGTGTAAAAGGGAACAGGGTTGTAAAAGACTGGTGTAGGGAGTTCGCTCTCTCCCACGTGGGCGGGCTCCCTCTTCCCAGAAGCACGGTTCGGCCTTCGGCGCTCCTGCGATCGGGCTACGATGGGTGCGCAAGCAAGAAGTTGTCCACGTGGGAGGGCAAGGAATGTCAGGTGCTCGGGCAGCCGGCGGTGCCGGTGTGGTCGCTACCGGAACGCTGCCGTTTACGGGGTTGAGCGTCTTCTGGGTGTCGCTGATCGCGGCGTCCATGCTCCTGCTCGGACTCCTGCTGATGACGGCCGCCCGGCGGCCGCGTAGCAACGGCTAGACGACCAGAACCGACTGCGGCAGATGTCTCTTCTCTGGTTGTTCATACCGCTGCTCGCGCTGTTCGACCTCCAGAACGTGCTCGCCTACTGGCGTCGCGGGATCCTGGTCCCGACCGAGGAGACCACGAACGACTACACCGTGATCGTCCCGATCTACGGGCACCCGCGCTACCTCCAGAACCTCGAGTACCTCGAGACGATCAAGCGGAACGTGCTGATCGCGATCGACACGGGCTCTCCGGCGATCCGGCCGCTGGTGCTGGGACTTCGGCGGAACGGCTGGCAGGTGTTCACCTGCGACCTCGGCGCCAACGTCGGCCCCGATTCGATCCTCCAGGCAGCGCTCGCTTCGGACGCGATCAAGACGACCTGGGTGGTGCGCATGGACGCGGACACGTGGTCGGAGGACGACATGGGCCGCGCGGTCGCGATCGCCAAGCGGCACGGCGCGCACATTTGCAGCGTCAAATGCCACGTGGCGCCGCCGAAGAACGTCTGCGAGCAGCTCCAATACACGGAGTACGCGATGGCGATGCGGACACGGCATTACCGCTCCTGGATGACGAGCGGCGCGTGCATCCTCGGGACGACCCACGCCTACCGCGCGGTGCTGGAACGGCACTCGCTCAACTTCGCGACCTGCGGCGGCGACATCGAGACGGGCCAGATCGCACGCAACCTGCGCATGAAGGTCAAGCACGTCGACTTCGTCGTCCATACCGAGGTGCCGGGCACCTGGCGCGCGCTCTTCCGCCAGCGCCTGCTCTGGTGGGGGTCGAGCTTCCGCACGATCGTCTGCAACTTCGACTCGGCGCTGCGCATGCCCGGCTACCTCTTCTACTACCTCGGCCTGGTCTGGATCGGCCTCTACTGGAAGGTGCAAGGCGACTTTCGGCCCGAGCGGATCGCCTACTACCTGCCGACGCTGATGGTCGTGTACACGATCGCCTGCGTGGTGACCAACTGGCCGGTGCGGAGCAAGTGGATGATCCTGTTCCCCTACTACTCGCTGGCGCAGGTGATGGTGATGCCGCTCGCGGGCTCGGTCTGGTTCATCCAGTACGCGATCCGCAAGCGGAAGAACCCGCGCTTCCGGTTCGGCTTCGGGCGTGGCCGCTACGACGCGCCGGTGCCGTGGGAGTGGCGCCGGCAGCCTGCCTAACCCGAACGAGGGTCGAGTGACGTTCGCGATCGGGCGAGACACTCCATGTGTGGAGCGTTTCCGCCCGTCTCGCCGGCGTGGCCGTCCTCGCCGTGGCGGCGACGTCGGTGGTCACCGCGTCCGGTAGCCCCTTCCGCGAAGCGGGCGCGAAGCGCAAGGCGGCCGGCTACGCCATGTCGCTGAACGGCACCGGCGCGTTCGTCACGGTGCCCGACTCGCGCAGTCTTCAGCTCGAGCGCACCGGCTCGTTCACGGTCGCGTTCCGCGTGCTCCTGCACAGCTACTCGAACAACCTGCTGCCGCGGTTCTGGGAGAAAGGCCCGCAGTACATGTGCGTGATGGGCGACCCCACCAACCCGCGCTTCCGGACGATCGCGCTCGAGGTGCAGAACTCCTCGTTCGCCGGCAACTCGAACGGCGGCGCGACCGAGTTCTGGGGAAGCACGAAGCTCGTCACCGAGCGCTGGTACTCGATCGCCGTCACCTTCGACCAGTCGCTGAAGTCGAGTCAGGCGCAGATCTACGTCGACGGCTCGCCCGAGAAGATGACGACGATCTATCCCTGGTCGGGCACGCTCTTCGCGACCGCCGGCAAGCCGTTCGAGATCGGCCGCCGGACGAACGACATGGCACGGATGCTCGACGGCGTCGTCGACTCGATGACCGTCTACACGTCGGCGCTGAGCGCCTCGCAGATCGCGAACATCGCCCACGGCAAGCGCGTTGCGGGCGCCGTGGCCGACTGGGAGTTCGACGAAGGCGCGGGCACGTCCGCCCAGGACAGTTCGGGCCACGGGAACACCGGCTCCGTCGTCGGCGGCGTCTACGTCCCGAGCTGATCGCGGTCGGCGCGCGGTAGACTGACTCGCGCCGTCTGACGGCCCGGTCCCCGGTAGCTCAATTGGCAGAGCATCCGGCTGTTAACCGGAGGGTTGTTGGTTCGAGTCCAACCCGGGGAGCTGAGAAGAGCCTGCAAGCGGGCTCTTTTCTGTTTCGACCGCCGCGACGGATGCTGTCCTCGCCGGCATCGACGGCTCGGCTCCGGGGAACGCGATCTGCGCGGCGTGGATGTACCGCTCGGTTAGAGAACGATGTTGTCCCGGAAAAGCAGAGCGGGCGGCTCGTTGCCGAACCACCCGCCCTTTCGCTCAGGGTCGGATCGCCCGAGACTCAGCCTGCCGAGAGGGACGCAGAGACGTAGGGACTGAAGAGACTCGCGCTGGTTGGCGCGGTGAAGGCGATTCCGAGGCACTGCCCAACCGCATACGACGCGGTGTCAGTCGTGCCCCCCTCTAAGCCGGCGTTGACATCGGCCGTTGCTCTGTTAGGCTCGCGTGCGCCGAAGGTCACAAATCAGGGGAGGCCTCACATGGGTGCAGCACTCGCTCCTCAGGCAGGCACTGCTCGGACGTTGCGACGCGCGATGCTCTGCGCGCTCCTGATCGCGATCGTCGCGCTGGTGGCGATTCCGAGTGCGCAATCGGGGCGGGTCGGGTCACGTGGGGTGACTCCGCATATCGATCAGGTTGCGGCGTATCTGAACAAAAGATCGCCGGGCACCCAGGGCAAGCTGTGGTGGATTACGACCGGGAACACGTTGCCGCAGAACTGGCTTTTGCAGACTCCGAACTGCTGGGGGCATTCAGGCGCCTGTGACAACGGAAACAAGCCCGGGTACGACCTCATGTTCGACACGATCCAGAGGATGGTCGGCGAAGCTCGCTCCTTCGTCGACATCACCAGTCTCTGGCCGCCGCCTGACGGCACCTTTATGATGGCAGTGGCCCAGGGGTTGGTCAACGACTACCAGATCAACCACACAGTTCCGCTCGTGCGGATCATGGCCGGGAAGTTCCTCTTCGATTTCGTCGGTCAGCCCGAAGACGGCCTATACAAGTCCACCGGTATATATCTGACCGCCCTGAAGGACAAGATCGAGACGGTGTGTCATTGCGACGGCATCCCGTTGAAGATCGAGATCGCGTTCATGAGGTTCAACTTCCATTCGTGGGTGC
Organism: uncultured Actinomycetes bacterium; assembly: GCA_963776735.1. Lineage (GTDB taxonomy): Bacteria > Actinomycetota > Thermoleophilia > Gaiellales > Gaiellaceae > PALSA-612. The sequence continues at coordinate 547,773 of CAVZNV010000018.1, forward strand.
ACGAGAAGGCGATCGATGTCGACGGTCACGATGTGCTGATCGGCGGAATGAACTACTGGCAGAACCCGTACGTGACCGATCCGAATCCGGTCGCAGACGTGTCAATGGAAGTTGTCGGACCGGCGGCGAAGAACGTGATGACGTTCGACGACCTGCTCTGGACATGGACGTGCAAGGAAAACCAAGCCGGCGGCCTACAGACCATTGACGTCTACGTACAACTGAAGTTGTCGGGGTCGGCGACATGTGTGCCGGACGCACCTTACTCCGCCAACTGGCCGGTCTCGACCGGCCCGGCGATGTCCACCAACGCGACAGTGATGACCGTCGGTCACCTGGGCGACGGCTTCGTGCCGACTTGGGCGGTCGGAAAGAAGTCTCCCGCGATCCCACTACACAACGGGAGCGCGAACCTCTGCCCGTTTTTCGGTGACACCGACACGTCTGACGAGAACAACAATTTCGCCTACGAGTACCTGAACCCAGGCGAGGACGCCTTACGAGCCCTGGTCAACAGCGCCACCACGTCGATCTCGATCTCGCAGCAGGATCTACTTTCATGCGCTCCGCGCAGGGCGCCGGTCGGATCTCTAGAAGAACCGAAGTTCGACGCGCGGCTCTTCCAGGGACTCGGCGAGAAGATTCGGGCGAAGATACCGATCACGATCGTCCTTTCCGGCGACACCGCGTTCTCCGGTTACGACAACGGCTTTTCGCTCAGTGACGTCCAGTCGATACTCACGACGACGGTCGCGAGCGAACTCGGCGGGACGCTGCAGGATGTCACCGCGGCGACGAAGGACGTGTGCAGCGACGTGTCGCTAGCGACATTGAAGCAAGACACGCCGCCTCCATGGCGGCTCCATTCGAAACTCGTCTCTGTCGACGACCAGGCGTTCTACATCGGGTCGGAGAATCTGTATCCGTCCCGACTTGCCGAGCTGGGGATGATCGTCGAGGATCCCGCCGCGTCGGCCTATCTGAGGGCCAACTACCTGGATCCCGAGTGGATCGGAGGACCGACCGGCGGAGGGTCGGTCGACAACGCTCTGATCAACCCGTCCAAACACATCTGCGGGTAGAGGCGGGGCGGCAGTCGCGAAGACCTGCTGGAAGTTCTAGAGAGCCCAGATCACATTGGCGGTGACGAAGAGCCTGGAAACAGTCTCTTCGTCACGCAATATGCATGTAGGCCGATGAGCATGCGACGAAGGAGGAGGTTGCCGATGTTCGGAGGGTCTCGGAGAGTGGCGCGGCGTACGGCCCGGCGCACGAGCCGGCGGCAGATGGGGATGTACGGTGGTGGCGGCGGTGGCACCTTGTACGACGACCTGGGGCTGCCCCGCATGCCCGGCTCCTATGACGACGGCTACGACGAGCCGGCACGACCGGCACCCGCGCCGCAGCGACAGGACACGGAGGTGGAGGAGATCGCGAAGCTCGCCAGGCTCCACGAGCAAGGAGTGCTCACGGACGAGGAGTTCTCCGCCAAGAAGAAGGCACTCCTCGGCCTCTGATCGCTACTCCTCCCAGATCTTCTCCTCCCGGCGGTTCTTCCTGACCGTGTAGACGACGAGGACGAGTACGGCGACGACTGCGAGCAGGGCTCCGATCACGATCCACATAGCGGGTCTCCTCCGGTGGGTGCTACTCGGCGAAACCTAGCGCCAGAACAGCTCGAACGCGAGCTTCTCGGGAGTCGCGAACGGGCCGAAGCGCTCCGGCGCCTCCAGAATCGGCAGCTCGCCCACATAGCAGCGAAGCGCCTCGGCCTTGCGTGTCCTGACCTCGGCGTCGAGCTCGACCGGGGCGGCGATCCGTCCGAGCAGCTCGCTCGGGCCGGTCGTCGGGTCGAAGCCGCAATACGGCTGGTCGGCGTACAGGATCGCGTCCGGCCGTCCCGCGAGAACGGCCTTCCGCACGGCCTCGTGGTCGCCGTGTGGCCGGCGGCCCACGGATGCGATCGCGGCCGGCGCGTAGACGACCTCTGCGCCCTCGAGGTGCGGCGCGAGTGACGACCACGGCACCTCGGGCGCCGAACCCAGGTACTGCGACTCGAGGAAGCCGACGTGCACCGGCGTCCGGCCGGCGACGGCGAGCGCGGCTCGGTCCTCGGCACGGCGCTCGACCATGCGCGTCGCGGAGTCAGGCGCGCCGGCGAGGCGGTCCCAATCGGTCAACCGGCCGGGCTCGGGGCCGGCGGTGAACACCGTCACCACGGTCACCTCGCCGGAACCGTCGATCACGCTCCAGCACGACAGCACCGCATCGTCGAGGTGCGTGGAGACGACCACCGTGCGCATGGCCGTGAATCTTTCCGCACAAAAGCGAAGACCCGCTTGGGCAGGCGACCGGCGGGTCTTCGGTTCCGGTCGCCTCGGGCTGTGACTCGCCGGAGGGATGAAGGCTTGTCACGAGCGGCCGGAGAGCTCTAAGGTAGATCGCACGGCGTTTCGAGGGCATCCTCCGATCGGTTGACACGCAGGATGACGCTCCGGCTGGCCCTAGAGTGAGGGCCGTGACGGGGAGACACGTCTCGCGGAGACAGTTTGTGCTGGGCGGCATGAGCGCGATCGGGGCGGCCGCTCTGGCATCGCGCGCGACCCCGGCCCGGGCCGCAACCGCGCTTCCCAGCCCGTCCCGGTCCGGCCTCGACCACATCGTCGTGCTGACGATGGAGAACCGCTCGTTCGACCACCTGATCGGCTGGCTACCGGGGGCGGATGGCAAGCAGGCCGGTCTGACGTTCACCGACCGGAACGGCGTCGCGCATCCGACCTGGCCGCTCGCGCCCGACTTCCAGGGCTGCCGTTTCAGCGATCCGGAGCACGGCAACGCAGCCAGCCTGACGGCGTACGACAACGGCCGCTGCGACGGCTGGCTGCGGGCAGGCGGCAACGACCTCTACTCGATCGGCTACTACCGCCAGCAGGACCTGCCGTTCCTGGGCTCGGCCGCGCCGGTCTGGACGGTCTGCGACCGCTGGTTCGCGCCCTTCATGGGGCCGACGATGACGAACCGCATGTACATGCACACGGGCCGCACCGACCGGACCGACAACCTTCCGTTACCGAGCGCACTCCGCACGATCTGGGACGTGTTGACGGCGAGGAGGATCAGTGCCCGCTACTACCGCACCAACTTCGCCTACCTGTCGCTGTGGGGAACGAAGTACGCGCGGATCACGCACACGCTCGCGGACTTCCTGAAGGACTGCCGGACCGGCGGTCTGCCGGCCGTGGCCTACGTCGACCCGACGTTCACGCTGCCCCTGCTCGGGCTCGGCGACGACGACCATCCGCCCTCGGACATCCGGGCCGGTAAGTGGCTGATGAACGAGGTCTACCGGGCGGTGACGACCGGTCCGGCCTGGCCCCGAACGCTCCTCGTGATCGTGTTCGACGAGTGGGGAGGCTTCTTCGAGCACGTCCCGCCGGCACGCGCGCCCGACACGACCCCGCTCCACTCGTTGCGCGGCTTCCGGGTGCCCGCGCTCCTGATCTCACCGTTCGCTCGGCGCGGCTACGTCGAGCACACCGTTTTCGACCACACGTCGATCCTGAAGCTGATCGAGTGGCGGTTCGGCCTGCCTGCGCTGTCGGTGCGGGACCGGCACGCGGCCAACCCTGCCGCGGCGCTCGATTTCACGCACCGCAACCTGAGCGCGCCGGCGTTCTCCGTGCCACGGATCACGACGAGCAAGCGCTGCCCCTAGCGCCGGCGGGTCGATGAGACGGCGCCTGCCACCCGCCTTGCAGCAGCGCGACTTCACGCTGCTGTGGACGGCCCTCGTCGTCATGGGCTTCGCGAGCCAGATGGCGGTGGTGGCGATCGGCTGGCAGGTGTACTCGATCGCCCACGATCCGCTCTACCTCGGGCTGATCGGCCTCGCGGAGTTCCTGCCGCTGCTGCTGCTCGCGCTGCCGGCCGGTCACATCGCCGACCGCTTCCCGCGGCGCCTCGTGTTCGGGCTCTCGCTCGTGATCGAGTTTTTCGTCCTCGTGGCACTCGTCGGCGTCAGCCGCTCGGGCGCCCACGACCTCTGGCCGTTCCTCGCGCTCGCGGTCGCGACGGGTGTGGCCGGGTCTCTCGGTGCGCCGACCGGCCGGGCTCTGCCGACCGAGGTGGTCGTTCCCGAGCTGCTCGCGAGCGCCATGGCCCTGCGCTCCATCGCCGGTCAGGCGGCAGTGATCGCCGGCCCGGTGCTCGGCGGCGTGCTCTTCGCCGTGCGCCCGGAGCTCGTCTACGGCGTGGCGGCGGCGATGATGCTCGTCGGGCTCGGCTGCATCGCCGCGATCGGGCCGCCCGTGGTGGAGCGGCAGCGAATCGAGGAGGCGCCGGGACTTGAGCGCCTGCTCGCGGGAGTCGGCTTCATCCGCAGGACGCCCGTGCTGCTCGGCGCGATCTCGCTCGATCTCTTCGCGGTGCTGTTCGGTGGGGCCGTCGCGCTGCTGCCCGTGTTCGCGAAGTCGATCCTGCACGTCGGGCCGGAGGGGCTCGGCGTCCTCCGCGCCGCGCCGGCCGTCGGAGCCTTGCTGGCAGGCTTCATGCTCGTACGGCGGCCGCTGGGACGCAACGCGGGGAGGACGCTGCTGGCCGTCGTGGCGCTGTTCGGGCTGAGCATGGTCGTCTTCGGCCTCTCGCGCTGGTTCGCGCTCTCCGCAGTCGCACTCGCGGTGAGCGGCTTTGCGGACATGATCAGCATGAACATCCGCTCGACGACCGTCGCACTGGCCACGCCCGACCGCCTGCGAGGCCGCGTGAACGCCGTCGAGTCGGTGTTCATCTCGGCGTCGAACGAGCTCGGTGCATTCGAGTCGGGCCTCGCGGCCGCAATCATCGGCGCCACTCCGGCCGTCGTCGCGGGCGGAATCGTCACGGTCGCGCTCGCCGCCGTCTGGCCCCGGGTCTTCCCGGCGCTCGCCCGGGTCGACCGGCTCGAGGACGTCCAGCCGGAGTTGGAAGCCGCGTACAACGGGTAGCGGATTCGGGTGCGACCGGCTGCGGTCCCCGCGGCGCCGGCTGCGCGCGAACGCCTGCTAGGCGGCCGCCGCCAGCTGGGCCGCGATCGCCGCGGTGTCCAGCGGAAGGACCTGTACCTCCGGCACCGGCCCGCGCAGGAACTCGTGGACGACGGACAGGTCGTCGGCGTCCTCGGGAGCGAAGGAAACGCCTGCGGCCGCGGCGGCGAGCGCCTCCGTCACGCCTCGCTCGACCTCGAGTCGCGCGCCGCCGCCGGGCGGCAGCGTGCGGACAGCGCAGACGCGCCCTGCGGCGACGAAGAAGGCGCGGCGCCAGCCGGGCTCGACTGCCGGGGCGATCAGGCACCGCCGTTCGGCGCGGAGCCGCTCGAGACGCTGAAGCTGTGCGATCACTGCTTCGAGCGCAGAGATCCGGTCTCGGAGCCGGGCAGCATCCTCGTAGCGCAGGCAGTCGGCGAGGTAGGAGAGCTTCTTCCGCAGGCGCGGGAGCGGCCCGCCGGCGAGCAGCAACGCCAGCTCTCGCTCGGACGCGCCCCCGAGCGCCCGTGCCGCCCGCTCTGCCCGGCTACGGCCGCGGATCGGCCCGAGAGCTCCGGGCGTCGAGGTCACGACCATCTCGTCGCCGCGCCGCCGGAGGTATACGTACCGGTCGGGCCGGGCCGACCGCGCGTTGGCGGGCGGCCGCAGCTCGCGCAGCAGGCGAAGCTCCTCGAGGCCCGCCTCGAGCTCGCTCCCGAGTACCCGCCACTCGATCCACTCGACGGCGGCGAGCGCGGCCTCGACGGCAGGCCGCTGGCGGTCGGAGCGGAAGTACGACCGCAGCCGCGCCTTCAGGTCGCGAGCGCGTCCGACGTAGAGCACCTGCTCGTGCCGGTCCCGGAACAGGTACACGCCCGGCCGGGCCGGCGCGCCGTGCGCGAGCGAGCGCTTGCCGTGGGCCTTCCGCGCGCGTGGGGCCGCCAGCGCGTGCAACTCCGAGAGGGTCCGCGCGCCGCGCTCCTGCGCCTCACCGATCAGCCGGACGAGCACCTCGGCAGTTGCCTGCGCATCGGGCAGCGCACGGTGACAGGGAGCGACGGACGTGCCGTAGAAGTGTGCCAGCGAGGCGAGCCCGACCTTGCGGAGCCGGCCGGCGAGCAGTTGCCGGGCCAGCGCCGCAGTATCGAGTGCAGGCGCGGCGAGCCGGCGTCCGGTCAGCCGCTCCAGTTGCAGGTCGAGGAAGGACGTGTCGAAGCGCGCGTTGTGGGCGACGAGAGTCGCGTCGCCCGCGAAGGCGAGGAAGGCGCGCGTGGCCGACGTGATCCCCGGTGCGTCGCGGAGTTCTTCGTCGCGAATCCCCGTGATCGCGTGGATCGGAGCGGGGAGGGGGGCGCCGGTGCGAACGAGGGTCTGGAACGAGTCGACCGGCTCCAGCGCGCACACGCGCACGGCTCCGATCTCGCAGATCAGCGACGAGCGCGCCGAGAGCCCCGTCGTCTCCAGGTCGAAGACGACGAAGTGCGCCTCCTCGAGCGGGGGGTCGACGGGCCCGGTCGCGAGCCCGATCGCGCTGCCGTGCCAGGCGAGCCGCGCGTCGCCGGCCACGAGGTCGCCGACGAGCGACCGCGCCAGCCCGTCCGGCGCGCTCCGCAGCGCGAAGAGGTGTGCGGCCGCCTCGACCGGCGATACGGGCCGGCGCCGCTCCTCGAGCAGCTCGACGAGCCGGTCGACAGCGTCGAAGGCAAGTTGCATGGCGCGCCATGCAACCAGAACATATGTTCGCCGTCAAGCGGCGAGCTGCTCAGGAGCTCTTCTCGTTGCCGAGCGCACGGGCGAGCATGTCGCCGAGCTCCATCGGCAGCACGATCTTCGTCGCGTCGGACGTGCCGATCTGCTTGAGCGCGTCGAGGTACTGCAGGCGCATCGTGTTCGAGTCGACGGTGTGCGCGATCTCGAAGATCTTCCCGAGCGCGAGCGCGAAGCCCTCGGCGCGCAGGATCGCCGCCTGCTTGTCGCCCTCGGCGGAGAGGATCTTCGCCTGCTTGTCGCCCTCGGCGACGGTGACGGCTGCGGACTTCGTGCCCTCGGCCTCCAGGACGACCGCGCGACGCGTGCGTTCGGCCGACATCTGCCGCGTCATGGCTTCCTGCACGCCCGGCGGCGGCGTGATCTCGCGGACCTCGACGTTCGTGACCTTCACGCCCCAGCGTTCGGTGACCTCGTCGAGCTTCGACTGCAGCACGGCGTTCATCTGCTCGCGCTTCGACAGCACGTCGTCCAGTGCCATGTCGCCGACGACGCTGCGGAGCGTGGTCGCGGCGATGTTCTCCGCGGCGCCTGCGAAGTTCTGCACCTTGACGACCGAGTCGACGGCGTCGACTACGCGGTGGAAGACGATGAAGTCGATCGAGATCGGCGCGTTGTCCTTCGTGATCCCGGTCTGGCGGGGAATCTCGAGGTACTGCTCACGCAGGTCGACGAGCACGGGCCGGTCGATGATCGGGATCAGGAAGATGATGCCCGGGCCCTTCGTCCCGATGCAGCGGCCGAGCCGGAAAACGACGTTGCGCTGGTACTCGCGGACGATCCGGATGCTCAGGTAGAGGATGACGATGACGACGAGGATCGCCGCGATCGCACCGATGATGGCTCCGAGCACCTGAACGGACTCTAGTCACTCGAGCGACTCTCCGCCAGATTCGAGAGAATCGTGCTCGTGCGCCTGGTCCTCGTCGTGCCCGCGCTCGTCGCGACTGCCTGGCTGGCCGCGTCCGCAGCGGCGGGGAACTGGCTGCAGTTCGGCATCGACCCTTCGCGGAGCAACGTCGCAGGCGCGACCGGGATCACTGCCGCCAACGTCGGAAGCCTCGTGCGTCAGCAGGTTCACCTGCCCGGGATCGCGGACAACAACGCCGTCTACCTCTCCGGCGCGACCATCGGCGGCGCAAGCCACGATGCGTTCTTCGTCACGACGAGCTACGGCCGCACGCTGGCGATCGACGCCCGCACCGGCTCGATCCTCTGGCAGTACGTGCCGCCCGGGATCTCCACCTGGGACGGCACGCCGCAGCTCACGACCTCGGCGCCCGCGATCGACCCGGGGCGCCGCTACCTCTATGCCGCCTCGCCGGACGGCAAGATCCACAAGCTGGCGATCGCGGACGGCAGCGAGATCACGTCCGGCGATTGGCCCGTGACGATCACGCTCGACCCGAAGCACGAGAAGATCGGCCCGGGGATCAACATCTCCGGCAACTACGTCCTCGCGTCGACCGGCGGCTACATCGGCGACATCGCGCCGTACCAGGGCCACGTCGTCTCGATCGACCGCAGCACCGGCCGCCTCGTGCAGGTCTTCAACGCGCTCTGCTCGAACCGGCACCAGCTGATCCAGACGACGAGCTGCATCAACTCCGGCGCCGCGATCTGGGGGAGAGGCGGCGTCGTGGTCGAGCCGGGCTCGCACAAGCTGCTCGTCGCCACGGGCAACGCGGAGTGGGACGGTCACACGATGTGGGGCGACAGCGTCCTCGAGCTCAGTCCCGACGCGGGCAAGCTCCTGCAGGCGTACACGCCGAAGAACGAGGCCTACCTCGACGGCAGCGACCTCGACCTCGGGAGCGCCTCGCCCGCGATCCTGACGAAGAACCTCGTCGTCCAGCCGGGGAAGGACGGCAAGCTGCGGCTGCTCGACCTCCGACACTTGAACGGCCGGACGGCGACCGCGGCGCCGATCAAGGGCGGCGAGCTGCAGATCCTGCCGGGGCCGAAGAGCCACCTGATCCTGACCGCGCCGTGCGTCTGGCACGACGGCTCGCAGACGTGGGTCTTCGTCGGCGACTACGCGGCGATCGCGGGCTACCTGCTCCTGCCGGGGACGAAGCCGAGGCTGAAGCGCATGTGGCAGGTGACGAACGGCTCGTCCAGCCCCGTCCTCGCCGGCGGACTGCTGTATTCATACGACCCGCTCCAGAGCGGCGTCAACGTCTACCGGCCGACGACGGGCAGGCTCGTAACGACGCTGCCGACCGGGAAAGGCCACTGGAACTCGCCGATCGTCGCCGACGGGCGCGTTGCCGTGCCCGAGGGCGACTCGAACGACCACCACGACGACGGCGTCCTCGACATCTTCCGCCTGCCCGGGAGCTGAGTAGTGCGGGCGCGTGAGCCACGTTACGATTGCGCCGTGGTCTTCCGGCGCTTCAAGCTCCGGCTGCGGCCGTTGAACGAGGCGGAGGCGTATGCGCGCTGCCACGGGCCTCGCGGCGCCGACGTGCGCATCGTCCACCTCGAGCCGAAGCGGCCGCGCTACGAGACGCCGGTGACGGGCGAGGATCTCCGCCGCTCGTTCGAGCACAAGCTCGACGAGCGCGAGCCGCACGAGCAAGCGGGCGTTTGAGCGCCGACCCTGCCACGACGAGGCCGGGTTCGACCAGCATCGCCTGGATCGGGACCGGCGTGATGGGCTCCTCCATGTGCGGCCACGTCCTGGACGCCGGCTACGCGGTCACGGTGCACAACCGGACGAAGGAGCGCACGCAGCCCCTGCTCGACCGCGGTGCGGTCTGGGCGGACACGCCCGCAGAGGCAGCGGCAGGCGCGGACGTCGTCTGCTCGATCGTCGGCTACCCGGCCGACGTCCGCGAAGTGATCCTCGGTGAGCAGGGAGCGCTTGCCGGAACCGTCGCGGGCGCCGTCCTCGTCGACCTGACGACGAGCGAGCCGTCGCTGGCCGTCGAGATCGCCGATGCGGCCGCGGCGAAGGGCGCCGCCTCGATCGACGCACCGGTCTCGGGCGGCGACGTCGGCGCGCGCAACGGCACGCTGTCGATCATGGTCGGCGGCGACGAGGAGGCCGTCGATCGCGTTCGGCCGCTGCTCGAGACCTTCGGCAAGACGATCGTCCGCCAGGGCGGCCCCGGAGCCGGGCAGCACACGAAGATGGTCAACCAGACGCTGATCGCGGGAGCGATGATCGGCGTCTGCGAGGCGCTGCTCTACGCGTATCAGGCCGGCCTCGACCTCGAGACCGTGCTCCGGTCGGTCGAGCCCGGTGCTGCGGGATCGTGGTCGCTGACGAACTACGCGCCGAGGATGCTGAAGGGCGACTTCGAGCCCGGCTTCGTCGTCGAGCACTTCGTCAAGGACATGGGCATCGCACTCGCCGAGGCGCGGCGGATGAACCTCTCCCTGCCCGGCCTGGCGCTCGTCCAGCAGCTCTACGTCGCCCTCATGGCCCAGGGGAACGGCCGAAAGGGCACGCAGTCGCTCATCCTCGCCTTGTCGACCCTCTCGGGCGTCGAATGGCGAACCGCGAGCGGGCCGTCCGCTGGCTAGCTTCGCACTGGCACACGGACTGGCCGAGATCGCGGCGCTCGAGCCGGAGCCCGCAGCGGCTGCACGTCGGCGGGAGCACGCCCGAGCGGACGAGCAGCGCGCGCAGGAGGACGATCCAGAGCATCGCCCACGGTGCGATGAGCCAGGGTTGCGTGACCACGATCCCGCTATCGGCACGAGGTACGCGCTTCCTGAGCACGGTCGGGGGATCGGCGAGGCGAAAGCGCCCGCCGGCTAGAATGCCCCGGTGAGCTGGGTGTTCGTCGGTTTGCTCGCCGGCGCCGTTCTCGTCCTGATCGGTGCCGAATGGCCCGGGCTCAGCGAACGCTTCGGCATCGACGCACGGCTCGAGGCACGCGAGCGCAGGGCCCGTGCGCAGCGCAAGGCGAAGCTGCACGTCGTCACGGACGACGACTCCGAGGACTTCGAGGCGAGCGTCCGCCGCGACCTCGACCGCCTGCCGACGATCGAGAAGAAGCGCGGTCCCAGGCGCTAGCTAGCGCACGGTGAAGCTCGCGCTGAAGTTGCGCGTGTTCGGCAGGATGCCGCCGAACGACTCCATGTTCTTCGTCTCCTGCCAGTCGGAGGCAGTGAGCTGAATCGTGTGGCGGCCGGACGTGAGGAACAGGCCGTTCAGCCGCACCGTGACCGTCCCGGCCGAGTAGACCTCCGGCGCTTTCTTGCCGTCCACGCCGGCGACGAGGGAGCCAGGGTCGACTCCCGAGCCTGAATCGACGACGGACAGCCGCAGGAGACCCCCGCGCGAGACGGTCTGCGTGAGCAGCTTCACGACCGGCGGCGTGGTGTCGTCGATCCAGAGGCGGAACGTGAACGCGCCCGACTGCGCGCGGCTCGGCGTGTCGAAGACCACGTCGTACGTCTTGGATGCGGGCGCGATCACCGCCGACACCGGCTCGGCCTGGCCAAACTCGTCCTGGTACGGATTCTCGGCGATCGGAACCGCGGGCACCCCGAGCAGCCGGTTCTCGTCCCCGGGGAAGACGATCCGTGGCGTCACGGCAACCCCGGAAGCACGCGAAAGGACGATGACGCCGAAGTTGGCCACCCGCTTCGGCAGCACGACGCGGAACACCTGCTCGGGGCCCGGCAGGTCGAGTGTGATGCCCGGCTGCGGGCTCTCCGGGTAGCGATAGGTCGACACTCGCGACTGCCCGAGGCGCGTGTTGCCGTGGTAGACCCCGGGCTTCGTCAGCGTCGCGCTCGGCTTCCCGAGCCGCGGATGCTCGCTGCGCAGCCAGAACGGGATCCGCCGCGTGACCGTCCCGTTTCCGAGGACGATGAATCCCGTGACGTCGGCCTCCTTCGCACCGGCTGCGGCCTTTGCCACGACGGCGAGGCTGTCCGGCACGGTGACCGAAGCCGGCGTCGTGACGGAGACGCCCGAGGCCGGATCCTGCACGTCGACCGTGACCGTCCACGAGCCGGCGCCGCCGCCCGCGTCCGTGAGCTGGACTGCTCTCGTCGCCTGAGTGCCGGTCTTGACGAGCCCGAACGAGATGCCGGTCGGCGCGGCGAAGATCAGCGGGTCGTTCGCCGCCGGAACCTGGATCAGGCCGCCTCCCTCGCGGGTCGAGGGCACCTCGGCGCCGTTCGCGTTTAAGACCGGCTTGCCCGTGAGCACGAGCGCCGACTTGATCTGAGCGACTGTCCAGCCCGGATGGTGCTGGCGCAACAACGCTGCGGCCCCGGCGACCTGGGGCGCGGCCATGCTCGTGCCGCTGAACTGCGCCCATGTGCCCTCGCGCGGCGGAACCGACGAGAGGATCGAGACACCCGGCGCGCTCACGTCAGGCTTCATCTCGAGCGAGATCGGCGTCGGGCCGGCCGATGAGAACGGCGCGATGACGTCCGTGCCGGTTACCGCGGCGGCCGTAATCGCGTCGGCGGCGCTGCCCGGCGAGGAGATCGACCCGTTGCCCTGGTCCTCGAACTCGTTGCCGGCTGCGATCGTCGGCACGACTCCTGCCTTCGCGGCGCCGTTGATCGCGGCGACGACGATGTCGCGAGAGGGCGCGATCTCCGGTTCGCCGAGCGACAGGTTGATCACGTCCATGCCGTCGGCGACGGCTGCTTCGACCCCGGCCGCGATCTCGGGAGCGTTGCCGTCCAGGCCGAACTCGTCGGTCGGGTACGTGTAGACCTTGTAGTTACCGATGTACGCGCGCGGCGCGATGCCGGAGAGGACCGCCGTGCCCGGAACCGCGTCCACCGTGTAGTCCCCGGCCGCGATGCCTGCGACGTGCGTGGCGTGGTCGGAGTAGACCGGGTCGAACGGCGTCTTCGCGTACTGCCACGTCTCGCCGGGCGGAGCGAACGCCCGCGCGACGATCACCTTCGGCGTGGTGTAGCCCACGACGCCCTTCGGGAACCCCGGCGGATAGGAGTAACCCGACGGGTTGAAGTACGGGTGGGCCTGGTCGACTCCCTCGTCGATGATCCCGATCTTCATCCCCTGACCTGCCGTGCTGAAGTCGGGCAGGCCCCAGAGCTGGTCGGCGCCGATCAGCTGCGGCCCGGTGGAGAGCTTGGCGGATGCGCCGCCGTAGGAGACATCCGGGTAGACGGACGCAACGCCCGGGAGGCGCGAGAGAGCCGGCAACTCGCTCGTCGGCAGGCTGACCGCCATGCCGTCGAGGACGATGCGGTAGCGCCAGCGCACGGTCGCCGCCGAGAGCGTGTGCTCGATCCGCCGCGCGAGGGCGTTCTGGGCAGTCGTGAGCTCGGCAAGGTAGTACCGGCTCGGGTCGCTCGTCACGTCCAGCCTGGTCGCCTTCGCCCGTGCGGTGAGCACGCGGCTCTGCTGGACGGAGTCGACGAGGGACGGCCGGTCGAGCGTGACGACGACCTCGGTGTGGGCCACCGCCGACGCGCGCGCAAGGTGGGCCGCGGCCAGCGCAACCGTGCCTGCCAGCGCGATGACGACCCCCCGTCTCAGACGAGGAATGGTAGAGAGTCGGCGCGCAGGCCGGGGCTACAATGCGTTCCCGCACGCGGATGTGGCGGAATTGGTAGACGCGCACGGTTCAGGTCCGTGTGGGGGTAACCCCGTGGAGGTTCAAGTCCTCTCATCCGCACTCCACGTCTGAGCAGGCTTTCGCTCCTCGGGGTTCCGAGGCAGCCCGCAGTCAGTCCGTTTGGACGTTGGAGCGTGCCCTGAGTCTCGCTGGTGGCCCGTTCGCGGTGTTGCGAACCCGTTGACGAGCCAGGCTGTCGACCGTTAGACGCATTCAGAGCCCCGCGACCTGGTGCATTTGGGTGAGCGGGCGGCTCGTTGTCGAACCGCCCGCAGTCGGGTCAGTTAATGCCCGAGAACGCGCGTCAGGGACGTTTGTTCGTTATCCAGATTCCTGGTGATGTCGAAGTTGACCTTGAGTTTTCCGAGTCCTGGTGTGCCGTCCGGTACGCCAAACGCAGCGCGCAGTGGCCCAACGGTGCTCGTCTCAAGGGTCAACGTCTTGACGTAAGCGCCGGTACCGCTCGGCGGGTTACCGAGGACAGTGACGAGGTCCGGGATGGGCGCGCCCGGTGCTGTGTTGACCAGGTCTATGTCCATTCGGGAATTGGTCACCAGCGGGCTGCCGATTCCGTTTGCGAGTTCGAGCGGGTTGTAGCCGAAGATCGCCGGGCACAAGATGAATGGCGAGCAGGCCGGATACGTCGAAGCGTCGACCATGTACGCGAGTGCTTTGTACGTCTGGAGGTGGATCGTGTCCTCGGCTTGTCCATCGGAAAGTGTCCGCTCCACGATGTCGCCCGAGAACGTCGTGTGCGTATTCGGACCGCCGACGGCCACGATTCCCGTGTCCTCTGTTCCCGCGTAGTCGACCCTGAAGAGCTGGTCCAGGCTGTTTCCCCAGATGAACAGCTCACCGACGTACAGGTCTCCGCCAGGGGTATGCCCGACGTCCAACTGAATCGACCCTTGTGCCGATACGAAATCACCAATCGGCCTGATGGTCGCCTTGGTGTTGCCTGCGGCGGACGTCGTCGCGGACACACCGACCGCCATCGCGGCGACGATGGCAGCAGCGAGAGCTAGCCGCTTCATTCGGTCCTCCTCCCTGCCTGCCAAGCTGAGCCGCGTTGAAAGCAGTGGCTCAGACGACCTTAGAACGCGGAGAACCGCGTGTCTACGGCCTATGACCGTCAGCCGGCCGCGCGCCAGACGGCGCCCGTCCCGGCCCCGTCACCGATGCTGCGGAGTAGCTCGAGCGTGTGCCACTCCGGGCCGACCCATGTTCGGCGTGGATGCTCCCGCAGCGGCCCGAGCAGCTTCACCGAGGGAGGTTCAAGTCCTCTCATCCGCACAACCGCCTCCCGTCAGACTCGTGCGCTCGGTGACAATGCGCTCGTGAGGGTGTCGCCGTGAGCGCGATCTCCGACTTCTTCGAGTCCTTCGGCCGCGCGTTCTCGCACCTCGTCGTCTGGGCGTTCGTGCTCGGCGTCCTCGCCTACCTGGCGCAGGCGGTCGTGCAGTCGCGCGCCTGGCGCAATCTCCTCGCCGCGTCGTACCCGGGAACGACCGTGCGCTGGCGGGACGCCTACGGCGCGTACCTGGTGAAGAACGGCGCCGGCACGTTCCTGCCCATGCACGGGGACGACGCCGTGCGGGTCGCGCTGATGAAGGACCGGATCGAGGGCGGCTCGACTGCAGCCGTCGCAGCCACGGCCGGTGTCGAGACGCTCTTCGACGTCTTCGTCACGGTCGTACTGATCGGGGTCTCGACCTGGCTCGGCGCCTCGGTGGTCAACTGGCACTCGATCGCGGAGCACCCGGTCGGCCCGGCCCTCGTCTTCGCCCTCGTCGTGATCGCGATCGTCATGGGAGCCGTGACGCTGCGGCGGAAGGCGAAGGGAATGGGGGAGGACCTGAAGCAAGGGCTCGTCATCTTCCAGCGGCGGGGTGCCTACTCCCGGACCGTTCTCGGCTGGCAGGTCGTCCACTTCGTCCTGGAGCTCGCGACCCTGTACCTCCTGCTGCGCGCGTTCGGATTCGTGGGCGCGACGATCACGAGCGTCGTCCTGATCCGCACCGCTCAGCGGGTGACGGCCAGCCTTCCCGGGTTTCTCGAAACCGGGTCGCAGCAGGCGATGATCGTGGCCATCCTCAGCCGAGGCACCCACACGGCCGGACAGGCGTTCGGCTTCGGGTTCGGCACGAAGGTGACGACTGCGGGTCTCGACGTCACGCTGGCGCTGATCGCCGCGCGCATCATGGTCGGGCCTCTGCGCCTGCGGGCGCGGATCGGCGCGAAGCTGCGCCGGAAACCCGTCGAGAGCGCCCTGCCGGAGCCGGTCGTCGACACCGGCGACTGACGGCGGCTACCCGGTCGACAAGCCGGCGTGCCTGAGGAGCCGGCGGACGTCGACCAGCGTCTGCTCGTCCACGTCCTTGCCGTGCGGGGGCCGAAGCACCTGCGTCTCGTCGCCGACCGTGACCTTCAGCTTGCCGTCGTGCTCCTCGGTGACGTTTCCCACGGCCTCGAGCAGCGACCTGACCTGCCGCCACTCGATGTTGCGGCCCTCGTGTCCGAGGAGCTTCTCCAGGGTCTCGCGATGGTGGCTGCTGAGGCTGTCGGTCATCGTCGGCGCCAAAGGAAACGCCCGACTCCGACGGCAGCACGCTTGGTCTTGCGACCCTGCGAACCACTGTCTCGGTCGGGCACGGGCATCCTTTCACGCGGCGAGGCCGGCGTCAAGCCGGCTATGCGCCCCAGCCGACGTCGTCGCGCGTCTCCAGCTTGCGCCAGAACGTGACCTCCGGCTCGCCGGTGACACCGGCCTCGGCCATCATCGGCTCGATCGTCGCGCGCTCGGCCTCGAAGAACCGCTGGAAGCTCTCGGGGTCGGGCCACTCGTCGAGCACCATGATCTGGCCGTCGTCGGATTCCGTAGAAGCGGTGCGCGATCAGCCCGAACTCCTTGGCACGGTTCGCGATCTCCGCCATCCCGCCCGGGTTCGCCGCCGCGCGGCGCTCGAGTTCGGCCGGATCGCCCTTGGCACGGAAGGTCAAGAGCACTGACATCGACTGCTCCTTTCGGTCGAGAGAGTTGACGGCATCTTCGCAGGCCGGAACGCCGAGAGGCCCCTTCCGGGGCCCCTCGGGTCAAGCGTGAGATCGAACCCTGCTACGAGCTGCAGATCGCGTACGCCTCGTCCCCGGCGTACAGATGTGCGCCGTTGACCGAGCTGAGGATCACGGCCCACGTGGCGAGACCCGCGTCCGGGTAGCTGGCGTGGATCTCGACGTCGCCGTCCCAGTTCGGGATGTTCACGCCACCGCCGACCGCGGAGCCGCTGGGACAGACGGTGAACATGAAGTACGTGCCACCTGCGGGAATCGTGACGGTGTCCGTCGTCGTGTCCCCGGTGACCCGCGAGAACGAGCCGCCCGTGCCGGTCGGACCAGTCGGACCGGGCGGCCCGGTCGGGCCTGTCCCCGTCGGACCGGTCGCTCCCGTCGCACCCGTGGGGCCGGTGGCACCCGTCGCTCCGGTCGCACCGGCACCCGTCGGGCCGGTCGCCCCGGTTGGACCGGTGACGCCCGTCGGGCCGGTCGCGCCCTTCTGGTTCCAGTTCAAAGCCTTCTCGTTAAAGCGGCACTGCTCGCCCACGTCGGCGTTGATGACGCGGAGCACACCTTTGTTCGTACCCGACACCGACGCCTGGTAACAGCCGTGGATGACGCCATTCGCGGACGGGATCGCAGCCTGCACCACGGTGGCGATGCCGAAAACCGCGCCCCCGACGCCGACCGCGACGAGCACGGACAAAAGCCTCTTGTACTTCCCCATTCCTACCTCCCCAAGTGACTCCGGATCGCGCAGCGATGCTTCTGCGCGATCCGGACTGTACCTACCGCATGTGGATTCGTGATCCGAAGCAGCGGGTTTTTACGAAGCGATCACAGTCGCCGTTCTCGTGACGCTGTTGCCGTTCGCGTCCCCGATCTTCAGGAAGACCTTGTACTCGCCGCTCGCCTTGGCCTTCGTGATCGGCGCCTTGAACGTCACCCAGCCGTCGAGGCTGATCACCGCCGTCGGTTGCACTACGGCGATGTTCTTGCCGCGGTAGGTGACGGAGATCGTCGCGCCGACCGTGGTGCCCGATCCGTCACGGGCCAGGAGCTCCCAGACCGGCACCTTCACGGTCGGATTCGAGCTCCCGGGCTTGATCAGCAGGACCGGGTTCCGGATGTCGACCGGCCTGGCCGCCGCAGTGAACGCGGCGAACGACGGCTTCTTCGAGGCGTTCTGGTTGAGCACGCCGCTGTGCCAGAGGCTCGTCGGCTCGTCCCGGAAGATGAACCAGATGAACATCTGCACGTACTTGTCCTTCGCGGCGATCGCGATCGCCTGCTTCAGATACGCGGCCTGCTGGGCCGGCGTGACGCCCTTCGGCTGGCCGGGCTTGGTCTGGAAGCCGTACTCCGTCACCCAGATGGGCGTCGTCGACCGGTGAAAGAGCTTGTTCAGGTTTGTCTCGAACGTCGGGAGCTGGACGAGGTTCACGTTCGGATACCGCACCTTCTGCGTCGGCGTGGCGCCGATGTCGGAGTACGGATGGTGCGCCCAGGCGTCGAACTTGACGCGGGGCTTTGCCGTCGAGAGCACCTGCGCGAAGAGACCCGGCGCGATCGTCTGCTGGACGCCGCTCTGGGTCGTCGCCTTCAGCCGGCCGCGTGGGGACGTCTCACCGATCGCGACGAGCGCCCGTGAGTTGCCGGCCTTCACACCGGCGTAGCCCGAGCGCGCCAGCCCGGCGTAGATGAGCGGGGACTCGGGCTTGCCGTTCGGGTAGTACGTGGGTGAGAGGAACTGCCCCAGGTTCGGCTCGTTCCAGACGGAGTAGTAGCCGACGAAGGGATAGCCGGGATTCCGGCCCGAATAGCGGGCGGCCAGGGCGCGCATGAAGTTCTGGTAGTCGGAGAGGTGCGTCGGCGCGTAGTTCGGGCCCTTGCCGCCGTTCGCCCAGCTCGGTGTGCTCCAGACGTCGAGCATCACCGTCATGCCGCGGATCGTCGCCTGCCTGACGAAGTCGTCGAGGTCGCTGAACTGGTAGGCCGGATCGAACGGGTTCGTCGCATTCGCCGGCCGTGTCGGTGCGATGCGGTCCCAGTAGACGGTTGTGCGGACGATCGACGCACCGGTCTGCGCCGCGTCGGTGAGGTTCGTGTCACGCGTGTCGAGCCAGCGGAAGGACGGATCGTCCTGGAAGCCGACCAGCATCCGGTCGGCGCTCGTCGCAGCCGCAGGCACCGCCAACGCCAGCAGCCCGAGCAGGATGAGAACTGTGCGGAGTCGTGTCATGGGCCGACCTTAGCCACGGCCCTTCCCGGCCCTTTGCGCCCCAAACCGAACGCTTACGAACTCAACAGGGGTTTTACGAAGCGCCCAGGATTTCGAGCACGTCGGCGGCGTGCGCTTTCGGATCGACCTTGCGCATCACCTTGACGACGTCGCCGTCGGACGCCGATCACGAAGGTCGAACGCTCGACGCCCATGTACTTCCGGCCGGCGAAGCTCTTCTCGCCCCAGACCCCGTACGCCTCGGAGACGCTGTGGTCGGGGTCGGCGAGCAGCGTGAACGGAAGGTCGTACTTCGCCTTGAACTTCGCGTGCGACGCTTCCTTGTCGGGGCTGACGCCGAGCACGACCGCGCCGGCACGCTGGAACGCGGCCCAGCCGTCGCGTATGTCGCACGCCTGGCGTGTGCATCCGGGTGTGTCGTCCTTGGGATAGAAGTAGAGGACGACCGGCTTGCCGCGGAAGTCGGAGAGCTTGACGGTCTCGCCGCTGTCGCTCGTCAGCTCGAAATCCGGTGCCGGCTTGCCTTCTTCGACCATCGCAGGCCGAGTCTATACGCCGAAATTGGGGCTACGCTTCGATCCGTGAGACGCTTCGTCGCCGAGATGAACCCGACCGTCCGCGGTCTGATCCTGATCGCGATCGTCTCGGCCGCGATCGTGGCGCTGCAGGCCGAGTCAACGCTCGTGCAGCTCTCGGTACTGCTGCAGGTGATGTTCGTGGTCGCCATCGGGATCTTCGTCTACACGACCTGGCGCGAGCGGCGGCACGAGATCGGCCTCTGGCCGACCAGGGCGCAGGTCTGCTTCTACGGCGGCGCCGGGCTGATCCTGGCCGACATCGCGGCGTACTGGTACTTCCGCCCGTCCGGGCCGTCGGCGCTCGCCTTCTTCCTTACGCTCGGCTTCGCCGGATTCGCGATGTTCCGCGTCTGGCGCGACCAGCACACGTACGCCTGATGCGTGCGCTCGGCGCCTGTCTCGCGTTGGTGGCCGCGATCGCGCTGCCCGGGGTGATCGTGGCGGTGACGTCGGGCTCGCCCTCGGCCCACGCGTTTCAATCAGCTTCGGGAGTCACCGTCACAGGGTGGACCGGTTATGCACCGTCGGCCGGAGCCGCGCGCCAGCCGCCGTCCGTCGATCCGGTGCTGCGTCCGGCTGTCGACGCCGTGAAGCGCGCGTATGCGGCAAAGGGAGTCCGGCTCGTCGTCGCCCCCTTGGGCCCGGGCACGGCCGAGGCCGTGCGCGTAGCGACCGACGGCCCCTGCCCGACCGTGATCCAGTTTCGGAAGCGGGGCGTTTCTGCGTCCGGCCTGCTCATCGACCCGTCCTGCCCCTCGGCGTCGTTACAACTTCAGACCGTCTCGATCGTCTACATCCCGCCCTCGGCGGGTCCGACGATCAAGGCGGCGGTCGCCGGACTCCGGTGAGCTAACCGCAGCCCGCGTTGCCGAAGAGGTCCCTGACCGCGGCAGCCGGCCCTTTCGGCACTTCGCGCGAACACGGCGGCCCGTCTCCGAGGTAGGCGTCCTTCCAGCCCGAAGACGTCCGGTGCAGCACCCAGAGCCAGCCGTCGGACGCAAGCGGTCCGCACCCGCGCTTCTTCATCAGCACTCCGCCGGCGTAGTGCGAGTTCACCGTCGAGACGTGAATCGAGAGGCACCTCGCGGGTGGCCGTTGCCTCCCCATCGCGGGCGAGTCCGTGTCGGAGAGCAGCGCCGTGAGGATCGCCCTTCGCTCGGTCGCCGTCGGCGCGCGCCGCGCCCACGCGGCCGGGACGGCAAGGAGCACCGTGACGAGGAGTCCGATCATGGCGAAGCGGCTCACGAGCACAATTGAAGACGCGCGCCACTGCGCCGGCATCGGGGGCGAACCCTCGACGTCGCGGGCTAGGCAGAGACGCGGCTCGACGCGCCGTCGAGCGAGTCGAGCGCCGAGCGGACGTCGACGAGGCGGCCGACGAAGATCGGCGTGTCGCGCTCCGTGTAGCGGCTCGCCTCGGACTCGCGCAGCGTCAGCATCAGGTGCATGAAGTCGGCCGGCTCGTCGCACTCGAATGCGGTCATGAACTCCTGGTCGTCGATGCCGAACGAGTACGTCGTGTGGTTGTGGATCGACGAGAACTCGTGGCCGGTACGGATGTGCTCGTCCATCGCGCGCTGCCGGTCCTCGACGGGCAGCGCGTACCACGGCCGCACCTTTACGAACGGGTACACGACGAGGTAGGGCGAGCCGAACGGCGTGATCTTGCGCGGCTTGCGGGCGCTCGTGTACTGGGAGGCCTTCGTCGTCGCGAGGTACGAGTACGGCGTCTGCAGCCAGCCGGCCATCGGGGTGCCGTTGAGCTCGGTGCCGAGCTCCTCGAGATCCTGGTAGCGCTCGGTGATCTTCCAGAGGAAGAAGTCGCAGTCGGGCCTGACGCCGACGGTCGAGTAGGCCCGCAGGTGCGCGAACCGCTCCGCCCACGACTCGATCACGTCCGCGAACGCCTCCTTGCCGGCGATGCGTTCCTCGACGGGCAGCCGCCGCCAGGCGGGGTCGATCTTGAAGAACGTGTAGGCGACGTACTGACCGGCGTCGGGGGCCATGCCCTAAGGCTAGCCGGAGGCGCGGGGCACGATCACCGGGTTGCTCTGCAGCGTGAGCGGCGGGCCGGTGTTGACCGGCGCGGTCAGCCGGACGGTGAAGCGGTACGGCCCGGACGCGACGCGGCGGGCGGGGAGTTTCACGACCGTCGTGACCCCGGCGTGCAGGTGCGCGGTGACGGCGAGGGTCGTCGAGTCCGCGGGCAGCTTCGCGAGGCGAGCGTAGACGTTGCAGTCGATGTCGCACGTGACCTTCAGTTTCAGGGGCACCGAGCCGAGGGCCTTGCCGCTCGGGTAGACCACCGTCGCCTTGGGTGTCAGCTGCAGGCCCGCGCACTTCGCGATCACGCCGCCCTTGACGTCCCGGATCGCCTGGCGCACGGCGGCGAGGCTCGTCTTCGGCGTCTCGTCCGCGTAGTACACGCCCGACTGCCAGGCCGAGAGGGCGGGCTCGTCGAAGGCGTGGAACATGAAGAACGACTTCACGTTCGGCTGGCAGAACACGAGGGCGAGCGCATCGTGGTAGTAGGTCGCCTGCGTCGTCTCGTCGACGGGCTTCGTCGTCGTCGGCTCGGTGCCTGTGTAGAGAGACGCCTTGGCGGCCGGGATCTGGCTCTCGACGCCGAATTCGCCGTACTCGATCGGCAGCTTCGAGCCGGGCTGAGCGGTGCCGTCGAATGCGGACAGCGCCGTGACGAGCTTGTTGTAGTCGGCGATCGCCATCGTCGTCGTCTTCGGATGCTGGAACGACGGCGGCAGGCTGGAGTTGTCCTCGTACGCGTGCAGGTCGAACGTGTCCATGATCGGCGTCGTGCGGCCGCTGGCCTTGTAGGCGGCGGCGAGGTCGGCGATGAAGGCGGTGGGGGAGTGGGTGTCCTTGCCCGTCCCCGGCTTGTCGCCACCGTGCGGGGACAGCGCGCCGCCGATCACGTCGACGGCCGGGTTTGCCGCCTTGAGCGCGTCGTAGCTCGCAGCGAGCAACGTCTCGTACGACTGAGCCGCGGTGTCGCTCCCGTCGAGGGCGAACTGGGGAAGCCAGAACCGGTTGTTGTTCGGCTCGTTGCCGACGACGATCTCCGTGATGCCGTAGCGGCGGACGATCGTGGCCGCGAAGGCCGCGAAGTCGGCCTGCTGGGCCGTCGTGAGCGGAGTCGTCTTGCTGCCCGCGTTGGTGACGGTCAGGAACACCTTCATGCCGTCGAGCTTCGCGGCCCCGGTGACTGCGGCGAGGCGCTGCTGCTCGACCGCGGTCGGCGCCCTGTCGCCCGGCGCCCAGATCTCGGTGATCCGGACGGCTCCGAACCCGGCCAGCTTGAGCAGGTCGAGCTTGGCCTTCGCGCCCGGGACGTCCGTCGCCTGGACGGCGTCCTCGGCGGCGCCGACGACCATCGTGGGGCCCGCGGCTCGTGCCGGCGAGGCCCACGCTGCCAGGACGAGCCCGAGCACGACGAGGCGGCGCATTGGCGCCAACGTAGCCGTGGCTATGTTAGGCGGGGGTGAAATCACGGCTCGAAGCGCAGCTGAAGGCGATACCGGCACGGCCGGGCGTCTACGTCTTTCGCGACGCTGCCGGCTCGGTCCTCTACATCGGCAAGGCGAAGTCGCTCCGCCCTCGCGTCCGCAGCTACTTCCAGAAGCTCGGCGTCGGAACACGGCTCGGCACGGCGCAGCTCGTCGAGCGGATCGCGGACATCGAGACGATCGTGACAGGCACCGAGGTCGAGGCACTCCACCTCGAGCAGAACCTCGTCAAGCGTCACCGGCCGCCGTTCAACGTGCGCCTGCGCGACGACAAGTCGTTTCCGTACATCGCCGTGACCGTGGAGGACGAGTACCCGCGCGTCATGTTCACGCGGGAGCGGCACCGCCGGGGCGTCGTCTACTTCGGCCCGTACGCGAACGCGAAGAAGGTGCGCGAGACGCTCGACGTCCTCAACCGCGTCTTCAAGTTCCGGCCCTGCGAGGGCCCGAAGCCCGGGCGGCACTCCGGCATTCCGTGCCTCGACTACCACATCGACCGCTGCCTGGCGCCGTGCGTCGGCTACGTGTCGGAGGCCGACTACGCCGCGGTGATCGACGGCGTGATCAACTTCCTCGGCGGCGACACGAGGACGATCGCGCGCGAGCTCGAGGCACAGATGCAGGCTGCTGCGGCGGCGGAGCGGTTCGAGGACGCCGCGCGCTACCGCAACCGGCTGTTCTCGATCAACCACCTCGCGGAGCGGCAGGCCGCCGACCGCCGCACCGTGGGCTCCGTGGACGTCGTCGGGCTCGCTGTCGGCGCCACGGCCGCGACGGTGCAGGTCTTTCCGCTGCGCGACGGCAAGCTGATCGACCGCTACAGCTTCCACCTCGACAACGTCGAGGGCCAGGAGCCGGCGACCCTCGTCGAGACGTTCTGCCTCGAGTACTACGGCTCCTCGCCGAGCGTCCCGCCGGAGATCCTCGTCCCCGATGCAGCCGGGGACACGTCCGCGTTGGCCGACTTCCTCTCCGAGCGGCGCGGCTCCCGCGTCGTCGTCCGCACGCCGGAGCGAGGGGAGAAGAAGCGGCTGCTCGAGCTCGCCGAGCAGAACGCGCGGCTGGCGCTCGAGTCGGCGGCGGTGGCGTCCGAGCAGCGTCGCGCGCGTCGTGTGCAGGCGCTGGAGGAGCTGCGCGAGGCGCTCAACCTCGAGAGCCTGCCGATCCGCATCGAGTGCTTCGACATCTCCACGATCCAGGGCTCGGCGACCGTGGCATCGATGGTCGTGTTCGAGGACGGCGTGCCGAAGAAGGCGCACTACCGCAAGTTCCAGGTGCGCTCGCTCGACGGCCAGGACGACTTCGCAGCCATGGCGGAGGTGATCGGCCGCCGGTTCGCGCGGGCGGGAGGCTCGCCGACCGACGACGACTACGACGACGGCTTCGCGGCGGTCCCGAACCTCGTCGTCGTCGACGGCGGCCGCGGCCAGCTCTCGGCCGCGCTCGACGCCATGCACCACTTCGACCTCGCCCGCGTCGCCGTCGTGTCGCTCGCGAAGCGCGAGGAAGAGGTGTTCGTCCCGGGCAGCGCGCGTCCGATTCGCCTGGATCGATCGTCGGCCGGCCTCCAGCTCCTGCAGCGGCTGCGCGACGAGGCGCACCGCTTCGCCCTCGGCTATCACCGCATCCGCCGGGCGGCCGAGGCGCGCGAGTCGATCTTCGACGAGCTGACCGGCGTCGGACCGGCGCGGCGGCGAGCGCTGATCCGGCACTTCGGCTCGGCCGAGCGCTTCCTGGCCGCGTCGCAGGAGGAGCTCGAAGGCGTTCCCGGCATCCCGCAGAAGACGGCCCGCGCGATCTACGCGCAACTGCACAAGGCCGGGCGCGCCTAACATCCGCCGATGCGCCGCGCCGCCGTCGTCCTGTTCGTGCTGCCGCTCGCGCTCGTCGCCTGCGGCGGCGGAAGCAAGAAGACGACGACCACCTCGACCACGGCTGCACCGGCGGACCCGGGAAAGATCGTGGTCGGGCGGCTGCTGACCGCCGCGGGCTCGGACAACCGCAAGGCGCTCTGGAACCTGCTCTCGAAGCCGTCGCAGAAGCGGCTCGGCCCGACGTACGCGCAGTTCGCGGCCGGGCCCGCCGCGATCATGGAGCGCGCGCTGAAGCCGTTCGAGAGCGAGAAGCTCGCACCGATGATCTCGCAGAGCATCTCGCAGGAGTTCGGTATCGTCGCCGTCCGGAACGGGACGAAGGCGCTCGCGTTCCCGCTCCGGCTCGAGGGCGGCGCGTGGAAGGTCGAGACGCCCGGGCCGATCACCTTCGACATACTCGGCCCGCAGCCCGGGTCGAGCAGCGCAGTGGCCCAGGTCGCAGTCGAGGTCAAGTCACCGGGCGTGATCGGCGACGCCGTCCTGTACGTGGACGGCAAGCCGGTGCCCGTGAACCTGACACCGAATCAGGGCGACGCGACGGCGTTCGCGAACCTGAGCAAGGCGCTCTCGCCGGGCGCGCACATTGCGGTCGCGTTCGCGATCGAAGGCAATCTGGCAGGCGCCGAGGCGTGGTCGTTCACGGCGACGAAGCCGTCGTGAGCGTCAGACGTGCGTCGGGACGACGAGCACGATCAGCGCGAGAGAAGAAGCTGCAACGACGAGGAATCGCATGTCCTCGAAGGTATCGGCACGTTCTGAGCGTCTCGTGAGACCCGAGTAAGCGTTTCGTCAGTAGCACGGGGGAAACAGCCGGTTTCCCCCGTGAGCCCCCTTCCCTTTGCTGGCGCGTCTCTGGCGGCTCGAACTACGCCCGGGCGAAGCCCGGACTTCGCGGCGATGTGTGCCGCGCTCCGACCGAGGAATTGACGGCACTTGCCGACGGAGGCACCGTTCCACGCATGACACGGCGATTTCGGCTCAGGGTGCGCGACGGCCATTCGTTTCGAACGTATTCGGACGACCCCGCGGCTCCTTTACCGATTTTTGGGCCTGGTGACGAGTTTGTCGTTTCGGAGCACGTCGCGGCCTCGATTCTGCGCAACGAGCATCGCAGCGTAGAAGTCATCGAGATCATCGACGACGCCGAAGGTCGAGCGGAAGACTAGGCGGACCCGCCCGGCTTGCCGGGCACGTCGTCCGGCGCCAGGAATGGATAGCGGTAGTCCGTCGGCGGGACGAAGGTCTCCTTCATCGTGCGCGGGCTGACCCAGCGGATCAGGTTCCACATCGAGCCGGCCTTGTCGTTCGTGCCCGACGCGCGCGCGCCGCCGAACGGCTGCTGGCCGACGACCGCGCCGGTGGGCTTGTCGTTGACGTAGAAGTTGCCGGCCGCGTACTGGAGCTTCTCGGCCGCCTCGTCGATCGCAGCGCGGTCGCGGGCGAACACGGCGCCGGTCAGTCCGTAGGGCGAGGTCTTGTCGACGAGGTCGAGCGTCTCGTCCCACTTCTTGTCCGGGTAGACGTAGGCGGTCACGATCGGGCCGAAGAGCTCTTCGCGCAGGAGCCGGTCGCCCGGATCGGACGTCTCGATCACGGTCGGCTGGACGAAGAAGCCTTCCGTGTCGTCGGCGGTGCCGCCGGCGACGACCGAGCGGCCGTTCGAGGCAGCCTCGTCGAGGGCCGCTTTGTGCGTCGCGAACGCCTTCGCGTCGATGACGGCGCCCATGAAGTTCTCGAAGTCCGCCACGTCGCCGACCTTCAGCTCGGCGACGCGGTCGGCCAGCTCGCTGCGCATCTCGCTCCACATCGACTCGGGGATGTAGATGCGCGACGCTGCCGAGCACTTCTGGCCCTGGTACTCGAACGAGCCGCGGATGACGGCAGTGACGACGGCGTCGGCGTCGGCGCTCGGGTGCGCGACGATGAAGTCCTTGCCTCCGGTCTCGCCGACGATGCGCGGGTAGCTGCGGTAGCGGCCGATGTTCTGGCCGATCGTGCCCCACATCGCGTTGAAGACTCCGGTCGAGCCCGTGAAGTGGACGCCTGCGAGGTCGGAGCTCGCGAGCGCCGGGTCGCCGATCTCGGCGCCGTGGCCGTAGACGAGGTTGATCACACCGTCGGGCAGACCCGCCTCCTGCAGCACGCGCATGACGAAGTGCGCGGAGTACGCGGCGGTCGTCGCAGGCTTCCAGACGACCGTGTTGCCCATCAGCGCCGGGCTTCCGGAGAGGTTCCCGCCGATCGCCGTGAAGTTGAACGGCGTGACGGCGAAGACGAAGCCCTCGAGCGGCCGGTACTCGAGCCGGTTCCAGACTCCGCCCGACGACGCCGGCTGCTCCTCGTAGATCTTCTTCATGTAGTGGACGTTGAAGCGCCAGAAGTCGACGAGCTCGGCAGCGGCGTCGATCTCGGCCTGGTGCGCCGTCTTCGACTGGCCGAGCATCGTCGAAGCGACGATGGTGGAGCGCGACGGGCCGGCGAGCAGCTCGGCCGCGCGCAGGAAGATCGCGGCGCGCTCCTCCCACGACGTCCGCGACCAGTCGTGCCACGCGTCCGCGGCGGCCTTGATCGCCGCCTCGACCTCGGGCCCGGCGCCCTCGTGGACGTCGGCGAGGACGTGCGTCTTGTTGTGCGGCTCCACGGCCTCGAACGTCCGGCCGGTGCGCACCTCCTTGCCGCCGATGACGCAGGGGAGGTCGAGCCGCTGCGACTGCATCTCCTGCAGCTTCAGCTTCAGCTCGGCGCGCTCGGGCGTGCCCGGCGCGTAGGACTTCATCGGCTCGTTCTCGGCCGGCGGGAGTTGGGCGATGCCGTGTGCGCTCATGGGCGCGATTCTAGGATGACGTGGCGTGGCGGTGCGCGAGGTCAGCTACGAGGTCGACGGCTGGGGAACCGGGTCGATCTGGCTCGAGGACGGCGTCGTGGTCTGGCACGAGCTCCCGGCGGCGCGTAAGGGCAGGCCCGAGCCCGAGCCGCCGCCTGTCGTGTGCCGGTTGCAGCGGTACTTCGCCGGGAGGCGCGACGACTTCGTCGACGTCGACGTCGACCTGGACTGGTGCACGCCGTTCCAGCGGGAGGTCGCCGAGACGCTGCGCGCGGTGCCGTACGGCGAGGTCGTCACCTACGGGGAGCTCGCCGCGCTCGCCGGGTATCCGAATGCGCAGCGGGCCGCGGGCACGTTCTGCGCCCACAACCGGCTGGCGCTCATCGTCCCGTGCCATCGGGTCGTCGCCGCCGGTGGGCTCGGCAGCTACGGATCGCTCGGCGAGGGCTACAAGCGGCGGCTGCTCGAGCTCGAAGGCGTGCGCCTGTAGCCGTGTGGAGCTCCGAGGAGATCCGGGACGAGCTGGCTCGGGTCGCGCCCGAGCGGCCCTGCGACCGGCTCGCCGAGCTCTCCGCGCTCGCGCACACGGCCGGGAGCCTGCACCTGCGAGGGCACGGAGAGATCGCACTGCACCTCGACCTGGCCGCCTCGTCCGTGGCCCGGCGCGCGTTCCGGCTTCTGCGCGAGCTCGGTGTCGAGTCGGAGATCCGCACCTACCGGCAGCGCGCCTTCGACCGGCCGACCCGCTACCAGCTGCACGTCGCCGACTCTCCCCGGGCGCGGTCCGTCCTCGTCGAGGCCGGCGTCGTGACGCGCGCGGGCGCGCCGCTCGCGCTTCCGCCCAAGCGCGTCGTCGGGCGAGAGTGCTGCCGCGCCGCCTACGTACGCGGCGCGCTACTCGGTGCGGGCTCCGTCAGCGGGCCGCGGTCGCCGCACCTCGAGGTTCGCTACGCCTCGCTCGAGGCAGCCGAGCAGCTCGTGAGGATCGCTGCGCTCGACGACGTGACGCTGCGCGCGCGCGACCGCGGCCGGTACGCGATCGCCTACGCCAAGGGCGTCGACGCCATCGCCGAGACGCTCGCGCTCGCGGGCGCGAGCGACGCCGCGCTGGCGGTCGACGAGCACGCGGTCGTCGGCGCGGCGCGCGCGGAGGCAAACAGGCTCACGAACGCCGACCAGGCGAACCTCGTCCGGGCCAGCCGCGCCGCGCACGCGCAACTCAGCGCTGTCCGCCGCCTCGCCGCGGAGGGCAAGCTCGAGACGCTGTCGCCGCAGCTCCGGGAGATCGCCGACCTCCGCGCGCGTTTCCCGTCGCTCTCGTTGCGCGAGCTGGCTGCGAAATGCCGTCCGCCGACGACGAAAGCGTCTGCGCATCGCCGGCTCGCGCGCCTGCAACGGCTGGCCGACAGGTAGCACTAGACTCGGCTCCGGAATCGAGAGACAGGGGAGAGGGATGGCACTGCGAGTAGGCATCAACGGCTTCGGGCGCATCGGGCGGAACTTCCTGCGGGCGCACATCGCACGCGGCGGCGCCTTCGACGTCGTGGCCGTGAACGACCTCGGCGACCCGGACGTCCTGGCGCATCTGCTCCACTACGACTCGACGCACGGGCGGCTCGAGGGCGTCGAGGTGGACGGCGACCGGATCACGGCGGGCGACACGAGCTTCCAGGTGCTCCACGAGCGCGACCCGTCGGAGCTGCCGTGGAGGGATCTCGGCGTGGACGTTGTCGTCGAGTCGACCGGTCTGTTCACGGCGCGCGAGGGTGCCGAGCAGCACCTTGCCGCGGGTGCCAGGAAGGTCGTGATCTCGGCGCCGGCCACCGATCCCGACATCACGATCGTCCTCGGAGTCAACGACGACGCGTACGACAAGGACACGCATCACATCATCAGCAACGCCTCGTGCACGACGAACTGCGTCGGGCCGATGGCGAAGCTCCTGCTCGACACGTTCGGCATCGAGTCGGGCTTCATGACGACCGTCCACGCCTACACGACCGAGCAGCAGCTCCAGGACCAGGTCGCCTTCACGCGCAAGGGCAAGCCCGATCTGCGGCGCATGCGCTCGGCTCCGGTGAACATCATCCCGGCCTCCACGGGGGCCGCCCGCGCGATCGGCGAGGTCATCCCCGAGCTGAAGGGAAAGCTCGACGGCATGGCGCTGCGCGTCCCGGTTCCGGACGGTTCGGTGACGGATCTGGTCTGCGTCCTGTCCCGGCCGGCCACGGCCGAGGAGGTCAACGACGCGTTCCGGTCCGCAGCGGCAACCGCCCGCTGGCAGGGCCTGCTGAAGTACATCGAGGACCCGATCGTCTCGTCCGACATCGTCGGCGACTCGCACTCGTGCATCCTCGACGGACTCTCGACCATGGCGTTCGGGAACCTCGTCAAGGTGATCGGCTGGTACGACAACGAGTGGGGGTACTCGTGCCGGTGCGTCGACCTCGTCGGCAAGCTCCTCTAGCCCGATGAGGCTGCCGCGGTCGGTTCGCGACGCCGACGTCGCCGGGAAGCGCATCCTCGTTCGCGCCGACCTGAACGTGCCACTCGAGGACGGCAAGGTCGCCGACGACACGCGGATCCGCGCCTCGCTGCCGACGCTCGAGCTCCTGCTCGACCGCGGTGCCGCCGAGATCGCTGTCTGCTCGCACCTCGGGCGACCGAAGGGGCCCGATCCGGCGTTCGCCATGGCCCCGGTGGACGCGCGCCTCCGCGAATTGCTGCCGGACAGGCGGATCACGGTTCTGGAGAACACGCGCTTCAACCCGGGCGAGACGAAGAACGACCCGGGCTACGCGCGTGAGCTCGCGAACGGGCGTGACGTGTACGTGAACGACGCGTTCGGCTCGGCGCACCGCGCGCACTCGTCGACCGAAGGAGTCGCTCATCTCCTGCCGGCCTACGCCGGCCTCCTGCTGCTCGACGAGCTCGAGCACCTCGGCCGCCTGCTGGGAGACGTCGATCGCCCGTTCGTCCTCGTCGCCGGCGGGGCGAAGGTCGACGACAAGCTCGGCGTGCTCGAGCACCTCGGCGGCCGTGCCGACAGGGTGCTGATCGGCGGGAAGATGGCCGAGGAGCTGCGCACCGACAACCCGCTGCCGTTCGCGGTCGAGCTGCCCGTCGACGTCGTCGCGGCGAGCGCGTTCGAGGCTGATGCCGAGACGCAGGTCGTGCCCTACGACTCGGTGCCGGACGGCTGGCTCGGGCTCGACATCGGCCCCGCGACGGCGGCGCGCTTCGGCGACCTGATCCGCGGCGCGAAGACGATCTTCTGGAACGGCCCGATGGGCGTCTTCGAATGGCCGCGCTTCGCCGCGGGCACGAACTCCGTGGCGAACGCAGTGGCCGACGCGGACGCGTACTCGGTGGTCGGTGGTGGCGATTCGGTGCGCGCGGTCAACGAAGCCGGCCTCGCCGACAGCGTCTCGTGGGTCTCGACCGGCGGCGGTGCCTCGCTCGAGCTGCTCGAGGGCAGGGAACTGCCCGGCGTTGCCGCGATTCCCTCGGCGTGATCCGGCTTCGCGACGGCTCGGCCGAGGACGCCGAGGCCCTCGTGTCCGTCCACCGCGCGGCCGCGCTCGCGGCCTACGGCGACGTCTTCCCGCCCGACCGGTACTCGTATCCCGAGCAGGAGACGCTCGCCGACGTCACTGCCCGGCTCGCCGGCGGCGGCGTGATCGTGGCGGAGGGCGACTACGGCGTCGTCGGTTTCGCGGTCGCCTCGGTGGGCTGGCTCGACCGGCTCTACGTCGTGCCCCGCAGCTGGGGCACCGGCGTCGGCTCGGAGCTCCACGACGCGGCGGTCGAGCGTCGCCGGGCAGCGGGCGACCGCCGGCTGCGGCTCTGGACGCTGGAGGCGAACGGTCGCGCCCGGGCGTTCTACGAGCGCCGCGGCTGGCGCCTCGACGGCGCGACGAAGACGACCCGCCACCCGCCGCATCCGGTCGACGTCGGCTATGCGCTCGATCTCCTCGCCTGAACGACCTTGCAACACTGTGTTACAAGGTCGGCCGTGTCCCGGACAGCCATGACCCGGTGCCAGACACCGAAGGTGGCCGTTGGGGACGGAAAATCGCCTGAAATCCCTGCTCAGACCGGCTAGAGCATCCTGGAAGATCCGCAACCGGGACGTGGCTGTCAGGAGCAAGCAGCCGGGCCCGGAGAGCCGAGTAGGATCGAGACGTGCTGATCGCCGGCAACTGGAAGATGTTCAAGACGCAGGCCGAGACGCGCGGGTTCTGTGCAGCGTTTCAGCCGCCGGATGGTGTCGACGTCGTCATCTGCCCGCCGTACACGTCGCTCGGCGCGGCCGTCGAGAGCGGCCTGACGGTGTTCGCACAGAGTGTCCACTGGGCCGACGAGGGGGCGTTCACCGGTGAGATCTCGGTGGCGATGCTGAAGGAGCTCCGGGTCGCGGGCGCCGTCGTCGGCCACTCCGAGCGACGCCAGTACTTCTGCGAGACCGACGAGACGACGGCCCGCCGCGCCGAGACCGCGCTCGCCGCCGGCCTGCGCGTGATCGCGTGCGTGGGCGAGCTCGAGGCCGAGCGCGAAGCGGGGGAGACCGAAGCCGTTCTCCGCCGCCAGGTCTCCGCGCTCAGCCCGCACCCCGACCTCGTCGTCGCCTACGAGCCGGTCTGGGCGATCGGCACCGGCAAGACTGCGACGCCGGAGATCGCCCAGGAGGCACACGCCTTCATCAAGTCGCTGATCGACGCGCCTGTCCTTTACGGCGGCTCGGTCAAGCCGGAGAACGCCGCCGAGCTCCTCGCCCAGCCCGACGTCGACGGCGCGCTGGTCGGCGGCGCCTCGCTCGACCCCGACTCGTTCGCCGCGATTTGCCGGGCCGGACTGACCTCGTAACGCTCGTCGTCCTCGACGGCTGGGGGTGTGCGCCGCCGGGTCCGGGCAACGCCGTCGACCTCGCCGACACGCCGGTCTTCGACCGGCTCTGGGCCGAGTACCCGCATACAAGGCTCGAGGCATCCGGTGCGGCGGTCGGTCTGCCCCCGGGCCAGATGGGCAACTCCGAGGTCGGCCACCTGACGATCGGCTCCGGGCGCGTGCTCTTCCAGGATCTGATGCGAGTCAACAAGGCGGTCGAGGACGGCTCCATCTTCGAGAACCCGGCGCTGGTCTCCGCGTTCGAGCGCGGCAACCGCGTGCACCTGCTCGGGCTCGTCTCGCACGGCGGCGTGCACTCCCATATCGACCACCTGCGCGCGCTGCTCCGCTTCGCGCCGGAGAAGACGTGGCTCCACGCGTTCACGGACGGGCGCGACGTCTCGCCGCACGCCGCTGCGGACGACCTCGCCTCGCTCCCGACCGAGCGCATCTCGACCGTCTGCGGCCGCTACTACGCCATGGACCGCGACCAGCGTTGGGACCGCACAGACCGCGCGCTGGCGGCGATCACGCGCGGCGAGGGCGAGCACGCGGAGGATCCGGTCGCGGCCGTCCGCGCGTGCTACGAGCGCGGCGTCACGGACGAGTTCGTCGAGCCGATCGTCATCGACGGCCGGCCCCGGCTCGAGCACGGCGATGCCGCGATCTTCTTCAACTTCCGTCCCGACCGCGGCCGCCAGCTCACGCAGCGCCTGCTCGAGGGCGGCTACGACGTGACGACGATGACGCGATACCGCGACGACCTCGACTGCCCTGTCGTCTTCGAGGAGCAGCAGGTCGAGCGCACGATGGCCGAGGTGCTGGCAGCGGCCGGCGTCCGCCAGCTCCACGCCGCGGAGACCGAGAAGTACGCGCACGTCACCTACTTCTTCAGCGGCGGCCGCGAGCAGGAATGGCCTGGCGAGGAGCGGATCCTCGTCCCGTCGCCGCGGGAGGTCGGCACCTATGACAAGAAGCCCGAGATGTCGGCGCCCGAGCTGGCCGACCGTTTCAGCGCGGAGATCGGAAACGGGTACGCGTTCGCCGTCATCAACTTCGCCAACCCGGACATGGTCGGGCACTCGGGTGTGATTCCGGCGGTCGTGGAGGCCGTCGAGACGACCGACGCCTGCCTCGGCCGGGTCGTCGACGCCGTGCAGGCCGCAGGAGGGGTGCTGCTGATCACCGCCGACCACGGGAACGCCGAGAAGCTGATCGACGACGACGGCGTCAGCCCGCACACCGCCCACACCACGAACCCTGTCCCGTTGATCGTCACGCAGCCCGGAATCCAGCTCCGCGAGGGCGGCGAGCTGTCCGATCTCGTCCCCACAGCGCTCGATCTCCTCGGTCTCGAGCAGCCGGACGAGATGACCGGACATTCACTTGTCGTTGAGCCCGCGTAAATCCCCCGTGAAGCGTGCAATCCGACCCTGTGAATAACGTCAATGCACGGATACACCGGGCTATACTCAGCCGACCTTGTCACTGGCGCAACCTGATCTCGCCGTCCTCCGCAAAGCGCAAAAGGGCGACGAGCGCGCTTTTTCCATCCTCGTCCGTTCCTACGAGACCCCGGTCTTCAACTACGTGCTGCGGCTCGTGGGCGACCGGGCGCTCGCCGAGGACCTGACGCAGGAGGTCTTCCTCCGCGTCTACCAGGGTCTCCCGAAGTTCTCGCTCCGCTGCCGGTTCACGACCTGGCTCTTCCAGGTGACGAAGAACCGCGTGCTGGACGAGCTCAGGGCGCTCGAGCGCAGGCCGCGCGCGGTCGTGGCGCTCGAGGACGCGCCGGCGTTCGAGGTGCTGGACGCGCCGGCCGAGCGGATCGAGGCCATGGACGCCGTCTGGCGCGGGATCAACGGCCTCAACGTCGACCTGAAGATGGCGCTCCTCCTCCGCGACATCGTCGGACTCTCGTACACGGAGATCGCCGACTCGCTCGAGATCACGCTCGCCACTGTGAAGTGGCGGATCTACAAGGCGCGCGAGGAAGTCCAGCTCTCACTCGCCCGCGAGGGCATCGGCTACCCCGGCGCCTCCTCCGGCCAGCCCGTCGAGAACGAGGACCTGGCCGAGGTCGTCGAGCTCCCGGCTCGCTAGCCTAGGCCCCTGACCAGAGCCGCTCGCCGAGCAGCGGCGGCAGGCCCGCCTCGCGAATCTCCTCGACCGTCTCCCCGATCGGATAGTCCGTACGCCTGAACGAGGCGCGGCCGGCGCCGAGGTCGAGGGAGAGCCATGCCGCCCGCGAGTCGCCGTCTCGCGGCTGGCCGACCGAACCGGGGTTGAGCAGCCAGCGGCCGTCGCCGAGCTCGAGCTCCGTCCCCGCGGGCGCGTGACCGCCGTCGAGCTCGCCGTCTCCGTCTAGCGTGACGGCGAGCGGGACGTGGCTGTGGCCGACGAGCACGACAGGCGCCGTCGTCAACGCGAGCGCCGCAGCGGCGGCCTGGTCGGTGAGCACGTACTCCCAGACCGGATCGCGCGGGCTCGCATGGTAGAGCTGGGCGCCGTTCGCCTCGCCGAGAGGGCGCAGGCCGGCGAGGAACTCCCGAGCTCCCTCACTCAGCACGCCCCGAGTCCACAGCGCAGCCGAGGCGGCGTCGGGCGCGAAGTCGGCGATGTCGATCTCGCCCAGCACTCCGAGGTCGTGGTTGCCGCACAGACTGAGGGCGGCGCGCTCCCTGACGATCTCGCAGCATTCCTCCGGCTTCGGCCCGTAGCCGACGACGTCGCCGAGACACCAGATCTCGTCCGGCGAGTCGGCCTCCATATCGGCGAGCACCGCCTCCAACGCGTGCAGATTCGAGTGGATGTCCGACACGACGGCGACGCGCATGGGAGCGCGAGCCTATACGGGCCGTAGAGTCCCGCGCATATGGGCAAGAACCCGCTCGCCAGGCGGCTCACGGTGCTCGCTGCGCTGGCCGGGATCTGGGCGGTCTCCGCCTACTTCCTGTGGGAGTCGAAGGTCCCGACGAGCCTCTCGCTGCCGAACCTCGACCCGCGCGCCTTCTTCAGCGCCCACACGATCTCGCGCGCTTCGGATTTCGAGCAGTTCCTCGAGCTGACCTGGATCGGCCAGGAGGTCCTGCTCATCCTCGTCTTCGTCGCCTACGCGCGCTGGGGGACGAGCTTCATGAAGGACTCGGCCGCCGGCCGCGTCGGCACCGGGATCTTCCTCGCGATGATGGGCTTCGCGCTCACGTGGTTCGTCCAGCTGCCGTTCGAGATCCTCGACACCTGGTGGGAGAAGAGGTACGGCGTGCTGAACGTCAGCTACCCGGCGGTGATCTTCGGCGGGTGGCTGGGGCTCGGCTTCACGTTCCTGTCGCTCTCGGTCGCCGTCGCGATCGTGATGGGGATCGCGGCGAAGCTACGCCGGCTCTGGTGGGTCGCCGCCGTGCCCGTCTTCGTCGCGATCGCGCTGCTCCAGACCTTTGTCGGGCCTTACCTGCTCGGTGGACACGCGCTGGCGCAGGACGATCCGCGCCTCGCAGCGGCGGCGACTCGCCTCGAAAAGAAAGAAGGCGTCCCCGGGATACCCGTCGAGGTTCTCGACGTCCACAGCTACACGCCCGAGGAGAACGCCTTTGCCACCGGGCTCGGTCCGAGCCGAAAGGTGTTCGTCTACGACACGCTGCTGACCGGTGGTCTGAACGAACGCCAGCTCGAAGCAGTGCTCGCCCATGAGTTCGGCCATCAGGCGCGCGACCACCTGTGGAAGGAGGCCGGCTGGTACGCGCTCTTCGCCTTCCCGCTCGCGTATCTGATCGCGCTCGCGACACGCCGGCGCGGAGGCATCTACCGGCCGGAGTCGATCCCGCTCGCGCTCCTCGTCGTGGTGCTCTTCGACCTCGCCGCGCTGCCTGTGCAGAACGCGATCAGCCGGCACTACGAGGGCGAAGCAGACTGGATGTCGCTCCAGACCACGCGCGACCCGCAGGCGCTGCAGGGAGTGATGCAGCACTTCGGCAACCACGACCTGTCCGACCCGAACCCGCCGACGTGGGCCTACATCATGTTCGAGAACCACCCGACCCTGATGCAGAGGATCGCCGTGGCCAAGGCATGGCAGGCGCGAAACCGCTAGGAGTTACGGCGTGAGGCCGACGTACACGCTCAGGCACTTCCAGATCGCGGTGGCCGCGTTCTTCGTGGAGCTCGGGCTCGGGACGATCGCGTTCCGGATCGTCATGGGCGGCAGCGTCTTCTCGTCCTTTTACCGCACGACGACGACGATCTCGTTCACCGGGCTCGATTCGCGGCCGCCTCATGTCGGCGGCCAGATCGTGACCATCGTGGTGATCCTCGCCGGAATGGCAATCTACGGCTACCTGGCGAGCTCGATCGTCGAGCTGATCGCGCAGGGCGTCCTTGGCGGTGTGCTGACGGAGAGGAGACGGAATCGCGTGATTCGAGGCCTGCGCGACCACTACATCATCTGCGGGTACGGCCGGGTCGGCCGGCGGGTGGGCCGCGAGTTCCGCGAAGCGGCGATGCCCCACGTCGTGCTCGACTTCACGCCCTCCTCCAAGCACTTCGCCGACGAGGACAAGGTTGCCTACGTCGAGGGCACGGGCACGCGCGACGAGGACCTCGAGGGCGTCGGGCTCGCCTACGCAAAGGGCCTCGTGGCGTCGAGCGACTCGGACGTCGACAACCTCTACATCGTCGTCTCCGCGCGCGCCGCCCGGCCGGACCTGTTCATCGTCGCGCGTGCGTCAACCGAGGACGCCGCCCGCAAGATGTGGCGCGCCGGTGCCGACCGCGTCGTCCAGCCGTACACGTCGGCCGGCCAGGAGATGGCGAAGCTCGTGCTCCGCCCGGAGGTTGCCGCCTTCCTCGACGTCGTCACGAGCGCGGGCGGGCCCGACCTGCAGATGGAGGAGATCGAGATCACGGAGCGGAGCCGGAACGCGGGTAGGTCGATCCGCGACCTGCGCATCGGCCGCGAGACGGGTGCACTCGTCGTCGCGCTGCGGAAGCCTGACGGCAGCTTCGACACGACGCCGAGCGCCGACGCCGTGATCGAGCCCGGCGACGTCCTGATCGCCGTCGGCACCGCCTCCGAGCTGCAGGCGCTCGAGGAACTGTTCGACCCACGCCAGACGGTTGCCGGCTAGAGCCCTGACACGGCTCGAGGCGGCGCTGTCCGGCCTTGCGGGTGCGCCCGCCGCGCTGGAGCGCCCGGCGAAGGCCGAGCACGGCGACTACGCCACGAACGCCGCACTTCAGCTCGCGCCCGCGCAGAGGCGTCCGCCGCGCGAGCTTGCGCAGGAGCTGGCGCAGAAGGCGGCGTCACTGCCCGAGGTCGACCGCGCCGAGGTGGCCGGCCCGGGCTTCGTCAACCTCTGGCTCGGCCGGAGCTGGTACGAGGACGCCCTCGGCGAGATGCTCGAAGCCGGCAGCGCGTACGGCGGCGGCTTCGCCGACCCACGGCAGCGCGTGCAGGTCGAGATGGTGTCCGCGAACCCGACCGGCCCGATCGTCGTCTCGGCCGCCCGGAACGGCGCCTACGGCGACTCGGTCGCGCGCCTGCTCGCCTTCGCGGGCAACGAGGTCGAGCGCGAGTACTACTACAACGACGCCGGGAACCAGATGGATCTCTTCCGCGCGTCCGTGGCCGCCGTGCGCGAAGGCCGGGAGCCGCCCGAAGGCGGGTACGGAGGCGAGTACATGGCGACGTTCGACTGGGGCGACGGCGACCCGGTGACCGTCATGCGCGCGCAGATCGAGGCGACGCTCGAGCGGTTCCGGATCCACTTCGACTCCTGGGCACGGCAGAGCGACCTCGAGCAGCGGCTGCCGGAGCTCCTGCCTCGGATCGACACGTACGAGATGGACGGGGCCGTCTGGGCGCGCTCGTCGGCATACGGCGACGAGAAAGACCGGGTCGTCATCCGCTCGAACGGCCTGCCCACGTACCGCGCGGCCGACATCGTCTATCTCGACGACAAGCTCTCACGCGGCTTCGACCGCGCGATCTACGTCCTCGGCGCCGACCACCACGGCACGCGCAACTGGTACGCGGCGGTCGCGCGGATGCTCGGCTACGACCCCGAACGAGTCGAAGTGCTGCTCTATCAGCTCGTCCACCTGCTCAGGGGCGGCGAGGCGGCAAAGATGTCCAAGCGCGCAGGCGACATCGTCGAGCTCGACGAGTTCGTGGACGAGGTCGGCGTCGACGCGGCGCGCTGGTACCTCGTCTCGCGCAGCCACGACCAGACGATCGAGATCGACGTCGACCTGGCCGCCGAGAAGACGCAGAAGAACCCCGTCTACTACGTTCAGTACGCGCACGCCCGGATCGCCGGGGTCATGCGCAACGCCGGCTCTGCGCCCGTCTCCGCGACGCCGCCCGACGAGCTCGCACCAGAGGAGACGGAGCTGGTCAAGCGACTCGCCGAGTTCCCCGGCGTCGTCGAGGAGGCAACCGAGCGGCGCGGCCCGCACCAGCTCACGAACTACGCGATCTACCTCGCCGACGACTTCCACCGCTTCTACCACCACCACCGCGTGCTCGAGAGCGGCGACGCGGAGCCGTTCCGGCTCGGGCTGTGCCGGGCGACGCAGGCGGTCGTCGCGCGGTCTCTGAACTTGATCGGCGTCGACGCGCCAGACAGGATGTAGCCGTGGCGGAACTCTTCGCGAAGCGCTACACGGCGGAGATCGACGGCGACTTCGTCGTCTTCCTGATCGGCATGCGGATCAACAGGCTCTGGAAGGTGCGCAAGTGGTGGCCGGTCGCCATGGCGATGCGGCCGATGATCGTCGAGCTGACGAACCAGTCGGAGCTCGGGCTGCTCCACGCCGGGCAGGCCTGGATCGGCGGACCGGCGGTTGTCCAGTACTGGCGCAGCTTCGAGGATCTCGAGCGTTACGCGCGGAACGCCGACGCGAAGCACCTGCCCGCGTGGCAGCGGTTCAACAAGGCCGTCGGCTCGTCGGGCGACGTCGGCATCTGGCACGAGACGTACAAGGTCTCGGCCGGCGCGTACGAGTGCATCTACAACAACATGCCGGTGCACGGCCTGGCGGCAGCCGGACGGCACGTTCCGGTCGCCAAGGGTGGCGAGCGGGCCGCCGAACGCATCGGCGCGGAGTAAGCTCTCGCGTCGTGGCGGGCGCCGCCCCTGATCGCAACCTCGCACTCGAGCTCGTGCGTGTCACCGAGGCCGCTGCCATGGGCGCCGGTCGCTGGATCGGGCGTGGCGAGAAGGAGTCGGCCGACCAGGCCGCCGTCGACGCGATGCGGCACATGCTGCAGACCGTCTCGATGGACGGCGTCGTCGTCATCGGCGAGGGCGAGAAGGACGAGGCGCCGATGCTCTATAACGGCGAGCACGTCGGCAACGGGCACGGGGTGGAGGTCGACGTCGCAGTCGACCCGCTGGAAGGGACGCGGCTGACCGCGCTCGGGATGCCGAACGCGATCGCCGTGATCGCCGTCGCCGAGCGCGGGACGATGTTCTTCCCCGGCGCCGCCGTCTACATGGACAAGATCGCCGTCGGCGCGGCGGCCGCGGATGCGATCGACATCGAGGCGCCGCCGGCCGAGAACGTGCGCCGGGTGGCCAAGGCGAAGGGGAAGAAGGTCCAGGACGTGGTCGTCGTCGTCCTCGACCGCGACCGGCACACGGAGCTGATCCGGGAGCTGCGCGAGGTGGGCGCGAGCGTGCGGCTGATCACGGACGGCGACGTCGCGCCGTCGATTGCCGCCTCGCGCGTCCAGAGCACCGTCGACCTGCTGATGGGCGTGGGCGGGACGCCCGAGGGCGTCATCTCGGCGGCCGCGATCAAGTGCCTCGGCGGCGCGATCCAGGGCAAGCTGTGGCCTCGTTCGGACGACGAGCGGCGGTCGCTCGTGGAAGCGGGGTACGACCTCGACCGCGTCCTGACGACCGACGACCTCGTCGCCGGCGACGACGTCTTCGTCGCGGCCACGGGCGTCACGGACGGGGCGCTGCTCGACGGCGTCGCGTACACGCCGGCCGGAGCAGTCACCGAGTCGATCGTAATGCGCTCCCGGTCGGGCACGGTTCGCCGCATCGAGGCGTACCACGCGTTCGACAAGCTGCGGGCTCTGTCAGCCGAACGCTACGGCTGATCCGGCCCTGTCCTTCCTTGCAACACTGTGTTGCAAGGATCGGAGGCGTTAGGATCGCGGCATGGGGGTCGACTCGTTCATCCGGGTCACGCTGCGTGACGGCTCGACGCAGAACGTCGTCGTGCCCGCGGACGTGAGCCCCGCCGGTGTCGTCGAAGCGCTCGCCAAGGGCCAGCCGTGGCCGCAGCGCGGCGGCGCCTGGATCGAGGTTGAAGGCGGCGGGGCAGTGACCCGGCGCCTCGTGGCGGCCGACCAGATCGTCTCCGTCGAGCTCTTCGAGCGCGGCTAGCGCACCGAACCTTCCTTGCAACACTGTGTTGCAAGGAAGGACAGTGTCCGTTGCGGACAGGTGCTAGGCGGCCTGCTCCATCGCCGGCGTGTACGACCCCGAGCGGGCGGCGCCGTTCAGCTTCGCGCGGTGGTAGTACGCCTGCTGCGCGGCTTCGACGTTCTCCGGCTTGCCCTGCCACGCCTTGAGCGCGGGCGCCTGAAGCGCGCGGCCGTACGAGAACGAGAGCTGCCACGGATGCGGGCCGAGCGTGTTCATGACGCTCAGGCGGGCGGTGGCGTCCTCGTCCGACTGGCCGCCCGAGAGGAAGACGATGCCGGGCACGGCCGCCGGCACGTGCCGGTAGAAGCAGCGGAGCGTCTCGGCCGCGACGTCGTCGTCGGTCGCCTGCTCCGACGCCTCGTAGCCGGAGAGCACCATGTTCGGCTTCAACAGCATCTGCTCGTCGTGCACGCGCTGGTCGCGGAGCTCTGTGAAGACTGCGTGCAGCGTGCGAGAGGTGACGTCGAAGCTGCGCTCGATCGAGTGGTCGCCGTCCATCAGCACCTCGGGCTCGACGATCGGCACGAGGCCGGCTTCCTGCGAGAGCGCGGCGTAGCGGGCCAGTGCGTGCGCGTTCGTCCAGAGGCAGTACTCGCTCGGGATGCCGGGGCCGATCGTGATCACGGCGCGCCATTTGGCGAAGCGGGCGCCCAGCTCGTAGTACTCCGCGAACCTGCCCCGGAGGCCGTCCAGCCCCTCGGTGATCGTCTCGCCCGGCGCGTTCGCGAGGTCCTTGGCGCCCAGGTCGACCTTGATGCCCGGGATGATCCCCTTGCTCTCGAGGAGCTGCGGGAACGGCGTGCCGTCCGAGTCCGACTGCCGGATCGTCTCGTCGTAGAGGATCACGCCGCTGATGAAGTCCTCGACGCCCTCGGTCGTGAAGAGCAGGTCGCGGTAGGCGCGCCGGGTCTCCTCGGAGGACTCGACGCCGATCGAGTCGAACCGCTTCTTGATCGTCCCGCTCGATTCGTCCGCGGCCAGGATCCCCTTGCCGGGCGCCACGAGCGCCTGTGCGATCTCCTCGAGTGTCGTTGTCTGGATGGCCATCTGTCCTCCTCGCGCTCGCTGTTCCTCGCTCCCATTATCGCCACTCCCGGAACCGGCTCGCGGCAGGGGTGGCCTCGCGCCGGGGGCGGCCCGGCGCGAGGCGAGCGAGGCGAGAGGGGAGGGCTGGTCGCCGTCGCTTGAGACTTCGATGGTGCCATGCGATCTGTGACCTGTCTGTGGCGCTTGGGTAACGTTTCTGCGCACGCGGACGTAGCTCAGTTGGCAGAGCGACGGCTTCCCAAGCCGTAGGTCGCGGGTTCGACCCCCGTCGTCCGCTTTCCCCGGAGATCCCGAGGCGGCGAGATACCCTCCCGGCGACGTCAATCGAGGAGGGATCGCATGTCCGAGTGGGTTCGCGTCGTCACGTTCAACGCAACGAGCGAGGGGATCGACGCGCTCGTGCAAGAGATCGAGCAGTCGGAAGGTCCGCCTCCGGGAGTCGAGTCGACCCGGATCACCATTCTCGGCGACCGCTCCGCGGGGCGGCTCGCCGTGGCCATCCGCTTCCCGTCAGAGGAGGCGCTGAAGGCGGGAGGGGCCGTGCTCGAGGGGATGAACCCGCCCGAGGGCGTCGTCCGCGAGTCGGTCGAGGAGCTCGAGGTCCTCGTCGAGCGCACGGCCTAGCGTCACGGACGAATCACTCGAACGGGGGACGACAGCGGCCCGTTTTCGTCCCATGCTGAGACCGTTGCGCTCCACACATCTCTCGCTCACAGACCCGGTCGACGAACGCCCATAGCGCTCATCGCGTTCGTCGACCGGCCTGTTGGCGAAGCGGCTAGTCGCCCCAGTCGAACGTCGGCTCGCCGAGCCAGAGGTGCTCGGGGCCTGACACGTCGTCGTTCCACGTCGCCGAGACGCTCTCGCCGGTGACTACTGTCGTCCGGGTCAGCTCGGAGACGAAGATCGCGACGGCACCGCCGGCGACGAACGGCACGGCGGCCCGGATCAGGTTTTGCAGCGGCATGGAAGGTTCTTCGGCGCCTGCGGGCCGGCGCTTGAGTCAGGCCGTGCGCCGCTCGGGGTACCGCGGAAGGCCGTCGTCCGGAATCGGCTCCCAGGGAGCGGCGTAGTCCACGTACTGGCGGGCCGACGGGCGGATGCCGGGATCCTCGTCGAACGCGCCCATGCGGACGCTGATCAGGTCGGAATCGTCCGGGTGCCGGCTCCAGAGGGCGCCGCCGCACGCCGAGCAGAAGTCCTTGGCGAAGCCGTCCTGGGGGACGTAGGACCGAACGAGCTCCTGGCCGCTCATGATCCGCAGCGAGCCGGATGCGAGGCGTGCCGAGGCCGCGGCTGCGGTGCCGGTACGCCGCTGGCAACGGGTGC
This sequence comes from uncultured Actinomycetes bacterium, assembly GCA_963776735.1. Taxonomy (GTDB): domain Bacteria; phylum Actinomycetota; class Thermoleophilia; order Gaiellales; family Gaiellaceae; genus PALSA-612. The sequence continues at coordinate 590,903 of CAVZNV010000018.1, forward strand.
AGTGGCAGTAGACGGCGGTGACGGGCGGCTCGGTGACCTCGAAGCGGACGCCTCCGCAGAGGCAGCCTCCGGTCAGCGGCAGCTCGGGCACGCCGGGAGCCTAGCTTCGACGCTGCAGCTCAGGCGGCGTGCTGCTGCTCGTCGAGATCGTCGAGCTCGTCGTGGTACACCGCATGGTCGAGCAGGTGCATGACGCCCGGGTGCGCCACGACGACGTGGTTTGCGAGCTTGTCGAGGACGCCGGCGTTCAGCTCGTCGGCGATCGCGTCGTCGAGGTCGTGGTCGAACGTCCGGCGGATCTGCTCGATCTTCGCGAGCTCGTCGGCGGAGGGGGGAGCGGCGTCTCTGTGCTGCGGGAACTCGTCGAGCTCGCCCGGATCGAACCAGATGAACTCGTCCTCGCGGCAGACGTCGAGCGCCTCTTGCGGCGAGCCGGCACCGCCGACGGCGACCGTCACCGACGCCATTGGCTGCGAGCAGAACGGGCAGCGATGCGAGCCCGGCGCGGCTGTCTCGGACGCGTGCCAGATCGTGTGGATCTCGTCGTCCGCGAGCCGCTCGTACGCGGCGCTGACCGTGAAGCCGATCCCGTGGCCGGAGGGGCACGACCAGGCGTGGAGCTTGCCGCTCGCGCCGAGCGTCAGCTCCGCACCGCATTGCGGGCACGTGGGCTGGGGCAGCTCGCTGCTCACGAGCCTGTCATCGGCCGCGCCGCCGCGATTCTTGAGGCCCGTTCGGGCCTTCTAGCCTGACACGCGAGAGACCGAGGCACCGCCGGAGTTCGCGACCCACGCGGAGCCGCCGCCGTAGGCGATGCCGCGCGGCGCGACGCCCGTCGGCACGCGCCCGAGCACACGCCCCGTGCGCGCGTCGACGCGAATGACCGTTCCGTTGAGGTTGCCCGCGACCCAGAGCGAGTGCTCGTCTCTGGCCAACCCTTCCGGCCCGTCGCCGAGCGAGACCCGACGGACGACCTTGTTCCTCAGCGGATCAATCTCCTGCAGCGTTTGCGAGAGGTAGCTGCCAACCCAGACTGAGTGGCCGACGCCGATGATCCCCTGCGGCCCGGGATCGACCGGGATCTTGCGGACGACGCGGGTGCTGCGCGGGTCGATCCGGTCGACGACCGCGCCGTAGTAGCTGGCCACCCACACGGAACCGAGGGCGACGGTCAGGTACCTCGGCTCGGGGCCGACCTGGATCAGCGCCGTCTGGCGATTCGTCGCCGGATCGATGCGGGAGACGCTGCCCGACTTGTTCGACACCCAGAGCTCTCCATAGCCGAAGGCCATGCCCTCGGGGCCGTGCGCCGTCACCCTGATGCGCGCGACGACGCGGCCGGTCGCGGGGGAGACGCGGGCAATCGTGTCCTCGCTCCAGTTCGCGACCCAGACCGAGCCGGCGCCGTACGCGACTCCGATCGGCCCGCGACCCGTCTTGATCCGCGCGGTCACGGCGTTCGTCCGCGGGTCGATCCGCAGCACGCCGTGAAGTCGAAGCTCGCAGTCCAGACTGCGCCGGCGCCGTAGGCGACTCCGATCGGCTGCGTCGGCGTCCTGATCGTCGCGGCGACGTGGAGCGGTGTTGCGACGAGTGCGGCTGCGAGAGCGACGGCGGCGCGCATGCCTGGTGCGACGACCGCGGCCGGGGCGAGTTAGTCATCGCAGACATCGCTAGGCCCGCCAGAAGCGCCATGGCTCGTCTCGTGCCTACGAGCCTTGTCCCGCGCGAACGCCTGCATCGCACGACCAGCCGCCCCGCGGGCTGCAGGTCATGCCCCCTCGAGCCCAGTCTCAGTGACTGTCCCATGGGACAGTCACTAGGACGTGTCCGCAACGGCCATGTGCGCGCACAAAAAACACCGAGCCGGGTGCGCTTTCGTCCACGCCCCCCGCAGACTTTCCGCGACCGCCCTTGCGGGCTGCTGCGTACGATCCCCAGGAAACGCTTCGACCTACTCGCGTCCCGTGCTCGGTGCAATCGCGACACTACGAAACCGGGCCGTCGCGATCAAGCCCGCTTCAGAGGAATGTTCGCAACGAGCGCGGTTTTTCTTCTCAGTCGAGAAACGCGAGGAACCCGGCCACCGGCTCGCGCTCCTTCGCAGGCGGCTGGGTGACCGGCGAGCCGAGGTGGATCAGGCCGAGCACGCGCTCGCCGTCAGGGATGCCGACCGCGGCGCGGCCCGAGCGCGTGCGCAGCACCGCCGGCGTGCGCCAGTACGACGCGAGCCCGCGCGCGTGGGCCGCGAGCAGCACGCCGTAGATCGCCGCGGCCGTCGCGCACACGTCCTCCTCGTCCTGATCCTGGAGCCCGGACAGCCGGACGGAGGCGACGACAAGCGTCGGCGCCCGGTCGAGCTTCGGCGCCTCGACCGGCCCCGCCGCCTCCTTGAGCCGCTCGAGCGCCTCCGGCCCGAGAACCCGGAACCGCCACGGCTGGGTCAGCCTGTGGTTGGGCGCGAAGCGTGCGAGGTCGAAGAGTTCCTCGAGCGTCTCGCGCGGCACGGGGTCGGCCCCGAACGACTTGTGCGTGCGGCGGCCTCTGATCGCGTCGATGACATCCATCCGCGGCATCTTGCCGCGTGGAGGTCAGCCGACGATCTGGGAGGTGGTCGCTCCGAAGTACGTCGACGTGCTCGAGGTGCCGGTGCCTTCCCAGTCCACGTGCGTGAACGACCCGGTGATCGAGCCGTTGTTCCCCTGGAATTCGTAGCTCTGGATGTCGAAGCCGGCGAAGCCGATCACGTGGTACGCGAGGTTCGCGCCGTTCCCGGACGTCGAGTCGTACACCGGGAAGAGCAGGTTCTTGCCGATCATCGCGTCCATCGCGCCCTTGACCTGCGAGGAGTTGAACTTGGCACCCGGGTCGCTGTAGAGCCAGACCGGCGTCGAGGTCGTGCACCCGCAGTCGCCCACGATCCAGCCGGCGAGCGTGCCCGGGCCGGTCCCGCCGCGCGAGCCGTCGATGTTGATGATCCCGAAGCCGCCCGGTCCGATCTTGTTCAGGTCGAGCGTCGTGGTCACGCCGAAGCACGGACAGCCGGCCCCGGCGAGCTCCGGCTGCGTGTTGATCACCCCGAACGGCGCCGCGCCCTCGGCCGAGCCGAGGTTCTCCGCCCGCACGGTCGAGCTCGCGCTCACGTGCGCCGAGCTGATGCCGAGCACCTTGAGGAAGGTCGCCGGCGCGACGGCGGCCGACGTCACCGTGATCGTGTCGTTCACCATGTACACGCTCGAGAACGAGATCGTCGGCGCCGAGCCGCCGTTCTTCGACGCGTAGCTCTGCGCGTCGGCCGTCGCCTGCGCCGTGCTCGCGGGCAGGTCGGAGGCCGCCGCGAGCGCGGACGCGTCGGCGATCGCCTGCTGCTTCCGGTGCGCCTGGTACCAGGAGCTGACGTCGATCACGAAGCCGGCCATGCCGCAGATCGCGGTCATGCCGACGGCTGCCAGGACCAGCACCTGGCCTTCTTCCCGGCGTAGGCGAGAGCGGAGCCCGTGGACGGGCACGCTTGCGAGCACGACGACCCCCTCTCGTTCGACTGCCTTTCCGCGCCGCTTTTAGAGCGTTCGGCGTGCCGGCAAGCATGGCTCCGAACCGGCCGGCCTGCAATGGCTCGAACCGGTGAACGTCGTCCCTCGGTCGAGCGAACCGGGGGCGGCTACGAGCCCGTGTAGCTGTCGTCGACGAGCCTGGTACCGCCGAGATCGTCGGCGATGTCCTGGAAGATCGTGGTCAGGCTGGACGGGTTGGGGGAGTAGTAGAACTTCGAGGAGTCGGAGGCCATGGCCTGGACCGTGCCGTAGGCCGTCTGCGCGGGTGTCTCGTTGCAGCCGACGAGGAACTGGATGCCTTTGGTGACGTTGCACGAGCCCGTCCCGCCGCCGAGCTTCGTGCCCGTGCCGGTGGACTTCCAGGCGGTGCACGCGGTGCTCTGGCTCGTGTCGTAGAGCACCGTGTAGATCCACGTTCCGGACGATTTGGCGGCAGCCGCCGACTGCTGCGCCTGGTAGCAGGGGCGGGAGCGGTAGTTGGAGCTGTTGTTGTCGCAGATGCCGTCGTTGTTCGCGTCGACGCACGGCCCGTAGTCGGCCTCGCCGTCGGTGAAGAAGATGATCGCGTCCTGCGCCGTCGAGCTGTGGTTCGCAGCCAGGATCGCCTGGGCCTGGTCGATCGCCGTCGCGTAGGCCGTCGTGCCGCCCGCCTTGATGCAGCTGATGTCGCTGACGAGCGTCGAGCCGGAGTTCAGCGCCGAGTTGGCCGACGACTTGTAGTCGTTGGACAGCCCGACGACGACGTACCCGTTCGGGAACTGGTCGTAGTCGTTCGGCGGTCCAGTCGGAGGTCTTCGGCTGTGCACACGCTCCGCTGTTCGACGCGGGCGGGAGCACGACCAGACCGACCTTGTCGTACGCAGGATCCATGCCGGCCAGGAACGAGTCGACGCCGTTCTTGGCGCAGGTGAGCTTGGTGCCGCCCGCCGAGCAGGAGCTACCCATCGACCCCGTTCGGTCGACCACGATCATCACGTGCGCCGGGAACGGCTTGCCGCCTCCGAGCTTCGCGGTCGACGTCACCGAGACGGTGGCAGAGTTGATCCCGACCACCCGCGCGAACACCGTGTTCACCGACGCCGACTGCGTGACCGTGACGGCGTTCGGCGTGCTGGCGGTATTGCACCACGGCGGGATGCTCCCGTTCACCGTCAGGCACTTGGGCGTGAACGACAGCGTCACGGCGCTCATGTCCGAGCCCTTGTTCTTCTGGGTCGAAGCGGCGCCGTACGTGGTGGCGTTTGCCTCCGCCTGACCGAGCGACTCCGTCCCGGATCTGACGTCCAGAAGCTGGTCGGCGAGGGAGGTCGCCACTGCGTCGGAGGATGCCTGCAGCTGCCGGTCGGCAAGGTAGAAGCGCCCGACGTCGACGACGAAGGCCGCAATGCCGAGCATGCCCACGAGGCCGAGCGCAAAGAGTGCGATGACCTGGCCGCGCTGCTCTCGCATGCGCCGCGAGGCTCTCCTGAGTGCCGCAGTTCTCAATTCGAGCTCCCATCCCCGGCCCCCACGGACCGGTTCTCGTATCTCCCTCACCTTCTCTCAGGGGCATGACAGGGGGAATCGCCCATCCGGGGGAAAGGAGACGCTCGAACGGGGGAACTCGCGACGCCGAGCTACAGGAACCGGAACAGCGCGGTGCTCGTGGCGGTGCCGCCCGGCGTCGTGACCACCCAGTGATACGACGCGGGGAAGTGCATGTTCGGCACGGTCGCGCGGATCGACGTCGGCGACTGCACCGTGAAGGACGCCGCAACGGTGCCCAGCTTCACGGAGGTGGCGCCGCTGAAGTTCGTTCCCGTGATCGTCACGACCGTGCTCTGGTAGCCCTGCGTGGGGGTGAAACCGGCGATCGTCGGACCGCCGCCTCCGCCCGGAACCGAGTGGGTCTGGACGCAGGCACCCGGGCCGGTGTCGTCCGAGAACTCCTCCTGGAGGTAGTAGTGGTGCCCGTTGATCGTCTGGTTGTACTCGCCGCCGTCCGGACCGTTCGCCGGCCCGAAGTACCACGAGCACTTGTCTCCGTCCTCGTACCGGACGCTGTCGTACCACGCGCTCAACCTCGGATCGGTGATCGCCTCGTTGTGCTCGTGGCTGGTGACGTTGAGCACCGAATCGGCGGCAGGGGAGTTCGGAGCCTGGCCGGAGTCGCAGCTACCGAAGTTCTGACCGGTGACCGTCGTGAAGGGGTACGGCAAGGCGGCGTAGATCAGCCCGCCCGAGTAGCTGTGGTAGGCGCAGTAGTTGACGTACGCACAGCTGCCCTCGGCGCAGGTCTCGACGTTCTCGGGCGTGAAGATGAAGAAGAGGCTGGTCGGGCTCGTCGCCCAGGCCCTCTGGGCGATCACGTTGTTGAGCTCCGTCCGGAGCTGTGCGTCGTTGAGGCAGAGCGTCGCCCCCGAGCCGTAGGTTCTGCAGCCGCCGGCGGGGAACGCCCTGGTGTCGGTGTAGGTCCCGCCGTAGGTCGAGGCGTACTGGATGCCCGAATACTGGGTGTCGGATGCGTAGACGTTCGTCGGCAGGCCGCTGTCGTGCGCGACGTCCTGGAAGAACTGGTTGACCGTCGAGGCGTACGCGGAGTCCATGGACCAGCCGGCTGGATCCCAGAAGACCGTGTAGACCTTGTTGGTCGTCATCGTCGGCCCGCCGTGGAAGGTCAGGTTGCCGGAGCCGCAGGGATTGCATCCTGCTCCGTTGTGAACCCGGTTCGGGGGCACGAGGCCGCCGATCCTGCTCGAGAGCATCGGGCCGCCGCCCGTGGCAGAGGCTCCTGTCGCGAGAGCGGTCACGGCGACCGCTGCAAGCAGGAGCACGACGGCGGCAGCTCGGGGCGTCACTGCCGCTGAAGTCTGCCCTATGTGCTGCCGCAACGAGAAGGGGCCCCGCGTGGGGCCCCTTCGAGCTGCTCGACGAGCGCGCCGGCTACAGGAACCGGAACAGCGACGTGCTCGAGGCGGTGCCGTTCGGCGTCGTGACCACCCAGTGGTACGAGCCGAGGAAGTGCGGGTTCGGCACGGTGGCGGTGATCGACGTCGACGAGTTGACGGTGAACACCGCCGCGGTGGTGCCGAGCTTCACCGACGTCGTCCCGTTGAAGTTCGTGCCCATGATCGTCACCTTCGTGCCCTGGAAGCCCTGCGTGGGCGTGAACCCGGTGATCGTCGGGCCTGGCGCGTTCGTCGTGACCGTGAAGTTCGACGAGCTGGCGCCGGTGCCGATGTTGGTCGTGACCGCGATCGGGCCTGTCGTCGCGCCACCCGGGACGTTGGCGTTGATGCTCGTGTCCGAGTTGACCGTGAAGTTCACGGCCTGCGTGCCGTTGAACGTCACCGCCGTGGCATTGGTGAAGCCGGTGCCGGTGATCGAGACGTTCGTCCCGACCGGACCACTTGTCGGCGTGAACGACGTCACCGTCGGCCCGTTGGCGCTCGAGACGACGAACTGCGTCGAGCTCGTGCCGGTGCCGCTCGGGGTCGTCACGGTGATGAACCCGCTCGTCGCGCCGGTCGGCACGTGGGCGGAGATGTCGCTCGACGAGTTGACCACGTACGTCGGGTCGGCGGTGCCGTTGAACTTGACGGCCGTGGCTCCCGTGAAGTTCGTGCCCTGGATGTCGACCGCCTGGCCGACCTGTCCGCTCGTCGGGCTGAACGACGTGATCGTCGGGCCGCTACCGCCTCCGCCGACGATCGGGTGCGTCTGGACGCAGCCGCCCTGCGAGCCGGTGTCGTTCGAGAACTCGAGCTGGAGGTAGTAGTGGTGGCCGTTGATCGTCTCGTTGTACTCGGCACCGTTCGAGCCGCTGACATTGCCGAAGTACCACGCGCACTTGTCGCCGTCCTCGTAGCCGTACGAGTCGTACCAGGCGTTGAGCTGCGGGTCGGTGATCGCCTCGTTGTGCTCGTGGCTGGTGACGTTAAGAGTCTGGTCGGCGTCGTTGCCGTTCGGCTCCTGGCCCGTTGTGCAGTTGCCCGTGTACTGGGACAGGGTCGTGACGGAGTACGGCATGTTCGCGTAGATGAAGCCCCCGTTTTGAGAGGTGGCCGTGCCGTGGTAGGCGCAGTACGTCGTGAACGTGCAGGCGCCGGCATCACAGCTCCCGACGTTCCTCGGCGTGAAGATGAAGAACATGTTCGTGCCGTTGATCGTCCAACCCTGCTGGCCGATCACCTTCTTCAGCTCGGTCTGAAGCTGGGCGTCGCTCAGGCAGACCGACTCGCCGCCCGACGGCGTGCAGCCGTTGACCGGGAACGCGGCCGTGTCGGTGACCGTCCCTCCGTAGGTGGACGCGTACTGGATGCCGGAGTACTGCGTCGTAGCGGCGTAGATGTTCGTCGGCATGCCGCTGTCGGCCGACACGTCCTGGAAGAACTGGTTGACGGTCGACTGGTAGCCGGACTGCATGAACTGGCCGGACGGCAGCCAGAAGACGGTGTACGTCTTGTTGGTCGTCATCGTCGGCCCGCCGTGGTTGATCAGCTTGCCGATGCCACAGGGGTTGCAGACGCCGGGGCCAACCTCATGGTTGCCGACCTTGTTCGGCGGCACGAGGCCGCCGATCCTGTTCGAAAGCCTGGGGCCGCCGTGGGCCGCGAAGGCTGTCGCCGTGATCACGATCGCGGCGGTCGCTGCAAGCAAAAACACGACGCCGGCAGCGCGCGGCGTCACTGAGCGTGCGATGTGTCTCAAATCGCCTTCCTTCGTCGCTTACGAGAACCGGGCGGCTCCAAGTCTGCCCGATGCGGCGGCTCGTAGGGGGAAGTTTTACGTGGCAAACGAGAAGGGGCCCCGCGTGGAGGCCCCTTCGCTGCTGCTGTTTGCTCTGCCGCTAGAGGTAGCGGAAGAAGGAAACGCTCGTCGCCGTACCACCGGGCGTGGTGACCGACCAGCGGTAGGAGCCGTTGAACGACTCTGTCGGCACGGTCGCCGTGACCTTGGTCGACGAGTTGACGGTGAAGCTCGCGGCCTTGCTGCCGAGCTTCACGGACGTGGCGCCGGTGAAGTTCGTGCCGGTGATCGTCACGTGCGTTCCCGGGAAGCCCTGGGTCGGCGTGAAGCCGGTGATCGTGGGCTTCGGCGAGGTCGTCGTGACCGTGAAGTTCGTCGAGCTCGTGCCGGTGCCGTTCCCGGTCGTGACGGCGATCTTGCCCGTCGTCGCGCCGCTCGGCACGTTCGCGTTGATGCTCGTGCTCGAGTTGACCGTGAAGTTGGTCGCGGCGGTGCCGTTGAACGTCACGCCCGTGGCGCCGGTGAAGTTCGTGCCGGTGATCGACACGTTCGTGCCGACCGGCCCGCTCGACGGCGTGAACGACGTCACGGTGGGCGGATTGCCGCCGCCACCCGTGACGGTGAAGCTCGTCGAGCTCGTGCCGGTGCCGTTCGGCGTCGTCACGCTGATCGTCCCGCTCGTCGCGCCGGTCGGCACGTGGGCGGAGATGTCGCTCGACGAGTTGACCACGAAGCTCGAGTCGGCGGTGCCGTTGAACTTGACGGCTGTGGCTCCCGTGAAGTTCGCCCCCTGGACGTCGACCGCCTGGCCCACCGGCCCGCTGGTCGGCGAGAAGTTCGTGACCGTCGGCGGGTTGCCGCCGCCCTGGATCGTGTACGTCTGGACGCACGAGTGCGTCGCGTTCGAGTACTCACGCTGCAGGTAGTAGTGGTTGCCGTTGATCGTCTGGTTGTACTCGCCCCCGGGCGATCCGCCGGTCGGGTTCCCGAAGTCCCAGGCGCACTTGTCCCCGATCTCGTAGCCCGCCGCGTCGTACCAGGCGTTGAGCTGCGGGTCGGTGATCGCCTCGTTGTGCTCGTGGCTCGTGACGTTGATCGTGTCGTCGGCCGCGTTGCCGTTCGGAGACTCACCGGTCGAGCAGCCGTTCACGTGAGCGTACGGCTGGTTGGCGTAGATCGCGCCGCCCGAGTTCGTCGTGCCGTGGTAGGCGCAGTACTGGGTGTACGCGCACTCGCTGCCGCTCGAGTCGAAACAGCTGCCGATGCCCTGCGGCGTGAACAAGAAGAACATGTTCGTGCCGTTCTTCGTCCAGCCCTGGGACGAGATCACGTTCAGGATCTCGGTCTGGAGCTGCGCATCGGTCAGGCACTTGGTCACGCCCGAGTAGACCGAGCAGCCGTTCGACGGGAACGCGTTCGTGTCGACCGTCGAGCCGCCGAACGCCGAGTTGTACTGGATCGACGAGTACTGCGTGTCCACCGCGTAGACGTTCGAAGACATGTTGTCGTCGTGCGCGACGTCGGTAAAGAACTGGTTGATCGTCGACTGGTAGCCGGAGGGCATGGTGTAGCCGGAGGGCAGCCAGTAGATCGCGTACGTCTTGTTGGTGGTCATCACAGGCCCGCCGTGGAAGGTCAGGTCGCCGGAGCCCTGGACCTGATGGCCGACGAGCGGCACCACTCCGCCGATGTGCTTCGCCGGCGGGTTCGGCGGCCCCGGAGCGGCGCTGGCCGTCGTCGCGGCAACGATCGCCGTAACCGCCGCCAGCAGGAACAAGACGCCGGCAGCGCGCGGCGTCACTGAGCGTGCGAGGTGTCTCAAAGTGTCTTCCTTCCTCGTTTTTTGCGGAACCGGAACGTTCGCGGCGCAGACGGTATCGCCTGCATCGTCCTCACTGTCGTGTCGGCCCCGGACGGTAGCTACCGCATCGCTCGTGCGGGTATGCGCGCACAGGCTTCCAGGACGGTGTCCTGAAAGCCTGTCAAGGAGAGGCGAAGCTTCGCGGATGGGCGAAGTCGACGTCCCCGGGAACCGCCCCTGTTCCCGACGGACAGTAGTTCGGTGTTCGGGCGGCCGCAAGGGGCGGGCTCCGCACCTTCGGTGTCAGACACCGAAGGTCAGGCGCCCGGAGTCGACGCGGCCTTGCCGGCGAGGGCTCGACCCGCCGGTTTGTCCCGCAAACCCGCATCGCGCCAGGGCTCAGCCTGTGGACGAAAAGTCACACTTTTGTTGCACTTTTCGCTTGACAAAATTCGGTGTCTGACACCGCAGTTCGGCCGTGGCCCGTCGGGCCGCGGCCGGAGGAGCCGGGCAAATCGCCGCGCGTCAGGCTCGCGGCCAGGCGGCCGCGAGCTTGCGCCGGGTCTCGTACAGGTGCTCGGGGAGCACCCGCACGTCGGCGAGCACGGGCATGAAGTTCGTGTCGCCCGCCCAGCGCGGAACGACGTGCAGGTGCACGTGGTCGACGATCCCGGCACCGGCGATCCGGCCCAGGTTCCAGCCGGCGTTGAAGCCCTGCGGCGCGAACGTCTCGGCCAGCGCAGCCATGCCCTGTGCGGCCAGCCGGTGCAGCTCGAGCGCCTCGCTGTCCTCGAGCTCCGCGAAGTCGCCGGTGTGCCGCCGCGGCGCCACGAGCAGGTGGCCGGACGCATAGGGGAACTTGTTCAGCAGCACGAATGCTCGCTCGCCGCGGTGCACGACGAGCCATTCCTCGTCGTCACCCGCGTCCGCGAGGCAGAAGATGCAGCCCTCCTGCTCGTCTGCGGCGGACACGTACTCGAGCCGCCACGGTGCCCAGAGCTGCTTCACGGGCGCAGCGTAGACGGCAATGCACACGATCGTGTGGCATCGCGCACAATGTCGAGCGTGCGCGCCGTCTCGCTCGAAACCGCGGCAACGTCTTCCTCAGCTACAGGCGCGAAGACACTTCGGGCTATGCAGGACGGCTCTACGACTCGCTCGTCGACCGGTTCGGCAAACGAGGCGTGTTCATGGACATCGACACGATCGCGCCGGGCGAGGACTTCCGGAAGGCGATCGAGGACGCGGTGGGCGCGTGCGACGCGTTGGTCGCGCTGATCGGAAGACGTTGGTCGGCCGCCTCCGCCGACGGCTCCGCGCGGCGCCTCGACGATCTCGACGACTGGGTACGGCTCGAACTCGAGTACGCCCTCGAGCACGGCATCGCCGTGATTCCGGCACTCGTGGACGGTGCGCGCCCACCGGCGGCCGACGAGCTCCCGGACTCGCTTCGGCCACTCGCCGGCAGACAGGCAATCGAGCTCTCGAACCAGCGCTGGTCGACCGATTTCGAGCGCCTCGCCGCTGCGTGGCCAGCATCGACGACTCCGCCAGCGTCGGAAGGCGGGATCAGACCGGTCAGGACGACGGCTCTCGAAACGCGGTATGGCAATTGGCGGAGGGGTTCTCATCGCCTGGCCGCTGGGGCCCTCGCGGCGCTGCTCCTGCTGTCGACTTCGCCGCCGTGTCGTCCGACGGCGACGGCTGACACGATCCAGGTCTGCGGCGAGCCGACGTCGCTGGAGCCAGTCTTCCACACGGCGGCCCGCTACGCCGGCAACTACTCAGCGGGGGAGATCGACGCGAAGATCTTCCAGGGCCTCACGACCGCGGTCGGCGGAGTCCCTCGTCCCGGCTTGGCCATCTCATGGACGCCGAGGCGTACGCTTGGAGCTTCCTGTTGCGCCCCGGCGTCAGGTTCGGCGACGGTTCGCCGCTCACGGGAGCACAGGTCTGTGGGAACTGGTCGCAGTGGAAGCACCCCGAACGGACCGACATCACGGTCGACCGAGCCGTCCGTCAAATCCAGCAGGACGTGAGAGGCTGCGCGGCCGACGGGCAACGGGTCACGTTCGCGCTTCAGCCGTTGCGGCCATCCGCCGACCTCGCAAGTCTCCTGACCGACCCGGGGCTCGCCATCGCGAAACCGGTCGCGCAGGGGGTCGGTAAGAACGATCTAAGCCGAATCGTGGGCACCGGCCCCTACAGGCTCGCGGACTGGTCGTCGGGGAACCGGATCGTGCTCCTCCGCAACCCGTATTTCATCGGCCCAGCCGCCAAGCAGGCGAAGCTCACCTACGTGCTCCATCCGTCGTCCTGACCGGCGCGGGAAGACTGCAGGTAGGGGCGACGCGTAGACAGCTCCCGGCACGCGTAGGAGAATCCGGCCACGGCCAGGATCTTCATCAGCTACCGGCGCGCGGACGCGCAGGGTTACGTCGGCTGGGTGCACCAGCTGATCCGCAGCCGCTTTCCCGAGGACGAGGTGTTCCAGGACATCAGGACCTCCGGGGCGGCGAGAAATGGGGCAATCAGATCGACGACGCTCTCGCACACTGCAGCGTGGTGATCGCGGTGGTCGGACCGGCCTGGCTGACGGTCGAGCGCGACGGCCGTCCGCGGCTGCAGGATCCCGACGACCGCCTCCGCCGGGAGCTCGAGGCGGGCCTGCGCCGCGGCGTGCCGATGATCCCGTTGCTCGTCGGCGACGCGACGACGCCGGCGAAGGACGCACTGCCCGAGACGCTGCAGCCGCTCGTCGACTGGGAGATCGTCCGCTTCTCGGACCGCAACTCGACCGAGGACTTCGAGCGGCTCGCGGACGCGATCCACCACGCGCTCGAGACGGAACCGGGGAGCTTGCGCTCGGAAGCACCTTCGGCGCCTACACGATCGAGGCGTATCTCGGCGCGGCGGCATGGGCATCGTCTACTCAGGCGAGAACCGGGGACTCGGCCGGATGGACGCGGTCAAGGTGATCAAGCCGGTGCTCTCGCACGACCGCGAGTTCCGCGCGCTTCGCCGGCGAGTCGCGTCTCGCGGCGTCGGTACGGCACCCCAATGTCCTCACGGTGTACACGGCAGGAGAGGAGAACGGGCTCCTCTACCTGGCGATGCAGCTCGTGAACGGACCGATCTGGCGCGGATCATCCGCGAGCAGGGACCGCTGCCGCCCGCTCGTGCCGCCGCAATCCTCGGCGACGTCGCGAGCGCCTGCAGGCCGCGCACGACGTAGGCCTGATCCATCGCGACGTGAAGCCCGGCAACGTCCTCGTCGATACGTCGGCGGCCGCGACACGTCTACCTGAGCGACTTAGGACTCGCCCGCGAGACGACGACGGACACAGGCCTGAGCACGACGGCCGCTGGCTCGGCACAGCCGACTACGTGTCGCTAGAGCAGGTGATGGGCGAGCCGGTCGACGGTCGCGCCGACATCTACGCGCTCGGCTGCGTGCTCTTCGAGGCGCTGACGGGGCGCGTGCCGTATCCGACGACGTCGGAGACGCGAAGCTCGTCGCCCATGCGACGAAGACGGCACCCGCTGCTCGAGATCGACCCGGCCAGCCGCCGGCGATGGCCGAGGTCGTGCGGACGGCGATGGCGCGCGACCCGGACGCGCGCTATGCGACGGCAAGCGAGTTCCGGGAGGCGCTGCTCGCAGCCGCGAAGACCCCGGCGCAGCGGCCGCCGGTAGAGAAACCGAAGGTAGACGAGGAGCCGCCCGAGCAGGTCGCTCAGACGAAGCTCGCAGTCGCAGAGGCGAAGAAGTCTCGTCGCAGGATCTCGCGAAAGGTCGCCGCGATCGCCGGGGGACTCCTTCTGATCGCCGCCGCCGCAGGTGGTGCCGGGTTCGCGCTCTCGTCCGGCGGAGGCTCGCTGGCGCAGACGGTCACGCACCTTGGCGGCGTGAACAACGACGTCGCCGTCGGGAACGACGGCATCGTCGCGGACGGCACGCCGGACGGCACGCCAGAGGTTCTCACGGTCGATCCGTCGACACGGAAGGTCGTGCGCACCGTGGACCTGCCCGCCTCGTTCCAGCCGGGTCCGCTCGCCGTCGGCGGCGGCAAGACGTGGGTCATCGACGTCGAGCACGGCGACCTCGCGGCCGTCGGCAAGACCGGCACACCTGATGTCCAGCACGTGCGAAAGCGCTTGTCGACGTCGCCTGGGGGGCGGGCAGCGTCTGGGCGGTCGACCACAGGAACCTCTACCGGATCGACCCGTGACGCTGACCATCACGAGCACGATCTCGATACCACGGACGGATTCGCGCCCGCTCCGGCGCTGTCGTTGACGTACGGTGACGGGAGCATGTGGGTGCTCACCAGCCTCGGTGAGATCGACGCCTTCAACGCCGTCACCACCGACCTGGTGGCGCAGAAGCAGGTCGGTCTGGGACAGAACGGGTGCCTCGCAGGCTCGTGCATCACCTTCGGGGCCGGCCACGTCTGGGCATTGAACGGCGTCGTTTACGGGATCGATTCGGCTTCGAACAGGGTCACATCGGCATCGGGACCCCGGGGACGAACTGCCAGGGCGGCGACAATGCTGCCGGATACAGCATCGCGTTCGGACTCGGTTATGTCTGGACGACAGGTGGTGCTTGTAACGCGGACTCTTCGCATCGATCCTCGTACGCGCGTGTCAAGGCGTTTGCCGATAGCGACATCGAGGCGACGGTGTCGCCGCGGAGCCGGCGCAGTCTGGCCGATCCTCGACATCGCGAGACTTCTACCGGTGCATCGAGCGAGCGCTCAGGTGGTTCAGCGGTGTGCTGTCCGAAACCGCGCCGGGGTGATCCCGAAGCGGCCCTTGAAGGCGCGGGTGAAGTGGCTCTGGTCGACGAAGCCTGCCTCGACGGCGAGCCGCGCGAGCGGAACGTCCGAGCTGACCAGCTTCGCGGCCGCCCACTCGACCCGCAGCCGGCGCACGCACTCGCCGATGCTCTCCCGGTAGGCCTCCCGGAACGAGCGTGCGAGGTGGGATGGATGGAGGCCGACGTGGCCGGCGATGTCGTTCACGGTCGGCGTCTCCCGAAAGCGCTCGTGGAGCAGCTCGTACGCCTCGCGGGCCGGGCCTGAGGCGACGCGCGCGACGGGTCCGCGCCCGGCGAGCGCGGTCAGCTCGAGCGCGAGGCCCTCGAGGGCGAGCCGGCTGAACGCGTCGTCCAGGTCCAGCTCGCGCTCGATCCGGCGCGCGATCAGCAGTGCGTTCCAGTCCACGAAGCACGCCGCGGCCTCGAAGCCTTGGTCGCACTCGACGAGCACGAGCGCCGCGCCGTCGCGCCCGAACGTGTCCTCGTGCAGCTCTGCGGCCGGCGTGACCACCACCGTCCCCTGTGCCGCTTCGGTCGTCCGCGTCCGGTACTTCTTGCGCTGGTCGCCGCCGAGGACGACCGCGATCGTCGCGTGCGGGTGCGCGTGCCAGCCGCTGTGTCTCGGCCGGACGTGCGCCTCGCTGACCTCGAACGAGCCGACCCGGTGGCGGGCGTGGCCGCAGTCGCAGTCGTGGACGGGGACGGTCATCGTCTGGAGACGGTCGTGACGGTGCCGTTCGGCGCGACGCGGCGCACGTCGCCGACCGCGAGCGACTCGACCACGTAGACGACGCCGCCGGGCGCGAGCTCCACGTCGTACGGATCCTCGAACACCGTGCCCACGAGCCCGAGCCGCTTGCCGCCCGAGTCGAGGTGCAGGACGCGGCTCGTGCCGATGTCGGCCACGTAGATGGACCCGTCGGTCCCGATGGCGAGCCCGGCCGGGGCGTCCACGTGCGCCAGCACGCGTGCCCGTCCGCTTGCCGGCTCCACCAGCAGCAGCCGGTGGGCGTTCGTGTCCGAGACGACGATCCGCCCGTCCTGCTCGACACCGAGCCCGTGCGGGTTCGAGAAGCGCGCGCCCGACGCGATCCGGACGGCAGGCCCTTTCCCGCCCGGCAGGGCGAAGAGCGCGTTCGCCGTCGCGAAGTAGACGGTGCCGTTCCGGTCGACGGCGATCGGGCCGATGTCGCCGGCGGCGCGGGCGACGACGACCGTCCGCGTGCCCACGAGCCGCCGCAGGAGCGGCCCGTCCGTGACGTAGACCGTCCCGGCGGCCGTGCGCTGAACTGCGAACGGCTTGGTCAGCGCGGCGAGCTGCGTCACGCGGCCCGTCTTCGGGTCGACCCGCACCAGCCGGTGCAGACCATTCTCGACGAGCAGCAGCGAGCCGGACGGCTCGACGGCGACGGTCGTCGGCCACACGAACGCGAGCGGGGCGGTGGCTGCGGCCAGAGCCGCAGTCGCGCCCGCCAGGAACAGCGCCGAGGCCGCCAGCGCAATCCTCATGCCGTTTGAGACGCGCCGGCCGCGGCTTTGTTTAGGACGCCGGGGCCGCGGGAAGATAGGACTCCGACGCTTTTGCATCGGAGCGGCAGGCTCGCTCCCGGATCGCTCTCCTCCGCAGGCATCCCTCTACCAAGGAGACCTCACGCATGCTGATCGCACTCTTCGTGCTGCTCTTGATCGCGCTCGCCATCGTGGGCGGCGTTGCACTCACCAAGTTCCTGTTCCTCGTTCTGATCGTCGCCGCACTCCTGGCGCTGATCGGCTTCTTCACCCGACGCACCGTCTAACCCTCGAAAGGAGCTCGCATGGGACTCGGAGTCAGCCTGATACTGATCGCGGCCGGCGCCATCATGGCCTGGGCCGTGCACGTTTCGACCACCGGCTTCAACATCCACACGGTCGGCTACATCCTGCTCGTCGTGGGGATCGTCGGCGCCCTGATCTCGCTCGTCTTCTGGTCGAGCTGGGCGGGCCCCGGCTACTTCTACGAGGATCGCGGCCCGCGCCGGCGCCGCGTCATCGAGGAATAACCACACCTCGCATCTGCCTGGCGAAGAGGCCCCGCACGGGGCCTCTTCGCTTGCGAAGATGACGCGTGCCGCGCACGCTTGCCGAACTCCTCGCCCACGCGCGAGCCGGGATCACGAGGCTGACGCCGGGCCAGGCGTTCGAGGCGGCGTCGAACGGCGCGCTGCTCGTCGACACCCGGTCGGAAGGCGACCGTGAGCGCTCGGGCGTCGCGCCCGGGTCGATCCACATCCCGCTCTCCGTCCTGCTGTGGCGCCTTGCTCCGGACAGCGCGTGGCGGAATCCCCACGTCGGCGCGACGGACAGGAAGCTGGTCGTGATCTGCGAGCACGGCTTCTCGTCGAGCCTGGCGGCGGCGAGCCTCGTCGAGCTCGGCCTGGATGCGTCCGACGTGATCGGCGGCTTCGATGCGTGGCTGGAAGAAGAACTCCCGACGGTTCCGCCCGGAGCACGCGGCGGCGAGCTGCCGGGAATGGGCCAGCCCGAGGCCCCGCTAGGGGACGCGTCGAGACCCGAGCGCTAGAAGACGTTGTAAGGGCGGTCGCCGATCCATTCGGGAGCAGCGACGAACAGGAACAACACCAGCGCTACGAGTGCGACGCTCGCGACGAGCACCCTGGCGCGGCGGGCGTCAACGCCGGGAGAAGGGACCTTGGGCTCTGGCCGACACGTGAGGGTCGCCGGCGACCAGTCGTCCTCCCATGCGACCGGAACGATCGTCTGCTCCGTGAGGCGAGCCAACAGATCGTCATGTCGATCGACGAGCTCGGCGAGCTTCGGCGAGCTGAGTGGAATCCCGGCTGCGGCTCCAGCCTCGATTCGGCGGCGAAGATCGAACAACTCGTCGAGCAGGTCATGTCCTTCCACCCGATTGAGAGTAAAGGCCGAGGACCTGTCGCGCGAAAGGTCGGGCGCCCCAACTGTTGAAGCTCCGTTACTCGCCGGCGAGCTGCCGGGAATGGGCCAGCCCGAGACCGCTAGAAGAACTTCCGGTACCTGAAGTACCCGAGCAGACCGCCGACGACGGCGATCATGATCCCGACCACGACCCACCACGCCTCGCGCGTGCCGAAGCCGGGGAAGTCGACGTTCATCCCGAGGATGCCGCTGATCACGGTCAGCGGCAGGAGGACGACGCTGAAGACGGTCAGCAGGCGCAGGATGTCGTTCTGGCGGTGCGAGATCACCGACTCGTTCGTCGACTCGAGGCCCTCGACGACCTCCTTGTAGTTGTCGAGCAGGTCCCATATCCGCTCGGACGCGTCGACGATGTCGTCGAAGTAGACCTCGAGCTCCTCGGGCAGGAAGCGCTGCGTCTTGCGCTCGAGGATACGCAGCGTCGCGCGCTCGGGCTTGATGATCTTGCGGTAGGAAATGATCTCCTGCTTCACGTTCGAGATGTCGCGGACGACCTCCTCGGAGCGCCCCTCGAACATCTCGTCCTCGACCGTGTCCAGCTTGTGTCCGATCTTGTCGAGGATCGGGAAGCAGTAGTCGAACAGGTCGTCGAGCACGTGGTAGAGGAGATAACCGGAGCCCTTGCAGAAGAGGCTCTCGCGCAGCTCGGCGTCGTCTGCGCACCGCCGGAACAGCCGCGTGACCGGCAGCAGCTCGACGGCAGGCAGCGTGACGAGGTAATCGGGGCCGAGGAAGACGTCGAGCTCGCCGGCGTTCAGCCGCTGGACGACCTTGTCGTAGACCGGGAAGTGGAGGATCCCGAACAGGTAGTCCGGGTACTCGTCGATCTTCGGCCGCTGCCGCTTCGAGAGGACGTCCTCGAGGTCGAGCGGGTGCCAGCCGTAGCGCGTCTGCAGCTGCTGCGCCTCGTCTGCCGTCGGCGCGGAGAGGTGAACCCAGGTCAGGCCGCTCTGGTGAAGCTCAGCGAGCCGCGGCTGCGGCGCCGCGACAGCCTCGGGCACGCGTGTGCGCCGAGGCGTCCGCTTGATGCGAGGCAGGCTCGGCATCGGGACTGAGGGGATCGTCGGTCGCCTGCGCCATGGGCTCATGGTACCCCGGCCGGGCGCCCTTTACGAGCGCGCGGGGGTGCGGCGAAGGGCGGGCGGCAGGCGTCTCTCGCTCCCGAGCACGCCGAAGACGGCCAGTCCGAGCGCCGCGGCAGCGAGCGGCCAGAGCGCCAGCGGCTCGGTCGCCAGCACGAGCCCGCCGACTGCAGGGCCGATCACGAAGCCGATCTCCCACGACATCGACGACAGCGCCATGTAGCGGCCGCGCAGACGCGGCGGCGCGAGGTCGGCGACGAGTGCCGCCTGCGTCGGGCCGTGGAAGCAGCTCGCGAAGCCGAAGATCGAGGCGGCGACGACGAAGACCACGGCCGCCTCGGTGCCGTCGACCCAGGCGCCGCCGGCGAGCACGATCAGCCAGCAGAGCGCAAACGAGGCCGGGACGATAGCCAGCATCCGCATCCGGCTCCGGCCCTCGACGAACCGCGCCACCGGCAGCTGGGCGACCACGAGCGCCATCGTGTCGAAGAAGAAGATCAGCCCGATCCAGCGCTCCGACACGCTGTTGTGGTTCTTCGCGAACACCGGCAAGAGCTCGAGCGGCGCGTATCCGGCGGCGATGAAGACGACATTCAGGCCGAGCATCCTCAGCAGCACGCGGTCCTTGACGACGGAGCGGTAGCCGATGTGCCGCTCGATGTCGAGTGCCTCTTCGAGCTCGGGCTCCGGCACGAACGGCAGCACGAAGATCATCCCGACGAACGTGGCCGCGTCGACGAGGAAGAGCACGGTGAAGCTCGACGGGTGCGCGCTCGACACGATCAGACCGCCGGTCAGGCCGCCGAGGCCGATGCCGAGGTTGAGCGCGACGCGCTGGACGGCGAACGCTTGGTGTCGCTTCTCCGGCGGCGTCAGGCTCGTCAGGACGACGGACACGCTCGGCCAGAACGTCCCGCTCCCGATCCCGATCACAATCGCCGCCAGGAACGCCTGCCACGGCTCGTGGACGAGCGGCATCAGCCCGTAGCCGAACGCCGCGACCAGCAGCGCCACGCCGAGCGTGCGCCGGCCGCCGACGCGGTCGATCAGCGGCCCGACCGTCGGCCCGGCGACCACTCCGACGACGCCGAGCGTCGCGACCACGAGCCCGGCCGTTCCGTAGCCGAAGCCACGCACGTTGTGGAAGTAGATGAGCAGGAACGGAAACGCGAGCCCACTGCCGAAGAAGTTGACGAAGGTCCCGAGCTCGAGGATCCAGAATCCCACGCGGGAGCTGCGGGTCGAGGCTGCGGAGGTAGGCGCGGAGACCGGTCACGCCATAGTCTTGAACGGATGGGCATCTCGCTGGATGAGCTGCAGCTCGCGGCGCGGAATCACGGGATGCCGCTCGAGGCCCTCCGCTTCGACGTGACGCCCGTCGGGCTCCACTACCTGCTCGTCCACTTCGACGTGCCGTCGGTGCCCGGGGACTGGCGGCTCGAGGTCGGCGGCCTCGTCGAGCGGCCGCTGTCCCTGTCTCTGGAGGAGCTGCGTGCACGGGAGAAGGTGACACGGACCGTGACGATGGAGTGCGCCGGCAACGGCCGCGCACGGCTCGAGCCTCACGTCGTCAGCCAGCCGTGGCTTGCCGAGGCGGTCGGCACCGGCGAGTGGGGAGGAGTCGACTTGTTCGCGCTGCTGGAAGGGGCCGGCATCGCGGACGGCGCCGTCGAGGTGCTGTTCTCCGGATTCGACCGGGGAATCGACGGCGGCGTCGAGCAGGCGTACGAGCGGAGCCTCACGGTCGCCGATGCGCTCGGTGGCGACGCGCTGCTCGCCTACGAGCTGAACGGCGAGCCGCTCCCGCCGCAGCACGGCTTCCCGCTGCGCCTCGTCGTGCCGGGCTGGTACGGCATGACGAGCGTGAAGTGGCTCGAACGGATCACCCTGCTCGACCGGCCGTTCGACGGCTACCAGCAGGCGCAGGCATACCGCTTCCGTCGCAGCGATGACGATCCCGGCGAGACCGTCACACGCATGCGCCTGCGCGCGCTGATGGTGCCGCCGGGCGTGCCGGACTTCATGACCCGGCGCCGGTTCGTCGAGCCGGGCCCGTGCCGTCTCGAAGGGCGCGCCTGGTCGGGCGAGGCGCCGATCGACTCGGTGCAGGTCAGCTCGGACGGCGGCACCACCTGGACCGATGCTGCAGTCGGCTCAGCGGCAGGGCCGTACGCCTGGGCGGCCTGGCACTTCGACTGGCCGGCCGAGGAAGGCGATCACGACCTCGCCTGCCGGGCGCGCGACCGGGCCGGCAACGAGCAGCCGCTCGAGGCCGAGTGGAACGTCGGCGGCTACTGCAACAACGCCGTCCAGCGCGTCGCCGTGACCGTCAGGCGCTGACCGCCTCGCGGTCGAGCCCCAGCAATGCCGGCAGCGCGGCGGCCCACGCATGGATCGTCGGCCAGTCGCGGATGTCGACCGCCTGCATGTGGTTGAGCGGGAACCGCAGGCGCTCCGGCTCGATCACGCCGCCGAACACGGTCACGGCGCGCGGCTCGAGCTCCGGCTCCTTCCCGAGCGCGTGGTCGAGTTGCGCGCGGGACTGCTCGAAGTCGTGCTCGGTGTTCTTTCCCGGGCCGAGTGCGAACACTGCGAACGGCGTCGAGTCGAGCGCCTCGGCGTGCCGGTTCAGGAAGGCGCAGGCGTCGCGGTGCCAGCGGCCCATGTAGATCGAGCCGCCGAGAACGACGGCGCGGACACCGTCCAAATCCGTCACCGCACTCGCCTGCTCGACCGTCGTCGTGAGTCCGTGCCCGCGCAGCACCTCGCCGATCCGCCGCGCGACCTGCTCCGTCGATCCGTGCTTGGACGCATAGGCGATGAGGACGTCTGCCGCCATCTCGCACCTCCTTCGTTGTGTCCGCATTCGACTGGCGCGCGGGCGCCGGGGCATCCGTGGCCGACCTGAGTCCTGCTGCGGGAAGGCCGCGCGTTAACCCGAGATTTGCCGAACGCTCAGCGGCTTCTTAGCTGCGACTGCTTCCATACCGAGTGAATGAACGGCAAGTTCCTCGCTCTCACGACGACCGTGGCGTTTCTCGCGGCGCTCGCGGTCGTCGGATCGGCCGTCCTCCTCGCCCGCTCGCACAACGCGGCAACGGTGCCGCTCGTCGCGGCGCAGCCGGCGCGCGCGGGCTCCTCGGCGCGCACGGGCGTGGTCATCATCAACACGAATCTCGCCTACCAGTACGGCGGCGCCGCCGGAACCGGGATCATCCTCACGTCGTCGGGCGAGGTGATGACGAACAACCACGTCGTCCGCGGCGCGACCACGATCCACGTCTCCGATCCGAGCGACGGGCTGACCTTTTCGGCCAAGGTCCTCGGCTACAGCATCTCCAAGGACGTCGCGCTGCTCCAGCTTCAGAACGCGCGCGGGCTGACGCCTGCCAAGCTCGGCAGCTCGTCGCCGGTCAAGGTCGGGCAGGCGATCACCGCGGTCGGCAACGCCGGCGGCACCGGCTCGCTGACGACCGTCACCGGACGCATCACGAGCGTGGGCCAGTCGATCACCGTCAGCGACGACCAGGGCGGCACGAACCGACTCACCGACATGATCGAGACGAGCGCGCCGCTCCAGCCCGGCGACTCAGGCGGCCCGCTGCTCTACGGCGGCCGCGTGGTCGGGATGGACGCCGCAGCCTCACGGACCGGCGGCGAGAACCAGTACGGCGACAGCTTCGCGATTCCGCTCTCCACCGCGAGCTCGGTCGTCCACCAGGTGCTCATCGGTCACACCAACTCGACCGTGCACGTCGGGCCGACTGCGTTCCTCGGCGTCCTGCTCGACCGCTCGAGCGCCGACATCCAGGGCGCGTCGATCCAGGAGGTGGTTCCGGGCTCGGCAGCCGCCAAGGCCGGGATGCAGGGCGGCGACACGATCGTCCGCGCCGGCGGCCACGCCATTACCTCGGCGAGCGACCTCCAGCACGTGATCCTGCAGATCGCTCCGGGCAAGCCGCTCGGGATCTCGTGGGTCGACGGCTTCCAGGCGACGCGAAGCGCCGTCGTCCGGCCTGCGGCAGGCCCGCCGCAGTAGCCGGCGTTACTCCGTTTCCTGGTTGTAGAGGCTCCCGCCGCCGACGTGCACGGTGATCTTCTGCGAGCGGATCAGCGGGTAGACGAGCGAGAAGTCCGTGCGCGCGAGCGCGACCCAGACCTTGAAGGTTCCGACCGGCATGTTGGTCAGGACACCGTACGTCGGCTGATCCGACCAGCCGACGTAGCGGTCGCCGGCGAAGATCTGCCACTGACCGGTGCGCGGCTGCGGCTTCGGGCCCTGGGCCGGCGGCGACATCTTCCAGCCGGTGATCTTCACCCTGAGGATGACGTTCGGCCCGATCACCCGCGACGAGACGATCCGGATCGCCGGGTGCTGGGCGGAGGAGCCCGCACCGCAGCCGCTCGTAACTGCCAGCAAACCGGCAAGAACGAGGGCGGCCGAAAGCCTCGCCATGGCTGAGTCTAACCCCCGGCATCCGGCGCGAGACGCCGCCGGGAGCTTTATCTCACGCGCGTTCGGCTCGGCCTTCCTGCGTCAGTGTCCGGCGTCGCTGCTCGCCTCGCGCATGAAGTAGCCCTCGACCTCGAGAATCTCAGGGGGATTGCTGAGGTCGACGTTCTCCTGCTGCAGCACCGGCATCAGCTTCTCGGCGAACTGCTCCTGCTGCTCCCGTGATTCCCAGACCTCGCTGACCCGAAGGTTCCCGCTCGAGCCGAAGCAGACGTGTGCCAGGAGCCCCTCCGGTGGCCAGTTCCCGCCCTCCTGAAGCTTCTCGCCAACTGCGTTGTACTGCTCCGCCGTCATGCCGCTCGGAGTGAACCGGATAAGGATCGCCATGTGTACCTCCTTGTAGTGGCTCTGCGCCTAGGCTCTGAATGCGCCTGGTAGGAATCGAACCTACGACCTTGCGCTCCGGAGGCGCACGCTCTATCCCCTGAGCTACAGGCGCGTCCGGGTCAGTCTACCGCCCGTTCGAACGCCTCCTGGACGGCCTCCCGGGGCGGATGCGCGTTCGGCGGAGCGAACCGCTGCCACGTCGCGGCCGAGATCAGACCGAGCACGAGCGTCGGCACGACGGTCAGGAAGCGGTAGACGAGAACGGCGGCGACGACCTTCGCGTGCGGCCCGCCGAAGCCGACGAGCAGCGACGTGAGGCCGAGCTCGATCACGCCGACACCGCCCGGCGTCACCGGCAGGGATCCGAGCAGCTTGGCCACCGACCAGGCGGCGAAGATCTCGAGGCCGGTCAGGCTGCCCGCGCCGATCCCGACCGCGCGCACCGTCACCCAGAGGACGAAGAAGACGCTGAGCTGGCCGGCGAGCGTGGCGAGCGTGATGACGTGCCACTTGCTCCGCAGCAGTTCGAGCGCGTCGGCGCGGAAGCGGACGACCGATTCGCCGCCGAAGGAAACCGGCCCGCGGCGGATCAGCCGCGAACCGGCACCGAGCAGCGATCCGAGCAGGTCGCCGGCCCGGCGGGCAAGTTCGGCACTCGCCAGCACGCCGGCGAACATCCCGAGCGCGGCGCCGAACACGATCACCCCGACGATCGCGAACGATTGCAGCAGCGGATTCCGCTCGCCGACGAACGCGAGCAGTGCCAGGGCGAGCGGGGGAGAGCCGAAGATGATCAGCTGGTTCCAGACGCCGGTGACGGCCACGGTGACCGCGACCTCCCGGCTCGAATACCCCCACGCACGCAGCATCGTGAATGACACGGCCATGCCCGGCGCGGCCCCTCCCGGTGCCACGTAGGTCGTCGCCGTCGAAGCCTGCGTGACGAGCAGCGCGCGCAGGAAGCCGAGACCGGGGATGCAGATCATCCACGGCGGAGCGAACGTGACGACGTTCAGCACGGTCGCACCGACGAGCGCGAGCACGTCGATCCACGACAGCCCGCTGACCACGTGCCACACCGAGCGGTAGCCCGCGATCCGGGGCAGGACGAACGCGAACGTCAGGCCGACGACCGCGACCGCGATCGACGCCGTCACGAGCCGCCGCCGGCCCCCGCCGGAGCGGGTGCGGCCGCGTCCGAGCGCGGGTGCAGACGCTCGGGCCATGCCTGGAACGTACCCGGGAAACGGCGTGTTTAGTGTATGCCGGTGGACGTCACCGCACGCATAGCCCGCCTGCCGCTTGCCGAGACCTTCCGCATCGCGCGCGAGACCACGGTCGAGGCCGAGGTCGTCCAGGTCGAGATCCGCCACGGCGACGTCGTCGGCTACGGCGAGGCGGCGCCGATCGAGCGCTACGACCAGACGGCCGAGTCGGCGCTCGCGTACCTCGAGGCGAACGGGCACGCGCTGGGCGACGACCCCTGGGCGCTCGACGAGATCCACGGCCGCCTGCCGCACGGCGAGCCGGCTGCCAGGTCGGCGCTCGACGCGGCGCTCCACGATCTCTGCGGCAAGCTCGCCGGCGTCCCGGTGTGGAAGCTGCTCGGCCTCCGGCGCGGCGGGCCGCCGACCTCCTGGACGATCGGGCTCGGCGACCCGGACGAGATGGCGCGGAAGGCGGAGCGCGACGCGCCCAGGTTCGAACGGCTCAAGCTGAAGCTCGGCGGCCGCGACGGACTCGACGTCGAGCGCGTCCGGGCCGTGCGTTCCGTCACCGAGCTGCCGCTCCAGGTCGACGTGAACGAGGGCTGGACGCTGGCCGAAGCGCTCGACGCCCTGCCGCAGCTCGCCGATCTCGGTGTCGCCTACTGCGAGCAGCCGCTGCCCGCAGGCGATTCCGGCGGAGCCGAGCTGAAGCGCGAGTCGCGGCTCCCGATCTACGTCGACGAGGACTGCCACACGCTGGCGGACGTCGAGGACTGCTCTCAGATCGCGCACGGGATCAACGTCAAGCTCGCGAAGTCGGGCGGGCTGCGCGAAGCGGTGCGCATGGCGCACGCGGGCCGCGCGCTCGGTCTCGAGCTGATGCTCGGCTGCATGGTCGAGTCCGGCCTCGGCATCGCGCCCGGCGCCCACATCGCCGCGCTCTTCGACCACGTCGACCTGGACGGGAACATCCTCATCCGCGACGACCCCTGGCCGGGGATCGAACTCGTCGGCGGCGTCCAGCTGCCGAGCGCCACCGAGCCCGGGCTGGGCGTGTCGAGCCGTGCGTGAGTCGCTCGTGGCAGGACTCGCCGGCGATCGAGGCGCCGGCACGTACGACAAGTGGCGCGGCGCGTACTGGCGCCTGCTCTCCCTCGTCGAGCGGCGCTCGGCGGGCCGGTAGATGTCCGAGAAGCGCTACCTGATCCTGGCCGAGGACTTCTCGGGCGACCCGCACTACGGCAAGACCGCCCGCGGCATCCTCCACTACGGCCTGACGCCTGTCGTCGCGCTCGTCGACTCGACCCGGGCCGGGGGAGAGCAGGACGGCGCGCCGATCGTCGGCTCGGTCGAGGAGGCGCTGCCCCTCGGACCGACGACGGCGATCGTCGGCGTCGCGACGGCCGGCGGGCGATTCCCTCCGAAGTGGCGCGCGCTGCTCGTGAGCTGCGTCGAGAACGGGCTCGACGTCGAGAACGGCCTGCACCAGTTCATCGACAACGACCCGGAGCTCGCAGCGCTTGCGGCGACGCACGGTGTCGAGCTCCGCGACCTCCGCCGCCCACCGGACGGGCTGAACGTGCCGACCGGCGAGAACCTGCGCGTACCGACGCAGATCGTCCTCACCGTCGGCTCCGACTGCGCGATCGGGAAGATGACCGTCGCACTCGAGCTCGATCGCGCCGCGCGCGCCCGCGGCCTCTCCTCACAGTTCGTCCCGACGGGCCAGACCGGCATCGCCATCGCCGGCTGGGGGCTCTGCGTCGACGCGGTCGTCTCCGACTTCATCGCCGGCGCATCCGAAAAGCTGGTGGTCGAAGGCGCCGAGCGCGGGGGAGAGCTCCTCTTCGTCGAAGGACAGGGCTCGATCACGCATCCCGCGTACTCGGGCGTGACGCTCGGGCTGATCCACGGCTCTGCGCCGCACGTCTTCGTCCTCTGCCACCGCGCGGGCTCGACGGAGCACGAGGGATTCCCGGGACATCCGCTCACTCCGCTGCCCGGGCTGGTCGACCTGCACGAGCGCCTGTCGCTGCGCGCCCGTCCGGCCACGGTTGCGGCGATCGCGCTCAACACCCGCGGGCTCGACGACGACGCGGCGCGAGCGGCGATCGCGGAGGCGGCCGGCCAGACGGGCCTGCCCGCGGACGACCCGGTGCGCTTCGGGCCCGGGCGTCTGCTCGATGCGGTGCTTGCCGCGCTTCCTTGACGCGAACACCCGTTCGCTCTATACTCCGAACACATGTTCGGTCGCGTCGTCCTTCTGCTTGTCGCCGCCGCCTTTGCGGTGGCCGTCGCCGCCCGGCAGTCGAGCGGTGCAGGGCCGACCCAGCACTACACGGTACGAGCGGGCGACACGCTCTGGAGCATCGCAGCCGCGCACTACTCAGGGGATCCGCGAGAGGCGATCTGGGAGATCGAGCACCGGAACCGGCTCCCGAGCCCCTCGATCCAGCCCGGCGAGACGCTCGTCCTGCCGCCCGGCTAGCCGATCACGAGGAGGCGAGCGCCGAAGCGAATCTCAGCCACACATACTCTTGATCCTGATCGACGTTCAGCGCCGCCTCCTCCGCCCAGGACATCCGCACGAAGCCCGCCGACTGGTAGCACGCGAATGCGACGCGGTCGCCGCGGACCGCGCGCGCGACGATCGACGTGAACCCTCGCCTCCGAGCTTCGTTCGCGAGCAATGCGACGAAGGCCTTGCCGACGCCCTGTCCGCGACGGTCGGGAGCGACGATCACCCGCGCAACCTCGGCCTCGTCCTCCGTGTGGTCCTCGAGCACCTGCCCGTACGCGCAGAGGTCGCCGTCCAGCAGCCCGACGCAGGGGACGATCCCCGGCTGCGCGTGCCACTCGTCCAGAACGGCAGTCTCGAGACGCAGGTACGGCACCGACGACCACCTCAGCGACTCCGGCGCGGACCGCACCCACCCGATCACGGTCGTGCCGTGCTCCTGGCGGAAATCGCCGATGGCCACGTCCACTGCGGCATGTTCGCCGATCTGCGCCCCTCGGATCGGATGTGCGTCTCCCTGCCTCCATACTTGCGCCGTGGATCTGGACATCGTCTTCCTCGGCACCTCGGGGTCGATGCCGACGGCGTTTCGAGGCGCGCCGGCGCTGCTCGTGCGCCGCGGCGGCGAACGGCTGCTGTTCGACTGCGGCGAGGGAACGCAGCGCCAGCTGCTCGCGTCCAACGTCGGCCTCGTCGATCTCCGCGAGATCTTCCTCACGCACTACCACGCGGATCACTACCTCGGGCTGCCGGGAATGCTCAAGACGTTCGCTCTGCGAGGTCGCGAGGAGCCGATCACGATCTACGGGCCGACGGGCCTCGTGGCCCTGTTCGGCGACCTGCGCAGGATCTTCGGCAACCTCACCTACGAGTACGCGCTCGTCGAGGTTCGGCCCGGTGACCGCCTGCCGCGCGACGGCTACGTCCTCGACGTCTTTCCCGTCCTCCACGGGAGGAACGCGATCGGCTACACCCTGCTCGAAGACGTCCGGCCGGGACGGTTCGACGTGCCGACCGCGGATGCCCTCGGCGTTCCGGCAGGACCCGAGCGCGGCGCTCTCCAGCGAGGCGAGCCCGTGACGCTCGGTGACGGGCGGGTGGTCATCCCCGACCAGGTGCTCGGGCCGCCGCGCCGGGGCCGCAAAGTGTCGATCACGGGCGATACCGCGCCCTCGTCCGAAGTCGTCGAAGCGGTGCGACACGCGGACGTGCTCGTCCACGAATCCACCTTTCTCCAGGACGAGCAGGATCGCGCCCGCGAGACACTCCATTCGACTGCGCTCGACGCCGCTGCCTGCGCCCACGAAGCCGAGGTGGGACTGCTCGCGCTCGTCCATCTCTCCAGCCGCTACCTCGGGCGCGACGCGGCCCGGGAAGCCCGCGCGGTTTTCCCGGAGACAGTTGTCCCCAGGGACTTCGATACGATCGAGGCAGGATTCGAGGAGCGAGGCGGGCCCCGGCTGGTCAAGGGAGGCGCGTCGCAGTAGACACGGTTCGGAGGAGGGTGGAGCGTGAGCGAACTGGTGCAAGTCGCCCTGGCGGAAGACGTCACCGAGGCCGAGGAGATCCAGGAGATCCTGCGGCTCGCAGGCATCGACTCCAAGCTCGAGACCGCGGTGGAGCACCATCCGACATCGACCGAAGACGCTCCGCAGAAGGTGCTCGTGCCCGAATCGGATCTCGAGCAGGCGCTCCACGCCATCGAGGCCATGACCGACCCTGACGAAATCGCCTCGGACTAGCCCACGCGCGTCGCCGGAGCAGCCAGGCGGGCGCTCGATCCCGTCCTACCACGGACAGTCGGTGTCCGGACGGTCCGGTTCGGCCCCGCACGCGGGCTGCGGATGGGAATCGACTTCCGCCGGCAGATGCGGATGTACCTCGGAGTCTTCGAGCTCGAGCTCGCGCCGTGGTTCCGAAAGCTCTGCCCTCGCGGGGCGAGCGCGTTCGACGTCGGCGCGCGCGAGGGGTACCACACGCTGCTCCTCGCCCGGTTGTCGGCCGGCGGACGCGTGCTCGCCTTCGAGGCCGACGCGCACGAGCACGAGCTCCTCTGCCGGAACATCGCCGCGAATCCCGGGCTGACCCCGGCCCCGGAAGCGCGGCTCGCTCGCGTCACCGCCGGCGCGAAAGACACCGACGCGACGCTCGACGAGGCCGCGTTCGGCGGCGACGGGTTCGCTCCCGACGTCGTCAAGCTCGACGTCGAGGGCTGGGAGCTGCAAGCGCTCGAGGGCGCGACTCGCCTGCTCTCCGAACGCCGCCCGCACCTGATCGTCGAGACCCACTCGCAGTCACTCGAGCATGACTGCGTCGCCTTGCTCCGGAGCCACGGCTACTCGCCGGCCGTGGTGCACCCGCGAGCCCGGCTCGCCGAGGTCAGACCCGGCCACAACCGATGGCTCGTCGCGGAGGGGATGTCCCCGCAGACCGCGACCTCGCACAACCGGACGAGGCCGCGCGAAATTGGCGCACAATCGGCACACATGCCTGCGGAAGAGACCGATATCGTCGAAGCCGAGGGGGGAGGGTTGTACCCCACCCTTGATGGGTGGGGGAACCGCGGGCTGTCCGCCGCGGACACGGCCTGAATGGGCGTCGACTTCGGGGCCAGGGCTGCGAGCTACGACCGGATCCGGCCGGTGGACGACAACTGGCGGGCGGTGTTCGAGGTCGTCGCGCGAGAGGCGGATCTCCTCGGGCAGCGGGTGCTCGACATCGGCTGCGGCACCGGCCGGCTGTCGGCGGCGCTCGCCGAGCAGGGCTTCGCCCGCGTCTGGGGCGTCGACGCGTCGCCCGAGATGCTCGACGTCGCGCGCGGCAAGGTGCCGGCCGGCGTCGGTCTGAAGGAGGGCAGCGCCGAGCACCTTCCGTTCCGCGACGGCTGGTTCGACCGGGCGGTCATGTGGCTCGTCTGCCATCTCGTCGACCGTACGGCCGCGTTCCACGAGGCGGCGCGCGTCCTCGTCCCCGGCGGCCGGTTCGCCGTCGTCACGTTCGACTCGCGCCACTTCGACCGCTACTGGTTGAACGGCTTCTTTCCGCGCATCAGGGAGATCGACCTGGCCCGATTCCCGTCCGAGGACAGCCTGCGCACGGAGCTCCAGGACGCAGGCTTCGCCTCCGTCCGGATCGTTCCGCTCTCGCAGCACGCGGCGATCTCGCGGGCCGACGCGCTTGAGCGCATCCGGGGCCGCCACATCTCCACGTTCGACCTGCTTTCCGACGACGAGATCGCCGACGGCACCGCCCGCGCGGAGCGCGAGCTCCCGGATCCGGTGGAGTACGACCAGGAATGGCTCGTTGCGATCGCGAATACCGCGGCCTGATGCGCCGCCTGCTCCTCGCCGTCCCGATCGTCCTCCTCGCGCTCTCGGGAAGCGCGCCTGCCGCGACGGCGACCTACACGAGCCACCAGCTGCACCTCGGCATCTCCGCCGGGAGCGCGGTGCAGAGCTCGATCTCCGTGCCTGACTCGGGGCCGGTGTCCTTCGTCGCGGTCGGCGTCCGGATCGTCCACCCCCGCGACTCCGACCTCACGATCAGCGTGGTCAGCCCGCGCGGCACGACGGTTCCGCTCAGCTCCGGACGCGGCGGTGACGGCGCGAACTTCGGCACAGGCCCGAAAGGTTGCAGCGGCGAGCTGACGTGGTTCGAGTCCGACGGCCTCGACTCGATCACCACGTCGAAGGCACCGTTCGCCGGCGAGTTCCGGCCCGAGAAGCCGCTCACCACGCTGAACGGCCAGGAGGCGCGCGGCCGCTGGACGGTCCGCGTCGCCGACGGCGCCGCCGGCGCGCCCGGGATGCTCCTCTGCTGGCAGGTCGAGCTGAGCCGGAACGTCGTCTCGCACATCCGCCTCACGCACGACGGGATCTCGGCCGATCTCACCTACCGCGAGTCGAACGCGAACTACAGCGACCTGCGCCTCGCCATCCGCAGGCACGGCAGGCCGGCGTTCGACGGGCCGGTGGCCGCCGCCGGCTGCGGGGGCTGCGCGCTCTCCGGCTTCGGCACGATCCAGGGCGATCCACTCGTGATCCGCGATCTCGACGGCGACGGCGAGCCCGAGGTGCTCGTCGACCTCTTCTCGGGCGGGGCGCACTGCTGCTGGCTGACCGTCTTCCTCCGCTACGACGGCCACGGCTACCTCAAGACGACACACGTCTGGGGCGATCCGGCCTACGAGCTGAAGGATCTCGACGGCGACGGCCGGCCCGAGCTCGTGTCCGCCGACGACCGCTTTGCGTATGAGTTCACCTTCTACGCCGCGTCAGCCTTGCCGGTGCAGATCTGGCACTTCTACCGCGGCGCGCTCATCGACGTCACGTCGAACTACCCGGCCGTCGTGCGCAAGGACGCGGCGACGCTCTGGAGTGAGTACCTCCAGACGCGACACGAGTCCGGCGCCGACGTGCGCGGCGTGCTCGCCGCGTGGCTCGCCGACGAGTACCGGCTCGGTCTCGGTGACGAAGGCTGGAAGAAGATCGACGCCGCGTACGCCGCCGGCGAGGTCAGCGCGCCGCGCGTCGACCCGCTCTGGCCCGCCGGCAAGAAGTACCTCAGCGCCCTCCGCATGTTTCTGGCGAAGAGCGGCTACGCCGCTTGACGGCAGCCCGCGCGAGCGATCCCCTCCCGCTCCGCCTAGACTGCCGGCATGACGACGGTGATGGTCCGTGGCCGTCGGGCGCGTTTGCGCGCCGTCGCCGCGGCGTAGGCATCAGCAGCACTTCCTCCGGTCGACCCGGCTCGCGGCCGACCTCGTGCGCGACGCGGGCGTAGGGAAAGCCGACCTCGTCCTCGACCTCGGTGCCGGAACCGGCGTGCTGACCGCGGAGCTCGGTCGGCGGGGAGGTCGAGTGATCGCGATCGAGATCGACCAGTCGCTCATCGAGCGGTTACGCCGGCGCTTCGCGGGATGGCCCAACGTGGAGATCCAGACCGGCGACATCCTCGGGCGGCCACTTCCCGGCGAGCCGTTCCAGGTCGTCGCGAACATCCCGTTCGCGCAGACGAGTGCCATCTTGCGGCGGCTCCTCGACGACCCGACCGTCCCGCTCGAACGCGCCGACCTGATCCTCGAGTTGGGAGCCGCGCGCAAGCGTGCGACCGCGGTGCCGAGTACGGCGCTCGGCGTCTACTGGAGCGCATGGTGGGAGCTCGCGCTCGTCAGGCGCCTCGACTCCACGGCCTTCGCGCCGCCTCCGAGGGTTGACGCGGGCGTGCTCCGGGCGACGCGACGGCCCGAACCGCTCGTCCGGCCGGTGGACGCCGCGGCCTACCGCTCGCTCGTCGAGGCAGGGTTCCGCGGGCGCGGGCCGCTCAGGCGAGTCCTCGCTCGCACGATTCCGCCGCTTGCGTTCAAGCGGCTCTCCCGCGAGCTCGGCTTCTCTCCCGCCGCGCCCGCGTGGGAGCTTGACCAGCATCAGTGGGCGGGGCTGTACCGGTTCGTCCGTTCGCACGGCTAGACTCCTGCCCGACACGTACCCCTTTAACCCGGTCCAGAGAGGCCGGAAAGGAGTTCGATGAGCATGCCTGCAAGCGCGCCCGCCGGAGAGCGGGTGCTCCTCGACGCAGAAGCGCTCCAGCGCACCCTTCACCGCATCGCCCACGAGATCATCGAGGGCAACGAGCGGCTCGACGAGGTCGCTCTGATCGGCATCCATACGCGCGGCGTCTTCCTCGCCCAGCGGCTCCGACGTCTGATCGAGGAGTTCGCCGGCACTGACGTCGCGCTCGGCACCGTCGACATCACCTTCTACCGCGACGACGTCCAGGTCCGTGGCCGCGAGGCGCCGCTGCACCCGCAGCCGCTCGTCCGCGCGACCCGGATCGACTTCCCGCTCGAGGGCCGCACCTGCGTCCTCGTCGACGACGTCCTCTACACCGGCCGGACGATCCGCGCGGCGATCGAGGCGCTGTTCGACTACGGCCGGCCCGCCCGCGTCCAGCTCGCGGTCATCTGCGACCGCGGCCACCGCGAGCTGCCAATCCGACCCGACTACGTCGGCAAGAACCTTCCGACCGCCCGCGCCGAGCGCGTCCAGGTCGAGCTCGTCGAGGTCGACGAGGTCGACCGCGTCCTGCTCGTCTCGTCTCCAGAGGAGGAGAGCCAGTGAGTCCAGACATCACAGTCATGCGGGAGGAGCTGCCGCCGACGCGCCCGCCGCGCAGGCATCTGCTCTCGATCGAGGACCTGAACCGCGACGACGTCGAGCGGCTGCTCGCGACTGCGCGGACCCTCGACCAGACGACCCAGCGCGAGGTCAAGAAGCTGCCGACCCTGCGCGGCCGCACGGTCGTCAACCTCTTCTTCGAGTCGTCGACGCGCACCTCTTCGAGCTTCGAGCTCGCCGCGAAGCGCCTGTCCGCCGACGTCATGTCGATCAAGGCCGCCGGCTCGTCGGTCGACAAGGGCGAGTCCCTCAAGGACACGGCGCTGACGCTGAACGCCTACGACCCGGACGTGATCGTCATCCGGCACGCCTCGATCGGCGCACCGCAGCTCGTCGCCGACGTCACCGGCGCGCACATCGTCAACGCCGGCGACGGCAAGCACCAGCACCCGACCCAGGCGCTGCTCGACCTGTACACGATCCAGCAGGAGCTCGGACGCATCGAAGGCCTGCACGTGGCGATCGTCGGCGACGTGCTCCACTCGCGCGTCGCGCGTTCGGACATCCAGGCGCTCGTGCTCTGCGGCGCGCGCGTGACGCTGGTCGGCCCACCGACGTTGATCCCGCGCGGGATCGAGGCGATGGGCTGCGAGACGACGTCCGACATCGACGCGATCCGGGCCGCCGACGTCGTCTACGTCCTGCGCATGCAGCGCGAGCGGATGCTCGAAGGCGCCAACTACGTGCCGAGCCTGCGCGAGTACACCGCGCGCTGGGGCGTGACGCCCGAGCGGCTCCGGCCCGGCCAGAAGGTCATGCACCCCGGGCCGATGAACCGCGGCGTCGAGATCGACCCGCGCGTCGCCGACTCGGCGGACGCGCTGATCGAGGCGCAGGTTCGCGCCGGCCTCGTCGTCCGGATGGCCGTCCTCTACGACCTGCTCACCCACGGGCCGGTCGTCGTCCCCACCGAAGCAGCGATGGAGGTGGCGTGATGCTGTATTCGCGGAACGGCCACCACGACAGCCGCGTCATCGAGGGCGCGCGCGTGATCGACCCGGCCGAGGGGATCGACGCGGCACTCAGGGTCACGATCGAGAACGGGGTCGTCACGAAGCTCGAGCCGGGCGACGTGCGGAACGGCTATGTCCTCGCGCCTGCGTTCGTCGACCCGCACGTCCACCTGCGGACGCCCGGCCGCGAGGACGAGGAGACGATCGCGTCGGGCACCGAGGCCGCCGCCGCGGGCGGCTATTGCGCGATTCTGGCGATGCCCAACACCGAGCCGGTCGTCGACTCGGCATCCGTGCTCGCCTCACTGGTCGAGCGCGCGCGCAGCGACGCGGTCGTCCCGGTCGGGTTCCTGGCCGCGATCTCCAAGGGCCAGGAAGGCTCGGAGCTGACGGAGATGGGCGAGCTCGCGGACGCGGGAGCCGCCGGGTTCACGGACGACGGGCGCCCGGTCCTCTCGCCCGGGCTGATGCGCCGCGCGCTCCAGTACAGCCCGGTCGCCGGCCGCCGGATCGCCGTCCACTGCGAGGAGCCGACGCTCACCCGCGGCGGGCACATGCACGAGGGCGTCGTCTCGGCCGAGCTCGGGCTCACCGGCTATCCGTCGGTCGGCGAGAGCACGATGGTCGAGCGCGACCTGTCGCTCGCCGGCTACGAGCACCGGCCGGTGCACCTGATGCACCTCTCCGCCCGCGAGTCGGTCGAGGCGCTCTCGCGCGCGCAGGTCGCGGGCGTCGAGGCGACGGCCGAGGTCACGCCGCACCACCTCTGCCTGACCGACGAGTCCGTCCGCTCGCTCGACCCGAACCTGAAGATGAACCCGCCGCTGCGCTCCGCCGAGGATCGCGCCGCGCTCGTCGCCGGACTCCGCGACGGGACGATCGCCTGCGTCGCCACCGACCACGCGCCGCACGCGCGGCACGAGAAGGACGTGCCGTTCGAGGAGGCGCCGTTCGGCGTCACCGGCCTCGAGACGGCGTTCGCCGCGCTCAACACGCACCTCGTCGGCCCCGGGCTGCTCACGCTCCCGACGCTGCTCGAGCGGATGTCCGCCGGGCCCGCGCGTGCCTTCGGCCTGGAACGGCCGCGGATCGCCGTCGGCGCCCCCGCCAACCTCGTCCTGCTCGACACCGAGTCGGCCTGGCGCGTGACGGAGGACGGCTTCCGCTCGCGGTCTGTCAACTCGTGGCTGCTCGGGCAGACGCTGAAGGGCCGAGTGAAGATGACCGTCGCCGCCGGCCGCGTGGTGTACGAGGCATGAGGGGACACCTGATCCTCGAAGACGGGGAGGTTTTTCCCGGCTTGTCCGTCGGTGCCGAGGGCACGGCGTTCGGCGAGGCCGTGTTCGCGACCGCCATGACCGGCTACCAGGAGCTCGTCTCCGACCCGAGCTACGCCGAGCAGATTCTCTGCTTCACCGCGCCGATGGTCGGCAACTACGGCGTCGCCGACGAGCGGCGCGAGTCGACGAAGATCCACGTCCGCGGCGCCGTCATGCGCGAGGCCCGCGGGCCGGAGTGGACGGGCTGGCTGAAGGCGAACGGCGTCGTCGCGCTGACCGGAATCGACACTCGCTCGCTCGTGCTCCACCTCCGCGACGGTGGCTCGAAGAGAGCCGCGATCACCACCGGCGACGTCGACGTCGACGCAGTCCGCGCGCAGCCGTCGATGGACGGCCGCTCGCTCGCCGCCGGCGTCTCGACGGCCCAGCCGTACCGGCTCGCCGAGGGCGACGGTCCCGACGTCGCAGTCGTCGACTACGGCTGCAAGCGCTCCATCCTCTGCCGGCTCGCCGCAACGGGCGCGTCCGTCACGGTCTACCCGTACGACGCCGACGCGGACACGCTCGCGGAGCACGACGCGGTGCTGCTCTCGAACGGCCCCGGCGACCCCGAGCCGCTCGAGGACGAGATCGCGACAGTCCGCGAGCTCGTCGGCCGCGTTCCCGTGTTCGGCATCTGCCTCGGCCACCAGCTGCTCGCGCTCGCGACCGGGCTCGAGACCTTCAAGCTCCCCTTCGGCCACCGCGGCGCGAACCATCCTGTGCTCGACCGCCGCTCCGGCCGCGTCCTGGTGACGAGCCAGAACCACGGCTTCGCCGTCCGCCCGAGCGAGAACCGCGAGGCGACCCACCTCTCGCTCTACGACGGCACCGTCGAGGGGCTCGACTACCCCGAGCTGCGTGCGCGGTCCGTCCAGTTCCACCCCGAGGCCGGCCCCGGGCCGCACGACGCCTGGCCGATCCTCGAGACGTGGGTCGAGGAGCTGGCCCGTGCCTAGGCGGACAGACATCCGCTCGATCCTGATCATCGGCTCCGGCCCGATCGTGATCGGCCAGGCGTGCGAGTTCGACTACGCCGGCTGCCAGGCGCTCAAGGTGCTCCGCGACGACGGCTTCCGGACGATCGTCGTCAACTCGAACCCGGCGACGATCATGACCGACCCCGGCTTCGCCGACCGGACGTACCTCGAACCGCTCGACCTCGAAGGCGTCGCGGCCGTGATCGAGCGCGAGCAGCCGGACGCGATCCTGCCGACGATGGGCGGCCAGACCGGGCTCAACCTCGCCCGCGACCTCGCCGAGGCCGACTTCCTCTTCGGCTCCGAGCTGATCGGGGCGCCGCTCGACGTGATCCAGCGAGCCGAGGACCGCGAGCTGTTCCGCGACGCCGTGCTCAGCGTCGGCCTCGCCGTGCCCGAGTCGAGGATCGTGACCGAGCTCGGGCACCTTCGCGGCGTCAGGCTGCCGGCGGTCGTCCGGCCGGCCTTCACGCTCGGCGGCCACGGCGGCGGCTTCGTCTCGACACCCGAGGAGCTCGAACGCCAGGTCGAGATCGGCCTGTACGAGAGCCCGATCGGCCAGGTGCTCGTCGAGGAGTCAGTCCGCGGCTGGGACGAGTTCGAGCTCGAGGTCGTGCGCGACGCGGCGGACAACGTCGTCATCGTCTGCTCGATCGAGAACCTCGACCCGATGGGCGTCCACACCGGCGACTCCGTCACCGTTGCGCCGCAGATGACGCTTTCGGACGAGGCGTACCAGGAGCTGCGCGACGCCTCCGCGGCGATCATCCGCGCCGTCGGCGTCGAGTGCGGCGGCTCGAACATCCAGTTCGCCCGCAGCCGCGAGACCGGCGAGATCCGCGTGATCGAGATGAACCCTCGCGTCTCGCGCTCGTCGGCGCTGGCATCGAAGGCGACCGGCTACCCGATCGCGAAGGTCGCGGCCAAGCTCGCCGTCGGCTACACGCTCGACGAAATTCCGAACGACCTGACGAAGACGACGCCGGCCAGCTTCGAGCCGACGCTCGACTACGTCGTCGTCAAGTTCCCGCGCTTCGCGTTCGAGAAGTTCCCCGGCGCAGACACGACGCTCGGCACGCAGATGAAGTCGGTCGGCGAGTCGATGGGTATCGGCCGCACCTTCGCCGAGGCGTTCTGGAAGGCGAGGCGCGGGCTCGAGATCGACCCGGAGTGGCGGCCCGAGAACCTGCACCCGTGGTTCGCGCGAGAGCTGGAGGCGCCGCGCCCCGAAGGCGACGTGGCCTACCGCCGCGTCGACTCGTGCGCCGGCGAGGTCGCAGCCGGCTCGAACTACTTCTACTCCACGCGCGGCGAACGGGACGAGGAGCCGCCCGAGCCCGGCCGCTCGGTCGTCATCCTCGGCTCGGGCCCGAACCGCATCGGCCAGGGCATCGAGTTCGACTACTGCTGCGTCCACGCGGCGCAGTCGTTCCGCGCGCTCGGCTTCGAGTCGGTGATGGTCAACTGCAACCCGG
The DNA here is from genome assembly GCA_963776735.1 of uncultured Actinomycetes bacterium. GTDB lineage: Bacteria > Actinomycetota > Thermoleophilia > Gaiellales > Gaiellaceae > PALSA-612. The sequence goes on from CAVZNV010000018.1 coordinate 629,313, forward strand.
AGACCGTCTCGACCGACTACGACACGTCCGACCGGCTCTACTTCGAGCCGCTCGACGAGGAGGCGGTTCTGGCCGTGCTCGACCGCGAGCAGCCGGTCGGCGTCTGCATCCAGTTCGGGGGTCAGACCCCGCTCAAGCTCGCCCGCGCGGTCGAGCGAGCCGGCTACCGCATCCTCGGCACGCCGTTCGACGCTGTCGACCTGGCCGAGGACCGCGAGCGCTTCGGGTCGTTGATGGCCGAGCTCGGAATCCGCTGTCCGGAGTGGGGGACGGCCCAGAACGCGGCCGACGCGATCTGGATCGCCGAACGGATCGGCTACCCGGTGCTCGTCCGCCCGTCCTACGTGCTCGGCGGCCGCGCAATGCGCGTCTGCTACCGGCCGGACCAGATCGAGGCGGCGTTCGAGCACCTCTCCGGCCCGGTGCTGGTCGACCGCTTCCTTGAGGGCGCGCTCGAAATCGACGTCGACGCGCTCTGCGACGGCGAGGAGACGTACGTCGCGGCGGTGATGGAGCACGTCGAGGAGGCTGGCGTCCATTCGGGCGACTCGTCCTGCGTGCTGCCTCCGCATTCGCTCGCGCCCGAGCACGAGGCGGAGATCCGCGCCGTCGTCGAGCGGCTCGCACCGGCGCTCGGTGTCGTCGGTCTGATCAACGTGCAGCTCGCGGTCGTGGGCGGTGAGGTGTACGTGCTGGAGGCGAACCCGCGCGCGTCGCGGACGGTGCCGTTCGCGAGCAAGGCGATCGGCGTCAACCTCGTCGACGCCGCGTGCCGGTTGATGGCCGGCGGACGCGTCTCCGAGCTCGTCCTGCCGCGCCGCCGTGCAGGCCGCCCGCACCGCGGGCCTGTGTCCGTGAAGGCGGCCGTGCTCCCGTTCGCGCGCTTCCCGGGCAGCGACCCCGTGCTCGGGCCGGAGATGCGCTCGACCGGCGAGGTGATGGCGTTTGCGCTCGACTTCCCGAGCGCGTTCGCGAAGGCCGAGCGCGCCGCCGGCCGGCCGCTCCCGTCCGAGGGCACCGCGTTCCTGTCCGTCCGGGATGCGGACAAGCAGGCCCTCGTCCCCGTCGCCGAGACGCTCGCCGGGCTCGGCTTCCACCTCGTCGCCACGGAGGGAACCGCGGAGGCTCTGGCCGTCGCCGGCATCGACGTCGAGCCGCTCGCCAAGGTGTCCTCGGGAGCCGGCGAGGCGACCGTCGTCGATCTCATCCGGCGCGGCCGCTGCGACCTCGTCGTCAACACGCCGCAGGGCTCGGAAGCCCGCAGTGACGGCTACCGGATCCGCGAGGCCGCGTTGCGTGCGCGCATCCCGTGCATCACGACCCTCGCCGGGGCGGCCGCGGCGGCGCAAGCGATCGCGAGCGCCCGCGGCGAAGCAGCTCGCTCACTCCAGGAGAGGCATGAGGCACAGCACGGGGAAACCCATGGTTCCCCCGTGAGCCCCCTCCTTCACGGCGGCTCTCAGACGGCAGTTGCGGGGGCTCTCGCCGGGTCAAGCCCGACTTCGCCCGCGAATCAGTCGCTCGATGCCGGCGACGGAAGGCGTAATGCGTAGGCGCAAGTTGCTCCATGTGCTCGGAACGGAGCCGGTCGGGCTCTACACGCTGCTGCGCGTCGAGCGCGGCGACCTCGACCCCGGCCGGCCGGGCCAGTTCTTCATGCTCTCGCCGCCCGGACGCGTACTGCCTCGGCCGATGAGCCTCTGCCTGGCGCCCCCCGGCGAGCTCGCGTTCCTGATCGACCCCATCGGCCCCGGCACCCGCGCGCTCTGCGGGCTCGACCCCGGCGACGAGCTCGCCGTCTTCGGTCCGCTCGGCAACGGGTTCGACCTCGACGTCGACCGCCCGCTGCTCGTCGGCGGGGGGATCGGGATCGCGCCGCTGCCGTACCTCGCGGAGGTGCTCGGGGCACCGCCGGCCGTGCTCGGCTTCCGAACCGAGGCCCATGCCGAGGCGGCCGCGTTGCTCCCAGGCGCCGAGGTCGTCGTCGACCCGATCCTTGTAACACAGTGTTGCTTGGAAGGACATGACGTGCTCGCGTGCGGCCCCGAGCCGATGCTCGACGCGGTGCGTGCCCTCTGCCCGGGTGCCCAGCTCGCGTGGGAGGCGCCGATGGCCTGCGGCTACGGGGGCTGCTACGGGTGCGCGGTCGAGATCGGCGGCGAGTGGAAGCGCCTCTGCGTGGAGGGGCCGGTTCTCCGTGCTGCTTAACGCCTCCGGCTGCCTCGACGCGCTGACCGCACCCGAAGTGGTACGACAGCTCGACGCCTTCGTGACGAAGACGGTCACGCCGCTGCCGCGCCCCGGCAACGCACCGACGCGCATCGCCGAGACGAGCGCCGGGATGCTGAACTCGATCGGCCTCGCGAACCCGGGCCGGGACCGTTTTTTCGCCGAGACGCTGCCCCGGCTGCGTGAGCTCAGCCTTCCGCTGTGGGTGTCGGTCGGCGGCTTCTCAGCGCGCGAGTACGCGGAGACGTGCGAGCGGCTCGAGGACGTGACCGTCGAGCTCAACCTCTCGTGCCCGAACGTCGACGAGGCGCCCGAGTCGGCCGCCGAGATCGTCGCCGCCTGCCGCGCCGCGACGTCGTTGCCGCTCTATGCCAAGCTCTCGCCGGCCGCGTGGGACGTCGCCGAGGTCGCCAGGGCCGTCGACGCGGCAGGCGCGGACGGGCTCTCGCTGGTCAACACGATGCGCGGTCTCGCACTCGACGAGCGCACGCTGCGACCCGTGCTCGCGAACGGCGCGGGCGGCTATTCGGGATCCGGACTGAAGCCGATCGCGCTCGCCGCCGTCTTCGCCTGCCGGCGGGCAACCAACCTTCCGATCGTCGGCATGGGCGGCGTGACGACCGGCCGCGACGTGCTCGAGCTCGTCGCCGCGGGCGCTACGCACGTCGCGCTCGGAACAGTCCTCTTCGCCGATCCGGACGCGCCGCGACGCATTCGAGCCGAGCTCGACGGCGAGCTCGAGCGGCTCGGCCTGGACTCTCTCGACACCGTCCGCGGCGTTGCCCATACCGGCGGCATCGCCCTCCGCGGCCCGGTCCTCGCAGGTCCGGCGAGCGCCTGAGCGACTCTCCGAAGGGGTTGCAGAACGCCTCTGCGTCGGTGTTAGTATCGACGCCCTGCCTATGGCCGCGTCCAAGACTCAAAGCCAGGCGCCGTCCCGTTCACTCGATCAGCGGATGGACGCTCTCCGGAGAGCCAACGACATCCGCGTCAAGCGGGCGCAGCTCAAGAAGGATCTCAAGCTCGGGCAGATGCGCATCGACGACATCCTGCGCGACCCTCCCGAATACGTCTCGACCGCGAAGGTCCTCGACATGCTCATGGCCGTACCCAAGTTCGGCCAGGTGAAGGCGAAGCGGTATCTGAACCAGTGCCGCATCAGCGAGTCGAAGACGGTAGGCGGGCTCTCCGAACGCCAGCGCACCGAGCTGATTGGCCTCTTCAGCCGGTAGAGGCGGACTCGCCGGAGTCCTCGGCTTGAGAAGGCGACGAGGCGACTCCGGAGGTGAGATCGCGCCCGTGCTCGTCATCACCGGCCCGTCGGGAGCCGGCAAGGGCACCCTGATCCGCGCGCTGCTGCCGCGCGCGCCCGAGCTCGAGCTGGCCGTCTCCGCCACGACACGCCTGCGCCGCGACGGCGAGGTCGAGGGACGCGACTACTACTACCTGTCCGAAGCGGACTTCGCCCGCCGGGTCGCGAACGGCGAGTTCCTCGAGCACATCACGTACGTCTCGGGCCAGCGGTACGGGACGCTGCGCACCGAGGTCGAGCGGATCGGCCGCGGGGGGAAGATCACCGTCCTCGAGCTCGAGACCGAGGGGGCACTGAAGGTCGCCGAGGAGATGCCCGGCGTCGTCACCGTCTTCGTCACGGCACCACGAGCGGAGCTCGAGCGCCGGCTGCGCGAACGCGCGACCGAGAGCGCCGGGGAGATCGGCGAGAGGCTCGATCTCGCGGAGAGCCAGCTGCTCCAGGCGAGCCTGTTCGACCACGTCGTCGAGAACGACGACGTCGACCGGGCGGTGGACGAACTGGTCGCGATCGTCGCGGCTGTCCGGACAGACCGCGACGATCGGTAGCATGGCCGCATGATCCAGCCCCGCATCGATCGGCTGTTCGGCAATGTCGACAGCCGCTACGCGCTCGTGATCGTCGCCGCCAAGCGCGCGCGGCAGATCAACAACTACCACCATCAGCTCGGCGAAGGCACGTTCGAGGAGCTCCCGCCGCTCGTCGAGTCGCGCTCGAAGAACTACTTGACGCTGGCCCTCGAGGAGATCGCCGAGGGCAAGATCAAGTACGCGTACCCGTCCTAGCCGGCACGTGAAAGCCTCGGGCCTCCGGCCCTGCGGCTCACGCGCTTCCACCGGCATCGCCGCGGCCGCATGACGCGGCCGCTTCCATCTGCCTCGGCAGATGCGGAGCGGGATGGGGTTGGTGCTATCGGCCGTCTTGCCTCGGCCCAGGCGCCGGCGGGACAAGTTTCGCCCTGCCGCCGTAGTCGGCGACCGCGTCAGCGACGTCGAAGAGCGCGCCGAAGCGGCGTTCAGATCGTCGCGCAGCGTCGAACACGCCGATCTGGTTCGTGTCCGGATAGACGCTCACGTTGGGAGCGTTCTGCTCGCTGACGACGAGGACGCGCACTGGCTCGTCGCTGTCGTTGCGGAAACCGTGAGCGCCCCGCTCGCCACGCGGAAACGCGACTACCTCTCCCGTCGGAAGCGCCTCCCAACCCTCCGACGTCCGC
>CAVZNV010000019.1:0-16590 GCA_963776735.1 uncultured Actinomycetes bacterium
GCTCTGGTCCGGGTCGCCGACCGCGCAGACGTTCTCGTGGTCGGCCGCGAGCAGCTGGAGAAGCCGGTACTGGGCGTGGTTCGTGTCCTGGTACTCGTCGACGAGGACGTAGCGGAAGGCCTTGCGCCACCGGGCGGCCGCTTCCGGGAAGCGTTCGAGCACCTCGACGGTGAGCATCAGCAGATCGTCGAAGTCGACCGCATTCGAGGTGTGGAGGCGGCGCTGGTAGAGCTGGTACACCTCGGCGACGGTCTGGTCGTAGAACGATGAGACACGCGCCATGTACTCGTCTGGGCCGATCAGCTGGTTCTTCGCGTTCGAGATCTGCGAGTGGATGCCGCGCGGGACGAAGCGCTTCGGGTCGCGCTCGAGCTCCTCCAGGCAGGCCTTCGTCAGGCGCACCTGGTCGGCCTGGTCGTAGATCGTGAAGTTCGGGCGGTAACCGAGCCGCTCGGCCTCGCGGCGCAGGATGCGGCCGCACGCGGCGTGGAAGGTGAGGATCCAGATCGCCCGGGCGACGCCGCCGAGCAGGCCTTCGAGCCGCGTGCGCATCTCGCCGGCGGCCTTGTTCGTGAACGTGATCGCGAGGATCTCGTTCGGCTTCACGCCGCAGGCGGCGATCAGGTGAGCGACCCGGTGCGTGAGGACGCGCGTCTTCCCCGAGCCCGCACCGGCGACGACGAGGAGCGGGCCCTCGGTCTGGAGGACGGCCTCGCGCTGGGCCTCGTTCAGGCCTTCGAGGTAGCGATCGGGGCTCGTGACGGCCACCGTTCGATGCTACCCGGGCGACTCGCGGTGGACTCTCGGCGTGCGCTCGGGCCAGCAGCGACCTCGACCCCGGGCCGCTGCTTCGAGCGGAGAAGATGAAGCTGCGACCGAGAGGAGTCGCGCTCCACGCTCTCTCTCCATCGGCCGTGCCCCGGGCCGGCCCACTCCCCCGAACGGGCATGCCCCGGTCTCAGAGCAAGTCGCAGAGACGGTGCCCGGTCAGCGTGCGGCGTCGGCGAGGGCCGTCTCGGCCCAGGCCGAGGCGGCCGCGAGCTCCTCGGCGTCGGCGGACTTGAGGACGACCTCGACCGTGCTGCCATCCGGGCCGAAGGTCGGATACGAGCCGACACGAACGCCCGGATGCCGCTCCTCCAGCTCGATGAGCACATGAACGATGCGGCTCTCGGACGTCGCGTACGTCCGCCGCCAGGACGCGATCGGCGCCGCGCCCGCCAGCTCGGACTCGATCAGCTCGTACATCGCCTCCATCTCCGACGGCAGGCCTGGCAAGACGTACGTGTTGGCGACCTGAAAGCCCGGCGCACCGCCGAGTGGGTTCTCGAGCGGACGGCTTCCCTCCGGAAGGCGAGCCCACGGCGTGACGAAGTCCGGATCGCGGGCGAATCGCGCGCGCAGTGCCTTGGCGACGGCCGGAAACTCGACCTGCTCGACGCCGAACGTCGCCGCCATCGCCTCCCGGGTGACGTCGTCCGGCGTGCCGCCGAGCCCGCCGGTCACGATCACGACGTCGACCGTCGGTCCGTGCGCACGCAGGAAGGTCGCGACCGTGTCGATCTCGTCGGGCAGCACCGCAAGCAGCCGCACCTGGACGCCGGCCGCCTCGAGCCGGCCCGCGAGCCACGAGCCGTTCGTGTTGGCCACGTCGCCGGAGAGCAGCTCGTTCCCGATCGTGACGATGGCTGCGGTGGCCACGTCGGCCGAGTATAAGGAGGCCGTGCCGAGCCTCTCCGAGCTCGAGGAGCGCCGCGCCTTCGAGTGCCGCCTGACTCCTGATCGGGCGCTCGACATCCTCGACGACGCGGTCGCGTTTATCGCCGACCGCGGCCTGCTCACGCGCACGACCGACTGCGCGCTCCCGGGCCTGCACGAGGCATGCCACGAGCCGCCGTACAAGCCCGGCGCGCGCGGCTTCGGCTCGTGGCCCGCGACCAAGTGGTGGTGGGGCTTCGAGCTCGCGCGACGGGAAGGCGTCTACGCAGTGAAGATCCACCGTGGCAAGACGCTGTTCCTCGACGCGGCCGTCGCCGCCCTTGCCGATCCGGTCTGCCGTTCCGAGATCGCGCGCATGGAGCGCGAGGACGAGCGCTTGGCGCAACTGCTGCGACATCTTGGCAACGCCGGCCCGTCGCTCACCGAGGATCTGCTGCGGGAGCTCTCGCTGACGCCAAAAGAGCTGAAGTCGATCCGCACCCCGCTCGAGCGCTGCGGGGCGGTCGTCAGCCGATTCTTCAAGGTCGACGAGGACTGGGTCACGGAGCTCGTCAGATGGGATCACGTCGTTCCCGAGTCGCGTTCGGGTGGACTAGACGAGCTCGTCGTGGCCGGCGTACGGGCGGCGGTCGTCTGTCCCGAGCGCGAGCCGAAGCGCTGGTTCTCGTGGACGTGGCTCTGGGAGGACGAGCTGATCGACCGGCTCGTCGCCGACGGCCGACTCGTTCGCCCGGCGCCCGGCTGGCTCACGCTCGGCTAGAGCGACTCCAGGAAGCGGTCGACGTCGCGCCGCGAGCGGAGGCGGTGGACCGCGACCTCCGGGCCGAGAGCGGCGAGGCGTCCGAGGATGTCCGGCCGGTTCTTCACCGGGTAGTTCCAGACCCACCGCGAGAACTCGAGGTCGAACGCCTCACTGCAGCCCTCCGGGAGGTCGCGGCGTGGCCGCCGCGCTTCCTGGACGCGCCGTTTGGCGATCCGCCACAGGCAGACGCGCCGGGGCAGGTCGAGGAACACGACGGTGTCCGCTCGGGCGAAGCGCGGATCGGCTTCGTCGTCCCGCAGGAAGTTCCCGTCCAGGATCCAGCGATCCTCGGCAACCGCCGCGTCCAGCTTCGCGTCGAACTGGTCGCAAGGCGGCGCCGTCCAGCCCGGCTGCCAGTAGACGACGTCGAGGTGCACGACCGGCAGGCCGGTGAGCTCTCCGATCGCCGCGGCCAGCACGCTCTTTCCGGCGCCGCCGGAACCGAGAATCGCTACCCGTTTCACCCGGCCAGTCTGACCCGGCGCAGAGACACGTGCTCCCGGGAGGATCGGTCGTCGGTCCTCTCGGCCGTGCCCGGGCCTGCCCTCCGGAGCACGTCGCAAACAGCCGCAGAGCGAACAAAACGCCCTGCACAGGCGCCGATTCCGCGCACCTAGACACGGCTACTCGAGCCGCGTCCTAGTGACTGTCCCATGGGACAGTCACTAGGACATGGGCGAACAGGCCATGGCCGGCGCGTCTGCGCAGGGCTACCGGCGCCGGACGGGCAGGACGACGAGGGCGCCGTCCTCGTCGCGCAGTACGCGCACGGAAGCGCCGTAGTGACGGCCGATCAGCTCGCCCGTGAGCACGTCATCGGCCCCGCCCGCGGCGACAACCCGGCCGCGGTCGAGCATCAACAGCCGGTCGGCGTACTGGCCGGCGAGCGTGAGGTCGTGCATCGCCGCCAGCACCGTCAATCCCGACTCGCGCCGGAGCGCGTCGACGAGCTCCAGCGCCTGCTGGCCGCGACCGACGTCGAGCGCGCTCGTCGGCTCGTCGAGGAGCAGGATCGGCGCCTGCTGCGCGAACGCGCGCGCGAGCACGACGCGCTGCCGCTCGCCGCCGCTCAGCGTCATGATCCTCCGCTCCGCGAACTCGACCAGATCGAGCCGGGCGAGCGCAGCGTCGGCGATCTCGAGGTCGTGGCCGCCCTCCCGGGCGAGATAGCCGAGATGCGGTGTCCGGCCGAGCAGCACGTACTCGGCGACGGTCATGTGCCCGGGCAGCGACGGAAGCTGTGGCACGAGCGCGACGCGCCGCGCGACCTCCCGGCGCCCGAGGCCCGAGCCGTCCTCCCCGGCGATGTCGATCCGTCCGAGCAGCGGCACGAGCCCGGCCACGGCGCGCAGCAGCGTGCTCTTGCCCGCACCGTTCGGGCCGATCACCGTCACCCACTCCCCCGCCTCGACCGAGCCGCTGACGCCGTCGAGGATCCGCGAGCCGCCCAGCTCCACCGACACGTCGCGAAGCGCGAGCGCCGTCACGAGCCGACCGTCCGGCTCGTCCGCAGCACCACCGCGAAGAACGGCGCGCCGAAGAACGCTGTCACGACGCCGATCGGCAGCTCGCGCGGAGACATCACCGTTCGCGCCAGTACGTCGCAGAGCACGAGGAACCCCCCGCCGACGAGCAGCGACAGCGGCAGCACGACCCGATAGCTCCCGCCCGCGACCAGCCGGACGAAGTGCGGGACGATGATGCCGAGGAAGCCGATCAGCCCGCTGACGGCGACGGCCGCGGCTGTCCCGAGCGTGGCCGCGACAACGAGCACGAGCCGCGTCCTCCCCACGTTCACACCCAGCGTCGCGGCCTCCTCGTCGCCGAGCGTGAGCACGTCCAGCACGCGCCGGTGCACCAGCAGCACGGTCGCGGCGACGGCCGCGTAGGGCAGAAGCAGCAGCACGTCGTGCCAGCCCGCGGTGACGAGGCTGCCGAGGATCCACGAGTAGACCGCCTCGAGCGTGTCCGAGTGCTCCTGCTGGACGAAGGTCTGGATCGCCGTCAGGAACGCGGTCACGGTCACACCGGCGAGCGCGAACGCCGCTGTGCCCCGCGACACCCGCCCGACCGCGTACGCGATCACCACGGCGACCGAGCCGCCGACGAACGCGCCGACCGGCAGCAGGTTGCCGCCCGACGACTGGTCGGCGTAGACGATCATCAGCGTCGCGCCGAGCCCGGCTCCCGCGGCGACGCCGAGGAGGTACGGGTCGACGAGCGGGTTCCGGAACACGCCCTGGTAGGTCGCGCCGGCACAGGCGAGCATCGAGCCGACGAGGAAGCCGAGCACGACGCGTGGAAGCCGGATCTGCCAGACGACCGCCGAGTCCGGCGCGGAAAGGTGCGAGTGCAGCCCGAGGAACGGAAGGTGAGAGGCGGCCGACTCGACGATCGCGCCGACTCCGATCGGCGCCGGGCCGACCGAGATGCCGACGAGCACCGAGACGAACGCGAAGACGACGCCGGCTCCCACCCACGCCCACGTGCGCCCGTGCACGCGCCGACGCCGCGCCGCCGCACGGGCGGCGTCCGTCAGCGGTAGCCGAGCCGCACGGGCCACGGCGTTACCTGGTCGCCGTCTTCAGCGCGAGCGCGACCGCGTTCACGAAGTTCACGAGCCGCGGCCCCCAGCGCGAGGCGATCGAGTCGTCGACGACGGCGATGGCGCCCTTCTTCACGGCCGCGATCGTGTTCCAGCCCGGCCGCCCGGCGACTCCCGCACGCGAGACCCCGCAGCAGCGCGTGTCCGCGAGGACGATCAAGCCCGGGTTCGAGGAGACGATGTACTCGGCCGAGAGCTGCACGGCCCCCGAGGTGCTCGCGCCCGGAGCCGCGTCGGCGATGTTCTTCAGCCCGAACAGCCCGAAGATCTGGCCGATGATCGAGTCGCCGGTCGCCGAGTAGTAGTCCGGCGAAAGCTCGTCGTAGACGGACACGCTCGACTTGGGCGCGGACGCCACGATCTTCGCGATGCGGGTCTTCATCCGGGCGACGAGCGCGTTCGCTTCCTTCACGTGCCCGGTGACCTTGCCGAGCTGCAGCATCTGCGCGTACGCGTCCTTGAGGGTCACGGCGAACGGCTGCAGCAGCACGCGGATGTGCGCCTTGCCCAGAGCCTGGGCGAAGTTGCTCGGCGAGTAGGAGATGACGACAAGGTCGGGGTGGTAGGCGACGACGGCCTCCACGTTCGGGGTGAAGGCGGACAGGCTCGTCTTCGGTGCCGACTTGGGGTAGTCGGAGTCGCTGTCGACGGCGATCACCTGCTTGCCTGCGCCGATCGCGAACAGGTCCTCGGTGGCCGTCGGGGACATCGAGACGATGCGGTGCGGGTACTTCGCGGCCGTCACGTGCGCCGAGACCGACGCCGCCGCGACCCCGACGGCAAGCGCCACCAGCAGCGATGCAAAGAGGTACTTCACGACGAATCCTCCTTCCGCGAGGGGTTCGGTTTGTCGGCGGGCGGAAGGTCTTCTGACTCGGGGCTCCCCCTCCGCCGCCTTCCCGGTCTCTCTGCTTCGGCAGACAGAGCCAGTGGCGTCGTGGCGAAGGGCATCTCCCCTCACAGCGGCGGGACCGTCCCGGACTTGCACCGGGTTCCCTGACCGCTCGCCGGTATGTCGGCCGAGCCTATCATCGACGTGTGGAACCCAAGGAAGTCGGTGACAGGCAGCTGGACGCGCTGCTCCAGCGCCTCGACGCGCTCACGAACGAGCTGCGCGGGCTGAACCGGCGTCTGGATGCGGGCGACAACCTCGCGCCGGTCGTCCACGAGTTGCGTGCGGTCCGCGAATCCCTGGAGACGCTCGCCTACGCGGCGCTCGGCCAGCAGGGCCCGCAGGTGAGGCGCCGGCGCAGCAGCGGATGAGCGGCCGGCGACTCGCGATCCTGGTCGCGTTCGCCGTGGTCGCCGGAGCCGTCGTCGCCGGCGTCGGGCTTGCGACGCAGAGCTCGTCGAAGCCGAAGCACGTGCTCCAGATCGACGAGGCCAACGGCCGCATCGGCCGGGTCGTGCTCGGCGAGACGGAAAAGGACGTGACCGCCGTGCTGGGACAGCCGAGAGAGGTCGGCTACGCGCCCGGCGACACCCTCGTCTACCCGATGCTCCGGGTGGGGATCCGGAACCGACACGTCTCGTCGATCACGACGACCGAACCGGGCGCGGCGACGCTCAAGGTCGTCAGGATCGGCGACCCGATGTCTTCCGTCCGCGCCCTCTATCGCAAGGCGTCGCACTGCATCCCGAACACGCCCGACAAGACCGCGTCGAACCCGCACTGCCGCGTCACCGTGCCGGCCGGACTGATGATCGTCCGCGGCGACCCGATCAAGGAGATCGAGCTCGTTAGAACGCGCTGAGCTTGTAGACCTGGCCGCCGAGGGTGACGACGTACAGCTCGCCACGAGAGTCCTGCCCGAACGAGGTCGGGTTGCCGACGTGGAACGCCTCTTTCCGAAGACCGAACGCCTGGCCGTTCTGGAGGAGGAAGCTCCAGAACGTGCCGTCGCAGAAGTCCGCGTAGAAGTAGCGTCCGCGCGCGCCCGCGACCTGGAAGCCGCGGTAGACGTAGCCGCCCGTGATCGCGCATCCCTGGCTGTGGGAGTACTCGACGACGGGGAAGACGAGCGGGAACGTCCCCTGGAGCACGACACCGGTGTTGTAGTCGTGGTTGCCCTCGTAGCGCGACCAGCCGAAGTTCGCGTTGTAGTTCCCCCGCGGTCGGTAGTCGACCTCCTCCCACGCGTCCTGGCCGACGTCCGCCATGTAGAGGTCGCCGGTCTGCCGGTCGAACGAGAAGCGCCACGGGTTCCGCAGGCCATTGGCGACGATCGTCCGGGTCGGCGTCGGTGCGGTCGGATTCGCGGTGCCGAGGAGCTTGCCGAGGAACGTGTTCAACGGCTGACCGCTACCGAGCGGGTCGCCGCAGCAGCCGCCGTCGCCGACCGAGACGTAGAGCTTGCCGTCCGGCCCGAACTGGAGCTGGCCACCGTAGTGGTCGAAGACCGGGTCGTTCACGGCGAGGATGTGCCGCTGGCTCGACATGATCGCGTGCTGCCCGTCCGACTTGAACTCGTCGACGCGGATGTTCCCGTCGGGCGCCGTGTAGTCGATGTAGAAGAGATGCGCGGTCGCGTAGTTCGGGCTGAACGCGATCGAGAACAGGCCGTTGTCGCCCTGGTCGTCACGGATGATGCCGCCGAAGTCGGCGAACGGGTCGGGCCGCTTGCGAGTCCCGTTCACGAGCACCCAGACTTTGCCGGTGCGCTCGACGACGTAGAGATCGGCGGAGTTGGCCGGCGCCGTCGCGTACGTGAGGTTGCCGAAGCCCTGCGCGACCGGCCGCAGGTTGTAGTCGGGGCCCGGTGCGCCGGACGACCTCCCGGCGGCGAGCGCAGCCGTCGCGAGCGTGGCGAGGAGAGCGACGACGGCGAGCCTGCCCATCGCCGGCGAGCGTACAACGTCAGCCGCGCAGGCGCCAGACGTCGAGCGTGCCGCTCAGCCTGTGGTCGTTCGCGTCGCCGACGGGAAGCGCGATGCGGCCGTCGGTGACGATCGGGCTCGACCAGTGCCCGTGGCCGGCGTCGAGCGCGGCCAGCACCTTGCCGGTCGCCGGCGCGAGCACGCGGAGCGTTCCGCCGGGGTCGTACACGTAGAGCAGTCCGCCGGCGACGACCGGGCTCGTGCCGGCGACGTTCGCGTGCCACACCTCGGACAGCCTGCGCTCGTTCAGCACGTACGCCGCCGAGGCGGAGAAGTCGGAGACGAACAGCCACGTCTTGCCGCCGTGGTGCCAGACCGCCGGTCCCGAGAAGAGTCCGGAGCCGCTCGGCGTCGAGAGCGTCTGCAGCTCGCCGCCGAGAACGGGCCCGGCGCCACCCTTGCCGTTCAGCTTCGCAACGTCGAGGAGGCGCAGCTTGCCGTCCTTGCCGCTCTGCACCGCCAGTCCGTTGCCGAGGAGCGCCGGAGCAGTCGAGCCGAGGTCGACGTCGCCGGTGTTCAGGCTTTGCTGGTCGGCCGGCGTCCAGTTCTGGAGCAGCGTCGAGGCGTCCCGCGAGAGCTCGAGGACGCTGTCGCCCCAGTTCGTCGTCCCGTTCCACGGTGCGTTGCCCGTGGCAACGAGCAGCTTGCCGCTGCCCGGCTCGACGACGACGCCGGATCGCGCCCAGATCGCGGAGTCGCTCGCGGGGCAGGTCGACGGCGAGATCAGCGTGTGGCGATCGCTGCAGAGCGAGTTCCAGACATGGACGAGGCGCCCCGAACTCGCCGAGATCGCGGCGACATGCCCCTGGTACGGCGGCGTGTCGCCGTAGTAGCCTCCGGTCGCGGCGAGCACGAGCCCGCGCGAGTAGTTGAGCGAGACGCCGATCTTCTCCCGCGTCGGCAGCTTCGTGATCGTCACCGGCCAGCCCGGCGCCTCCCGTCCGGTCGCGACAGCCAGCTTGTGGATCTTCCCGTCCGGCGAGGCCGAGTAGATCCAGCGCCGCGACGGATCGGCGACCGGCGAGGAGTTCGTGATCTGGTCGCTCCCGGCCCAGGTCGAGTAGCCGGGCGGCGTGAACGTCCAGAGGACACGGGCGCTCGAGGCGTCGACGGCGACGGCCTTCCCGTAGCTCGTGGTCAGGAAGAAGACGTCGCGCTGCTTGCCTGCGACCTTGACGGCGCGTAGGTAGACCGGCGACGAGTCGGCTGTACCGCCGAGCTGCGTCTGCCCGCGACGCAGCTTGTCGAGGTTCGCCGCTGTGATCCCCGTCTGCGCCGGCCCGCTCGACGACCGCGCGGCGTCGTATCCGAACCGTGTCCAGTCGCCTCCGAGCCTGGTCGCGGTCGCCCCCGAGGCGGCGGTCACGACGGCGATCACGGCAAGCGTGGCAGTGAGGACGAGCGCGCGCATCTCTCAGAGAATGCCTACACCGCCGAGCGCGAAGTGGCACCATGAGCGCGTGAGGCGATTGCTGCTCGTCGCCTGCGCCGTGGTTTGCGCGTTCGTAGCCGGCTCCGGCCCAGGTTCGAGCGCGACGCAGACGCACTGGCAGGCCGTGAAGCTCGGGATGCTCTCGATCCACGGCTTCTTCGACCTCGAGAGCAGCGCCGCCGCCGTGGACAGCCGCGGCGACGTCGTCGGCTCGATCGGGCCACCGCAGCCGGAATCGATGCTCGGCCCCAAGTCATGCGCCGACCAGCTCCCCCGGCTCGCCGTCCTCTGGCGGGCAGGTCGGCCCATCGACCTGGGCACGCTCGGCGGCCCGCAGAGCTCGGCGACGGCAATCAACGACCGGGGCACGGTCATCGGCTGGAGCGAGACGCGGAGCTGCGCGATGCACGGCTTCGTCTGGCAGCAAGGGAAGATGGTCGACCTGGGCACACTCGGCGGTCCGGAAACGGCCCCGGTCGCGATCGACGACCGTGACCAGGTCGTCGGCTGGAGCAGCCTGCGCGGAAGCACGGCCTCGTCACCGCGGCAGCACGCGTCCCTGTGGCAGAACGGGAGGATGACTGACCTGGGCACGCTCGGCGGCGCCACGAGCGGCGCCGGCGCAATCGACGACCGCGGCGACGTCGTCGGCTGGAGCGACCTGAAGGCGGCTCGACACCACCATGCGTTTCTCTGGCGGAACGGGAAGATGACCGACCTCGGTACGCTCGGCGGCTTTACGAGTACCGCGATCGCCGTCGACGACCACGGCTGGGTCGTGGGAAGCAGCACGACCCCGAAGGGCACACCCCACCGGTTCACGGGTGAGCCGTTCCTCTGGCGCGGCGGGAAGATGACGCCACTCGCTCCGGCTTCGGCGGAGGTGGCGGCGATCGACGACAGCGGGCGGATCTACGGCAACAGCCACGTGTACGGAGAGGCGCCGAACCATGTCCTCCTCTGGCATGGCGGCAATGCGCGCGACCTCGGCCTCGGCTACCTGGCCGGGATCGACGAGCGCGGAGACGCCGTCGGCAGCCGGACGGACCCGGCCGGAGCCGGCGAAGCGCTCCTCTGGCGGAACGGCGCCACGGTCGACCTCGGCCCGGGGAGCGCGGCCGCCATCGACACGACCGGCACGTACATCACCGGCAACCGCGGCGGCCCCGGCTCGACGCGGGCCGTTCTCTGGACGCGCCGCTAGCGCTTGTCGAGAAGGACGCGCTTGAGCTCGTCGGTCTTGCCGGGCTCGAGGATCGCCAGCACCTGATCGCCCGGCTCGAGCGTCGTCTCGCCGTCTGCGATCTGGGCCTGGCCGTTCCGGACGACGGAGATCAGCTGCGAACCGGCCGGCAGCGAGATCCGGTCGACGGCCTTCCCGACACAGGGAGACCCCTCGACGATCTGCACCTCGACGATCTCGAGGTTCTCCTTGCGCAGCTCGAGCAGGTGCACGAGGTCGTGCTCTGGCACCTCGTGCTCCACGAGCGCCAGCAGGCTCAGCGTCGCGCACACCGTCGGCGAGATGCCGAGCAGGTCGAAGTGCGGCTGGTTGCGCGGATCGTTGACGCGGGCGATCACCTTCGGCACGGCGTACTTCTCGCGGGCGAGCTGGCAGATGATGATGTTGTCCTCGTCGTCGCCGGTCGTCGCGACGAGAATGTCCGGCGGGCGCGCTATCCCGGCGCTCTCCAGCACGAAGATCTCGGTCGCGTCGCCGAGCTGCACCTGGTGCTCGAACTCCTCCTCGAGCTGCTCGAACCGGTCGGCGCGCTGTTCGATCATGGTCACCTCGCGTCCCTGGCCGATCAGGCTCCGCGAGAGGTTCGCCCCCACCTTCCCACCGCCGGCGACGATCACGTACACGGCTAAACCGCGCCTTCCTGGACGGCCGGGATCTCGCAGGCGCGGACGGCCTCGGTGAGGACGTCGATCGCGGTCGAGGTCGGGCAGATGGTGCGCAGCCCGCGTGCCGCGTAGAACTCGGCGCGCGCCGGGTCGAGTACGCGCACGACGACGCAGTCGATGCCGTAGCGCTTCTGGGCCACCTGCGCGACGACGAGGTTCGTGTTGTCACCGTCGGTCGCGACGACCACGGCGTCCGCCTCGCCGATGCCGGCCTCGCGCAGCACGGACTCGTCCATGCCGTGCCCGACGACGAAGCCGCCACGCCACTCGGCTCCGAGCCGGTTGAGCGCCTCTTCCTTCTCGTCGACGGCGGTGACCTCCCAGCCCTCGCCGTCGAGCCGCTTGGCGACGTTGGAGCCGACGCGGCCGCACCCGATCACGATTGCCTTCACCCGCTCAGCCTACCGCGGTGAAAGGCCTTGCGGGACTAGCTCTCTTCCTCGTCCAGAACACCGCGCGGGAAGGCGACGACGAGCACCTCACAGGGCGCGCGGCGAAGCACGTACTCGACCGTCGGCGAGAAGAACCGTGACTGCCGCCGCCACCGCGGCGCGGAGCCGAGGACGATCAGGTCGGCGTCGCGCCGGCGCGCCTCGTGCACGATCGCCTCGCCGATCGAGCGTGCGCGCACGGTCTCGCCGACGACCTCGACGCCGTTCTCGGCGCCCAGCGCGCGAGCCTCCTCCAGCGACTCGGCCGCACGCTCCTCGGCCTGGGCGAGAGCGAAGTCGAGCGGTGCATCGAGCGGAACGCGGATCACGTGCAGCGCCTCGACCGACGAGCCGCGCTCCTGCGCGAGCTTGATCGCGGTCGCGAGCATCTCCTCGCCGATCTGCCCGATCTTCATCGGCACGAGGATGCGTCCGATGTCGGGCTCGGACAGCTCCTGCTCGTCCGGCGAGGGCACGGCCTCGAGCAGACTCTCCCCGCGTGCGCGGCGCACGAGGTAGAAGACGACGAGGCCGCAGGCAAGCCAGACCGGGCCGGCGTAGCGGGCGCCGGGGTGCGTGACCATGGCGATCACGAACACGGCGAGCGTGCCGGCGAGACCGAGGAGCGTCGGCAGCGGCAGGAGCTGTCCCCCGACACGTACGTCGAGCGGCACGCGGTACGGCCGCGCCAGGTCGGGCGCCTTCACGCGCAGCCGCAGCACGGCGACCTGCGCGGCGGCGAACGCGAGCAGCACGCCGAAGCTGAACAGGCTGGCGAGGAAGATCACCGGGTTGCCGGCCGTCTCCTCGACGACGACGAGCAGGATCGTCGAGATCCCGACCGCGGCGAAGATCGACTGCGGCGCGATGTGCGTGCGGCGGCCGAGGCGGCCGAACTCGCGGGGGAGCATGCCGTGCTCGCCGAGCGAGTAGGCGAGGCGTCCGAAGCCGGAGACGGCGGTGGCGATGCTGGCGAGCAGGATCAGCGCGCCGGAGACCCCGACGAAGCCGCGAATCGCCGCGACGACGCCTGAGGCGAGGTGCCCGTGGAGTGCCTCGGCGATGCCGATCAGCGGCGCCTTCAGCCATGTCGTCCCGAGCGCCGTCTCGCCGTGCTCGACCGGATACGCGGAAAGGCCGACGTAGGCGATCGCGACGTAGACGACGAGCACGACCGCGATCGCCGCGAAGACGCTTCGCGGCAGGTCGACTCCCGGCCGCTTCGCCTCCTCGGCCATGTTCGCGACCGTCTCGAGCCCGGTGTACGCGAGCATGGCGAGCGGCAGCGAGAAGAGCAGCGAGTGCCACGTCGGGCTCGTGCCGAGGTGGAGCCCGTGGGTCAGTGCACCGCGGTTCGCGAGCAGCACGAGTCCGAACCCGAGCAGCAGCAGCTGCGTGAGCACGTCGAGCGCGGCGACGACGATCCCGAGCGTGTAGAACGCGGGCCGCCGCACGAGCCGGACGAGTCCGATCCCGACGATCGCGCAGACGGCGACGATCACGTCCCACGGCTTGCGGTCGAGCGCGCTCACCTGGAACGCGCCGGCGAGGTAGTGCGGCAGGAACAGCGCCGACAGCGCCATGACGATGATGTAGTCGAGGAACAGCACCCAGCCCGTCATGAAGCCGGCCAGGTCGTTGTAGGCCTTACGGACGAAGGTGGCGGCGCCGCCGGTCTCGGGGATCGCCGCGGTGCCTTCCGCATACGAGAGCGAGATGACGAGGAAGAGCAGCCCGACGACGACGAGGACGACCGGCGTCAGCCCGAGCGCCTTCCCGGCCACGATGCCGAGCGCGACGTAGATCGACGACGCGATCTCCCCGTACGCGACGGAGAACAGCGCGGGCGCGCCGAGCACGCGCTCGAGGGCGGGCAGCTTCCTGGCCACGGCGGGAGACTAACGGCGCCGGCGGGGACATCTATGCTGCTGCCGATGCCGGCGCAGGCGGGCGCAGCCGCTCTCGACGCGGGAAGTGCCGCACTCGTGCGAGGCGCATGGAGCGAGGCTCGCTCGAGGTTCGAGGAGGCGCTCGAGGCCGAGCCGTCGCCCGCCGCCTACGAGGGCCTCGGCGTCGCGGCCCGCTACCTCTGGGACGTCGATGCCGCGATCGCGGCACACGAGCTCGGTTACCGGCTCGCACGGTCGCTGGACGACCCGGACGCCGCTGCGAAGCTGGCCGCCCAGCTCGCGATCGACGCATACGGCCTCGGACGGGTCTCGGAGGCGAACGGCTGGACGGAGCGCGCCCTGATCCTGACGGAGACGTCGGGTCCGGGCGGCGGGCGCGCCCTCGCGCTCGCCCTGCGGGCGCATCTCGCGATGCTGGCACACAACGACCCGGTCGAGACGCTGGCCCTGTCTCGCGAGGCGCTCGCGACCGCACGCGCAGCCGGCTCGACCGACGTGGAGATCGTCGCCCTGGCGCTTGAGGGGCTCGCGTTGGTCTCCGGCGGGTCCGTCGACGACGGCATGCGGCGCCTCGACGCGGCGACCGCCTCCGCCGTCACCGGCGAGGTGAAGGACGTCGACATGGCGGAGACGATCTGCTGCTACCTGATCGACGCGTGTAAGCGCGTCCGCGACCTCGACCGGGCCGCGGAGTGGTGCGCGCGGGTCACCGAGATCGCGCAGCGCTTCGACGACCGGTTCATGTTCGCGGTCTGCCGTGTCCACCACGCGGACGTCCTCATCTGGCGCGGAGACTGGGAGGCAGCCGACGCGGAGCTGACGACAGCCGCCGGCTTGCTGGGGGAGCTCGGAACCGGGAAGGTCACCGACAGCGTGGTGCGCCTCGCCGAGCTGCGCCGGCGGCAGGGCAGGCTCGAGGAGGCCGCCGAGCTCCTGCAGAGCTGCGAGTCCCACCGGCTCTACGAGCTCCACACCGGCCTGCTCGCACTCGACCGCGGCGAAGCGGAGACGGCACTCGAGGCGGCCCGGCGTTTCCTTCGGCGCATAGGGCCAGACGACCGTCTCGAGCGCGTCCCCGGACTCGAGCTGCTCGTCTGCGCCGCGCTCGCCTGCGGTCGCAGCGCGGAGGCGGTGACTGCCGCGGACGAGATCCGGCTGACGGCCGAGGCCGTGGGAACGCGCCCTTTCCGGGCTGCTGCAATCCTCGCGGACGCTCGCCTGGCGGCCGCCGGGGGCGATCACGACGCGGCTCGGTCCGGGTTCGAAGACGCGGCGGCTGCGTTCGACACCGCCGGCGCTCCCTACGAGGGGGCGCAGGCATGGCTCGAGGCCGCGGCGGCGCTGCAGGCGACGGGTGCCCCCGCCGCGGCACGCGCCGCAGAGTTGCGCGCGCACTCGACCCTGGCGAAGCTCGGCGTGCCCACCGACGGGCGAGCACAGACTGCGGGAAGCCTGTCACGGCGAGAGCGCGAGGTCCTGGCCCTCCTTGCGCAGGGGCGTTCGAACGACGAGATCGCCTCGACCCTCGTGCTCAGCGTCCGCACGGTCGAGCGCCACGTCGCCAACACGTACCGGAAGTTGCGCCTGTCCGGCCGCAGCGCGCGGGCGGCGGCGGCCTCCTGGGCGCACGCGCACGGAATTACGTAGGAGGCGGAGCACGATTGGGTACCGGCACCGATGCGCCGGCGTCCGTCGCGATCCATCGTTTCGTGTGTTCCCCCGACGGAAGGAGACACGATGGCGACCACCACGATCGACGCAGCCCGGGCCGAGGAATTCACCGGGCGCACCGTCCAGATCCTGAACGACGCGATGCTCGGCCTGTTGCTGAGCGTCGGGCATCAGACGAGGCTCCTCGACGTGATGGCCGGACAGGATCGCGTCACGAGCCGCGACCTCGCGGACGCGGCCAGCCTCGACGAGCGGTACGTGCGGGAGTGGCTCGCAGGCCTGACCGTAGGCGGCATCGTCGAGCACGACCCCGACACCGGCACCTACTCTCTGCCGCCCGAGCACGCCGTCTGCCTGACACGGGCCGCCGGCCCGAACAACCTCGCCTCGTTCGCCCAGTACGTCTCGCTCTTCGGCGAGCTGGAGCCGCAGGTGGTCGACGCTTTCCGGACCGGCTCAGGCGTCCCCTACTCCGCCATGCCGCGCTTCCAGGCACTCCAGGCGGAGGAGTCGGCCCAGATCCAGGATGCCGGCCTGATCGACGTCACGCTGCCGCTCGTGGACGGTTTGCCGGACCGGCTCCGCTCCGGGATCGACGTCCTCGACATCGGTTGCGGTCACGGCCACGCCGCGAACCTGATCGCCGACGCGTTCCCCGCAAGCCGGGTGAACGGGTTCGACATCTCGGAGGAAGGGATCGCCGCGGCACAGGCGGAGGCAGAGCGACTCCACCTGACGAACGCCCACTTCGAGGTTCGCGACGTCGTCTCCCTCGAGCCGGGCTCGTACGACCTCGTCACCGCATTCGACGTCGTCCACGACCTTCCCCGGCCGGCCGAGACCCTCGCCGCGATCAACGCCGCGCTTCGCGACGGCGGTGTCTTCCTGATGGTCGACATCGCTGCCTCGAGCCACGTCCACGAGAACGTCGAGCACCCGCTCGGGCCGGCGCTCTACACCGCGTCGATCTTCCACTGCATGAGCGTCTCGCTCGCGAACGGCGGGCCGGGACTGGGCGCGATGTGGGGCGAGCAGACCGCGCTCGAGCTCCTCGCCGCGGCCGGCTTCACCGACGTCGAGGTCAAGCGCGTCGAGACGGACTTCCTGAACTCCTACTACGTCGCGAGGAAGTAGCGAACGAAGGGCTGCAGGGCGCGACGGAGCCGCGGGAGCAACGACGGATACCGAACCGACACGAAGACGTTGCCCCCGCTGGAGGAAGTCGCGTCCTCGCC
>CAVZNV010000020.1:0-107982 GCA_963776735.1 uncultured Actinomycetes bacterium
TGGGCGCGGCTGGGATCGAACCAGCGACCTCCCGCGTGTGAAGCGGGCGCTCTCCCGCTGAGCTACGCGCCCCGGGCTGAGCACGATAGCTAGACTCGCTTGGCCCGGTCGCGCTAGGCGGGGAGCTAGCGGTTCCCTGAACCCGCAACCCGCTATAGCGGGGCCGAACACCGCCCGAGGGGCGGAATCGAACGGGGCCAGGGCCTGCGACGCGAGCGTTGACGGTCAGGTCCCGCGCACTGGGCGCCTTCGAACCGCGTCAGATCCGGAAGGAAGCAGCGCTAAGGAGTGTCCCCCAGGTGCCGCGGATCAGCCTGACCCGAGCCCGCAGCGCAGGCGCCGCCCGAGCGGTTCGCTTCGAAGGCGCGTCCGCGCGACCGGGCTATTCGACCGGTGCCCAGCGGTAGCCGCCGCCGGCCCGCTCGACCCGGCCGAGTCCGGCGATGTGGCTGACGAGCACGGTCGCTCCGCTGTCCGCCAACTCGGCGAAGAGCGCGAGCCTGGTGGCGAGTCCCAGCTCCGGATCGGCGTCGAACTGCGTGTCCCACTCGGGATGCTCGACGTGAAGCGGGTGGTGGAACGTGTCCGCGGCATGGACGAAGGAGTCGCCGACCTCGAGGATCGAGTGGCCCGTGCGATGCCCTGGAGCCGAGCGCAACCGCAGCCCGGGCGCGGGCTCGGCTCCGTCCGCGTACTCCTCCACGAGCTCCGCGGAGTCGAGCACGGCGACGACCACAGGTGCCGTGCTTTCCTCGTCGCCGTCGGCGCGCGCCTCGGTCACCGCCTCGGATGGGGCCAGCACGTGCAGCCCGGGATACGCCGGCGCGAGCCGGTCGGGCCACGTTCCGGAGACGAAGCCGCCGCAGTGATCCCAGTCGAGGTGCGTCGCGATGAGCAGATCAGGCTCCACGGCGAAAGGCCGGTTCACCGCGCCCGGCCAGATCGAGATCAGGGGCCCCGAACCGGCGTCGACAAGCAGCGTCCGGCCGTGGCCGCGAAGGACGAGCACGTTGACCGGGCCCTCGTACGGTTCGGTGAACGTCCCGGGCGGCCCCATGTACTTCGCGTCGACCGGGACCATGCCCACGTCGAGCACCGAGATCTGCCAGCCGCCGGACTCCACGCCGGGCACGCTACACCGATCTGCTTGAATCGACTCGTGGCGGCGCTGTACCGGAAATATCGTCCGCAGACCTTCGACGACGTCGTCGGGCAGGACCCGGTCGTGCGGACCCTCCGAAACGCGATCGCGAACGACCAGCTGCGCCAGGCGTACCTCTTCGCGGGGCCGCGCGGAACCGGCAAGACGTCGATGGCGCGCATCCTCGCGAAGAGCGTGAACTGCGTCCAGGGGCCGACGACGACGCCGGACAACACCTGCCCGGCGTGCGTTGCGATCTCGAACGGCACCTCCCTCGACGTCGTCGAGATGGATGCCGCCTCGCAGCGCGGCATCGACGACATCCGCGAGATCCGCGAGCGCGTCGTGCTCCAGCCGGTCGAGGGGCACTACAAGGTCTACATCCTCGACGAGGCGCACCAGCTGACGGATGCGGCCTGGAACGCGCTGCTGAAGCTGATCGAGGAGCCTCCGCCCCACCTCCTGTTCGTCTTCTGCACGACGGCGCTCGACAAGGTGATCCCGACCGTCCGCTCGCGCTGCCAGACGTTCTCGTTCCAGCGGCCGCGCTTCGACGACCTCGTCAAGGTGCTGAGGCGCGTGGCAGACGGCGAGGGGTTCCAGGCGCCGGATTCGGCGCTCTCGCAGATCGCGCGCGCAGCGAAGGGCAGCTTCCGCGACGCCGTCTCGATGCTCGACCAGCTCGCGGCCGCGACGGGGGGCGACCTCAGCGTGCAGGCCGTGCTGCAGCTGCTCGGCGCCGTCGACGAGGAGGCGCTGTTCCAGCTCTGCGACCTCGTCATCGACCGCGACACAGCGGGTGCGCTCACGTTCGTGGAGCAGCTCTCCGAGCAGGGACAGGACGTCGGGCGGCTCGTCAACGACCTGCTCCAGCACCTGCGGCACCTGTTGCTCGTCCAGAACCTCGGGGCCGTGCCCGACACGCTGCCGGCGACGGAGGAGACGCGGGAGAAGCTGCTCGCGCAGGCGAACCAGCTCCCGGAGGCGACGGTGCTGCGCCTGTGCGACCTCCTCGCTGTTGCGGTCGACGACATGCGCCAGGGCGGCGACCCGCGGCTGCCGCTCGAGCTTGCGCTGGTCAAGGTGACGCGGCCGGGTGCCGACCTGTCGCAGGAGTCGCTCGCCTACCGCCTCGAGCTGCTCGAGCAGCGCGGGCACGCACCCGTGAGCCGGCCGGCGGCTCCGGCCGCTCCGAGCGCTCCGGCCGCTCCGACCGCAGCGGCCGAGCCGCCGCGCGCGGAGCCTCAGGCAGCCGTCGCCCCCGAGCCGGCACCAGCCGCGGAGCCTGCGCCCGAGCCGCCGTCGCTCGGGTTCGAGCAGCTGCAGGAGGCGTGGCTGCGGTCGGTGCTCCCTGCCGTCCAGGAGCGCTCGATCCCGACCGAGTCGGTTCTCCGCGAAGCGAAGCCGGTCGCGCTCGCAGACGACGAGCTCACGCTCGAGTTCCCGGCCGAGGCGGAGTTCCACCGGCGTCTCGCCGAGGATCCGAAGAACGCGACCGTCCTCCGTGAGGCGCTCTACCAGGTGACGGGCCGCAAGCTCGGCGTCGTCTTCGTGCTCGGCGACAAGCTCGAGCCCGAGGAGCACGAGGAGCAGCACGCGCCGACCGAGGACGACCTCGTCGCCCTCTTCAAGGAGACCTTCGACGCGAGAGAGGTGGACGACTAGTGGCCAAGGGCGGCGGCTTCGACATGAACAAGCTGATGCAGCAGGCGCAGCAGATGCAGGAGCAGATGGCGCGCGTGCAGGACGAGCTCGCGCACGAGACGGTCGAGGCGTCGGCGGGCGGCGGACTCGTGACGGTCAAGGCGACCGGCGCCGGCGAGATCAGCGAGGTGAAGATCGACCCGAAAGCCGTCGACCCGGACGACGCCGAGCTGCTCGAGGACATGGTGCTCGCCGCCGTCAACGAAGCGCTCCGTTCGGCGCAGGCACTCGCCCAGTCGAGGATGACCCAGGCGACAGGGCTCGGTGGTCTCGATATGGGCGGCCTCGGGATCCCGGGGCTGTGATGCTGCCCGTCCAGCTCATCGACGAGACCCGGGCGGGGCCGGCGCCGCAGGAGAACTTCGTCGGTCACGTCAAGATGCAGAAGCTGGCCGAGAACGCCGGCATGACGAAGGTCGAACTGCTCGCGGTCTTCTTCGACGCGGGCGCACACACGCGGCCGCACACGCACCCGAGCGAGCAAATGCTGTATTTCGTCGGCGGCAGCGGGTTCGTGCAGTTCCCCGGCGAGGAGCGGCAGCGCGTCGAGAAGGGCGGCATCGTGGTTGTCCCAGCCGGCGTCGTCCACATGCACGGAGCGACCGAAGACGAGGGGATCTGCCACGTCGCGCTGCGTGCCGCCGACGGCCCGACGGACTGGCATCCTGCCGACGTTCCGGACGACTGGCGCGGCCTGCTCGCGTCCGATGGCCATGGCTAGTCTGGCCGGGTGCTGTCCCCGGCCGTCGACAACCTCGTCGCCCAGCTGACACGGCTCCCCGGCGTCGGCACGCGCACGGCACAGCGGCTCGCGTTCCACCTCCTGCGCGCGAACTCGGACGAGGCGCTCGCACTCGCGCACGCGATCGAGGAGGTCAAGGAGCGCGTTCGCTTCTGCCGCGAGTGCGGCAACCTGACCGAGGACGAGGTGTGCGGGATCTGCCTCGACGCCCGGCGCGACCGCACCGTCGTCTGCGTCGTCGAGCAGCCTGCCGACCTGCTCTCGATCGAGCGCACCTCGGAGTACCGCGGCCTCTACCACGTGCTCGGCGGCGCGCTCTCCCCCATCGACGGCGTCGAGCCGGCCAGCCTGCGCATCGACGAGCTGCTGCGCCGCGTCGAGCGGGACCGGATCGAGGAGGTCGTCCTGGCCACGAACCCGACGATGACCGGCGAGGCGACGGCGAGCTACATCGCCGACCGGCTCCGCGACCGAGCGCGGGTGACGCGGCTCGCCAGCGGCCTGCCGGTGGGCAGCGACCTCGAGTACGCGGACGAGGTAACGCTCGGCCGGGCGCTCGCGGGCCGCCGCGAGATCTAGCTCGGGATCGGCGTCATGCCCTGGCGGATGTCCGCCAGGCCCCAGAAGATGTTCGGGTCGGAACCCGCTGCGGGCGACGGGTCGTCGAAGCGGTCCGGGACGTCGCAGACCGCGTAGACCGTCTCCTCCTCGGTGCCCTGCAGGTCGTGCGTCGCCACGATCTCGCCCGCCTCGGTGTCGAACTCGTAGAGCGCGAGCGGCTTCTGGCTGCCGACCAGCCAGCGTCCCGGGCCGAGCCGCAGGAGCCCGCGCGCGAACGGCGGGTCGCCCGGAACCGGAATCGTCTTCGCTTCCCGCCCGGCCGCGCGGTCCCACACGACGAAGACGTTGCGGTTGCTGTCGTTGTAGAGCAGGAGATCGCCGTCTTCGCCCGCGTTGTGGTTCGGGGCGTCCACGGGATGGTCGGTGCGGTGGAGCAAGATCGAGGCCGACGCGTCTCTGAGCCTTCCGTCGTGAGGCAGCGCGACGATTGCGAACGAGGCCGGGTCGGGAAAGGGCTGCTTGCGGAAGGGCGTACGAACCCGCTTGCGGCGGTCCGCGATCCTGCCGAGCGAGACGAGGAAGCCCGAGTCGCCTCGGCCGAGGCCGTTGAGGCCGACCGTGCTCCAGCCCTGGAGGTCGATGCGCGGGTCGCGATAGTCGGCCTTCGGGTCGAACGGCCGCACGAGGTGCAGGTTGAGCGACTTTGCGAGCTTCCTGTCCAGGCCGAGCGACCACCAGTCCTCGAGCTCCCCGTTCCAGTCGAAGAGCGCGACGGAATCCCCGCGCGTGCAGCTCACCCACATCCCACGCTCGTCGGCGACGACGTCGTGGATGGCCGAGAGGATCGGATGGGTGAAGCGGTGGACGACCCGCCAACTCGTGTCGACGACGGTGATGTCCTCGTGTGTCCCGAGTACGAGCCGGTCGGCGTGCACGGCGACGCCGCGGCCGCCACGAGTGCCGCCACGCGGGTTCGGATCGTCTGCACGCCAGCGGCTCTCGGGCACCGGCACCGTGAACGTCACGCAGCTGCGTTCCAGATCGACCACGCGGAAGTTGCCGCTCGCGCTGGTCAGGTCGGCGCCGCGACCGATCGAGCTCACCGCCACCCGCCGCACGCCGCCTGCGCTCACGCCGGCCTCCGCGTGATCGTCATGCCGAGATCCGCATACCGCCAGAACTCGTACGGGTCGTCGCCGAGCGGCTGCCGTGGGTCGGCGAAGTGGTCGGGTAGCGGGCAGATGCCGAAGACGACCTCGTCCTGGATGCCCCCGAGCGGATAGCTGGCGACGACCCCGCCGCGGCGGACGTCGACGGCGTGGACGGAGAGCGGTGCCTGGCTCCCGACGAGCCAGAGATCGTCGCCGATCTTGGCCAGTCCCCGCGCGTAGGGCGGATTGCCCGGAATGGCCACTTCGCAGCGCTTCTCCCGCCGCACGGTGTCAAAGGCAACAAGGCGGTGCCGGCTGCTGTCGTTGTAGACGAGCAGGCCACCGTCCTCGGCGACGTTGTGACTCGGCAGCCTCACGTCCGCCTGGACGTGGAGAACCTCGACCCGAGGGCTGCCGGTGCCGTTCTCGGTCGCGCGGAGGAGAGCCGAGGAGAACTCCGTGCCGAGCTCCTCGCTCGGACGGATGCGACCGAACGAGAGCAGGATCCCGCTATCGCTGCGCCCGAGGCTGTTCAGATGGAGCCGGTCGTAGCCCGGCGTGCGTTCGCGCGGGTCGCGGAGATCCTGGATCGGTTGCGCCCTCGCCAGCGCCCGCCTGCCGAAGCCGAGCTCCCGCAGCAGGCCGCGGTCCTTCCGGAACGTCCAGTCGTGGAGGAGCGATCCGTCCCAGCCGATGAGCAGGAGCCGGTCGATTCCCGTCGCGGCAGCCCAAATCCCTCGCTCTTCGCCGAGGACGTCGTGGACGTCGGCCATCAGCTCGTTCGAGAGCTCGGCGACGAGGCGCCACGAAGCGTCGAACACGAACAGCCGCTCGGAGTTGGCAACCACGAGCCGGTCGCCGTAGACGGTGACGCCGCGCGTACCTCGCGTTCCGCCCCGTGGATTGGGATCCGCCTGGCGGAACGTGCTCTCCGGCGACGGCGTGACGAACGACAGGCGGCCCTTCTCGAGATCGAGGACACGCAGACTGCCGCTGATCTCCGTCGCTCTCGAGTAACGGACGACCGAGGTGATCGCGACCCGCCGCTCGGCGAGCCGTTCTGGGCGCTCCCGCATCGCGGGAGAGGCTACCGACCGGACTCGGGCGCCAACCGGCGGAGCACGTCCTCGAGCTCGGGCGTGCCGACGTCCTCCGGAGCCTGCCGGGCGAGCCCACGTCGCGAGAGGGCCTCGTAGACCTCGCCCATCGCCTCGAACAGCTCCGGCGTCAGACCGGCAGCCGACTGCGTAGCGGCGATCTCCTCCATCTCGGCGACGTACCGGCTCGACTTCGTCGCCGAGCGCGCGATCGACCGGGCCGCCCCATCGGCCCGCTCGCCGAGGTCGTCCAGGACGACGTCGAGGACACCGTTCGCCCGCGCGGTCAGGAGCGCCTGCGTGAGCAGCGCGACCGAGCCCTTGTAGACCGACGCGGTGCACATCTTCACCGCCGAGGCAGTGCCGACCTCGTCGCCCACCTCGATCACGTGGACGCCGCTGAACGGCAGCGCGGCGACCTCGCCGGCGCGGAGTCCGGAGAGGTAGATACGCGTCGTACCGGCTTGCGACGGCGGCGGGCCCGAGATCGAGCCGTCGACGAACGCGAGGCCCGCTGCGACGAGCACAGCCTCGATCCGCCGCGCGGTCGCCGGCGAGATCGCGTTCAGGTCGGCGACGAGCGGAGCTGCGCCGGCCGCGGTGCACGCCTCCGCGATCGCCGCGGCGATCTCCTCCGCGTCGCCCGGTGGAGCGATCGAGAGCACGGCGTCGACGCCCTCGACGACGTCTCGAAGCGTCGGGACGGATTCGATCCCGGCCGCCTCGGCCAGCCTCGCCGTTCGCTCGCTCCGCCCCTCGAGCGTCGTCACGACCTCGGCGCCGCCGTTCAGCACGGCGCGCCCGACGGCGCTGCCCATCGCACCGGCACTCACGATCCCTACTCGCACGAGGGAGGAGTGTACGCAGCCCCGTTCGTACAATCAGATCATGGCCAGCACGCACTACGAGGCCGTTCCGGCGATCGCGCGCGAGGAGCGGCAGGGTCGCGTCGGGACGATCGTGATGAAGTTCGGCGGCACATCGGTCGCCGATCCCGAGCGCCTGAAGGCGGTTGCGAGACGCATCGTCGCGGCGCGCGAGGCGGGCACGCGGGTCGTCGCGGTGCTGTCGGCGATGGGCCAGACGACCGACGAGCTGATCGACCTCGCCCACCAGGTCTCGGACACGCCCGAGCCGCGCGAGCTGGACATGCTGATCTCGGTCGGCGAGCGCATCTCCGTGGCGCTGGCGGCAATGGCGATCAACGACCTCGGCCACGAGGCGATCTCGCTCACCGGCTCGCAGGCCGGCATCGTCACCGACACGGCACACGGCAAGGCGAAGATCGTTGACATCCGCGGGCAGCGCATCCACGACGCGCTCGACCAGGACAAGATCGTGCTCGTCGCCGGCTTCCAGGGAGTATCGACCGGCAAGGAGATCACCACGCTCGGCCGAGGCGGCTCGGACACCACCGTCGTCGCGCTTGCGGTCGCGCTCGACGCCGACGCGTGCGAGGTCTACACCGACGTCGAGGGCGTGTACACGGCCGACCCGCGGATCGTGCCGGCAGCCCGCAAGCTGGACGCGCTGACCTACGAGGAGATGCTCGAGATGTCGGCCTGCGGCGCGAAGGTGATGGCGCTGAGGTCGGTCGAGCTCGCCCGGAACTACCGTGTGAGGCTGCACGTGCGCTCGTCGTTCGGCGACGGCCAAGGCACCTGGATCGAGGAGGACGAGAACATGCTGGAGAAGGCGATCATCTCGGGCGTCACGCACGATACGAGCGAGGCGAAGGTCACGATCGTCGGCGTGCCCGACCGCCCCGGTGTCGCCGCGCGCGTGTTCCGGCCGCTGGCGGACGCCGGTGTGAACATCGACATGATCGTCCAGAACGTGTCCGAGCACGGGCACGCGACGATCTCGTTCACGATGCCGAAGACCGACATCGCGGTCGCCGAGCCGATCCTGGACTCGATCAGAATCCGACCTCGAGGCCAAGGGCGTCGAGACCGATTCCGACATCGCCAAGGTCTCGTTGATCGGCGCCGGCATGAAGAGCCATCCCGGCGTCGCGGCCGACATGTTCGACGCACTCGCCGAGAACGACATCAACCTGGAGATCATCTCGACGTCGTCGATCCGGGTCTCGTGCGTCGTGCGCGCCGCCGAGGTCGAGCGCGCAGTGCTCGCCCTCCACGAGCGGTTCGGTCTCGATGGCGCCTGACGGCGTGCGCATCGGCATCGTCGGCGCCACCGGCATGGTCGGCGAGGTAATGCGCTCGATCCTGGCCGAGCGGTCCGGGCCTGGCACATCAGTCCGTTTCTTCGCGTCGGCGCGCTCCGCAGGGAAGACGCTGGTCTGGCGCGGCGCGGAGATCGTCGTCGAGGACGCGGAGACGGCGGACTGGTCAGGCCTCGACGTCGTGCTCTTCTCGGCCGGCGGCTCGACGTCGAAGCGGTTGGCTCCGCGCGTCGCCGCGGCGGGTGCAGTCGTGATCGACAACTCCTCGGCCTGGCGGATGGATCCGGACGTGCCGCTCGTCGTCTCGGAGGTGAACCCGCACGCGCTCGAATCGATCCCGAAGGGCATCGTCGCCAACCCGAACTGCACGACGATGGCCGCGATGCCCGTGCTCAAGCCGCTCCACGACGCTGCCGGCCTACGGCGGCTCGTCGCCAGCACCTATCAGGCGGTCTCGGGCGCAGGTCTCGTCGGCGTGACCGAGCTCGACACGCAGGTGCGCGGGACGGCCGCAGACGCGGCGCGGCTCGCGGTCGACGGCGCGGCGGTGGAATTCCCGGCGCCGGAGAAGTGGCCCGTGCCGATCGCCTTCAACGTCATCCCCATGAACTACGAGGCGGTCGAGGACGGCTACACGGAGGAGGAGGTCAAGCTGCGCGAGGAGAGCCGGAAGATCCTCGAGCTCCCCGACCTGCTCGTCTCGGGGACGTGCGTGCGCGTGCCCGTCTACACCGGCCACTCGCTGTCGATCAACGCCGAGTTCGAGCGCGAGCTGACGGTCGCGGACGCGGTGGGGGTTCTGCGCGACGCGCCGGGTGTGGTCGTCACCGACGTGCCGAACCCGGTCGAGGCGACCGGTCAGGACCCGGTGTTCGTCGGCCGCATCCGCCGTGACCCGACCGTCGAGCACGGGCTCGCGCTGTTCGTCACCGGCGACAACCTCCGCAAGGGCGCAGCGCTGAACACGATCCAGATCGCCGAGCTCGTCCTCGCCCGCCAGGCGCTCGTCGCCTGACACGTCCTGAAGAGCGGGGCAGGGCTCGCCCTTTCGAGCCATGTCCTAGTGACTGTCCCATGGGACAGTCACTAGGCGAGGAAGCGGACCAAGCTCCGCTGGGAAACTGGACCGCGTCCGGAAGGCGTCGCAATTCTGTGCGAACTGTGACCGACCCTTTGCGGACACGTCCGAGGGACAGTCCCTCGGACCTGGCCGTTAGGGCCGAGGCGCCGGCAGCGGCTGCGGCGAGAAGATCTCCCGCAGGACGCGCATCACCTTCGCGCGCGAACCTTCGAGCACCGGCACGAGCCCGCCGAGCTCGAGCCGGGCCAGCTCGACCTGACCCTGCGCGCGAACGACCTGGAACCCGAAGTCCGCGAGGAAGTCGTGCGGGAAGATCGTCCGGTGGAGGACGAACCGCTCGTGCATCGACGTGCCCTCGCGGTACCGGTAGGCGAACGCCTCCACCGCCTTCGCGCCCTTGTCGCGTGCGTCGCCGATCGCCGCCAGGAAAAGCGACTGCATGACCCACGGAGTCGAGCGGTTGACGAGGTACGCGCAGGTGACGAGCAGGGCGTCCTCGGACGGCGGCCCGGCAGGCAGCTCGGCCGCGCGCGGAAAGAACTCGGCCGGCCCGTACTGCATCGACCCGAGCAGCCGGCCATCGTCGTCGTGGTACAGCGTCCCCCACGCGCCCCACTCCTCCTCGATCCGCTCCTGCCAGCCGTCCTTCTCCGTCTCGCGGCCCGGCCGCGACTGCCACCACACGCAGGTCCGGCACACGGACGGCGCCGTCTCGATCGTCGCTCCCGTCATGCCTGAGACTCTCGGCGCCATCGCCTGAGTCTACGAGGGCCGCCGCAGCACGAGCTCCGTCGCCTCGGGCCGGGCGAAGAAACGGAACGGCAGGAACGTCGTGCCGAGGCCGGGCGACACGTGCATCAGCATGCGCCCGCGCCGGTATGTCCCGTGTGTGTAGCGAGCGCGCGGGTGCGCGAGCCGCACCTTCCCGCCCGGGTAGGGCAGGCAGATCTGACCGTCGTGCATGTGCCCGGCGAGGACGAGCTCGAACGAGTCCTCCGGGAGCCGGTCGAGGACGGTCGGGAAGTGCGAGAGCACGATCCGTAGGTCGGCCTCGCGGGTGAGGTCGGGCTCGCGGCCGCGCGAGCGCGGGTCGAAGCCGGCGATCCAGACACTGCGTCCGCGAACGTCGAGCAACCGCCCGCCGTCCAGAAGCAGCGTCGCCGGCTCGAGCTCGTGCAGCACGACTTCCTTGGAGAACGGGTCGCGGCTGATGCCGAGGTCGTGATTCCCGAGGATCGCGTAGCAGCGCTGGAGCCCGTGCACGAGCTCGCGCAGCACCGGCTCGCCTGCGGGCCGCGAGACGAGGTCTCCGGTGATCACGACCAGCTCGGCGTCGAGCGAGGCCGCCCAGTCGACACCGAGCCGCACCGCCCGCTTGCCCCGCGACGGTACGCCGAGATGGAAGTCGGACAGGTGCGCGATCCGCATCCCGTCCAGCTCGGCCGGCAGGCCGGCAATCTCCAGCTCGAGCACGCGGAACCGCGGCCACCCGGCCTCGAACCAGCCCCACGCGAGACAGGCGAGCGCAACCGCGCCCACCGCCACGAGCACCGAGAGCCAGACGCTCAGACTTTGAGCTTCTCGATGACCGGGTCGACCGAGACGACGTGCCGCTTGAACTTCAGCTCGGACTCGTCGAGCCCGGCGGCGACGCCGATCAGCTGCGAGAGGTGGATGATCGGCATGCCGAGCGTGCGTCCGGTCGCCTTCTCGAGCTTCGACTGCCACGCGTCGAGCGAGAGGTGGCACAGCGGGCACGGTGTCACCATCGCGTCGGCGCCGCGCTCGATCGCCTGCTCGATCGGCTGGATCAACTCGCCGAGCGCGACCTCCTCACGGGCCTGGATGATCGGGAAGCCGCAGCACTTGAGCTTGGCCGGGTAGTCGATCGCCTCGCCTCCGCACGCCTCGATGATCCGCTCGAGCGACGACGGCCGGTCGGGATCCTCGAAGCCGAGGATCTTCGACGGGCGCAGGATCTGGCAGCCGTAGAACGGCGCGATCTTCAGGCCCTTGAGTCCGCGGTGCGCGACGTCCTTGAGCAGCTCGTAGCCCTCGCCCTCGGAGATCAGCCAGAGGAAGTGCTTGACCTCGACGCCCGCGTTGTAGCGCGGCGCGCCGACCGCCTCCAGGTTGGCGTTCACACGGTCGCGGAGCGCCTCGTCGTTCTTCAGTTGCCAGTTCGCCTGGCGCAGGTTGAGCGTGCAGACGTTGCAGATCGTCATCAACGTGTCGGAGCCGGTCTGCTCGGCGTACGCGAGGATGCGCGCGTTCAGGTGCAGGTAGTAGTCGGGCTCGGCCTCGTGGATGTCGCCGGCACCGCAGCAGGTGACCGACTCGAGCTCGTCCAGCTCCAGCCCGAGCTGCGGCGCGAGCGCCTGCGTCGAGATGTCGAGCTCCTTCGCCGAGAGCGACGCCAGGCAGCCCTTGTAGTACGCGACCGTCTTCAACGTCACTCCCCTTCCTTGTGGGACTGCTCTTCCGCGAACTCGATGCGGGCGATGGCCTTCTCGCCTTGCACGATGCCGAGTGCGCCCTGGCGGTCCTGCTGGCGCACGAGGTCGTGCAGCGCGCGCGCCTCGGCCACGTCCTTCGCCACGTGCGGCGGGAACGGCGGCGGCACCTTGCCGCGCCGGGCGAGCCTCATCGCGAACTTGATCTCCTTGACCGACGCGACGATGCCCTGCGTCTTCGGCACGAGCTCGGTCTCACGCAGCCAGCCGGTCGTCTCCGACGACTTCACGAACCACTTCGCGTGCTTCGCGCCCATGTCGCGGTCGATGCCGTGCCGCATCGCCTCGGCGCCGAGCTTCGCGATCGCGTCGCGCGGGTCGACGCCCTTCGGGCAGCGCTCCGTGCAGAAGTAGCAGCGCGTGCAGTCCCAGATGCCGTGGTAGTCGCTGTAGGAATCGAGCCGCTCGATCGTCTCCTGGTCGCGGACGTCGCCGACGAAGCGCATGCCCTTGGCGAGGGCGGCCGGCCCGAAGAAGTCCGGGTCGGACTCCATCGAGTTGCACTCCGAGACGCAGCAGCCGCAGTTGATGCAGAGCGACTCCTTGTGGATGACCTCGACCTGCTGCTGGGAGACGAGGTTCTCCTTGCCGTCCGGCGGCTCCGAGTAGCCGGGCTCGAGCCACGGCTTCATGTGCCGCATCTTGGCCCAGAACGGCTCCATGTCGACGACGAGATCCTTGAGCACGGGCAGGTTGCCCATCGCCGAGATCACCGGCACGTGGCCGGCGTCGGCGATCGGCTTCATCCGCTCCTTGCAGGCGAGGACGGCACGGCCGTCCATGCGCATGCCGCACGAGCCGCAGATCATCATGCGGCAGCTCTTCCGGTAGGAAAGCGTGCCGTCGACCTGGTCCTTGACGATGTCGAGCACGTCGAGGAGACAGGCCTCCTCGGGTGCGTCGACCTGGTATTCGCGGAGGGCGCGCTCGCCCGACTGCGGGTCGAAGCGCCAGATCTTGAGTGCGACGTCCATCAGGCTCCTAGCTCGCTCTTGATCTTCGATGTCAAATCCTGGACCTGGTCGAGAGGCGGCGCCTTCACGTGCACGGGCACCCCGAAGTCGTAGTACTCGACGGTGACGAGCACACCGCCGACCGACTCGGTCAGCCTGCGCAGGTACCCGGAGCGGTCGACCCAGGCCCGCGTCGGGATCGATGTGACGTGTTCCTTCGCCAACGCCTCGCCGTATCGCTTGGGCAGCTTCGCCGACACCGTCGAGGCGGCGATCGTGCCGCTGTAGAGCGTGGTTGCCACGCCCCGGACCCGCCGGACGCCGACCCGGTGAAACGACCCGGCCTGCTCGAGCTCCCTCAGGGAGTCGTTCGCGGCCGTGGCGCTCGAGCCGCCCGTCAGCCCGGGAAAGACCCGGTTGATGTCGATGCTCGCCCACGACTTCTTCGTGGGCAGATCCAGCGGCACCGCCTCCATGTACTCGCAGTGCCCGACAAGCCGCATCTGCGCGGTGAAGTCGGTTCCGTTCGCGCCACCGGAGAACTGCATCTGCGCCCGCTGGTGGACGAAGTCGGACACGCCGGTCATCGTGATCGGCACAGCCGTAGTGCCACCGGACGTCCGCATGGCGAACCGCGCGGAGCCGGCCTCCTGCGTCTTCGCGGCCGCAGCACCCACGACGCTCAGGTGCCTCGGCGCGCCGGCGGCGACC
Source organism: uncultured Actinomycetes bacterium (assembly GCA_963776735.1). Taxonomy (GTDB): domain Bacteria; phylum Actinomycetota; class Thermoleophilia; order Gaiellales; family Gaiellaceae; genus PALSA-612. The sequence continues at coordinate 13,840 of CAVZNV010000020.1, forward strand.
GCCGTCACGCTCGGGCCGGTCGGGCCCGTCGGAGCGCAGGGAGCCGCCGAGGCCGACCCGCCGCAGCCGGCGGCGACCGCCACCGTTCCGCACGTGGCGACGACGACTGTGCTCACGCCTGCCTTGCTCACTACCCGCTGGCCCCGCCGAGGAGCTGCTTCACCAGGTCGTCGCCGCTGACGGTCTTGCTCGCCGGCGGCTTGGTCACCTTCACCGGCGCGCCGAAGTCGAACAGGTCGACCTGCATGCTCACGGACGCTGCTTCCGCACCCTGCTGGAACTTGATGTTCGCAAGCGCCGTCGAGACGCGGCGCACGTAGCCGGAGCCGTCGACGTACACCTGCACCTTCGCGGTGCTCACGCCGATCCTCTTCGCCGTCGTGCTCAGGCCGGACACCTTCGCGGCGGCGACCGTCACGGTGTAGTGGGTCGTCGACGCTCCGCGCACCGAGGCCGTGCCGACCCTGTGCACGGACGTGGCCGCGATCACCTTCTGCGGGGTCAGGCCGCTCAACGCCTTCTGGTTGACGAGGCTCGAGAGGGAGCTGGGGATCGCGCCGGCCGTGAACTTGATCCATTGCGAACCCGCCTTGATCTGCGTCGCGACCGAAGGCGCGTGCACGTAGGCGACACCGCCGGTCACGACGACCGGCACGGAGGTCGGGACGGTGACCCCGCCGGCCGCACCGCCGAACACGCTCGCGAGCGGGCCGAGGTTGAGCGTGAATGCGCTCGACTGGTGGACGAGGTCGGCCCCGCCGCTGCCCGTCAGCGTGTAGCCGTTCTTCCCGGTGACGCCGCCCGAGAGGCCGAGGGTGAACGCGAAATGCAGGCTCGGAACCTTGGACGTCTTCTCGAAGGCCTGCAGGACAGCCTGCTGGTTCGGGGTCGGGCCGGCGGCACGTGTGGGCGCGCCGATCGCGACGGCCGCGCCGACCCCGGCGACGCCCAGCGCCACGGCCAGGGAAACCTTGAGCCTGGGGATGCGCATCAGTACTTCCTTTCCTGGGGCTGCCATTTCGTCATGGTCACCGGCCGCCAGTCGAGCTCGGGACGGCCGTCGGCGAGCCTGACGATCGTGTGCTTCATGTAGTTCTCGTCGTCGCGGTCAGGGTAGTCGTAGGGCCGGGCGTGGGCTCCGCGGCTCTCCTTGCGCGCGAGGCCGGACACGATCATGCAGTCGGCAAGCTCGAGCAGGAAGCCGAGCTCCAGCGCCTGCGTCAGGTCGGTGTTGAACACGTCGCCCTTGTCCTCGACGACGACGTGCTCGTACCGCTCCCGCAGCCCGGCGACGATCTCCGCCTGGGCCAGCATCTGATCCTCGCGCCGGAAGACGCCGAAGTTCTCGTGCATCGTCGCTGCGAGCTCCTCGCGGATCGACCAGGGCCGCTCGCCCTTCGTGCGGTCGAGCAGCGTCTTCAGCTCACGCTCCGCGTCCGCCTCGGTGCCGGCGGGAACGTTCACGGTCGTGTGCGTCAGCGCCCACTCGGCCGCGTGCCTGCCGGCGCGCTTGCCGTAGGTGATCGTCTCCATCAGCGCGTTCCCACCCAGCCGGTTCGCACCGTGGACGGAGACGCAGGCACATTCGCCGGCCGCGTACAGGCCCTCGAGCTCGGTCTGTCCCCAGACGTCGGTGTCGACGCCGCCCATGTGGTAGTGCGCGCCCGGCCGGACGGGGATCGGATCGTCGATCGGGTCGATGCCGGCGAAGGTCAGCGACAGCTCCCGCGTGCCGGGCAGACGCTCGAGGATCTTCTCCGCACCGAGGTGGCGCAGGTCGAGCAGGACGTTGCCGTCGATGCCGCGCCCCTTGTCGATCTCGGTTTGCTCCGCTCGGGAGATGACGTCGCGCGAGGCGAGCTCCATCGCGTTCGGCGCGTAGTCCTTGAGGAAGCGCTCGCCCTCCGAGTTGAGCAGGTAGGCGCCCTCGCCGCGGCAGCCCTCGGTGATCAGCACCCCTGACGGCGCGAGGGTGGTCGGGTGGAACTGCATCATCTCCATGTCCTTCAGGGGCACGCCCACTCGCAGGGCGAGCGCCATGCCGTCGCCGGTGCAGGAGTAGGCGTTCGTCGTGCCCGTGTACAGCCGGCCCGCGCCGCCGGTGGCGAGGATGACCGTCTTGGCGCCGATCGTCTTCAGGCCGCCGTTCAGCAGGTCCCAGCAGACGACGCCCTGGCAACGGCCCTCGTGGACGACGAGGCGCCACCCGAACCACTCCTCGTACACGGTCAGGTCGCGCTTCATCACCTGCTCGTAGAGCACCTGGACGAGCACGTGGCCCGTGATGTCGGCCGCGTACGCGGTTCGCGGCTCGCCGGCTGCTCCGAAGGGGCGCTGCGCGATCCGTCCGTCGGGCGTGCGCGAGAACACCGCGCCCCAGTTCTCGAGCTGGTAGACGTCGCCGGGAGCCTCGTCGCAGAGCACCTGGATCGCGTCCTGGTCGCCGAGGTAGTCCGAACCCTTCACGGTGTCGAACGCGTGCTTCTCGGGGTCGTCCTCGGACGCGTTCCCGAGCGCCGCGTTGATGCCGCCCTCGGCCGCGCCGGAATGGCTGCGGACGGGATGGATCTTGGAGATCAGGGCGACGTCGGCGCCGATGTCGAATGCCTCGACCGCGGCGCGCATGCCCGCCAGGCCCGCCCCGACCACCAGCACGTCGTGCTTCGCTTCCACCGATTTGAAGCTACACGATCGGGCCGGTCGGACGGCGCATCACTCGCCGGTCTCGACCGGCTCCGTGGGCTTGACCGGCTCGGTCTCGAGGATCCAGAGCGGGCCGTCCGCGCAGTCGAGCCGTTCGGCGCCGTCGACCTCGGTCAGCGACGTCATCGCGAGCCGCCTGCGCTCGCCCTCGCGCTCGAGGATCGGGCCGCGGAGGTTCTTGCCGAAGAACGCGAACCGCCACGCCCTCACCTGCCGGTGTACGTCTTCCCTGGGCTGGCTCACGTCCACGAACGCGTAGTCGTCGTCGAACAGGCTCTGGTAGTCGCCGCCCTCCTGCGGGTCGCCACGGTCGCCGCGCGCGAGCCGCTCGAACGCCTGCGGGATCAGCTCCGTCGCGGCCTCGCCGAGCTTGGGCCAGAGCGTGTCGTTCGTCTCGTCGTCGGAGAGCGGCACGGTCGTCTGGGCGAGGATGCCGCCCGTGTCGAACTGCTCGTCCATGACGTGATACGTCATGCCGAGCTCGGTCTCCCCCATCCGGATAGCCCACGCCATCGGCATCGGCCCGCGGTACTTCGGGAGCAGCGACGGATGGCCGTTCACACAGGCGATCGTCGGCACCGCCAGCGCGTCGGCCGGCATCCGCCACGGGAACGCCGTGCAGAGGAGCACGTCCGGCTCGTAGAAGCGGAGCACGTCCGCCAGCCGGTCGCGGGACGCCGGGTAGACGAGGTCGAGCTCCTGCGGCCCCTCGATCTGGTTTGCGGCCGCGAACTGCCGCGACTCGGGACTGTCGAATCGCGGCGGCATGCGTGCCGCGAGGTGCGCGACCGGCTCGTGGCCGAGCCCGCGGACGAGCTCGGCGTACCCGACGGCGACACGCGGAATCTGCGAGACGATGACGACGCGCCAGGGCGCGTCCGGTATCACGCGCCCGGCCCCGCGGCCACGACGGCCGCGTCGACCGTGTCGGCGAACTGCGCGAAGTTGTCCCTGAACATGCCGGCGAGACCGGCGGCCCTGGCGTCGTAGGCGCTCGCGTCCACCCAGGTCGAGCGCGGGTCGAGCAGGCTCGCGTCGACGCCCGGCACGCTGACCGGCACCTCGAAGCCGAAGACCGGATCGGTGCGGAACTCGACGCCCGCGAGCCCGCCCTCGAGCGCGGCGCGCAGGAGCGCGCGCGTGGCCGCGATCGGCATCCGGTGGCCCTCGCCGAACGGCCCGCCCGTCCAGCCCGTGTTCACGAGCCAGACGGTCGCATCGGGATGGGCGTCGAGCTTCTCGCCGAGCATGCGCGCGTACACCGCGGGCGGCTGCGGGAGGAACGGGGCGCCGAAGCACGTCGAGAACGTCGCCTGCGGCTCGGTGACGCCGATCTCCGTGCCCGCGACCTTGGCCGTGTAGCCGGACAGGAAGTAGAACAGCGCCTGGTCGCGCGTCAGCCGGGCGATCGGCGGCAGCACGCCGAAGGCGTCGGCGGTGAGCATGACGACCGAGCTCGGGTGCCCGGCACGCTTGGCCGGGAGCGCGTTGGCGATCTCCTCGAGCTTGTAGGCGGCGCGCGTGTTCTCCGTCTTCGAGTCGTCGTCGAGGTCGAGCACGCCGTCCGCGTCGACGGCCACGTTCTCGAGGATCGTCCCGAACCGGCGCGTCGTCGCGTAGATCTGCGGTTCGGCCTCGGCCGACAGCCGGATCACCTTCGCGTAGCAGCCGCCTTCCACGTTGAAGACGCCGCTGTCCCCCCAGCCGTGCTCGTCGTCGCCGATCAGGTGCCGCTCGGGGTCGGCCGAGAGCGTCGTCTTCCCCGTGCCGGACAGGCCGAAGAAGATCGCGACGCGTCCCTCGTCGTCGACGTTCGCCGAGCAGTGCATCGGGAAGACGCGCTCGAGCGGGAGCCGGTCGTTCATCACCGTGAAGATGCCCTTCTTGATCTCGCCGGCGTAGAACGTGCCGCCGATCAGGATCTCGGTGCGCGTCGGGTGCAGGACGACGAAGGTGCCTGTGCGCGTGCCATCCGTCGCGGGATCTGCCTCCACCTCGGGCGCGTGCAGCACGAGCGCCTGCGGGCGGAACGCAGCCTGCTCGTCGGCGGAGGGCTCGATGAACATCGTCTTCGCGAACAGCGCGTGGTAGGCGCGGCCGGTGACGACCCGCACCGCGATCCGATGTGCGGGGTCGGCGCCGGCGAACGCGTCGACGACGTAGAGCTCGGTTCCCTCGAGGTGCTCGACGACCTTCTCGCGCAGCGCCTCGAAGCGATCCTCGGGCAGCGGCTGGTTCACCGTCCCCCACCAGATTCGCTCCTCGGAACCGGGCTCGCGCACGACGAACTTGTCCTTCGGCGAGCGGCCGGTGAAGCGCCCGGTGTCGACGACGAGCGGCCCGCCCTCGGCGAGCTTGCCCTCGCCCCGCGCCAGCGCGTGCGTGTAGAGGAGCGCCGTGGTCGGGTTCCAGTGGACGCTGCCGCCGGGGCTCAGCCCGTGCTCGGCGAGCCCGACCGGTCCGTGCGCTTGCTGCCTCTCGGTCGTCGTAGCCATGCGTCGGCGCCCCGGCATCGGGGCGGAAACACGATTCTAGGTTGTGACTGGTACCCCTGCGCCGCGCAAGCATGCATCGAGGAAGCGCGGCGGGCTTGCCGCGGCGCAATCGGCGTGCCGTCCGGCGGTGTCGGCCTTGAGCGTTCCGACGATGGTTCCGATGCCCTGGTAGCAGTAGCCCTTGTACGAGGCGCCGACCATCCCGCAGAACGCGGACGGCTGCTCGACGCCCGCGAAGTACGAGGTCATGTCGCGGACGACCCCGTAGATGCACTCGCCCTGCCAGCGGCCGGCGATCTTGCAGAGCTCGATGTCGTGCGCCGCGTTCTCGGCCGTCGACCCGTCCGCGTCCCGCCCGAACGACTGGAAGCAGGTCGCGATCCAGATCTTCTGGACGTGCGAGCAGATCTTCGCGGTCGCCGCCCAGTTGAACCCGTTCGCGGCCAGGATCCTCGACGTGACCATCAGGTAGCAGTAGAGACGGTGGCCCTTCGTGACCGGCGCGTCACACGGGTAGACGAGATCGTTCGGCTTCACCCACGGCGTCTTGAAGCCGATCGACGTGCCGTTCGCGGCGTTCACATTCTCCATGTACACGCCGCCCGTGCACGAGCTCTGATCCCAGGCGGTCTGCAGCTTCTCGCAGACGTGGAGCGCATACGGGAGGTCGTAGCCGGTCGAGATCATCAGCCCGTGACCGAGGCCGTGGACGCACTGGTAGAAGAGGAACTGGTTCTTCTGCAGCGAGGGGTCGGAGCACACTCGGCGGGCGGCCTTGATCAACCCGGCCTCCGTCGAGATCCCGTAGAAGGCGCGCTCGAGGATGCCGTGGTAGAAGCCCGACCAGCAGATCGAGGAGCCTGCCGCGAACGACTTCGGGATGTTGCCGTGGTTGCGGGCGAGCGTCCCGGCTCCGATGTAGTGCGCGATCGGATGGCAGCCCGAGTTGATCGCCTTGTTGGCCGCCATCTCCTTCGCGAACAGCGCCAGCGCGGCCTTCGGTCCCTGGTAGTACGCGACGTCGCCGAATGCCTGCTCGTAGCAGGTCTCCGTGTTGCAGTCCGAGAGCTTCGTCTTGTCCGGCTTGAAGTTGCCGGCGACCGGGTGCATGTTGACCGGCCCGCTCTGCGCGGCCTGGGTCGAGCCGGCGCGGGCGCCGCCGCCCGAGGCCAGCACGACGCCGGTCACGGCTCCTCCGACAGCGAGAGCCACGACCACGGCGCCGATGAGGATCAGCCGCCGGTTCACCACCACCGAATGGTACGCGCCTAAAGTCCGGTTGGATGCCCGTGACCCCGCCGTCTCCTCCGCTCACGGACGGAACCGTCACGCTCAGGCCCTGGCTGGAGCGCGACGTCCCGGCGATCGTCACCGCCTGCCGGGACGACGAGATCGCCTGGTGGCTCGACGGGATTCCGCAGCCGTACGGCGAGGCGGATGCGCGGACGTACGTGGCGCTGACGCGCCGGGGCTGGAAGGACGGGACGCACGCGGCCTTCGCCGTCACCGTCGCGGAGACGGGAGAGGTGGTCGGCTCGGTCGGTGTCCACTTCGTCGACGCCGACCACGGAGTCGCCGAGGTGGGCTACTGGGTGCAGCGCGAGGCTCGCGGACAGGGAGTCGCGACGCGAGCGACCCGTCTTGCTGCCGGATGGGCGCTCGGGCCGTGCGGGATCAAGCGCCTGCAGCTGCGCGCCGACAGCCGGAACGTCGCGTCGCAGCACGTCGCAGAGTCGGTGGGCTTCCGCCGGGAGGGTGTCCTGCGCTCGGTGCGGTTCAACGCACGCCAGAGCCGCCGCGTCGACTTCGTCATGTACTCGCTGCTCGCCGAGGAGTACGCCGGCTGAAGCGGCTCGCGACCCTTGCCGTCGCCCTGCCGCTGGCCGCGCTTGCGGGCTGCGGATCCTCTTCGCCGATGTCGCACCTGCTCGTCCTCGACCGCTCGGCCGGTCCCGTTCGGCTGCGCGAGCCGAGGTCGCATGTCGAGCACGACCTCGGGCGAGGGACGATCCTCCCGCCGCGGCAAGGCGCGCAGAGGGTCTTCTACCCGGGTGAGGACTTGACGATCTGGTACTACGACAAGGCTCCGGACTCGCCCGTCGAGGTGATCCAGATCACGTCACCGCGCTACCGGACGAAGGGCGGCGTCGACGTTGGCACGAGCTCCACGAAGCTGCAAGCCGTCCCCGGCGTCAAGTGCTACTCGGGGAACGGCTGCGAGCACGTGCACGCCCACAACCAGCCGGGAACCGTCTTCCGCATGGACGGCCCGAACGGCTCGGTGTCGGAGATCCTGCTCGTCGCGGCGGTCGACTAGATGGTTGATGCCACGAGATCGTGCTCCTCGGGGCGTGGGCTGGCTGCTCTGGGGCGCGGCGACGTGGTGTCGCCGATACGCGGGCGTATCGGTGGCGACGCGGCGACGTGAAGCGCACGTCCGGAGGCCGGCTTCGCCGGGCTCTGCCGGGCGGGAGCGGCCCAGACACACCAGACCGCGAAACCGAGCGCGCGAGATCGTGGCATCACCCATCTAGCCTCACGTCGCGCTTACCGCGGAGTTACGGCGCCCGAACGGTTTGCTGACCGTCAGACGCGATACCTCGCCCGTTCGATCCCTTTTCCGAAGGAGTTCTCATGAACCGAAGGACGAAGATCGCGGTCGCCTCGTTCGCGCTCGCGATCGTGCTTTCGGCAGCCGCGGTCTCGGCGACGGCCGGTGCGGGAGCCCCCGTGCCGCCGGGCCAGGGCATCCACAAGATCCGCCACGTGGTCGTGATCATGCAGGAGAACCGCTCGTTCGACTCCTACTTCGGCACGTACCCCGGCGCAGACGGCATCCCTGCCGGCGTCTGTGTGCCCGACCCGAAGGACGGCTCGTGCGTGAAGCCGTTCCACGACCGTCGCGACTCGAACGCAGGCGGCCCGCACGCCGCCGCCGCGGCCCAGGCAGACATCGACGGCGGGAAGATGGACGGCTTCGTGGCCGAGCAGGAGCAGGCGAAGAAGGGCTGCGTCCTGAAGTTCAACCCGGCCTGCGGACCGGGCGGCGCCTCGCACGACGTCATGGGCTTCCACGACGCGAGCGAGATCCCGAACTACTGGGCGTATGCGCGCAACTTCGTCCTCCAGGACCACATGTTCGAGCCGGACGCGTCGTGGAGCCTCCCGTCCCACCTGTTCCTCGTCTCCGCCTGGTCGGCCTCGTGCCGGAACCCGCTCAACCCGATGTCGTGCCGGAGCAACCTGAACCAGCCGGACCGGGACGCGCTCCATCCGGGCCGGCCGGACTACGCCTGGACCGACCTCACGTACCTGCTGCACAGGGACGGGGTGAGCTGGGCGTACTACGTCGCGCCGGGCACGCAGCCCGACTGCGACGACGACGCGATCTCGTGCTCGCCGAAGCAGCAGAACCCCGGCACGCCGGAGATCTGGAACCCGCTGCCGGACTTCACGGACGTCCGTCAAGACGGGCAGATCGGGAACATCCAGGCGCTCGATCGGTTCTACGTCGCCGCGCGCAACGGCACCCTGCCGGCCGTGTCCTGGATCACGCCGAACGGCAAGGAGAGCGAGCACCCTCCGTCGCTCGTCAGCACCGGCCAGTCGTATGTCACGGGACTCGTGAACGCGATCATGCGCTCGCCGGACTGGCCGTCGACCGCGATCTTCCTCGCCTGGGACGACTGGGGAGGCTTCTACGACCATGTGGCGCCTCCGTCCGTCGACGAGAACGGGTACGGGCTGCGCGTGCCGGGCCTTGTGATCAGCCCGTATGCACGCCACGGATTCGTCGACCATCAGACCCTCTCGTTCGACGCGTACCTCAAGTTCATCGAGGACGACTTCCTCGGCGGGCAGCGGCTGGACCCGTCCACGGACGGCAGGCCAGACTCGCGGCCCGACGTTCGCGAGAACGCGTCGATCCTCGGCAACCTCGTCTCGGACTTCGACTTCTCACAGCGGCCGCGACCGGAGTTACTGCTTCCGCTGCAGCCGAGGACAGACCTGATCGAGACGTCGACGACCGGCTGACGATCGTCCCCGCGGGCGCAGGCATGCGCGCCCGCGGGGCGAACACGTCGCCGTGGACACGCGCGCGGCGATCGACCGCTTCCTCACGTCGCCCGGGCTCGGCGAGGCGACCCGCCGGGCCTACCGCTTCGACCTCGATCCGCTGGCCGACTGGCTCGAGTCCCGCGGCTCGACGCTGGAGGACATCGACGCGCGGCTGTTCTCCGACTACGCGGCGGAACTGGGCCGCGGGCGGCCGCGACGCCTGGCACCCGCGACGATCGCGCGCCGCCTCGCGGCCGCCCGCTCGCTGATCCGCTTCGCACTCGGCCCGGAGCGCGTTCCCGACATCCAGCTCACGCCGCGCCGGCCGCGCCGCCTGCCGCAGGCGCCCAAGCTCGACGAGCTCGAGCGGACGCTCTCCGGCTTCGACGGCGGCGAGCCGCTGCAGCTGCGGAACCGGGCGCTCGTCGAGCTCGTCTACTCGGCGGGCCTGCGCAGCCAGGAAGCCGTGTCGCTCGATCTCGCGGACGTCGACTTCGACGCCGAGACCGTGCACGTGCGCGGGAAGGGCGGCAAGGATCGCGTCGTGCCGCTCGGCGAGGAGGCCGCCTACCGCGTGGGCGTGTATCTGCGCGACGGCCGGCCGCAGCTCGTCGCCGGCGCCGAGAACGCGGTCTTCGTCTCCGCGCGCGGGCGGCGGCTCGACACGAGCACCCTCCGCCGGCTCGTCCCGCACCCGCACCGGCTCCGGCACGCGTTCGCGACGCACCTGCTCGAGGGCGGTGCCGACCTGCGCGTGATCCAGGAGCTGCTCGGCCACAGCTCGCTCTCGACCACGCAGGTCTACAGCCATGTCGACGGACGGCGCCTGCGCCGCGTCTACGACCGTGCCCATCCGCGATCCTGAGCTCGAGACCTTCCTCGCCGTCTCGCGGGCGCGCCTGGCGCCGCGGACGGTCGAGAGCTACCGCCGCGATCTCGAGGACTTCTCGCGCTGGCACGACGCCCCGATCGGCGGCGCGACGACAGAGGAGATCGAGAGCTACCTCGCCGAACTGCGCGCCGCGGGCCGGGCGGGAGCAACGCTGGCGCGGCGACTTGCGGCGCTCCGCTCGTTCTTCAAGCACCAGGCGCTCGTCGGTGCCCGCGACGACAACCCGGCCGCCGCCGTTGCGTCTCCCCGGCGGGCCCGGAAGCTGCCACGCACACTTTCACCCGGCGAGGCCGAGCGGCTGATCGAGGCCGCTGCCGGGACGACGCCGCGTGCGTTCCGCGACGGCGCGCTCGTCGAGCTGCTGTACGGAGCCGGGCTGCGCGTGAGCGAGGCCGTCGGACTCGAACGTGCGTCGGTCGACCTCGACGAGCGGCTCGTCCGCTGTGTCGGGAAGGGCGGGAAGGAGCGGATCGTGCCGATCGGACGTCGCGCGGCGGAGGCACTCCGCCGCTACCTCGCGCGCGGGCGGCCGTTCCTCGACCGCCGGCACCGGCCCGAGCTGTTCCTCAACTCGCGCGGCGGGCCGCTGACGCGGGCCGGCGCGTTCCTGATCCTGCGAACGCTCGCCGAGCGAGCCGGCCTCGAGCCAGGCCGGGTGCACCCGCACCTGCTCCGGCACTCGTTCGCGACGCACCTCCTCGAAGGCGGCGCCGACCTGCGCTCCGTGCAGGAGATGCTCGGCCACGCAGACCTGGCCACGACCGAGCTGTACACCCACGTCACGGACAAACGCCGCCGCGAGGCGTACTTCGACGCACACCCACACGCCAGGCGCCGTCCAGGCCCCTCCGACCGCTCGGCCTCGTAGCCCAAACCGGACACCGGTGTCAGACACCGCACGAAGCGCCGGCCGGAGCCGACGCGTCGCGAGCGGACGGTGAGTTGTCCACAGCTCGGCCGGAAACCGGGCTCTCTGGCCGAGCACGCCTGTGGACGAAAAGTCACAAAGTTGTCACACATTCGCCTTGACAAAATTCGGTGTCTGACACCGCCGTTTGGCGCAGGCCGCAGCCGCCATGTGCGGACAGGCCGGTAAAGGGCCGGCGCGGCGGGCGGCGGTCAGAGCCGGTCGAGGATCGCCACGTAGCCTCCGCCGCGGCCGGGGAGCGTGCGACCGAGACGCCAGCCCGTTCCGTCGAGCAGCGCCGCCATCTCGTCCGGCGAGAAGATCGTCACGTCGAACCACGGCGTCGACCGATCGACGTAGCGGACGCGGACACGCTGCCGGCCCGGAAGACGGCCGCGCTCGCGGTTCCTCGAGACGTATGCGACCTGAGACGGACTCGTGAGGCTGTGCGGGTCGAAGCTCTGACCGATCAGCCGCCCTCTCGGGCGCGTGACGGCGTGGAGCCGCCGGAGCGCCCGCCGCGCCGACCGCTCGCCGCCGAGAAGCCCGAAGTTGTTGCCGAGCATGACCAGCGTGTCGAAGCTCCCGAGCCGCCCGTCGATCTCGCCGATCTCCCAGAGCCGCACGTCCTTCACGCCCCGCCGCCGGCATCCTTCGACCGCACCCGGCGAGTTGTCGATACCGACCACGTCGAGCCCGCGCTCCTGGAGATGAAGGCACACGCGCCCGGCGCCGCAGCCGATGTCGAGCACGCGCCCCCGGACGAACCGCATCGCGCGCCGCTCGACCGGCTGCCAGCGTCTGAACGGGTCGACGAGGTAGTCGCTGTGATACGCGAAGACGAACCCGTCGTCCCGCTCGACCACCTCGATCGGCTTCTTGCCCTCGATCGCGTCGAGGATCAGGAGGCCGTACGCGTCCTCGCGCTCGTCCACTACTGGCGTGCGCTGGCGCGCTTCCGCAGTTGCGCGCCCACCTTCGCTGCCACCTCGCGCAACTCGCGGTCGGCGCGGTCGTCCTCGGACAGTCCTTCGAGGAGCACGATCGTCTCGCGCTGCGGCGAGCCGTTGCGGAGACAGACGACCGCGAGCCGCCGCACCGCCTGGTTCCCGTCCGCGTTCACCATCTCGTGCAGGAGGCCTCGCACGCCGTTGACGACACCGGGCGCATCGCGCGAGAGCCGCTCGAGCGAGACGAGCGCCGAGCCGCGTACCGACGGGCTCTCGTCCTCGAGCCCGCGCCGCAGCAGCTCCGTCTTCTGCTTGAAGCGGAACTGCCCGATCGCGCGATAGGCGACGGCGCGCTCGCGGTAGTCGGCGTTGCGAGCGGCGCCCTCGATCTCGTCGCTCCACTCGGCCCGCAGCTTCGACAGCTCCTGCTCGGAGCCCGACTCGGCGAGCGAATCGGCCTGCGCCGCCGCCTCGGCGAGCGTCAACTGACCGATGCGAGGCTGCGCGGGGCGGGACCGACGTACGTCGCCGACGGCCTGAACAGCCGCCCGGTGCGCTTCTGCTCGAGGATGTGCGCCGACCAGCCGGCGACACGCGAGCACGCGAACATCGCGGGAGCGAGCGGCGGCGGGATCTCGGCGATGTCGAGGACGACGGCCGAGTAGTACTCGACGTTCGTCTTCAGCGGCCGGTCCGGCTTGCGCCGCTCGAGCTCGGCCAGCGCCGCCTCCTCGAGGCGCTCGGCGATCTCGATCTGCGGCGAGCCGAGCTCGCGCGCCGTCTCCTTGAGGACACGCGAGCGCGGATCCTCGGCCCTGTAGATGCGGTGCCCGAAGCCCATGATCCGCTTGCCGGAGTCGAGCGTGTCCTTCACCCACTTGTCCGGGTCGCCCATCGCCGCGACCTCCTCGAGCATCGGCTTCACGTACGCCGGTGCGCCACCGTGCAGCGGCCCCGAGAGCGCGCCGACGGCAGACGACAGAGCCGCGCCGCAATCGGCGCCGGTGGAGGCGACGATGCGCGCGGCGAACGTCGATGCGTTCAGCCCGTGCTCGGCGGTGCAGATCCAGTACGTATCGATGGCCTTGACCGCCTTCGGGTCGGCCTCGCCGCGCCACTGCAGCAGGAACTTCTCGGCGGCGGTCTTGCCCTGCGCCACGACGCTCGCAGGCACCTCGTCCGTGTGGCCGTCGGCGATCCGCGCGGAGCGGGCGACGATGCCCATCATCTGAGCCGAGATGCGCCCCAGATCCTCGCGCGCCTGCTCGTCGGAGATCTCGTTCAGCTTGCCGAGCTTCCAGACCGCGGAGAAGCGCGCGGTCTCGGCCTGGAGATCGGACGGCGCGTTGCCCGTCAACCGCGCCGGCTCGTACGGCTCCGGCTCCGGCATCGCCGAATCGAGGTCGTTGTCGACGAGGAGGCCCCACACGTGCTCGTACGGGACGTGGCCCACGAGCTCGGTGATGTCGACGCCGCGATAGCGGAGCACACCCCCGTCCCGATCGGGCTCCGCGATCTCGGTCTCGACCGCGACGACGCCTTCGAGACCCGGCTTGAAGTCGCTCATCCTGCGACGGAATCTACCGGACGGCTCCCCGCGGGAGAGCGGGTAAAGTCGAGGCGATGGCCCACCGCGTCACCCTCGTGCCCGGCGACGGGACCGGGCCCGAGTTGACCGAGGCGACGCGCCGCGTGCTCGAGGCCACGGGCGTCGACTTCGAGTGGGACGTGAAGGAGGCCGGCGTCGACGTGATGGAGTCGGCCGGCACGCCGCTGCCCGACGACACGCTCGCCTCGATCCGCGCCAACAGGGTCGCGATCAAGGGTCCGATCACGACGCCGATCGGCACCGGCTTCCGCTCCGTCAACGTCGCGCTGCGCCACGAGCTCGGTCTCTACGCGTGCCTGCGGCCGTGCAAGACCTATCCGGGCGTCCGCTCGCGTTACGAGGGCGTCGACGTCGTCATCGTGCGCGAGAACACCGAGGATCTCTACGCAGGCATCGAGTTCACATCCGGCAGCGAGGACGCGCACCGCGTCATCGACATGCTCAACGGCCTGCAGCCGAAGCAGATCTCCGAGTCGGCGGGCCTCTCGATCAAGCCGATCAGCCCGGAGGGCTCCGAGCGGATCATCCGCTACGCGTTCGAGTACGCGCAGGCGCACGGCCGCAAGGCGGTGCACTGCATCACGAAGGCGAACATCATGAAGCACACCGACGGGCTCTTCCTGGCGGTGTTCCGAGACGTGGCGCCGGACTACCCCGACATCGAGCCGCGCGAGAACCTCGTCGACGCGCTCTGCATGGGACTCGTCCAGCGGCCGGAGGAGTTCGACGTCCTCGTGCTGCCGAACCTCTACGGCGACATCATCAGCGACCTGACCGCCGGCCTCGTCGGGGGCCTCGGCGTCGCGCCGGGAGCGAACGTCGGCGCCGACACTGCCGTGTTCGAGGCGACCCACGGCTCGGCCCCGAAGTACACGGGCCAGAACAAGGTCAACCCGATCGCCATGATCCTGTCCGGAAAGCTCATGCTCGAGCACCTGGTCGAGCCCGGCGCCGCGACGCGCCTGGAGAAGGCCGTCGCCGACGTGGTTCGCGAGGGCAAGAGCGTCACCTACGACATGAAGCCGAGTCGCGACGACCCGACCGCCGTTGGGACGAGCCAGGTCGCCGACGCGATCATCGAGAAGCTGGAGGCAACCGTCTGATGGCCGATCTACAGCAGGGCTACCACGACTTCAAGGAGGCCAGGGGCCGTAAGAAAGTCACCGTCATCGGCGCCGGCAACGTCGGCACGACCGCAGCCCAGGAGGTCGCGCGCCGCGACTACGCCGACGTCGTCGTCGTCGACATCATCGAGAATCTGCCCCAGGGCAAGGCGCTCGACGTCAACCAGGCCGGCTCCGTGCTCGGCTACGAGCCGAACGTCGTCGGCGCGAACGACTACGAGGCGACTGCCGGCTCGGACGTGGTCGTCGTCACCTCCGGCAAGCCGCGCTCCCCGGGGATGAGCCGCGATGACCTCGTGACGACGAACGAGAACATCGTCGGTGCCGTCACGCGTGCTGCGATCGCCGAGTCGCCCGACGCGATCGTCGTCGTCGTGACGAACCCGCTCGACGCGATGTGCCACGTCGCGAAGCACGCCTCGGGCTTCCCGAAGGAGCGCGTGTTCGGCATGGCCGGGATCCTCGACACCGCCCGCTTCCGCGCCTTCATCGCGTGGGAGACCGGCGCGTCGGCCAAGGACATCCAGGCGATGGTCCTCGGGGGCCACGGCGACCAGATGGTGCCCGTGGTCTCGGCGACGACCGTCGGCGGCGTGCCGCTGTCACAGCTCGTGTCGGCCGACCGGATCGAGGCGATGGTCGAGCGCACGCGCAAGGGCGGCGGCGAGGTCGTGAACCTCCTCGGCACGTCCGCGTGGTACGCGCCCGGAGCGGCCGTGGCCCAGATGGTCGACTCGATCCTCCTCGACCAGAAGCGCGTGCTCCCGTGCACCGCGCTGCTCGAGGGCGAGTACGGCGTCGAGGGCCTGTACATGGGCGTGCCCGTCAAGCTCGGTTCGGCAGGGATCGAGGAGATCGTCGAGCTGGAGCTGACCGACGACGAGAAATCGGCAATGGGCTCGTCCGCAGAGGCCGTGCGCGAAGTCGTCGGCGTGCTGAGCCTGGCTTGAACCTCGGGCTCCAAGGCCGCACGGCGATCGTCTGCGGAGCGTCCTCCGGGATGGGCCTCGCGATCGCCGAGGCGCTGGCGACCGAGGGAGCCAACGTGGCCATGTTCGCGCGCCGGCGCGACGTGCTGGAGCGCGAGGCCGAGCGGCTCGGCGCGCTGTCCGTGCGCGGCGACCTGACCGTCCCGGCTGATCTGGAGAAGCTCGTCGAGCGGACCGTGACGGCGTTCGGCGGGGTCGACGTGCTCGTGAACAACGGCGGCGGGCCGCCGACCGGCGGGGCGGCCGGCACGGACACGGCCGCGTTCGAGCAGGCCGTCGAGCTGCTCCTGCTGCCGGTCGTCCGGCTCACAAACCTCTGCCTGCCCCACCTCGAGCGTTCCGGCCGCGGCCGGATCGTCAACATCGAGTCGAGCTCGGTGCGGGAGCCGATCGACGGCCTGGCCCTGTCGAACTCGGTGCGCCCCGGCGTCGTCGGCTGGGCGAAGACGCTGGCGCGCGAGGTCGCCTCGAAGGGCATCACCGTCAACACGATCGCGCCCGGACGGATCGACACCGACCGGCTGGCGAGCGTCTACTCTGCCGGCGGCGACGCCCGCGCGCAGGCCGAGTCGCAGGTGCCGGTCGGGCGCTTCGGCACCGCCGCCGAGATCGCGAACGTCGTCTGCTTCCTCGCCTCCGACCAGGCGAGCTACGTTACCGGCGCCGTCGTTCCGGTCGACGGCGGCCTGACCCGCTCGCTCCTCTGACCGTGCGCCGCCCGAGGGGCACCAGCATTCTCAAGTGGACGGCGGTGGCCGTCCTCGTCGCGGCTGGCGTCACGGGCGTCGTCCTCTGGCGCTACCCGTCCGACACGTTCGTGCTCCTCCCCGACCACGCGCATCCGGCCGCGCCCATCGTCACCGTCGCGCGGGCAAAGCAGCGCGCAGACACCGGCGGCATCTATTTCCTGGACGTGATCGAACGCAAGGCGACGCTGCTCGAGGACATGTTCCACGGCACCGCCCCGGACGGAGCCTCGTTCCTCCCGCCGGCCGAGATCACACCGCCCGGCGTCAGCGAGTCGCAGACGGAGCAGGTCGACCTCGGCGAGATGGCGCTCTCGCAGCAGATCGCCGCCGCCGTCGGTGAGCGCGCGGCCGGCTACAAGGTGACGACGAACCCGAGCGGCGCGCGCGTGGTCGCGATCGAGGGCGGCGCACCGGCGGACGGGAAGCTCCTCCCCGGCGACGTCATCGTCGCCGTCGACGGACATCCGGTGAAGACGTCGGCGGCTGCCCGGGCGGCCATGCGCCGGCGGAAGCCCGGAGACACGGTCGAGCTCGGCGTCCGCAACCGGTCAGGGCTTCGCACGGTGGACATCAAGACGATCGCCGACCCGCAGAACAAGGCGGTCCCGATCGTGGGGATCCTGATCGACCAGGCCGCGCAGATTCACCTTCCCGTGCCCGTCCACATCCAGACCGGCAACATCGGCGGACCGTCCGCAGGCCTCGCCTTCGCGCTCGAGGTGCTCCAGAAGCTGGGCAAGAACGTCGACCGCGGCTACAAGGTCGCGGCCACCGGCGAGATCCAACTCGACGGGACAGTGCAGCCGATCGGCGGAGCCGAGCAGAAAGCGATCGGTGCGAGGAGCTCGGGTGTGGACGTCATGCTCGTGCCTGCTGGGGACAACGCGAGAATCGCCAGGAAGTACGCCGGGAAGATGAAGGTGATCCCTGTGGAGAGTTTTCGACAGGCGTTGCACGCACTGGCAACGTTGCCGCCGAAACACTGATCTGCGGGCCGGTCGGCCGCTCGACGAAGCGCCCGCAAAGAGCGATGTTTTCGTCCTTGAAAACCCTTGCATCGCACGGGGCGCGCCCTATGATCTCGCGGTGTTTCCGGTGGCCAGGTCACCCGAACGAAAGAGATAATGAGCAAACGTCCCCAGCTACGTTGCAAGGATTGCTACTTCCATCAGGAGGCGCTCTGCGCCCTCCAGCTCGATGCCCCCTGCCCGACGTTCAGGCTCGGCGCGGCGGGCGGCCTCACACCTCCGACGCAGGCACCGCTCGTCTCGCGCGCGGCCGAGGTGGCCGCCGGCGTTCGTCTCCTCCCGCAACACCAGGCCGCGTAGACGGCTGTGTTAGGCGAGACTCCCCAGCCTCCGGAGTCCGCCGAGACTCCCGCGCCGCTCGCCATGCCGACCCAGGCCTCGGTGGAAGCCGCGATCGCGGAGGAGAAGCAGGAGCTCGCCGCCGAGGAGCACCACTCCCCGGTCCGCTTCTGGCTCAAGGTCGTGGCGCTGGTCTTCGCCGTCGGCTACTCGGTCGCGTTCGTCGTCGGCAACAGCAAGTCGATCCACGTCGACTTCGTGTTCGGGTCGGCGCACGTCACGCTGATCTGGTCGATCCTGCTGCTGCTGCTGATCGGGTTCGGCGCCGGAGTGCTGGCGTCACACCTGTACAGGCACCGCCGGCGCCAGAAGCCCGGCAAGCCGTGAGACGCCCTCGCGGATCTCGTCCGGCGACACGAAGCTGAACGCGAGCCGGGCGGCGTTGCGGCCGCCGCCGCTCCCGGCCGGGAAGAAGTCCGAGCCCTGCACGAACGTGACTCCTGCCTCCTGCGCGCGTCCGAGCAGCTCGCCCGCGTCGACGGACTCCGGCAGGTCGAGCCACACGAAATACCCGCCCTCGGGACGGCTCGGCCGCGCTGCCGGAAGCTCGGCGTCGAGCGTCTCGAGCATCGCGTCGCGCCGCACCCGCAGGAGCTCCGACACGCGTTCGATGTTCGGGTCGAGGCGGCCGCGCCGGATGAACTCGAACACCGTCGCCTGGCCGATCAGCGCCGGCGTGAGGTAGACGTTCTGCGCGACGGAGTCGAGCGATGCCGCAACGTCCGCCGTGAGGACGAAGTAGCCGACGCGCGCGCCCGGCGCCACGATCTTCGAGAACGAGGACGAGTAGAGGACGTGCTCGCCGCCGTCGAGCTCTTGCAGCGTCGGCAGTGACTCGCCGTCGAACCGGACACGGCCGTACGGGTCGTCCTCGAGCACGGTCAGCGCGTGCTCGCGCGCCAGCTCGACGAGGCGGCGGCGGCGCTCCAGCGGCAGCGTGCGGCCGCTCGGGTTCTGGAAGGTCGGTAGGGCGTAGAGGAACGCGGGCGACGGGTCGCGCTTCAGCTCCGCCTCGAGGGCGTCGACGTCGATCCCGTCGTCGTCCTGCGGGATCGTGCGCACCTCGGCGCCGAGCCGGGCCGCGATCTTGAGCGGCCGGTCGTAGGTGGGTGCCTCGACGAGGATCCGTCCCTTCGCCGCGAAGTGTCCGAGCACGAGGTTGAGTCCCGGCAGCGAGCCGTTGGTGACGAGGACGCGCCCCGGCTCGACGCCGTGACGCTCCGCCACCCACTCGCGCAGCGGCCCGTAGCCGCCCACCGGCCCGTAGTTGAGGATCGTCTGGCCGTCGCGCTCGAGCACCTCGCGTGCGCAGTCGGCCAGCTCCGAGACGGGCAGGCACTCGGGCGCCGGAACGCCCCGGGCGAACGAGATCACCCCCACGGGCCGAAGTCTAGACGCCGGAGAGGAGGCTACCCTCGTGCTCGTGCGTGCCGTGGTCACCTCGAATGTCAGAGGCGCCCTGCCCGGCGAACCGAGCGCGTATCTCCGCGTGGTCGACCTCGACAGCGGCTCCCTCCTGCTCACGACCCGCATCCCGGAGAGCCTTTTCCGCGCCCACGACCCGAACCCGCGCGGCGGCCAGCGCGGCGGCCGTGGGCTCTCCGTGCACGATGGCCGGCTCGTTGTCGCGAACGCCGAGCGGCTCTACGTGCTCGACACCTCGTGGCGGCTCGTGGACGAGCTCAGCCATCCCCTCGCGGCCGACATCCACGACGTCCTCGCCGAGGAGGACGGGATTCTGGATCGCCTCGACAGCCTGCGACGCGCTGCTGCTGCTCGGGTGGGACGGCGAGGCGAAGGACGTGTGGACCTACCGCAATGACCACGGCCTCGTCAGGCGACTCGGCCTGCCCCGGCGTGCGCTGCCGCGCTTCGAGCGGGAGACCGACTACCGCGATCCCCGGAACCGCGGCGGGGACGACGACCTGGCCCACCTGAACTCGGTCGTCCGCGAGGACGACCGGCTGCTCGTGATGCTCGGCCGCATCCAGGGCAGGACGGAGAAGACCTGGGAAGACGCCTGGTGCGCCGTCGTCGAGCTCGCTGACCGCGGCAACCGCCTCTCGAAGGCCCGGGCATCGATCCTCTGCCGCCGCCAAGCGCCCTGGGCGCCGAACCACAACGTCGCCCGTAGCAACGGACTCCTCGTCTTCAACGACAGCAACGCCCACCGTCTCGTCGCGCTCGACCCCGGGACGAACGGCGAACGCTGCTCGGTGTCGATCCCCGGCGACCCGCCGTTCGTGCGCGGCCTGGCGCGCATCGGCACCGACCTGTGGCTCGTGGGTAGCCAGGAGCCGCTCGCCGTCCATGCGGTCGACCTCACCCGGGGCGAGATCGCGGCCAGCTACGTCTTCGACGCCCCGGAGGGCGAATCCGTGTACGCGGTCTGCGTGCTGCCGGACGCGTTCACCGACCCGCCACGGCTCGACGACCCGGGCTCCTTGGCGTTTTGGACTCGCGCCACGCGGCGCTCGGGGATGTCCCCGATTCCCGCCTGACGGGCAGGACATGCGAACCGAGAGACGAACGGTTAGCCCTGGACAACAGCCGATTCATTGGTTAGCGTCATGTCCTCAACACAGACCCGTTCGTTCAAGGAGGACGCATGCGGGAGATTGACGAGCTTTACGCCGACTCGGGCGAGCCCGTAAAGGAGTCACATGGTGTCTCCCGCGGGACGGCGCTCAAGGTTGGCGGGATCGGTCTGGCGGGGGCGCTCGCTGCGTTCATGCCGGGCCGCGCCAGGGCAGCAGTTCGCAAGCAGGCGAGCAACGCGTCGTGCTCGGGGGCAGGGTTCTTGTGCTCGATTTACTCCACCCCGAAGTTCTGCGGGTACGACAACTACTCGGCCGCCGGCGCACCGTGCTACTGCGGAACGATCTACTACGGAAGGCTCCGCCCCAAGGGAGCCCCGATCGGCGCGTGCGTCGAGAACGGCTACTGCTACCTGCTGGCGCCGTGTCGCCAGCAGAAGGACTGCGGTGCCGGTTACGTCTGCACCGACGGTGGTTGTTGTGGCCAGCCGTTCTGCCAGCACTACTGCGAGCAGGGCGCGATCGGCCAGGCACCGTCCGTGAAGACCCCGAAGACCGCAGCGCACAAGTAGTCCCGGTTCGAAGCTTCGATACGAAGGGCTCCCGTTCGGGAGCCCTTCGTCGTTCCGGTGTCGTTTCGCCGAAGAGAAGTGTCGGCGGCTAGACGAGGTTCAGGATCGGCTCCACGCCCGCCGCGACGTCCTTCTCGATGATCCCGTTCTCGTCGATCAGGTAGGCGATCGGCGTCGCGAACATCCCGTAGAGCTTGGAGATCTCCCAGCTCTTCTGCACCATGACCGGGAACGGATAGCCGAACGCCTCGGCCTTGCGGCGGTTCGCCTCTTCGTTCCCGCGGCTGATCATCAGCACCTGCAACTTACTTCCCTGCTTCTCCGCGATCTTGACGAGATCGGGCGACATGGCCTCGCAGGGGCCGCACTCGACGTCAGAGAAGACGAGGAGCACGCGCTTGCCGCGGTACTCCACGAGGGCGTGCAGGTTGCCGTCGAGATCCGGGAGCACGAAGTTCGGCGCCTCGGTTCCGGCCGGCAGACCGTCGCGCGCGATGTTGCTCTCGGCGGTGTCCTTCACCCTGAGGGCCGTCATGGTCGGTGCCGCGACGGCCTCGGCGCCGTTCCCCGAAGCGATCTCCATCCCCGCCACATGGCCGTTGCCGCCGCTCGCATCAGCCTCGTCGGCCGGAACGTCCTCGGGCTTCAGCGGCTTCGCCTTCAGCAGCGCGAGGATGTTGTCCGCGCCGGTGGTGAGCTCGCTCGCGATCTGACCCTCCTCGTTCACGAGGTAGGCCTGCGGCGTACCGATCACTTGATACGCCTGCATGATCGTGTAGTCGGGCTCGATCAGGACGTCCGAGTGCCACTTGTTCTCGTCGGCGAGCTCGAGATGCTTCTCCTTGTTGCCGTGCGAGATGAGCACGAGCGGTCGGCCCCCCTGCTTGACCTTGCCGATGTCCTCCGCCATGCCGAGGCAGTAGCCGCAGGTGTCGCTGAAGAACGCAACCACGAACGGCTCGCCCTTGTACGTCTCGAGCGTCTTCTCCGTCCCCTCGAGATCCTCGAGCGCGAACTCGGGCGCCCGCGAGCCGACGGGCAGACCCTTCCAGTCCTCGGCAGGGTCGCCCTCGCGCTCGGCCTTCTTGCCCTCGAAGTACGAGCTGATCTCGAGGCGATGGTCGAGATCCTGCTGGTACATGATCAGCTCTCCGTGCTGCTTGACCAGCACGTAGAGCACTCCGATAAGTGCCGCCACGATCACCCATGTGACGACGAGTGCAGCGATCAACCAGGCTTGCATGTCCTCCCTCTCTTCGACGAAACGACGCGCAAGATCCTAGCGAGCGGCCCCGGCGCCGCGAAGGAACTGAGCCAGATCGAACTCGAACCGCTGGCGCTCGCCTCGCTTGTAGTGCCGTTTCGTTCGCTGGCCTGCAACGCGCATCCGCGTGTAGCCGAGCTCGACGGCCATCTCCGCGACCCATTCCAGGAACTTCCGGACCGATGCAAGTCCAGGCTCCGCCTGGTACTCACCCTTCTCGAGCACGTCCTTGGCGTAGATGTTCAGGAAGATCAGGATCAGCGTCTCGCCCTCCTCCAGGAAGCGGCCGTGGAGCATGACGACGCCGGCCGGCGTGTCGTACTCGAAGGTCCAGTTCTCGCCGAGCGTGATGAACTTGCGTGCCCGGCGACGGCGGCGGGCGGCGGCGATGCGCTCAAGCACCGCGGGCGACGCCGGCGACGAGCTGCGCGACCTCGGTCGGCGTCGTGCCGACGGTGACGCCACAGGCCTCGAGCGCCTCTTTCTTGCCCTGCGCGGTCCCGGCCGAGCCGGAGATGATTGCGCCCGCGTGACCCATCGTCTTGCCGGGCGGCGCCGTGAAGCCGGCGATGTAGGCGAGCACGGGCTTCGTCATCGACTCCTGGATGAAGCGCGCCGCCTTCTCCTCCTCGTCGCCGCCGATCTCGCCGACCATGACGACGTACTCGGTCTCCGGGTCGGCTTCGAACTTCGCGAGCACGTCGACGAAGGACGAGCCGACGACCGGGTCGCCGCCGATGCCGACGATCGTCGAGTTGCCGAGCCCGAGCTGGGTCAGCTCGTGGCCGATCTGGTACGTGAGCGTGCCCGAGCGCGAGACGAGGCCGATGTTCCCCTCGCTGAAGATCTCCGCCGGGATGATCCCGACGTTCGCCTTGCCGGGCGACAGCGCGCCGGGGCAGTTCGGCCCGAGCATCGTCACGTCGCGCGGACGGATGTAGTTGTAGACGCGGAGCATGTCGTGCGCCGCCAGGCCCTCGGCGATGCAGATCACGGTCGCGATGCCCGCGTCGACCGCTTCGTAGATCGCGTCGGTCGCGAAGCGGGCCGGGACGAAGATCATGGCCGTGTTGGCGCCGGTGCGGTCGACGGCGTCGGCGACGGTGTCGAAGACCGGGATGCCCTCGACGTCCTGGCCGCCCTTTCCGGGCGTGACGCCGGCGACGACCCGCGTGCCGTAGGCCTTGTTGCGCGTGGCGTGGAACGAGCCCTCACGGCCCGTCAGGCCCTGGACGACGAGCCGCGTGTCCCTGTCGACGATGATCGCCACTAGCTCTTCGTCCCCTTGATCGCGATCCGGTCGAGCGCGACCCAGCCGTGCTCGATCCGGTCGGCGAGCAGCTCGCGGACGCGCTCGGCGTCGTCTCCTTCGCAGCCGACCCGGTCGAGCCAGGGCTGGAACTCGATCGGCTTGTCGAAGCGGCGGACGTCGTCCACGTCGAGCCCGGCGTCCTCGAACATCTCGCGCCACTCGGCCTCCGTGTAGTTCCGCACGTGCGACGGGTCGCGGAGCTTGTCGGCCTCCTCGGCCTCATCCGACATGAAGAGGTTGTCGACGACCACGACGAGCCCGGCGCTGACGCGCGCCATCTCGCGGACGGACGCGGCCGGATCGTCGAAGTGATGGTGCGCGACGCGCGAGACGACCGCGTCGAAGCTCGCGTCGGCGAACGGCAGGTCCTCGCCGCGGGCGACGACGTCGGGCTGCATTCCGGGCGCGGCGTCGGTCGTCACCACCTGGAGGCCGGCCTCGCGCAGCCGCCGCCCGACGTGCCCGCCGCCCGTGGCGACGTCGAGCGCAGTCTTCGCGCCGGCCTCCTCGACCCACTCGACGAGCAGGTCGAGGTCGGGGCCTTCGCGGTGCGCCTCACTCGTCCGGTACAGCTCCGCACGCTCCGACCAGACGTCGCTCATCGCGACAGCTCCACGGCCTTGCGGGCCGCGTCCAGCATCGTCGGCTCGGTGTAGAGGTTCGGCGGCGCGGCGTCGGCGAGGATCTTGCGGCCCTCCTCGGCGTTGGTGCCGTCCAGGCGTACGACGATCGGCTGCGCGATCGTCATCCGGTCGAGCGCAGCGAGGATCCCGCGCGCCACCTCGTCGCAACGCGTGATCCCGCCGAAGATGTTGAAGAGGATCGACTTCACCTGCGGGTCGGCGGTGATGACCTCGAGCGCGTCGACGACGCCTTCCGCGTCGCCGCCGCCGCCGAGGTCGCAGAAGTTCGCCGGGCGGCCGCCGGCGAGCGCGATCACGTCCAGCGTGGACATGACCAGCCCCGCGCCGTTCCCGAGGATGCCCACCTCGCCGTCGAGCTTCACGTAGGTGACGCCCTTCTCGCGGGCCGCACGTTCCTCGGGCGGATACGACTCGGGGTCGCGCATCTCGGCGATGTCGGGGTGCCGGAAGAGCGCGTTGTCGTCGACCGTGAACTTCGAGTCCAGCGCGCGCACCTCGCCGTCCGGCGTGACGATCAGCGGGTTGATCTCGCAGAGCATCGCGTCGCACTCGACGAATGCGGCGTAGAGCCTCCCGACGATGTCGGCGATCTGCTTCTGCTGGCCGGGATCGTCGACTCGGGCGCTATAGATCAGCCGCCGCGCCTGCCACGGCTGGAAACCCTCGTGCGGGTCGACGTGCAGGCGAACCAGCGCGTCGGGCTTCGTCGCCGCGACCTCCTCGATCTCGACGCCGCCTTCGGTCGTGAACATGAACAGCGGCTTCTTCTCGCCGCGGTCGAACGTGACCGAGAGGTAGTACTCGCGCTCGATGTCGGACGCGCGCTCGATCCAGAGCCTGCGGACGACGTGGCCGCGGATGTCGAGCCCGAGGATCTCGCGTGCCTTCTCCTCGGCCTCGTCGGGCGACGAAGCGAGCTTGATCCCGCCGGCCTTGCCGCGGCCGCCGGTCAGCACCTGCGCCTTGACGACGACCGGGCCGCCGAGCTCCTCGGCTGCGGCGCGCGCCTCCTCCGGCGAGGTCGCGAGCCGCCCCTCGGAGATGGGGATGCCGTGGCGGCGGAAGAGCTCCTTGCCCTGGTACTCGTAGAGGTCCATGGCCCGGGCGAGTCTAGCCGTGCCCGCTAGGCTCGAAGCGATGGACGCGATCGTCGTCGAGGGGCTCGAGAAGCGGTACGGAGAGGTCGAGGCGCTGGCCGGCGTCTCCTTCGCCGTGCACGAGGGCGAGGTGTTCGGTCTGCTCGGACCGAACGGCGCGGGCAAGTCGACGACCGTGCGCGTGCTCGCCACGCTGACGCGGCCGGACGCAGGTCGCGCCGAGGTGGCAGGCCACGACGTCCTTCGCGATCCGGGCGCGGTGCGCCGCTCGATCGGCTACGTGCCGCAGGAGTCGGGAGTCGACACGTACGGAACCGGCCGCGAGAACCTGACCCTGCAGGGACGCGTGCAGGGGCTGCGTGGGAAGGAGCTGCGCCGGCGTGTGGAGGAGCTGCTGGAGCTCGTCGGACTGTCGGACGCGGCCGACCGCGTCGTCAGCGGCTACTCCGGGGGAATGAAGCGCAGACTCGACGTCGCGATGGGCCTCGTCCACCGCCCGCCCGCGCTCTTCCTCGACGAGCCGACGACCGGCCTCGACCCGGAGGCCCGCGTGGCGCTCTGGCAGGAGCTCGCCAAACTCGCCAGCCTCGAGACGCTGACGATCCTGCTCACGACGCACTACCTCGAGGAGGCGGACGCGCTGGCCGACAGGCTCGCGATCGTCAGCCGCGGCAAGGTCGCCGTCGAGGGAACGCCGGACTCGCTCAAGCAGACGCTCCGCGGCGAAGCGGTGACGGTCGAGCTGATGGACGGCCGCGGCCCGGAGGCGGTCGCCGCCGTGCTCGAGATCGCGGGCGTCTACGAGGCGACGATCGAGGGCCGTGCGCTGCGCACGCGCGTCGAGAGCGGCGCGCACGCGATCCCGGGGATCCTCTCGGCGCTCGATGCCGCGGGCATCGCCGTCGACGCCGTCACCTCGCACCGGCCGTCGCTCGACGACGTCTATCTCCACTACACCGGCCGCGAGTTCGCGGCGGACGAGGAGGCCGCACGGTGACCGTCGTGCGCCACACGTGGTTCATGATCGTCCGCCAGACCCGCAACCTGATGCGCGAGCCGATCTGGATCGCCCTGCTCCTGATCCAGCCGCTCGTCTGGCTGATCCTCTACGGGCAGCTGTTCAAGCGCGTCGTGCACCTGGGCGGCTTCGGGACGACGTCGTACGTCACGTTCCTGGCGCCGGCGATCGTGATCATGAACGCCTTCTTCGGCGCAACCTGGAGCGGCATGGGAATGATCAACGACCTCCGCTTCAAGGTGATCGAGCGCTTCCTCGCGACGCCGGCGAGCAGGCTCTCGCTCGTGCTCTCGCAGATCGTGCGCGCCGCGCTGACCGCCGCGATCCAGGCCCTCGTCATCCTCCTGGTCGCGACCGTGCTCGGTGTGCGCGTCCACGAGGGTGCGATCGGTTGGATCGTCGTGATCGTCGTCGCGATGCTCGTGACGATGCCGTTCGCCGGCATCTCGCAGGGCATCGCCCTCCTCACGCGCCGCGAGGCGACGATGATCGCGGTCGCGAACTTCATCGGGCTGCCTCTGCTCTTCCTCTCGTCGACACTCCTCGCGGCGAGCCAGATGCCTCACTGGATGCAGATCGCAACAAGGTTCAACCCGCTCAACTGGGGCGTGATCGCCGCGCGCGACGTCGTCCTGCCGGGCACGGACTGGGCGTCGATCGGGCTGCACATGCTCTACCTCGTCCTTCTGACCGTCGTGACCACGGCGTTCGCGACGTGGACGTTCCGCGCGTATCAGCGCACGCTCTAGGGCGAATCCACCGACACGACGCAGATCACCTGGCCCGTCTTTACCGGCTGGCCGGGCGACACCGTCAGCGCCGAGACGACACCGTCCCGATGCGCGGCGATCTCGTTCTCCATCTTCATCGCCTCGACGATGCAGATCACGTCGCCGGCGTGGATCACGTCGCCGGCGGCCACGCGAACGTCGAGGACGGTGCCCTGCATCGGGCTGACCACCGCATCGCGCGCCGCACCGCCCGATCCCGCGTGCGCGGCGCGCTCGCGACGACGCCGACCGAGCTCCGCGTGCGCGGGCTCGGGAGCGAGCACGCGAACGTCGAAGCGGCGGCCGTCGAGCTCGACGGTGAGCCGGCTGTCGCTGGTCGGTCCGCCGTCGAGCGTCTGCGCCGGTTCCGGCTCGCGGGTGAGCTCCGAGGCTTGCTCCGCCAGCGCCTCCGACTCGACGATGCCGTGGCAGGTGGCGCCGTCGACGAAGCACGGATGCCGCAGCAGTGCCCGGTGAAAGCCGAGCAGCGTCGTCACGCCGCCGATCTCGTACTCGTCGAGCGCGCGCAGCATTCGCCGTCTCGCGCTCTCGCGATCGACGTCGTGGACGATCAGCTTCGCGACGAGCGGGTCGTAGAGGCCGGCGATCTCCGACCCGAGCTCGACGCCCGCGTCGACGCGAACGCCGATCCCGGCAGGCTCGCGGTAGCTCGTGATCCGCCCGGGCGAGGGGAGGAAGCCGTTGGACGGATCCTCGGCGTTGATCCGGCACTCGATCGCGTGACCGGAGAAGGTCACGTCCTCCTGCCGGAACGAGAGCGGCTCGCCGGCGGCGATGCTGACCTGTTCGCGGACGAGGTCGAGCCCGGTCACCGCCTCGGTGACGGTGTGCTCCACCTGGATGCGCGTGTTCATCTCGAGGAAGAAGTACTCGCCGGTCGGCGCCAGCAGGCCCTCGATCGTCCCGGCGCTGCGGTAACCGGCCGCGCGGGCGGCGTCGACGGCGATCCGGCCGATACGCTCGCGCAACTCCTCGTCGACCGCGGGCGACGGCGTCTCCTCGACGAGCTTCTGGTGACGGCGCTGGATCGTGCAGTCGCGCTCGCCGAGGTGGACGACGTTGCCGTGTCCGTCGGCGAGCACCTGCACCTCGACGTGCCGCGGATTCTCGAGGTAGCGCTCGACGTAGACGGACGAGTCCGCGAAGTACGCTTCACCCTCGCGCTGCGCCGACTCGAACGCGCGCTCGGCCTCGTCGTCCGACCGGACGACCTTCATTCCCTTGCCCCCGCCTCCGGCCGCCGCCTTGATGAGGACGGGGTAGCCGATCTCGCGAGCGATCTCCACCACCTGCCGGGCGTCGGCGACGGGGTCCGTCGTGCCCGGGACGATGGGCACACCGGCGTTCTGCATCGCTTGCCGGGCGCCGGTCTTCGAGCCCATGAGCTCGATCGCGCTCGGCGGGGGCCCGATCCAGATCAGGCCTGCCTCCTCGACGGCGGCGGCAAACGCGGCGTTCTCGGCCAGGAAGCCGTAGCCGGGATGCACCGCGTCCGCCCCGGCTCGCAGGGCGGTTTCGACGAGCCGCTCCTGGAGGAGGTAGCTCTGCGCGGCCGGTCCCGGCCCGACCGCGTACGCCTCGTCGGCGCAGCGCACGTGGAGCGCGTCGCGGTCGGCGTCCGAGTAGACCGCGACCCTGGCGATGCCGAGCTCCCGCAGCGTGCGGAAGATCCTGACGGCGATCTCGCCGCGGTTCGCGACGAGGACTTTCGAGATCGAAGGCATCCGCGACATATTCTCTCGCGGGATGAGCCTCGCCGACCAGCTGACCGTCGCCCGTGCTGCATCGGTGCCGTTCGTGATCCTTCTCTACTCGTGGCACTTCCCGAATCATGCGTACTGGGCGACCGCGATCTTCATCGCGGCGATGGCGACCGACCAGGTCGACGGCTGGCTCGCACGCCGGCAAGGTCGCACGTCGGAGCTCGGCTCGCTCCTCGACCCGATGGCGGACAAGCTGCTGACGCTCTCGACCCTCGTCGTGCTGCTCGGGGAAGGCGTGTTCCGCGGCTGGATGGTCGCGCTGATCATCGTGCGCGAGCTGCTCGTCTCGGGCCTACGCCTGGCCGCGCTCGAGCGCGGCGTCGTCCTGCACGCACGCGATCTCGCGAAAGTGAAGGCGTGGGCGCAGGCAGTGGCCGCAGCCGTGGGCGGCTTCGCTGCCGCGGGAGCCTGGGGGACAGGCCCGGCCTGGTGGGCCCTTCTCGTCGCGCTCGTGTTGACGTGGCTGTCGGGGCTCGACTACGCACGGGCCGCACCGGCGCTGCTGCGCGGGCGTGCACTGCCGGCGGACGGCTAGATGGGTGATACCACGATCTCGCGGGCTCGGTTGCGCGGTCTGGCGTGTCTGGGCCGCTCCCGCTTCACGCCACCGCGTCGCCACCGATACGCCCGCGTATCGGCGACACCACGCCGCCGCGCCCCAGAGCAGCCAGCCCATGCCCCGAGGAGCACGACCTCGTGGCATCAACCATCTAGGCGACTTCGGCGATCTTGGGCTTGACCGGCGCGAGCTCGGGTGCAGGCGCGGGCTCGGGCGCCGCGACGGGGCGCGAGTACACGTCCTGGTCGGCGAGCGAGAAGTCGGCGCGCTTGCCCGTCCGGTACTCCTCGTCCGAGCCGGCGAGGATCGCCTCGAAGGCCGCGACGATCGTCGTGTCGAACTGCGACTCGACGCCTTGCGCGAGCCGCATGCGGGCGACGCGGCTCGGCATCGCGTCACGGTAGGGGCGGTCGGAGGTCATCGCGTTGTACGCGTCGGCGACCGAGATGATGCGCGAGATGAGCGGGATCTCGAGCGCGGGAATCCCGTCCGGGTAGCCCTGCCCGTCCCAGCGCTCGTGGTGGTGCCGGACGATCTCGGCGATCTCCGCGTAGTCCTCGACTTTCCTCAGGATGTGCTCGCCGATCTCGGAATGGGTCTCCATCTGGCGCCGCTCGCTGAGCGTGAGCGCGCCCGGCTTCTCGAGCAGACCCGGAGGCAGCCCGATCTTGCCGATGTCGTGCACGAGCCCGCACTGGTGCGCGAGCTGCTGCTCGTCCTCGGACAGCCCGAGCCGCTCGGCGATATCCCGGGCGTAAATGGCAACAGCCGCCGAATGGCCAGCCGTGTACCGATCCCGAGCATCGAGCGTGGCAACCAGGGCGGTGGCAAAAGACAGGTTGGCCCGCTCGAGCCGCGCATTGGCCACAGCAAGGTCCCGCGCAAGCCTCCTCTGATCTTGATACATGCCGAATAACCGCTGGGCCGCAAGCGCCGGAACTAGGAAGAGCGGCAAAACGAGAGGCGAAACGCGGAGATATCCTTCCGCGAGGAGGGCAACAAGCGGCGCGTAGAGGAGTAATGAGGCAAATGCCAACGGCGCAAGCACCTTCAACGAGTTGAAAGGCGACTTACCTCGCAATCTCATAGTTAGAGCAAAGAAGGCCATCTCTGAGGCTTCGGCCGCAATTGCACCCGCTGCCGTCCCGATCGCAAGCCGAGTCGACGCCCCGCCTGAGAGTGTCGTTCCGGCGGCAGCGGCGAACCCGCTCAACCCACCGGTAATCGATCTTGAGCACGTGTACACGGCCCACTTCATGTGAGGACGCCCAAAGGCGCCCAGGTTGGAGAGGGCGGCAACAAGCATCGCGGCAAGAGGCCCAAAGAGAACAGCTGCAAAGAGAATCGGAATGGCCGAGATCGATGCTTGGGTCTCGGAAGATAGCCAAACCCGTTGCCGCTCGGAGACAACGGCCGCGATGGCGAGCAGAGCCACGGCCCATCGATCGCCGAGACCATACCCGGCAGACAGACCTGTTCCAGCCAACGCAGCTGCTGCGATCCCAAGCGCCGCTAGGTAGTACCCGACCGCATCTCCCGGCAACAGTCTCCAGTGGAGACGATGGACGGACGGACCTTGCCTTAGCCACCTGGGGCAGGTATAAACACCCCTGCCGTTAGTCCCTCGAGAGAGGAGTTTCATGCAACCGCTTCCGGGTGGTTACACCGGCTGGTAGGCGACGCCTGACAAATCCCGTCACAGCAAAACTCCGCGCGCCCCTCGTTGAGGACCCGCGGTTTCATCTGGGCCGAGCTCGCGGCCCTTAGCCGAGGATGCCGCGTCTGAAGCCGATCGCTACAGCGTGCGCGCGCGAGCGGGCTTGCAGCTTCGCGAGTAGGTGCCGAACGTGAGATTTGACCGTCTCCTCTGAGAGAAACAGCACTTTTCCGATCTCGCGGTTGACCAGGCCCTCCGAGATCAGCTGGAGTACCTGAACCTCCCGCGGCGTCGGCTCTTGCTCCAATTCGCGAAGCGGAGCCGTGAAGGGAATGATCTCGGCGCTGCGACTCGAGCGACGCGCGGCGGCAGCTTCGAAGCGCCGTGCGTGATCGGCGTAGCGACTCAGAATCTCGTTGCGCTCAGCAGCGTCCACGATCCGGCTATCGGCCGCATGGAGTCTGGGCTTTAGGAGCAGCCCCCCGCTTTCGAGGGACGACAAAACGGAAGTTCGGCCCCCCTGCTAGGCCGCAGCGACAGTTTGCAGCTCGCGAAGCGCCGCAAGTCGCGCCAATGCTTGGCTTTCGAGCTGCCTGACACGCTCGCGCGTCAGGTCGAGCTCGTTGCCGATCGCCTCCAGCGTCCACGGCTCGCCCTCGAAGCCGAAACGGAGCTCGAGGATGCGCCGCTCCCGCTCCGGAAGCGCATCGAGCGCCCGCCGTACGCCCTGCCGGCGCAGCGACTCCTCCGCCTCGTCGAACGGATCGGCCGCCTCGCGGTCCGCGAACAGGTCGCCGAGCTCGCCCTCGTCGTCCGCTCCTACGGTCTGGTTGAGCGAGACGGACGCGTGCGCTGCACCCAGCGCTTCGTCGATGTGCTGCATCGGCAGCCCTGTCGCCTCCGCGAGTTCGTCCTTCGTCGCTTCGCGCCCGAGCTCCACCTCGAGCCGGCGCGCGGCGCGGCTGAGCTTCTGCTGGCGCTCGACGACGTGGACGGGAACGCGAATCGTCCGCGCGTGGTTCGCCACGGCGCGCTGCACCGACTGCCTGATCCACCAGGTTGCGTAGGTCGAGAACTTGTAGCCGCGGCGCCAGTCGAACTTCTCCACGGCGCGGTTCAGACCGAGCGTGCCCTCCTGGATCAGGTCGAGGAACGGAACGCCGAGCCCGCGGTAGCCCTTCGCGATCGAGACGACGAGCCGCAGGTTCGACTCGATCATCTTCCGCTTCGCGATCGGGTCGCCGCGCTCGATGCGCTTCGCAAGCGTGACCTCCTCGGCGGCGGTCAGCAGCTTGTGCTTGCCGACGTCGGCGAGGAAGAGCTGAAGGCTGTCGGCGGCGCCGGAGATCTCGGCCGCCTCGAGGTTGAGCGCTGGGGCGGCAGCCTCGGGCTCGTCGGCCGGCTGGCGGATCTCGAGGCCGATCGCCTCGAGCTCGCGGCCCAGCTGCTCGACGTCCTCGTCGGCGAGATCGTGCTCGAGCGCGAAGACCTCGAGCTCGGCGGGGAGCACGTAACCGCGCTCCTCGGCGCCCTCGAGGAGGGCGCGTGCCTGCTCGCTCTCGAGCAATTCCTGGAACTGGTTCGGCGTCAAGGGGTGTCTCTCGTCCTTTCCGGCCTCATCGGCGTCTATTCGGCGTTCGTTCTGACTCTAGGGGGTAATTCCTCGTCCTGCCACAAGAGGAGATACCCCCTCACCCGGGTTTTCGTAACCGAACGGGACCCGGAAGAGCAGTATTCCGTCGTGCCCGGACGATCGCGCTCCGGGACCCTCACACCCTTCGAGACGTGCGAGAGTACGAAAAGGTTTGCATGCCGGCCGTTGACTCTGTGCAGTCCTTTGTAAACGTTTCGCGGGATCAAGGGCGCCCGCGCCCACGAGGCCGCTTCGGCGCCGGGCCGCGCGCACGGCGCTCGGCGAGCAACTCGACCGCGCGGTCGAGCGTCAGGCTCTCGACCGACTCGCCGCCGCGCAGGCTCGCGTTCGTCTCGCCGTCGGTGACGTAGGGGCCGAACCGCCCGTCCTTGACGACGATCGGACGCGCAGACGACGGGTCGGCGCCGAGGTCGCGCAACGGAGGTTTGGCCGCTCCGCGCGCGCGACGAGCCTTGGGTTGCGCGAGCACGGCCAGTGCCTGCTCGAGCGTGATCGTGAAGAGCTGGTCCTCCGATTCGAGCGACCGGGTCTCCTCGCCCTTGCGGATGAAGGGGCCGTAGCGGCCGTTCATCGCCACGATCTCCTGCCCGTCGGACTGATCGACACCGACGACGCGTGGCAGCTCGAGCAGCCGGACCGCGTCCTCGAGCGTCACGGTCTCCGGTGACATCGACTGCAGGAGCGACGCCGTCCTCGGCTTCTCGTCGGAGCCCTCCTCGAGCTCCTCCGTCACGTACGGCCCGTACCGGCCCGTGCGGAGCGCGATCGTCCGGCCCGTCTCCGGGTGAACCCCGAGCTCGCGTCCTTCGGCCGGCTTGGCGAGGAGCTCCTCGGCTTTCGCCGCGGTCAGCTCGTCCGGCGCAAGATCGGGCGTAATCGGCGCGCGCTGCTCGCCACGCTCGAGATACGGCCCGTAGCGACCGACTCGCACGACGATGTCGGAGCGCGGGATCTCGATCGAGTTGACGGCCCGTGCGTCGATCTCGTCCAGCTGCTCGGTGACGAGCTGGTGCAGCCCCGGGTCCCCGTCGTCGCCGCGGTAGAAGCGCGTCAGCCACGCGACCCGCTCCTCGTCGCCGGCGGCGATCCGATCGAGGTCGTCCTCCATCCTGGCGGTGAAGTCGTAGTCGACAAGCGACCCGTAGTGCTGCTCGAGCAGGGTCGTCACCGCGAAGGCGAGGAAGGTCGGGATGAGCGCCGTGCCGCGCTTGACCACGTAGCCGCGGTCGAGGATCGTCGACAGGATCGAGGCGTAGGTCGAAGGCCGGCCGATGCCGCGGTCCTCGAGTGCCTTGACGAGCGTCGCCTCCGTATACCTCGCGGGCGGCGTCGTCTCATGGCCCTGAGGCTCGAGCTCGCCCGGCTCGACACGGTCGCCCGGCTTCAGGTCGGGGAGCGTCGGCGGCCCGCCGTCTTCCGCATCGTCGTCGCGGCCCTCCTCGTAGGCGACGAGAAAGCCGCGCACGGTGATCACCGTGCCCGAGACGCCGAACTCCGCGTCGCGGCCACCTGCCGACTCCCCTCCGAGGCGGATCGAGACCGTCTGCCCCTTCGCGTCGGCCATCTGCGACGCGAGCGTGCGCCGCCAGACGAGGTCGTAGAGGCCGAGCTCGTCGCGGTCGAGCTCACTCTCGACCTCCGACGGCGTGCGGAATCGGTCGCCGGCCGGGCGGATCGCCTCGTGCGCCTCCTGCGCGTTCTTGACCTTGCGGTCGTAGAGCCGGGGCGCAGACGGCACCGACTCGGCGCCGAAGAGCTCGGTCGCCTGGCGGCGCGCGGCCGTGAGCGCAGACTCGGACAGCGAGGTCGAGTCGGTGCGCATGTATGTGATGTAGCCGCGCTCGTAGAGCCGCTGGGCGACGCGCATCGTCGTCTGCGCCGTGAAGCGCAGCTTCCGGCTCGCCTCCTGCTGCAGCGTCGAGGTCATGAACGGAGGCGACGGACGGCGCGAGTACGGCTTCTCGTCGACCGACCGCACCTCGAACTCCTTGCCGGCGAGATCGGAGGCGAGTCCTCGCGCCTCCTGCTCGTCGAGCCGCGCCAGATCGGACTTGAGCTCTCCGTCGGGCCCGAAGTCGCGGCCCTGCGCGACCCGCTTCCCGTCGAGCTGCACGAGCCGGGCGCGGAACGAGCCGGGATCGAACACGCCTTCGATGTCCCAGTAGGACGCCGAGACGAAGCGCATGCGCTCCTGCTCGCGCTCGACGACGAGACGCGTCGCAACCGACTGCACACGGCCGGCCGACAGCCTCGGCATCACCTTCTTCCAGAGGACGGGCGAGACCTCGTAGCCGTAGAGGCGGTCGAGGATGCGGCGCGTCTCCTGGGAGTCGACGAGGCGCACGTCGACGTCGCGCGTGTGCTCGAGCGCAGACTCGATCGCCGGGCGCGTGATCTCGTGGAAGACCATCCGGCGCACCGGCACCTTCGGCTTCAGCTCCTGGAGGAGGTGCCACGCGATCGCTTCGCCCTCCCGGTCCTCGTCGGTCGCGAGCAGCAGCTCGTCGGCGTCCTTGAGCTTGCGCTTGAGCTCGGCGACGATCTTCTTCTTGTCGGGGTCGACGACGTAATACGGCTCGAAGCCATCGTCGATCGCGACGCCGAGCGTGCCGTATTTCGCCCTCGCCTCCTTGGGGATCTCGGACGCGCGCTCGGGCAGGTCGCGGATATGGCCGACGCTCGACTCGACCATGTAGTCGGGTCCGAGGTAGCCGGCGATCGTCCGTGCCTTCGCGGGCGACTCGACGATGACGAGCCTTCGTTTTCCGTCGGTTTTGGAGGCCATTTTCTTTCCGCCGCCCGTCCGGGCGGTCGCGACACGTTAGCGCCAGGATCAGAGGACGACGGCCCCGCGCTGGCGGCTGCGACGGGTTCGTTACGGTCTGGGCACAGTGCCGACGCCTTTCTACAACGCCGCCGCCGTCCTCAGCTGGCCCGTCTTCAACATCGTCTACCGCCTCCACTCCACCGGCGTCGAGAACGTCCCGCACGGCGGCGCCGTCGTCGCGGCCAACCACACGTCCAACCTCGATCCCTGGCCGCTCGGCTATCCGCTCTGGCCCGGCCGGCAGCTCTACTTCATGGGCAAGTCCGAGCTCTTCAATCCTGTCCTCGCGCCGTTTCTTCGTGCCGCCGGCGCGTTCCCGGTTCGGCGGGGCGAGTCGGATGTCCAGGCGATCGAGACCGCCGTGCGGCTCTGCAAGGAGGGCAAGATCGTGGCGATGTTCCCGGAAGGCACGCGCGGGCAGAAAGGGCTGCGGAAGAAGTTCACGCCGAGGCCGCACGCAGGAGCGGCCCGGATCGCACTCGCGGCGGGCGTCCCGCTCGTGCCGGCGGCGATCAAGGGCACCGGCGAGATGACGAGCTTCTCGCAGCTCAAGGTCGCCTACGGCGCGCCGATCCCCGTCGACGACCTCGATGGGCAGCCGCCGAAGGACGCCGCCGAGACCGCCACGAAGCGGCTCATGGCCGAGATCGAGGCGTTGTACGAGTCGCTGTGAGCGCGTTGCTCGCAATCGACGGCGACTCGTTCGCCCATCGCGCCTACCACGGGCTGCCGAAGACGCTGAAGCGCGCCGGCGGACGCCCGGCCGGGGCGATCATCGGCTTCACGAACATGCTCGCCCGGCTGTGGGACGCGGAGCGCCCGCGTGCCGTCGTCGTCGCCTGGGACACGCTCGAAGCGCCGACGTATCGGCACGAGGCGTTCGCGCCGTATCAGTCGGGCCGCGTGTTCGACAAGGCCCTGCTCGAGCAGCTCGCGCTCCTGCCGGAGCTGTGCACGGCCTGCGGCTTTGCGGTCGGGAAAGCACCCGGCTACGAGGCCGACGACTTCCTTGCCGCCGCCGTCCGCGCCGAGGAGGCGCGCGGGGGCACGGTGTCCGTCGCCACGTCCGACCGCGACGCGTTCCAGCTCGCCTCCGACCGCACGACGATCCTTCAGCCCGTGCGCGGCGTTTCAGAGCTGGCGCGGATCGGGCCGCCGGAGGTTCGCGAGCGCTACGGCGTCGAGCCGGCCCAGGTGCCGGACTTCATCGCGCTCCGCGGCGACCCTTCGGACAAGCTGCCCGGCGCCCGCGGGGTCGGCCCGAAGACCGCGGCCGACGTCCTCAAGCAGTACGGGTCGCTCGAGGCTGCGCTGGACGCAGGAAGATTCGAAGCACAGGCGGAGGAGTTGCGGCTCTACCGTCGAATAGCCACTCTCGACGCCTCCGCCCCTCTCCCCCCTCCCTTGACGATCAGACCGCAACATGGGCGGAGGCGTCAAAGCTCGTAGAGTCGTGGGGGCTGGGCAACCTGGCCGGCCGGCTCGAGGCACTCGGGAAAGGAGCTGAGCCGCCGTCGAGCTCGTGAGCCACCCCGGCTTCGTGGCGCTGCATCCGACCGGACACCATCCGGAGACGGGCGATCGAATGCGCGTGCTCCAGGCGGCGTTCCCGGAGTGGCACGAAGCCGAGCCGGCGCCGGTCGAGGCGATCATGCGCTGTCACGACGCCGCCTACGTCGAGCGCATCCGGACGCTCTCCGAGCCGACCTGGCTCGACGGCGACACGCCCGCGTCGCAAACGACCTTCGAAGCGGCGCTGCTCTCTGCCGGCGCGGCGATGAAGGCGGTCGAGCTCGGGGGTTTCGCGCTGGCTCGCCCGCCAGGTCACCACGCGCTGCGCACCGACGCGATGGGGTTCTGCATCTTCGGCAACGTCGTGGTCGCCGCGCGGCACGCGCAGGCCGAGCTCGGCCTCGAGCGCGTCGCCATCCTCGACTGGGACGTCCATCACGGGAACGGCACGCAGGACATCGTCCGGGACGACCCGAGCATCCTCTTCGTGTCGCTGCACCAGTGGCCGTTCTATCCAGGCAGCGGCGGCCCCGGCGAGCAGGGCGATACGATCGTGAACGTGCCGATGTCGGCGGGATCCGGTGACGAGGAGTACCTGCGCGCGTTCGACCACACGGTCGCCCCGGCGCTCGACCGCTTCCGGCCCGACCTCGTGATCGTCTCGGCCGGCTTCGATGCGCACGAGCAGGATCCGCTCGCGGGCATGCACGTCACCGCCGACGGCTTTCGCGAGCTGGCTCGGAGAACCGTCGCCGGGTCGCCGCGAGTCGCGGCCGTGCTCGAGGGCGGCTACAACCTGGAGACGCTGCCGGGTCTGGTCGGAGCGGCTTTGAAAGGCTTCACGCGATGACCGTGGAGCAGCGCTTCGGCCCGATCGACGCGGCCGTCGACATCGGGCATGTCCACCTGAAGGTCTCCGACATCGACCGCGCGCTCGACTTCTACGTCGGCGTCCTCGGATTCGACGTCATGGCACGCATGGGCGACCAGGCGGCGTTCATCTCGGCCGGGGGCTATCACCACCATATCGGGTTGAACACGTGGGAGTCGAAAGGCGGGCCGCCTCCTGCGTCCGGGACGACCGGCCTCTATCACGTGGCCATCCGATATCCGGATCGGGCCGCGCTCGCTGGGGCGCTCCGAAGGCTCGTCGAGACCGGCATCCCGCTGACGGGTGCATCCGACCACGGTGTGAGCGAGGCTCTCTACCTCCAGGACCCGGACGGAAACGGCATCGAGCTGTACCGCGACCGTCCGAAGGACGAATGGCCCGTGGACGAGAACGGGAACTTCACGATGTACACGCGGCCAATCGACCTTCAGGGTCTGCTGGACGAGACCGACAACTAGCCGTATCGGCAGCAACTATCCCTTCACCCCCAAGTCGAACGCGCACCTGAAGCCGGGCCAGTTCTGGCCGGTTCCGCTCAGCGACGGCCGGTTCGGCTGCGGGCGCGTCCTCGGGACGGAGCGGGAGCCGGGCTACGGAGCCCGAACGTGGTTCCTCGCGGGGCTGCTGGACTGGATCGGGGCCTTGCCGCCGACGGTCGAGTCGATCGCCGGCGCCGGGCTGCTCGAGTCCGGTCATGCGCACGTGGATGCGATCTCGGAGAACGGCCCGATTCTCGGCGAGCGTTCGCTCGAGGCCGACAACCTGACCGTTCCCGTCCTGGACACCGTGATGAGCTACTGGGGAGCCGGCTACCCGAAGCAACGTGTCGAGCGGAAGTTCATCGCGGGCGACCCGGTGCCGAAGGCAGAGCGCCGCTTCCTCGGCTCACCGCTCGCGGACGAGATGCTGGCTCCGTCCGCGGCCGGCCGCGGGATCGTCCAGTTCAGCGACGCCCTCAGCGACGACGAGTACCGGCGTCTGGCCGCCTGGCTCGAGAGCTATCCGGAGATGACGTTGCGCGTGTACTCGTCGCGCGACATCCGGGATCTCGAGTTCCTGCGCTTCTTTCCGTCGCTGCAGAACTTCGCCGCAGACACGCTGTTCTTCTTCGAGTCGGCGGACGGGCTCCGGCACCTGCCCGCGTCGCTCCAGGGCCTGGGCCTTGGCGCGATGCGACGACCGATCGACCTGACGATCCTCGGGCGCTTCCCGTCGCTGCGCTGGCTCTCTCTCGAGAAGCACCAGAAGGGAATCGAGGCGATCTCGCAGCTCACGCGCCTCGACGACCTGACGCTCAGGTCGATCACCCTGCCCGACCTGTCGCCGCTGCTCCCACTCGAATCGCTGCGGTCGTTCGACCTGAAGCTGGGCGGAACGAACGACCTGGCTTTGTTGCCACGCGTCGGGCAGTTGCGCTATCTCGAGCTCTGGTGGATCCGCGGGCTTTCTGACGTGTCAGCGGTCGGCTCGCTCCCGCATCTGCGCCACCTCTTCCTCCAGGCGCTCCCGCAGGTCACGGCACTGCCGGACTTCGGCGGGGCTCGCGCGCTCCGCCGCATCGACTTCGAGACGATGAAGGGCCTCCGGGACCTGCGACCGCTCGCGACCGCGCCGGCTCTCAGGGAGCTCCTGCTCGCCGACATGCCGCAGCTCCAGCCGGAGGACCTTGAGCCGCTGGTCGGGCACAAGACGCTCAGAGCCGTGACCGCAAACCTCGGTGGCGTGAAGAGGAACGCGAAGGCCCAGGCGTTGCTCGGTCTACCCGACGTCGAGTTCGACTGGCACTGGCAAGACGAAGAATGACGAAGCCCCCTTGCGGGGGCTTCGCGGTAGCAGGCCTGTAAGCCGGATTCTGTCGGGGGTGACCATCCCTCTAGGCCGCCGGTTGCCCGGTCGACTCGAGCGGTGTACCCGGCCCCTCGGCGGGCAGCGTCGTCGGGGCCTGCTTCACCTTGCACCGGACGGGGTTTGGCTAGCCGCCGTGTCGCCACGGCGCTGGTGGGCTCTTACCCCACCGTTTCACCCTTACCGCCGGCGTCTCCGGAGAGAACGTCGCCGGTGGCGGTCTCCTTTCTGTGCCACTATCCGTCGGCTTTCGCCGCCTGGGGTCTCCCCAGCGTCCTGCCCTTCGGTGTCCGGACTTTCCTCGGGCTCATCCCCGCGGAGCTTGGTCAGCTCGTAGGGCCTGAGCTCGCGGTCACCCGGCCTGCATCTCTCATGGTAGCTCCCTCGAGCTCGAGCGCGGCCCCGCATTCCGGGCAGAAGATCGAGCCGTCGGGCAGCCGGAGCACGAACTCGCCGCATACGAGACATTCGAGGCTGGCTCCCCGCACGAGTGCGTGCAGCTCCTGGTCGAGCGACCGGCTCAGCGACAGGAGATCGCCCACTAGTGCCCCTTCCTGTGATGCCGTCGAGCTTCTGGGTCGCGAGCACCAAGCGATGCAAGGACGCAGGGAGCGTTCGTATTGGCAAATACGGACGCGACTGAGGACGCCGCAGCGCGCCGCGTGATCGCGAGCCAGAAGCCGACATGCATCGCAGGATGGGGCACTAGACCCTTCGGAAGACGCCGATGACCTTGCCGAGGATCTGGACGTGCGGCGCGTAGATCGGCTCGAGCGCGTCGTTCTCGGGCTGGAGCCTGATCCGGTCGCCCTCCCGGAAGAACCGCTTGACCGTCGCTTCGTCCGCGACCTCGTCCTCGCCGGCGAGTGCCGCGACGATGTCGCCGTTCTTCGCGTCCTGCTGCCGGCGGACGACGACGTAGTCGCCGTCGAGGATCCCGGCCTTGATCATCGAGTCGCCGCGAACGCGCAGGATGAACTCGTCGCCGCCTCGCGCCAGCGGCTCGGGCACGCCGAGGTAGCCCTCGACCGACTGCTCCGCGAGCAGCGGCCCGCCGGCGGCGATCTGTCCGAGCACCGGCAGCACGTGCGTCTCGGGCGTCGGCAAGGAGGCTCCGCTCCGTTCGCGACCGATCAGCTCCAGCGCGCGCGGCTTCGTCGGATCGCGCCGCAGCAGTCCAGCGCGCTCCAGGTTCGCGAGGTGCGCGTGCACCGTCGACGGCGAAGCCAGGCCGACCGCTTCCCCGATCTCGCGGACGGTGGGCGGATAGCCGTGCCGGTCGCCGTAGTCGACGAGGAAGTCCCAGATCTGGCGTTGTCTCGGGGTCAGCACTCGAGTCCTTTCTCGAACATCCGTTTCGCGAACGTGTGTTCGATCAGGCTAGCGAGACCTCCGGACAGCGTCAAGGGCGAGGCCGACCGCCTCGCCGGGTCACTACCGAGAGAAATGCGCTGGAGAGGACTTGAACCTCCACGGGTTATGCACCCACAAGGCCCTCAACCTTGCGCGTCTACCAATTCCGCCACCAGCGCCGGTGCGGGGTGATTCTAGCGGTGAGGCCTGGCTACTTGAGCAGGTGGTACAGGCCGATCGTGTCGGCGAAGAAGATCAGCGCAACGAGGCCTGTCAGCCGTGTCAGGTTGCGCTCGACGATGTGGGTGCCGCCCTGCGAGGCCGGCGTGAAGCCCATACCGCCGAAGCCTGCGTCGCGTCCCGAGTGCATCAGGATCAGCGCGACGAGCGCGAAGGAGACGAGGACGTGCCAGACAGCCAGCGCTTGCAGCATCTCGCGGCCTAGAGTACCCGAGCCATGACCGAGGACGTCCGCGAGCGCATCCAGCACCTGCTCGTCACCGGGGACAACCGGCTGAAGCAGGGTGTGAGCACCGACAAGGTGCGGGAGTCGTACGAGCAGGCGCTCGCGCTCGCCCGCGAGGCAGGGCTCGAGGACTCGATCCGGCCCCTCGTCGAGATCCGTCTCGCCGATCTCGACAAGCAGGACTGAATCGCGCCGTTCCATCCGGTCGCGCTGCCACGCTTCGCACCGAACCGTCCCGCATCCTGGAGGTCCCCGCGTGAAGCAATGGCAACGCTACCTCGCCGAGTTGTTCGGCACCTTCGTACTCGTCGCCGGCGGGTCGACGGCGATCCTCGCGGCGCTGAAGGCCGTCGGTGCCGCGCCGTTCGGAGTGAACGGCGACGGCCTGAACGGCGTCGAGATCATCGCGCCGTTCGGTTTCGGCCTGGCCCTGCTCGCAGGGCTCTACATGTTCGCGGAGGTCTCGGGCGGCCATTTCAACCCTGCCGTCTCGCTCGGCCTCTTCCTCGATCGACGTCTGTCCTTCGAGGACCTGCTCGGTTACTGGATCTTCCAGTTCTCGGGCGCGATCCTGGCCTCGCTGCTACTGCTGGTTCCGTTCAACCACGACCAGGTCAAGGCGACGGCCA
Source organism: uncultured Actinomycetes bacterium (assembly GCA_963776735.1). Classification (GTDB taxonomy): domain Bacteria; phylum Actinomycetota; class Thermoleophilia; order Gaiellales; family Gaiellaceae; genus PALSA-612. Next base: position 56,076 of record CAVZNV010000020.1, read on the forward strand.
ACGTACCGGCGTCGAACGGACAAGCAGTGTTCCTGGAGATCGCGTTCACGGCGATCTTCGTCATCGTGATCCTGCACTCGACGAAGAGCGACCGGTTCGGCGGCAGCGCGCTGATTTCGATCCCCCTGTCGCTGATCATGATCCACTTCGCGCTGATCCCGTTCGACGGGTGCTCGGTCAATCCGGCGCGGTCGCTTGGCCCCGCGCTCGTCGGCGATCAGTGGACCGGGTTCTGGGTCTTCATCGTCGGCCCCGCAGGCGGTGCGATCCTCGGCTGGATCATCTACACGATCGTGATCAAGGGCGACACGGACTTCCGCGACGACATGAAGGCGATTCGCGGGGACGTCCGCGGCTCGGGCGACACGCCGGCCGATCCCCCGCCGGCGGCAGCAGCAAGCTAGCTGCCGTTCTGTCCTAGGAGCGGGCGGTTCCGGCCGCCCGCTCCAGCACGGCCTCGATCCGCCCGGCCTGGAGCCGGACGTCGTGGCGCTCGGCGGCCGCGCGGGCAGCCGCGTTCGGACGCGGGAGCTGCGCCGCCGCACGCATGCCAGCGGCGATCGCAGCCGCATCGCTCGGATCGACGAGCACGCCTGCCTCGGGCGGGACGAACTCCGGCGGGCCGCCGACCGAGGTCGCGACCACAGGACGCCCGCACGCCATCGCCTCGAGCAGCGCCTGGCCGAACGGCTCGACCATGCTCGGCTGGCAGACGACGTCGCTCGCGCCGATCAGCGCGGGGATCGCGTCCTGCGGGACGGTGCCGAGCAGCGTGACGCCCTCGCGGCCCTCGAGCTCCGCCCGCAGCGGACCGTCGCCGGCGAAGACCAGCGTGCCCTCGCCGACCAGCTCGAACGCCTCCGCCAGCCGGACGACGTTCTTCCGCTCGGTCAGGCCGCCGACGCACAGAAACGCCGGGGCGGACGCATCGCCAGGCGCCGGCTGGACCCGGAAGCGCTCGAGGTCGACGCCGCTGTCGATCACCACGGTCTTGCCCCGCGCTGCCGGGATGCGCTCCTCGAGCTCGCGCCGCAGGTAGTCGGAGACTGCGACGACCGCGGCGGCCCGATGGACGACGTATCGCGTCGCCGAGCGGACGCCGGGAATCTGCCCAACGTTGCGGACGTCCTGACCGTGCGCCGTGACGACGAGCGGCGCGCGCGACGCGAGCGCGGCGATCAGCCCGGCCGGGACGAGGAAGTGCGCGTAGACGACGTCGGGCCGGAACGTGCGCGCCGCCCGACCGGCTCGACTCGCGAGCGCCGAGTAGCGGGCCTTTCCGCCCGCCCGTCGGTCGAGCACCGCAAGCTCGATCTCATGGCCGCGCGCGAGCAGCGCGCGCTCGAGCTGGGCCACGAACGTCCCCAGATCCGGATCGTCCGGGCCGGGGTACATCTGCGAGACGAGCAGGATCCGCAAGTTCTAGTGCTCCTTCAGCGGATGTTGGCGAGCTTCTGGGTCGTGAGCACCAAGCGATGCAAGGACGCAGGGAGCGTTCGTATTGGTAAATACGGGCGCGACTGAGGACGCGGCAGCGCGCCGCGTGATCGCGGGCCAGAAGTCGGAGGACATCCGCTGGAGGGCACTACGGCCGCTGGCTGTCGTACGTGCCCCAGAGCTCGCGGAGCGTGCCGCAGAATCTCGCCGATCGTGCACCGCAGTCGCAGTGCCTCGCGCATCGGGACGAGCAGGTTGCCGTCTCCTTCCGCCGCCGCGCGCACAGACGCCAGCGCCCGCTCGGCGGCCGCGCCGTCGCGTTCCGCGCGCACGCGTTCCGTCCGCGCGAGCTGCCGGCGCTCGATTTCGGGATCGATGCGCTGCAGCTCGATCTCGCCGCCGTCCTGATCGGTGAAGGCGTTGACGCCGACGATCACGCGCTCGTCCGCTTCGATCTCCTGCGCGTAGCGGAACGCCGCGTCCTCGATCTCGTGCTGGACGAAGCCCTGTTCGATCGCCGCCACCGCGCCGCCGAGCTCGTCGATCCGCTCGATCAGCTCGAGGGCGCGCTCCTCGATCTCGTCCGTCAGCTTCTCGATGAAGTACGCGCCGCCGAGCGGATCGGCCGTGTCCGTCGTGCCGGCCTCGTTCTGGAGCACCTGCTGCGTCCGCAGCGCGATCGTGGCCGCGTGCTCGGTCGGTAGCGCGAGCGCCTCGTCGAAGCCGTTCGTGTGCAGCGACTGCGCCCCGCCGCAGACAGCCGAAAGCGCCTGAATCGCGACGCGAACGATGTTGTTCTCGGGCTGCTGCGCGGTCAGCGTCGAGCCGCCGGTCTGCGCGTGAAAGCGGAGCGCGCACGCGTGCGGGTTCGTGGCGCCGAAGCGCTCCCGCATGATCCGTGCCCAGAGCCGGCGGGCGGCACGGTATTTCGCGACCTCCTGGAAGAAGTGGTTGTGGGCGTTGAAGAAGAAGGAGAGCCGCTCGCCGAACCGGTCGGGCGAGAGCCCGGCATCGACGGCCGCTCGGCAGTACGCGATGCCGTTCGCGAGCGTGAACGCGACCTCCTGCACGGCTGTCGAGCCCGCCTCGCGGATGTGGTAGCCGGAGATCGAGATCGTGTTCCAGTGCGGCAGGCGCTCGGCACAGTAGGTGAACAGATCGGTGGTCAATCGCATCGACGGCCGCGGCGGGAAGATGTAGTTCCCGCGGGCGACGTACTCCTTGAGGATGTCGTTCTGCACCGTGCCGCGAAGCTCTGCGCCCGGCACTCCCTGCTCCTCGGCGACGAGCTCGTACAGCAGCAGGAGCAGCGCGGCCGGAGCGTTGATCGTCATCGACGTCGACACGCGGTCGAGCGGGATGGCCTGGAGGACGACGCGCATGTCCTCGATCGAGTCGATCGCGACGCCGGTCCTCCCCACCTCGCCGGCCGCGAGCGGGTCATCGGAGTCGTAGCCGAGCTGCGTCGGCAGGTCGAACGCGATCGAGAGGCCCGTCTGGCCTCGGTCGAGGAGATAGCGGAAGCGCTCGTTCGTCTCCTCGGCCGACCCGAAGCCCGCGTACTGGCGGATCGTCCACGGACGGCCGCGGTACATCGTCGCGTAGGGCCCGCGCGTGAACGGGAACTCACCCGGAGGCTCGAGCTCGAGGCCGGCGACGTCTGCGGCCGTGTAGACCGGCTCGATCTCGATGCCCGAGTCGGTTTCGCGCCGGTCCTCGCTCGTCGCCACGCCGAGATCGTACGCTTGCGTCGTGCGCGTCACCGTCAAGCTGTTCGCCGGACTCCGCGAGCGGGCCGGCTGGTCCGAGCGCGAGCTCGACGGCGTCGGGCACCTCGCGGACGTCTGGCCGGCGCTCGGCCTCGGCGACGAGCCTGCCGGACTGCTCTACGCCGTCAACCGGGAGTACGCGGACCCGCAGCACGAGCTCGCCGACGGCGACGAGGTGGCACTGATCCCGCCCGTCTCCGGCGGTGCGTTCCGGCTCAGCGCGGAGCCGCTCGACCCGTCGCAGCCGCTGGAGGAGGTGCGCTCCGACGAAGCGGGCGCGATCGCGACCTTCGTCGGCACAACGCGCGTTTCGTCGCGGGGACGCAGCGTCCACTACCTCGAGTACGAAGCCTACGGAGGCATGGCCGAGAAGGTCATGGCCGAGCTGGCCGACGAGCTGAAGGGCCGCTACGACCTGTGCGAAGTGGCGATCCTGCACCGAACGGGCCGCGTCGAGATCGGCGGCATCTCGGTCGTCATCGCCGTCTCCGCGCCGCACCGGGCCGACGCGCTCGCCGCCTGCAAGGACGCGATCGACCGGCTCAAGGAGATCGTGCCGCTCTGGAAGAAGGAGGTCTACGAGGGCGGCGAGGAGTGGATCGGCCAGGGCTCGTAGCCCGACGGCCCGATCCCTCGCTACCGTAAGTCCGTGGAGCCGCACGAGGTCACCCACGAGTACGAGCCGGTCGCGCACGAGTACGAGCCGCCGGCCGTGCGCGACTACGAGCCGATTCATCCCGGAACGAACTGGCGCCAGACGGCCAAGAGATTCCTGGCGCCGGTCGCGGTCGCCGTCGGTACTGCGGCGAAGTACGGCTTCGCGGTCGCGAAGTTCGGCAGCATCTTCGTTGCCTTCGGCGGCTACACGCTGCTCTGGGGCTGGCAGTTCGCTGCCGGACTGATCGCTCTGATCTTCGCTCACGAGATGGGCCACTACATCGAGGCTCGACGCTGGGGGCTGCACCCGAAGATGCCTGTCTTCTTCCTCCTGGGCGCGTTCGTCAGGTTCCGAAACGAAGGCCTGACGCCGTGGAAGCACGCGTGGATCGCGCTGGCCGGGCCGTTCCTGGGGTCGGTTGCTGCCGCCGGGATCTGGGCCGCCGGCCAGGCCATCGACTCGCAGATGCTCCGGGCAATCGGCTACACCGGCTTCTTCCTCAACCTCATCAACCTCATCCCGATCGGCATCCTCGACGGCGGGCACATCTACAGCTCCTTCAACTACCTCTACCGGGGCGGCGCGAAGGACCGGGCGATGATCGTGGGGGCCGTGTACGTCACGCTCGCGCTGCTGCTGGTCGCCGCAATGATCCGCACCCACGTCCCGCAGCACCGTCTGTGACCGGCCGCGAGGAGGATCGCGCGATCCTGCAGCGGGTCGAGACGGACCTCGACCGGCACGTGGCGACGATCGCGCAGGAGTTCCGGGAGGGGTTCGAGGCCGTCGACGCGATCGGTCGGCCCGCGGTCACCGTTTACGGTTCGGCCCGGATCGAGGCCGGCGACCCGGCCTACGAGCGTGCCCGCGACATCGGGCGGCGGCTTGCCGGAGCCGGCTTCGCAGTGGTAACCGGCGGCGGCCCCGGGATCATGGAGGCTGCGAACCGCGGTTGCCAGGAGGCGGGCGGGCTGTCGATCGGCTTCAACATCGAGCTGCCGCACGAGCAGAGCGTCAACCCGTACCTCGACCGCAGCCTCACGTTCGAGCACTTCTACGCGCGCAAGACGATGCTCGTGAAGGCGGCCGAGGGCTTCATCCTCTGCGAGGGCGGCTTCGGCACGCTCGACGAGCTGTTCGAGTCGCTGGTGCTGATCCAGACCGGCACGATCCGGGACTTCCCGGTCGTCCTCGTCGGAACGGCGCACTGGGACGGGTTGCGCGACTGGATCGAGGCGAAGCTGATCGAGGAGCAGCTGATCTCGCCGGGTGACGTGACGCTGCTCTCGCTCACCGACGACGCCGCCGAAGCGGTCAAGATCGTGCACGACTGCTACCTCGAGCACTGCACCGAGACCGAGGCGCCGGCGACGAGCTGATGGAGCTGCGCGACCTGCCCTCGGTCGACGAGCTCGCGCGCGAGGTGGACGACCCGCTCGCGGTCGATGCGGCGCGCACGGTGCTCGATCGCGCCCGCGACGAGATTCGCGCCGGCGGCTCGCCGGGCGACCTGCGTGCGGCGGTCGAGGCCGAGATCACGGCGGCGCGGGCACCGAGCCTGCGGCGCGTCCTGAACGCGACCGGCGTGATCGTCCACACGAACCTCGGCCGTGCGCCGCTTGCTCCGGCGGCGCTGGAGCGAGTGCGGGAGGTCGGCGCCGGCTACTCGAACCTCGAGTACTCGCTGGACGAGGGCGCGCGCGGGTCGAGGCAGACTCACCTGGCGGCTGCGCTGCTGCGACTGACCGGAGCCGAAGCGGCGCTCGTCGTCAACAACAACGCCGGCGCGATGCTGCTGGCGCTGGCCGCGCTCGCCGAGGGTCGCGAGGTGCTCGTCTCGCGCGGCGAGCTGATCGAGATCGGCGACGGCTTCCGGATTCCGGACGTCCTCGCGCGGTCCGGCGCGCGGCTCGTCGAGGTCGGGACGACGAACCGGACGCGCGCCGAGGACTACGAGCGCGCGATGGGGCCGGACACCTCGCTCGTCCTGCGCGTCCACCAGTCGAACTTCCGCGTCGTCGGGTTCACCGACCGACCGTCGCTCGGCGAGGTCGCTGCGATCGCCCGGCAGCACGGTCTGCCGCTGGTCGACGACCTCGGCTCCGGCAACCTCCTGCCAAGTAACACTGTGTTACTTGGCGACGAGCCGTCGGTGCGCGAGAGCCTGGCCGGCGGAGCCGATCTCGCGTGCTTCTCGGGCGACAAGCTGCTCGGCGGCCCGCAGGCCGGGATCGTCGTCGGACGCGTCGACCTCGTCGAGCGGCTGCGGCGCAACCCGCTCCAGCGCGCGCTGCGTGCCGACAAGCTCACGCTCGCGGCGCTCGAGGGGACGCTCGCGCTGTACCTCGACACGGCACGCGCCCGGGCCGAGATCCCGGTGCTGCGGATGGTCGACGAGCCCGTCGAGGCCGTGCGCGAGCGGGCCGCGCGGCTCGCCGGTCTCGTCGGCGGCACGGTCGAGGAGACGGTCGCCCGTGTCGGCGGCGGCGCCCTGCCGCTCGCCGAGCTCGCCAGCTTCGCCTGCGCCGTGGAGGAGTCTCTCGCCGGTCCGCTCCGCCTCGGCGAGCCGCCGGTCGTCGGGATCGTCCGCGACGGGCGGCTGCTGTTCGACTGCCGCACGCTGACAGACACCGAGGTCGACGAGGTGTCGCGCGCCGTCGCGGCCGCCCGCGCGTGACCATCCGCCGCGCGGTTCCGGACGTCCACGGCGACCCGGCCGCGAGCCGCGCGTTCTACGAGGACGTGATCGGCATGAAGCTCGTCATGGACATGGGGTGGATCGCCACCTTCAAGTCGCCGATCCAGGGACCGATCGAGATCTCGGTGATGAGCGGCGACGCGAGCGCCCCGGTGACGCCGGACATCTCGGTCGAGGTCGAGGACCTCGACGGGGTGCACGCGCGTGCCGTCGCGGGCGGATACGAGATCGTCCATCCGCTGACCGACGAGCCGTGGGGCGTGCGCCGGTTCTTCGTGCGCGACCCCAACGGCGCGGTGATCAACGTGATGCGGCACCTCCCCTGATGCCGCTCACGGTCGGCACCGCCGGGCACATCGACCACGGCAAGACCTGGCTCGTCCGCGCGCTGACCGGCAAGGACACGGACCGTCTGCCCGAAGAGAAGGCGCGCGGGATCTCGATCGACCTCGGCTACGCGCCGCTCGAACTGCCCGACGGTCGCAGCCTGTCCCTCGTGGACGTGCCCGGGCACGAGCGCTTCGTGCACACCATGATCGCCGGCGCGACCGGAATCGACCTCTTCCTGCTCGTGATCGACGCCGCCGAGGGCGCGCGGCCGCAGACGCTCGAGCACCTCGCGATCATCCGGCTGCTCGGGATCGACCACGGCGTCGTCGCCGTCACGAAGGTCGACGCGGTCGACGAGGAGACGCTCGAGCTCGCCCTGGAGGAGGCGCGGGAGCTCGTGCCCGGTGCGGCAGTGGTCGCGGTGAGCGCGAAGACCGGCGACGGGCTCGACGAGCTGCGAGCCGAGCTGGCCGCAGCCGCCGACCGGGTCGCAGGCGAGCCCGAGGACCGCCCTACCCGGCTCCACGTCGACCGGGTCTTCACGCTTCGCGGCATCGGCACGGTGGCGACCGGAACGCTCTGGTCGGGCACGATCGGGGAGGGTGACGAGCTGCGCGCGGAGCCTGGCGGCCGCCAGGTTCGCGTCCGGAGCGTCCAGGTGCACGACCGGCCGGTCGACCGCGCACTCGCCGGCCAGCGCGTGGCGGTCAGCCTTCCCGGCGTCGAGCGCGCGCAACTCCGCCGCGGCCAGGCGCTGGTCGCGCCCGGTGCGTACCCCGTCAGCTACCGGCTCGACGTCGCGCTCGAGGAGCTCGAGCCGATCAGGGGCAACGCCCGCGTACACGTCCACCACGGCACGGCCGAGATCCCTGCCGTCGTCCACCGACTCGGGGACGGTTACGCGCAGCTCCGCCTCGCCTCGCCCGCGGTCGCCGCGCGCGGAGACAGAGTCGTCCTGCGCGCCGAGACGACGCTCGGCGGCGGCACCGTGCTGGATCCCGCGCCGCCGCGGCACGCGCGTCCGGATCGTGTCGAGCTGATCGAGCGCGGTGACGCTGCCTCGACCGTGTACGAGCCCGTGCGGATCGAGACGCTTCGGCACCTGCTCGACGGCGAGCCGCAGGGCGTCGAGCGCGCAGGCGACTGGGTCTTTTCGGCGCAGTGGCTCGAGGAGTTCCGTGCCGAGACGCGAGTGCGGTTCGACACGGCCGACCCGCTCGACCCGGGCATCGACGTTCCGGCCGAGCCGTGGGCGGCCGCGATCGTCCCGCTGCTCGGCCTCGAGCGCAGGGGATCGAAGCTCTACCTCCCCGGCACGAGCGCCTCGCTCGGCTCGTACGCCGAGGCCGCAGCAGAGCTCGAGGCGCAGCTCGGTCTCGAGCCGGTGAAGGTCGCCGACCCGAAGCTCGCGCTCTTTCTCGAGCAGCAGGGCCGGCTCGTCCGGCTCGGCGACGGCATGGCCGTCTCGGCCGAGGCGTTCGAGGGTGCGCGGGAGGCGCTGGTCGCGGAATGCGAGTCTGCGGGCCGGATCACGCTCGCACGTTTCCGCGACCTCCTCGGCATCGGTCGCCGCGCGGCGCAGCTGTTGCTCGAGCGCTTCGACGCGGACGGCGTGACGAGGCGGATCGGCGACGAGCGCGTCCTCCGCCGACGCCGGCCCGGCTAGGAGCTCGAGTCACAATGAGTGGCCGGCGTGATGTGCGCGGGTTTCACGGAGTCGCGATCCGGGCTCACCCTGATGGCTCCGAGACGCCTCCACGTGAGAATCGGCTTCGGAAGGGGGTGTAGAAGATGTCGACGATGTCGCACGAGCCTTCCCCGGTCGTCCACGAGCAGCGGCGATGGTCGCTACGTGTCATTCCCGAGATGTGGGCGTCACTCGCGATAACGGCCATGTGGGTTGCCGTTTTCATCACGGCGATCTGGGGGCCCGACGCGAGGTTCAGCAGCAATGACGGGAACAGCTCGACCATTCCGACCGCGGTCTTCGTCACGGTCTTCGCGTTCCTCGGCACCTGGGTCGTGGCGAGGTACGGCTTCCGGCAGCGGCGAAGGGAGTAATCGGGCGGGTCTGGACTCGACGGTGCTTAAGCGCGGGTCGCCGCGTGGCCGATACAAGGGCGATGCAGCTCGAGCAGATCCAGCCACGCGATGCTGCGGGCGTCGTTGACGACGCCGCTCCCCGGACGGTGCTCGTCTTCGGCTCGCTTCCCGGTGCGGGCAGCGACCTCGACCTCCTCGTTCGGGACGAGGACGTCAGCGCGCTCCGCACAGGGCTCGAAGGCGCGGGCTTCCTCTCCCGGGACGACGAGTGGGTTCGCTTCGCGGCCGGCACGGCGGAGGCCGTCGACCTCGTCCCGGCCGCCGAGTGGCGGCTCCCTCCGGCCGAACTGGAGGAGCTGTTCCGCGCCGCGCTGCCCATCGACGGCTTCACGCGGCTCGTGCGTCCGGCGCCGGTCCACTCGCTGCTGATCCTCGCGCGGCTCACCGGACTCGGCGCCCTGCCGGAGAAGCGCCGGCGTCGGCGCGACGCCGCGGTGGCCGAGGATCCGCAGGCCTGGGAGGACGCCCACAAGCGTGCTTCGGCGTGGAACCTGACCGCCGAGCTCACGAATCTGGAACAGGGAGGCACCGTGCCGAGCGGGCTTCCCCGGCCGAAGAGACCGCGGATCGTCGCGCTCTCGGGCATCGACGGGTCGGGGAAGAGCTCGCAGGCCCGGCTCCTGCACGACGCGCTCGAACGCCTCGGCTACGACGCGGTCGTCGAATGGTCGCCGTTCGGGCAGAACCCGTGGCTCGACCGGCTGGCCGTGCCCGTGAAGAGGCTGCTCGGTCGCACCGGCCGCTACTCGCCCGACGAGCCCGCGCACGAGACCGGGCTCGAGCGAACGTCCGGGACGGCGCTGCGCGAGGACAACGCGCTCGTCAACGAGATTCTGGTCGACCCTCGTCACGTTCGCCAACCAGCTTTCCCAGCTCGTGACGATCGCCCGGCACGCTCGGCACGGGCGGGTCGTGATCTACGACCGGTACGCGCTCGACTCGACCGTCCAGCTCCGCTTCCGCTACGGCGCGGCGGGCCGGTTCGCGGTCCAGCGCGGGCTGATCCGCCTGCTCGCGCCGAAGCCCGTCGCCGCGTTCTACCTCGAGATTCCGGCCGAGACCTCGCTCGGCCGCAAGGACGATCGCTGGACGCTCACCGATCTCGAGAAGCAGGCGAGCCTCTACGGCGCGGAATACGGGCAGTCCGCTGTCGTTCGGCTCGACGGCCTTCGGCCGCGAGAAGAGCTGGCCGCCGAGATCGCCGAGGCGGTCTGGCGCGCGCTGGGCTAGACATCTCGGTCGGGGTACCTAATGTGAGTGAGTGGGGTTCCGCAGGGGGACGCTGGTCGCCGCACTCGCGGTAGCGCTGGTCGCTGCGTCCGGTGTGGACGCGAAGTCGGCGGCTGCCCCGGCGAACGACATGTTCGCGAATGCGCAGGCGGTCTCCGGCGCGAGCGGCTCCGCCACCGGCTCGAACGTCGGTGCGACCAAGGAAGGCGGCGAGCCGAATCACGCAGGGAACAAGGGCGGCGCCTCGATCTGGTACCGCTGGACCGCGCCCGCGAGCGGCTCCACGACGGTCGACACCCTCACCTCGAGCTTCGACACGCTCCTCGGCGTCTACACCGGCAGCGCCGTCAACCAGCTGACGACAGTCGCGTCCGATGACGACTGCTGCGGCGGCACCCAGAGCCAGGTCGCCTTCACCGCGACTGCCGGCACGACGTACCAGATCGCCGTCGACGGCTACAACAAGGCGACCGGCAACGTCACGGTGCACTGGAGCCAGGCGGCCGCACCGGCGAACGACATGTTCGCGAACGCGCAGCCGATCTCGGGCTCGAGCGGCAAGGCGACCGGCTCGAACGTCGGCGCGACGAAGGAGCCCGGCGAGCCCAACCACGGAGGCAACAGCGGAGGCGCGTCGATCTGGTTCGCGTGGACAGCGCCGGCGAGCGGGACGACCACGGTCGACACGCTCGGCTCGAGCTTCGACACCCTGCTCGGCGTCTACACAGGGAGCGCCGTCAACCAGCTGACCACCGTCGCGTCCAACGACGACTGCTGCGGCGGCCGCCAGAGCCAGGTCGCCTTCACCGCATCGGCCGGAACCACGTACGAGATCGCCGTCGACGGCTACAACAAAGCGACCGGCTCGGTGAACCTCGACTGGACGATGGCGCCCAGCGGCCCACCCAACGACCTGTTCGCCAACGCGCAGGTCGTCTCGGGATCGAGCGGCTCGGCCACCGGGTCGAACGTCGGCGCAACGAAGGAGCCGGGCGAGCCCAACCACGCGGGCAACGCCGGCGGCGCCTCGGTCTGGTTCCGCTGGACCGCACCCTCGAGCGGCACGGCCACGGTCGACACGCTCTCGTCCAGCTTCGACACGCTCCTCGGCGTCTACACCGGAAGCGCGGTCAACCAGCTCACCACCATCACCTCGAACGACGACTGCTGCGGCGGCACGCAGAGCAAGGCCAGCTTCTCGGCGGTGGCCGGGACGACGTACCAGATCGCGGTCGACGGCTACAACAAGGCGACGGGCAACGTCGTCGTCCACTGGAGCCAGGCAAGCCCGCCGGCGAACGACATGTTCGCGAACGCGCAGTCCCTCATCGGCGCGAGCGGTATGGCGACCGGAACGAACGTGGCCGCGACGAAGGAGCCCGGCGAGCCGAATCACGCAGGGAACGCGGGCGGCGCGTCGATCTGGTTCACCTGGGTCGCGCAGTCTGCGGGCACCGCGACGATCGACACCTCGGGGTCGAGCTTCGACACCCTGCTCGGCGTCTACACCGGCAGCTCGGTCAACAGCCTGACGACGGTGGCGTCGAACGACAACTGCTGCGGCGGCCAGACGAGCCAGGTCAGCTTCGCGGCGACCGCAGGCACGACGTACGAGATCGCCGTCGACGGCTCCAACGGCGCGACCGGCTCCGTAACCCTGCACTGGAGCCTCGTCGCGGGCTCGGGCGACCCGGTCGTCGTGGCCGCCGGCGACCAGCATGCCTGCGACGGGACCGGCGACGACCAGACCGCCGCTCTGATCGGCCCGCTCGCGCCGACGCTGGTCCTGCCGCTCGGCGACGAGTCCGGCGAGTACGGCTACCTGAGCGAGTTCACGAACTGCTACGCACCCACATGGGGCGCGTTCAAGTCGATCAGCCGGCCGGTACCGGGGAACCATGACTACGAGGGGGACCAGACCGCGAGCGGCTACTTCACGTGGTGGGGATCGTCGGCGGGCAACCCGGGCCAGGGCTGGTACAGCTACGACCTCGGTTCCTGGCACATCATCGCCCTGAACTCGAACTGCGGGCTCGTCGGCGGCTGCGGCTCGGGCGACCCCGAAGTGCAGTGGCTGAAGCAGGATCTCGCTGCGCACCCGGCCACGTGCACGCTCGCGTACTTCCATCACCCGCTCTACACCTCGACCCCGGAGCCCGGATACAACGGGCCTGTGCAGGCGATCTACACGGCGCTCTACCAGGGTGGCGCGGACGTGATCGTGAACGCGCACGCCCGGTCGTACGAGCGGTTTGCGCCGCAGGACGACAGCGGCCATCTCGACAACCAGTACGGCATCCGCGAGTTCGTCGTCGCGACCGGCGGCGCGAGCCTCGACAACACCAACACCCACGCCGCGAACAGCCAGGCCTGGGAGGCGTCGACCCTCGGCGTCCTCAAGCTGACGCTGCACCCGACGACGTACGACTGGCAGTTCGTGCCGGTCGCCGGTGGCTCGTTCACCGATTCGGGCACGGGGAGCTGCCACTCGGGAACGCCGAACGTGCACGCCGACCCGCCGTCGGGCTCGCCGCCGCCGCCCCAGCCGGGCGGGTCCGGCGGAGGCATCGCGATCGGACACAACGCCATCGAGCAACCGCCGCGGCCGCTGACACACTAGGCCGCGTGCCGCCCTGCCGCGTCGCGGTCGTCGTTCCCTGCTTCAACGACGGGGCGACGCTGTGCGAGACGCTCGCCTCGATCGACGAGCCGGAGCCGATCGAGCTCGTCGTCGTCAACGACGGCTCGACCGATCCGGACACGCTCGCCGTCCTGGCCGAGCTCGAGGGCGGCGGCACGCGCGTCGTCCACCAGGAGAACCAGGGCCTCGCCGCCGCGCGGATGGCCGGCGTCGCGGCCACCTCGGCTCCCTACGTCTCCGCACTCGACGCCGACGACCTCGAGGCGCCGGGCGCGCTGGCCGCGCTCGCGGACGCGCTCGACGCCGACCCCGAAGCGGCGGTCGCCTGGGGCGACGTGCAGAACTTCGGCGACGACAGGACGCTGCGCCGACTGGGCCACACGCTCGACCCCTGGCTGATCACGTACGTCAACGAGCTGCCGGCCGACGCCATGGTGCGCCGCGAGGCCCTGATCGCGGCCGGAGGCTGGGAGCTGAAAGGCGGCTACGAGGACTGGGACCTCTGGCTGGCACTCGCGGAGCGGGGCGCGCGGGGCATCCACGTCCCGGTCGTCGCCGGCCGGTATCGCGTGCGCTCGAACCGGATGCTCGCCGAGACCGAGCAGCGGCACGACGCGATGACGGCGGTCCTACAGGAACGCCATCCACGCCTGTTCGCCGAGCGCGCAGCAAACCGCGGCCGCTCCGCCGCCCCACTCCGCTGCAAGCTGCTCTTCCCGCTCGTCGATCGCCTGCCGGCGAGCGGCTACACGAAGCAGCGCCTGTACCGGTTCGTCAACCGGCCGGGGGCAGCACTGCGGGCGAGGCTTTGAGCCCCGTCAGCCGGCAGACGAACGGGAGCGGGTCGCGGGCGGAGAAGATCCCGTGCACGGTGTTCTTCCGCGGAAGGCATGCGCGCAACGCCTCGGTCCGCCGGCCGGAGCGGAACCGGTGCAGGATGGCGCGCGCGTCTCGCTGCTCCGAGCGGTAGCGGACGCCGACGCGGTACTCGCCGACGCGCGGCTCGCGGCCTAGCAAGAGATCGACCCAGATCGCAGGCAGGTTGAGCCCGGAGCCGACGGCGAGGCCGAGCGAGCCGTAGAAACGAGTGTTCAGGTCGATGACGTAGTCGCCGTCGGGCCGCCGGATGAACTGGAGCTCGAAGATCCCCTGCCAGCCGATCGCGCCGAGCAGCGCCGCGATCCGCTCCTCGAGGTCGGGATCGCGCGGCACGGTCTCGGCGTAGGACGAGACGCCGATCGTCGGCGGCCAGATGCGCCGCGCGACCTGGTGCTCGACGCAGACGATCCCCCCGTCCCAGAAGACGCCGCAGGCGGCGGACAGCGCACCGTCGAGGAAGGGCTGGACGAGCACGCTCTCGCCGGGCATTCCGTCGAGCGCGGAGCGCAGGTCAGCGGCGGTGTCGATCTTCCGCACCCAGCCGAGCTGCAGCGTGCCGTCGACCCGAACGGAGCTCGTGACCGGCTTGACGACCGCGGGGTAGGCGATCCCGTCGACGCCCGAGCTGTCGACGACCCGCGTCTCCGGCACCTTCAGCCCGGCCTGCGTGGCGAGCTCGGCGAGCAGCGATTTGTCGACGGCGCGGTCGACGACGTCGCGCGCCGGCACTCCGAGCACGACGCCGTCGGGGAAGTCCGCTTCGCGGCCGGCGAGAGCGGTGAGCGTCGTTTCCGTGCCGGGAAGCACGGCCGCGACGCAGAGCCGGCCGGCGGCCTCGGCGAGCGCGGCGACGAAGCCCTCCGGGTCGGGGCCGGCGTCGGGAATCGGCACGGTTCCCGCCGTGTCGCGCGAGCGGGCGGCGTAGGCACTCGGCACGCTCATCGCCAGCCACGGCTCGTAGCCGCCCTTGCGGAGCGCGCGCACCGCCGCGAGGACGGCGGTGAAGTCGTCGTCCGGGACGAGCACGCGCACCGGCCTAGGATACGAAGCGATGCCGATCGACCCCGGGCTCGCCGAGGAGTGGGATGCGCTCGCCGACCGGACCGGATCGGCTCCGTGGACGCGTCCCGGTTGGGTCGACGCCTGGTGGCGCGCGTTCGGCCGGGGCGAGCTCGAGATCCTCACGGTGCGCTCGGGCGAGGAGATCACGGGCGTGGTCCCGGTCACGCGCCGGTCGGGACGAGTCGAGACGGCGGCCAACTGGCACTCACCCGAGGCCCCCGTGATCACAGCCGGCGCCGAGGCCGCCGCGGAGCTCGGACGGCAGCTCTTTCGCAAGGCGCGCAGCGTCACCCTGCGACCCGCCCCCGAGGCCGAGCTCGACGCGCTCCGGCCGGCCGCGGAAGCGGCCGGGTACAGCCTGCTGGAGCGTCCCGGCGAGCGCTCGCCGTATGTCGAGCTCTCCGGGTCGTTCGACGACTACCTGGCCACGCTCGACCGGCACCACGTCAAGGAGACGCTGCGCCGGCGGCGCCGGCTCGGCGAGCTCGGCATGGTCGAGTTCTCGGTCGAGGACGGAAGCGAGCGGCTCGACGAGCTGCTCGCCGAGGGCTGGCCGGTCGAGGCGTCCGGGTGGAAGCGCGAGAGCGGCACGGCGATCGACTCGCAGCCGGACACGCTCGGCTTCTACACCGAGATCGCCCGCTGGGCCGCGGAGCGCGGCATCCTGCGCCTCGCCTTCCTCCGGCTCGACGGCCGCGCGATCGCGTTCGAGCTCGCGCTCGAGGACAACGGCGTGTACGCGATCCTCAAAGGCGGGTTCGACGTCGAGCTGCGGAAGTACGGCCCCGGCGGGTTGATCACCCACGACGAGCTCGCGCGCGCCTTCGAGCTCGGCCTCGCGCGGTATGAGTTCCTCGGGACGGACGAGGCATACAAGACCGTCTGGACGCCGGCCGTTCACCAGCGGCGCGTGCTGCAGGCGTTTGCCGGCACGCCGGCCGGCAGGCTCGAGCGCGCCGCGTACGTGCACGGCCGCCCGCTCGCGAAGCGGCTGCTCAGGCGGTAGACGGCGAGGCGGTTGTGCCGCCGAGACGGAGCCGCGGGCGGAACACGTAACTCGCGAGCGCCTGCTCCGGGTCCGAGATCTGCGTCTTCAGCGCGGCGATGGCCGTCTTCGCGATCACGTCGAGCGGCTGCTCGATCGTCGTCAATGCCGGCTGTGTCCACTCTGCCGCCTCGATCCCGTCGAAGCCGACCACCGAGAGGTCGTCGGGAATGCGCAAGCCGAGCGCCGCAGCTTCCTGGAGAACGCCGATCGCCATCAGGTCGTTCGAGCAGATGACCGCGGTCGGCGGGTTCTCGGGATGCGACCGGAGCAGCTCGCGGAGCACCATCCGTCCGCCGGCGACCGTGAACGGTCCGTGCTCCACGTAGCCGTTCGGCGCGAGTCCGGCCGCGCGCAGAGCGTCGTCGCGTCCGACGGACTTCTCGCGCGTCGGGCTCGCGTGGGCGTCGCCGGCGACGAAGCCGATGCGCGTGTGGCCGAGGTCGACGAGGTGCTCGGTGGCGAGCCGGCCGGCGGCACGCTCGTCGACGCCGACCGACGTCACCTCGAGTGACTCCGAGGTTCCGTTGACGAACACGAGCCGGGCGCCGAGCTCGATCAGCTGCTCGTAGTGCGCGTGCGCGCTGCGCACGTCGGTGATCTCCGCGCAGATGAAGACCATCCCCTCGACGCGGCGCTCGAGCAGCATGTGGACGTAGTCGACCTCGCGCATAGCCGACCCGGCCGTGTTGCAGAGGATGGTCGCGAAGCCGTCGCGGGATGCGTACGTCTCCATCGCCTGCGCGAGCGCGGCGAACACGGGGTTCGCGAACTCGGGCAGCAGGAGCCCGATCGCGCCCGAGGCTTCGGGTCGCGACTGCGGCACGTAGAGCAGGTCGCGCATCGCGCGATGCACGCGGTCGCGCGTCTCGGGACGCACGGAATCGAGCCCGTGGACCACGCGCCAGGTCGTAGCGACACTCACGCCGGCGCGCTCGGCGACAGCTCTCAGGCTCGACATTTCACCGTCTCGGAACGTGTCTCACTGAGGAACCCGCCGACGATCCTATCCCGAAGTTCCCAACAGATGCACGGAAAAGTACGTCTCATCTGCGGGAAAGCCACTTGACGGTCACCGGAGAGGAGGTTTACGCTCCTCCCGCCCGTTTCAGGGTGGTGAAACACGTTTCGGCGGGCGCGACAGGCGCCTTAATCAAGGGAGGCATACGTCATGTCGAGAGCAAAAGTGCTTCGGCTCGGGGCGGTGCTGGCGATCGCTGCGATCGCCGGTGTCGTCGCGGTCGGAGCGACGGCCAGGTCGAACGCGCAGACGCTGACGATCTGGGCCGACGCAAGCCGCGTGCCGGTGATCCAGAAAGTGGCAGGCGCCTGGGCATCGCAGCACGGCATCACGCTCAACGTGGTGCAGAAGGACTTCGGCGTCATCCAGACCAGCCTGGGTACCGTCGACGCGAGCACCGCGCCCGACGTCGTCGTCGGGGCCAGCGACTGGGTCGGTGGCTTCTCAGCCAACGGCCTCGTCCTTCCGCTCGTCCTCAGCAAGGCGGTCAAGGCCCAGTTCCCGAGCTACGCGCTCGACGCCATGTCCTACGGGACGGCCGTCAAGCGCCTGTGGGGGCTCCCGGTCCAGCTCGAGAACATCGGGCTCGTGGTGAACACGCAGCTCGCCAAGGTTCCGAAGACGTTCGCGCAACTCGAGTCCGAGGCGCTGGCGTTCAAGAAGAAGAGCTCGAACAACCTCGGCATCGCCGTCCAGCAGGGTGCCGGCGGCGACGCGTACCACATGTACCCGTTCTTCTCGGGTCTGTGTGGCTACATCTTCGGCAAGAACTCCGTGGGCAACCTCGACCCGTCGAACATCGGTGTCGCGAACCCGAAGTTCCTCAAGAACGCGTCGCTGATCGACAAGTGGAACAAGGAAGGCCTGATCAACTCCAAGGTCGACTCGGGCATCGCGCAGAACGCGTTCCTGAAGAAGCAGGCGGCGTTCTGGATCACGGGCCCCTGGAACTCGGCGACGCTGAAGTCGAGCGGCCTCAAGTTCCAGATCGTCCAGCTGCCGAAGATCTCCTGCCAGTCCGTGCCGTTCCTGGGCGTGCAGGGTCTCTTCGTGACGAAGTTCGCGGTGACGCACGGCGTCGGCTCGGCCGCGGTCGACCTGGTCACGAACTACATGGCGCAGCCGGCCGCACAGGAGGCCGTCGCGCTCGCCGGTGGTCGCCCGCCGGCGAACCTGAACGCCGCGAAGCTGGTCAAGGACCCGGTGCTGGCGCAGTTCAGCAAGGCCGGGGTCGGCGGCGTGCCGCTTCCGAACATCCCCCAGATGGCTTCCGTCTGGAGCGAGCTCGGCGGGGCGTGGGTGAAGTCGACGAGAGGGGCAGGGGCCGTTCCGGCCAAGGCAGCCTTCCGCACGGCTTCGCGCAACATCGCCAACAAGATCGGCTGATTCGAACGCGAGAGGGGCGTCCGGCCGGTACGGGCGCCCCTCTCCGCAGTAGGATCGGCCGCCCCCGCGCGTCATGACGACGACAGCAGCCCCGACACCTGCACCCGTCGAACCGGTCTTCCGGCCCTCCTACATCGCCCGCGCGATCGCGTTCTTCTCCGGGACGGTCGGGCTCGTCGTCAAGATCGTCCTCCTCGGCATGCTGAACGCGCTCGCCGTCTGGGCGGCGGCGGTGCTGGCCGACAAGGAGAAGTGGCCCGCGTTCGTCGTGCTGATCGTGACGACCGCCGGCATCGACGCGGTCTACATGGTGTCGCGCAACCGGGCCGTTCCCGCCAAGTTCCTCGTCCCCGGGCTCGTCTTCCTGGCCGCGTTCCAGATCGCGCCGATCCTCTACACGATCGACGTCGCCTTCACGAACTACTCGAACGGCCACATCCTGACCAAGGGCCAGGCGATCCAGGCGATCCAGCTGAGCTCCCTCCAGCAGCCTCCGAACGGCGCCCAGTACACGCTCGCCTACGCACACAGCGCGGACGGGAAGCTCGTCGAGCTGCTCCAGGACCAGAGCTCCGGCAAGACCTACGTCGGCACGCCGAAGAAGCTCACGCCCGTCCCGAAGAGCGACTTCACGATCTCGGGCGGCGCGATCACCGGGGCCAAGGGCTACAGGCTCGTCGGCCAGAAGGAGCTGTTCTCGATCGTCGGCTTCAACATCCCGACCGGGAAGGGCGTCGAGTCGATCCAGCCGCAGGGCTTCACGCAGGCCGCCGTGCTCGAGCCGACGCTCAAGTACGACCCGGCCGCCGACCGGTTCACGCGGATCTCGGACGGCACCGTGTTCCACGACAACGGGAGCGGCTCGTTCGTCTCGGCCAACGGCCAGGAGGAGCTCGAGCCCGGCTGGAAGACCTACGTGGGGACGCGCAACTTCGGGCGGGTGATCCACGACCCGCTCGTATCCCGGCCGTTCCTGCGTGTGCTCGCCTGGACGATCGGTTTCGCAGCGCTGACCGTGTTCTTCTCGTTCGCGATCGGGCTGTTCGTCGCGATGGCGCTCGACAAGCCGGGAATGCGCTTCCTGCGCGTCTACCGCTCGCTGCTCGTCATCCCCTACGCCGTGCCCGCGTTCCTCTCCCTACTCGTCTGGAGCGGCCTGCTGAACGACGACTTCGGGGTCGTCAACCGCTCGATCGTGCACCCGCTGATCGGGACGGACATCCCCTGGCTGTTCAGCGATCCGTGGTGGGCGCGGGCCTCCTGCATCATGGTCAGCACCTGGCTGACCGTGCCGTACTTCTTCCTCGTCTCGCTCGGCGCCCTGCAGTCGATCCCGAGTGAGCTGGTCGAGGCGGCGAAGGTCGACGGCGGCGGGCCGTTCCAGAATCTTCCGCCGCGTCCGGCTGCCGCTGCTCCTCGTTGCCGTCGCGCCGCTCCTGATCGCGTCCTTCGCCTTCAACTTCAACAACTTCAACAACATCTACCTGCTCACCGGCGGCGGCCCGGCGTCGAACGACCAGTCGATCGCGGGCTCGACCGACATCCTGATCAGCTACACGTGGAAGCTCGCCTTCCAGGGCGGCAAGGGGAACGACTATGCCCTCGCAAGCACGATCGCGATCCTGATCTTCCTGATCGTCGCCACGATCTCGGCCGTCAGCTTCTGGAAGACGAGAGCGCTGGAGAGCCTGCAGTGAGCACCCTCGAGCAGCCGATCGCACAGGCGGCGGCGCAGGCACAGCCCACGGTGAAGGTGCCGAAGTCGCGGCCGCCGTTTCGAGACACGTGGTGGCGGCACCTCGTCGCGCTCGTCGCGATCGCGGTCTCGCTGTTCCCGGTCGCGTACATCCTCTCGGCTGCGTTCAGCGCCGACGCGTCGCTGACCGGCGCGAGCCTGATCCCGGCCCACCTCACGCTGGACAACTTCAGCAAGCTGTTCAACGGCTCCAAGGCGGTGTCGGAGCAGATCTTCTCGTCGGTCCACTACTGGCGCTGGTATGCGAACACGCTGATCGTGGCCTCGGCGACAGCGATCCTGACGGTGATGCTGGGCGCGCTCGCGGCGTACGCATTCAGCCGCTTCCGGTTCCGCGGCCGACGCCTCGGGATGCTGTTCCTGCTCCTGATCCAGATGTTCCCGCAGCCGCTCGCGGTGACCGCGATCTACCTGATCGTGCTCCGCAACGGCGCCGTCGTCTCGCAGATCGGGCTGAACACGTACCTCGGACTGATCATGGTCTACCTCGGCGGCGCGCTCGGCGTGAACACCTGGCTGCTGAAGGGCTTCTTCGACACGATCCCGTCCGAGCTCGACGAGTCCGCACGCGTCGACGGCGCCACGCCCGGCCAGATCTTCTGGGGAGTGGTGCTGCCGCTCGCCGCGCCGGTGCTGATCGTCGTCGGGCTGTTCTCGTTCGTCGCGACGATCAACGAGTTCATCATCGCGAGCGTGCTGCTCGTCACGCCCGGGCACTTCACGCTTCCGCTCGGGCTGAGGCAGTTCATCGACCAGCAGTACGCGGAGCACTGGGGCCCGTTCGCGGCCGGTGTGTTGCTCGCCGCGATCCCGGTCGTGGTCATCTTCTTCTTCCTCCAGCGCTACATCGTCTCGGGCCTGACACAGGGGTCGGTGAAGGGATGACGATCGCGCCCGAGACGCGGACCGGCACGCTGCTCGCCGACCCGCACCACGACGGCTCGGATCTCTACGTCCTCGAGCGGCCGGTGGAGCTCGGCGACAAGGCGGTCGTGCGCGTACGCGTGCCACGCGGCACCGCCGTCGAGTCGGTCGCGCTGCGCTGCGTCGTCAACGGCGACCCGATCGGCGTGCACGCCGTGATCGACGAGGAGACGGAGACCGACACGTGGTGGCGCGCCTCGGTGCCGGTGGACAACCCGGAAGTGCGCTACCGCTTCCTGGTCTCCGGCGGAGAGCTCGGCTACGCCTGGGTGAACGGTGCGGGCATCGCCCGCGGCGACGTGGCCGACGCGAACGACTTCGTCGTCTCGCTCGACCCGGGCGGCCCGGACTGGCACCTCGGGACTGTCGTCTACGAGATCTTCCCCGACCGCTTCGCGACGAGCGGGCTCGGCGTCGAGCCGCCGGGCTGGGCCGTGCCTCGCCCCTGGGACGAGCTGCCGCACGGCCGCGGACCGACGACCTCGGCCGAGTGGTTCGGCGGCGACCTGCCCGGGATCGAGGCGCACCTCGACCACGTCGAAGGGCTCGGCGTCGGCGCGATCTACATGACGCCGATCTTCCCGGCGGGCAGCACGCACCGCTACGACGCATGGTCGTTCGACCGTGTCGACCCGCTGCTGGGCGGCGACGAGGCGCTCGCGTCGCTCGTCACGGCCGCGCACGCGCGCGGGCTCCGCGTCGTCGGCGACCTGACGCCGAACCACTGCGGGCGCGGCCACGACTGGTTCCAGCACGCGCTCGCCGACCACGATTCGCCCGAGCACGACTTCTTCTTCTTCGACGAGGACCTGCTGCACGGCTACGAGAGCTGGTACGGCGTGCGTTCCCTGCCGAAGCTGAACTGGGGCTCGGCGGAGCTCCGCGAACGGATGCTGAACGTCACGCGCCGCTGGCTCGAGCCGCCGTACTCGCTCGACGGCTGGCGGATCGACGTGGCGAACATGACGGGACGCTTCCGCGACGTCGACCTGAACCACGAGGTCGCCCGCGCGCTGCGCGAGGCCGTCGACGGCAAACTGATCGTCGCCGAGCACGGACACGACTTCCGCCCCGACCTGCGCGCAGGCGGCTGGAACGGCGCGATGAACTACGCCGGCTTTCTCCGCCCCGTCTGGACGTGGCTGCGCGGCGACGAGCTGCCGGTCGAGATGCGCACCGAGTTCTGGGGCATCTCGGCCGGGCTGCCGCGGCTCGACGGCGAGAGCGTCGCCGGGACGATGCGTGGCTTCCGTGCCGGGCTGCCGTGGAACGCCGTGCTGCACTCCTGGATGGTGCTCGACAGCCACGACGTCGCCCGCTTCCGGACCGTCAGCGGCGATCCGGCGAGGCACCTCGTCGGCATCGGCCTGCAGATGACGACGCCGGGCGTGCCGATGGTGTTCGCCGGCGACGAGATCGGGCTCGAGGGAGGCTGGGGCGAAGACGCCCGGCGGACGATGCCGTGGTCGCGGCCCGAGACATGGGACACCGCGCTCCTGGACGAGTACCGCAAGCTGATCGCGCTCCGGCGCGGGCACGACGCACTCGCGCGCGGTGGCGTCCGCTACGCGCACGTGTCGGCGGACGCGATCGCGTACCTGCGCGAGACGGGCTCGGAGCGGATCCTCTGCCTCGCTTCGCGCGCCTCGCACGATCGCGTCCGCCTGCCGCTCGCAACGCTCGGCTGCCGCGAGCTCGAGACGTTGTACGGAACCGCCGCGACGATCGAAGGCGGCGATGCGCTCCTGCCCGCCGAGGGCCCTTCCTTCCACGCCTGGAGGCTGAACGATGGCTGACGTGGTCTTCAACGAGGTCGACAAGGTCTATCCCAACGGGGTGCAGGCCGTCTTCGACCTCTCGCTCGAGATCGGCGACGGTGAGTTCCTCGTGCTCGTCGGACCGTCCGGCTGCGGCAAGACGACCGCACTGCGCATGGTCGCCGGGCTCGAGGAGATCTCCGGCGGCACCGTCTCCATCGGCGGCCGCGTCGTCAACAACATGACACCGAAGGACCGCGACATCGCGATGGTGTTCCAGAACTACGCGCTCTACCCGCACCTGAGCGTGGCCGAGAACATCGCCTTCGGCCTGCGCCTGCGCCGCGCGCCGAAGGACGTCATCAACGAGCGCGTCGCCTGGGCGTCGAAGCTGCTCGACCTGACGCCGTACCTCGACCGCAAGCCGAAGGAGCTGTCCGGCGGCCAGCGGCAGCGCGTCGCAATGGGCCGCGCGATCGTGCGCCACCCGCAGGCATTCCTGATGGACGAGCCGCTCTCGAACCTCGACGCGAAACTCCGCGTCCAGATGCGCTCCGACATCGCCAAGCTCCAGGACTCGCTCGGCACGACCACGATCTACGTCACGCACGACCAGGTCGAGGCGATGACGATGGGCGACCGCGTCGCGGTGATGAGCCAGGGCCGCTTGCAGCAGGTCGACACGCCGCAGCGGCTCTACGACCAGCCGGCGAACCTGTTCGTGGCCGGCTTCATCGGCACGCCGCCGATGAACCTGTTCGAGTCGAACGTGACCGTGACGGACACAGGCGTCGACCTGACGCTGGGTGGGCAGACGGTCGCCGCCGCGCCCGAGACGCTCGCGCGGTACCCGGGCGTCCGTCATTATGACGGGAAGACGATCGTGCTCGGCATCCGCAGCGACGACCTCGTCCCCGCCCATTCGCGGCCCGAGCTGCCGACGATCTCCGCACGGCTCGACCTCGTCGAGGCGCTCGGCTCGCACTCGATCGTCTACTTCCGCGTCGACGCTCCAGCGCTGCGCTCGCACGTGGTCGAGGAGGAGGACGTCATGGACGAGGCCGACGCCGAGGGCGTGCAGGCGACCCGGCCGAACCTCGTCTCGACCTTCCCGGCCCGAGACACGATCGGACTGAAGCTCGGCGAGGAGTTGCCGATCGCCGTCGACATGGCCAACGCGCACCTCTTCGACCTCGAGACGGGTGAGCCGCTCCGCTAGAGCCGTTGGGCTCGCGGCCACGCTCGTCGTGGCCGCGGGGACGGCGGTCGGCGCGACGGGCGGAGCTGCCCGGACGTCGTCGCTCGTCGCGCTTGCGAAGCCTCCCGTGTACACCTCGATCGCGTCGCAGCGGATCTACTTCGTGATGACCGACCGCTACGCGAACGGCGACCCGTCGAACGACACCGGCGGCGCGACAGGCGGACGCGACCGCACGGGCTACGACCCGACCAATACCGCGTACTACCACGGCGGCGACCTGAAGGGCCTGACCGGCGACTGCAGCGACCCGAAGCAGGGGCTGGCGCGGATCAAGTCGCTCGGCTTCACCGCCGTCTGGATCACACCGCCGTTCGGGCAGCAGACCGTGCAAGGCGACTCGGCCGCCTACCACGGCTACTGGATCCTCCACTTCGACCAGATCGACCCGCACCTCGGCACCGCGCAGGACTTCGGCGATTTCGTCTCCTGCGCGCACAAGCTCGGGCTGAAGGTCTACCTCGACATCGTCGTCAACCACACGGCCGACGTGATCCAACTCGAGGGCAACAACGGCTTCCTCGACCCGGGACAGGTGCCCTACCGCGACTGCCACGGCAAGCCGTTCAACCCGGCCCGGTACGTGACGGCCAAGACCTTCCCGTGCCTGAGCGTCCAGAACATGCCCTACACGCCGTTCTTCTCCGTGCCGTCCGACAGGACCGCGAAGTCGCCGGCCTGGCTCAACGACCCGACGAAGTACCACGACCGCGGCGACATCGACTTCACCTCGGGCAACCAGACGAGCTACGAGCAGGGCGACTTCAGCGGGCTCGACGACCTGTTCACCGAGCAGCCGGCGGTGATGAACGGGCTGGCGCAGATCTACTCCGACTGGATCACGAAGTACAAGATCGACGGCTTCCGGGTCGACACGGCGCGGCATGTCAACGCGGCCTTCTTCGGGCTCTGGACCCCGAAGATCCTTGCCGCGGCCAGCAGCGTCGGCATCGACGACTTCCCGATCTTCGGCGAGGTGACGCTGACCGACGACATCGCGCTCTCGACGTTCGTGCGCGACCGCGGGCTGCCGAACGTGCTCGACTTCCCGTTCCAGGACGCGGCGACGGGGTTCGCGGCCGGGCAGACGAGCGCGCGTGCGCTGGCGAGCCGCTTCGCCGACGACGACTACTTCCGGCTCGCGAACGGCGTCGCCCCCACGCCGCCGACCTTCCTCGGCAACCACGACATGGGCCGCGCCGCGTTCCAGATCCTCCAGCACGGTGCGCCGAACGACGCCAAGCTGCTCTCGCGCGTCGAACTCGGCTACGACCTCCTCTACCTGCTGCGCGGCGCGCCGGTCGTCTACTACGGCGACGAGGTCGGGATGATCGGCTCCGGCGGTGACCAGGCGGCGCGCGAGGACATGTTCCCGACGCAGGTCGCCGCGTGGAAGACCGAGCCGCGCGTCGGCTCGCCGCCGATCGGCAACGGCTCCTCGTTCGACGCGACGAACCCGATCGAGGGCGAGCTGAAGTCGCTGGCGGCTCTGCGGGAGGCAAACCCGGCGCTCGCGACCGGCTCGACGATCAACCGGCTCGCGTCGAAGCAGACCTTCGTCGTCAGCCGTATCGACCGGGCCGCGCGGCGGGAGTACGTGGTCGCGTTCAACTCGAGCACGGCGGCCGCGAAGGTGACGATCGCGACCGCGACGCCGTCGTCGTCCTGGTCGACCCTGCTCGGCTCGTCCGGATCGGTGAAGAGCGCTGCGACCGGTTCGCTCTCGTTCTCCGTGCCGCCGCTGTCCGCGCTCGTGCTGAAGGCAGACTCGGACCTGCCGAAGCGCGCCGCGCCGGTGCCGCTCCTGCGCTACGGGACGGACGACCTGTCGCAGATGCGCGTCGTCACGGCCAAGGTGGCAACGGCGGACCCCGTCAGCGTGACGTTCGCCATCCGACGCGGCTCAGGCGCCTGGCAGCGCATCGCGAGCGACGACTCGCCGCCGTACCGCGCCTTCCTCGAGCCGGGCAAGTTCCGCAAGGGCGAGCGTGTACGCCTCGCCGCCGTCGTCCAGGCCACGGACGGCTCGACGGCGATCTCGAAGCCGTTCTTCGCGACGCCGCGGCACTAGCCGCACTCAGCTGCCGAGCGAAATCGAGCCGTCGTCGGCGAGCGTCCAGTGCGGGTTGTGCGCGACCTCCCACGGATGGCCGTCGGGGTCGACGAAGACGCCCGAGTACCCGCCCCAGAACGTCTCCGCCGGCTCGCGCGCGATGCGCGCGCCGGCCGTCCGCGCCTCCTCGATCGCCGCCTCGACCTCGGCCGGCGACCGCACGTTCAGTGCGAGCGTGACTCCGCCCCAGCCGCCGCCGTCCTGGACACCCGAGTCCTCGGCGAGCTGCCCGCGTCCCCAAAGCGCGACGACCATACCGCCGGCCTGGAAGAAGACCACGTCGTCGTCGGGCGCCGCGCCGGTCTTCCATCCGAGCGCCTCGTAGAACGCCCGCGAGCGCCCGAGGTCGGAGACGCCGAGGGTGACGAGGCTGAGCCGCTGCTCCACGGCGCGAATGGTGTCAGAACCGCCGTGGCCCGCCGAGCCAGAGCGCTCGGCGGGCCGTGGGAGGGAGGAAGGAGTGGTGCTAGGAGGGACGCGTTCCGAGCGTGACGGTGACGGTCCGGGCGGAGCCGTTCCGCACGACGGTCAGCGTGATGGTGCTGCCGGGCTTCTTGCCGGCGACCTCGGCCTGCAGCGTGTCCGCGCTGGAGACCGAATGTCCGTCGATTGCCGTGATCACGTCGCCGCCGGTCGCGTACTGCTCGCCTTGCACGACCTGCGAGCCGGTCGCGGCCTTCAGTCCGGCCTTCGCGGCGGGGGAGCCTGCAACGACGCTCGTCACCGCGACGCCGGCAGTGGTGTTCTTGAGCTGCGAGGCGACATCGCTCGGGATGGTCTGGATGTGCACGCCGACGTAGCCGCGCTGCACAGAGCCGCCGGTGACGAGCTGCGAGACGACCGCGCGGACGGTGTTGGAGGGGATCGCAAAGCCGACGCCGTCGTTGCCGCCGGACTCGCTGTCGATCTGAGCGGTGACGCCGATGACGTCGCCGTTCAGGTTGAGGAGCACGCCGCCGGAGTTGCCGTGGTTGATGGCGGCGTCGGTCTGGATCGTGTCCTGGATCGTGAAGTTGTTCGGAGAGGTGATGTCGCGGTGAAGCGCGCTGACGATGCCCTGCGTGATCGTGCCCTGGAGACCGAACGGGCTGCCGATCGCGACGACGCCGTCACCGACCTGCACGGCGCTTGAGTCGGCGAGCGACAGCGGGTGCAGCAGGGACGCGGGTGCGTTGACCTTGATCACGGCCAGGTCGTCGGAGGCATCGGAACCGACGAGCGACGCCTTGTACGTGGCGCCGTTCGGGAACTTGACGGACATCGAGTTGGCGCCCGCCACCACGTGCTGGTCGGTGACGATGTCGCCCTGCGTGTCGTAGACGAAGCCCGAGCCCTGAGCGGTCGAGCTCTGGCTCTGGCCGAAGAAGCCGTTGCTCGAGCCGCCTGTCGTGACGGTGATCTGGACGACGCTCGGCGCGTCCTGCTTGTAGATGTCCGCGATGCTGAGGGAGTTCTGGCTGGCGGGCGTCGACGTCGCGGCCGACTCGCTCGTGGAGTCCGAGGTCGACGCGGCGTCAGAGCTCGTCTTCGAACTCGAACTACCGCCGATCGCCGCGTACGTGCCCGCCCCAACACCGGCCCCGATCAGGGCGGCACTGGCGACGGCGATGAGGAGGATCTTCATGTGGTGGGCGTTCCCTTCCCTGAGTTCGTCGATTTCGTACCTCATATGTAGCCGAGCGGGCATGAGACGCCCCTGAACGGGGCCTAAGAAGTCCGTAAGACCGGCTCAGCCCTCGGGCACGAACCACGCAACACCGAGCGGCGGCAGCGTCACCTCGGCCGAGAAGGGCTGGTCGTGCCAGGGCTTCTCCTCCGCCTCGATCGGCCCGTTGACGACGTTCGAGCCGCCGTAGCCCGTCGCGTCCGTGTTCAGCACCTCGCGCCAGCGGCCGCCGCGCGGCAGACCGACCCGGTAGCCGTAGCGCGGCATCGGCGAGAAGTTGCCCGCCGACACGAGGCAGCGCGAGCCGTCGCGGGAGAAGCGGGCGAAGACGAGGACGTTCCACGACGAGTCGTTCGCTTCCAGCCAGCGGAAGCCGGTCGGCTCGTAGTCGGCCTCGTACAGCGCCGGCTCGTCGCGGTAGATCCGGTTCAGGTCGCGGACGAGCGCCTGGACGCCGCCGTGGTCGGCGCGCTCGAGCAGGTGCCAGTCGAGCGAGCGCTCGTGGCTCCACTCCTGGTCCTGCGCCAGTTCGCCGCCCATGAACAGCAGCTTCTTGCCCGGATGCGCCCACATGTGCGCGTAGAGCGCGCGGAGGTTCGCGAACTGCTGCCAGCGGTCGCCCGGCATCTTCCCGAGCAGCGAGCCCTTCCCGTGGACGACCTCGTCGTGCGAGAGCGGGAGGATGAAGTTCTCGGTGAACGCGTAGATCAGCCCGAACGAGAGCTGGTTGTGGTGGTGCTGGCGATGGACAGGCTCGCGCTGGAAGTAGTCGAGTGTGTCGTGCATCCAGCCCATGTTCCACTTGAAGCCGAAGCCGAGCCCGCCGCCGTCGGTCGGCCGCGTCACGCCGGGCCAGGCGGTCGACTCCTCGGCCGCCATCAGCACGCCCGGCATCCCGCCGTGCGCGACCGCGTTCAGCTCCTGGAGGAACGCGATCGCGTCGAGATCCTCGCGGCCGCCGAACGCGTTCGGCACCCACTCGCCGGCCTTGCGCGAGTAGTCGAGGTAGAGCATCGAGGCGACGGCGTCGACGCGCAGCCCGTCCGCGTGGTACTCGCGCAGCCAGAAGAGCGCGTTCGCGAGCAGGAAGTTCTTCACCTCGTTGCGGCCGTAGTTGAAGACGAGCGTGCCCCAGTCCGGGTGCGCGCCGCGGCGCGGGTCGGCGTGCTCGTAGAGCGCGGTGCCGTCGAAGCGGGCCAGCGCCCACTCGTCTCGCGGGAAGTGTGCCGGCACCCAGTCGAGCACGACGCCGAGCCCGCGCTGGTGCAGCCGGTCGACGAAGGTGCGGAAGTCGTCCGGCGAGCCGTAGCGCGACGTCGGCGCGTAGTAGCCGGTGACCTGATAGCCCCACGAGCCCGTGAACGGGTGCTCCATCACGGGCATCAGCTCGACGTGCGTGAAGCCGAGGTCGAGCACGTAGTCGGCGAGCTCGTCAGCGAGCTCGAGGTAGGTGAGGCTGCGGTTGCCCTCGAGCGGGTTCAGCCGCCAGGAGCCGAGATGCACCTCGTAGATCGACACCGGACTGCGCCAGAGGTCGACCGAGCCACGGCGCTCCTGCCATTCCTGGTCCGACCACTCGTGCCCGGGCCGGAAGATGACCGATGCATTCTTCGGCGGGACTTCCGCCCGGAACGCGTACGGATCGACTTTGAGCAAGAGACCGCCGTTTTGCGCGCGGATCTCGAACTTGTAGTTCGCGCCTTGCTCGAGCCCCGGGACGAACAGCTCCCAGATCCCGGTCGGGCCGAGCGAGCGCATCGGGTTCAGCCTTCCGTCCCAGCCGTTGAAGTCGCCGACGACGCTGACCGAGCGTGCGGCCGGCGCCCAGACTGCGAAGGCCGTCCCCTCCACTCCGTCCATCTCGCGCGGGTGTGCGCCGAGCTTCGCGTACAGGTCCTCGTGCCGGCCCTCGCCCGCGAGGTAGAGGTCGAGCTCACCGAGCGTCGGCAGGAAGCGATACGGGTCATCGAGCACGAACGCGTTTCCGTCCGGGTACTCGACCTCGAGGCGGTAGGCGAGCGGGAGCGAGGCGCCGCGGACGAACCCCTCGAAGATCCCGTCCGCCCGGGCCGGGTCGAGCTCGACGCGGTCGCCGCCCTCCGGCAGCGCGCGGACCGCGGTCGCCCCCGGCCGGTAGGCGCGAATCGTCACGCCGTCGTCGGCGGGGTGCGCACCGAGCACGTGGTGCGGGTTCGGGTGGTCGCGCGCGCGAACCAGCTCGAGCTCCCGGTCGAGACCGACGCGGGTGACGCTCACCCGGACTCCACCTTGAGGACGTGAGCCTGGCGGACGCCCGGCTCGAGCAGCACGTAGTTCCGCCCGACGTGCCAGGTGTAGATCGTGTCGTCGATCAGGTCGCGCACGCGGAAGGTTGGTGGCAGCCCGAGCGCGGCCGGCACGATCGCAACGCCCTCACGCGGCTGGTTGGGATCGAGGTTGACGACGCAGACGATCGTGTTCTTGCCCTGCCGCTTCACGTAGGCGAGCAGTTCCGCGTTCTCCGTCTCGAGGAACGTCAGGTTGTCGAGCCGCTGCAGCGCCGGGTTCTCGCGGCGGACCTTGTTCAGCTGCGCGACGAGCGGCAGCAGGGGACCGTCGAGCGTGCGCGCCCTGACCTCGTACTTCTCCGAGTCGAGGTACTCCTCGCTGCCCTCGCGAATCGGCACGTTCTCCAGGTTCTCGAAGCCGGAGTAGATGCCGTAGTTCGGCGAGAGCGTCGCCGCGAGCACGAGCCGTGCTTCGAACGCCGGCCGGCCGCCCTGCTGCAGGTAGGCGTGCAGGATGTCGGGCGTGTTGGCGAAGAAGTTCGGCCGGTAGAACTCGGGCCACTCGCTCTGCGTCAGCGAGTTCATGAACTCGACCAGCTCGCCCTTCGTGTTCTTCCACGTGAAGTACGTGTAGGACTGGCTGAACCCGAGCTTCGCGAGCGTCGACATCATCGCCGGCCGCGTGAACGCCTCGGCCAGGAAGATCACGTCCGGGTAGGCAGTCTGCACCTCGCGGATCAGCCACTCCCAGAAGGCGACCGGCTTCGTGTGCGGGTTGTCGACGCGGAACACCCTGATCCCGCGCTCGACCCAGAAGAGCACGACTTCGAGCAGCGCCTGCCAGAGCGCCTCCCAGTCGTCCGACTCGAAGTTGACGTTGTAGATGTCCTGGTAGCGCTTGGGCGGGTTCTCCGCGTACTTGAGCGTTCCGTCCGGGCGACGATGGAACCACTCGGGATGCTCCTGCAGCCAGGGGTGGTCGGGCGAGCACTGGATCGCGAAGTCGAGCGCGATCTCGATGCCGGCCTCGGCCGCGCTCGCGACGAGCCGGTCGAAGTCGGCGAGCGTCCCTAGCTCGGGATTGACCGCCGTGTGGCCGCCTTCCGGGCCGCCGATCGCCCACGGGCTCCCGGGATCGTCCGGACCTGCGTCGAGGCTGTTGTTGCGGCCCTTGCGGAGCGTCCGGCCGATCGGGTGGATCGGCGGCAGATAGACGACGTCGAACCCGTGCGCAGCGAGACGCGGGAGCAGTTCGGCGACGCCGGCGAACCCGCCCCACGAGCGCGGGAACAGCTCGTACCAGCTCCCGAACCGGGCGCGCTCGCGGTCGACGACCAGCTCCAGCGGGAGGATGCTCGTCTCGCTCTCGCGCGCGGGCTTCGGGGCGTTCGCCGGGTCGAGCGCCTGCTCGAGCGTCAGCGTCTCGACGCCGGCGATCGCCGCTCCTTCCAGCAGCTCGCTGGCGAAATCCTTCTGCCCGCCCTCGAGCTTGCGGTCGATCTCCCAGCGCCAGGACGCCCAGCGGTCGATCCAGGCGGTGATCGTGAACTGCCAGCGGCCGAGCGCGTCGACCGGGAAGACGCCGTGCCAGCGATCGTTCCCGATCGGCGCCATCGGCGCCTCGCACCATCGGCGCGCGCCGGGCTGCCGGTAGCGAATCGCGGCCCGCAGAACGTCGTGGCCGTCGCAGAAGACATCGGCCCAGACGTCGACGCTGTCGCCGATCGAGCGCTTGACCGGGTAGCGGCCGCAGTCGAGCATCGGCCAGACACGCTGGACCTGGATTCTCGTCCGCGTCTTCGGGAGACTGGTCATGTCATGCCTCGGTACCGCGACCCGGCTCCTCTCATGCACGCGTGGGCGAAGCCGGCGCGATGAATCTTCCCCGCTCGAGCGGAATCCTGCTGCACGTCACCTCGCTCCCGGGTGGCCGGCTGGGGAACGACGCGTATCGGTTCGTCGACTGGCTGCACGCGGCGGGCCAGACGTGGTGGCAGATACTGCCGCTCGGCCCGCCTGACTCGGACCGCTCGCCCTACATGGCCAAGTCCGCGTTCGCCGCGTGGCCGGGCTTGCTCGCGGAGCCTGACGCGCCGGTGAGCACGCGGGCTGCCAGGGACTTCCGTCGCCGCGAAGCCGCCTGGATCGGCGACTGGGAGCGGTTCGCCGGGCCGGGCGCGGTCGAAGACCAGGTGCGCTTCGACCGCGAGTGGCGGGCGCTCCGCGCGTACGCGGCCCGGCGCGGCGTGCGGCTGATCGGCGACCTGCCGATCTACGTCGCACCGGACGGCGCCGACGTGGCCGCCCGTCCCGAGCTGTTCCAGCACGGCTTCGTCGCCGGCGCGCCGCCCGACGCACTCAACTCCTTCGGCCAGCTCTGGGGCAACCCGCTCTACGACTGGACGGAGATGCGGCGGGAGGGCTACGCCTGGTGGACCGAGCGCGTGCGGCGGACAGCGGAACTCGTCGATCTGTCCCGGATCGACCACTTCCGCGGCTTCGTCTCGTACTGGTCGGTGCGCGAGGGGCTGAAGACGGCAAAGGCCGGCCACTGGCGGCGCGGGCCGGGCGAGGCGCTCTTCCGGGCGATCGAGCAGAAGCTCGGGAAGCTGCCGCTGATCGTCGAGGATCTGGGCGTCATCACGCCCGCGGTCCACGCGCTACGCGACCGCCTCGGGCTACCGGGGATGGTCGTGCTCCAGTTCGCATTCCGGGGCGGACGGCACAATCCGCACCGACCCGAGAACCACCGGCGCAACCTGGTCGTCTACACCGGGACGCACGACACCGACACGGCGATCGGCTGGTGGGACGGGCTCCCCCGGCGCGTGCGCGCGGCGACCGGACTCGATCCGGCGGAGCCGAACTGGAGCCTGATCCACATGGCCTACCGCTCGCCGGCTTCGGTCGCGATCGTGCCGGTTCAGGACGTGCTCGGCCTGGACAGCTCGGCCCGGATGAACACGCCCGGAACGACGGGGCCGCATAACTGGACCTGGCGGCTCGAGCCGGGCCGGCTGACCGGCGAGCTCGCAGCGCGGCTCCGCGAGGAGACGCGGAAGGCGCGGCGATTCGCGTGAACGTGCGGTCGGCCGACTGGTCGCGCGACGCCGACGGGATCCGCTCGATCGACACCTCGTTCACCACCGATCGCGTC
Source organism: uncultured Actinomycetes bacterium (assembly GCA_963776735.1). Taxonomy (GTDB): domain Bacteria; phylum Actinomycetota; class Thermoleophilia; order Gaiellales; family Gaiellaceae; genus PALSA-612. Next base: position 89,233 of record CAVZNV010000020.1, read on the forward strand.
TACCGCTTCGGCCGGGCGAAGAGCGGCTTCGAGTTCGCGTTGCCGCTCGTGACGTGTGCGCCGCTGACCAAGTCGTATCCGCTCCCGGACGCCGACCCGGGCGGCGGCGCCTTCGTGGCGGAGATGGACGGCTCGGTCGTGGGCTTCGCGCAGGTCGAGCCGCCGTCCTGGAACGGCCGCGGCGTCGTGCCGGCGCTCTACGTCGCGCCGGAACACCGCGGACAGGGCATCGGGCGCGCGCTGGTCGATGCGCTCGCCGCGCACGCCCGCGAGGCGCAGACACGATGCCTGTTCGCGGAGACGCAGAACGTCAACTACCCGGCCGTGCAGTTCTATCTCGCGACCGGCTTCTACCTCTGCGGCCTGGACAAGAGCTTCTACGACCCGATCGAGCTGCCCGGCGAGTTCGCCCTCTTCTTCGCGCGGACGCCCTGATGGAGACGTTCCTCGTCCTGCTCCTCCGCTCGGGCCCGGAGTGGGATCCGGCGAAACCGATGGAGGAGCAGTCCGGGTGGGACGCGCACGCCGCCTGCATGGACGAGCTGGTCGAGCGCGGGTTCATCGTGCTCGGCGGCCCGATGGCGGACGAGTTCCGCGTCGTCCTGGCCGTCGAGGCCGAGTCCGAGGAAGCCGTCCGCGCCGAGCTCGCCCGCGACCCGTGGCACGAGACGCACCTCGTGGTCGACCGCGTCGAGCCCTGGACGATCCGGCTTCGAGCCAAGTAACACTGTGTTGCAAGGTTGGACGCGCCCGGATCGGGCGCGTCCAAACGGTGTCCGCCCAGCTAGCCCTGCCCGGATTGCGCGTTGCCGTCCGCCGGCGGCCCGCCGAGTGGGCCGCTCCCGGCCGGGGCGTCGACGACCTGACAGGCCGGGACCGCGCCCTGCGCCCAGCCGAGGCCGAGGGCAGTCTCGTTGCCGGGGCCGGTCTGGGTGGTGACGACCAGCGTGGCGCCGTCCGGATGGTCACCGCTGATCGTGAAGCGGATCGCGCCGTTACCCGCCGGTCCGACGCTGCTCTGCTGCGTCTCGCCGCCTTGGTGCCCCGCCGGCGTGAACCACGGCTGCTGACACGTCTTTCCGGCCGGCAGATACTCGACGACAGCGTTCACGCCAGCCGCCTGCAGCTTCGCCTGCAGGCCGGTAGCGTCGGTGAGCGAGTCGATCTCGACTGTCACCGAACCGTCCGCGTTCTTCGTCACGGCGTACGCGGCCTGCGTGCCCGCGGTGAAGAAGACCACCCCCGCGATCGCTGCGGCCGTCACCGCCGCTGCGAGCCCTCCGGCCAGGGCGAGCCGCTGCCCGCGTCGAACCGGACGCCGCTCTCCGCGGTCGGTCGGCTGCTCTCCCACCACGATCCGCAGCTCGTGCAGCAGCCGCTCTTCGAAGTTGCTCACGTCGTCACCTCCGGTAGGTCGTTCGGGCCGAGGTCGAGGAGGTCGAGCCGGCTCCGCAGCCGGCGGCGTGCGCGATGGAGCCGCACGCGGGCCGCCACGGAGCCGATGCCGAGCGCCTGTCCCGCTTCGACGGCGGAAAGACCGTCGAGCGCGACCAGCTCCAGCACCGCCCGCTCGCCCGCCGGGAGACCGGCCAGGTCGCGCAGGAGCTCCCGTCCGGCCGACTCGCTGTCGATCAGCTCGTGCAGCCGGGCAACGTCGTCTTCGTCGACGAGCTCGCGCCCGCGAACGTGTGCGACCGCCCGCAGCTCCTTCGCTCGGCGCCGCCGCTCGCCAGCGACGACGTTGCGGGCGATGCCATAGAGCCACGCCACGGGCTCGCCCCGGCTGCGCCGGTAGGAGCTCGCCGACTCGATCACCGCCACGAACACGTCCGCGGTCAGGTCGGCAGCGATGTAGGGATCGTCCACCCGCCGGGCCACGAACCGCTGCACCGCCTCGACGTGCTGCCGGTAGAACCGCTCGAACGCGTCCGGGTCGGATGTGATCTCGCCGAGCTCCTTCACTCGCACCTCCTCGAATCCTCGCTGTCGGAGGCTCTTGGTCGCTGCAGGTCAGAGCGTTACGCGCCAAGTAACACTGTGTTGCAAGGTCAGACGAGGGAGCGGTACAGAGCGAGCGTCTGCTCCGCGATCGTGCGCCACGAGAACTGCTCGACCGCGCGGCGGCGGGCTGCCCGACCCAGCTCGGCGGCCCGCGCGGGGTCGGCGACGAGGGCGTTCACCCGCTCGACGATGCCGGCGACGAAGCCGTCCGGGTCGACCGGCTCGCGTGTGCCGTCGTCGCGCGGCTCGAACGGGACGAGCAGCCCGGTGACGCCGTCCTCGACGACCTCCGGGATACCGCCGGTGCGCGTCGCCACGACGGCTGTCTCGCATGCCATCGCCTCCAGGTTGACGATCCCGAGCGGCTCGTAGATCGACGGGCAGACGAAGACGGTCGCGTGCGAGAGGAGCTGGATCACCTCGCGCTTCGGGAGCATCGCCTCGAGCCAGATCACGTCGCCGCGTTCCACGCGCACGCGGTCGATCTTCTCGCCGATCTCCGCCTCGATCTCCGCCGTGTCCGGCGAGCCCGCGCAGAGCACGATCTGCGCCGCCGGGTCGATCGAGAGCGCGGCGTCGCAGAGGTAGGTGAGCCCCTTCTGCCGCGTGATCCGGCCGACGAAGACGACGGACGGCCGCGACGGGTCGACGCCGTGGCGCTCGAGCGCGTCGGTCTCCGGGTCGGGCCGGTACTCCTCGGCGTCGATGCCGTTGTAGATCACGTGCACGCGCTCCGGGTCGATCGCCGGGTAGCAGGCGACCACGTCGCGGCGCATCTCCGACGACACGGCGACGATCGCGTCCGCGCCCTCGAGCGCCGTCCGCTCGCAGAAGGACGAGACCGCGTAGCCGCCGCCGAGCTGCTCGGCCTTCCACGGGCGCAGCGGCTCCAGCGAGTGCGTCGTGCACACCGACGGGATGCCGTACATCAGCTTCGCCAGGTGACCGCCGAGCTGCGCGTACCAGGTGTGCGAGTGGACGATCGAGGCGCCCTCGACGCCTGCCGCCATCGTCAGGTCGACCGACACGGCCTGAAGGGCTGCGAGCTCGGGCGCCGAGCCGGCGAGCGCCGCCCACGGCTCGTGCGCGACGACTCGCGGCGTTCCAGGCGGCCGCTCCCGGCCCCAGCAGTGGACGGTCACGTCGACGAGCCGCGCCAGCTCGCGGGCGAGGTACTCCACGTGGACACCTGCGCCGCCGTAGACGTCCGGCGGGTACTCGCGGGTCAGGAGCGCGACATCGAGCTGGTCAGGCTGCGACGTGCTCGCCCTTTCCGATGACCACGACCCCGCCCTCCGAGACGACGAAGCGCTCGAGATCCTCTTCCGGGTCGACGCCGATCCTCGCGCCTTCCTCGACGCGCACGTTCTTGTCCAGGATCGCCTTGCGCACGATCGCGCCGCGGCCGATGTCGACGTCGTGCATGAGCACGGAGTCCTCGACGAGCGCGCGCGAATGCACGTGGACGCGCGGCGAGAGGATCGACCTGCGCACGACGCCGCCGGAGACGACGACGCCCGCGCACACCATCGAGTCGAGCGCCATCCCCGTGCGCCCCGGCTCCTCGAGCACGAACTTCGCCGGCGGCAGCGGCTCCGGCCAGCACAGGATCGGCCACTCCTCGTTGTAGAGGTTGAAGACGGGGACGACCGAGATCAGGTCCATGTGCGCGTCGTAGTAGGCGTCGAGCGTCCCGACGTCGCGCCAGTAACCTCGCTCGCGCTCGCTGACGCCCGGCACGCTGCTCTCGGCGAAGTCCCACACGCACGCCTCGCCCTGCTCGACGAGCGCCGGGATGATGTCGCCGCCGAGGTCGTGGCGCGACGTGTCGATACCCGCGTCGGTGCTCACCGCCTCGACCAGCGTCTTCGTCGTGAACACGTAGTTGCCCATCGACGCGAGCACCTGGTCGGGCGCGTCGGCCAGGCCGACGGCGTCCTTCGGCTTCTCGCGGAAGGCGCCGATGCGCTTGCCGTCGGCGAGCGGCTCGATGACGCCGAGTTGGTCGGCCTGCTCGAGCGGTACGCGGATGCCGGCGACCGTCACGCCCGCACCCGACTCCAGGTGCTGCTCGATCATCTGGCGCGGGTCCATGCGGTAGATGTGGTCGGCGCCGAAGACGCAGATGTAGTCCGGCCGCTCGTCGGCGATCAGGTTCATGTTCTGGTAGATCGCGTCCGCCGAGCCGGCGAACCAGCGCGGGCCGCGGCGCATCTGGGCGGGCACCGGCGTGACGTAGTTGCCGAGCAGCGGCGAGAGGCGCCAGCTCGTCGCGATGTGCCGGTCGAGGCTGTGGCTCTTGTACTGCGTCAGCACGGCGATGCGCAGGTGACCGGCGTTGACGAGGTTCGAGAGCGCGAAGTCGACGAGGCGGAAGTTGCCGCCGAACGGCACTGCCGGCTTGGCGCGATCGGCAGTCAGCGGCTGGAGGCGCTTCCCCTCGCCGCCGGCCAGCACCATCGCGAATCCGCGAGTCGGCGCCATATGATCGAACATTAAGCCGCAATCGATCGGAAGGGGTCGAAGATGAGCTTCCTGGACAAGGTCAAGGCGACCGTCAAGACCGGGGCCGAGCAGGCGGCGTCGAAGGCGCAGGTGGAGTTCGAGCGGCTGCAGGTCAAGCGCGAGCTCCAGCAGGCCTACGCCGACCTGGGCGAGAAAGCATCGGAGCTCGCGGACCGAGGCGAGCTCGCCCACGACGAGCTCGCACCGCACCTCGAGCACATCCGCGCGGCGAAGGCGCAGCTCCAGTCGATCGGCAAGGAGGAGGAGCCGGCCGAGCAGCCCGAGGAGCCGGCGGCCGAGCCGGAGCACGCCGAGGAGCCGCCTTCGGCATGATCGCCGCTCGCCGAAGATCCCTCGATCGAGGGATACAGCTTCTCTCGCGGCAGGCCGAGGCCAACGTCAAGGCAAGCCGGGGGAGTAGAGGAGGTGGCGGGTGGCCTCGCTGGTCGAGTCACAGGGATACGCAGGAGACGAGGGCAACTTCGAAGCCCTGTACAGCACGTACAGGAGCGACGTCCACCGCCTCGCGGCTTACCTGCTCAAGAACTCGGCGGACGCGGAGGACGCCTCGCAGACGGTGTTCATGAACGTCCTGCGCGCACTGCGCCAGGGCGTGCGGCCGGCAGAGCCGCGCGCCTGGCTGATGGCGATCACGCGCAACGTCTGCTTCAGCCGCCGCCGCGCCGTCTCGTGCCGCCCGGCCGAGGTCGAGCTCGACGCCGAGCGCGTCCCCGAAGCGCTCGAGACGGACGCGCCGACGGTCGACGACATCGTCGGCGCACTGGCGCGCATGCTCCCGAACCAGCGGACGGCGCTGATCCTGCGCGACTTTCGCGGTGCCACGCACGCTGAGATCTGCGAGCTGCTCGCGATGTCTCCGGCCGGCGTCGAGACGCTGCTCACGCGCGCCCGCACGAGCTTCCGCGAGGAGATGGAAGCCGGAGACCAGTCGTTCGACTGCGCCGAGACGAGGGCGCTCGTCGAGCAGCAGCTGGCCGGGGAGATCAGCGTCTCCGAGCGGCACTCGCTGCGCACGCACCTCCGCCACTGCGGGCCGTGCTCGACGCTCGCGCGTGCCGTGCGGTCGAGCAAGGGCAAGCTCGCCGGTTTCCTGTTCTGGCCGGTCGACCTCTTCCAGCGGCTCGCCTCGGCGCTGTCGCAGGCGCCGTCGCTCGTCCACGTCGCGGCGGCCGTGACCTCGACCGCGGCGATCGCGACCGTCGCGATTCCCGTCGTCGTCACGGACGTGTCGGCCTCGTCGAAGCACGTCGAGGGTCGTACCGCGCCGGGACTGACCGCGTCCGCCTCCTCGCGCGACACGGCGGCTTCGAACACGAGCGGCCTCGTGTCCGCGACCGTCTCGCCGGCTGACTCGACCCGCGTTTCGCTCGCCCCCACCCGCGCCGCGCAGCACGTGCACGCCGCCCGCGCCGCGAAGCCGAAGCACGGCGCGACCGCACACGCCGCCGCCGGCGCATCCGTCCCGCTCGCCGCGGCTTCCGCCCCGGCAACCGCGCACCCGTCCGCCGCCGCGACGGCCGCTCCGGTCTCCGGCACCGTCCAGCAGGTTTCTCCCCACGCGGCGGCGCCGCTGCCGGCTGTGCACCAGCCGGTCGCGGTGCCGCCGCGCTCCCCCGCTCCCGCCGTCAAGCCGGCGAGGTCGAGCGGCCACCCGAAGAAGACGAAGTCGGCCGCCCGCCACAAGCCGGCAGCCGGCAGGCACCCGACCGACCCGGCCACGAAGCCCCCGGCGTCTTCCGATCCGCTCGCGTCGCTGCCGACGCCGGCGACCAACGGCCCGGCGGCGAACTCGGGCGGCGTGACGCTCGGCACGGAGTCCACGAACACGACGACGCAGACCACGAACACGTCTTCCTCCTCGAGTAACCAGGACGCCGGCGCGGGGCAGTCGAGCACTGCAAGCGGGAGCGGCTCGAACGGCGGCTCCGGGTCGAACGGCGACGGCCACAAGAAGCCGAAGCACGGACACTGACGCTCGCTAGACGGTCGCCGCCGGGGCCGCGTTAAGGTGCCCCGGGCGTGCTGATCGCATGGCTCCTCTTCCCGCTCGTGCTGGCCGCGCTCGCGCTCGGCTGCGGCCTGCTGCTGCAGCGAGCGGCCGGCTCGACGGCGCTGCCGAACGGGCTCCTGTTGCCGGCCGGCGTCGCGGTGATCGTCGTCGCGTCGCTGTTCCCGCCGCTGTTCGAGTCGACCGCGTTCCTCGCGACGCCGCTCGTCGTCGCGCTCGCGGCGATCGGCTACGGCCTCGCATGGCCGTTCGAGAAGCTGCGGCGGCCGGACTGGTGGGCTCTCGGAGCGGGCGCCGCGACCTACCTCGCCTTCGGCGCACCGGTGCTCGGAGCCTGGCGGGAGACGTTCCTCGGCTACATCAAGCTCGACGACACGGCGACGTACCTCGCCATGCTCGACCGTTACCTCGGCCACGGGTACAACGTCTCCGGACTTCCCCTGTCGACCTACTCGAGAACGCTGGAGACGAGCCTCTCGACCGGGTACCCGATGGGTTCGCTGATGCCGCTCGGCGTCGGCCACACGCTCCTCTCGACGGACACGGCCTGGCTCTGGCAGCCGTACCTCTGTTTCCTGGCGGCGATGGTCGCGATCGGCGTGTACGCGCTGGCGGCGCCGCTCGTGCGCACCCGCTGGCTGCGTGCCGTGGCCGCGGCGACGGCGGCGAGCGCAGCGCTCCTGTACGGCTACGCGCTCTGGGGCGGGATCAAGGAGCTCTCGGAGGCGTTCCTGCTCATCCTCGTCTCGGCGCTCCTGCCCGTGTTCCTGCGCGCGCCGGGGATCCGCTCGGCGCTGCCGCTCGCGATCGCGGCCGCGGCGACCGTCGGAGTGCAGAGCGCGGCCGGCGCAGCATGGCTCGCCGTTCCGGCCGTGATCGCCGCCGTCGTGCTCTGGCGCCGCCGCGACCGCCGCGAGAGCGCGTGGGCCGCGGGGGCGCTGGTCGTCTTCGCGCTCGTGCTCGCGATTCCCACACTCTCGGCGGCGACGATGTGGTTCGGCCACACCGGTGCGTTCACGAGCAGCAGCGAGTACGGCAACCTTGCGTGCAACGGTCGCTACCGGGCGCTCGACTGGTCGCAGATCTTCGGAATCTGGCCGTCCGGGGACTTCCGCTGCGGGCCGGTGAGCAGCACTGCGACCGGTGTGCTGGTCGCGCTCGTGGTGATCGGCGCCGTCCTCGCGCTCGTCGTCGCATGGCGCCGGCGCGGACTCGGCCTCCTCACGTACGCGATCACGGCACTCATCGCGAGCTCCTTCTTCTTCTGGAGAGGGTCTCCGTGGATCGGCGGGAAGGCAATCGCGATCGCCTCGCCACTCTTCCTCGGCCTGGCGCTGATCGCCGGCGGCTGGCTGTTCGAGCAAGGCCGCCGGATCGAGGCTCTGCTCGCAGTGGCCGCAATCATCTTCGGCGTCGCCTGGTCCGACGCGCTCGCCTACCACGACGCCTTCCTGGCGCCGAACGGGCGGCTGACCGAGCTGGAGGCGATCGGCAACCGCTTCGCGGGCCAGGGGCCGGCGCTGGAGCTGGACTACGACCCGTACGGCGCGCGCCACTTCCTGCGCAAGCTCGACGCCGAGCAGACGTCCGAGCTGCGCTTCCACGCGATCCTGCTGCGGACCGGCCGGCAGCTCGAGATCGGAGCGTCGGCCGACCTGGACGAGATCGCGCTCCCCGACCTCCTCTACTACCGAACGCTCGTGATCCGGGACGCGCCGTCGACGAGCCGTCCGCCGTCGATTTACCAGCCCGTCGCGGCCGGTCGTCACTATCAGGTCTGGCAGCGGCCGGTGTCCGGCTTCCCGACGATCGTCAACCACCTCCCGCTCGGCGACCGGTTCCACGCCGCGGCGGTGCCGAAGTGCTCGGACGTGCTCGAGCTGGCGAAGGAAGCCGGGCCGACCGGCCGCCTCGCCGCCGTGATCCGCCCGACGAACATCGCCGTCGACCTGAGTGGCACGCCGCCGGGTGTCGAGGGCGGGTTCGGCGAGACGGCCGGGCTCGAGCACCCGTCCGGCTCGGCCGCGTGGCAGCTCCAGTTCACCGCTCCCCAGGCCGGCGACTACGAGATCGGTATCGACGGGTCGTTCCGGAGCAGGCTCGAGCTGCTCGTCGACGGCCAGGAGGTCGCGTCCGACCGGAACGTGCTGCAGTGGCCGAGCAACTACGAGCCGCTCGCGACCGTGCGGCTGCCGAAGGGAGTCCACCGGCTCGAGTTCCGCTACGACGGCCCGGACGTCGACCCTGGCAGTGCCGGAATCGGGTACTTCGGGCTCGGCCCAGTGATCGTCGGTCGGACGGGCCCCGACCTGCCCGTCACCTACGTGAAGCCCGCGGACGCGCGCTCGCTCTGCGGCAAGACGCTCGACTGGGTCGAGGCCGTCCGGCCGGCATAGGCGGCAGGCGAACGCCGGGAAGCGCGCGGCTCCCCGGCGTCCGCGTGGTGCGAGGTCAGCTCCGGACGAGGTTGCTCGTCGCAGAGGTGTAGGTCGGGAGGGCCTGGCTGAGCGTCAGGTAGGCGCGCAGCCGGAGACCGTGCCGGACCGACAGCCGGAACGTCGCCGTCGAGAAGATCGTCGGCGAGATCCCGGACGAGCGGTGCGTCAGGAAGACGCGCTTCACGGCAACCCAGCGGCCGTGGACGAACGCCTGCACCGTGACGTAGTGACCGACGAACTTGGTCGCCGCGGTCAGGCGGACGTACAGGGAGCCGTGGGCGACGTGCGAGAGGCGGAGGAGCGGCCGGATGTTGATCGACAGGCCGTCGCTGGTGGCGCCGTCGCCCTTGGCGACGTACACCGTGCGCATGCGCGGCGTGACGGTCTTCGTGAAGTTGCCGTTCGCATCCGTGGTCGTGGAGCCGACCACCTGCAGCGACCGGGCGAGGCCCGGCCGGGCCATGATCGAGACGGTGTCACCGGCCGATGCCCCCGAGATCGTCCCGGTGAGCGTCACGGAGCCACCGTAGTTCACGGCCTTGACGGTCGAGTTCAGCGTCGCCTGCACCGACGAGGACGAGCGGATCGTGCTCGACTGATGCGAGATCGACGCGGCGCTGCCCTCCGCGTTCGTCGCGACCACGACGACGCGGAGCGTGTTGCCGACGTCCAGGGAGCTCGGCTGGTAGGTCTGGCTGGTCGCGCCGAGGATGCTCGCGCAGTTGGCACCGGCGGTGTCACACCGCTGCCAGTGGTACGCGAACGTCGGCGTGGCGCCGTTCCAGACGCCGTTCGACGCCGTCAGCGTGTTGTCCTGGATCGCCGAGCCGCTGATCGACGGCGCCGTCGAGTTGACCGGCGCGTTCGTCGGTGCGGCCTTTACGAGGCCGGTCGGCGCCGAGCTGCGGACGTTGCGGCCTGCAGAGTTGGTCGCCGTCACCTGCACGGCGAGCCGGTGCCCCAGGTCGTCCGAGGTCAGGATGTAGGTCTGGCTCTGAGACGCCTCCCCGATGTCCGTACAGCCCGACCCGGTCGAGCTGCACCGCGCCCACTGGTACGTGTACGTGATCGGGGCGGTACCGCTCCAGGCGCCGACGTGAGCCGTCAGCACCTTGCCGACCACCAGCGAGCCGGTGACCGTCGGCCTCGACGTGTTCGTCGGCGGCGTGGTCTGCGCCGACGCGACGGCGGCCGAGACCATCGCTGCGACCGCGACGATCATCGTCGCCACCAGCGCAGTCCACGACCGCCGACCGTGCATTCTCCGTTTTGGGTTCATTCGCTTCCTACCTCCTTCTGTCTCAGGAGGCCTTGCCGGAAGGCGGCGGCGCCACGCGGAATCGCTGCAAAAAGCAGGCAAAAGACCCGTGAAGAAAGCCGGAAGGGAGGCTCCATGCGGCCTCCCCTCGTGCGTTTCGGCGCGAACGAGCTAGAGGGCGGAGACGGTGACCTCGCCGCCGTCGACGCTCGACGGCGCCACGCCGGGCATGTTCTCGGACAGCCACGACCTGGCCGCCTGCGTCGACGCGTCCGCGCTCGCCTCGTCGTCTACGGCCCGAGTACCTTCTTCGCCACGTTGGCCGTGCCCTGGAGGCGGATGTCCCGCGACGACGAGCCGACGAGGATCCGGTACGTCCCGCCGGGCACGACCCAGCCGTGCTTGCCCGTGTCCCAGATCGCGAACGCGCGCGGGTCGAGAGTCAGCGTGACGGTCTGCGACTGGCCGGGCTGGAGGAAGACCTTCTGGAACGCCTTCAGCTGCTGCGGCGGCTCGCCCGCGGAGGCCGGGTCGCCGAGGTAGAGCTGCGCGACCTCGGCGCCCGCCCGGCTGCCCGTGTTCTTCAGCGTGAACGAGACGGTGGCCGTGTCCGCCCCGCCGTTCGCCTTCACGGACAGCGCGCTGTAGCCGAACGTCGTGTACGAGAGGCCGTAGCCGAACGGGAACAGCGGCGCGATGTTCTTCGCGTCGTACCAGCGGTAACCCACGTCGAGCCCTTCCGAGTAGACGGCGTGGCCGTTCACCCCCGGGTACTGCTGGGCGGTCTGCGTCGGGAGGTCGCCCTGCGCCTTCGGGAAGGTCTCCGGCAGCTTTCCGGACGGGTTCACGTCGCCGAAGAGGAGCGCGGCGATCGCGTTGCCGTCCTCCTGGCCCGGGTACCACGCCTGGAGGATCCCCTTGACCTGGTCGACCCACGGCATCAGCACCGGGCCGCCCGTGTTCAGGACGACGACCGTGTTCGGATTGGCGGCGGCGACCGACTCGATCAGCTTGTCCTGGTCGATCGGCAGCGTCTCGCAACCCGCGAGCGTGCAGATCGTGTCGGTGTCCTGGAGGTTCGCGCGGTCGGTGCCTTCCGAGTCCTCCTGGCCGACGAAGACGACGGCGACGTCCGAGACGGTGGCGGCCGCGACCGCGTCCACGGTCGACGAACCGTCCGCGTACACGACCGTGTCGCCGTTCCCGAGCGCGCGCTGAGTGATCCCCTGCACCGGACTGACGACGTCCTGCTTGCCGCCCGCCTCCGGGATGTGCGAGCTGCCGGCGCCGTTGTAGTAGTTCTGCACCGCCGGCCCGGCCGGCTGGCCGACGACGGCGATCTTCTTCCCCTGGCCGGTCAGCGGCAGGACTGCGCCCGAGTTCTTCAGCAGCACGGTGCCGTCCTCGGCGACCTGGCGGGCGAGCGTGATGTCCTCGGGCCGCTCGACGTCCGCCGCGTAGGCGTTCGGCTCCGCCGCGGGCGGGTCGTCGAAGACGCCGATCCGGAACATCGTGCGCAGGATGCGGAGCACCATGTCGTCGAGCCGCGCCTCCGGCACCTGGCCGTCCTGGACCGCGGTCTTGAGCGCGGAGCCGAAGTAGGTCGACTGGTACATCTCCATGTCGAGCCCGGCGTTCGCGGCCGGCGCGGTCGAGTGGGTCGCGCCCCAGTCGGACATGACGAAGCCGGTGAAGCCGAACTCGCTCTTGAGGATGCTCGTCAGCAGCGTCGGCTGCTCGCACGAGTAGATCGAGTTCACCTCGTTGTAGGCGCACATCACCGAGCCGACCTGGCCCTGCTTCACCGCCGTCTCGAACGGCTGCAGCTCGAGCTCGTGCAGGGTGCGCTCGTCGACGTCCTCGGAGATCGTCTGGCGGTTCGTCTCCTGGCTGTTCTCCGCGTAGTGCTTGACCGTGGCGATCACGTGCTCGCCCTGGATGCCCTGGATCACGGCCGCGCCGACCTGGCCGGAGAGGTACGGGTCCTCGCCGAACGCCTCGAAGTTGCGGCCGTTCATCGGGACGCGGGCGAGGTTGACGTCCGGCGCCAGCATCACGTCGATGCCCTTGTGCCACGACTCCCAGCCGACTGCGTCGCCGAGGCGGCGGTCGAGCGACGGATCCCAGCTCGACGCCTGCGCGATCGGCGCCGGGAACGCCGTCGTGTCCGTCTGGCCGTCCCCCACTCCCTGCCCGGCGTCGTTCAGGTACAGGTCGGGGATGCAGAGCGTGGCGTTGCCGGGCACGCGGCCGGCCACGCCGTACTCGGTGAGGATCTGGCCGTCGCCGTGGACCATCGCGATCTTGTCGTCGAGCGTCATCGCGGCGAGAAGCATCTGCGCGCGCTGGTCCGGCGTTTTCGACGTGTCCATCCACGGGCAGGCGGCCGATGCTCGCGCAGTCGCGGAAGCACCGAGTGCGGCAGCGATCCCGCAGACGGCGAGGAGGACGAGGGCTGACGTGACGAGGGTGCGGCGGTGCATGAGAGCTCCTTGGTCGGGTGTACCGGCTCACCGTTGAAGACCGCGAAGCGTGCGTTTTCTTGCAGAGCGAACTACGATGCGCGCCGTGGACGCGGTGATCAGCGCCCGTGGTCTGCACAAGAGCTACGGCGCGGTGGAAGCTGTGGCAGGCATCGATCTCCAGGTCGAGAAGGCCGAGATCTTTGCGTTCCTCGGGCCGAACGGGGCCGGCAAGACCACGACCGTCGAGATCCTCGAGGGTTTCCGCGGCCGCACGAGCGGCGAGGTCACCGTGCTCGGCGAGGATCCCGCGAAGGCCGGCGCCGCGTGGCGCGACCGGATCGGGGTCGTGCTTCAGGAGTCGGCGGCCGAGCCTGGTCTGACCGTCCGCGAATGCCTCGACCTCTACGCGGGCTACTACTCGAAGCCGCGCGGGATCATGGAGACGCTGGCGCTGACCGGGCTCGAGGACAGGGCCGACGTCCGCGGTGAGCAGCTCTCTGGCGGTCAACGGCGGCGCCTCGACGTCGCGCTCGCCCTGATCGGCGATCCGGAGCTGATCTTCCTCGACGAGCCGACGACCGGCTTCGACCCGTCCGCACGCCGGCAGGCGTGGGACGTCGTCCACGGGCTGCGCGACCTGGGCAAGACGGTCTTCCTGACGACCCACTACATGGACGAGGCGGAGAACCTCGCCGACCGGATCGCCGTCATCGCGCAGGGGAGGATCGTCGCGGAGGGCACGCCGGGCTCGCTCGGCGGCCGCGACCGCATGGCCGCGACGATCCGCTTCACGCTCCCGGAGGGCACAGCGCTTGGCGAGCTCCCCGACGGCCTGGCGAGGCTCGCCGACCCGGCGTCCGACGGGCGCGTGACGCTCCGTACCCAGGCGCCGCTCGTCGCGCTCCGCGACCTGGCCGACTGGGGGCTCGCCCGCGGCCTCGAGCTACCGGACATCGAGGTACGGCGGCCGACGCTCGAGGACGTCTACCTCGAGCTGACGGCGGCGCAAGAGGTGCCGACGTGACCCACGGCGTCCGGCTCGTCTTGCACCAGGCGCGCTACGACCTGCTCAGCTTCCTGCGCAACCGGCAGGCGCGCTTCTTCACGCTGATCCTGCCGCTGCTCTTCCTCGTCATCTTCGTCAGCGTCTTCGGCAACCACCGCGTCGGCCCGCAGCACGTGAAGGCGTCGACGTACTACGTGCCGGGCCTGTCGGCGCTCGCGATCATCGCCGCCTCGTTCGTGAACCTCGTCATCTCGCTGACGGCGGCGCGCGAGGCGGGCGTGCTCAAGCGCCGCCGTGCGACGCCGATGCCGGCCTGGGCGCTGATCGCTGCGCGGACGCTGACGGCGATGGCGATCTCGCTCGTCGTCATGACGGTGCTGCTGCTGGTCGGCCGCTTCGCCTACGGAGTGCGGCTGCCCAGCTCGACCATCCCCGGCGTGCTGCTGACGGCGGTGGTCGGCTCGGCGACGTTCTGCGTCCTCGGCTACGCGATCACGACCGTGATCGGCTCGGAGGACGCGGCCCAGCCGATGGTGCAGGCGATCATGCTGCCGCTCTACTTCATCTCCGGCGTCTTCATCCCGAACGTGAACCTGCCGGCGTGGCTCCAGGACGTGGCCAAGGTCTTCCCGGTGCAGCACCTCTCGGACGGGCTCCACAAGGCGTTCGACCCCGCGACGCACGGGACGGGCATCGTCTGGAGCGACCTCGGCGTGCTCGCGCTCTGGGCCGCGGCCGGGCTCCTGATCGCGCTCACCCGCTTCGCCTGGACACCCCACGCATCGCGGGCCTAGCTCTTGTACGGATAGAAGCCTTTCTTGTCACCGGCGTCCCAGGCCTCTCGCAGGCCGGGCGTCGCCAGCTCCCAGTCGGGCCGGATGGCCTGCGTGACCTCGCGCAGGTCGCGGCGCAGGTCCTCGGCCGACGGCCGGCCCCAGAACCAGTAGCCGTTGTAGACGCTGTGGATCACCAGCCCCGGCCTGAGAACGAACGTGTACGGGATCATGGGGTCGTGGTGCGGGTCGGTGTACTCCTGGATGTCGAGGTCCTTCTGGATCTTCCGACCGGCGTCCGAGAGGAACGTCCACTGCGCCCCGACCGAGGCCCGGAACTCGTTGACCTCCAGGATGTTGTCGGTCGAGATGGTGACGATCTGCGTGTACGCCACGGCGATCTTCGGGTACAGGGCCGCGAGTTCGAGGTGCTGCTGATGGTCCTTGGGGCAGAACTGCCCGCGCGAGAGCACGAGGATCATCGGGTCGCGTCCCTGCAGCTCGCTGAGCGTGCGCCGCGTCTTCGTGTGGTCGGTCAGCTCGTAGTCGGGGAAGACGGCGCCGGGAACGATGTCTGCGCGCATGCGTGCTCCTTCGTCGGGGTCGGATCGTGAGCTCCGATCCACTCTACGACCGGATCGGCCGCGGCTATTCCCCGATCCGGCGGGCCGACCCTCGCTTCGCGGCTGCGATCCGGCGGTCACTCGGCGACGCGCGCAGCGTCGTCAACGTCGGCGCCGGGGCGGGCTCGTACGAGCCGCCCGACCTGGACGTGACCGCGGTCGAGCCGTCGCCGGTGATGATCGCGCAGCGACCGCCGGGCTCGGCGCCGGTCGTCCAGGCCTTTGCCGAGCAGCTGCCGTTCCCGGACGACTCGTTCGACGCGGCGATGGCGATCGTCACCATCCACCACTGGCGCGACGTCGACGCAGGGCTCGCCGAGATGCGGCGCGTCGCCCGGCGCCGGGTCGTCGTGCTCGCGTTCGACTACCGCGTCGGCGCGCAGAGGTGGATCGTCCGCGACTACCTGCCCGAGATGGTGGCCGTGCACAACGCCTCGTACCCGGCGATCGCCCGTGTTTGCGCCGCGCTGCCCGGAGCGACGGTGGACGTCCTGCCCGCTCCGAACGACTGTACGGATCGCATGTTCGCGACGCTCTGGGCGCGGCCCGAGCAGCACTTCGATCCGGATGTGCGCGCAGGGACGTCCGCCTGGGACGCCGTGGGGCCTCAGGTGGCCGAGCGCGCCGTCGCCGAGCTGCGCCGTGACCTCGAGTCCGGCGCGTGGGACGCGCGGCACGGGCGCCTGCGCACGCTCTCGCAACTGGACGTGGGCCTCCGCCTGATCCGCGCCGAACTCGAGTCATGGCCAGGCTGATCTACTCGACGATCACATCGCTCGACGGCCAGGTCGCCGACGCGCTGGGCCGCTTCGACTGGGCGATGCCGGACGAGCAGGTGCATTCCTTCGTCAACGAGCTCGAGCGCCCGCTCGGGACGTACCTCTACGGACGGCATATGTACGAGGTGATGCGCGCCTGGGAGTCGTGGCCGGTCGAGCGCGAGTCGTCAGTCACGCGCGACTTTGCCGCGATCTGGCGCGCTGCCGACAAGATCGTCTACTCGCGGACGCTCGACTCGGTCTCGACATCGCGCACGCGGCTGGAGCGCGAGTTCGACCCCGCCGCGGTACGGGAACTCGTGGAATCGGCGGAGCGAGACGTCAGCGTCGGCGGGCCTTCCCTCGCCGCCCACGCGCTGCGGGCGGGACTGGTGACCGAGCTCCACCAGATCGTCGCGCCCGTGGTCGTCGGAGGCGGGACGCACTGGCTGCCTGCAGACGTGCGCCTCGACCTCGACTTGCTCGAAGAGCGCCGGTTCGCCAACGGGATGGTCTCGCTCCGCTACCGGGTCGGTTGACTTGTCCCGGCTCGTCTCCAGCGTCAGACTGAGGACGTCCCGGCAGGCAGCTCGAGAGGAGGTGCCGTGCGGAAGGAAGTCCAGACGAAGGCGGGGAGCTGCCCCGACCACGGAGCCGTGCAGGCGACGCGGGAGATCCCCGGCGCCGGCTTTCCCTTCATCGTCAACGCCGTGCGCCGCTGGCTCGCGAAGCGGCGGCCGTTCCGGTGCCCCGAGTGCGGGACACCGGTGACGACCACAGGGAGCTAGCGACCGGCGGCGTACAGGGACTTCTTCGACGCGTGGTCGGCGCCGTCGAGGTCCCAGGTCAGGCTCGACTCGACCGAGACGACGCCCGGAACCCGCCGCGCGAGCGATGCCGCGAGCTCGCCGTCCGACCTCGAGCCGACGTGGCCGGCCAGCCGGACGACTCCGTGCTCCACGCCGACGGTCACCTGCTCAGGCGCGATCCAGAGCGTGCGCAGGACGACCTCCTCGCGGATCTCGCGCGCGATCTCCTCGTCCGGTCGCACGAACGCGCGCACGAGGTCGGCGCGCGTGACGATCCCGAGCAGCACGCCCTCCTCGTCGACGACCGGCAGCCGGTTCACGTGCGCGTCGATCATCTTCCCAGCAGCCTCCGAGACCGGGCGGCCCGGCGCGATCGTGATCGCGGGCGACGTCATCGCCTCCCCGGCCGTCACCGCGCGGAGCTTGTCGCCGACTTCAACGCCTTCGGAGAACAGGAGCCCGACGAGCCCGTGATGCGGCGGCTGGACCCCGCGTTCTTTCACGAGGATGTCGGCTTCCGAGACGACGCCGACGACGGCGCCCCCCTCGACGACGGGGACACCCGAGACGCCGAGGTTCGTGAGCACCAGCGCGACGTCCTTGAGCGATGTGTCGGGCGCGACCGTGGTCACGTCTCTGGTCATCACGTCTTGCACCTTCATGGCTCAGTCCTCCGTGTTCGCGTGCGGCCAGTGTCCGCCTCACACCGGCCGCACGCATCCGTGGCGGAGCCACGCCCGACTGCGGGTTTTCCGCAGGTAGGGAGGCTCCGATGAAACGTGGCTGAGGTCGCCCGGCCGCGACGGACGTCGAGCTGACTGCGTCCTCAGTCGCGCCCGTACCCTCCGGGTACGAACGCTCCCTGCGTCCTTCCATCAGGACGCCCATCGCACCCGATCGACGTGCAACGTCCCACCGGAGCCTCCTCAGTCCTTGTACGGATCGACGACGTCGCGGCCGGCCATGGCCACGCCGAGCGGGCGCAGCGTGTGCTTGACGCGGATCGAGCCGGCGTGTGCCTCGAGCACCTCCGGCAGGCGCTTGTAGGCCTCCGGCGCCTCGTCCGCGCCGCCGCCGATCAGCACGATCCCCTGCTCGCGCAGTCGCTCCTGCACCGCCGGCCAGTCGACGAGCCCCGGCTTGACCTGCACCGGCACGCGCGCCTGGCGCAGCTTCGAGCCGTGGATCAGGCACGTGCCCGGCCCTTCAGCCGTGTACGCGCAGTCGCGGTGCCCGCACGCCCAGCGCTTGACGCGGCGCACGCGCCCGGCCGCCTGCGAGCGGCTCATCACGCGGCCGGCGCCGTGGACGGTGGAGTAGAGCGACTCGGCGGCCTTCGGCCCGTCGACGCCTTCCAGGATCACGGACTCGTCGCCCATCGAGCCGCCGACGAAGCCCTCCTGACCCGGGCGTGCGGGCGTGCAGCCCTTGCGGATCACCCAGTAGTCGCGGCCGAAGTGCTCCTCGCGCCAGGCGAAGTTGTGGTGGTTGTGCACCTCGTGGGTCGCGTCGGCTCCGAGGATCTCGAGCACCTTCGCGACGACGACGTCGCGTCCGGCGTACGCGTACTCGCCGGCGAGCTCCATCGCCGCGACGTAGGACTGACCGAGCTCGGAGTCGATCTCGAACAGCACCGGCGACGAGTCCATCTCGCCGTCGCGCGCCTTCGCCCCGAACGAGAGCCCCTGCGCGAGCGCGAGGAACCCGGACGCCGTCTTGTGCCCGAAGCCGCGCGATCCGAAGTGGACGCCGACCCAGATCGGCCCTCCTCGTCCTCCATCAGGTTCACGTAGTGGTTGCCGGCGCCGACGGTGCCGAGCTGCGCCGCCGCCAGGTCGGCAAGCCCCCGCTGCGGCGCGAACTCCGCCGCGCGGATCTGCTCCAGCACCGGGTGGTCCGCGCGCTCCGCCGCCGGCACGCCCATGCCGAACGACACGCGCCTCGTGATCTCCCGCATGAGGCGCTGGACGCCGCCGAGCGCGTCGAGGTCGGCGCGGGTCAGCTCCGTGCGCGCGGCCTTGTTGCCGCAGCCGATGTCGTAGCCGACCCCGGACGGGGAGACGTAGCCCTCGTAGGCGATGCCGC
>CAVZNV010000021.1:0-368209 GCA_963776735.1 uncultured Actinomycetes bacterium
ATCGCTCAACCAAGCCGTTTGTCGCCTCTCGGTCTTCGCCGTGGAGGCCGAATGGTGAGTGAAATGGTGAGTACAGCGGCGGCCGACATGCTCCGCCGGCCGCGGCTAGAGCATCCTTCGGATGCCGTTCTCAGCAGTCAGCGCTGCGTCGCACGAGTGCGCTAGCTAGAGCTGGTCGAGAGAGTCTGCGGCGCTATCTGGCGCTGTTCGTAGAGTGGCGTGTCGAGTGGCCCCAGTTGAAGCCTTTGCACGCTTCCGTGCGCAGATGGAGGACGCAATCGAGCGTCAGCTTCACCATGACCAGCGGCGCGCCTATCTGGTTGAGCTGCTCCGCGACGGCTTCGGGATTGACGTAGACGAGGTCGAGCTTGAGCACAACGTGCGCGTGTCGCAGGCACGGGGGCGTATCGATCTCCTCTATCGCGACATCGTCTTCGAGGTGAAACGCGACCTGGTGCGGGAACTGCCCGACGTCGAGCGCGAACTCGGCCTCTACCTGACGCGGCTCGGCAAGCGGGCGTTCGCGATCGCGACGGACGGAAGAAGGTTCATCGCTTTCCGGCTCGCGGACGGTGCGTTGAGCCGATTCGATGAGCTCGACCTCGGCGCTGCTTCGGACGATGACGCGGCGGCCTGGCTTGACGCATATCTGTTCACGGCGCTCGAGCTCACGCCGACTGCCGAAGATGTTGTTCGTCGCTTCGGGCCTCGCAGCGCTGTGTTCTTGGCTGCGCGCGATGAGCTGGAGGAGCTCTGGCGACTGGTCGAGTCCGATTCCGCGGTTTCGATCAAGCGCGAGGAATGGGATCGGCTTCTGCGCGTCGTCTACGGAAGTCCGAAAGGGAGCGACGAGCTCTTCCTGCGCCACACGTATCTCGCGCTGATCGCGCGTCTGTTCGCATATCTGGCAATTGCGAAGCGGTTGCCGAAGCACGGAGCGGAGCTGCAGATCATCTCCGGGGAGGCGTTCGAGAAGTTGGGGATCGCCAATCTCGTCGACGACGACTTCTTCGCATGGATAGCGGATGCGAGCATCGTCGAGCGGTCAACGCGACTCGCCGCCGGACTCGCACGGCACTTGAGCGTGTACGCAACGAGCGCGATCGACGAGGATTTGCTGAAAGAGCTATACGAGACGCTTGTCGATCCGATCGACCGGCACGACCTCGGCGAGTATTACACCCCTGACTGGCTCGCTGATCTCGTCCTTCAGGAGGCTGGCTACGCCCCGGGCATGCGCATTCTCGATCCGGCCTGTGGATCGGGGACGTTCCTCTTCTCGGCTGTCAGACGCCTGCGCGGTCTCGGCCTCAAGGGCGCGGAGCTTGTTGCAGAGGCGCAGGCGAACATCATGGGCTTTGACGTCCATCCGCTGGCCGTCACGGTCGCGCGCGCCAACTTCGTTCTCGCACTCGGCGACGATGCCGCCGGCGCACGTGATGTCGTCACCGTTCCCGTCTGGATGGCCGACTCGCTGACGGTTCCGGAGTCAACCTTCGGACGACCCATCGAGGTTGTTGTCCCTCCCGTGGGCGTCACCGCAAGCAACGGCACGAAGAAGAAGGTGATTGAACGCTTCGTCTTGCCGACGGAGATGGAGGATGCGCGACCGGGAACACTCGAGCAAGCGGCGTCGCTTATCGCCGAGTTCTCCGATACCTCGATGTCGGACGAGGACGCTGCGACAGGGCTGGCGGCGGCGCTGACCACGCTGGGTGTCGGCGAGTTCAGTGAGGCGTGGATCGAGAACCTGCAGCTGTTTCGGCAACTGGTGGCTGACCGGCGTGACACCGTCTGGGCGTTCGTGCTCTCGAACGCGGTTCGCCCACAGATGATCTCCCGCAACCCTGTCGACCTGGTCGTCGGCAATCCCCCATGGCTTGCGTTCCGGGACATCAGCGAGAAGGCGTATCAGGAGCGAGTCACCCAGCTTGCCCTTGACTATGGTCTCCTCGAAGACCGCCGAGGATGGCGAACCGGGGCTCTCGAGCTTGCGACAGTGTTCGCCTGCTTTTCGCTTGACCACTACGTTCGACCTGGAGGCCGGCTGGCGTTCGTGTTGCCCCGCGGTGTGCTTTATGGAGCGAAGCAGCATGAGCCTTTCCGCCGCGTTCAGGTTCAGGTGCCAATGACTCCTGTGGCCGCCCTCGACTTGAACCACGTCGAGCCACTCTTCCGGGTGCCATCGTGCGTTGCGATCGTCGAGCGAACCCGGACGAGTGATGCAACGTGGCCCGTGCGCGAGGTCAGTGGAAGATTGCTCAGACGAAACGCATCTCCCGCCGAGAGTGCGAAGGCGCTTGCCATCTCAGCCCCGAGCGAGCTCGTCGATCAGCAGGTCAAGCACAGCCCGTATCTCGAGCGAGCCATCCAGGGCGCCACGATTGCACCTCGGCCCTTCTGGTTTGTGACACCAACAGCGGCCACGGCCGCAGCTGCTCGGAAGTGGGTGACAACCGATCCGGACGCGGCCCAGCGAGCGAAGCATCCGTGGACAGGCGTCCAGCTCGAGGGACAGATCGAGTCCGAGTTCATCTTCGCCACCATGCTCGGCATCTTCCCGTTCCGCCTTGGGCAGGCAAAGCTGTGCGCGCTTCCGATCGACACGACGAAAAGCCACGTGAGCCTGCTCGATCCGAGCCAGGTGCTGAAGCGCGGCGCACCAGGCTTTCATCGCTGGCTAAACGAAGCCCAGGCGATCTGG
This sequence comes from uncultured Actinomycetes bacterium, assembly GCA_963776735.1. Lineage (GTDB taxonomy): Bacteria > Actinomycetota > Thermoleophilia > Gaiellales > Gaiellaceae > PALSA-612. The sequence continues at coordinate 2,705 of CAVZNV010000021.1, forward strand.
AACGATCGCAAGAAAGACAGCGCGTCCCAGGATGTTCCGCTCCACGAGTATCTCGACAACCACCGCAACCTCACACGACAAACCCTGGGTGGGATACGGGTCGTCTACGGAGCGGACGGTTCGCATGTCCGCGCCGCGGTGATCGACACGGACGCGTTCGCAGTCGAGAGCGGCGCTCGTGCATTCGTGTTCGACATGAACACGTATTGGATTCGCGTCGGCACACTCGACGAGGCCCACTACCTCGCGGCTGTCCTCAACTCGCCCTTCGTCGACGATTCGATCAAGAGTGGCCAGACCCAGGGCGCATGGGGCGCCCGACATATCCACCGCCGACCATTTGAGGTCGTCCCGATCCCAGAGTTCGATGCGCATGACGAGCGTCACACGCGGCTTGCCGAACTGTCCAGAGGAGCACACGAAAAGGTGGCAGCCTCCCCGCCGGCGAGAACCTTGAGCAAGCAGGTCGCTGCGGCCCAAGCCGAGATAGCCGAGATCGACACGCTTGCACGCGAGGTCTGCGCGGGCGAGGCCGTTCCCGCCTAACGCCATGTTCCGTTACGACTTCGCCGTTCAATCCGATACGAACCAGAGAGCCGTTGTTGATCTCCTGGAGAAAGCCGCTGCCAGCTCCAGCTTCAGCCATCTTCACGCAGCGTTCGCCTACGCATCCGTTGGTGGAGCGCAACTGGCAGCCTGGACGATCGCCGACGTCAGCGCCGGTTGGCGCTCGATGGAGAAGCGATGGGTGATCTCGATCGACTGGGGGCACACCGATCCGGATGCCCTTGACTACCTCGCCTCGCTACCGAAGTCGAGGGTGCGAGTGCCCTACGCCGCCGACGTGCTACGGCGCAACCTAATTCCTGCGAGGTGCTTCCACCCAAAGACTGCGATCTTCCATCGCGGCCAAGTGAATGCGCCGCCGACGGCCATCGTGGTCGGCTCGGCGAATCTCACGGTTAGCGGTCTAGAAACAGGGCACGAACACGTGACCGCAGCCATGTGGCCGTCAGGGAGGCTGTCCCGAGATGCAGCTGCGCAGCTCCAGGCGTTGCAGCTGCAGGCCCAGCACGTTGACCGGGTGTGGCGCGCCGCTTCTCCATTGTCGGCGGCGATGATCGCTCAATACCGGCAGAAGCGCCGACGGCGTCAAGTCGCCAACGAGGACGCGAGCGGGCAGGCTCAAGACGTCATCAAGGACGCTCGTGGCCCTGCGCGGCGGTTTGATCTACCGCTGAACGTCTCAGCGCAGGTGGCGAGCGCGAAGGCCCTCTGGATTGAGGTCAGATACGTCGTTCCGAACCGTGGCGCAGGAGTTCCTGGCAATCAGATCGATCTCCAGCGTGGAATGCGCGTGTTCTTCGGATTCAGCGCGCTCGTGGTCCCGCGCAACACGATGCTCGGTGACGTGATCATCAACCACCGCGGACACATCTCGACGCACCATATGCGCTTTGGCAATAACTACATGGACAAGCTGAATCTGCCCATACCGGGGGCCGGAGGCCCACCTGCCTACAGCAATACAACTCTCCTTTTCGAGCGGCAGCCCGACGGGAGTTTCCGCCTGCAGGTCGGCTCCGCGGCCCAGGTGAAAGCGTGGAAGGCAGCGTCCCGTCGCCAGGGGACCAGCTTCACGATGCAGGGTGGTGGGAGGCAGTGGGGCGTCTTCTCGTGACCTGCACAAGCCGCCGCGTCCCTTCGCGCCTTGAGTCCGGCAGCGGGGCTGAGAAGAATCGAGTTCCCGCGACACGGCGATCGAGAAGTAGCTCAGTACTTTGTTTCTGATCCCTGAAGGCGGTTACACCAAGGATGCCACGCTTCGCCCGGGTTCGGTGAGCGTGACATCGAGCTGCGAATCGCAGAGCTCGGCTATCTCGGGCAGGTGGGTGATCACGAGCATCTGTCGGAAACGCGCTCCGAGTGAGCGCAACTCGGAGAGCAGTCGCTGCCGGCGCTCATCGTCCTGGCTGCCGAACACTTCGTCGAGGATGACGAAGCCGAGCTCAACGTTACGTTCCTTGCTGACCCAGTCGGCGATTGCGAGTCGGAGGCATAGGTTGGCAAGATCCTGCTCGCCACCTGAGAAGCGAGCGAGCTCGTGGTCTTCGCCGCGGTCGACGATCATTAACCGGTAGTCGTTCGATAGTTTGACGTCGGCGTAGCGGCCGTCGGTTGCCGAGCTCAAGAGAGCGCTTGTGACCTGCTCGAGCCTCGGCCAGGCGCGCTTAGCCTGCTGGTCTCGGTACTTAGAGAGGAGCTCAGCCGCGACCTCGTGTTGGCGAGCTTCGGTCGTCTTGACGGCGATCGCTTCCTGCATCTTCCTCGACTCGGCGAGCCGATCTCGTATGGCCTTGACCTCGCTACTGCGGCTTTGCGCTTCGAGTCTTGCCTGGGTGAGGGCGTCTTGCGCGGTTTCTCTCGCCTCATCAGCCTTCTGAGCCGCGCTTTTGATCGCGGCGAGCTGCTCCGAGTCGAAGGCGAGCTTGCGTAACCCTTGCTCCATCACTCCGAGCTCCGTCTTCGCGTCGCTCGCACGTTTCGTCTGGTTCTCGAGTTCTGTTCTGAGATGCGGAGCGTCGGCGGTTGCTTCGCGCAACGAGGAGACCTGTTCGTCGACGGCGAGGGCGCCTTCATACGCTTCTTGGGCTTTCGTGTGGGCTGGCTTGCTGTAGGAGTTCCGGCCAAGCGCCTTGAGCGCACCGTCGACTTCCTTCTTCTTCGCCTTGTGCGTCGCGCTCAACTCGAGCCACTTCTTGCCGTGTTCCTCGTCAGCCTTGCACTTCTCTGAGAGTGCCGGGATCTGCGTCGTCAGCTCCCGAAACCGCTTGTCAATGCTTCCCAGGTCGTGCTCCAGCGCGACGAGCTCATCTCGTGCGACGGCTGCGTCGGTCGGCCCTTCGGTGTCCGCTAGCCGCTTGGCGGCTGCGCGCGCGTCGTCATGCGTCTCGCGCGCCTTCTCGAGTCGCTTCTCGAGACGCTGGCACTTCTCCTCGAGCTTCGGCGCGAGGGCTTCATTAGCGGCGATACGGCTGCGGTAGCCATCGAGGATCTCGCCGTATTCCTCACCATAGGGCTTCTTGCAGACTGGACATGGAGTCCTCGGCCCACCCTTTGCGACCTCGTCGACATGGGCACTGTCATGGGCGAGGTCGGCTCGCGCGACGGCCAGCTCCTCCCGCACGCGGCGGAGTTCGCCCTCGAGATCCTTCACCGCTTGCTTGGCCTCATCGGCCGATCCCGCCTTATTGACATCTCGAAGTGCGTCCGCCCGCGCCTTCGCCGCTGTGACTCGCGCCGCGAGCTCCGGCCGATCGGCCAAGAGCTTCGTGCGCTCCTCGCTCAACTCCTCGTACTGCTTTCGCTCCTTGTCCGCCTTCGTCGCGTCGTAGGGGACCGCGGCGAGCTCGGCAGCGAGCGTCTCGAGCTCAACCAGATCATCCGCGAGGCCGTCCCAGATAGCGGCTGTCCTCTCCGCTTCTTTCAGCTTGCCTGCTTCGGGGGTGAGCTTCTTGAGGAGCGCGAGCTGTTGAGTGCGCTCCTTGACCATCGCGGATAGATCAACGACAGCCCCGGCCGCTTCGTCGTGCTTCTTCTGCTCGCCCTGCTGGCGTTGGCTTAGCAGCTCGAACTCGCGCTGCCTGTCCTGCTCGACGTCCAGCTGTTTTCGAGCACCGTCGCGCAACCTCGTCGTCTTCTCGAGTTCTGCGGCTGCGGCTGCGACGGCGGGATCCCCTTCAGCCGCCCTCTTCTCGGCGTCCCTCAGTTCGGCCTCGATCGCGTCCGAGTCGGGTGCGCTCTCACGCAACATCCCGAGTTCGGCGGATCGAAGCTTCATGTCGCTGCGGGCTCTCGTCGCGGCGTCCTTGAACCGCTCGAGGCCGAGCAGACGCTCGACATGACTCTTGCGCTGATCGGAGGTCGCACCGGGATCGAGCGCTGCGACATCCTTCTGCTGCGCGAAGACCGTGCGTTGGAACACGTCCCAGGTCAGGTCGAGCTCTTGGGCGATGCGTTTGTTCGTGTCGGTGGCCTTTTGCGTTTCGAGTTCGCCGTTGATCCAGAGCTTCGCGTCGCCGCCAGCCGTGCGCTCGATCCGATAGTCGCTCGAGCCAAGCTGGAACTCGAACTCGACCAGCGACTTCGAGCCCTTCGGCGCTCCTTGTCGACGCAGGTCGCCGACCTTGGCGCGGCGGCGTAACTTGCCAAAGAGAGCCCAGCCGATCGCCTCGGCGATCGTCGATTTCCCGGCGCCGTTCTGCCCGCGGACGCCGATCAGCCCGTCTGGGAACTCGATCGCACAGTCCTCATAGCAGCGCCACTGACGGAGGCGAAGCGAGATGAGCCTCATTCGCCAGCCTCGCCTTCTGCCTCTGCAGCCGCCGCGTCATCGAGGTACCCGAGAGCAAGCCGTACAACCGCTTCAGAGTCGACGCCCTTCGGCATTTCCCGTCTGGCGAAGGTCGCGAAGGAGATGTCGGCTTCAGCCTCGTCACCGTCCATAGCCAGGCCACTGCGACCTGGGCGTAGCACCACATGTAGGCATGGATCGAGCATCTCGTTGATCGCGGCCAGGTCGAGTGAGTGCCAGACGTCGCGTTGGATTGAGTCGAGGCGCAACTGAACCAGGGCGCCGTCGAGCGACAGCCCGGTGATCTCCTTCTCGAGCGCGGTGATGACCTCGGCGGGGCCGACCCCTTCACAGGTGAGTGCGATGTCGAACATCGGCCGCGTCGGGATGGTGTGTCGCGTGATGAAGCCGTCTGAGCCGGCGCCGGCGGCAAGGTCAACCTCGACGACCGCCTTGTCCCCGTCGACGTCGCCGAAATCGAGCCGCTCAAGCGATCCGGGATAGACGGCGTTCACCTGAGGCACTTGGTACTTGTGGAGGTGGCCGAGCGCGACGTAGGCGTACTCACCCTCGGCGAGCGCTTCCGGCGTGAGCGCGATTTCGTTCACCTCGTGGTAGTCCTGTCGGACGCCTTCGAGCCCGGCGTGAAGGACGAGGATGTTGGCGTCGGCGCCTCCGTCGAGTGCAAGGCTGCGGATGTCCTCGAGCAGCTGCTCGGGCTGCGGCTCATGGGGGACGCAGTGGACGGCGGCACCGTTCACCGTGACGGTTCGCGGCTCGCCCCAGATCGCGGTGATGCCGAACTCGCTGAGGATTTCGAACACACTGCCGCCACTCCGGAAGCGCGGGGTGGAGTGATTACCGGCAATCACGACAGTGGGGATACCGGCGTCGCGCAACCTGGCGAAGCCGCTCAGAGCCTCGACGATCGCGCGCGGCGACGGGCGCGAGGAGTCGAAGAGGTCGCCCGCGTGGATGAAGAGTTCCGGATGGCGCTCGAGCGCGATCCCGATCGCGGCGTGCCAGGCGTCGTAGACGTCGCACTCGCGCTGGTTGAGATTGCGCTCTGGGTCGAGCTTGCCGCTGAAGTTGCGGTATCCCAGGTGCGTATCGGCGACGTGAATGACTCTCATTGCATGTAGGTGGGGAGAAGTGAGAGCTGCCTGAGTCGCACCTTCATCGCCGGTGGCGAAACCTCGAAGCGACGGGACAACGCGTGAATGTTGAGTCGGAACAGCAGCGCCTCGCGGCGGACCAGCGCTTCCGGCATCAGCAACTCGGCGGCGAACTCGTTTGCTTCGCGTTCGAGGCTCCTGCCGGCACCGACCCCGATCATCTCGGTGCGGCAGTAGCGCGGTGCGATGCGTCCCTGCTGGTACTGGCAGATCCAATGGCCGAGCTCATGCGCAAGCGTGAACCGTCGCCGCCCTGAGCTCTGCCGCGCCTCGCGCCCGTTCAGCCAGATCTGCTCTTCGATCGGCAGCAGCATTCCCGACACCTCGAGCCCGTCCTCCTCCTCGACGCTCAGGCCGAGCAGGTCAACAGCGATCGCATCGATCGGTACCGGCAGCTCAGCATCCGGGAAATGCCGGTAGTAGCGCTCGAGCAGTTCTCTCGCGAGCTGGCCGATTTGTTGCCCCATCGTTCTGATTCTCCCGCTCTTGACAGTGGTCGAGTATCCAGGTCGTGCGTCCATTCGCCTGTAAGTCGGTTCAGGCGCGAGCGTTCTTACGTGTGCTGTTCGCCTACGAACAGCTCATCTACCTCATCCCACTCCTCATCGACGCTTCCTCTAACTCTCGGTGGCAAGGCCGGCATTTCGTCGGCTCGATACGCCGGCGCTGCGGTGGCCGAGAGTTGGCCACGCGGCAGCGCTGCGTAGGCCCGAAGGAGCGACGCCGGCGCCGTCAGCAGAGAGGCGAGGGCATCAAAGACCCGGCTGTCGACACGGGCAACCTCGAGCGACCCTCGCTCGAGCTGTTGGCAGTACCGCCTCAGCTTGCCGACGTGGGCAACGTCAACGGCCAGTGCTGCAGCCAATCCCTGGACGACATCGTCTACCCGAAGACTGCGGCGAACCCGGAGGACACGTAGCGGCGGCTCGCCCGCTATCCACGCCTGCATCAGCTCGACGGCGACCTCGCTGGGCTCAGGCGGCGGCGCCCATTGAAGAAACAGGTCGAGCATGCTCGCGAGCTGCTCAGCCTCAGCGCCGGCGCGGCCAAGGTAGTCGCCCGGATCAGGAAACTCGCCGCGCGCGTACCTGACGGCATACTCGTCAAACAGCTCAAACACCCGATCAGCCAAAGCTCTTTCTCAACCTCCCGTGAGCGCGGTGAAGCGCTTGGTGCACAGCATTGGCTTCGATCCCGAGCAGCTCGGCGATCGCGGGCACGTCCAAACCTTGACGCCAGCGCATCTCGATCACCTGCCGCTCTCTCGCGGGAAGTTCAGTGACCAGCCGCCCGAAATCGATGTCTGCCTCGACTCGCCGATACTCGTCGCGAGCCTGCTCAAGCTCATCTTCTGGAAGCTCGACCTCGTTCTGCTTTCGCTTCCTCTCCTCAAAGTAATCGAGGAGCTTCCACGTCGTGCGCTGGTGGACAACCACACGGAACGGCGCCTCGTACACCTTGCCGGCGCGGAGCTCACCAAGCAGATGCGCGACCACACGTTGGCGCACCTCTTCGGCCTCCTCGATCGATAGCCGAATCCGGAGCCGGAGCAGGATGATCGGGTAGTAGACGGCGAGCAGCCGCGCAAAATCTCCGGCCTCAAGCAGGCGAACGTCCTCCTCGTCACGCGCCGCGTCTCCGGCCCGATCAGGCAGCGTTCCTGCCATCGACGGATCTTAGGACGTGCGGCGACGGGTGTAAGCAGGGCGACCATGCACACCAGACAGTCCGGCTGGGACGCCCAACTCTTACGTAAGGCTGGCCATCTCCCGCCGCGACTCCCTCCGACACAACACGGATGGAGGAGAGGATGGCGAGACATTCCAGGAAAGGACGTCAACGGCTAGGCCATCTAACGCCCGAGCAGCTGCTCGTACATCGGGAGCTCGAGCTCCTCAGGGTCGCCGGGCGGCCGCTCCCGCGTGGCCGAAGCGGCCGTCGCCGCCACGCCCGTTACGTCGCGATCCGCGCTGCCAAGCTCGAGGCAGCACGCCGGATCGCCACATCCGTCTCTGCAGAAGCGGCGTGAGCGTGAGCGGGGACCGCTTCGCGGGCTACCTCGCACTCGCATGCGCCGCTTCCGCGGCTGTTCCTAGTTCCTGCAACGCCTTGTCCCATGGGCGCTGCACGTGCGGTATTGCTGTGAGCTCCTGCGCGGGGTTGTGGCGGTCCCAGTAGACACCGCTTCCGCCTTCGACGTCAAAGAAGCAAACGGGGCCGCTATCGCCTTCTATCTGGATCCGGTAGTAGCCGAGAGGCTCGAACTCCTTCCACCGTGCAAGGAGTGCGAGCACTGTCTTCTCATCGACCCTGGTGTCAATGCTCAGACAAATGACCTTGTCCTGCCGCCGTCGGGCGGGACGCATGACGAGCGCGTCGTCGAAGTGGATCGTCCCCGCCGGAAGTCCGAGTTCCTCGCTGACTGAGTTCAGGAAGCTGGTTCTGGTCTCGAAGCTTGCAAGTGCCCGGAGTTCGGTGATCAGGTCGGCGGTGGTGGGCTGCTTGCCGACGAGTAACCGTCGGAGAGCGTTGAGCGAGTCCGGGACGTCTGCGGGCGAAAGCCCATCCTGGTCGGCAGTCAGGAGGTGGCCGCAGAGGTCGCGAAGGCGGAAGCGGGCGTCCTCCCATTCCTCGATCCGTGTCAGGTAGGCGCAGTAGTAGAGCGAAGCGAGCAGGAGCGATGGCGCGTGGTGCTCTGCGAGCCATTCGCGAGCGAGCTTGTGGTCTTCCGCGGACAGGCGGTCGAAGTACCCGGGTTGGCCGGTAGGTGCCCTCCAGAACTCTTCCCAGACGCTGGCCAATGAGTCGACGAGGAAGCGCGGTGGCATCCAGGGCTTGCGCAAGAGCGCCCAGAGCACGTGACTGAAGATGAGGTAGTTCTGGGTGACGAGCTCGAAGCCGGCGTCGCGCTGGAAGGCCGGGTTTGTGACGCCTTTCAGGTATCGGCGGATGAAGTTCTGGAAGACGAGACGCAGGTGCTGTTCGGTTCGTTCTCGCCGCTGCTCGCTCGCCTCGGCCGCTTCTTCAACCTCTTCTTCGGTTTCGGCGTCGGTCTCGTCGACGATCGTTAGGGCGGCTAGTCCGTGGCTCGACGGTTCGGGGTGTGTGTAATCGCGGAAGTGCTGGGTGATCGACTGCAGCACCATCTGGATCCGCGATCGCTCGGCAGCGCCACCTTTGCTTCCGAGGAGGTACTGCTTGAGCTTGGGATGCTGGCGCAGCAGCTCGTAGTCGATCTCCTCGTAGCTGATCGTCTCGCCTTCCCCAGCTTCGGGCGAGGAGCCGCCGCCCTGCACTTCACGTGCTAGGCGCCGGAGGTCGTCGTGATCGATAACGACGGTGTCGGCGAGCTCGGCGAGGAGTTGCTCCAGTTCCTCGTCGTCGAGCTCACCGAGCGCACCGACGAAGACCAGGCGCTCGCTCGAGGTCGGACCCTGGAGTGTGCGATCGAGTGCGTGCCGGTTGCACACGTAGATCGGGTTCGAGGTCCACTCCATGTCGGAACCGACTGAGCGGAGCCGCACCGCCACGGCCTGCTGCAGACGCTCGCAGGCCTCGTCCGTCAGTGTTAGCTCGAGCGCGTCGGGGTGAGTCGCTTGAACCTCAAAGCCGAAAAGGTCGTCGTGGACCAACAGCGAGGCGCTCTTGAGGCTTGGCAGGGCACCCCGGTGCTCGAGCCGAAGCGTGCGTCCTGATAGCTCGCCCCGGACGAGGTGGAAGCCGACCAGTTGCTCAGGCAGATGCCGAATCGGCTCGACCTTCAGGTCGAGTCCTACAACGTCGCTAACGGCTGCCCCGATTTCGAGCGCATCGAGCAAGGGATCGAATGCGTCGCGTGCGCCGGTCGCGACGTTCGCGAGTTCGACGTTCCCAGCCGGGTCGGCAAGTAGAAGCGCGACTTGCGAGGCGTTGGCGGATCCCTGGAAGGCGATTGCGCGCTGAGGGAGTTTGAAGAGGAGGAGCTTCGCGTGCACGTACGGGTCGTCAATGCCCTTCCGGAACGGCCTAACGGTTAGTGCCGGATGGTGCTGCTGAAGGGCCGCGAGCCTCGTGGGATTAACGGAGGTTCGACCGGGCTGCACGAGCAGCTCGACTCGAGCTGGGCTGAAGGCCTGAAGGAGTGCGTCCAGCGCTTTCGCTTCGGGGTCATAGAAGGGAGCGAGAAGGACGAGCTCCTCGACGGAGTCGCCGGCGATTTCTTCTTGGAGCTGCTCGAAGAAGCTTTGGTGGAGGTTGTGGCGCAACTGCCGGTGCGCGCCGGGCGCAGATTGGTAGAGCCAGGGCGCCTTCTCGAGCATGAGCTCGATATGGCGGACGCTAGTCGCGCCGAGGTAGCGGCGCTCGGTCAGGGTTTCGAGCAGCTCCCGGATGGCGACGAAGGCGGCGAGGTCGTCGCGCTGCTCGCGCGTGTACTCGTAGCGAGTGAACAGCTCGCCTCCCGATGCATATCCCTGGAAGCCGAGATTCCCGCTGCCGACGAGCAGGCGTCCGGCGTCGCTTGCGAGGAGCAAGATGGCTTTGGCATGCATCGCCTGTCTGGTCATGACGCCGTCTGCGACGTAGTGCTGGTTAAGGCTGTGAACGAGCGAGCCGCTTGCCCAGTGGGCGCAGCTTTCGAGGTAGCGGTGTCCGTCCGCGAGGATGACCCGGTTTCGGCAGCGGTCGCCGAGGCGTCTCGCGAGTGTCCGCTCGAAGAACGGCAGCTCGGCGCCGTAGGTGAGGATCAGGATGCTGTCCCACGCTCCAGCGAGCGTCTCTGGGAGGACGAGCTCATCCATCGATGTCGCCCTCGGCAAGGAGCAGCTCCCCGTCGTGAGTGAGCCCGTGGCCGGCTTGGGGGAGCGGGGCGCATAGGCCGAGCTCGCTGATCGTGGTTGCAAGGGCGCCGAAGCGGGCGCTCTGGAACTCGAGCGGGTTCTGCAGGTTGAAGAAGCGCAGCCGACCGCCGTCCCAGCGGAACCGGAAGGTGTTGTCGGGCAGCTTTCCTAGAGCGATCAGCTCGTGCTGACGGATCACGTAGTCGCGGTACAGCCACTCCGTCAGAGCGGCGGCGCAAACGTCGGCAGCGCGCAGCTGGCGCATCTTCGAGAGGAAGCCGTCCAGACTGAGCCGACCAGAAGACCCCATCCGCGAGATCTCCCACTCAGGCCGGAACCGGTTCTCGCTTCCGCCAAAGCGAAGAACGATTGTGCCGAGCAAGGCGAGCGCCGCCGGAATCGCGAGTGGCGCCCGCCGCTCTCGACTAATCAACGCATAGAGGCGATGTTCGTGCACCTTCGCCTCGACGCCGCAGTTTGCGTCGAACGAGCCGGCATCTGTTGTGCCAGCGCTTGCCAGTAGCCAGTCGAGGACATCCTCCAACCTGGAGTCGGCCCCTATCGAGGTTGGCGGCAGGTCGAGCGCCGCGGCGAGGGGGGCGAAGTCCAGAGATCTCGTGGTGTAGTCAAGGAACTGGTCGACTGGAAGCGGGGTGAGCGTGCCGCCGTTCGTTACGCCCCAATCACACAGGTGCCACCAGAGGGCGTTCAAGGCAAATGCGTAGTACTCGCGCGCCTGGTAAAGCCGCCAGCGCAGAGCCGTTGAAGAAACATCCTCGCGTGGTGTCCAGCGCGCCCCCGCGTCCGAGGCGCGGAAGTAAATGAGCTGTCGGAACGCATCTTCATCGAGCGGGTGATCGTGGGTCTGATCGGCGAGGTCGAGCAGCATCCGGAACGTTTCCCGGCGCGCGGCGGCTGCCTCCTCGTCGCCGGCGTGCAAGAACGCGTCGAGCACAAGGGCTCGGTCGATGACGTCGTCTCGCCGGAGCTGACAGAGACATGCCTTGCGCGCGTACTCGCGGACTGCCTCAATCGGGATCTCGATCTCGTCGTGATCGAAAAACTCGCGGTAGTACGTCGTCTCGGCGACCTCGCGGCGGAAGGCTTTCGCCAGTTCTCGGCCTTTCTCACTCGGGACATCGACGGGGTACGGGAACCCGGGTCCGCCCGGGTAAATCCACCCGAGGCCGGCAATCACCGACCGGTAGTAGAGGCCATAGCCGCCGAGCGGAGACTTGATGTAGTTGAAAGTCGTGTCGTAGCTCGGCAGCTCCCGACGGGCCAGGCCCTCGGTCCGTTGGCTTCCGACTGCTGAGGGTGTGCCTGGGTGCTCCGGCCGGTCACAGAGGTGGGTGCAGAGCGAGAAGACGAATTCGCGCGGACGGAAGAACTTGACCCACGCATCGCGGCTGCGGGGCAGGTCGCGACGCCAAAACTCGTCCAGAACGAATGTGTAGAAGCTGTGATAGCGCGGGTGGTCGGTGAGGACATTGATCTCCGGCGCAAGCGACGGGAGGATCTGATCAGAGGAGACGCTGCCAAGACCGAGCTGGTCTCGGCCCCCGCTTGGCGCATAAAGAGCCGCGATCCACTGCGGAAACGACGCCAATCCCTACCGAGACCTCTGCGACTCCCGCACCTCCCGATCGTACGACAGTGCTAACACGGATGTCCGCGGCCCGATGCATCCTGAAGAAGCAATGCCGCCGCTCTCACCCTCAGATCGGGTGGTCATACTTGGAGCCGGAGCCACGGTGGGGGCGAGCTTCGCCAATGCCGCGACCGTTCGGCCGCCTCTCAACGCCGACTTCTTCACACAGCTCCAGCGGGTCGGCCCGAAGCATCGATCAATCGCAAAGACAGTGATCCAGGACGTGGTGGAACTTTTCGGGCCGAACTTCACGCTCACGTTGGAGGACTACTTCACGCAGCTCGAGTCGATGATCGACGCCACCCGGTTCTCGCCGAAGAAGCTCGCTCCGATCACAGCTTCCGACCTCCGAGACCGTCGCGCACGCCTGATGAAAGGCCTATCCGCAGTGCTCGAAGCCTCGACCGACGACGCGATACGGATCGGCGACGGCTGTACCAATCACCGGACCCTGGTGGAGCACCTTCGGCCGCGTGACACGGTCATCAGCTTCAACTACGACTGCGTGATGGATCACGCCCTGCGGACCCACGGTGCCGGCAAGTGGACGGCACGGTATGGCTACGCGTTCCCCCAGCCGTCACGGGTAGCACCTGACGGCGACCGACACTGGAGCGCGAACCCGGCTGCTCCGAACGCCAATAGTTCGATTTACCTTCTGAAGCTGCACGGCTCGCTGAACTGGCAGCTCCCCACCTCGGACGGAGACCCGATCGTTCTGAAGCAGAGGCTGCACATGCAGCGAGGGACGCCGAAGTTCACGATCATCCCGCCGGGATGGAGCAAGCAGGACCGCGACCAGCCCATCTTCGATGACCTCTGGAAGAAGGCTGAGCGGGCGCTCCGTTCGGCGAAGGTGATCGCGATCGCCGGGTTCAGCTTCACGCCCACCGACCTTCACGTCGAAGCCGTGATGCGGCTCGCGCTGGCCAGATCGAACTCGCTGAGGCTGCTGGTCATCGCCAACCCTTCGCGCGAGCACAGAGAGCGGATCCGCGCCATCTTCTCGAGACGACTCGCCGGCAACGTCCTAGTTCGGCAGTACGACTACTTCAAGGACTTCACAGACGCGCTTCCGGATTGCATGAACTCGTAGCCGCTAGCAGCTCAGTGCCGGTGGGGCATCTTTCAGAAGATGCGGTGGTATCGACCCACGGTCGCGTCCCGCCAAGGAAGCAAAGGTTCGGCGGCATGCTCAGCTTGGCGCTGTGCCTCGCCGTCTTCGCCAGAGCCGTCGCGCGACCTCGCCAAGGTCGGGTCATCAGCCGCAGGGCTGAGCTCGTCGTCCTCGGCGCGAGCCTTGAACCGCCTGTTCGCCGCGCAGAGCTCGGCTTCCTGTAGCAGTGCCTTCGCGACGTCGGCTCTCATCACGTCAGCCTTCGATACGAAGCCCGGTGAGCCGGCAGCTGGATCAGCTGATCTCCTTTCGCGGCTTGGGGTGTCTGCCGGCTCACAGGTGCCCTCTCACCATCGAGACTGGATCGCGCGGTTGTAGCGGTCGTTCAGCTTTCGCAGCTCGCCGCCCCGCATCACTCGCACGTGCAGGGGCTCGGGCCTGTGCCGTGCGAACCTAGCCCCGATACCTCTCGCCAAGGCGGACTCACGCGCGCGGATCTTGTGCACGCGCTCGATGGCGGTCGTGATTGCCTCCATCGCAGCGAATGCCTCCGCGTACGCCGCCTCGAGCTCCTGGACGTATCCGGCTGACGCCTGCTCGATCGCCTTGGCTTCGGAGACCTCGCGGTAAGCGGTCGCCTGCAGCTCCTTCTCGAGCTGGGCGCGCTTTGCCTTGCGGGCGGGCGTCGAATGCTCGGCCTCCCAGGCGTCGAGGGCTTCGAGATCGGCTGCGACCTGCGTCGAGGTTCGTTCACTGGCGACGGCGGTCATCTCTGTCGTGCCTTGCGGAGCAGATCCTGGGCCTTCTCGAGCCGCTGCTCCTGCGTCATCGACTCGTGCTCGAAGCGCGCCTTCTGGGCGGCGACCAGGCTGGGGAGGAGGTGCCAGGCGGACTGAGCGCCGAGCTGTGGTCTACCGAGCGCTTTCGCGATCGTGTTGGCAGCGCTGGCGGGGTTCTCGCCGCGCGCCTTTGCAAGGCGTTCGTAGGCGCCGATCGTGGCGCCGGCTTCTCGGACGCAGCGTTCGAGGTGCTTGATGCGCACCTTCTGCGCCTCAATGACGTCGAGCGCGTCTCGCATCAGCTTCTCCTGATCAGCGGTCACGTGTCTGACTCTACCCGCAAGTGCCATCCCGTACTAAGTAGTCGGTAGAGTGTTGAGCGATGAGTCAAAGGCGTCTGAGTGAGGAGCATCGCCGCAAGATCGCAGCCGCGCGCAGGGGGAGAAAGCACTCCCAGGAGACGCGCGAGAAGATCCGCGCCACGCACGTGCTGCGGCGGTTGAAGGTGGCCTTGTTCGACAGCGGAGGCTGGCCGGGCTCAGGGTAGAGCGAAAGGTTCCGTCGGCGTTCATGTCCGCCGAGGGGGTGCCCACCGCCGGGTGGGACTTGTAGCGCAGAAGGCCGGATTAATCCCGGCCTTCTCCGTTTGGCCCTGGTCTAAGCCGCTCCGGGCAAGACGCCTTCTGGCTGCGTCGGCGTCGCGCGTAACCTCGTGTGCATGGTGCTCGACCCGGTTGACCTAGGCGCGATCCACTCGTCGGCCCTACTACGGGAGGCCATCGACGAGTACTTCTTCAACGTGTGGGAGTTCTATGGAGACGGCGAGTACCCGCTACATGGCACTGCCAAGGCGGAGGTCGAGGAGCTCGTCGCCGCGTTGATCGCAAAGCATGGGGAGGTCTTCCTCGCCTCGATCGCAACCGCTGATCGGCTGGTCGTGCACGGCGTCGTGGGTCCGCCCCGCCGACGCCGTGATGGAAACCTTGCCCGCATCGGCGCTTTTCGCCTGCTCGAGCTTGCGATTGAGGAGCGACGCTTCCGGCTTCACCTCAAGACGCTCGACGATCCCGACCCTGCTGACCGTGTTTACCGCACTCTGCCGCAGCTCTATCGTCGGCTCGACAAACGAGGGCTCTTGCCGATCACTCGCGACATGATCCCGTCCGGGAGTGGCGGGCTCAGCGACCGCTACCTAGTTGTCGAGGGCTACGCGATCTATCCGCATCCTTTCGTCAGCGACTACAGGGAGCTGATCAGCCTCCTCCTCGCGACGGCGTCTGCGAACGATGTTCTCAAGGTTAGGCTGGCCATCGACGCGCACCGGCTGGTCCGGGCCGACCAGGCTGTCGACGTCCTTCTCGCGGACTACTGGTGGGGCTTCAAGTTGACCAAGGAGAACATCGACGACGTGCGAGCGATTGGACACACCCGCCACGAGCGCCGACGCGACGATGTCGACCCGCTCTCCAACCTAATCGCGACCGATTTCACCTGGACGGCCAACGGCATCGTCAAGGAGCTGGTCGTTGAAGAGACGGTTGGACGCGAAGCAGAAAAGGGGCCGTACGTCTGCAACCGCTACCTGCACTCCCTCCGCGACACTGCGAGGAGCCGCTTCATCCACCTCGACGGCGCTGTCCGCGCCTACCAGGCTTCAACCTACGCTGCCACGCCAGACGAACCAGCC
Source organism: uncultured Actinomycetes bacterium (assembly GCA_963776735.1). Taxonomy (GTDB): domain Bacteria; phylum Actinomycetota; class Thermoleophilia; order Gaiellales; family Gaiellaceae; genus PALSA-612. The sequence goes on from CAVZNV010000021.1 coordinate 18,285, forward strand.
GGGGAAAGGGGTGTTGTCGAGCGCTATCGCAAGCTGTTCAGAGTCGATGGTCATATCGACGACGGGCTGTGGAGCGAGGTCGTCGGCTGCTTCTACCGCGGCAACGAGCACCTGGCGGAATACTTCGGCGAATCGCTCGAGCGCGTCAGTCGCTGACGTGACGCGCTTGCAGACGAAGCGATGGGCCCGCAATCGACTGGACGGATCACCGTGACTCTGTTTGACAAACTGCGTCTTCCGCGGGTCCTGCGTCAACTGGGCGGCTCGGGTTGCTCTTGGGGTTGGGCGGTTCGGAGGCGTTCGCGGAGTTCGTAGAGGGAGACGTAGCTGCCGTCGCCGGAGGGGGCGCCCCAGAAGTTCCAGCCTGCCTCGGCCTTCTTGCCGCTGGCGGCCTGGGCGGCTGGTGAGACGGCGGCGTAGACGACTCCGGCGACCTCGAGGCTTCCATCGGCAAGCACGATCGCGGTGGCCGTGACGGCGTTGTGCATGGGCCGCAGTCGGGTCCCGGCTTTGATCAGGTTGGCGTCGATCAGGTCTTTGACGCTTTCTCGGTAGTGGGCTCGTGTCTTGCCCGTGGGTGGGGGCGTTTGGTCGGCGGTGTCGGGTGGGGCGCTGCAGGCGCGCAGAGCGGCGACGATCGGCGACACGTAGCGCTCGAGCACGCCCCTGTCCTTGGGCGCGATGCTGTCGTCGCCGGGGCGGCCTTTGTTCATGAGTTCGGCGGCGATGGCGTTGTTGAGGACGTCGTAGAAGCGGCCTTCCAGCCAGCCAATCTCGGCGGAGTTGAACTCGTCGCTGGCGCTGGTGATCAGGAGGGCGCGGTTCCACCAGTCTTTCTGGGCGGCGTGTTCCTTGACGCGGAGAAGCAGGTCGCGGCGGCCGACCTCGCCGACGTAGGCGCGGAAGCGGTCTGGATCCGAGGCGGGTCCGAGGAGGAAGTAGATGCCGAGTTTGCGCCACTCCTCGCCCAGGAGGCGAACCGAGTCGCGGGTGACGAGCACCATCCGTAGGCCGGAGTGGGCGACGTGGATTTCGACTGGCTCGGCCGCGCTAGCGGGTACGTAGAAGGTGACGGGCTGGGCGCTGTTCGCCGTGTCGATCTCCGCTGGGTTGGAGGCGTTCATGGAAGAGGTATCGACGCCGAGAGCTTTTGTCTGTAGAGGTTTCGTCTTCGTGGCCGGAGCATCTGCTGGGTGGAGCCCCGCCAGCGATTCGCTCACAATCTCCGTGCCGAGCGCGAGCGGCGCGGCCTATCCCAGGAGGCACTCGGCCATGCCAGTGGTCTGCACCGCACCGAGATCTCGTTGCTCGAGCGCGCCGGCCGCGACCCGCGCCTGTCGACGATCGTCAGGCTCGCACGGGCGCTGCGTGTCTCTGCCGGATCGCTGCTCGAAGGGATTCGCTAGCCACGGCTGATTCGAGTCTTCGAACGGCGGTCTCGTGCTCGCTGCCGCCGTCGGATGCTCAGCTGTCGTCGGGCGTGGACTCCGCGACTCGCGCCACCGAGGTGGCGTAGGCGGCGGGGTCGATCTCTGCGCCGACGAAGGCGCGGCCGAGTTGCTTGGCGGCGAGGGCGAAGGTGCCGGAGCCGAGGAAGGGGTCGCAGACGAGGTCGCCGGGCTTGGTCAGGGTGTTGATGTAGTAGCGGGCGGGGGCGATGTCCTGTTCCCAGGGGTGGAGTAGCGCGTCGGGGTCGCGTTCTCGGCCGCCGGTCGTGTGGCTGTCTTGGAACCAGGGGCCGGGCGTGTAGGGCGGGCGGGCGAAGAAGAGGATCGGTTTGCAGGTTGAGTGCACGTGCCGTCGTTGCACCTGGTTGTGCGGTCCGGGTGTCTGGAGCGAGCCGCACCAGACGTAGTCGAGCTGCTCGGCGAGGCGGGCGATGACTTCGGGGAGGTGGTAGGCGCCGGTGTAGGCGACGAGCAGGTGACCGGGCTTCAAGGCTTGCGCGGCCCAGGCAGCGAGGTCTGTCCAGAGTGTGAGGTATTCGCCTGGGTAGGGAGGGTCAGTGAAGACGAGGTCGACATCGCGGACGTCGGCGAGCACGTCGCGGAAGTCGCCCTGGCGCAGGTCGAGCCCAGCGGGGAGCGCGTCGGCGTTGAGGATGGCTGTTGCGCGCTCGGCGGCGTGTCGCTCGCGTAGGACGCGTTCGGCGCGTTTGGCCTGCATGGTGCCGGCGGCGACCTTCTCGAACAGGTCGGGTGCGTCGCGCTTGACGCGTTGCACGCGGGCGGCGGTGCCGCGGCTGACACCGGCGACGGCGGCGACCTGGCTGAGCACGTCCCGGGAACCTTCGTCTCCGCGGAGACGAAGGTCGCTGCGGGCGCCTTGCGCCTGTCGTGCCTGGGCGCGGTAGCCGTCGACGAGTTCTTCGAGCTTGAGGATCGCGGCCACGCGCTGCGCGGGCTCGAGGTCTCGTCGCTGCAGGTTCTTCGAGCGCACGAACGCGGCCGCCTGCTCGAGCGTGCCAGTGAAGCGTGTCAGTCGCGGCACGGCGCCGGCGAGCTGGCAGGCGGCGTAGCGGTTGCGGCCGTCGAGGATGCGGTCCTCGTAGAGCGTGATCGGCTCCAGCTGCCCGTTGGCGGCGACATCGTCGGCCAGCTCGCGCAGCAGCTGGTCGGGGAGCTGCGGGAACACGTCCGCGAGCGGGTGGGCGGCGAGCAGGGTGGCGGTCACGACCGCTCCTGCTCGTGCCAGCGGCGTCGAATCACGTCGCAGTAGCCTGGGTCGAGCTCGACCATGAACGCGTGTCGGCCGGTGAGCTCGGCGGCGACCATCGTCGAGCCGGAGCCGGCGAACGGGTCGAGCACGATCTCGCCAGGAAGCGAGCTGTTCAGCAGCATCGGGCGGATCAGCTCGACCGGCTTTATCGTCGGGTGCTCGGGCGACCTTGCGGGCGAATCGACCTCGAAGATCGAGTCGTGGTTGTCGCCGCCGTACCAGCGGTAGCCGCCAGTGGTCATGCGTCCCGCGTTCGGGCCGGGCCCGTGGCCGTGGTAGATCGCTTCGTGGCGGAGGTGGTAGCTCTGCCGGCCGAGCACCATCCGGTGCTTGACCCAGACGAGCATCTGCTTGTAGCGCCAGCCGGCCTCGCGAAAGGAAGCGAGGAAGTCCTCGGCAGTGGCACCGGTCGGGCCGGCGACGTAGAACGGGGCCGACTCGACGAGAACGGGCGTCGCTGCAGCCCACCCACCGACGAGGAGCTTGCGCAGCCCCTCGGCGCCGTCGTTTTCGATCGTCAGCGCCTCGGCCGTCCGGCCGACGTAGTTGACGCCGTAGGGAGGGTCGGTCCAGATCATCGCGGCGCGCTCGTCGCCGAGCAGGGCGGCGAGGACGGCGGGGTCGGTGGCGTCGCCGCAGATTAGCCGGTGCGAGCCGAGCTCATAGATGCAGCCGGGCTTCGAGGTGGCGCGCCGCGGCCGGGCGGGAGCGTCGTCTGCGCCGGCGGGCGAGGCGACCGAGTTGAGGGCGTGCCGGAGCTGGCGGACAGTGAGCTGCTCGTCGACGGCCCGCTCGAGCCATTCGTCCTGCCGATCGACCGGTAGCGGCGCAACGCACTGGTGGTGGCCGAAGCTCGAGATCTTCACGACGACGTGAAGGTTCGATCGCGCGAGCGACCCAGGTGAGGTTGGCGAGGTAGCCATAGTCGAACCGGCTCTCGGCTGCGATGCGAGCGAGGTCGCCGTAGTGGCGCTCCCCGTAGGCGAGCCAGTCGCCGATCCACCAGGCGACGACCTTGTGCAGCTGCAGCAGCCGGTCGCCGATCTGTTCCCAGTCGGGGAGGGGGAGCTGCTCGGGCAGGTCGAGTCCGATGGGGGTGAACGCCGACGGAAGCTCGATCCCCGGCTGGGGATGCGCGGCCGCGAGCGTGCGCGGCGGGCGGTCTACGAGGTCGACGTTCATGCGTTCGACCGTAGGCAGCCTCCGCTCTAGTTAGAACGTAGACTTTGCTGATGCCGGCGAAGGGGCATCGGCAGACGGTGGAAGCGCGGGCGAGGATCGCCGCGGCGCGCCGCAGCGAGCGTCATTCGGCGGACGCGAAGGCGGCGATCTCGCGGGGGATGCGGATCAGCCACGCGATCCGTTCTGTCGTGCGCGAGGACGACAGACGCCGGGAGGAGCTACGCGCCCGGGGCCATACAGAGGCTGAGATCGAGGACGACTTCCGTGATCGCCAGGCCCGGCGCTACTCGCTGGATACGCCCGAGTGGCGCGCGAGCTGGTACGCGCGCGGCGCGACCGATCAGGAGATCGATGCGGCGCTTGCCCACGGTGATCCCGATGGTGAGAAGTGGCGGCGACGCTGGCGGGCTCGCGGCGCCATCGACACACAGATCAACGAGGCGATCCAACGCGTTGAGGGCACCGGCGGCAGAGTCGACGACGATTGAACGAGCCGCTCAAGCTGCTGGGTAGACCTGGAGAGTGTTGGCGGGACCGGCAACGGCGGTATGGTCGTGAGTAATGGCAACTCCAGCTAATAGAGGTGGTCGAGCCGTCTTATGGCCGGGAGGAGCCTCTCGGGGAGGGGACCCTCAATGACCGATCAGGACACGCTTGAACGTGTAGTTATCGACGACGCGGAAGAGCTCGCCTACCTGCTCGAGGAGGGCGACCTCGGCCTCTGTCCGAGCTGCGGCGAGGAGCTCGTTTTCGAGTCGCGCGGCTCGCGGACGCTGGTGGTGACGCCCACCTGCCACCACCGCCTGCCAGTGAGCCTGGCGTCGAAGGTGCGCGAGCAGGTGGGCGCGACTTCGGTTCATATCCATCCTCGGCGCCTGTTCGACGTCGCTAGGCCGGCGTCGGATTTGGTGCCGGGCGCGCTGTCGGCATTGGTGTCGTTCAACGGTCACGACCCGGTGCTGTTCCGGCATGGCAACGCGCTCGTGACGGTGAAGGGCGGGCAGCTGGCGGAGCTGAAGCCGGTTCAGCTTCAGGTGCTGTTGGCGCAGGCGGCGCGCTGGCAGAGCGGGGAGCGGTCGGGCGACTTTCCGGTCGCGCGGTTCGTCGACCCGCCAGCCAGCGTCGTGCGGATGATCCTGGCGCTCGACGCGTACGACCAGCTCCCGGAGGTTGACCGCGTCGTGATCTCTCCGGTGCTGGCGCCGGACGGATCGCTGGTCGCCACCCCCGGCTACCACCCGGGCAGCCAGCTCTTCTACGCCCCGGCCGCCGACATGGTCGACCTCGCGATCCCGGAGCCCGTGAGCCGCGAGGATGTCGACGCGGCCCTCGAGCTGCTGCTGGGCGAGCTGCTTGGCGACTTCCCGTTCGTTGGGCCGGCGGATCGAGCGAACGCGCTCGGCGGGATGCTCGTTCCGTTCCTTCGCGACTGCATCGACGGGCCGACCCCGATGCACCTGTACGACGCGCCCGACGCTGGCACCGGCAAGGGCCTGTTGGCGGCCGTGTCGGCGATCCCGAGCTGCGGCGACGCGATCGCCTCGAGGCAGTGGTCGCGCTCGGAGGAGGAGCGGCGCAAGTCGATCCTCGGCCTGCTTCGAGACGGCGCCGCCGTGGCACTGTTCGACAACGTCGAGGGCAAGATCAACTCGCCGCACCTGAACTCGGCCCTCACCCAGCGCGTCTATGCAGACCGGGTGCTGCGCACGCACGACGCGCCCGGGATGCCGGTGCGCTGTTGGTGGCAGATGACCGCGAACAACGGCCAGCCCTCCGGCGACTTCAAGCGCCGGGTGGTGATGATCCGCCTCGACGCGAAGTGTGAGTTCCCCCGCGGCCGGACCGGCCCGCAGCCTGGCCGTGAGTGGAGGCACGTGCCCCTGGAGGGTTGGGCTCGCGAGCGCCGCGCCGAGCTTGCGGCGGCGTGCCTTGTCTTGTGCCGGTGGTGGGTGCAGGCGGGGATGCCACTGGCGCCGCTGAGCGGGTTTGGCTCCTACGAGCAGTACCAGCAGGTCGTCGGCGGTGTCCTCGCCAGCGCCGGCGTCGACGGGTTCCTCAGCAACCTCGACCAGCTCGACGAGACCGACGAGCGCGACCAGCTTGCCGCCCTGTTCGCTGCCTGGCTCGACGGTTACGGCTCCGAGCCGAAGCTTGCGGTCGAGGTGGTCAGGGACGGCAGGCTGGCCGAGCAGCTCGCAGAGCTCGGGCTGCGACCGGATGATGTGGGTGCGGTCGGTACCTGGCTCGGCCTGCATCGCGACCGGGTCGCCGACAACAAGCGGCTCGAACGGGCCCGCCGCGGCAATCGCAACGCTTGGCGGGTCGCACCCTTCGCACCCTCATCGCACCCTGAATAAGGCAACGGTGCGACCCCTCAACCCCGCATCAACACGGACGACGTCGCACCCTTCGTACCCCCCAACTGCAGTTCCCGGGAAACGACCAGACACAAAACGAGATGTCACCAGTACAGCTCACCCGGCACGACTTCTCTCGTCCACGTACAGGGTGGGGGGTACCTCCGTGGCAGGGTGGCGGTCGCGTTGAACTGGGGTAAGGGGTACGAAGGGTACGAAGGGTCGCAGCCGTGCCCGACGGAGGGCTGACCTTGGGCTGGACGAAAGGCAAGCCACAGACACCAGAGTCGAACCGCAAGCGCGCCGAGGCGATGACCGGCAGGGTGCTGTCCAGACGGCACCGGGCCCGGAATCTCGCGCGGCTTGAAGCGTGCCTATCGGGAGGGCCGCCGGGGCTAGCGTCCGGGAGCGAGAGCACTCTGTCGTACCTCTCGGCGCTCCGTCCTCGCCGGCGCTGTCCGTGCCCGAGCTCACTTTGTCTTACTTCCGGCGCCCGGCCCTCGCCCGCACCGCCAACCTCACCCGACGCTAGGCCGATCGGCGCGCCCCTGTAGTGCGCTGTTGGGCGGATTACCGGCCGTAGCGGCCACGCGCCAATATCGCTCGCGGCGCGCCTGTCGATGGCACACAGCGCGACACGGGGGCTCGTGGCGGCGAGCCAGCCCCGGACACGACCGCGTACGGAGTCGGTCTCGACCCAGGACAGGGTCGGCGACGGCGGTTTACTCGTAGATGTGGCGAATGGGCGCTGGGAGCAGAAGTTCCACGGGGACGACCTCGATCTCTATCTCGCGAACGAGGGCGGTGTCGGCGTGCGGGCCCTGGCCAAGCAACACGGGATCTCCAAGAGCGTTGTAGCGGCACGGATCGCCCGAGTCAGAAAGCAGCTAAACGCCGACCCGTGGACGGAGGAGCCGAAACGGCGACGACGGAGCCAACCCGCGAGCGAGTCTCCGTCCGCCGACTCGCCTGCACCCGCCCGAGAAGTGGTCGTGCCGGCGCTGCAGCGCGCCTACACCTACTCGGACTGGCTCGACGATCGCGACCTCGCCGCCGGCCGAATCTCGGCCGAGGAGTTGGGCCGTCGTCGGGCTCCTCGAGCGATCAGATTCGTTCGGCTCTGAAGCCGGCGTTCGGGGTCTCACGCCTTCTACGTGGGAGGTCGTTGACCGCGTTCTCGGCTTAACCACGCCGTCTCAGCGCCTTGCCAAGGCTGGAATGGTGAGGAAAATGGTGAGTTTGAGGCTGATTTTGGCCTGATCGGCGCCCGGCTCAGCTGTAGACGCGGCCGGGAACGTGCTCGTCGGCGATGCGTTGCTGCCGGCCGATCTCGCCTTCGATGAGGTCGAGCGCGGCCGACAGGCCGGCGACGACGCCCTGCTGGTAGCTGAGGGTCGGCTGGAAGTCCGACTCATCCTCTGCGTCGGCGGGCCGCTCGACTGCACTCGCGCGTTCGAACGCCTCGCGTAGCTCGCCGCGCAGCCGCTCTCGGACGGACTCGAGCGGATCTGGAAGCGAGCCCACGCTACGACTGCTCTTCGGGTGTCGCGAGCCTGTAGACAGCTCGCTCCGTTCGCACGACGGTGCCAGCTTTCACGAGCCCGGCCAGCTGCGCGGCGGCTGTCGCGCGCGGCGTCTTGCCCGGGAGCGGGTGCAACTCGAGCGCCCGCGTGATCAGCTCTTTCGCGGGTATTGGCTTGCCTGCTTTGTTCAGGACGGCGAGGATCGCCTCGCGCAAAGACTTGTACTGCGTCTGTTCGGCCATCGGGTACCTCCTCGGTCGTTGAGCAGCTCAGACGTTCGCTCTGATCGCGGCGAAGATCCAGTCCCAGATGGGGGAATCGTTCGGTGTTGCCCGGGGCGGCGGGCGATCGAGGGCGCGGGCTTGTGACCTGTTGCGGGGCTGCTGGGGCGGCAGGTCTCGGCTGGTGAGGGGTTGCCGTTGTTGCCAGGCGAAGCTACATTTGGTATAGGCCTGCGAATCCGGTCATGCAGGGACTGCCCGCGAGGCGTCTAGGGATTCCGCTCCACTGGGGAGCGTTCTAGGCGTAGCAAAGCGACACCGGACTACTCCGAAGGGAGCAGTCCGTGTCACATCCGCAGGCCACAACTACCGAAGCACCAGCCGCCCAGCCGCTCGCGCTGACGATCACCATGGCGCCGGACGAGTTCGAGGCGCTCGCCCTGCGTGTCGCCGAGCTGCTCGATGAGCGGCATGACGACGGCTTCCTCGACGTCGATGGTGCGGCTGCGTTCCTCGACCTGTCCCGGAAGGCGGTGTACCGACTCGTCGAGCGCCACCAGTTACCTCATCGCCGTGCCGGCGGCCGGCTGTTATTCGACCGGGCCGAGCTTCGGGCCTGGGTGGAGCGGGGCGGATGAGCGACCTCACATCGGGACTTGACCACGCGGCCATTTCTGCCGTACGTGTGACCGATAAGGAAATGCCCCGGCGGCGCTCCAACGCCCCGGGGCCGGACACGGAGGCGATGCTCCATGTCGACTAGGAACGCTACTCGCGGCTACCCGTGCCGGCGGGTCCCGACCCGCCACCGCGGCATCTCCTACCGCCCCCGGGCCGACGGCAGCCGCGCCTACACCGTCTTCTTCCAAGGCAAGTACATCGGCGTCGACGGCGGCGAACAGGACGCGCTGGCGAAGCAGGCGGAGCTGCGCGGCAAGGCTGCACGAGGCGAGCGGCCGGTCGCGCCTTCGCGGCTGACGTTCGGCGAGGTGGCGGAGCAGTGGCTGGCCTCGAAGCGGCATCTGCGGCCGTGGACACGGAAGAACTACCGGGCCGCGCTCGACCTCGTGCTGATCCCGCGCTTCGGCCAGATGCGGCTGACGGCGATCACCCCGGAGCACATCGCCAAGCTGATCCGCGAGCTCGAGCGTGAAGGCCCCTCCGGCAGGCCGCTGTCGTCGTCGATGATCGACGGCTACCTACGACCGCTGAACGGCACCATGACCTTCGCCATCCGCCGCGGCCTGATCACTGTCAATCCCTGCTCGCTGCTGACGAGCGATGACCGCCCCTGCCGGCGGGAGCGCCGGCAGGATCACGTCTGGTCTGACGAGGAGATCGAAACGCTGATCGAGGCGGCCGGGGGGCTGGCGCGTAAGCCGGCGTCCCGCTACGACTACACGCCGCTCCTTCGCACTGCGCTGTTCACCGGGTTGCGGCTGGGCGAGCTGCTCGGCCTGCAGTGGCAGGACATCGACCTGCACGAAGGCGTCCTCCATGTGCGCCGACAGTTCACGCGGCTCGGCGAGTACGCGGCACCGAAGACGAAGGCCGCCATCCGCAGGATCCCGCTCTCCGAGGAGATGACTCGAGAGCTCGCGGCGCTCAAGCTCCGGTCGCGCTACTCGGCCGACGACGACCCTGTGTTCGCCGCGAGGAATGGGAAGCCGCTTAAGCACCGCAACGCCACCCGCCGCGGATTCGAAGCCGCAGCCGAGACGGCCGGCATCGAGGGCGTCACGTTCCACTCGATGAGGCACGCGTTCGCGTCGAGGATGATCGACCGCGGCATCAGCTCCACCGTGCTGGCCGCGTTGATGGGGCACGAGTCGAGCACGATCACCGAGAAGCGGTACGTGCATCTGTTCGATCGGCAGCGCACTGACGAGGCGGTGCGTCAGGCGATGGCCTCAACCACGGCATGACCTGTGCTTGTGGTTATCAAGAGCGGCAGTGATCGCGGCCGTCGCCTCTGGCCCGTTGCCGGCGAATACATCAAGCGACAGGATGATTTCCGCGCACTCGGCCTCAACGCCGATGTCGTCCGCGTTCCGCTATTGCCAGGCGCAAGCCGCGTCTTCAAGCCTCTCGACGTCTGGTGCGTTCTGGGCCGCCCCGACTTCACGCTCTCGCACCGGTTGATGCTGTTCTCGGGCTATCTCGTCCGCTACGCGCTCCGACGCTGACTGAGTGCCAACGAGAGCGCCGCGTGGTAAGTGCTCGCCCCCACCGCGGATCTGCTCGGGCCGACGCGTTCTGGCCTAGCGTTGGGTTGTTCGAGTCCAGACGTGCGTTCCGCAGTCCCCGATCCACGCGACGATGTCGCCAGCTCGATCGGTGCGGAGGTGCATACCCATGGTCCCGTATTCGCGCCGTAGGTCGCCTGCGAGCGGCGCGCCGACGCTGCTGATCACATACCGACTTCGAAGCTGACCGAGCGCAGGCCCGAAGTGCGTGCCGTGATGGGCCGAGGAGACTACTTCTGGCTCGTGGCCGATCAGCTCGACCGCGACTTCTGCGTGCAGCGACTCATCGAGATCGCCAAGGAAGATGTACCGACGATCGACGGTCGTGACGGCGAGCGAGAGCAGATTGGCGCCTGCTGAGATGGCCCGGCGGAGTGCTCGCAGGCTCTCGGTCATCGAACCGTCATCTTCATCTGCTGCCCCCGGAAGATCGCTCAGGTCACGGTCCTCGAAGCCAACCCATCGTTCATCCGACGTGCTGTCAGGCACGTTGTAAAGCGCAGCCTCGATACCGATGACCGCGCGTTGGCGAAGTGACTCCAGTGTCTGCTTCAGCCGTGGGTCGTCCCGTTCCGCTGCTTGCTCCGCAAGTGCGTCAAACCTGCGGATCAGGGTTCGAAGACGCGCCTTTGTCTGACTTGGCAATGTCTGAGGGGGCCAGAGCACATCGAAGGACTCGCCCGCCAGAGTGAGACTGTCGCCGCGAGAGAGGGGTTGCCGTGTGACCGGTCCTGTAGCGCAGGCAGCAATTGCCTGGCCGAGTGCTAATTCGGGTATTCCTGAGAGCACGCGATTGAGCGCAACGAGGCGAAGTACGACTTCTCCGGCTTCAGGATCCTCAGGAAGCCGCGGGTGATAGAACGCCGCCCCCTCGCCGAGCAGCGGAGTCGCAATGCGCTCGTCTCGTGCTGTTGCGGCCAGCTTGAGCAGGCCGTTGTAGTGATCCGCGTGAGGGTGCGAGAGAAGGAAAGCGGAGAACGGCTCCCGTGCCCATGGCCGCAGGTCAGAGGGTCTCCACCACGGCCACCCGCGCCTGAGCGTCATGCGCTCGAGCGCTCGCACGGCCGTACTGCCTCGCCTTGCTCCGAAGTCCACCAGCACGGCGCCTCCCGCGCCAGCGAACACGCCAGTCTGCCCGGCGCCGACGTCACATGTCCCGATGACGAAGCCCACGTCAGGAGATGATGCTGAATTTGTGCCACCGGCGGCCTACGATTGTCTCGTTATGACTCGTAACGTGAGGAATCTGAGTCTCCACCAGTCAGCTGCGGTGCGCTGATGCCCGGCGCACGTGTCAGGCCATCGGTCTTCGTGGGCTCATCTTCCGAAGGGCTCCGCGTCGCGGGTGCGATCCAGGTCCTTCTCGACCAGACATGTGAAGTCGAGATTCTGGAGCCAAGGTGTCTTTGGGTTGGGCCAGGGGACCCTCGAGTCGCTCGTTCAGGCTCTGGAGCGGTTTGACTTCGCGGTCTTCGTCCTCACGGCCGACGACCTTGCTACTTCCCGCGGCACCGAGAGGCCGGTCGCTCGAGACAATGTTCTCCTTGAGCTCGGCCTGTTCGTCGGAGGGCTGGGTCGCGACAGGACATTCATAGTCTATGATCGGTCCAGTCCGCCGGCTCTTCCCACCGATCTCGCTGGCGTGACGGCAGCCACATTCGAACCGCATTCTTCGGGAAGCGTTGAATCCGCGTTGGGGGCAGCTTGCACGCGGATTCAGGCCGCGATTGAGCGCCTTGGCGTGAGGGAATCGCAGAAGGTCCAGCGGTTGGCCGAGGCGACCGACTCGCTTGAGGGGGCTCAATCCCGAATGCGCGAGCTTATTCGTCTCCTTGCTCGCTCCCGCAAAGTGGAACTCGACGTGATCTCGGCCCAGTTTGGGCCGTTGATCGAGCCTGGGCTGCTATCACAGATTCAACAAGACCTCCGAGACCTGGATGTGATGCTTGGCGACTCGTAGTTCTCGCCGGCGCGCGGTCGAATGCACCCGAGCGGACCACGGGGCGCCCATGCCGAACGGGGGGCGCGAGTGAGTCCCGGGCGACGGGGTGGCCTGGCAGGAGGCTCGGGGTATGACTTCCAGGACATCTTCGTCGCGCTCCAGCTGGCGGACCTCTTGATCGGCTCTCACGCTTCTGACCCTCTCGTCGAAGTGATTTGGGAGAAGAGGGGGATCGACTGGGGGACCGGATTCGGTGCAGAGCCCGTGCATGTCAATGACGTAGTCCTTGTCCGGCGCAGCGGGAAACGAACACACGTTGAGGTCAAAGAGTCAGCTCCGAGCGGAGAGTGGACGGTAAAGCGCCTGATCGACCAGGGTGTCCTCGTCCGATTCTGGACAGAATGGTCATCGAAGCTACCCGACGCGCAATCGAGCCTAACCCTCTGTCTCGCCACTGGCAGCGCGGCACAGACGATCGCGCTGCTCGCAGACGTTGCCCGTCGGGCGAGAACACCAGCTGAACTCGTCGGAGACGACGCGTCTTTGGGGGTCGCTGATGACCTCAGTCTCCTGGTAAGAGCGCTCCCTCCAGAGGTGTCTGAGGCGGACGTTCTCGCATTTCTGAAGGCTCTCGAAGTCCAGCAGTTGCCTTCCGCAACTGAGCTCGAGAGCTGGATTCAGCAGAGGTTCGTCTCGGCGGGAGCTGGGGCTTCGCATCTTGCCTCGACGCTGGTGAGGCTTGTGGCGCGCAGCAAGCACGTTGGAGGCAGCTCTCGCACGTCATATACCGCTGAAGCGCTCGTTGAGGCCCTCACGGCGGAGGGCACCTTGGAGGACACGCTGGCGGGCATGGGCGTCATTAGGCTGCCGTCGAGCTCTCGCGAACTCTGGGATCGCCATCGCGCTCTCGTCGTTGAGAGATTCCGGCAGTTCCGTGTGTATGGACTGGGTGAAGAGGATCCGGTCTTCGCAGACCTGCAGACGCTTTTTGTCCCACTCCATCTGAGGGCGCTGCGTCGCGCAAGCCAACCTCCTCGCGGAGAGAGAGAACACGAGAGCTCTTATCTCGAGCCGATTGCATCGCGAGTGGACGGTCTAGATGAGGACGGTGAAGAACGCCAGAATCGCCGCGACGAGTGGTCGGTGCCTCCGGACGCGCTTGCGCTTGCAGATGTGATGCAGACCCACCGACGCTTCGTCGTCATCGGCGCGCCAGGCAGCGGTAAGACCACCCTTCTCAGGTGGCTTGCTTTGATCGCTGCGCTACCCGGCGACGATGGAAGGCACGCCCGAGAGCGAGCTGGCCTAAGCCCAGCGCCTCTCGTCCCTGTCTACGTACGCTTCCGGCAGTTCGCCGAGCGGATTCGTGAGCGCGGGCTTCATGGCGTCGACGGACGAGCAGCCCTCGTAGCCGACTTTCTCGCAGCTCAGTTCGAATCTGGACTTGCTGGAACAACGCCTGGCAGACAGGAAGCGCTCGCGGTCGCGCAGGACCTTCTCGACTCTAGCTCGACACTGCTCTTGTTCGATGGTCTCGATGAAGTGTCCGACGAAGCCATGCGGGGCCGCCTCTTCCAATCTGTCGCTGATCTCCTCGAGACATATGAGGCGCCCTCGGTGGTCGTTACATCTCGCCCGTATGCCTTTCCTCTTGGACGCTCCCCGCTTAATCTCCCGCTTCTCGAACCGCTCCCCCTGGACGGAGGCGCTCGTCGGTCGTTCGCGAAGCAGTGGTACCGCTCGGTGAAATCTGCAACCACACCAGAGCTGAGCGAGGCCGAGATTGACTCCCTAGCCAACGATCTTGCCCAGAAGGCCGAGGAGCTTCAAGAACTCTCCGAGACGCCACTGCTCCTCTCGATCCTTGCGTTGGTTCACTTTCATCGTCGTGGTATGAACATAGATCGCATCACTCTCTACGACCACGCCACTCGTGCGATGCTCGGTAATTGGGAGCACAGTCCATCAGGTCGAGACCTTGGCAACGATCCGACCAAACCGATCGGGGCCTCAGGCCTCTCGCTCGATGAGCTGGAAATTCGCTCCATCGTCAGCGCGTTGGCTTACAGAATCCAGACTGACGGGAAAGTCGAATTCGCACGTGCACAGGCGGTCGAGATTCTGGCGGCTGAGCTGACCTCCCGCGCCACACTAAATCGAGCCGGTTTCGTTGACGGGGAGCTTGTGCTCCATCGTCTCATCGAAACCTCGGGACTGGTCCAAGAGACGAGCCCAGAAGTGATCGCCTTCGTGCATCTGAGCTTCCAGGAGTATCTTGCTGCCCGATCTCTGGCAGAGCGCCCAGACGCGGGGATTGCCGAGGCGGCACTCCTAGCCGCCGATGATCGTCACACGGAGGTTGTTCGCATGCTCGCCGCTCTCTCCGCCGGCGAGCATGCGGACGTCGAGCGCGTGAACCGGCTCGTCGAGGCGGTCGGCCCGGTGAACCCGGCTGTCGCTGCGGCTTGCCTCGACGACATTCCTGGCACGAGCCTTCCCCCCTCGACGGCGGAGTCGCTGGCGAGAGCGTTGTGGACAGAGTACGGAGGATTCTTAGGGCATCGCCACATGCATCCGAGGGTCACATGTCGATTGATGTGGACTCTCCTGGGGCACGTGACCGATCCAGACAGCCTGCTCCTTGAGTTTCTGGCGCGAGGCTCGGAGACTCGCCGCGAGCCCGGTGGTGAACTCGCCGTCGCTCTGCTTGCGGCCAGGCCTCCGGCCTCGGTCACGCCGCCCCTCGAGTGGCTCTTGCGGCAACTCTCCAGAGCCCCGGAGCGGAGCGAGTCGCTGAGCTTCCACGGCATCGCCGACCTCTTGCTCGTCGAGTCGGGGCTCATACCAGCCAGCGACGTTACGGAAAGCCTCGCCATGCTGCTTGATGATCGCGGTGGAGGATGGCTCTCCTGGAGCGCGCCGCGCGGCCGTGACCCCCGGCGCCGCGCAAGAACGCTTCTTCACGATCTGCTTGTCAATAGTGCAACAGAGCTGCAGACCAAGACCGTTCTCAGACGCCTCACTATGGATCCCGCTCCAGATGGGGAAGGAGCTTCAAGGGGTGACATCGCGAGCCTTCTCTTGACGGTTGGCGAACCCGTCTGGGAGGCAAACCTCGGTGTGTTGATTCATGCCAGCATCGCAGACCCCAAAGCATTCGATGACCTTCGGCGCGCGATCCGCAACCGTCTCGGCGAGTTAGGTGAGCGCGATGGACTAGTCGCCGCGCTGCGAGCCTGCCTCGAGGACGACGAACGAGAGGTCAGGCGGACCGCGGGCCAGCTCCTGAGTGAGTTCGGCCTTTACGGTTCGGATACCTCAGATCTTCCCGTTGATGCAGACGAGGACGAGCGAGTCGAGCATTACAAGCTTCTGCTTGCAGACGAAGCAAGCGCTGCAGAAACACTCGCACGGCTCACTGAAGATCTGTGGGCGGAAGACGCGGATCTCCGTTGGTGCGCCGCGAAAGTCTTGTCTGCATCAGGACACCTCCGGGTCGCCGGCTTGCCCCAAGCGCTGGTGCGTGGCGGATTTGCCTCCGAGGAGAGATTCGCCGATGCCGTGCGCCTTCTCGATGAGTCGCGACGCGACGATCCCTCACTCGATCTCGCAGTTCGCTCAGCTCTTCTTGACGCCGTTGCGGGTGCTGACGCTGAGATCGCAGCAGCTGCCGCGATCCATCTGCTTGGTATGGCCGACGCTAGCTCCGATGTCCGTTTCGGCCGTCTTCTAGCTGCGGGCCTCCGCGATCCGTACCGAGTGCCGGCTCTCGTGGCCTACATTGAGCAAGGTCTCAGTGACGCGCGGATGCGTCCTGTGGTCATCAAGGTACTGGGAGAGTATTTCAACTCAGGATCGGATCCGGCGGTCGTCGTTGAGATATCTCGTGTACTCGCCCGCGAGAACTGTCTCAGGGTCCCCTCGCTAGCGCGCGCTCTCGCTCTCAGCGGACTCGCGGATTCCACCGGTCAGCAGGAAATGGGCGCTCTACTCCGCACCATGCTCACCGAGCAGGACCTCGTGACCGAGACTCGTGAGGCACTCGCGGATGCGCTCGAGTCATCGACGTCTCTGGTCGCCTGGGGAGCTGCTTCGTGCCTCTGGGAGGCCGGGAACCGAACCGAGAGGCAGCTGCCGCGTGCGCTTGCGCGCGCGGGCCTCGGCCAACCTGGGCGTGAAGAGCACGCACGCACGCGAATCCTCGAACTCCTCTCGCACTCACGGCTTGGCCGGAGAACCCGGATTGAACTCGAAGATTCTCATTGAATCGAGCCTCGGCAGCAGAGGGAACGTCGACCTCGCTTGGGAGATTGTCCGGCTCCTAATCGACGCTGGCTTGGCTCATCCGGCCGAGGCAGTGCTCGACGGCCTGATTAAGGGCGGCTTCTATCGACGTGATCGCCATGATGAGGCGATGACAGTTGCGCTGGAGCTCTTGAACGAGAAGGGACCGACTGCGTCTGAACTTGTGGCGGCACTGCTTGAGGGTCTTGATGACAACGATGGTGATATCGCCTGGGGCTGCGCGCGGACGCTACTGAGTTCCGACTTTTTCGATCCCGAGACTGTTCTCGCCGATGAGGACGAAGATGACAGCGATGACTTCGAGCAGCGCATCGCTTTCGTCACGGCATTGCTTGCAGAGGCCGATCGAGGCGCCGACGCGCTTCCGGCGGTTCGGCGGTTCCTCGATTCTGTCTCCGAGCATTTTCCGCCACCAAGATTGAGCAAAGCGGTCGCGGAGCGTTTGGTCGCGACGCAGGATGCACAGGCCGGGTACAGGGCAGCCCGCTGGCTCCTAAGCTTCGCGACACCCTCCCAAGCTGCAATCGACAAGATCGTCATCGGCGGCCTTGGTAACCCTGACGTTCGTGACGAGGCGTTGGAGATGCTTGAGTCGCTGATCCACGAGCCGAACTGGCGACCACATGTGCTCGACGCGCTAAACCGCGCACTGTGGGGATCCGATCCTCGTGCGGCGTGGGGTTCGGCCCTCTTCCTGCTTGATCAAGGATCGGCGCCGAACCCAGGCGTACCGCGCGGGCTCATATTTGGCGGCATGGTGCACCATCGCAGGTCGGAGGAGGCCGAGAATCGGTTAGAGACATTGCTCCGCGAGGATGACTGGCGAGGGCTCGTGTTCGACGCGCTGAGCGCCCAACTCAGCGACGAGGGCGACGAAGCTAGCCAGACGATCGCGTCGCTACTCATCCGATTCGGTGCGCCCGCAACAACGGCAGTCGTAGCCTCCCTCTTTAGGCATTTCCACTGGTGGCCCATGACTCCACTCGCTGTAATCGCCTCCGCGGGCCGGATCCCGGAAGTCTTGGGAATAGCAGAGGAACTCGGGTGCCTCACGACGACGACGCCATCTCCCTAAACCAGCTCGACTTACGCCCTCGCTGATGATGTCGGTGGCTCATAAGTCGAGACCGCTCTGCGCAGCGATGGCAGCAGCTGCCGAGTGTAGGTCGGTCGCGACGCGGACGCGCGCCCGCTGACGCTGGAGACATCGGCAGCTACCGGACCGTGCGTAGCTCGTCTGCTGGCCTAGCCATGTGCGGAATACGCGGCGACATGCCTCGAGGTTCCGTAAGCTCGGGTCTTGGCTCGCGTTTGGTGAGTTTTGGTGAGTACGCCCGGGGACACCAGGGGAAACCGAGGCTCCGAGCGCGCCGGCAAACCGCTCAACCGTCGCCTCTAGTCCCCTCCAGTCCCCATCTGCGCACCGTTCACACGCGGGAGGTCGCTGGTTCGATCCCAGCCGCGCCCACCAACGCTTGAATCGGGCTCGCAGTTCGAGTTCGACGACCTGATCGTTCGCGTTTCGCGGTGCGCCGTCAGGTGAGCACGAGCGAGAGGTCGTCCGCGCCTGCGTAGTTGTATTCCGCGTCGTGTTCTGTGAACGTGACGACGATCGTCACCGTCCTCGCGCCGGCCGGAACCGAGCCGCTTCGCGAGCGGGACGCCATGTTCTCGCCGCCGATCGTCGTGTCTGGCCCGATGCGCACTGTCGAGAGGATCTTGCCGGTGGCGTCGGCGAATTGGGCCCGGACGGAGGCCCTGTCTGTCCCGTAGTTGCCGAGCCAGCCGCTGAGCGTCGCCTTGTGATGCGCGGCCGCGGCGGGAAGGGCGATCACCTGCTGGCCGATGGTCGCCTTCGCCGAGGTGGCAGCCGGTGTCGTGCCGCCGAAGAAGTAGTTCTTGCCCTTGTCCTTCGGGCCTGCCGACGCGGCCGAAAACCACGCGGAGCCGAAGCCCGTGTATGAGGCGGCTCCGAACTGGCCCGCGACGCTCGTCCAGTGCGGAACGTTGCCGGTCTCCCCCGGGGCGGTCTGCCCGCGACCGGCCTCGGCGCCGGGATTCTTGATCAGGTTCTTGCCGCACAGCGAGCAGCCCGTGGCCGGCCGCGCCGAGGCGCTTGCGGCGAGCGCGAGCGCGCCGGCAGCGACGGCGAGGGCAAGGGCAACTGCGTTCCGCATCGAGAATGGTGTGAGAACTGTCATCCGCTCCTCCGATCGTTCGTGCTTGTGTCGAAGCCCTCTTCAAGTCCGCGGCTGCATACGAGGGTGCCGGAGGCGCGTTGCAAAAACGTTGCAGGCGGCGATTCAGGCGGGCCGGGTGGCGGGGGTGAAGATCTCGACGCGGCGGCGCCAGTTGCCGTCGTCATGTCGCGCGTGCACGAGTACGTAGTTGCCGTGGTCGATGATCGTCTGGGATGCGGCCGGTTCGAGCCGGAGTTCGTAGCTGCCGAACTCGTAGGCGAGCCGAGTGTCCTGGTCGAGTCCGGCCGCCTCGAGACGGATCGCCACGATGCCGGCGTCGATGCCGGCTTGCCAGAAGCGCCTGATTGCTTCGCGGCCGCTGATCGGTGCCGCGGCGGGCGGCAGCAGCGTTGCGTCTGCCGTGTAGAGCGCCGCGAGCGCCTCCGAGTCGGCTCGTCCGAGCGCGGCGACGAACGTCGCGCGCGCGTCGGCGAGCGCTCGCGCGAGAGGTCGAGTGTCGAGGCCGCCGGACATCGAACGCAGCGTCACGCGCCTGCGTTGCATTTTGGTTGCAGCCCGCGACGCGTCAGCGGGAGACGGCGAGCTCGGCGCGGTCGAATGCTTCTTCGTCGCGCAGGTCGAGCCCCTCTGCCCAGGCGGTCGCGAAGGAGGCTTCGCCGAGGTCCAAGCGTGCTGCGGCCTTCTCGCGTTCCCAGAGGCCGGCGGCGACGGTCGGTGCGATTCCGGCGCGGTTCCGCAGCACGCCGGCTGCGGCGAGCAGCCGTGTCGCCTCCTGCGGCTGCTTGCGTGCCCGCGCGACTGCTGCGACCCCGCCGATGCACTGCGAGGCGTACTGAGGGAAGCGCATCCGTCGAAAGACAGGCAGCGCCTCGCCGAACTGGACGGCAGCGTCTTCATGACGGCCAGCCTCGACGGCCACCAGACCGAGATAGAGGCCACTCAGTGCGATGCCGAAGGCGTCGCCGTCCTGCTCGTAGAGAGCGCGCGCCTGCCGGTACAGATCTGTCGCACGCTCGAGGTCCCGCTCGCCGTAGGCGACGGAAGCGAGGTTGTGGTCCGCGACGGCAAGAGCCGATCTGGGGCCGTATTGCTCGGCCAGCTGCCGGCTGCGCTCGAACAGCGATCGTGCAGGAGCGTATTGCGCGCGCGCGAGCGCGACGTGCCCGAGCACGATCAGCGCCGCCTGCTCGCCGCGATGATCCCGGGCGGCCGTGAAGAGCGGCAGCGCCGATTCGGCGTGTTCGCGCGCTCGCTCGAGGTCTCCTTTTGCCCAGGCGAGCCCGGCGGCCCCCTCGAGCGCCTCGGCGCGGAGCGCCGGGTCGCTCCCGCGATCCCGCTCGAGCGCCGTCTCCAGCCACGCGCTGCCTTCGTCGAGGTCGCCGTTCACCCACCAGAAGCGCCAAATGCCGCCTACGAGTCGAAGCAGCCACTCGGGCTCGCCTGCGTCCCGGCTCCAGGTGAGCGCGGCACGCAGATTCCCGCGCTCTGGCTCGAACGCTGCCACCCACTCCTGCAGCGCCGACAGCTGGGCCGGCTGCGTCCGTTCCACGAGGCCGAGCACGTACTGCGCCAGCCGCCGCTCCGTCCCGTCCTTCTCGTTCTGCTCGTCGAGCCGCTCGCGGGCGTACTGGCGCACCGTCTGCAGCAGCCGGTAGCGCGTGACACCGTCTTGCTGCGTGGGAACGGCGAGCGAAGCGTCGACCAGGCGGCCGACAAGTTCGAGCGCGCGCACGCCGTCGCCGTCCAGGCAGACCTCGGCCGCCGCTTCAAGCGTGAAGCCGCCGCTGAAGACCGCAAGCCCGGACAGCAGCGACTGCTCCTCCGGGGCGAGCAGCTGGTAGCTCCAGTCCATCGCCTCGCGCAGCGTCTGGTGGCGCGCGGGCGTCAGCCGGCGCCAGGAGACGAGGAAGCGGAACCGGTCGGTCAGCCGCGCCTCGATCTCCGGGAACGACAAAGCTTTCGCTCGCGCCGCGGCCAGCTCGATCGCGAGCGGCAGCCCGTCCAGCTCGGCGCAGATCCGCCCGGCTGTTGCGAGATCGGCACCGTCGATGACGAGGCGGGGCCGTGCCGCCCGAGCACGGGCAAGGAAGAGCGAGACCGCATCCGAGGCGAGAATCTCCTCGGGCTCTCCAGCGGCCGCCGCGCCACTGAGCGGCGGTACGGGGTAGTCGGTCTCGCCGGCGGCGCCGAGCGGCTCACGACTGGTCGTGAGGAGCCGCAGCTGCGGGCAGGCTGTGAGCAGCGCTTGCGCGACCTCGGCGCAGGCGTGGCGCAGATGCTCGCAGTTGTCCAGCAGGAGTAGCATCTCCGCCTCGCGTAGCCGCGCGGCCAGGCTCTCGAGCAGACCGGTCGCCGCCTGATCGCGAACGTCGAAGACACGTGCGACGGCGCGAGGCACGAGCGACGGATCGCTCAGCGCGCTGACGTCGCACCAGAAGACGCCGTCGGCGAAGTCGGGCAGCAGCCGCGACGCCGTCTCGAGCGCGAGCCGTGTCTTCCCGGCGCCGCCCACCCCTGTCAACGTCACCAGACGGCCCTCGGCCAACAGCGTCTCCACCTCCGCCACCTCGCCGGCACGGCCGACGAAGCTCGTCGCCGGCGACGGCAGGTTGTGCCGCAACTGCGGTGGCCGCGGCGGCGGCACCTCCTGTCTCAGGATCGCCTGCTCGAGCTCCCGCAACTGTTCACTCGGCTCCAGTCCCAGCTCTTCGACCAGCACAGATCGCGCACGCTGATACGCCGCCAGCGCGTCCGCCTGCCGCTCCACCCGGTAAAGCGCCAGCATCAGCAGCCGCCAGAACCGCTCCCGATACGGGTGCGCTCGCACGAGCGTCGTAAGCTCTTCGACCAAACCCTCGGCCGGGCCGAGCTCGAGCTCGGCCCCTATCCGCAGTTCGAGGGCAGCGAGGCGCAGCTCCTCGAGTCGGTCTGCCTCCAGGCGTAGCAGACCGGTGCCGTCATCCGCAACGTCCGCCAGCGCCTCTCCCCGCCAGAGTGACAACGCCGCCCGCGACCGCTCGACCGCGCGCATGACGGCGCCTCTGCCGACAGCGTCCCGCGCCTCCTTCAGCAATCGCTCGAACCGGATGCTGTCGACCGCCTCCGGCCGCACCTCGAGCGAGTAAGCAGCGCCGCCACCAGTCAGCGCCGCCGACTCCCCCAACACTCCGCGAAGCCGCGACACATAGGAGCGCAACGTCGTCTCGTACCCCGCGGGCGGTCGTCCCTGCCAGAGCTCGTCCGCCAGTTTCTCCGTCGACACCGGCCGGCCCCGCTCCAGCACCAGCAACGCGAGCAGCCGTCGCTGACGCCGCCCGCCGATGGCGAGCTCGCGCCCCGCCCGCGCCACCCTCACAGGCCCGAGCAGATGGATCTCGAACGAGTCGACTCCCACGATCGCTCTTGCTGAAGCCTGCCGCGGAACACGCTGCTTCGCCACCAGACGAAAATCGAGCCGGGGACGGCCTGCGTACCTTTGGCGCCCTGGGCTTGGCGTTTGGAAGGAACTCGGCCTCGCGTACCTCGATGCCTCCAAAAGCCGCCCCCGGCGGCGGCTCCTGGCCCTCGACCCAAAAATGCGAAGGTCGCTGATTCGATCCCAGCCGCGCCCATCGCTCGATTCGGCTGAGCGTCGTGTCGGCGGCGAATCCCGGTTCGCGTTGTCCCGTTCTTGTCCAACTCGGACAGGACGTGGCTCCGGGGGCGGCTACGCCTGCAGCTGGACGAGAACCTCGAACGTCTCGACGTTGGTGCGGCGCATGCTGGAGTCGTCAGGGGGGCTCATCGCCTCGAGCGCTGCGCTGCCTTGCTGGAGATCCTCTTCGGTCGCGAAGAAGACGACTGCGCGCAGCTTCCCCTTCTCACGGTTCGCGAGGACGTTGATGCCGGTCGCCGGTACGCCCTCGGGCGGCGTCGGGTCAGCCTTGAGCATCTCGACGAACTTGTCGATCGAGGCGTCGTCGGCCTCGAAGTCGGCTACGCGCACAAACGGCATGACACGCTCCTTTCTCGGGGCCGGGAGCGTAGCCGAGCCGACCTCCGGGCGACGAGGTCAAAGCCGCGTTCCGCTCTGGCAAGTTCTTGGCGTCAGTCGCCGTCGCGCTCGAACTGGGCGATCAGGCGGGGCAGCGGCACATCGGCCATCGAGTCGAGCACGAGATCGGCTGCGTCGAGGCCGAGCGCGGCGGTGACGGGGTTCGGCACGGCCACGCAGGCGATTCCGGCCGCCCTGGCCGCCGTGATGCCGTTGGGCGAGTCTTCGAAGGCGATCGCCTCGTCCGCGGCCACGTCGAGTCGGTCGAGCGCCTCCAGGTACAGGGTCGGACGCGGCTTCGCCCGGCGTTCGTCGCGGTCCGCCGTCACGATCGCGTCCCAGCCGTGGAGCCGTTCGAGACGGCGCAGGTGCCGGTCGATCCAGTCCCGCGAGCCGCTGGACACGATCGCCTTCTTCAGCCCGAGTCGCTCGGCATCGCCGAGGTACTCCGCGATTCCGGGTCGCAGATCCTCAGCCTCGACGAGCGTGAGCTCGTGCTCGAGCCGGTGCGAGAGAACGGTCTCGTCCGGCGGGGCGCCGACGAGCCCCTCCAAGTGTGCGAGCGCGTCGAAGCCGCCGAGCGTCCCGATCGCAGCCGACCAATGGTCGAGCGTCAGTTCCTGTCCGTGCTCGGCGTACACCCAGCGCCAGGCGGCGAGTGCCGGCGACTCGGTGTCGACGATCAGCCCGTCGAAGTCGAAGAGCAGGGCGCGCACGGCCATGCCTCATGCCTCTGGGATCGGGTCCACAGAAAATGCCCGACTCTGACTACGACACGCCTGGTCTTGCGACCCTGCGAACCGCTGTCTCGGTCGGGCAGGAGCACTCTCTCACGCCGAACCCTCGACGGTCAAGAGGCGCCGGCGAACAAATTCCCGCTCCGAGCGGGATTTCCGCGCTCACACGTTGGCGAACGTGACCGCGAGCCGGCCGATCCTGCCGTTGCCGCGCGTGTCGCTCGCGTCCACCTCGAGCACGTAGTCGCCGTTCGGGTGCTTTCCCGTGTCGAAGCCGCGGGCGAGCCAGAAGTGGTAGACGCCCGGCGCGTTCGGATGGTTCTGTGTCGTGTCGGGTGCGTAGGTCGCGCCGAAGCCGGCGTCCGACGGCGGGTTGCCCTGGACGTCGGGGTGAATCGACTGACGGTGGTCGCAGGCGACCTGCCAGGAGACGATCTCCTGGCCCGCGCTGGTCAGCCGCCAGCGGACGAGAGCCGGAGTGACCGGCAGGTCGTGCCAGCCCGGCGGGTCCGGCTGCGTCACCTCGATCGGCGTGTTGTCGTGCGCCTTGACCGAGAGATCGACGTGTCCCGACAGCCCGTGCGGCGGCTGGGAGGTGAGGACCGCGTCGATCACGGGCGGTCCGAAGTCGAAGAACGGCGTGATCGCTCCGCGTCGGAGCGGGTTCCAGTACGTGATTCCGTTCGAGCCGTGCGTGGACTCGGCGAAGTGGACGTGCCCCCAGTCCTCGGGCTGCGTCGAGATGTGCCCAAGCAGGCCGTGGAGCTGCACGTGGCTCCCCGGCTGGATCGCCGGCACCACGTGCCAGTAGCCGAAGTTCCGCCCGGCTGCTTCAACGACGACGATCCCGCCGTTCGCGGCGACGTCGGCGGGCGATCCGAACGAGACCTTGCCGGGGGCGACGGCGTAGACGGGTGTACCGGCGGGCGCGGCGATGTCGACGCCGAAGTGAAAGGTTCGCCCGCCGCCTTCGATGCGGGGGTCGCCGAAGAACCCCCGCACCGGGTGCTGCTGGTCGAACGGCTTGACCGGCCAGGGATACACCGCGGTCATGGGCTCGCGAAGCGATAGACGCGGGCGTCGTGCGGCGCGAACGGGTCGGTGAAGGCGCCGGTTTCCACATTCACGGTCCGGAACTGCTGGTTGTCGTACTCGAAGAGCGCCTGACCGCTCGTGATCGTGGCCGGAAGGCCGGAGAACTTGACCGGCCCGTTGGTGGTCGGGCTCGTCCGGACGGCGATCACGTAGAGGAAGTTGCCGGCCTTACGGGTGACGAGCTGGACGTCGGACTGATTCGCCTTGACCTGGTTCGGCGCGTCGGGCGCGAGCAGGGCGGGGCCGACTGCCGTCGAGGTCAGCTCCTGCACGACCGGCTTCAGCACGGTGTGCCAGAAGGACCAGTTCCAGCCCACCGCGTCGTCCGCGGGTCTCATCACCTGGGGGAGGTCGCCGCCGAAGAAGACCAGCCCGCGCGCGCCGGCGACGATCGACTGGTAGGCCATGAACCGCTCGTCCCGGATCGTCGGGAAGATCGGGATGTTCGGCGGGAGGATGCCGCTGTAGGCGATCTGCAGCGTCGTCCAGTGCTCTTTCCCCGGCGCCGATTGGACGATGAGCTCCGTGACGTCCCCGACCACGCTGAGGTCGGTGTTCGACCGCCCGCTGTGTGCTCCGGGTGGAAACGAGATCGGATAGATGTCGACTGCGTGGATGTCCCCCGCTGCCGCGTACGGCTTGAGGAGCGAGGCGGTCAGAGTCCCGTTCGGGCCCTTCGGCGGCGTCGTTCCCTTCCTCGCTTTCGGCGCCTGGACGATCACGATCGGGTGGTTCGGATCGAATGACTGGATGTCGTCGTGAACCTTCCCGAGGGTCTTTGCGTCCTTGCAGCCCCAGAGCGGCTCGTCGGCGCCTTTCCACGCTCCGAGCCCGGGTGAGTCCTTCAAGCCCTTGACGATCTGCTCGAGGAAGTCCAGCTGGGTGAGGTCGTCCGCGATGTTGAACAGCCCCATCCAGAGCCAGAGCCCGGCATTGGCCGCGGCCGGGAGATCGTGCTGGACGAAACCCTGGATCTGCTGCGACGCGTTCGCCGGGTTCCACGTCGGGTAGTAGCGGAGCATGTTCACGCCCGCCTGCTTGACCTCTTTCCAGCCGTCCTGGCCGCTGATCGGATCCAGGTTCCCCCGCGGCGGTCCGCCGCTGAGCGTGATCGGAAAGACCTGATTGCCCCCGAGCAACATGTCGACCTCCTGTTCGCTTTCGCGAGACGCGACAGCCGCAGGTCGTGCCTCCCCTCCTGCCGGAGGCTTACGACACCGGTCGCCGGTTGTCAACCGGAAAACGCGGGGCCGGGGTCCGGCCGCACATCTGGCAGAGTGACCCACCGCGTGATCCTCGCTGTCGACCAGGGGACATCCGGCACGACTTGTCTCGTTCTCGACGAGACAGGCCGCGTCGCCGGCCGGGCGTACGCCGAGATCGAGCAGCACTACCCGCGACCGGGATGGGTCGAGCACGAGCCGGACGTGCTGTGGCAGTCGGTGCTCGACGTCGGGGCCATCGCCCTGCGCGATGCGGGCGTGGCCGGCTGCGACCTGCGCGCGATCGGGATTACGAACCAGCGCGAGACCGTCGTCGCCTGGGACCGCGCGACGGGCCGGCCGCTGCACCGCGCGATCGTCTGGCAGGACCGGCGCACGGCCGCCCGCTGTGACGAGCTGCGCGAGCAGGGCTACGAACCGCTCGTCCGCGAGCGGACAGGGCTGCTGCTCGATCCGTACTTCTCGGGCACGAAGCTCGAGTGGCTGTTCGGCGAAGGCGGCGTCCCGGAGAGCGCGGCCGTAGGCACGGTCGACTCGTGGCTCGCGTTCAGGCTCACCGGCGACCATGTCACCGACCCGTCGAACGCGTCGCGGACGCTTCTCTACGACCTGCGCCGGCGCGCGTGGGACGAAGAGCTCTGCGCGCTCCTCTCCGTGCCGTCCAGTTCGCTGCCGCGCGTCGTGCCGACGGCTGGCGTGGTCGGCGAGACCGATGTGTTCGGCGGCTCGGTTCCGGTGGCCGCGCTCGTCGGCGACCAGCAGGCGGCGCTGTTCGGGCAGCGCTGCCTCGACCCGTCGACGGCGAAGTGCACGTACGGGACGGGCAGCTTCGTGTTGCGCGCGATGGGTGCCGCCGAGCCCGCGCCTGCCGACGGGCTGCTGACGACGGTCGCCTGGCAGGTCGGCGAGCGCTTCGAGTACGCGCTCGAGGCGAGCGTCTTCGTCACCGGCGCCGCCGTCCAGTGGCTACGCGACTCGCTCGGGATCATCGAGTCAGCCGCGGAGACCGAGGAGCTCGCCGCCTCGCTCGAGTCGAACGACGGCGTCTACTTCGTGCCAGCGCTGACCGGACTCGGCTCGCCGCACTGGGATCCGTACGCGCGCGGGACGATCGTCGGCCTGACGCGCGGAACCGGCCGCGCACATCTCGCGCGCGCGACGCTGGAGGCGATCGCTTACCAGACCGTCGAGGCGCTCGCGGCGCAGGACGCGGTCGTCGCCGAGCCGCTCGCCGAGCTGCGGGCGGACGGCGGCGCGACCGCGAACGCGTGGCTGATGCAATTCCAGGCCGACATGCTCGGCGTGCCGGTCGCCGTGGCACCGCTGGCCGAGACGACCGCGCTCGGCGCCGGCTACCTCGCGGGTATCGGCGCCGGCTGCTGGACGGAGAGCGACCTCGACGCGCTCGCGGGCGAGCCGCGACGCTACGACCCGCGGCCCGGAGTGGACGCGGAACGCCTGCTCGCCGACTGGCGCCGCGCCGTCGAGCGCGCGCGCGGCTGGAGCATCTGAAAAGCTCTCCGAAACCGACGAGCTGCTTGACGGAAGGGGGAATCCGCATGGCGGACACGGCAACCGGGCTTCGTATCGACCCACCCGGACCCGGCTTCTGGGAACAGGATTCCGTGCACTTTCCACGCGCGGTGACGCGCTACTGGGCCGAGATGCACCCGGAGCCGTTCAGGCGCGGGTTCCGGGAGCTGACGAGCAACTACGGGATGCTGATCGACACGATCGACATGCAGTACCCGAGCTTCTTCGCCTACAAGACGGTCATCCCCGTCGACGAGAGTGAGATCCCGGCCCGCTTCCAGCGCGCGGCGGAGGCGCTGCAGACGAAGTTCTGGCGCGAGCAGCTGCGTCAGTGGGACGAGACGTTCAAGCCGGCGGCGATCGCGAAGCACCGCGAGCTCCAGGCGGTGGACACGGACGCGCTCTCGGACGACGAGCTGGCCGCATACCTGGAGCGGTGCCGCGACCACCACGCCGAGATGATCTACCAGCACATGCGCTTTACCGGCGCAGCCGTGATCCCGACCGGCGACTTCCTGGCGCACGTCGGCGACTGGACGGGGCTGCCGCCGTCGGAGCTCCTCGGCCTGATGCGCGGCGCCTCGCCGGTTTCGTCGGGCGCGTCCGCCGAGCTCGAGCGGCTGATCGCGGCGATCAAGGCAAGCCCGGAGGCGCAGGCGATTCTCGCGTCCGACGGGGATCCGGCCGACGCTCTCCAGCAGCTCCGGTCGCTGGACGGCGAGGTCGGCGAAGCCACGACCGCGTACCTCGACCTCGTCGGCTGCCGGCTCCTGGACGGCTTCGACATCTCGGGCCGGTACGCGCTCGAGCTGCCGGACACGCTGCTGCGGGCGATCCGGATCGCGGTCGAGGAAGGCGCGCCGGAGGAGGCCGACCTCGAGTCGCAGATCGCCGACGTCCGCAACCGCGTGCCGGAGGAGCAGCGTGCCGAGTTCGACGACCTGCTCGCCGAGGCCCGGAGGCTCTACCGGCTGCGCGACGAACGCGGCGTGTTCAGCGACATCTGGGCGTCAGGGATCATGCGGCGAGCGGCGCTCGGTGCCGGGCGCCGGCTGGCAGCGGCGGCCCGGATCCAGGATCCCGAGCACTTCGTCGACGCCGACTTCGGCGAGATGACGGCGCTGGTCGCGGGCACGGGCGGCCCGTCGGCGGAGGAGCTCGCCGAGCGGCACGCGTGGCGCACGTCGCACAGCGCCAAGGACGTGCCGCCGACGCTCGGGACGCCGCCGCCCCCGCCGCCGGACCCGTCTGGTCTGCCGCCGGACGTCGGCCGGATCATGCGGGCGACCATGGTCGCGATGGGCGAGGTGTTCGGCAGCTCGCAGGCAGAGCACGAGGAGCAGCTCGTGCGCGGCCTGGCCGCGAGCCCGGGCGTGTACGAGGGAACCGCCAGGTTGATCTCGGGCCCGACCGAGTTCGACCGGATCGTCAAGGGCGACGTGCTCGTGACAGAGTCGACGACGGAGGCGTTCAACATCCTCCTCCCTCTGCTCGGCGGGATCGTCACTGACGCCGGCGGGCTGCTCTCACACGCGGCGATCGTCTCGCGCGAGTACGGCATCCCCGGCGTGGTCGGGACGCGGGAGGGCACGGGCCTGATCCCGGACGGTGCGCAGGTGCGCGTCGACGGGAACGCGGGCGAGGTGACCGTGCTCTGATGGACGGGATCGTCCCGCTCGAGCAGGCCGAGGACGAGTCGCTCTACGGCTCGAAGGCGGTGGGACTGGGGGAGGCGGCCCGCTCGGGGCTGCCTCTTCCGCCCGGCGTCGCGCTCTCCGGCGCGGTCGTCGAGGCCGTGGCAGGCGGCGACCGGGACGCGATCGACGCGGTCGCGGAGCTCGTGCGGCCACTCGGCTCGCCGCTCGCCGTGCGTTCGTCGGCGGTCGACGAGGACGGGGCGGAGGCGAGCTTCGCCGGGCAGCACCTGACCCTGCTGAACGTGCCCGGCGCGGACGCGGTGCCGGATGCGCTGCGCGAGATTCTGGTGGTCGGCGAACTCCGACTCGGCGATCACGTACCGGCAGCGAGTCGGCCTGTTCCGGCGGCCGAGCGTCGGCGTCGTCGTCATGTCCCTGCTCGACCCCGACTCCGCCGGCGTCATGTTCACGCGGAACCCGATCAACGGCGCCGACGAGCGCGTGATCGAGGCGAGCTGGGGGCTCGGGGAGGCGGTCGTGGCCGGCCTCGTGATCCCGGACCACTTCCGGCTCGACCGCGACGGCAAGGTGCTCGAGTCCGTCCCCGGACTGAAGAAGGTCGCGGTCCGGAAGCTGCCGGAAGGAGGAACCGTCGAGGAGAAGCTGACGCCGGAGCAGGCGGAAGCGCTGTGCGTGGACGACGGGGGGCTCGACGAGCTCAACCGCCTGGCCGCCCGCTGCGAGGAGGTCTACGGGCCCGATCGCGACATCGAGTGGGCGATCGCGGACGGGAAGCTGTACCTGCTCCAGTGCCGCGCGATCACGCGGGCCGGGCCGACTCCCGAGTCGGCGCCGCCGGGCGGTGCGCCGGTCGACGTCGTCCGCAGCGTGCGTCTCTTCGCCGACCTCGAGCGCGACGAGCTTGCCCAGGTCGCCCGCCTGTTCAAGCAGCGCATGTTCTCGAAGGGCGAGACGGTGATCAAGGAAGGCTCGGGCGGCGCGGCCTTCTACGTCATCGAGTCGGGCGAGGTGGCGGTCACGATCGCCGGAGTCCAGCGGGCGACGCTCGGGCCGGGCGACTACTTCGGCGAGGTCGCGCTGATCGACGAGGGAACACGTATCGCGACGATCACGGCCCTCGACGATCTCGTCTGCTACGGGCTGACGCTCTGGGAGTTCCGGCCGCTCGTCGAGGAGAACGGCAGGATCGGCTGGAAGCTCATGCAGACGCTGGCCAGGGAGCTGCGCGAGGCGGAGCAGCTGCTCGCCGAGGTGCGTGCGCAGGCTCCGGCAGGCTGAGGCAAGCGGCGCGTTCCCGGGCGGTGTTGTGGTAAGACGGGGCGCGTGTCGTCGACGCTCCCGGACCTCGGCGCTGGCGACCTCGCGCGGCGGGCGGATGCGCTGTCCGACCGGCTGGTCGAAGGGCTCCGGCCGCTCGCGCCGGTGGCCTACAACTACCGCTGGAGCTGGCATCCGGACGGCGCGGCGCTCTTCCGTGACATCAGCGCCTTCCGCTGGGAACGGTCGGGTCAGAACCCGGTCCGCTTCCTGAACGACCTCTGGCCCGCGACGCAGGCGAAGGCCGCCGACGACCCGTCGATTCGCGCGCGGGTGGACGCGCTCGCCGCTGACGTCGCGGCCGACCTCGCGCGGCCCGACCGGCCGCGGCCCGGCGTCGACGGTCCGGTGGCGTTCTTCTGCGCCGAGTTCGGCGTCCACGTCTCGATGCCGCTGTACTCGGGCGGCCTGGGCGTGCTCGCGGGCGACATCGTCAAGGAGGCGAGCGACCAGGCCCTGCCGATGGTCGGTGTCGGGCTCTTCTACGGCCACGGCTACTTCCGACAGCGGCTCGACCTGAGCGGGCGCCAGCAGGAGTTCTGGCTCGTCAACGACGCGCACAACCTGCCGATGGCCCGGGTCACGAACCCCGACGGATCGCTCCTGCGGCTGCACGTCGAGCTGTTCGGGCGCGACCTCGCCTTCGCGGTCTGGCGCGTCGACGTCGGCCGCGTCCCGCTGCTCCTGCTCGACGCCGACCTTCCGGACAACGATCCGGTGCAGCGCTGGACGACCGGCCGCCTCTACGACGCGAGCCGGGCGGTGCGGCTGTCGCAGTACGGGCTGCTCGGGATCGGCGGCATGCGGGCTCTGCGCGCGCTCGGGATCGAGCCTGCCGTCGTCCATTTGAACGAAGGGCATCCGGCGCTGGCCGCGCTGGAGCTCGCGTCAGAAGGTGTCGCTGCCGGCTCGAGCCTCGAGGACGCGCTCGACCAGGCACGGTCACGAGTCGTGTTCACGACACACACGCCGGTCGCGGCCGGCAACGAGACGTACTCCGCGGCCGAGTTCACGGCTGCGTACGGCGAGGTCGCGGGGCGCCTCGGGCTCGACGGCGCCGGCTTCCTCGGTCTCTGCCGCGTCGATCCGGGCGACGAGAGCGAGGAACCCGGCATGACGCCGCTCGCCCTGCGCATGAGCCGCCGGCGGAACGCCGTCAGCGAGCTGCACGGCAAGGTCGCACGGGTGATGTGGGAGCGGATGTTTCCCGGCGAGCCCGAGGTGCCGATCACGCACGTCACGAACGGAGCCCACCTGCCGACGTTCCTCGCGCCGCTCTTCCGCTCTCTGCTCGACCGGCATCTGCCCGAAAGTTGGATGCAGCGCGACGCGGATCCCGAGGTGTGGAAGGCGGTCCGGTCGATCCCGAACGCAGAGCTCTGGGCGACACGGTGCGAGGCGCGCGCCCGGCTGGTCGAGTACGTGCGGCTCAAGCAGCAGCAGGACCGGCTCCTGCGCGGCGAGCAGGTCGACTACGTCCGTCGGATCGCCCACTCGCTGGACCCCGACGTGCTGACGGTCGGCTTCGCACGCAGGCTTGCGACGTACAAGCGCCTCTACCTGCTCGCGCACGATCCCGAGCGGCTGCGGGCGCTGATCGGCCCGGCCCAGTTCCTGATCGCCGGCAAGGCGCACCCGAGCGACGAGGGCGGCAAGGACACGCTCCAGGAGCTGTTCAAGCTCAAGCGCGAGCGCGAGCTGACGCACCGGCTCGTGTTCGTCGAGGACTACGACCTCGACGTCGCGCGCAGGCTCGTCGCCGGCTGCGACGTCTGGGTCAACCTGCCGCGCAAGCCGATGGAGGCGAGCGGTACGAGCGGGATGAAAGCCAGCTTCAACGGCGTGCTCCAGCTCAGCGTCCTCGACGGCTGGTGGGCCGAGGGCTACGACGGCGAGAACGGCTGGGCGATTCCCGGCGACGAGGATCCCGACCCGGAGGTTGCCGACGCACGCGACGCCGAGCTGTTCTACGACCTGCTCGAGCGCGAGGTGCTCCCGCTCTTCCACGACCGCGACGAGCAGGGCGTGCCGAACGGCTGGTGCGAGCTGGTGAAGCGGGCGCTCGTCACGTGCGCTCCGCGCTTCACGGCGACGCGCATGGTCGACGAGTACGCCGAGCGGATCTACCCGGCCGACTAGGCGGCGGCGCGCAGGCCGGGAGCGGCGAGGTCGACCACGTAGGCGGGTCGAGGCGAGCGCAGATAGTCGAGCACTGCGGCCTCTTCCGTGCGGCACGGCAGCAGGGTCTTCCAGGTCGCCAGGTGATCGAGCCGGTGGAAGTCGCCGGTCGCCACCGCAGGCAGCCGCGCCTCGGCCACCCAGGCGAAAAGGTCGTGGCGGTTGAAGAGCTCGAAGCGGTCGACAAGCGTTGCCGACGTCTCGCGCTCGACCGCCCAGCGGCAGGTCTGTCGCGGCGAGGAGCCGATCTGGTGCGGCTCGTACGGGTGGGCCGCGATCAGCGCTGCGCCGGCAGTGCGTGCCGCGGCGAGCGCCGGATCGAGGCCTGACTCGAGGTCGACCGGCTCTCGGAGCGCGACGGCGACGGCGTGCGCGGCGTGCGCGGAGTCGTGCTCCTCGTACGTCAGCTCGAGACCCGGGATCACGTGTGGCTCGTAGAGGAGCCACGCGCGCGCTCTCTCGCGCTGGATCGCGCCGAGGTAGGCGTCGTACGACTCGCGCATGATCTCCGACGGCGGTCGTGGCATGCCCTCCGGCACGCGGACGAGGTGGTCGGTGACGCAGAGCACGTCGAAGCCGTTCCTGCCGTACAGGTCGACCAGTTCTCGGACGGAGAGTGCGCCGTCGCTCCAGCGGGAGTGTGCGTGGAGCTCGCAGAGCAGCGGGTCGCGGCGGCGGCGTCTCATTCGCTTTTTCCTGCGCAAGAGTGCCCGGACTCTCGCGACGACGTGACGAACAGGTGGTGTCGAAGTCGAGAACCGATGACTTTCGAGCCGCTGCCCGGTCAGTAGGGCATGGCGCCGACGCTGACCGAACAGCGGCACGTAGCATGCGACGGAGTGCCCGAGCCTTCCGCAACTGCCGAGCGGACGACCCGCGAGCTGGAGCAGTACCGCGTCGAGCTGACCGGATACTGCTACCGGATGCTCGGCTCCTCGGTCGACGCCGAGGACGCCGTGCAGGAGACGATGATCCGCGCCTGGCGTGGGATGGAGCGGTTCGAGGGCCGGGCAGCGCTCCGCTCCTGGGTATACAGGATCGCGACGAACGTCTGCATCGACATGCTGAACAGCCGCAAGCGGCGGGCGCTGCCGATGGACCTCGGGCCTGCGCAGGCGCCGGTGATCGAGAACCTGAACATGCTCCCGGCGTCGGAGTGGATCCAGCCGGTGCCGGACGCGCTCGTCGTCCCCGAAGGCGACCCGGCGCAGGTGGCAGAGGCGCGTGAGTCGATCAGGCTCGCACTCGTCGCCGCGCTTCAGCACCTGCCGGCGAAGCAGCGCGCTGTGCTGATCCTCTGCGAGGTGCTGCGCTGGCAGGCGAGCGAGGTCGCCGAGCTGCTCGAGACGAGCGCCGCGTCGGTCAACAGCGCGCTCCAGCGCGCCCGCGCCACGCTCTCGATCGCCGACGTCAGCCTCGCGACCGCGCCCGCCGAGCCGGAGGAGGCCGACAGGGAGCTCCTCTCCCGCTACGTTCAGGCGTTCGAGGCCTACGACATGGACGCGCTGACGTCACTGATCCAGGAGGACGCGTCGCAGTCGATGCCGCCGTTCGACATGTGGATCGCCGGCCGCGAGGACATCCTCACCTGGTGGTTCGGGCCCGGCATCGGCTGCCAGGGCTCGCGCGTAATCCCGGTCGGACTCGCAAACGGGCTCCCTGCCTTCGGTCAGTACAAGCCGAGCGAGGACGGCGGCTACGAGCCGTGGGCGCTGCAGGTGCTACGGATCGAGGACGGAAGGATCGTCGAGTTCACGTTCTTCCTCGAGACCGAGACGCTCTTCCCGCTCTTCGGGCTTCCGCTTCAGCTCGACGCGTAGCACGCCGGCGAGCCCGGCGAACGCGATCAGGTCGAGCAGTTCGTCCGACGCGTCCCGCAGACGCGCGTCGAAGCCGACCCGCCGCGCAGCGAGTTGCACCCGGGCCAGGACGTCGACCGTGACCGCATCCGGTACGAGAGCGCCGGCATCGACCACGAGCAGGCCCGGAATTGGCATAGCCATCGCAGAAAGGACCGTCTCGCGGTCCCGAACTCATCGGCCGATGAGTCCGGCGGCGTCGGCCGGTCTTACACGCAAGGAGCCACCGAAAGGACAGACTGGATGGAGATGGACAACCGCACCCGCTGGATTGCGCTGATCGTCCTCTGCTCGGGGTCGCTCATGATCGTGCTGGACTCGACGATCGTGAACGTCGCGCTGCCGTCGATCGGGAACAGCCTGAACGTCTCGCAGACCTCGCTCGCGTGGGTCGTCAACGCGTACCTGCTGACCTTCGGCGGCTTCCTGCTCCTCGGCGGCCGGCTCGGCGACATCTACGGGCACCGACGCCTGTTCCTGATCGGGATCACGCTCTTCACGGTGGCGTCCCTCGCGTGCGGGCTCGCCAACTCGGAGGTCTGGCTCGTCACGGCCCGCGCCGTGCAGGGCCTCGGCGGCGCGGTCACGTCGGCGGTCGCCCTCTCGCTGATCATGACGCTGTTCACCGAGACCGAGGAGCGGACGAAGGCGATGGGCGTGTTCGGGTTCGTCGCCGCCGGAGGCGGCACCGTCGGAGTGCTGCTCGGCGGCGTGATCACCGATGTCCTGAGCTGGCACTGGATCTTCCTCGTCAACGTGCCGATCGGCATCGCCGTCTTCGTGCTCGCGCGCCGTCTGCTGCCGGCGGCGGCAGGGCCGGCGAGTACGGCACGCCTCGACGTCGCCGGCGCCGTCGTCGTCACCGGCTCGCTGATGCTCGCCGTCTACGCGATCGTGAACGGCAACCAGTGGGGCTGGGTGACGCTGAAGACGATCGGCCTGCTCGTAATCGCTGCCGGTCTGATGGGCGCGTTCGTGCTGATCGAGTCGCGCGTGCGCTCGCCGCTCGTGCCGCTGTCCCTGTTCCGGTCGCGGAACGTCTCGGCCGCGAACGGCATCGGCGTGCTCTGGGCGGCGGCGCTCTTCGCCTGGTTCTTCCTGACGGCGCTCTACCTCGGCAAGGTGCTGCACTACAGTCCGCTGAAGGTCGGGCTGGCGTTCGCGCCGACGAGCGTGATCATGGGCGTGTTCTCGCTCGGGCTCTCGGCCAAGCTGGTGATGCGCTTCGGGCTCAGGCCGCCGCTCGTCGCCGGGCTCTCCCTCGCGGCGCTCGCGCTGCTGCTCTTCGTGCGCGTGCCGGTGGGCGGAAGCTTCTGGGTCGACGTCCTGCCGAGCATGGTCCTGATCGGGTTCGGTGCGGGCATGGCGTTCAACCCGGTGTTGCTCGCGGCGATGGGCGACGTCGCGCCCGAGGAGGCCGGCCTCGCCTCCGGGCTCGTGAACACGTCGTTCATGATGGGCGGCGCGCTCGGGCTGGCGATCCTCGCGAGCCTGGCCGCACACCGAACGGCGAGCCTCAAGGCCGATGGTGAGAGCGCCGCGGCCGCGCTGACCAGCGGCTACCACCTCGCCTTCCTCGCGGGGGCGATCTTCGCCGTCGCGGGCGCGGTGCTCGGCGGGACGCTGATTCGCGGCTCGGTTCCGACGATGCACGGCGCCGAGGAGCCCTCCTCGGCGCCGGCGTACGCCGACGCCGACTGACAGAATCGCCCCCGTGGCAGCGACGTATCGCATCCCCGGGCTCGTGCTCGTCGATCACGAGTTTTCGATTCCGCTCGACCACTCCCGGCCGGACGGCGACAGGATCACCGTCTTTGCGCGTGAAGTGGCTCACCAGGACGGGCTCGACCGGCCCTTCCTCGTCTACTTCCAGGGCGGCCCGGGCCACGAGGCGCCGCGCCCGACGAGAGCACCGACAGGGCTCTGGGGCGAGGCGCTCTCCGAGTTCCGTGTGCTCATGCTCGACCAGCGCGGCACCGGCCGCTCGACGCCGGTCGGGACGCTCGACGGCATGGCGCCGCACGACCAGGCCGAGTACCTGGCGCACCTGCGGGCCGACTCGATCGTCCGCGACGCCGAGTGGATTCGCTGCGAGTTGGACGTCGAGCGCTGGAGCATCATGGGCCAGAGCTTCGGCGGCTTCTGCCTGCTGAACTACCTCTCGACGGCGCCGGAAGGGCTCCGCGAGGCGTTCTTCACGGGCGGCCTGCCGCCGGTCGGACGCCCGGTCGACGACGTGTACCGCGCGACCTTCGAGCGCGTGCTCGAGCGCTGCCGACGCTACTACGACATGTTCCCGGAAGACCGCGACCGGGTGCGCGAGATCCACGAGCGGCTGGAAACGGAGGACGTCCGGCTGCCGTCGGGCGACCGGCTCACCGGCCGCCGCTTTCGCGTCCTCGGGCACCTGCTCGGCGCGCACGACGGCGCCGAGCGGCTCCATTACACGATCGAGCGACCCTTCGGGTCGCCGGGATTCCTCTACGACGTCGAGGACGAGACGATCGGCTTCGGCCGCAACCCGCTCTACGCGGCCGTGCACGAGGCGTGCTACGCCGACGGCGGGCCGACGCGCTGGTCGGCCGCACGCGTGCAGCCGGCCGAGTACGGCGACGACCCGACGCTCTTCACCGGCGAGCACGTCTTCCCGTGGATGTTCGACGACTACGGCTCGATCGCGCACCTGCGCGAGGCTGCGGAGTTGCTGGCCGAACGCGACTGGCCGCGGCTCTACGACGCCGACCGGCTGGCGGCGAACGACGTGCCTGCGGCGGCGGCCATCTACGTCGACGACATGTACGTCGAGCGCTCGTTCTCGGAGGAGACCGCCGCGCTCGTCCGCGGCCTCAAGCCGTGGATCACGAACGAGTACGAGCACAACGGCCTCCGTGCCGACGGCGCGCGCATCTTCGGCCGCCTGCGCGACCTCGCCCGCGGGAAGATCTAACCGTGCCGCACCCCGAGATCCAGGCCGAGCAGGCCTACCTCGACCACGCCCACGCCTGTCTCGACCGCATGCGCGAGCGGATCTCGCACGTGCTCGAGGCCGGGTCGGACGAGTTCTCCGCCGAGGCGCTCGACGCCTGGCAGGTTAGGACGCTGCGCAGCTACGAGGACGCCGAGCGCGGGCTCTGCTTCGGCCGGCTCGACATGGACGCCGGCGGCCCGCTCTACGTCGGCCGGCGCTGGATCCACGACGACGACCAGGCGCTCGTCGTCGTCAACTGGCAGGCGCCGGCGGCCCGGCCCTTCTACACCGCCACGCCGGTCGCGCCGCAGCACGTCGAGCGGCGCCGCCGTTTCCGCACGGAGGGCCGGACGCTCCTGGACATCGCCGACGAGACGTTCGGCGACACCGCCGGCGACGAGCCGCGTGCGCTCGGAGACTTCCTGCTCGAGGAGCTCGAACGGAGCCGCGACGAGCACATGCGCGACATCGTCGCGACGATCCAGACCGACCAGTACCGGCTGATCACGCATGACGTCGAGGGCGTGCTCGTCGTCCAGGGCGGCCCGGGAACGGGGAAGACCGCCGTCGGCCTCCACCGTGCGTCGTGGCTCCTGTTCATGCACGCGCAGCGGCTGCGGCGGGACGGCGTCCTCGTCGTCGGCCCGAACCGCACGTTCATCGAGTACGTCTCGCACGTGCTCCCGTCGCTGGGAGAGACGAGCGTCGTCCAGCGCGCGGTCGGCGACCTCCGCGAAGGCACGGTCGCCGTCCGGCGCGACGAACCGGAGACGGAACGGCGGAAGGGCGACGCCGCCATGGCCGACCTGCTGCGGGAGACGGTCGAGGCTCATCGGCGCGAGCCGCACGACGACTTCGAGGCGATGCTCGGGATCAACTACGTCCGCGTCCCGCTTGCGCGCGTTCGCGAGCTGGTCGACGTGGCGTGGGAGGCGACGAGCTGGGACGCCCGGCGGGAGCGCCTGCGCATGGATCTCCTCCGGGCCTTCTACCAGGCATACGGACGCAAGCTCGGCGAGGGCGCGATGCGCAGCTTCGAGGGGATCGAGAAGGCGCTGACGAAGGGCGGCTACCTCAAGGGCTTCGTCGACCGCATCCTGCCGCCGCTCGTGCCGGAGCGCGTGTTCGCCGAGGCGCTCGGCCTGACGCGCCGGCCTCGCGAGTGGTCCGAGGCGGACGTGGCGCTCCTGGACGAGCTGGACGACTTGATCCACGGCCGACCGAAGACGTACGGGCACGTCGTCGTCGACGAGGCACAGGACCTGACGCCGATGCAGCTGCGGATGGTCGCGCGACGGGCGTCGACCGGCTGGCTGACACTTCTCGGCGACGTCGCCCAGGCAACCGGGCCGGTCGCGTACGAGCGATGGGGCGAGGTCCTCGAGCACCTGCCCGGCGAGCGGGCGGACGTCGAGGAGCTCGTGCTCGCCTACCGCGTTCCGGCCGAGATCATGCGGCTCGCGCTCCCGTTGCTCCCCGAGATCGCGCCGCACGTCCGTCCCCCCGAGGCGTACCGCGAGGGGGGCGAGCCGCCGCGCATCCTCCCTGAAGATCGGGTCGCGCACCGGGCCGCGGAGGAGGCGGTCGTGCTCGACGCGGGGGAGGGATCGGTCGCGATCGTCGCGCCTGCCGCGCTGGTCCCGGAGATCCGCGGCCTGCTCGAGCGCTCGCTGGTCGACGTCGACGGCTCGCCGGTCGAGGACCTGGCGCCGGCCGTGCGCGTCCTGACCGCGCGCGAGGCGAAGGGCCTCGAGTTCGACCACGTCGTGCTCGCCGAGCCGGCAGGGGTCGTGGACGAGGTCGAAGGTGTCCAGGGCCGCCGGCACCTGTATGTCGCGCTGACGCGAGCCACGCAGACGCTCACAGTCGTGCACTCGCAGCCGCTGCCCTGGCGGGAGTAACGTCCGGCCGCTGAGTCGGGACAAAGCGGGATGGATAGGGTCAGGGCTCCACGAGCGCTGTGCCGACAACCCCCGACGAGCGGCGGCTCGTCCAACAGCTTCGCGACGGCGACGAGGCTGCGTTCCGCGACCTGGTGCGGCGCTTCAGCCCGTCGATGCTGCGGGTGGCGATGATGTACGTGTCCTCGCGCGCCGTTGCCGAAGAGGTCGTGCAGGAGGCCTGGCTCGGCGTGATCGCCGGGATCGACCGCTTCGAGGGCCGCTCGTCCCTCCGCACCTGGATCTTCCGGATCCTGACCAACACGGCGAAGACGCGCGGGCAGCGTGAGGGCCGCAGCGTGCCCTTCTCCAGCCTCGCCGGCCCGGACGAGGGCGACGACGAGCCGGCCGTTCCCGCCGACCGCTTCCTCGGCCCGGACCACCGCTGGGCCGGCCACTGGGCGTCGTCGCCGCGGAACCCGCGCGACGTGCCGGAGGCAGAGCTGCTCGGCACCGAAGCGCGCGAGCGCATCGCCGCCGCGATCGACGCCTTGCCGGAGAACCAGCGAACCGTGATCACGCTTCGCGACGTCGACGGCTTCGACGCCGACGAGGCGTCCGAGATCCTCGGGATCTCGGACGGCAACCAGCGCGTCCTCCTCCATCGTGCCCGCGCGAAGGTGCGCGCCGCGCTCGAGGACTACATCGACGAGGAGGCCGGTACGTGAGGTTC
Source organism: uncultured Actinomycetes bacterium (assembly GCA_963776735.1). Taxonomy (GTDB): domain Bacteria; phylum Actinomycetota; class Thermoleophilia; order Gaiellales; family Gaiellaceae; genus PALSA-612. The sequence continues at coordinate 58,194 of CAVZNV010000021.1, forward strand.
CCCGAGGACGTCACCTGCAAGGAGATCGTCGAGCTCGTCTCCGACTACGTCGAGGGCGCGCTCGGCCCGGAGGAGCGCGAGGCGGTCGAGATGCACCTCAACCTCTGCGACGGCTGCACGGACTATGTCCAGCAGCTCCGGATGTCGATCGAGCTCACGGGGAAACTGCCTGTGGGCGCGATCTCGCCCGAGCTCGAGGAGGAGCTGTGCGCGGCCTTCAGGAGCTTCAGGCGCGAATGACGGCCTACAAGTTCCTCCGCGCCGGCTCCGTCGGCCCGTTCACCGGCTTCCGCTGGGAGCCCGGCCGCTGGGTCGAGACGGATGGAGTCTCCGTGTGCGAGCACGGTGTCCACGCGTGCCGTGCGGACGACCTGCCGTTCTGGGTCAACGACGAGCTGTGGGAGATCGAGCTCGGCGGCGACGTGGTCGAGTCGGGCTTCAAGGTCGTCGCGTCGCACGGGAGGCTCGTCCGGCGCGTCGAAGGCTGGACGGAAGCTGCCGCGCAGGCACTCGGCGACGCTGCGGCTGCGCGGGCCCGCTCGCTCGCCGACGCGCGGCCGGACGACGCGATGGCGCGCGCCTATGCGGAGGACGCCGAGCGGCGCGCCGGCCAGGGCAAGGCATACGTCGCGACGTACATCGCGGCGGTCGCCGCGGAGCACGCGGGCGGCCCCGACGGTCGCGAGGCAGAGCGGGCCGCCCAGGCCGAGTGGTTCAGGGCGCTGCTCGCCGGCTGAGCTCCGGCGAGCAGCGCCCTTCGGTCCGGTCCTACGCGGCGTTCTCGAAGGCCGGCTCGCCTTCGGCCTCTGGCTCGGTGGCGGGCTCGATCATGATCGCGGCCAGCACCGAGGCAAGCGCGGCGACCGCGGCCAGCACCCAGAACGCGATCTGGAAGCCGTGGTTGAGCGCGGCCGGGTCGGATGCGGACGATCCCGCATGGCTGTCGACGAAGCGGCTCGTGAACGTGGTCGCGATCGTCGTCGCCGCGGCGAGTCCGATGGCGCCGCCGATCTGCTGGGACGTGTTGATCAGCCCCGATGCGATGCCGGCATCCGACTCCTCGACGCCGACGAGCGCCGCGATCGTCATCGGCACGAAGGACAGTGCGAGTCCGATCCCGCTGACGAGGAAGCCCGGGAACAGATCCCAGAAGTAGTGCCCGTCCACGGGGAGCTGCGTGAACATCACGAGCCCCGCGGCAGACAGCGCCAGCCCGACCGGCAGCACGCGCCGGATGCCGACCCGCGTCACGAGCGACTGGGCGACGCCGGCGAACACGATGATCGACAGCGTCAGGGTCAGGTACGCGACTCCGGTCTGCTTGGCCGAGTAGTGCAGCACCTCCTGCATGTACAGGGTCAGGAGGAAGAACTGCGAGAACAGGGCGGCTCCGATCAGGAACCCGGTCACGTTCGCGGCCGACAGCGTGCGGTTCTGGAAGATCCGCAGCGGCAGCAGCGGTGCCTTCGAGCGGGTCTCGATGACGAGGAAAGCGAGGATCAGCCCCACAGAGGCGGCCAGGAGGCCGATCGTCTCGGCGCTGCCCCAGCCGACCTGCGTGGCGCGGGTCATCGCGTAGACGAGCAGCATCAGCCCGCCGGTGATCGAGACGGCGCCGGACACGTCGAAGTGCCGGTGGTCGAGCTGCGCCTTGCTCTCGCGGATCAGGAACGGCGTCACGCCGATGACGGCCACGCCGACAGGGACGTTGATGAAGAAGATCCACGACCAGCCGAACGAGCTGGTCAGCAGGCCGCCGAGCAGCACGCCGGCCGCGCCGCCGCTTCCCGAGACCGCGCCCCAGATGCCGAGCGCCATGTTGCGCTCACGGCCCTCGGCGAACATGGTCATGAGGATCGACAGTGCTGCCGGGGCAATCAGACCGCCGCCAAGACCCTGCATCGCGCGGAACACGATCAGCGAGCCTTCCGACCACGCGAGCCCCGAGAGCAGCGAGCTGACGGTGAACAGGACAAGACCGGCGATGAACAGGCGGCGCCGTCCGAGCAGATCGGCCATGCGCCCGCCGAGCAGCAGGACGCCGCCGAACATGATCGCGTAGGCGGTCACGACCCATTGCAGGCTCTCCTGCGTGAAGTGAAGGTCTGTCTGGATCGACGGCAGCGCGACGTTCACGATCGCGACGTCGACGATGATCATGAACTGCGCCGCCACGATGACGGCGAGGGCGACCCACTTCCTGCGATCGGCCGCCTGGGCTTCTGTGCCGGTCATTGCTCCCCCTTATCGTTGATGCGTTCCACGATATCAGTTGACAACGATGGTTCCCGCTACACTTATTCCGTGGAAGCAGCAGAGATCACGACCGCGAAACCCGACGCTCGCGGCCCGTTCCCTCGGGAGCTGCTCGAAAGCCCGGGCTTCCTGCTCGCCCGCGTCGGCTTCGCGATCAAGGCGCAGTCGATCGACGAGTTCGCCGGGCTCGGCCTCGCGCCGCAGCACTTCGGCGCGCTCGCCGTGCTCGGCGAGGGCGCGAGGGAGACGCAGGCCACGATCGCGGATGCCCTGCGCATGGATCGCAGCCAGATGGTCGGGGTGCTGGACGAACTCGAGAAGCGAGGTCTGGTCGAGCGCAAGCGCGACCCGCACGACCGCCGCCGCCAGGCCGTCAGCTTGACCGCCGCAGGCGAGAAGGCGCTGGTCGAGCTTCGCGCGACCGTGAAGCGCGTCGAGGACGAGTTCCTGGCGCCGCTCTCACCGGCCGACCGCCAGACTCTGCACGACCTGCTCCTCCGGCTCGCTGTGCACCACGACCCGCGCTGCGCCGCCGCCGACGAGCTCGGCTGATCCGCCGAGTCTACGATTGCGCTCATGGCGCAGCTCCCGGCCGGGACGGTCACCTTCGTCTTCACCGACCTCGAAGGCTCGACCGCACTCGTCAAGCAGCTCGGTGACGCCTACGGCGAGGTGCTCTCGCAGCACCGTCGGATCGTGCGCGACGTCTTCGGCGGCGCCGGCGGGACCGAGATCGACACCCAGGGTGACGCGTTCTTCTACGCCTTTCCCCGCGCCCGCGAGGCTGTCGGCGCGTCCGTCGAGGTACAGCGACGGCACGCGGCAGCCGAGTGGCCGTCCGGCGCCCAGGTCCGCGTCCGCATCGGCCTGCACACGGGCGAGCCGGCCGTGGGGGAGGAGGGTTACCACGGTCTCGACGTCGTGCGCGCCGCGCGCATCTGCACCGTCGCCCGCGGCGGAAACGTGCTCCTCTCGGAGACGACGAAGGCGCTGATCGGCTCGAGCCTGCCGGACGGCGTGTCCGTCTTCCCGCTCGGCGAGCGGCAGCTGAAGGGGATCGACGAGCCCGAGCGCGTGTTCGAGCTCGACATCGAGGGCGTCGAGAGCACGCCTTCGCCAGCGCCAGAACCCGAGCGGAAGGCGAAAAGGCCGAAGCGCAAGAAAGGCGCCTCGGACTTCGATCGCCGCATGGAGGACTTCGGGCAGCGGCTCTCGGACAGCATCCAGCAGCGGGTGCTCCGCTCGCTCGACAAGACACTCGCCAAGGTCGGGCCGCCGCCCGAGCCGGCTGACGACGAGGCCGTCGACGAGCTGGCAGAGCGGTCGTTCGAGGAGCGGATCAAGGCGAAGGTCGAAGAGGCCGTCCGGCCGCAACACGCGTCCGAGTAGCGCGCTGCTCGTGCCGCTCGGCACGTTCCGTCCGATGCGGCGTCTACCGTCGCGCGATGCCGCACTGGATCGTCCTGCTGGCGGCGGTGGTGGGTGCCTGGCTCCTGCTCGCGATCGGCGGCGGGTATGCGGTCGGCCGCGGCCTCGGAGCCGTCGAGCGCTGGCTGCGCCGCCCGCGGATCTCGCGCCCACGCAGGTCCTGACCCTCTGCTGGCTCTGACCCCCTGCTGGCTCTGACACCTGTGCCTATGATCGCTCCGTGACGAGCGGCGCCGAGCCCACGCCGGAGATTGCCGCCGAGCTCGCGCGGCTGCGCGCGCTCGAGCGCGAGCTCCGAGCCGAGCGCGACCGGATCCGCGTGACCGCGGCCGACGAGGTCGCGCGCCTCCAGACGGCGCTGCGCGAGAGCGCGGGACGCGCGTCGGAGCGGGAGCGCGAGGTACAGGCGCTGAGCGGGCAGCTGCAGCGGCGGTCGGGCCCGATGCGACTTCGGCGCCGGGGCATCCCCGGGGTCGGCCGGCGCGACCCCGACGTCTCCGGTGCACTCGAGCGGGTGCTCGCGACGTTCGAGCACGAGCGTCGGCAGCTCGAGGAGCGCGCCCGTGCGGTTGCCGCGACCGAGGCGCGGCAGGCGAACGCGCACGCCGGCCTTCAGGCCGAGCTCGACCGGGTCGCCGCGGCGGGCGCCGAGCTGGACGAGCGGAAGGTTCTCTCCGCCGACCTGCAGGCAGCCGGCAAGCGGATCGCGAAGCTCGAGCAGCAGCTCCAGGAACACAACGAGACGGAGGCCGCGCTCAAGGCGGCCCGCCCGGAGATCGCCGCGCTCGCCCTTGCGGCACGGGAACGGCGCGAGGCCGAGGCTGCGCTCGTGGCCACGCAGGCACGGCTCGCAGAGGTCGAGCGCTCGCTCGAAGTCTCGACGGCTGCGGCGGCGGTGACGGTCGCGCACACGGCCGGGGACGAACGTGAGGTCGAGGCGCGCATCGAGGAGCTGCTTGCCCGGCGCGAGCACGAGCTCGAGCAGCGTCACGCGGGTGAGCTCGAGCTCCAGCGCGAGCGGCTCGAGCAGTCGGCCGCCGCAGAATCTCGATCGCCGCCGGGCCGACCTCGAATCGGAGGCGCGGGCGGACATCGCGCGGCGCGAGCGCGAGCTGGCCGAGTCGATGGCCGCGCAGCTCCTCGCACGGCAAGAGGCGCTCGAGCTCGAGGCGGCCGCAGCGCGCGAGCAGCTGCTCGCAGGGCGCGGCGTCGAGCTCAGCCGCGAGCGCGCCGGCCTGCGCGAGGAGGTGGAAGCCCGCGAACGCGAGCTTGCGCGCCGCGAGGAGGAGGTGACGCGCCGCGAGATCGAGCTCTCGATCGTCCGCCGCCGGATCGGCGAAGAGGAGGTGCGTCTCGAGGAGCGTGCGTGGCGTACCGGAGGACTGCAACCGGTGCCCGTGGCCGCTCCGGGAGATGCCGCGCCGACGTTCAGCGACGGCTGGCGGCTCCTCACGCGCGGTCGCGACGCGCGCGACGCGAACGACCCGGACGGAAGCTGGTAGCTTGCCGCCCGTGCTGCTCGCCTCGCTCAGCTCGGCCCAGATGGCGGGTCTCGCGCTCATGGGCGCGGCGTTCATCGTCTTCGCGCTCGTCAGCTCGTTCGTGCTGCCGCGGAAGTGGCCGAACTTCCCCGGGAAGTACCTGTGGGCGTACATCGCGGTCGTCGGCTGCTTCTTCGTCGGGATGATGGCCACGGTCGTCTTTGTCGCGAAGGAGTCGTCGGAGGCGAAGGCCGAGTCTCCGCCGCCGGCACTGCCCACGACTTCGTTACCGGGCACGCCTCCGGCGTCACCCTCGCCTGCCCACCCGCCGGCCCCGCCGCCGCCCGCGGCCGGGAACGCGGCCGCCGGCAAGGCGGTGTTCGCCGCGAACGGCTGCGCCGCGTGCCACACGTACACGCCCGCGGCGGCGACCGGCAAGGTCGGTCCCGACCTGGACCACCTGGCCACGGACGCCCAGAAGGCGAACCGCGGAACGCTCGTTCAGTACGTGCACGAGTCGATCATCGACCCGAACGCGTACATCGTCCCGGGCTTCGCCGCGAGCGTGATGCCGCCGAACTTCGGCACGACGATCAAGAAGGCCGATCTGGCCAACCTGATCGCGTTCCTAACCAAGTCGTCGTAGCCGCCGGCTGCCGGGAGGGCGCAGCCGCCGCCTCCCTCGCTCGTACCACGCGGCGGCGACTCCGGCGGCGATGCCGCCGAACGGCGCGGCCGCCTGGAGCATCTCCTCGACCGGGATGCCGGCGATGTGCCCGAGGACCATCGGCTCAGGCCACCGGCTCGGCCTCGCCGAGGCCGACGACCTCCAGCCGGAACGGGCTGGACTTCGCGGCCGCGAGCGTCGCGAGCGGCTCTGCGTCGGTCGACGTGATCACGCCGTCGTGCGTGCGGATCTCGACGTCCAGGTCGGATTCGGCAATCTCGTCCAGGCCGTCCAGGCTGAAGTGCGATCGGACCTCGAGATGCGTCTGGCAGTTCGCGCATCCCTGGACGGTCCAGCGGCTCAGAATCCCCTCGCGGCCGATGCACTGGCGCTGCCCGTCGATGTCGGCGTAGAGCGAGACGAGGAACGAGCCCCGGATCGCCCCGCGGTTGATCCCCGAGACGCGCGCGAACCGCCCGCTCGGCTTCTCGGCCACGGCCTCCTCGACGACCCCGTCCAGCGATCCAGGGCCGTAGGTGTAGCCGAGCTGCTGCTCGATGTCGATGCAGTCGAGCGACGTGTAGGGCCGGGCGAAGCCGTCGTCCTCCGTCTTCTCGAAGGGGTTGAGCGGCGTCTCGAGCGTGAGCCACGCGCCGCCGAGGATGCCGGGTGTGGGGCCCTGGTTGTCGACGGAGTTCGTGCCCGGATAGCCGTCGATCACCTCGAGCCGGTCGGTGAAGCCGTGCCGCTTCTGCCAGAGCCAGAACATGCGGTCGACGTGGGCATGGTGGAAGTAGAAGATGGGGTCGAGCCCGGCGGTGTCGTTCTCGCCCATGTCGCCGTTGGCTCCCGGGATCGGAGAGTAGTCGCCGGCATTCGGTCCCTTGGGCACGTCGTAGCCGCCGACAGCCAGGTGGATGTCGTTGTGCGGCGACTCGAGCGGCGTCACGAGGCACCCGCCGGGTGGGAGGTTCGTGTTCCACTGGGTCGCGGACGTCGTGTTCGAGAAGACGGTGTAGTTCGGCGCCTCCAGGCACTGCTCGTACTTCATGGCGTCGTGGGTCGGGATGTCCTTGCCGTTCACGGTGATGAAGCACGACGTGAGCCAGGCGACGATGTTCCCGTCGAGGATCGTGACGTTCGCCTGGTAGTCCGGGTACTGGGCGTTGTGTTGCTGCGTCGCCACCTGGTCTGCTGGCGTGCCGACGAGCCCGGACAGCGGGTAGCGGACGGTCCGGTAGCCCCTGGGCTTCGTGTAGTTCGGGACGTCGCCGTTGATGTTGTCCTGGATCGTGAGCGGGAACGTGAACGACCGGAGCGGGTTGTCGATCGTGTCCCCGTCGAGGTCGAACTTCTCGACCGTCAGCGCCCAAGGGATGCCGTTCGTCTTCGAGTCGTCGCTGGTTTCGTCCCAGAAGGGCAGGGTCACGTCCTCGCACCCGTCGATGCTGCGCAGCGCGTTCTCGAGCTCGAGCAGGTAGACGCGGTGCCAGGTCGGGAACAGGATGTTGCCGTGGTTGCAGTAGCCGCCCCACCAGGCCGAGTTCCCCCAGCCGGCGCCGCGGAACGGCTCGCCGTGGAAGCCGCCGAGCACGAAGAACGAGCGGGGGTCCGGTGGGAGGATCTCCTTGATCCCTTTCCATGCCCGCATCAGGTCCTCGAGCTCCTTCTTGTTGCCCGCCTCGTATTCCGCCTGGATGTCCGTCAGCGAGCGGCGGATCCGCAAGGTCTGCTGAGCCATGTCGCGCCTCCCCCGAAGCGATTGGGTAACGGGCTCGAGCCTAAACGCGCCGTTGCCTAAAGTCAATAATTTCCCGAGCCGGAGAGCGATAGCTTCGCCCGCGCGAACCGACTCGGAGCCCGCTCAGGGCCGGCGAGCACTCCGCCGTCCATCGCGTGGCAGTTCCGGTCGACGTCTCGCCAGTCGGCGAACTGGGGTTTGGGCCGTACACGGTCTCGCTTTTCCCGCTTCCGCCTAGCCCTTCGAGTGCTCCGGTCCCGCTAACGATCGTCCACGAGCCCTTCTGGGCCGAACTCTGCGGGCTCGAGCCGGCGCCGAGCTGCGGCGTGAGGCCCATCCTCACGGTGCCGTTCGGGCAGGTGATTCTCCGGTCGATCAGGTACGACTTCATCCTGGGATCGAGGCTCGCATGGGAGTCCCGGATCGCCCCGCCGACGCAGGGGTGCCCGCGAGCGTCGACCCCGCAAGAATCGTGCCGGTGGCGATCGCTCCGAATGCTCCTTCGCGGCGATCCTCAACGTGTCGTGAATCACGATCGGCCCGCCGCGTAGCGCAGTGGTCGAGCTCGCGCTCGTGTTCTTGTCACCGCCGCAGGCGTCCAAGACCAGCACACGGACGAGAACGAGCGCACCCACGGTGACCGGCACGCCGGTTCTGGGCCTCACCGCTCTTACCGAGGCTCTCGCGAGCACGACCGCGCCAGTATCCATCTGTGTGTGGAACGTCGCAAGGGTGCGGTGATCCGGATTCGCGGCGAAGCCCGGGCTCCGTCCGGGCGTAGCTCGAGCCGCCGTGTGAGCGCCGCGAAAGGGAAGGGGGCTCACGGGGGAAACCGGCCGTTTCCCCCGTGCTGAGCGGAGAGGGCGGGATTCGAACCCGCGACCCACCTTTCGGCAGGTACGCGATTTCCAGTCGCGCTCCTTAGGCCAACTCGGACACCTCTCCGAGCGCCTCCAGCGTAGAGGATCGCCGCGGAGAGGTGCCGGTGGCTCGGTGACCTAGATCTCGTCCTGCCTGTCGGCGTGGAACACCGACCGGAACGACCTGAGCATGCCTCCCACGACCTTCTGGAATGCCTCGCGCATCGGACGACCCCTTTCTGTGACTGACGGTCGTCTACTGCATCGGCCGCGCGCGGCGCCGGCCGATCCCCCGCGTCAGCGCCCCCGGAGGAGTGAGTCGCCGACGCGGACGGTGCCTTCGGCGAGCACGTCGCCGCAGACACCGCAGCCGTGCGCCTTGCCCTCTTTGAGCGTGCGGTAGCCGGCGAGCGCACGCAGGGTGTCCAGGTCGGAGACGCCGGAATCGGGGTTGCGGGTCGTGACGGCGCAGCGGCCGACAGGCCCGGTGACGCGGATCCGCGCCTCGCCGACGTCGACCTCGCCGCCGATCCACTCGTCCTCCTCGTGCTCGCCGCAGCCTTCGAGCTCGAACGTCATCCGGAAGCGCCGGCCGTCCACGCCCTCGACGCCGGCCTCGCGCGCGAGCGCGCGCAGCGAGCCGTCTGAGATGACCGACACGACGTGCGTGCGGTCGATGCCGGCACCGGGCTCGTCGGCGCGCACGAGGCGCAGCGAGCGCTCGGTGTGATTCGAGATCGCCTCCGACCAGGGCCCGTCGACGAGGCGGCCCGTGGCGGGTCGGCCGTAGAAGCTCGTCTCGACCGGGTCGCCGAGCGCGACGTCGCCGGTGAGGTCACCGTCCGGGAAGTGCAGCACCAGCCGGTCGTCGCCGTTCAGCTCGGGCCGGATCTGGATCAGCTCGCCGCAGCTCTTGTTGTTGATCAGTCGCCCGTCCGGGTCGATCAGGTAGTAGCGGCGATCGCCGGCGACTCCGGTCCGGCCAAGGACGACCTCGTCCGGGTGGACGAGCGCCATGCCCTTGACGGGCGCGATCGCGATGCGCGCCACACGCACGCCGTCATCCTACGGATGCGACCGGGCCGGCCCGGATCGCTCAATGGTCGGAGCGCGCGATCTCGACGAACTCGAGGTACGTGCCGATCTCCCGGAACAGCCGGTCGAGACCGTCCATGAGCGGCGTCGCGCGCCATTCGGCAGAGGACGGGATCGACGGCTGGTAGCCGAGCGACCTCAGGACGAGGGATTCGCTGACCTGCGCGAGTTCCGACATGTCTCTGTCGTTCCCGCGGCCGCGAGAGCCCACACGCTTCCGGAGCCGTCTTGACAAACCGCTTACGCCGCTCGGCGTTTCGGGCCGTCTCGGCCGGGTACAGGAGCCGCCGAGCGTGGTGACCGAGAGGAGGTGAGAAACGTGATCGCATTGATCGTGCTGGCACTCCTGGCAATCGTCTTGTTCGGCATCGGCTTCACCGTGCACTGGCTGTTCATCATTGCGGCGATCGCAGCGCTCCTCTGGCTCATCGCCGTCTTCACGGGTGGCCTCGGAGGCCGAAGCAGGGGTTACTGGTACTGACGAAACGCTGAATCGTTGACGAGCGGGCGGCTAAGAAGTTCCTCTGAGTCGCCCGCTCGCGCTTGCGGAGAGAGCCGGGGTCCGCCAGACTCGGGCAGTGAATCGTGCCGAGGGTTTGCTCCACGCGCCGAGCGGGCAAAAGAGCACGATGGGGATGATCAGGATGTGCATCGAGCCGGGATGCACGACCCTCTGCATCGGCCTCTTCTGCGTCGCGCACGACGCGGTCCCGCAGGTGGAGTTTCCGCGCGGCAGGCCCTGGCCGCCGAGCGGAACGGCTCAGTCCGGGGAATCCGGGCGTGCGGCGACCGAGCCGGTGCTGGAGACGGTCACTCCGGCCGGATAGAGAACCCGAGCGTCCAGTCCTCGTCCGTCTCGCCGTCGATCGACAGTCGCCACTGGTAGCGCCGTCCGCTCTCGAGAAGGAGCGGCCCGAAGTTGATGGCGAGCGCGCTGTCGATCGGGGTTCCGGGCTTGACCCCCGGCGGGCGCCCCGCCTCGAACTGGCCGGTCACCTGCAGCGGCACCTTCTCGTCGTGCTCGCCGCCGTCGACCATCACCGGGTTCCCGTCCTCGTCCAGGAGCTCGATCAGGAGCGAGTGCTGCTCGTTCGTGCGGTCCCACGGCACCTCGAGCTTGAGGGCGATCGCCATCGGCGTCGGGTCGGGTCCGGTGAACGACCAGCCGCCTCCGAGGATGTAGAGCTTTCCGCCGACCTCCTGAGCGGAGTCGGCCAGCATCATCGTGACCTTCACGGCGTCAGGGCTTTCGCCCGTTGAAGCCGTCGCGGATGATCTTCCTGAGCGGCGACTCCTCCGCCGGGGAGCCCTTCTCGGCGGGTGTTCGCAGGAGCTGCGTCGCGTTGGCGAGCAGGCGCTTGCCCTCCGGCGACGCCGCGACCTTGCGGGCCTGCGCGATCAGCTTCTTGCCCTCGTCGCTGCGGGCGATACGAATCGCCTCGGAGATCACCTTCCGCCCGGTGGGCGTGCGCGCGAGCTTGATCGCCTTGCCGATGTTCCCGGGCATAGCGGGCACTCTAGCGGCGGCTATGCGGCGCGCCGCTCGTCGAGCTCCGGCTCGAACTCGGCCGCCGGCACGGTCGTCCTCGGCCGCCGGCGGGGCTTCGCGCGCCGACGCGCGAGCCGGACCTCTTCGTACGTGTCGGACGCGGTTGCGAGGATCAGGCCGCCGATGAGGATGGCGCCGCCGCCGAGGATCGCCTCGGCCATCGTTCCGCCTCCGGCCGCGACCATCAGCGCGACGAAGAACGAGACGACGGAAAGTGAGACGGGAAAGCTCGCCTGCGCGAGGGAGCAGACGAGGATCGCGATGACGAGCACGAAGCCGAGCAGTAACACTCCGGCCATGACGGCACGGTAGGACCTGAACCGGACGGAGCGGCCTCCGATTAGAGCCGATTCGCTCGAACAGGGCATGCCGCGTGCCGGCTCGAGGATCTGCGGGCGCCGCGTCGGAGCCGTTGATCTCCGTGTATCGACGTCACGATGCAGGACTCGGCGCGGACACGTTCGCCACGGTTTACTTCGTCCACGACGTGACGACAGGCTCCTCGGACGGAACGGCGACCGCCGACTACGGCGTCAGGACGATCACGCTCACCGGTTGACGGATCACCGACGGCGGCGTCGCGGCCGTCGTCTATCGTCACGCGGGGTGGTGCGCAGCAGGAAGCAGCAACGGCAGATCAGGCGCCGGCGAGCGGTCGCGGTCCTCGTCGTACTCGGCGTCGTCGCCGCGATCGCAGGCGCGGTGCTCTCGACGGGAAGCGGCAGCCCGGCCGAGGCTTCGTCGCCGCCCGCAGCGCATCCGCCTGCGCCTCCGCCGGCACCCGCGCGGCCCAGCAACCTGACCCGGCTTCGCCTCGTGAAGGTGATCACCGGGAACATCTCGCCGAAGTCGGTCGCGTCGTCCGGCACGGGCTTCGTGACGGCGCAGAACATGATGTACCGGCACACGATCACGGTCTACGACGCGCGGACGATGAGGCTCGTGAAGACGATCTCGGACGGCGTCCACCTCGCGGCGCTCGGCTTCCCGCAGCATCCCGGGCTCACGCACGGCGCGCCGGTCGAGGCGGCGTTCTCGCCCGACGGCCGCTACGCCTACGTCTCGAACTACTCGATGTACGGCGAGGGATTCGGGCCGGAGGCGAGCGACTCGTGCACGCCCTCGTCGGGCTACAACCGCGACTACCTCTACCGCGTCGACATGAAGAAGCTCGTGATCGACCGTGCGTACTACGTCGGCGAGGTGCCGAAGGTGGTCGCGGTGACTCCGAACGGCCGCTACGTGCTGGCGAGCAACTGGTGCTCGTGGGACCTCAGCGTCGTCTCGACGTGGTCGAACCGCGAGGTGCACCGGATCCCGATAGGCCCCTACCCGCGCGGGATCGCGATCGAGCCGGACGGAAAGGTCGCGTACGTGGCGGTCATGGGCGGCACCGATCTCGTCCGGATCGACCTGCAGCACTGGACGACGCGGCTGATCCCGATCGGCGACGGCCCTCGCGCGCTGGCCCTGAGCCCGAACGGCCGCTACATCTACGCCTCGCTGAACGCCGAGGGCCGCGTCGCGAAGCTCGACATCCGGTCGGGGCACGTGGTGAAGGTCTCGACCGGCAGCGCGCCTCGAAGCCTGACGATCTCGCCCGACGGGAAGGCCCTCTACGTCGTCAACTACGAAAGCGGCACGATCACGAAGCTCCGCTCGTCCGACATGAGCCCGCTGCAGACGATCGACGCGTGCTTCCATCCGATCGGCATCACCTACGACCGGGCGACGCACCGCGTGTGGGTCGCGTGCTACACCGGGTCGATCCGAGTCTACGACGACAACCGCTGATGCTGAAGCTGCTCGCCGTCCCGCTCGCCGTGCTCTCGTTCCACTCGGTGATCGCGCCGGTGCCGCCGGGCGTGCAGGCGCGGTTGACCGGCAAGTACTGGCACGCCGGCTGCCCGGTCGGCTTTTCGCAGCTCCGCATCCTGACGGTCACGACATGGGGCTTCGACGGCAAGCCTCATGCGGGGCAGCTCGTCGTGAACCAGGACGCCGCCGCCAAGCTTCGGATCGTCTTCCGCAAGCTCTACGACCTGCACTTCCCGATCCAGGACATGCGGATCGACGACGCGTACCAGAAGGACCAGCCCGCCTACGTCAGCGACGCCTTCGAGTGCCGCCAGGCGGTTCCGTCGCCGTGCTCGGGCGGCTCCGGGACGGGGCACTGGTCCGAGCACGCCTACGGCGAAGCGGTCGACATCAACCCTGTGCAGAACCCCTACGTCGGCTGCGGCATGACGCGCACCGCCGCGAGCAAGCCGTACCTCGACCGGTCGAAGCTGCGGCCCGGGATGGTGACGCCTGCCGTCGTCGCGGCGTTCGCGTCGGTCGGCTGGGGCTGGGGCGGCTCCTGGAGCGGGAACACGAAGGACTACATGCACTTCTCGGCCAACGGACACTGACGGGTAGGCTCGAACGGTGACCGCGACCGTCCGCCCGATCGACCTTGCGCTCGCGGCGAGCGATCCGGAGGTCGCCGCGCTGATCGAGACCGAGACGGAGCGTCAGAACGAGACGATCGACCTGATCCCGTCGGAGAACTACGTCTCGCGCGCCGTGCTCGAGGCGGTCGGGAACGTCTTCACGAACAAATACTCGGAGGGCTATCCGGGCAAGCGCTACTACGAGGGCCAGCAGATCGTCGACCGGCTCGAGCAGCTCGCCGTCGACCGGGCACAGCGTCTCTTCGGCGTCGACCACGCGAACGTCCAGCCGTACTCGGGCTCGCCGGCGAACCTCGCCGTCTACCTCGCGTTCCTCGAGCCCGGCGACACGGTCATGGGGATGGCGCTGCCGATGGGCGGCCATCTCACCCACGGCTGGGGCGTGTCGGCGACCGGCAAGTGGTTCCGGGCCGTCCAGTACGGCGTCAGCCCGGAGACCGGCCGGATCGACCTCGACGAGGTGCGCGAGCTGGCGCTCCGCGAGCGGCCGAAGCTGGTCTTCTGCGGTGGGACGGCGATCCCACGGACGATCGACTTCGCCGGCTTCGCAGAGATCGCGCGTGAGATCGACGCGGTCCTCTGTGCCGACATTGCGCACATCGCAGGGCTCGTCGCCGGCGGCGCGCACCCGACCCCGGTCGGCCACGCGGACGTGATCTCGACGACCACGCACAAGACGCTGCGCGGCCCCCGCGGCGCCATGCTCATGGCGACCGAGGAGCACGCGAGCGCGATCGACCGCGCCGTCTTCCCCGGGCTGCAGGGCGGGCCGCACAACCACACGACGGCGGCCATCGCGGTCGCGCTCGAAGAAGCCTCGCGGCCGAATTTCTCCGACTACGCGCACCAGATCGTCGCGAACGCGAAGGCGCTGGCGGCGGCGCTGTCCGACCGCGGCTTCGACCTCGTCTCGGGCGGCACCGACAACCACCTGATCCTCGTCGACCTCCGCTCGAAGGAGGTGCCAGGCAAGCCGGCGGCGCAGGCCTTGGACCGGGCGCGGATCACCACCAACTACAACATGGTGCCGTTCGATCCGCGCAAGCCGTTCGACCCGTCCGGTATTCGCATCGGTACGCCGGCCGTGACGACGCGCGGCATGAAAGAGCCGGAGATGGAGACGATCGCGGGCTGGATCGACGCGGGCGTCGACGCCGCGAAGCGCGAGGACGACGAGGCGCTGGCCCGGCTCTCGGCCGAGGTCCGCGAGCTCGCGCTGCAGTTCCCGATTCCGGGTCTCTAGCCCGCGACGGCAAGCGCAGGCCGGGCGACCGGCAGCCGCAGCGCCCGCGCGATCTCCGCGTACACGTCGGTTCCGGGAAGCGAGTAGTTGTCGTGGAAGTCGACGCTGCCGTTCACCTCGAGCACGACGTAGCCGCCCCCTGACGGCAGCAGGTCGATCCCGACGAGGTCGCCCCCGACGGCGCGCGCGGCCGCGACTGCGAGCGCCCGCGCGCGCGGCGAGAGGACGGCCGACTGGTACGTCCCGCCGAGGCTGATGTTCGTCCGCCACTCCGCGGGCGCCGCGACGCGCGACTCCGCGCCGACGACGCGCCCGCCGGCGACGAGCACGCGGAGGTCGTTGCCGACAGGCGGCACGAGCGCCTGGACGACCGCGCCCTGGCGGCGGAACCATCGCTTGCCGGTCAGGCCGAGGATCGTCTCGCCCAGCTCACGGTCGGTGTCGCAGCGGAGCACGTCGGCGCCCCAGCTGCCGAAGCGCGGCTTGACCACGACCGGGGGCCGCAAGGAGGGCCGCGGCTGCCGGAGCGTGACGTGCTCCGTCGCCGGATGCGGCACGCCGTCCGACGCGAGGACGCGCGCGGTGCGGAGCTTGTCGTGCGTACGCAGGAGCGCCGCGGGTCCGTTCAGCACGCGGACGCCGCGCCGCGCCAGACCGAGCAGCGCCAGGAGTCCGGGCTCGACGCCGTCGAGCGTCCGGCGAACGTCGATCCGCCCGACTGCGACGTCGCCGGTGCCGAGCACGGCCAGCGCGTCGAGCGGCGTGAGGGCCGCAGCGTCTGCTCCGAGGCCGCGCCAGGCCGCCGCGAGCTCGGCGTTCGTCTCGCTCGTAGGGCTGCCGACAACGGCGACGACGGCCATCGGTAGCCGACGGTACGCCGGGAGGTCGTGAACATGTGGGCGCCGTTCGGGGACGAGGCGGATCGCCGTCCTGTAGGGTCGCGCGCGTGTCGATCGCAATCGACCGCCTGCGTGCGCTGCCGCTCTTCGACTCGCTGGCCGAAGTCGAGCTCGAGCGCCTGGGCCGCGCGTTCGAGGAGAAGCACGTCAGCCCCGGCGCGCACCTGACGCTCGAAGGCGCGTCCGGCTACAGCTTCTTCGTGATCGAGAGCGGGACGGTGCGGGTCGAGCGCGACGGGCAGTTGCTGAAGACTTTGTCGGACGGCGACTTCTTCGGCGAGGCGGCGATCCTGACCGGCGAGCGCCGCAACGCGACCGTGACCGCGGCGAGCGACGTCGACCTGCTCGTCCTGTTCGGGACGGAGTTCCGCGTGCTCGAGTCCGAGCTGCCGGAGACGGCCGAACGGATCCGCGAGAAGATGCTCGAGCGGGCCGACGAGCCGCTGCCCGAGACCTAGAACCGGCGGTAGCTCTGTCGGCTGAGGAACCAGCCGTGGCCGGCGCGGTTGCGGCAGGTGAGACCGGCTGACTGCGACGTGCAGCGAAACGGGCCGAACGTGAACGCCTTCCCGTAGGCGAGCACCTTTGCGCGTGGGTCGAAGACGGTGTCGCCGTGGCAGGTGTACCCGGGCCGGCCGGTCGCGCTGATCTCGAGCGAGTCGCCGTACGCGAGGTGACAGCTCTTCGGCGTCGCCGGCTTGGGCCGGAGGCCACTCTTGATGTCGCAGCGCAGAGCCGTCGGGTCGGTGGCCGCGATGCAGCCGATGTTGCCGGAGGGCGTCCGGAAGAATGCGATCCCGCTCGTTCGCGCGCCGGCTGTCGTCGCGGCGACGGCGAGCACGACCGGCAGGACGACGGCAGCGACCGAGCCTCTCAGCACAGGCCCGAGGCTAGCGCAGCCTCGCCGCGGCGGCAACGGTCAGCCTGTGAAGTGGACGCCGATGTACCAGGGCTGGTAGAGGTCGCCCTTCGGGTTCGTCCGCTCGCTCTTCAGCAGGATCACGCAGTAGGAGTTGCGCGGCTGGCCGGGGGCGCCGGTCACCGGCAGCGTGAACGCCGCGCCGTTGTTCACCGACGAGAAGTTGACCTGGGCGCCGGTCTGCTCGAAGCCCGTCCCGACAGCGCCGCGCAGTGCCTGCCGCCTCCCTCGGCGGACGATCGGCAGTGCCACGACTCGACCGGCAACCTACCACCGCTAGCATCGGAGCCATGCGTGCGGTTGCCGCGACGCTGGTCGTGCTCGCCGCGCTCGCAGGTGCCCGTTCTGCGCCGGCCACGTCGGCCTCGTACGGGGTGACCGTGACGAAGGCGTGCCTGGTCAGGAAGGGTGTGCAGCTCCAGTCCGCCTACACGGGGAGCCTGGCGAAGCTGACCGCCGCCCAGAAGTCGGAAAGCCTGGTCGGGACGCTGCCGGTCGGGAGCGAGCCCAACATGCTCTACCTCGCGATCGGGCACGACTCGGCGGCCGCGACCTCGCTCCGGGCGGTCATGAAGAAGGGCATCGTCCCCGATCCGACGGCGCAGAACTCCTGGTCGGGGCGGCAGGCGAACGCGGCGTGGATCGTCGTCTCTCTCGGCGGGACGCCGCCTCCCGCCTCGGCGCACGCGCTCGTCCTGTCGTGCCTGACGAAGGGCGCGCCGCCGACCGGCAAGCCCGCGTCACCGGCGCGGTACACCCGCGACCAGGTCGCGCTGTGCCTCGGTGCGACGAACCAGGCGAGCGTCCTCTCCGCGAAGGACATCGCCTCGCTCGGCCCCCTCGTTCTCGGCAAGATCCCGTCCCGGTTCGTCTCGCACCTGATCTTCGCGTACACGGCCACGAGCTCCAACGCGAAGGACGGGTTCGGGCTCCTGATGTTGTTCGGCTCGTCGCACGCGAACGCGCTCTCCCTCCGCTCGCAGCTCAGCTCGGCGCTCGGCGGCAAGCTGCTCGGCTCGTCGGCCCTGTGGGTCGGCGCGAAGAAGAACGTGGCGTGGTCGTCGTTCCGCATCCACGGCACGACCGCGCAGGGCATCGCGTCGGGCAAGCGGCTCGTGCTCGGCTGCCTGCCCTAGCTGGCGAGCACGCCTTGGGAGAGCTCCGCCGCCGCCGGGACGGTGCGCGACGTCTGTGCAGCCGGAACGCGGCGGAAGCGGCGGCGAACGTCGTACGCGTCGAACGCCTCGTATCGCTCCGAACGGCTGTAGGTGTGCGTTCCGGTCAGGCCGGGAAGCCACGTCGGCTCGAGGCGGTCGACCTCGCGCTCCCGGTACTCGGTCGGGCTGAGGGCCTCGATCCGGTTGAAGACGATCGCCCGGCCGTAGTTGCGGGCGCAGTCCTGGCCCGGCCGGATCAGGCCCTCGCCGTGGCGGAAGACCGTGCCTGCGGGCCGCGCCGAGCGGATGTCGGCGACGACCGGGTTGAGCGGATGCGGTGTCCAGGCCGCGTCGAGCGACGGGGTCGAGTACGCGTGGAGGTCTTCGAGCGAGTGCTCGCCCTTCCGCGCGACGCCGGTGAGCAGCCAGAGGAGCCCGTCGTGCTCGAGCAGCGTCGCGTCGCCGGCGCGGATGTCGTCGACCAGAACGCGCTCCTGCACCCAGCGCTCGGGGAAGTCGGTCGACCGGTAGAGCTCGATCGTCCGCGACCGGAACGTGTTCGGGATCATCCACACGGCGCCGTCGCGCTCGAAGACGAACGGGTAGGAGAGGTGGTGGTCTCGCTCGATCACCGTCGTCGGCCCGGACGGTCGGCCGGCTGCGTCGAGCTCGACGAAGGCGATGACGGCGTAGCCACGCTCGCGCTGGAAATGCTCGAAGAACAGGTAGTCGCGGCCGCCGACGGTGATCGGGAACGGGTCGGCGTAGAAGTCGGTGCCGGCAGCCTCGAGCAGCGTCAGGTTCGGAGCGCCACGGCGCCGGTAGGCGACGAACCAGCGCGGCAGCATCAGGCGCCAGCGGACCTGCCGGGCGGCGAGCTCCCGGGCGATCTGAGCCGTTCCGAGCGGCTCCGCCGGCGAGTCCGCCGCGGCAGCGGCCGCCGGCGGCGCGTCGATGCCCAGCGTGCGCGCCCTGAGCTGCCGCAGGACGAGCTCGGCCGCCTTCGCCGGCACCCGCGAGCGGTTGCGGTACGGCGAGACGGGGCTCCGCTCGATGCGGGCACGGTCGAGCGGTTCGCCGTTCGAGAGGAGCTCGACGTCGATCGCGTCCTCGAGTTCGATCGCGCGCCATGTCCACGTCTCCGCGCCGCTGGCGGTCGAGAGCTCCGGCACGAACACGACGTCGAGGCCTGCGGCGGTCTCCTGCACGATCGGGTCCGTCGCCGGAACGGTGGCCGCGAGGTCGACCCCGCGCGGGCCGGGCACGTGCCGGTCGAAGCGCTCGGCGAGTCTCCCGGACCGCGCCGGTTCGCCTGCCGTCCTGACGAGCGTGAGCTCGACGGGCAGCTCGCGCAACTCGTCAAGCAGCTCGGCCACCCAGACCGGGAGCGCGCCGGGATCGGCGGCGACGCCGACGCGGAGGCTCACTCGCCCTCGTAGCCGCCCGCGCGCGCCAGCCGTTGCCGCAGGCCGAACGGAAGCGAGCGGGAGGCTCGCAACCCGGTGCGGGCGGCCCAGCCGAGCGGCGTACGCGCAATCGCGATGGTGTCGAGACCTGGATCGGAGGTCGCAAAGCGCTGCTTGTACGCCTGGCCGCCGCGCATCAGCCGGCAACGGGTCGCGCCCGTGTCGAGCGCGTCGCGAATGACGTGGGCGCGCAGCACGAACCCTGGCGACTCCTCGGTCAGACCCGGGTCGCGTGCGGCCAGTACGAGCCACTCGGTGCTCTCGAACCGAAACGCGAACGACACGGCCGCCGGGCGACCGTCGAGCTCGAGCAGCCGCAGCCGGAGCCAGCCGCGGTCGGCCGCGATCCCGGCGAAATCCCGATGGAATCGCTCCACGGGCGAGCCGGCTCCCCAGCGAGACCGGTAGAGGCCGAACAGCGCGTCGAGCGCCTCGTCCAGGCCCTCGCGGCTGTCGACGAGTCGGAACGAGACGGCGTGGTCGTGGGCGAGCTTGCGCTCGGCGACGCCGAGCTTCTTGCGAAAGTTCCGGCTGCGCGACGCGAGGTACGCCTCCCAGCCGCCGTCCGGAACGTCGACCACGGGGCTCTCGGTGCGGCGGATCACCGGCGCGCCCGTCAGTCCGGGCCAGCCTTCGTCGCCGGCCAGAATCCTCGCCGACGAACGCGTCCCACTTGACCGGCGACCGCTCGAGGGCGCGTCGCAGCGTGGCCGCAGCCCGCTCACGGGCCTCGGGCGCGCAGACCGGCCCGAGAACGCCACCTGGCCCGTGACCCACGAGCTTCACGAGCCGCAACGGTCGCTGCGAGGCCAGGTACATCGACACGATCGCAACCGCGTCGCCGCTCTCGTCGCGAGCGACGGCCGCGAGCAGCGGCCGGTCCCCGCCGTAGTGCCGCCACCACGCTGCTTGCCAATCGGGCGTGCCGAAGAGGTTTCCGGACGCTCGCGCGAGCCGTGACCACTCCGAGTCGCCGCCGTCCATCGCCGACAGCCACTCGAACGTCGTCTCGCCGTCCACGCCGAGGCCATACTAGGCGCCATGGGCCCCTCGCCGGGTTGCTCCGCTGCTGCGCCGCGGCGCTGGCGTTCGCCGTCGGAGGTTGCGGTACGTCCTCGAGGGCGATCTGAAGGCAGGCATCTCGGTCGACGCACAGGGCTCGATCTGGCCGGCGCGGTCGCGGCGGGCGCTGCTGGCGAGATTGCACAGCAAGCTAAGCAAGGCCGGGTTGCCGGAGGGCATGAACATCGTGACGTGCGGCGGGCCGGCCGAGCCGCAGACGACACTCTGTCCCGGCACGACGGATGCCGCGACGACGTCCTACTACCTCTTCGCCAAGCCGCCTGAGCTGACCGGGAAGGACACGGCGCAGCACTTCGCGATCGTGCTCGACGACGACATCAAGGCGTTCCCGCAGATCGACCCGACCGACCCCACGCTCTCCGAAGGCATCGCGGGCGGCGGCGAGATCACCGGCGCGACCCTGGCAGAGGCGAAGGGCCTTGCGCTCGTCCTCAGGTCGGGGCGCTGCCTGCGTCCTTCAAGGTTGTCGCCGTCAAGCAGATCGGATGAGACAGGCTCGGGATTACCTCCCGAGGCCGTTTCCCCAGCCGGTGAGCCACAACACGAGGTACAGCGCCACGATGGACACGACGAGCCAGAAGAGCTGTTTGAGACCGCGCTCCGCAAAGGGTCGCCTGCGCATCTGCAAAGGGTAATTCGTCGCCGCAGGCAGGAGTGCGAGTCGATCCAGCAACAGGAAAGCCCGACCGTTTGGCGCGGAACACCGGTCTTGCCACCTGCGAACCGGCCCGATCGAGCAAACGCCACGCTCTGGCGCAACGGCCGCTCAGGTCAAGGACGTCGGCAATTCGGGCAGCGCCAGCCTCTCACCTCGTCGATCGGAATGTCGTCGACTCCGAACCAGCTTCGGCAGTTCGTGCATTCGATCCTGACGCCCGGCTGTCGCTGCAGCGACTCCCACTGTGGCTTCTCTTTCTGCCCGAGACTGAGCTTGGTCGGTGCAACCTGGACCTCGCCTGCTGCCGGCCGTACGTAGAGGACTTCGTAGTCTCCGGCCGGCAAGGCCTCGCTGAGCCTGTCTGGGATACGCAGTCGCGTCACGATGAGGCGTACAGCGCGCGCCAGATCGAGTCGAGGTCAGTCCCGTCAGGAAGCGGGGTGAGAAGCGCGAGCGCGGCTGCAGCCGTCCCTCGCCACCAACGACGCGGGTCTTCGTGGCTTGGCCCGGAAAGCGCAACCGACTGCCCATAGTCCGTCATCGAGATGTAGCCGGGCCGTCCTTTGCGGAATGTCGCTCCCAGTCGCTCGAGTTCAGACCGAAGCGCTTTGGTGGGTGAGGCGGCCACGTGTGACCAGCGTACAGACAATCTCCCGGCAGCCGATTCGGCCGCTCAGGGGCTCTTGCGCTCGCGGGCGAATACCGCCCCGCCGTCAAACCGCAACACGGCAGGCCGCAAACCCGCTCGACAAGCGGGATTCGGCTTGGTGAGGCGGAGGGGGAGGTGGCATCGAGCCGAAAAGCAGCGCCGGCGCCCGCAGCGTTCCGGATGCGCGCCTGCGTCGCGAGCACCTCCTCGCCCACAAACTCCGCTGCCCCTGGCGGCGACCGGGGTCGCTGGGGATGGTCTCCAGCGGCCCCGGTTTCACGCTTCACGACGATGGGTGTGTCTACCTTGAGAAGGGCAACCTGGAGCCCCGCGTGTTCTGCCCCGTTGTGTTGGGCGGCTGCGTTCCGGGTGGCAGTGTTGCGGGCGGAACATCGGTCGACCTGGGCGGTGCCGTAATGGGCGGCGTGTTGCCGAGCTGGCTGTAGGTGACTCTCCAGGTGTAGGTGCCGTCCAGGGCAGGTGAGCTCGCGTTCTGCTGCTGGAAGGTGATGCTGACCTGGTTGACGAGGCCGTCGCTGCCAACGCTCATCTGGAGCTGGAGGTTCTGCTGGCAGCAGGGGGCGCCGGGGGTTTGCTCAGTGGCTTTTCCGACGCCGACCATCCCGTCGGTTCGTTTTTGGGCGCCGAGGATCATGTTCGTGATGGCGTCATTGCCGGTAACCAGCGCCGGATCGAGGCTGCTTGCTGGGATCGTGCCGGTGTAGACGGTGCTGCCGTCTGGTTGCGTTGTTTTCTGCACGCCGGTAGCGAGGGCAAGGATTTGCTGCGGGGTGGTGGCTGCGATGGTGTCTTGTGCGAGTTGCTCCATCCCGCCGAGCGGCTTCGGTGGCACATCGGAGGCGTTGGCGTAGTGGAGCCAGGTTCCATCCGAGGTCTGCACGTACATGCCGCCTCCGACCAGCAGGAGTTGCGGGATCGGGCCGTCATCTGGCGCGTAGGCGATGTCGTGGCCGTTCCAGCGAGCGGCCTCGACTGTCTTGGTGACGTCGGAGTGGAGCACGGTCGTTGTCATCGTCCCTGAGGGAGCTGCGGCGGTCGCGGCGAGGGCTCTCCTGGCTGCCGCAGCCGCGCCGGACGGTGCGGCTGCGCTGACCGTCAAGCCCAGCACGATGGCAGCAGTCGCGACGCCGACCACAGCAATCGTCGGGATGCCGAGACGAAATGACCGCCGATGCGTGACGGGCACGCGTGCAGCGTCGTTGTGGAGGTCGCGTTCGATCGCGATTCGTAGGTGGGTGCGGATGAGGTCGAGTTCCCGAGTGGTCTCGTTCATGGTTGTTGTCCTCCGAGCGTGTACTGGAGTTGGCGGAGCAGACGTGAGAGGCGACGCCGAGCGGCCTGCGGCGTACAGCGCAGACGCACGGCGATGTCGCGGTAGGAACGTTCCTCGATCACCCGCAACCGGAGTAGTTCACGATCCTGCTCCGGTAACGATTCGAGCGCTCGACGCTCCGACCCCGAGAGCGACCGACCGTCAGTGATGGCGTCGAGGGCGGCGTCTCTGGCGAGCAGACGTGGCATCCCGAGCCGACGACGGGCAGCGTCCTCGACCCGCCGCTTGCGAAGTGACTCGCGCAAGACGTTCTTGGCGATCCCAAGCAGCCACGGCAGTGCGGACGTCTCGTTGTCGTGTCGGAATCGGCTTCTGTTCAGCCAAGCGCGTGCGAAGACTTCGGCTGTCAGGTCGGCGGCATGCTCGCCGACCCTTGCCCGAGCCCACGCAAGCACCTGAGCAGCGTGTCGGTCATAGACCTCCTCGAACGCATCAGCAGTACCCGCTCGTAGGAGTTCCGCGTCCGACACCCTTCCGAAATCACGTCTCACAACCTGTACTTGACGCCTCCGCGAAAAATGTGACACGCCCGTCGCAGTCTGCTGGAAAAGAGCGACACCCACTGCTTGGTTTGACTAGCCGGATGAGCGCCAGTATGAGCGCCAGTCCTACCCCCCGAAGACGGGACTTGGGCGGATAGAAGACCCATCCGCGACGAGCCGTCAGCCAGGCCAGCATCCCGCTTCAGGAGCGGGATTCGGCTTGGTGAGGCGGAGGGGGAGGGATTTGAACCCTCGACGGACGTAACCGCCCGTAACGGTTTTCGAGACCAGATGCATCTCTGGGTTCGACGGCGCGTGTGCAGCCATTTCTGTTGTCGGGGTGGCCGCGCGCGATCCCCGTTGCGATTGTGTGGCCCAAACCCGTGGGGCGTGGAAGCAGCGTAGAAGCAGCGCGCGTTTTGGGGGTGTGTACGGGTACGCTGCCTATTTGTGGCATTAGTTACTTAACTCGGCTCTAGTACTTGCCCGTTCAGGAGTCGAAGCGTCGGTCTCGAGATCGAGCCGACGGCCGTGTCGGGCGCTAACGTCCGTCTCATGGTGATCGCAGAAGCCGCGCTTCCTGAGCCGCTAGCAGCGGCGCTCCGCCGCCCACGTGGCGCCCGCTTTTACCGTGTTGCGCTCCAGGTCAATCCGTTCGACTACGTCGTGCGGCACGCCAAGGCAAGCGGGTACTCCTCGGAAGCGGACTACAACGAGGCCGTTGTCAAAGCTTGCAGTGAGTACGGGATCGAGGCGATCGCTGTGACCGACCACTTCCGCGTCAGCACGTCCGAAGGCCTGACCAGGGCGGCCAGCGCTGCTGGAATTGCAGTTTTTCCTGGATTCGAGGGGGTAACGAAGGAAGGCGTCCACTTTTTGTGCCTTTTCGATCCCGCCCGACCAGTGAGCGAGATCGAGCGGATTATCGGCGAGTGTGGCGTCCGCGACGATCGCACGGCGTCGCCCGTTGGTGACCTTGATAGCGAAGAGCTTCTTGCGAAGGCGAAGGACTGGGACGCCGTCCTTGTTGCGGCCCACGCGACCTCTCCGCAGGGCGGGCTTCTGCGCAAGCTCTCTGGCCAGTCTCGCGCTCGCGTGTGGCGCTCGTCAGATCTCCAGGCGATTGCGATTCCGGGGCCTGTTGGCGATCTGCCGCAGGAGTATCGAACGATCGTCCACTGCGAAGGGGAGTACGAGCGAGACCACCCGATCGCGGTCCTAAACGCCCGTGACGTCTGTGCACCCGAGGACCTCGCGAAGCCTGACTCATGGAGCTGGATCAAGATGACGGATTTCACGATCGATGGGCTCCGACAAGCTGTTCTCGATCCCTTGTCGCGCGTGAGGCTTGCCTCGGCTCCGGTTCCGGAGGAGCACACTGAGTTCGTCGCCATGGCGTGGCAAGGCGGTTTCCTCGGCGGCGCCGCGATCCATTTCAGCGAAAATTTGAACGTCCTCATCGGCGGTCGTGGCGCGGGCAAGTCAACCGTGGTTGAAAGCCTTCGGTACGTGTTGGGGTTGGACCCGCTTGGCGAAGAAGCGCAACGCTTGCACGAGGGCATCGTGCGCAATGTGCTCCAGAGTGGGACGAAGATCTCGCTGCTCGTTTGTACGCGGCGACCTGGCGACAGCTGGTACCTGATCGAGCGGACGGTTCCAAACCCTCCCGTGGTTCGCGAACAAGAGGGCAACGTTGTCGATGTGCAGCCGTCCGACATCTTGCGCGGGACTGAGATCTTCGGCCAGCACGAGATCTCGGAGTTGACGAAGAGCGCGGAGCGGTTGACCCGACTGCTCGACCGTTTTGTTGAGCAGGACGACACACTTGAGCCTCGGAAAGCTTCGATCCGTCGCGACCTGGCCCGAACGCGCCGCCAGATCGTTGAGGCGCAGACAGACCTCGTCGCGGTGGAGGAACGTCTCGGTGCGCTCCCGGGGCTAGAGGATACGTTGAAGCGCTACCGCGCCGCGGGCGTAGAAGAACGTCTGCGCGAGCAGAGCCTGCTCGTTCGCGAGGAGCGCGTGCTGGCTACGGCTCGCGAGAGATTGGACCTGGTGCGCGAGTCGCTGGACGCGTTCGAACGGGATTTAACAGTCGATCGGGCGTTTTTGAGCGACCGTGCGCTTGAGGATCTGCCGGCGAAGGAGCTTCTACGCTCTCTCGACACGACCTTCGAGTCGTTCAACGAAGCTCTTGCGAGCGCGACTCGAGCGCTGCGCGCGGAAGCCGACAAGGTTGAGAGGGCGGTCGAGGCAGTGCGGGCGCAATGGAGTGTCCGCGAGCGTGAGGTGACGACCGCCTACGAGAAGATCCTGCGCGATCTCCAGCAGGAGAAAGTCGACGGTGACGAGTACATCCGCCTGCGCCGCAGGATCGAGGAACTGCAGCCGTTGCGTGAGCGGAAACAGCTCGTGCAACGCTCGATTGACGAGCTCGAGCAGAGGCGGCGGAACCTGCTGGCGGAGTGGGACGACCTACGCGCCGCTCAGTACCAAGCGCTGCAGCGCGCAGCGAGACGCGTCAGCAAGGCGCTCGAACGGCGGATCCGAGTGACTGTGCAGTTCTCGGGCGATCGCGGTCCGCTTCAGACTCTGCTCAAGAAGCGGATTAGCGGGCGCTTCAGCGAGGCACTGGAGATACTCGTAGGCGAACCTGAGCTTTCCCTCCGGGAGCTTGCAGCGACGGCACGGACTGGTCGCGAAGCACTCGTCAAGCGGTACAAGCTAGCGCCGGCGCAGGCCGAGAAGCTGGCGACCGCGCCAGCGGAAGCCTTGATGGAGCTTGAGGAACTCGATCTGCCTCCGACGACGCAAATCGAGCTGAATGTCGCGCCAGATGGAGAACGGGCCCAGTGGCACGCGCTTGATCATCTCTCGACGGGCCAGAAGGCAACGGCTGTTCTCTTGCTGCTTCTGCACGACTCGAGCGCTCCGCTTGTCGTCGATCAGCCCGAGGACGATCTCGACAACCGCTTCATCACCGAGGGTGTCGTGCCACGGATGCGTGAGGAAAAACGCCGCAGACAGTTTGTCTTCTCGACACACAACGCGAACATCCCCGTCCTCGGCGATGCGGAGCAGATTCTCGGGCTGCGCGCGACCGGTGAGGGCGGGGACCGTGGCCATGCCGAGATCCCTGACGAGCATGTGGGATCGATCGACTCGGAGCCAGTACGCGAGCTGGTTGAGGAGATCCTCGAGGGCGGCCGCGAAGCCTTCGAGATGCGTCGGCGGAAGTACGGCTTCTGAGATGCTCCTCGCGGAGCTTCTCGAGCTTGTGCGCAACGGTGAGAACTCGGGGGTCGAGTTCAAGCGGGACGACGTCCGCCCAGAGGACCTCGCTAAGGAGCTGTGTGCAATCGCGAACCTCGAAGGCGGTCATGTCCTCCTTGGCGTCGAAAAGGACGGCTCGATCTCGGGGCTGACGCGGACTGCTGGAGAGGCGGAGGAGTGGGTTATGAACATCTGCCGAGGCGACCACCTGCGTCCGCCATTGATTCCTTACTGGGAAACGGTGGCGGTTGATGAGCGTGTGGTTGGCGTCGTCACTCTTCCAGCGGACCTTCCGGACAAGCCTTACAAAGCTAAGCGCGGCCGCGCGTGGCAAGTGTTCATCCGTCGCGGGTCGACGTCCGTCGATGCCTCGCGGGAGGAGGAAGCACGGCTGTATCAGGCTTCAGGACTAGTGCGGTATGACACTCGCGCCGTCGCCGGCACCTCCCTCGACGACCTCGATCTTCGCCGACTGCACGCGTACTTCGAGTTCGTCCGCGAGCAGGAGGCGCCAGATGACCAGGCCGACTGGGAAGTCCTGTTGGTCAACACCGACTTCATGCTCGAAGATCGCGGTCGGCGCATTGCCACGGTTGGCGGCCTTCTCCTGTTCGGACATAACCCGAATCGGTGGTTGCCACAGGCCGGGGTTACCGCTGTGGCCTACCAGGGGACAGAACGCGACTACGCGGCGCGTGAGGACGAGCGTCTGCGCGGCCCGATCACACCGCTCGTCGATGCTGCCTCCGAGATTGTGGAGCGTGGCGTTGTCGACCAGGCGATCGACTTCGTGAATCGCAACATTGGCCACGCAGCGGAACTTGACGGAGCTCGTCGGCAGGATCAGACCGACTACCCGCTCGAAGCGGTGCGCGAGGCTGTGGTCAACGCCGTTGCCCACCGCGACTACACCATCGCGGTCACCGACATCGAAATCGCCGTCTTCGATGATCGAATCGAGATCATCTCTCCCGGACGGCTTCCCAATACCGTGACGGTAGAGAAGATGAGGAGCGGCTATCGCGCTACGCGCAACGAGTTGATCAAGGAAGTGCTCCGCGACTATCGCTACGTCGATGCCCGGGGCCTGGGCGTGCCGAGAAAGATTGTTCGACTGATGCTTGAGGTGAACGGCACCGATCCAGATCTCGTGGAGGAAGATGACCGGTTTATCTTGCGCCTATGGCGTAGGCGAACCTAGACGCATCCCGCGACAGCTTCAAGCAACACGCATGTTAGGCAGCGGCCCGATGAACGTTTTGGCCTGTTCGGCGCCGCGAGGACGCAGCCGAGACCTCCTCAGTCAGCTCGAGGACTGTCAGCCGCCGAACGCGTCCGCCATTTCATCAATAGCGCTTCAAACTCAATCGCCCGGCCGATTCCGGCGATGTCGGGAGTGTGTTTGAGATCGTCTCAGATTCCGCGGATGGGGCCGTCGAAGCGGTAGGGGCTTCTGCTATATGGTGTTAGGTAGTCGTTCAAATGGCCTTGTGGGACGAAGCTTTCCATGTAGCCGCCGGTGTCTGTGAGTGCTTTGTGGGCGCCGGAGAGGGCGTCGAGGCAGTCGTCGTGGGGGGCGTGGGGGAAGCCGCAGATTTCGTCGAGGAAGTCGAGCAGGTTGCGGCCGCGGACGATTTTGACCAGGCCGTGTCCGGCGGCGGCGGCGACCGGCTGGGCGCGGGCGTACTTGGGTCCGGTGACGCGGTCGCCCTTGACCGTGTAGCCGGGCAGGACGGTGCGGATGTAATGGTCGATGAGCGTGGCGCCGGAGGCGCCGGGTTCTTGCTCGATCCAGATCGAGACGTGGCGGCCGTCCTGGCTGGCGGTGTCGGCGATCAGTTGCTCGACCTCGCCGGGCGATACACGGACGCGGATGACGTCGGTGATGTAGAAACAGCCACGGGCGTCCTTTCCCATTTGGACGCCGACGGTGTAGTCGGGGTCGGGGGCGGCGACGCTGGGTTGCGTGCCGGCCAAATCCCAGTAACGCACCACGTGCGTCAACTCTGGGAGCTCGCTGTGGTCGATTACTGGGAACCACTGCTGTTCGAACAGCGCCCCTTCGTCGGTGGCGTCCCAGTCACCATCGATCAGGCGCCGCCGCATCGACCCGGGGAGTTCGGCGAGGTTGTGGAGGTAGGCGTCTCGGTCGAGGTGGGGGTTGTCGTCGAATCGGGAGCGGAGGAAGATGACTCCGGGTCGGCGGGTCGCGGGGTCGACGAAGCGGGTCTTGACCCAGCCTGTGTGCGGCCCGCCCGGGTTCGAGGTTGCTCGCATCCGCAGCGGCACGTCGGCGAGTGTCGTTCCGTCGGCTGCCGCCGCCGCCCGAGTTGGGCTGACGGGTTGGCGTAGCACGCGGAGCATCCACAGGTACTGGGTGGCGTCGAAGCTGCCAAGTTCGTCGAAGCCGACGAACGAGTAGCTTGTGCCGCTGTAGCGTTTCAGGTCGTTCACCCCGTCCAAATAGCCGAACCCGACGGAGGCGCCGCCGGTGCCGGCCTTCCGACCAGGCCCGGGGAATAGCCAGGCGGTGTCCGTGCTCGACCAGGACGCCTTCGTGCCGATCAGCCAGTCGGCGAGCACGCTCATTAGGCCGCCTGGTAGCTGGAGTTCAGACAGGCTGGGGCGAAGCAAGAGTGCGTGGTAGCCGGGTACGTCGGCGTACATCAGCGCCGCCATCGCCAGGCCGATCGACTTGCCGCCGCCGACGGCACCGCCCCACAGCACCTCCCGGTCGGGTAGGCGCAGGAACGCTTCCTGCTTGGCCGTCGGCTGATAGGGGCAGAAGCGCAGGCGGAGTGGCCCAACCAGGTCGAGTAGCCGCTCCGCCACCTGCTGCTGCGCCCCGCGATGAATCGTCATCAGGCCTCACTCTCCGTATCTTCGCTCTCGATTGCCTGCAGGCCGAGCGCCTCGAGCGCCCCCGATTCCCGCAAGGCCGCGATCACCTCGGCGGTATGCTCCGGCGTTCTGGCAGGCGACGTCGCCGCTGACGGCTGCTCGGCGCCGATCGCTGCCGGCTCAGCGAGTTCGTCGAGTAGCTGTTTGCGGAGCTTGTGCAGCCGCTCGAGGTCGGCCGTGCTCATGCGCATGTCGCCGCGGCGCAGCTGGTCGGCGAAGGCGATCTTCAACGCGTCCGTCAACTTGATCAGGTTCGTTAGGTGCTCGACATGAGCGCTGCTCAGCGAACTGTTCGTCTCCGCAGCCACCTGCGCACGGATCTGACCGAGTCGCTGCTTCCACCCGTCTCGGCGGCCGTGAGCCTCGACCGTGCGCACACTGACCTCGAACTCGTCCGCGACTCGCTGGTAGCTCCGCTGTTCAGCCGGTAGGGAGGCGTAGAATGCAAACGCCTCCTCCCAATCGATCGCCGGCCGGCCGAGGTCAGAACCTGGTTTACGGTCAGATTTAGCCACGGATATAGCTTTCGTAGCGAGAGCGAATGACGTCGCAATACCTGGGATCGAGTTCCATCGCGAAGCAGCGACGACCGAGCTGTTGGCAGGCGATCAGTGTTGAGCCTGAGCCGGCGAACGGGTCAAGGACGATGTCGCCGCGTCGGCTTGAATTCTTGAGCATGGCCGTGATTAATTGCACAGGCTTCATTGTTGGGTGATCGGCGCTCCGTGTCGGGCGATTGACAAAGAACACATCCGATTGCTTGTTGTCTCCAAACCAGCGACTGCCGTCATGACGGCCACGGCCGCGTCGACCCGAACCGGCTTTCCACCCGTACAGCACCAGCTCGAATTGCCGTTGGTAATCCGAACGACCGATCACAAACGAATTCTTGATCCACCCGAGCATTTGATGGAGATCCCAGCCCGCTGCCTCAACGGCGAGCCTGAACGCGGCCGCCTGCCGTCCGGTCGGTGACGCGATATAGAAGGGCGCCGACGCAGCCAACACCCGGTCGGCAACCCCAAAAGCACCCGTCAGCAGCTCGAGCAGGCCAGCGGCGCTGTCGTTCGCGATCGTCAACGCCGCCTGCGTCTTGCCGACGTAGTCAACCCCATAGGGCGGGTCGGTCCAAAGCACCTTCGCCTGCTCACCCACCATCAGAGCGTTCATCTCGGCCTCGTCGGTGGCGTCGCCGCAGTGCAAGCGATGCGGCCCGAGCTTGTATGTCTCCCCAGGCTTTGAGTTCGGCTCGCCGACCGGCAACGGCGGAGCGTCGTCTGGATCGTTCAGTGTCGGAATCCCGGCTAGGATCCGATCGAGATCAGAACTCTCGAAACCGGTCAACGCCAGGTCAAGACCGCCTCGCTCGAGTTCCGCAAGCAACTCTGCCAGCATCGGCTCATCCCAATCCCCAGACTGATTGTTGTCGCGGAGGGCCCAAGTCTTCGCCCGCTCCCAATCAAGATCGACAAACAGAACCGGAATCGATTTCCAGCCCAGCGCACGCGCCGCAATCAGACGTTGGTTGCCGCAAATCACCGTGCCGTCGAGCAAGGCGATCACCGGCCTCGCCCACAGCATCTCCGAATCCTCGCTCAACATCCGCATCAGAATCCTGAAGCGCCCGAGGCGTGATCATCCGCGGATTCCCAGGCCAAAGCCGAAGCCGCGCCAGCGGCGTATCGACAACACCACCCACCGCCGCTCGCGGCCGGCGCGCCCTCACCCGCACCCTACGAGAACCGGACCAGCAAACAGCCCGCGACGGTCGGTTAAGGAACAAACTCGAGCGAAAACTGAATCACGCCGACCGCGGAACCGAGCCCACACGCCAGCACGGACTAGCAGCCGGCCGCGAACCGGCGCGGAACAGCCAGACTCTTCTCGGCCTGGCGAACGCGACCTGGCGCGGAAACCATTGACACGCCGACGCGAACGAACATGACCAAGTCGACGCCGCGACGCCAGACTCTGTGGCGCGAGAGCACGACGTGGCCTCAGCACCGCCAGAAGCCGAGTGCGCGCATAACGATCACCCCGCTGGGCTGCAATCGCCTCCGCCCGCAATCGGCCCGCGTTAAAGCCACGACCATCACGACTCGCCTCGAAGACGTTCATCAAGTACGCCGACGCCACCGAACCCGTCAGCCGAACCGGCTCGACAGACGCGTCGACCTTGCCTTCATCGCTCGATACTTCGCTGGTCATAGTTCAGATGCCTCCATCTTGGAAGCTCTGTGAGGCTAGCGAGCCGATCGGCTAGTAGTACCGACAGCGGCCACGCGGCCGGTGGCCGCGCCCTCTCGGGACGGGAGTGCTGCGGGTGACCAGCGGCCGACGAGGTTTCGCCATCCCACACGCAAGCATGGCTCGACGACGACCAGCTCCACCGCTTTCCCGTCTTCGAGCACATCGTCGCTAGCTGGGACACGGCGTTCAAGGACACGACCAGCAGCCGGCTGAGCGCAGCCAGGAAAGCGCGATAGGTTGCCCGAAACGACGGTCGCGGCTGCTGCCGACGAAGCACCGCCAGCTGATGGCGCAGAACGAGCAACTCGACGTCCTTGGCGAACTCGCTGCGCCGGTCGCGCACGAGCAATCGCAGCAGCGTCGAGAACCCGAGACACGCGAATAAGGGCAAAGGCCTCGGCGTCCGCGCCGATCGGCGTTCGCACGATGCCCGAGTGCGCAGGCCCGAAGCCCGTGTCCCGGCTTCCGTCAGCGTTGTAGCGAACGACCGCGATGGCCATGTCTCCGCTTGCCGACTGGGTCGTGCCGGCGGCGACAAGCTTGCCGTCGGGCTGGACGACGAGTGCAAAGGCCTCGTCAACCTTGGGACCAAGCAACGTTCTGACCCTGCCGGTGTGCGCCGGCCCGAAGCTCCTGTCGGGAGCGCCACTCGCCGTATACCGCGCCAGCCCGAAACCCACCCTGGCGAAGTTGGCGTGCGACCCAGTCCCGGAGCCCGTGAGACAGCCGACTTCGAGACCGATCGCGCGCTCCGCTCGACCTCCCTGCCGACCGGCTCCTGGACACGCCCGTAGCGGCGAGTGGAGACACCCGCCAGCATCCGCTCCAACACCAGCCGCGTCAGCGGATCACGATCAGCGAAATGCCGATAGGTCGCAAGCGGCAGCTCGGCCACATGGCGGCTCCTTCTTCGAGCTTTGACGGGTCGCCTCGAACGCTCCCGAGGGGAGTGGACGAGGCCGAAGGACCGCCTACCTCAAAGTTCTACGAGCGCCGGGACAACCTCAGAAAAACTGATGCGACCGCTTAGATAGGCGCAGCCGAAGGCACATATCTTCCCAGATCGACCGGATATCGAAGGAGTCTTCCGGCTCGTCGATGATGATTGGTTGGTCGCCCTCGCAGAGCGCCATGATGAGAAGGGCGTGCACTTTTGCCCCGTCGACAGTTCGTCGAGTCGGGCGTACGTCCCATCTTCGAGTCGGAAGGAGATCTCAGGGCGATCGGTCGGTGTGACCGCGT
The DNA here is from genome assembly GCA_963776735.1 of uncultured Actinomycetes bacterium. Taxonomy (GTDB): domain Bacteria; phylum Actinomycetota; class Thermoleophilia; order Gaiellales; family Gaiellaceae; genus PALSA-612. The sequence goes on from CAVZNV010000021.1 coordinate 91,300, forward strand.
ACTGGAGATTCAACAAAGACCCGTAGCCCTCTTCTGATCCCTCTGCAAGAAGTGTCTTGGCAAGTGTGGCTATGCGCGCGACCGACACGCTGCTCTGGGCTGCAACCGTTTCTAGTTCGTTCGCGTTCCTCGACAAGTCGTAGCGGAGTAGTGCCGTGACAAACTCGTCTGGCGAGCAAGCCTGAGCAACCTGATCTATCTCTGTGCCGCTTAGCGCGCCTCGGCGGACCGCCTCAACGGGCTACTAACCGAATAAAGACACCCCTCAGGGCAAGGCGAAGGACGTGACGGCCGATGCTGTGGACGAACGGAGAGGCGGCCTGGGCCGCCTCTCCTGCCGTTAGCTGCCCGGCGGGCAGCACCCGAACTGTAGGCCGCCGGGGGGAGCTCGCACAACCATCTGGAGGGGCCGGGGCGGCCCGGCCGCTTCGGTTAGGCCTGCGGTGCTGTTCGCCGGGAGGCGGCAAGTGGGCCGGATCGAGGTTCGGCTTTATCTACTGACTCGATTTCGTCGGCGATGCAGAGCCTATACCCATTCCAACCCGGGTCGCCCGCTGTCGCGAACGTGTGGAACCGCGACGTGTTCTAGCTTAAGTGACGGTTGCTGGCCGCCCGGCCCGCGGGTGGCGGGTGGCGACGGATCAGACCGACGAGGGTCGCAGGTAGAGTCAGTCGCTCTGACCTTCGGCGTTCGCCTCCAGCCCGTTGATAATCGCGTTCGCGTAATCAGCGACTCCCATTTGCCTTCCAGCGCAGGCCCCTGAGTCCTGGCATTTCAGAACATCGTCCAGTAGCCAGATCCAACCCCCGCGAATCTCCGAGCTCTGCCACTCCTTGAACGTCGCTTCAATCGAGTCGGGACACTGGCCGTCGCTGCAGTCCGGTGGGTCGTTCGCACACCAAAGACCGGGGCGGACGAAACCGGCCGCGTCGAAATCAGGACCCATCGCCTTGGCCACCGCATCGATCCAGGGGCCGGGACTGTTGCCGCTCCCTCCGGAATAGCACTGAAGATTGAAGCCCACGACGAGATCCGGGGCGTCCGTATTGAGCTTCTTGAGGCAATTCACCCAGTAGTCAGGCATCATGTACGGGCAGAAGGTGACCGCGTAGCCAATCTCGTGGAGCATGCTGGCGAAGGCCACCGTGGTGTCCTGATCGAACAGGTCTTCATCGTCGAAATCAATACCGTCGATGACAGGGATCTCCGATCTCAGCGCAGCGAAGTTCTGGTAGAGAATGCTGTCCGGGCCGATCCCCTGTTCCTGGATGAGCTGCTGTATGTGGTGGAAGTCGTCGACGCCGCCGGCCCCGACAGAAAAGAGCAGGCGCTGTACTGATGTTGGCGACTCTTTCAGCGCGGCCAGCCACGAGGGCCAGCTTGCGTCTCCAACATAAGCTCCGTCGCTGACGATCGCCGGATCGTTGAAGATCAGGTCGCCAGCCGAATTGACGTGGACTGACCAAGCCACGATCGTCGTCATCCCTGACGTTCGCAGATCGTTCAGCAACGAAGATCCTTGCTCATACAGCGGGCCACCCCCATAAATCCCCGCGTCGATCGCCGTTGTCATCTAGGCCTCCGTTCTTTCGGGTAGCTCAGCGCCGTCTCGTCGCCGGACGAGCCAACTTCTCGAGAAGCGCCGACGGCGATTGGACAACAGCAGCATTCCAGATGCATGACGATTGTCAAGCGTGTCATCCGCGCCCTGACGTTTACGCGGCCGCCGCGATCGCGCAACTGCTGCCGCTCCTCGCTCGACAGCACGCCTTGGCGCTCGCCACACGGTCGGCCTCGTCTTGCCGCAACCAGTTACGCAATGTCTGCTCCGAGCTGAGAGCACGTGGCGGTCACCGAAGCAGTTGGCGGCCTCCGCACGGCCTCGAGTCGGAACTCCGGCGGTCTCGTCCTCGGCATCACACGCTCCTCTCGCGCGCCTCTTGGCCCGAAAGCATCACGGTGTCAACCGAAGCGGGTCAACTCCACATCTAGGGAGCGAGTCACTGGACTCTGGGGATCGGCCAGCTGGCTGGTGAGTGACAGCTGCTGCCTTTCGATGGATTCCTTAGTGGGGCTCCTTCGACTTGAGCCATCGGAGGACACCCGGCGGATTCGCCACGCGGGGCGAGGAAGCGGTCCCGCCGGGGCACGCAGAGCAAGAGATCGAGGTGCTTCTTGTCATGACGGGCATGCGCAGGCCGGAGTTGCCGTCCAGCGCTTGGCATTGCGCTGATCTAACCGGCCAGCTTTCCGCTAAGACCCGAGTTGGGGCCCCGGCGGCAAGCCGAGCGCAGTGTCGACACCTCCGTGGTCTCGCAGGTCGACGAGTAGAGCTGCGGGATCCAAGATTGCACCGATTAGGAATTCAGATTCCGGCCGAGGCTCTGCAACTCCCTTGGCCCTGTAAACGACCACTCCAGCAACCCCGGTCTCAAGTGCGACTTGACAAAGCCCGCGGAGGTAGAGCGATTGAACTCACCTTCGGCGGTTGGGAGTCCCTGACCAGTCTTTCGGGAGTTTGAGGTCATCAGGTCTTGACGACCTAGACGACGGCCGGTTGCGCGACGTCCGTCCCCGGCCTCGGTGTGAACGGCGGGAAGTTGCTCCGAGGTCGGAAGCGGTAGGCGGGGTGGTGTTGGCGAATGGATGGGTTTCGGTAGCGCAGGAGCGTGTCGTAGTTGGCGGGTCTGGTTACGAGAGTCGCTCGCGGAGCCAGGTCTCCATGTCTCTGCGGTAGTCGCCTTGTCCCTGGCAACCTCTGACGATCTTCCAAGCGATATCGAGCGTGAAGATTTCTTCGTAATAGACTCTGACTTGTGGCAATTCAATATGAGCGTATGCCGACTTGCGTCATGCAGTGTCTCTTCAGCGAACCTGAGTGTTGCACGGTACGATCTGCACCCATCGATTGAGGAGACGAGACATGGCAAAGAAGACGATTCACATCAGCGACCTTTCAGGCGCAGACGTTCCCGACGGAACGGGAGCGACGATCACGATCAAGTTCGCCGACGCGAGGAAGGGCCAATACGTCCTCGACACCACCGATGCGGAGGCGGAAGAGCTTGGCAGAAAAGGCCGCAAGCAAGCCCGGCGTGGTCGGAAGCCAAAGGTCGTCTAGGCGCGAGCCACAAGATGCGGCCCGTGGCTACGAAGCTAGTGCGGGCCGCAATCGGCTACTTTCCGGGGATGGTCGTTGCTGGCTCGGCCGGCCTGCGTAGTGGGCAGTGCGCTGCCGGCTTGCGCGGACGCCATCCGGCGCTCGCTCTGCATGCTGGCTGGTTGTTAGCCTCGTAGACGTTCGTGTGGAGCACTACCCAGGTGGAGGCGATCGCCTTCTCGCCCGGTTCTTAGCCGGTGGGGTGCGTTAACTCGGTTCGGCGTCGGTTCGGCGTCGGTTCGGCGGTATCTGATCCATAGAGTCGGGCGCCTGTCCCGTCGTTGGGGTGGTGCCGTGTGTTCTGGTTGTGTTGCTATCTGGTGCTTCGTCGCGTCTTGTAACTCGCGGTGTTGCGGTTTCGATCGGACGGGTTCAAGGAGCTCGAAATCGTTGGTGCTCCGGCATGAGCTCGCGGTGTTGCGGGCTCAGGTGAGTCGACCCGAGCTCAAACCGGCGGATCGAGTGTTCCGTGCCGCGGCCGGTAGTCATAATCCTCCTGCTCAGGCATCTCGCGCTGCATCGCGTTGTCAGTTGATCGATGAGCTCACTCCTGAGCGCCGGCGCCGGCAATTGCGTCGCCGGACGCGACGATCTCACGGGCTCGCTCCAAGACGTGGTCGTTACCGGGAACGCTCGAGATAGGATCCATTGGTTTTCCTGGCTCGGCCTAGTTCTCGTCTGGAGAGATACGGAGGATGCTCTTGGGTCAGCGAGCATCCGTTCATCACCTCCGACCGTGGCCTTGCAAAGTGGGTCCGTTGCAAGAAGAAGCCCGAGGCCGCTTGCGCCGTTGCCGACTCCTCGGCCGCTCGCTTATACAGACACACGGCTAGGGCGAGGCTCGAGCGGCGGAAGCTGACGGCGCCCTAGACACCGCGGACGTAGACGTAGAGCACGTAACGCCAAGAGGTTTTGCAGTTTCGCGCATTTGCAGTCACCTATCGATCGCTCCGCAGATCGGACAGTCAGGACGGACACCCCGAGTCTCAAGCGTCCGTCTGGCGCGGTTGTAGTCGTAAATCGGGGCTTCCCGCTCCAAACTATGCGGAAGCCCTAAGCGACGGTGCTCAGGCTGCTGCCAAGGCGACGGGTTGCGCTCGCAGGAGTGCTTGCGAGAGGCGAGCGAGGATGGTGAGGTTGGCGGGAAGCTGCACCTTCGCGAATCCGCGCACGCGGAGCGGTGTCAGCCCGTAGTTCGTTTTGAGGTCTGCAAACAGCCTTGCCACGGCTCCGCGGCGGCGGTAGCGACCGCGGAAGAGGTCTGCGTGACGCGGGATCATCGGCATGAGGCGTCCGCCAAGGCCGAGCTAGGATGACTGGCTCAGGAATTGGCCACCGTTGCCGATCCTTATATGGCGCGGGAGGGCCTGGACATACCCTCCCGCTCTATCTTTCTCCGGAAGATATCCGGGCGCGCCAGCTCAAGTCACGTCCTCTGGATGCCGATGCTTCGCCTATGTCTGCATCAGCAGCTACGCACTTGCACCCGGTTCGTCTTGCACTCAGCTACGAATTCGTGGAGGAACGCAACGGCTTGGATTGGGGCGATGTCTGGGTCTGGGACTTGGACGACTCCTCACAGCGGACCGTCGAGTGGCTGGGCTCTATGAGCCACGCCACAGCGGAGAGATTCGCAAAGACGCGCGGCTACCCGTTCTACCTGGACTAGCGAAACGCTTTGGGCTGGGACTCGCCGGTCGGGCAGCGCCGCTTCCCAAGCCTCCGCGTCACGTCCGCCCCAGTGCGGTAGCGGAGGCCCGTGCGGGCCGGGCGCGGCGGGGTTCGATGTACGCGTTGGTTTCGGGTTCCGCTGGCCGGGGGTCGCTCTGGTGCATGTGGTAGATGGAGCTAAGGACAGAGCCTTGCGTGCCGCGAACTCGTTCTTTGGGAGCGGCATCTCCTGGCACGGCAGTTGTCCGACTTGCGCTCATGCTGATGTCGACGGAGGACGAAAGACCGGCGGCTGCTACCCAGAGTTCCGATCCGGGGAGGTGCCGCCGGTCTGCTGAAGCGTATCTCTCCTAACGGACTTCATAGGACACCGTCACAAGCCACGTCACAATGTTGACAGGCGGCGAGTTCGTCTTTACTCTCGTCGGCAGTTCCGATCCGTTAGTAGGGGAGGTTGGCGTGGCGCAGCCGCCGCTTCGAGTGTTGTGCACCCGTGCCGTCGGGGTGATCCGCTTCTGTGCGGATCACCATGGAGTTGCCTTGTGCAGCAATTGACGGAGGCCGTTGCTGCTCTCGCAGCGGTCGCCTTTGCAGCGGCCGCGATTGCGAAGATCGACGGATGGAAGTCGTGGACCGATCTGATCGCTGCGCTCCTGCCCTGGGAGAGGCTCCGGCCCATCGTCGCGGCTCTGCTGCCAGCTTTGGAGCTTGCGGCAGCTATCATGCTCGTCTGGGCTCCGAGTACTGGCGTGTGGTTTGCCGCAACCCTCTTCGGCCTGTTCTTCGTTGTGCCCGCGCTGCGTTATCGACAGATCAGAGGGAGAAGTTGCGCATGCTTCGGAGCGGCTAGCTCGTCAGTTATTGGACCACGACTCTTGGTGCGGAACGCGGTGTTGTGCGTCGCTTTGACGCTCGTCGCGACCGTCTATGTCGGGTCATCGCGGCTGCCGTTACTTGCGGTCACGAGCGCGCTACTGATCTTCATTGGCTCGGCGCTGACTCAGCTTTTGTATTCAGCAGTGCGTAGTTACCGCACTTCCTTCGGAGAGCCTCTCTTGGCGAGGCGTCCACGGTGACATTCTTCCTAGTCACAACGGTTGTCTTCTTAGCCGTTGTTGTAGCAATCGAAGGCGTCGCGCTCCTAGCCCTTATGCGGCAGGTCGGTACGGTGCTCATGCACGTCTCGCCCCCTCGCCCGGGCACGGGTTTCGGCGGTCCCGTCATAGGCGGCTCCGTCTCGGAATCCGTCTTCAGCAGCGTGGCGTTTGAAGCGCCGGCAGTTTTTATCTTCGTCGGCAGTAACTGTCCTGCGTGTGCTCCCATCGAGCGCGTCCTGAGGACCTTCCGGGATAACTACAACGAGCTCGAGCTATTCGTTGTCGTGACAGGGGAGTTCGAGGAGAGGCGGATTGAGCACGCTGCAGAGTTGGAGGTAGCGGCGCACCACGATCTCGAAGGGCTTGCTGAGCTGTGGAAGATCCCCGGAACTCCCTACGCGGTCGGCGTATCCGCCGAGTATCGGATCGCCCACGCCGGCGTCGTCAACACCCTCGATCAACTTGAAGCCCTCGCGGAGACCACGCTGGTCGGCGTCGCAGACATACCGGACAGCGGCGGGGATCACCGCGCCTTGGAGGCCCCGGTTTTGGTGGACGAAGAACGTCGGATCAGAGAGGAGGTCGAAGTATGAGTCAGACGCTCGAACGATCGGAGAGCGGGCACATTGAGTCCGCCGTCGGCGACGCGGCTCGCGAGTTCGCATCGCGTTTCAGTCGTCGGTCATTCCTAGGTCGGCTGGGGGCGACTGCGGTCGCTGCTTCTGTTGGCACCTCAGCAGCTGTTCTGTATGAGGCCCCGGCGGCTGCAGCTGCTTTCAGCGAGGCGTGTGGGAACGTCTTCCCTGGCCTCGGCTATTGCGACACTTCGAAAGGCTGCTATTGCGGGTGTTGGAACTCCGGGACGTGTTCATTCTGCGACTGTTGCGACAAGAGCGGGTACTGCACGTCGGGTAACCACTGCCACACCTACCCCGACGGTGCACCGATCTGCTGCTACAAGAAGGAGTGGAGTTCGCCGGCAGGATGTGGCGTAGTGGGCCAGACGACGATCATTTGTCGTGACGGCTTCTGTTAGCGTCGCCGGGATTCGTCACGAACGACTGATTAAGCCGGTCGTGATGGTTGCGGTCGCCACACCGATTGCAGTGGCGTCGCTTCTGGCGGGGATCGACCGGGGAGCACAAATCACGATTCCGCTGGTCGTGCTGGCGCTTATGAGCGGGTGGTATGCGTCTTGGTCGCCCTGAGGACTGTCAATGGCTCTGACCTTCGGTCCGGCCGTGAGCCGGACGAGACAAGCACACGTCATCAGGGCGATCCACGGCTTGTCCATGCTGGTCGGGGCAGTGATGACCTATGCGATCCTCGCCCTGGCGGTGAAAGCGCTATCCGGAATCGACAGGTGGGTGGCTGTCAGCATGGTCGTGAGCCTGGCCGTGCTCGCCCTGTTGCGCGATCTCGGCATACCGAGCCCCGTTCCGTACGTAAACCTGCAGGTGGCGGAATGGCTCCGAGACGTGCTGCCGACGTGGGGTGTCGCTGCGGCGTTTGGGTGGCTTCTCGGACTCGGGTTTGCGACGAAGTTCACCTACGGAGTACACACGATTTTGGTGGCTGCGGTTGCACTCCTATTGGCCCCCGGACCCGCAGTCGGAGTACTCGCGGTTTGGGTCGGAGCACGACTACTCGTTACCTTCATCGGCAGCGAAGCCGAGGGGCTCGCTGGTATGTGCGCGCGGTTTGCCGCGATGCGCACACAGCTGTACCTGCTGCGATTTACTTCCGCTCTCGCTGTTGTCTTGGCAATTGGGCTCGTCATCCGCGTCGAAATGTAAACCGTGATGGGAGGAGGAAGAATGCGTTCCGCCGTTCTTAGTCGACAGATTCGACAGACAACGAAGGCGTACTTTACGGCTCGTCCAACGCTGCGGGTAGATATCCCGTCAAGCTGGTCGGTGCGCGACAGTGCGTTCTCCGTTCCTACGATGCCGCGCTGTCTCATGTTTGCCTCCAATGAGTCGCTGCCGTTGGTACCAGCGGGAAACGGAGAGTGGGACCAGCCGGTATATGCGCTCAGCGATGCCGGGGTCGCACTCGAGCTTTCCGTGCTCGACACTTGGCAGAACCCTGACAAATGGCTCAAACCTCAGGCCGTCCACGTTATCAAGGCCGCGGGCGAGTGGCCGACAGATCCCAACAGCGCCTTGAAAGCGGCTCCGGCTCTTAATCACGCTTTGAGCGTCGCCGAGCTCCAACTTGACGTCGCCCAAGAAGACGGCCGAGCGCATCGCTTGGGGTGGTATCAGCTCGGGCATTGGGCCGTCCTCGTGGAGTTGTGGGCTGGCAAGAACGCGGACATCTCAAGCGCCGGTCGCGTGATTACAAGCATCAGGCCCTCCTAGGCCCCCTCTGCCAGTAGAGGTAACGTTATGCCCTCGTGGGGATGAGTTTCCGAGTAACGGTCTTGAAGGGCCGTATCGCGCTCGTCGCAGTCGGCGTGGTCGCTGCCGGTTCAGCTAACGCTGGCAGCGTGCTCGCCACGATCGCCCGAGATCAAGGCGACGGAGCTGTCCGGCTTTCACCGACACCAAGCTCTGTACTTCGTTTATGCACAAGCGTCGCGACCCTGGCGCCTGCATGCCCGCGCCGTGTTCCGTACATCACCCATTCGCCTGGCCAACAGCCGTACGATCTCGTATCGCTTTGTGCTCCGGGTAGGCAAGGCTGCGCCGGCGTCACGTGGGATGATTTCAACATCGGTGCGAGCGGCAATGGCGACCGGCCACCCGTGTGGACGCACATGACGGTCTTTGCGGGTCGTTTGACTGGTACGAAGGCATTCCCGTTCCACTACCCGACAGGTGGCCGGCCCGTTGCAGTTGCGAACGGGCTGTTTGCCAAGGACGCAAACAAAGCTCTGTACTTCGGCCAGATGCACTGGAGCGGCAAGCGTGGAACGCTTGTCCTGGCGCCGCTCTTTCCCGCAGGGGGCGAGCAGGGCGGTCACCTCATCTTTCGGTGGCATCGCGGTTCGACGGAGTATGCAGTCGGCCTCCATGCCTGGGAGCCATTTCTTCAGACCGTGGCGACGTTGCACGAGATTGTCGACTCAATACCGCAGCGTCCGTAGCGGCGGAGGCGTTTGGACGAGTAGTTTGCGGTGCCGAGCGGCGGCGTACTGCGAACGTAGACCTCGGCCTAGAGGAGCTGCTGGAGCAGCCCGTGCGGTGGTCGCAGGCCAACCCCTTCGTTCAGGCGCTACTCGGCGCTGAGGCTGCTCTGTAATTTGCCCTCCGCGCGACCTGAACCGACTCAACAGGCTCGGTTGATCAGCGCTCACCTATCTGGAGCGTCAGGCGTCTACTTGATGGCGCTGCGCCATACCATGGCTCAGGGCCAGGTGAAGGCCGGCCGGTGGAGGTCCTCATAGCTGGATGCAGCCTCGCTCGGTATGCACGGATCGCATCACCCAATTCTCGGACTACGGATCGCCGTGTCCTTCTTCAGCGCACGCTGGACACATGGGCCAGCGGCTAGGGAGCCGGCGTGGACGCGGAGGAACTCGCGTCCAGCTCAGCTCCGCGCGACCGCCAGCCGGAGACACGCCGGCTTGCCGGAGGATCTTGGCGACAGTCGTCGCCGAGACACGCCGACCGACGCCTGCCAGCTCGCCGACAATCCGCTGGTAACCCCAGCGCGGATTCTCACGCGCCAGACGCAGAACCAACTCGCGAAGCTCCAACGAGACGCCGGGTCGGCCCGGTGGCCGTCCGGCATACGTCCAATGTCTCCGCACAAGCCGGCGATGCCAGCCAAGCAGCGTCTCCGCGCGAACGAAGAACGATGATCGGCTCGCCCCGCTCAGCAGCCGACCGGCTGCAGCCAGGAACACCCGATCACCCTCATCGAGCCGGGCCGAGCAACCTGCCGACAGAGAACCGCTAGCTCGTGGCGAAGCACCACGATCTCAAGTTCCTTGAACTCACGCGAACGGAAACGCAGCGCTGTGACCACCAGCGCACGCCGAGACAACAGGTACAGCAACGGCACGACCAAACCAACGCCTCCCTCTCCCCAAACCGAAGAGAGCCGACTCTACGGCGAACACAGCGCCCACGCACCATCCCGCACGCCGGACGGGTTACGTACCCCACGGCCTTGGCTGCGCTGGACGCGGAGCGAACATCTTGGGGCGAACGTTCGTTCCGTTCGCTATCCAGACTCCTACCGGGTGGAACTGATCGAGACAGGCGACGGCTAGACGCTGTCTGTGGTTCGGGTGTCTGTCGGCGCGTTCGTCTGTTGGGGGCGGAGGTTATTTTGGGCTGCGTCCCCAGTCGAGGTTTGAGTCATCTGATGTCGGATCCTTAGTGAGTTTGGTCACGCCTGTGCCATTGCTGTTCATGACGTAAATCGCGTGGATGTGCGTGACCCGGTCACTGCTGAATGGAATCTTTTTGCCATCAGGCGACCAGGCAGGAGTCTGGTCTGACGCTTGCGCGTCGTGCGTCAGGTTCCTCATCGCGCTGCCGTCGGCGTTCATGAGGTAGATGTCATCGTTGTTGCCGGTCTTGTTGCTTTGGAACGCGATTTGTGTTCCGTTTGGAGACCAGGCCGGGAAGCGAGCATTCATACCTTTCGTCAGTCGTCGTAAGCCGCTTCCGTTTGCGTTGATCACGTAGAGATCGTACGGAGCTTGGTCATTGGGTCTTCTACCGAATACGATCCTCTTGCCGTCGGGGGACCAGGCGGGGTCGATGTCTTTGGAAGGCGTCGTAGTCAGCTGCTTTTGAGTCTTACCGTTGGAGTTCATGGTGTAGATCTCGAGCTTGCCGGCTCGATCGCTCAAGAAGGCAATCGTTCCGTTGACGGACCAGGTCGGATTGGAGTCCTCGGCCACGTTATTGGTAAGCCTTCTGACACCGCTGCGGTTGGCGTTGATCTTGTAGATTTCTGGGTTGCCATCTTTGCTGCTGGAAAAGACGAGCGCTTTGCCGCTTGGAGACCACGCAGGGTCGGTGGCGCCGTTCCCGATCAGCTCGTAGCGGCCGGTGCCGTTGCTGTTGATTAGGTCGATTTCTTTGCCGCCGGTATTGTCGCTGACGAACGCGATCCGGCCGTTTGTCCCAGCATTGGCGGCGGCTGCCATCGGGAACTGCAACGGCCCGACCCAAATCGGATCATGGCTCCTGGGCTTGCCATTGAACCTGTTGAGTTGAGTGATGGTGTGATCACCTGCGTTGATCACGTACACGTTTCCGCTCCCCGGGCCGCTGAGCGCCGTCGAGCCTCCGACGGCTACCGGTCGGTCTCCGGTTGAGGTTGTCGCGAGTGGGTTGCTCGCATAGTTGAACGATTCGATTTTGTTGATTGTCCAGAGGGCGGCAAAGAGGTCGCTGCTGCGTTGGTCGACCCAGATGGCTGCTGGTGTGGCGGGAAGCGCAAGGTTCTTGGAGACCTTGCGCGTCGCTATGTCAACGACGGCGATGGCACGTGCAAGTGGGACATAGAGCTTCCCGGAAAACGCGGCAACGTTCCATGCGGTTCCGGCCCGACGGGTATCGGGACACCGGGTTTGAGCTGCGATCCTATGCGTGTGAAAGGCACGATCGTCCCGGCTGACTGGTCGGCGACGAACACCTCGGGTTGGCCTGCGGTGGTCGTGATTCCGAGACCAGACGGGAAGAACTTGAGAGGAGAAGCACAGGCGTCCAGACTCGCCGATGTGCCAACGAGGCAGAGCCGCCCCGTTCGAGCTTTCGTGTTCCCGGCGGCGACGGCGACCTGCGAACCCGAGCTAGCGAGCGCCTGTCCGTCGGCGAGAGGTGTTGCGTGCTCGCTCGGGTTGTCGGGCGGTCCAACCATCAAAGATGTGTCGTTGAGCGTGTAGAGGCGATGGCCAGCCGCCGCAATTGATCGCGGGTGGTTCGGGTCTTCGACGACACGGCCGAGTCTGAGCGAGTTTCCGTCGGGGTTGAGCTGAATGAGGCGTCCTGTCGGGTCGGCAAGGAAGAGCGAGCCGTCTGACACAGCCAACGCGACCTGTTGTGAGCTGGGCGGTAGCTTGACTTGGGCTTTGGCTTCGCTCGGTAACGCGAACAACATCACGAGGCCGGCACCGAGCCCAGTGACTACGAGCACGGCAACGATCCACACGGGCCGGCTGCGGGCTCGCGCAGCCCCGAACAAGCCTTTCGGCGAACGGACGAAGTCGAAGAACCGACGGCGCTGAGGCGCAGCCGTGGGATTTGTTTCAACCGTGGTGTCAGCCGGCGGTAGTGGACCCTCGCCTGGGGGAGGGACAGGCTCTGTACCTGTACGCCCGTCTGAGTCGGGCGCTTCCTCGAGACGGGGTTTTGGAGCGTCGAGGGCTGCTCTCGCCGCCTGTGAGACGCCACGACTGTCGTCGTTCGTCAGGTATTCGAGCATCGCGCGGGCGACGTTCGCCAGGCCGGGGTGGTTCCCGTAGAGGAGTCGTTCTAGCTCGAGGACTGCTCCCTCGCGTACGCCGGCGAAAGGGCTGTGGCTGGCGTCGCGTAGCTCTTCGGGCAGCTCGGCTTGGCGAGGGCTGCGGGCGATGTAGAGGCGACCGTGGATCTGGAGGGCGGACTTGCTGGGGGTCTGGTTGGGGGTTTGTGACCGCACCTGGTCATAGACGTAGTCGTAGAGCTCGTCGAACGAAATGAAGCCATCCCGATCTCGATCTGCGTCCCCGGTCTCCAAGCCGCGAACGACGGCCGACGTGAACACGGACGGCGTGCCTTTGCCGGAGCGATCATCTCCTTCGAAGGCGTACTCCATCGCTGTTGAGGCTGTGAGCACTGCTCGGCCGCGGCCAGAGAGGCGATCCATGACGTCAACGGAGCCCCCAGCTCTTGTCTTCATCCCTCGCGCGAAGGCGCCGCTGTAGCAGCAGTCGAGCAGCAGCATGATCCGGCGAGCTCGGCTGGAGTCCATGAGATCGTTCACGAACTCGGTGGAAAGCGCCGTCGACTGCAACCGTCCAAGCTCCGTGTTCGAGAGTGCGAAGAAGAGCTCACCGTCTAGGGCCTTGACTCCGTGACACGCGAAATGGACTAAGAGCAGGTCGTCGGATTCCCCGCCGCTGAGAAATTCGTCGAGCTTGCCGCGCACCTCCCACCATGGTTCGTCAAGCGACGTTTCCACATCGAATCCGCCGATTGTCGTGTCGCCCAGGACGCGCGCGAGCGCTTCCGCGTCAGTTGCCGGGGCGCGGAGCGTGTTAAGCCTGGCGTCGTGGTAATTCGAAGCTGCGACGATCAGCGCTCTCCGTCGCTCGCTGAGAACACTCATGACTTCGAATGGCGCTCGATCCACGCGGTGACCAAGCGCTCCTGATCGACCGAAGAGACGCCACTGAGTTCAAGCGTGTCGCCATCAATCGCGAGTTTGACTGTGCGCGGTTGGCCTACGAGCCACGTCTTCACAGCGGCCGTAAGCGCTTGAAGCGCAACCGCGCCCTTCCCGACGATGACCACCAACGCACCGATGGTCACTGGATCGATAGCCCGGGTTCCAGAGGGGGTCTCGCCAACAAACCGCGCCTCAACCGTCTCGACCGCGTCGAGATCGAGCAGCTCACGTCGCAGCGACAAACTCAGCCGCTCGTGCTCCTCATCGTCGAGCGATCCGTCCTCACCGAGGCTGAGCTCGACACCCAGCCCCCCGCCTGCCGGTTCGCTCACCACGGCAATGACAGTTCAAGAGGCGACTCTCGGAGAGCCGTCTCGATGGATATCGCCTGCTCTGACCGGCCAAACATTGCCCTCCTCTTGCCGCAGTCTCGGGCCGCACAACACCCTCCGCGCAAGGGAATTACACAAAGGAGTATCGCACTTTGTCACGGTTGCTTCAAGCGGTGCGAAAGTCGGATCGGCATCTCGACTGGAGACGTCGTTTCTGGGACGGCGGAGCGTCTGGCGGCCTGGCGACGATTTGCAGGCAGGCCGGTGATTTTGGCACCCCACAGGGCATGAAGGTCGGCGGTCGGCGCCGGCTAACGATCCCGTCTGCGATGGCCTACGGCGCACGCGGAGCCGGTGGAGTGATCAAGCCGCACGAGCCACTTGTTCGTCATCGATCTGCTGGCCGTCGAGTAGTCCGGGCCTACTGCTCCTAGTCAACGGGCCTCAGTCGATGACACGAATCTGACACGGAAGTAGTGCGAAGAGGCCCACTCCGATGCAGCACCAGTAAGCGGACGAGGCCCGCTCATGTCCACCTCTGACCGCCTGCAATCCAGTCTTCAAGCCAAATCGCGCTCCTGTGCGGGAGGGCCTTCTTCACTCGTAATGAACGACTCACCGCGGGGTGGCAGGGCGATTCTGAGCAATGCGGAATCGCCCTCCCGACGCGGGGTTCCGCACACGATGAGGCGGAGGGGGAGGGATTTGAACCCTCGACGGACGTAACCGCCCGTAACGGTTTTCGAGACCGCCAAGAAACGGCCCAACGACAGTGCTGGACAAGCAGCAGGGCCAGTGCGCGGGCCAGTCCCCCGACTAGTCGGCTCGAGCTGAAACCGCTCCGGCTCTTCTTTTTCGTGGGCCGGTTCATTCCTCACGACGGGCTCGTCGCGATTTCGTGCACATAACTAAGTAAGGATTAGTCTCGAATTCTCCGGGGCGGTGACTCGCGCCTGTTGCTCAGCTTCGGCCGGCGCGAAGGAGCGCCCAGCATATGAACAGGTACTGGCAAAGGACGATGGCGAGAAGCCACAGGGCAACCGCCAAACCGCCGGAGGACGGTTCGCTTCCGTGGCCGTTCTCGTTCCGGGCGCGGCGATCGATAACCGTTGTCTCGCTCTCGAGTTCGTGGTCGAATCGCTGACTCGCCCGCTCGAGTTCGGGAGCCGGCGGTGTGCATGCGGCATCACCGGCATCGATATGCGCTTCGATGGCGGGGCCGTGTCGTCCGGCGATGCCGCAGTCGTCGAAGGTCTGATTCTGTGGCTGATGAGTCGGGTTGGTGCCCATCGCTTCCCTTTTCATGAACCGGGCCGCGCGGATGCTGTCCGCGGGCGGCTAAGAGAAGCTCTCGGAGCCGATCCGGGCAGCGTGGGACGATGGCGGCGGGCGTTTGCAACAGGAGTCGCTGGCCGCGCTGCGAGCGCCCGGCAAACCCTCATTCGCCAGCATTCGTATCCGGCTCCATCGTGATCGGGCTTGATACCGCGCGTCGCCGACGAGACGACCTGTGCGGCGGCGCTTCCGTCGCACCCGCAGAAAATGCCGGAGGCCAATTCGGTATGGGCAATTGGGTTGTCGGCGCGGATTCGGGCGGCCGCGGCGAATGCGGCTCCCTGCGCCAGTGCCCACCGATGCTCGCCGGCGAAGGCGACGAGGAGCTCCAGCTCGTCGGCTTCGGCACCGCCGGTGTACGTCGCCGCGAATCCGACCCCACTCCAGATGTCGGCCCGGCGGTGGGATGGAAATCGGGCCACCGACGCCGAAGCGCGCTCGACGTCGGCACCATGGACGAACCAAAGGCTGCGACCGATCCCCTGGTCGAAGACGTCGAGCCAGCGAATGTTCGGCCACCACGGCTGCTGCAATCCACGGATGTGCAGTCCGGGCGAAAACAGGCCGTCGTGGAACCCGAACCCGTCGAGCGCGAACCAACGCAGGATCGGGTCGAGGCCTTTGAGCAAGCCCCACGGCAGGCGTCGCGACCTGGCGATCGCGCAACCGACCCCCAAGTGGATCGAGTAGGCATGTGACTCGCCACTTCCAGCGATGAACGCCCCGAGACGACGACCCCGGCCCAGGGCGCGCAGGTCGAGAGTCGCGACCGCCATCCCGGCGCCCTCGTATGCGGCGCCGCGCTCGGACGCCGGGATGTCCGATGCTCGATCGGCGAACTCGAAGCAATTCTCCGATGCCAATCCCAAGTTGAATCCGCCTGCGAACGCCTGGCCGTGCTTCTCGAGCTGCGCGCGAGCCTCAGGTCGGGCACAGTGGAACGCGGGTGTGGGGAAGCTCGCCGTGGGGAGCGCGCGTCGGCGGACCCTCCCGAGCGGCCACACCGATACGTGACCCGGCCGATCTCCTCCAGGCGCCACGCCTTCGTCGGACGGCGGCGGCTAGAGCCCGCGCGATTGTCGGAACTGGGCCTCGCGACGCAGTGCGTCTGCCGACATGCCCCGAGTCCACTGCCACCAGAGGATCGCAATCACCGGGGCCGCCAGAACGAATCCGACGAGACGTGCTGCTTCGCGTGCTGCTTGCCGCAGCGACTCGATTCCTGAGCTCACTCGGTCACCTCCCCTGGCCTGCATCCTGAGTCGGGAGCGGGTGATTCGGCGGCCGCTCCTCGCGGAGCGAGGGCTCGGCAGGAGCGCTCCAGGCCGCGCCGCCCATCGACGCGAGACCATGGAACTCGATCCGGAGGCAGCGCAGCAACTGCGTCATCGCGCGCTGGCGCCGACCGTTCGCTCGAGCCTCGTCGACACTCACTACGGCGAGTGATATCGGTGACGCGAACCTGATCCTTGTCCCAGGTTGCTTTTAGGGTCTCGACTGCGCTTTGCGCTCCGGAATCCGGCGCTGCAAACGCTCCGGACAACTCGGCGAAGCGATCTGCACGTTCGTGCGCGTTTCGTTCCGTTGGGACAGTCCGAATGTCGTTCCGGACCGACCTCGAGGGCGACACCTTCCCTAAAGACAGTCGGTTCGATCATTGTGGTCGTCAGGAAATTCCAGTGTTCTAGATGGCGGTGGCTGGAGAAGGTCGTCTATCGCAGGCCCTGCGAAAGCTGAGGGTGCGGATGCTCTCGATTTCGCCCGCCGAGACCGGTTTCGACGCCAGAGGGTTCCACGTCGGCTCGGCAGCGGCGCGAACGCGATTGGAGAGGCACGGAGCCGCGTTCGTCGCGGGGTTCAACGGTGCGCTCGCCAGCCGCGACGATCTCGACTTCGCGCGAACGGCCACGTCCATCCAGGCCGGTGAGCGCGGATTTGCCTACGAAGGCGCGTCCATGGCGTATGCCATCCTCGACCTGCTCTCGGTTGGAAGGGGCCGAAGGCTCGAGCGGTTCATCGCCGGCGTCGGCCAGCCGCACGTGTACATGGCGCACGTGGGTGCCGGGTGGGCGCTTGCGCGGTTTCGGCGGCGACCTTGGAGCTGGCTGCGCGGGATTGAGCCGCAGCTGCGCTGGCTCGTTCTCGACGGTTACGGGTTCCACGACGGCTTCTTCTCCCCTGACTCGCGCGTCGAGCGCGGCGAGCGGCCCGTTTGGGCGGCGGGGTATGCGGCCCGTGTACTCGACCAGGGCCTCGGCCGCAGCCTCTGGTTCGTGGATGGCGCCGACGTCGAACGGGTGAGCCGGACGATCGCGCGCTTCGAGTCGAGCCGCCGGGCGGACCTGTGGAGCGGTGTCGGGCTGGCCGTGGCTTACGCCGGTGCCGACGACCGCGACGCCCTCGAGCGGCTGGTCGCCCACGCGGGCGGCTTTCGCTCTCACGTCGCGCAGGGCGTCGCGTTCGCCGTCGCAGCGCGCATGCGCGCGGGCAACCTTGTTCCCCACACGACGCTCGCGTGCGAGGTCGTGTGCGAGTCGGAGGCCGAGGAGGTGACGGAGATCGTCGACCGGTCGCGTCGGGGCCTGGCCGGCGATCCGAGCGCCGAGGCGTACGAGCGTTGGCGGTCGCGCATCCGCACCGCGTTCAACAAGACGCCGGTGGCGTCGTGAGGCTGCTACGTCACAACGTCGCGCGCGTTGCCGCGCTGGGGATGATAATCGGCGCGGCGTGGCTTGCCCAGCTCCCGTCGTACAGCGCCGCGGAGCGTCACAAGCTCGCGAAGGCGTTCGTCTTCCATCGCTACACGCTCGTGAGCGCCAGCTCGCGCACCCCGCGCTCCGTCCGCCTGGTGGAGCCGCAGCTCGAGCACATTCGATCGTGGATCTCAGCGGTGGGAGCCGCGGTCGCGCTGTCGGACGCCGACGGCAACGGCCTCCCGGACGACGTTTGCCTCGTCGATCCGCGGACGGACTCGGTCACGGTGGAGCCGGCTCCGGGTACCGGGCAGCGCTACCGCGCGTTCCTTCTCGACCCGGCGCCGCTGCGCTACGACCCGCGCACGATGGCGCCGATGGGCTGCCTTCCGGGCGACTTCAACGGCGACGGCCGGCCCGACTACCTCGTCTACTATTGGGGCAGAACGCCCGTGCTCTTCCTGCGTCGGCCGGGCACCGCGCTCGGGCCTAGCGGATACGTCCGGAAAGAGCTCGTGCCCGGGCGGCAGCGTTGGTACACGGACTCGATCGCGCAGGCCGACGTCGACGGCGACGGCAAGCTCGATCTGATCGTTGGCAACTACTTCCCGGACGGCAGCAGAGTGCTCGATCCGAGCGCCGTTCACGACCCGCTCATGCAGATGCAGGACTCCATGTCGCGTGCCTTCAACGGCGGCGTCGACCGGATCCTCCTGCGTACGGGCCCCGCGCGGTTCCGTGAAGTGCCGGGCGCGCTCTCCGCGGACGTGGCCCGGGGCTGGACGCTCGCGATCGGCGCCGCCAGCCTGCACGGCGGCCTGTTGCCGGACATCTACTTCGCGAACGACTTCGGCCCGGATCGCCTGCTTTACAACACCTCGATGCCCGGCCACGTGCGGCTTCGCGTCGTCGACGGTGTCCGCGGGTTCACGACACCGGCTTCGAAGGTGCTCGGGACGGACTCCTTCAAGGGCATGGGCGTCGACTTCGCGGACGTGAACTCGAACGGCCGCCTCGACATCTTCGTCTCGAACATCACGTCGCCCTACGCCCTCGAGGAGAGCAACTTTATGTGGATGGCGGACGGCTCGGCCAAGGAGCTGGCGCACGGTGTCGCGCCCTACACCGACGACAGCGAGCCGATGGGCCTGTCGAGAAGCGGGTGGTCATGGGACGCGAAGTTCGGCGACTTCGCCGACGACGGCAGGCTCGAGCTCGTCCAGGCCGCCGGCTTCCTCAAAGGGGCGATCGATCGCTGGCCGGAGCTGCAGGAGCTGGCGATGGCGAACGACACGCTTCTGCACGACCCGTCGGTCTGGCCCCGATTCGCGCCCGGTGACGCCCTCAGCGGCCACCAGCCGTTCCACTTCTGGGTCCGCGGCCCGGGCGGACGTTTCGTCGACCTCGCATCTCAGATCGGGCTCGAGGACTCCTTCCCGTCGCGCGGCGTCGCCACCGGCGACGTGAAGGGCAACGGAGCGCTCGACTTCCTCGTCGCCGACCAGTGGGGACCCTCCTACCTGTTCATGAACCAATCGCCCCGGCGGGGCCGCTTCCTCGGGCTCGATCTGCTGCTGCCTCCGGACGGTCGAACGGGTCAGACGCGAGTGCTGCCCTATCCGGCTGCCGGCCTCCTGGCACGGCCCGCGGTCGGGGCAACCGCGCTCGTCCATCTCCACGGACGAACGGTGCTTGCTCAGGTCGACGGAGGGAACGGTCATGCGAGCGTTCGGGCGCCTGAGCTGCTCTTCGGACTGGGGCGGGCGTGGACCGGGCACGTTCCCGTCGACGTGCAATGGCGCGACGCAAGCGGGCACGTCCACTCGCAGCACTTCCTTCTCCGTCCCGGCTGGCACACCGTCGTCCTCGCGCAACGATGAGCTTCCGAAAGCCCACCGACAAGCGGGCATCCGCGCTGCGGCGCTTCGCGTTCTCGATCTCGGCGTTCACCGTCGCAGGCGCCTTCTTCCTCCACTTCGAGGACTCGTGGGCCCAGCCGGTGGTCGCACTCGCGAGCTGTTACACGCTCGAGCTCTTGCTCGAGACCCTGGACGCGTTCGCGTACGCCCGCGCGCCGCGATATCGGGGCGGAGGTCTCAAGGGGTTCGTCGACTTCATGCTTCCCGCCCACATCACGGGGCTGTCGACTGCCCTCCTTCTCTACTCGAACGCGGAGTTGTGGCCGATCGTGTTCGCGTGCACTGTCGCGGAGGGGTCGAAGTTCCTCCTCCAGGTGCCGGTCAACGGCCGCCGGCGGCACTTCATGAACCCGTCGAATCTCGGCATCTCGACGACGCTGCTGCTGTTCCCCTGGGTCGGGATCTCGCCGCCGTACCAGTTCACCGAGGGCATAGCGGCCGTGACCGGCTCAGGGATCTTCGAGTGGCTCCTCCCCGCCTTCGTCCTCGCTGCCGGGACCGCCATCAACGCCATGCTGACCGGGAAGTGGCCGCTGATCCTGGGCTGGGTCGGTGGATTCGCGGCCCAGGCTCTCATTCGCTCGACCCTCTTCGGAACACCGCTGGTCGCGCCGTTGATGCCGCTCACGGGGCTGGTGTTCGTGATCTACACGAACTACATGATCACCGACCCCGGCACGACGCCGTTCGCCAGGAGGAACCAGGTGCTGTTCGGTCTCTCGACGGCCGCCGTGTACGGCGTGCTCGTGTCCTTCCACGTCGTCTTCGGCCTGTTCTTCGCGCTGACGATCGTCTGTGCCTGTCGGGGCGGGCTCCTGTACAGCGGGGCCGCGGCAGCGGCGCTTGCCTCGCGGAGCCGGGTGCGTGTGGACCAGTTGGAGACCGAGGCCGCTCGGACATGACTGCGGTCGCGATCGTCGGCATGGCGTGCCGGTATCCCGACGCGTCGACGCCCGAGGATCTGTGGACGAACGTCCTCGCGCAACGACGCGCCTTCCGCCGCATCCCCGCGGAGCGCCTGCGCGCGACCGACTACGTCTCCGACGACGAGGGCGCCGCGGACCGGACGTACTGCACGGAGGCCGCGGTCCTGGACGGCTGGTCGTTCGACCGGGACCGGTTTCGCATCCCGGGCAGCACGTTCCGGTCCACCGACCTCACCCACTGGCTCGCTCTCGAAGTCGCCGCCGACGCGTTGGCGGACGCGGGGCATAGCGAGGGGCGGGGTCTCGACGGGACGCGAACTGGCGTCATCGTCGGAAACACGCTGACCGGCGAGTTCTCGCGGGCTCAGCTCCTGCGCTTGCGCTGGCCGTACGTCCGCCGGAAGGTAGCCGCCGCCCTCGACGGAGCGGGCCACACCTCGAACGAGATCTCGGCGCTCCTCGGCGAGCTCGAGGCGGCGTACAAGCGACCGTTCCCCGGGGTCGACGGCGACACCCTCGCCGGTGCGCTGTCGAACACGATCGCCGGGCGCATTTGCAACGCCTTCGACTTCAAGGGCGGGGGGTACACGGTGGACGGCGCGTGCGCCTCGTCCTTGCTCGCCGTCGCCACCGGCTGCTCTGCTCTCGCGGCCGGCGACCTCCGGACAGCGATCGTCGGCGGCGTCGACCTGAGCCTCGACCCGTTCGAGCTCGTCGGGTTCGCGCGTGCAGGTGCGCTCGCGCGCCGGGAGATGCGGGTCTACGACCGGCGCTCAGAGGGGTTCTGGCCTGGTGAAGGCTGCGGCTTCCTCGTGCTCTGCCGCCTCGAGGACGCCCTCGCCGGGGACGTGCACGTACACGCCGTGATCCGCGGGTGGGGCGTGTCCTCGGACGGCCGCGGCGGGATCACGCGTCCCGAGCCGGCCGGCCAGCGGCTGGCGCTCGACCGGGCCTACGAGCGCGCCGGCTTCGGTGTCGAGACCGTGGCGCTGTTCGAGGGCCACGGCACCGGGACGGCGGTCGGCGACGCCGTGGAGCTCGAGAGCCTCCTGCAAGCTCGCTCCCAGGGCGACGCAACCGGGCCGGCGGCGATCGGCTCGATCAAGGCGAACATCGGACATACCAAGGCGGCCGCAGGCGTCGCGGGCCTGATCAAGGCCACGATGGCCGTGCGAGAGACGGTCATTCCGCCGACGACGGGTTGCGTCGAGCCGCACGACCTGATCCGAGACGGCGGCGCGACGTTGCGGATCGTCGCCGAGCCGGAGCCGTGGCCGGCCTCGGAACCGGTCCGAGCCGGAGTGAACGGCCTGGGCTTCGGCGGGATCAACTCACACGTCGTGCTCGAGGCCGCGAGCGCGCGCGCGGCTCCACGGGCGCTCCCGCGACCCGTCGTCCGGCTCGGTGCCTCGCCTCAGGACGCCGAGCTGTTCGTGTTCGCCGCTCCGGACGCGCCGGCCCTGTCCGCTCGGCTGGAAAGGGTTGCCGCAGCTGCCGAGGCCCTCAGCCGCGCGGAGATGGGCGACCTCGCGGCGGAGTTTGCCGCCGGCGCTCGGGGGCCGGAAGCCGGCCGGGCGAGGGCGGCGTGCGTCGCCGGGACGAGGGAGGAGCTCTGGAAGCAGCTCGAGCTGCTCCGCTCGCTGGTCGACGAGGGCCGAGCGAACTTCGTCGACTGCGAACGAGGATGTGCGCTGTCGACCGGCCGTTCGAGCCTGCGTATCGGGTTCGTCTTTCCGGGGCAGGCTTCGCCGACGTACCTCGACGGCGGCGCCTTGGCCCGGCGCTTCACCTACGTTCGCCCGCTCTATGCCGCGGCAGGGCTTGTCGGTGGCGACGATTTCTCGGACACCACAGTCGCCCAGCCTGCGATCGTGACGGCGTCGCTCGCAGGCCTCGCGGTTCTCCGACGGCTCGGCATCCGCGGCTCGATCGCCGTCGGTCACAGCCTCGGAGAGCTGACGGCGTTCCATTGGGCCGGGGCGATCGACCGGGTTGCCCTGATCCGCCTCGCCTCGGCACGAGGGGCGGCAATGGGCCGACTTCCCAGGGGCGACGGCGCGATGGCGATGGTGGCGACGAGCTCCGAACCCGTCGAGCGACTCCTCGCCGGCTGTCCCGACCTCTGCGTCGCGGGTCTGAACGGCCCGACCCAGACGGTTGTGTCCGGACCCGCGGCAAGTGTCGATAGGCTCCGCGAGCTGGCGGCGCAAGAGCATCTCGCCACGGCGGTCTTGCCCGTCTCGCACGCCTTCCACTCCCCGCTCGTCGCTCCGGCCGCTGACGAGGTCGCCGCTTACCTCTCCGACGTCGGGTTCGCGCCGCTCCAGAGGCCTGTCGCCTCGACGATCACGGGCGCGATCCTGGACGCGTCCTCGGACATCGGCGAGCTCGTGGTCACCCAGATCACGAGTCCGGTCCGATTCGCCGAAGCGCTCGATGCGGTCGTGCGGACCACCGATCTCCTGCTCGAAGTCGGCCCGGGATCGGTTCTCACCAGACTCGTCCGCGACTCGTCCGAGCAGCCCATCCTTGCCCTCGACGCCGGAGGACCGTCACTTCGCGGCATCCTCGCAGCTGCCGGGGTTGCCTACGCGTTCGGCCATCCCGTTCTCGTCGAGGCTCTGTTCCGCGATCGCTTCACGCGACGCATCGAGCTCGACCGTCCGAGGCAGTTCCTCGTCAACCCCTGCGAAGCCGAGGACGGCGTGGACGTTGAGGTGCCCGAACCGCTCCCGAGCGTCGCGGATCCTCCCGACCTCGAGGAGGAGCCGCTGGAGTCGCTCGATGGCGACCTCCTCACGGTCGTCCGGACACTTGTCGCACGACGCGCAGAGCTGTCCGAAGCCGCCATCGCCGAAGAGGACACCTTGCTCGGCGACCTGCACCTGAGCTCGATCCAGGTTGCGGAGCTGGCCTCGGAAGCCGCCAGGCTGCTCGGGCTCGAGCCTCCCCTCGCGCCCGCCGAGATCGCGGGCGCAACCGTCGGTCAGTTCGCCGAGTTCATCGGCCAGCTCGAGCCCGCGCAGGAGCATGGGGACGGCGACGCGCCAGGCGTCGCAGAGTGGGTGCGCGCGTTTCGCGTCGACTGGTCGAAGGCGCCGCCCCTGCACTCCGTTGCGCCGGCGTGCCGGTGGGCGACCGTCGTCCCGCCCGACTACCCGCTCGCACCGCGCGTAGCCGCAGCCTTCCGCGACGGAGAGGCGAGCGACGGGCGGGGCGTGGCCCTCTTCCTCCCGCCTGATCCGAGCGAGCGTCACGTGCAAGCCCTGCTCGAAGCCGCTCGCGCGGCGTCGGACGAAGGGGTCACGAGGTTCGCGTTGATCCAGCACGGCGGCGGTGCGGCCTCCTTCGCCAAGACCCTGCACCTCGAGCGCCCTTCCCTCCACGTCTGCGTCGTCGACCTCCCTCCGGGCTCGGCCGCTCTCGACGTAGCGCGGAAGGAGGCCGAGGCGGCGAGCGGCTTCTGCGAGGTCGCGTACGACGAGGACGGCTGCCGCAGGCTGCCCGCGCTCCGGCTGCACGAAGTCGAGCCGGCGTCCGACCCGCCGCTGCTTCCCGACGACGTGCTGCTCGTCACGGGAGGCGGAAAGGGGATCGGAGCTGAGTGCGCGCTCTCCCTCGCGCAAGGGACCGGCGCGCGCATCGCGCTGATCGGTCGTGCCCGGCCGGACGGCGACGAGGCACTCGCAAAGAACCTCCGCCGCTTCCGGCTCGCAGGGGTGGTTCACGCCTACACCATCGCGGACGTCACCGACCCTCGGGCCCTCGAGACGGCAGTCGACCGCCTACAGCGCGAGCTCGGCCCGGTGACCGCCGTGCTCCATGCCGCCGGCAGCAACGTGCCCAGCCTTCTCGCCGACCTCGACGAAGAGAAGGTCCGCGCCGCTCTCGCACCGAAGCTCGCCGGCCTGCGCGTGCTCATGGACGTGCTGGACGAGAGCCGTCTGAGGCTGCTCGTCGCGTTCTCGTCCGTCATCGGCCGGATCGGGTTGCGAGGCGAGGCGCACTACGCCCTGGCCAACGAATGGCTGAGCCGGGACGTCGAGCGCATCGCCGAGCGGCTGCCCACGTGCCGGTGCCTCAGCCTCGAGTGGTCCGTGTGGAGCGGCTTAGGCATGGGCGAGCGGCTCGGGGTTCTCGATGGCCTGGCTCGGGTCGGAGTCACGCCTGTGTCCATCGACGACGGGCTCGCGACCCTCGAGCGCCTGCTCCGTGCGAGGAAGCTGCCGACGACGGTCGTGGTCAGCGGGCGGCTGGGGCGGCCGCCGACGGTTAGGTTCGATCCCGGCGAGCTGCCGCTGCTCCGCTTCGTCGACCGGGTGAGAGTGCACGTCCCGCACGTCGAGCTTGTCGCCGAGACGGAGCTGTCCATCGGCCACGACCCGTACCTCGCAGACCACGAGCTCGACCATTCGCTGCTCATGCCGGGCGTCATCAGCCTCGAGGCGTCCGCGCAGGTTGCCGCGGCGTTCGCCGGTGGAGTCACGATCGGAGCGATCCGATCCGTCGAGTTCGACCGGCCGATCACCGTCCCGCCCGACGGCTTCCGCACTCTGCGAATCGCCGCGCTGGCGAACGAGGCATCCTCCGAGATCGAGGTCGTGATCCGAAGCGACGAGACCGGGTTCCAGGCGGACCACGTTCGTTCCGTCTACGAGCTCGGCCCTCGTGCGGAGGAGACGATCTCCTTGCCGGTGAGCGACCCGCGTGCGCTCGCAGACGCCACGGTGCTGTACGACGCAGTCCTCTTCCAGCGTGGGCGCTTCCAGCGCGTGCTCGGCTACCAGACGCTCCACGCCCGCTCGTGCGTGGCAGAGGTCGAGAGCCGCCGTGACGGCTGGTTCCAGGCCTACCGCCCCCAGGACCTGGTGCTCGGCGATCCAGGCTGCCGCGACGCGTTCCTCCACGCGATCCAGGCTTGCGTGCCGCATCTGCGCCTGCTCCCGGTCGCCGTGGAGCGAATCGAGCTCGGACGTCCACCCGACGGCGTCCTTCGCGTCCGGGCTCGCGAACGCAGCCATGACGGGGACACCTTCGTCTACGACTTCGAGGTCGTCGACGCGTCCGGTGCGCTCTGTGAGCGCTGGCGCGGCCTCACCCTGAAGAGCGTCCGAGCGGTCGACGCGCCGAGCACGTGGCCGCCCGGCCTGCTCGTCCCGTACCTCGAGCGGCGAGTCGCCGAACTCCTCGGCGAGAGCGCGATCTCCGTCTCGCTCGAGGAACGATCGGCCAGGCGAACCCCGGCAGAGCATCGCCCGGACGGGAAGCCGCTGTCGCGATCCGCGCTCGACACGTCGCTGGCCCATCTGAACGGCAAGACGTTGGCCGTCGCCGGCCCTCCGCGAGTCGGCTGCGACATCGAAGCCGTCACGAACCGGACTCCGGAACGCTGGCGCGACCTGCTCGGCGTCGAGCGGTTCCGCCTCGCCCGCTTGCTCGCCGCGGACGGGTTGCAACTCGACGATGCGGCGACGCGTGTGTGGACTGCTCTCGAGTGCCGGCGGAAGGCCGGGCAGCTCGCAGGGTCATTGACGCTCGCCGGGAGCGCAGACGACGGCTGGACCGTGCTCCGCAGCGGGCACGGCCGCATCGCCACGTACGTGACCCGAATGGAGGGGTACGACGGCGCCGTCGCGTTCGGCTTCCTCTGCGCGGGAGACCGGTCGTGAACCCGAGCTGGGACTACACGCACGTCGTCACGCTGGAGGAGACGAACGCCGTCGGCAACGTCTACTTCGTGAACCACGTGCGCTGGCAGGGCCACTGCCGTGAGCTGTTCCTGAAGGAGCGTGCCCCGTCGGTCCTCGACGCGCTCGGCGACCGCCTCGCGCTCGTCACGACGCGGTGCTCGTGTGACTACTTCGCCGAGCTGATGCCGTTCGACGAGATCACGGTCCGCATGACGCTCGCGGACGTTCGCCAGAACCGCGTCATCATGCGCTTCGACTACCTGCGTGGCCCGAACGAGGAACTCGTCGCCCGCGGCGAGCAGGAGGTCGCCTGCCTGGAGCGGGACGGGAACACCGCCCGTCCGACGCCGGTCCCCGCCGAGCTTCGCCGCGCGCTGGAGCCGTACGCGGAGGCGAGGCGTTGAGCGACAGAGTGCTCCTGCTCGGAGGAAGCCTCGCGCGCCCCTCGCATACGGGCGCTCTCCTGCGATTGGCCGGCGACGCCGTCGAGCTGTCGGGTGCTCGTGCCGACGTCTGGGACGTCTCCGACCGGCCGCTACCGGCGGCGGATTCCGGCCGAACACGCACTCCATCCGGCTGCGCGGAGGGAGCCCGGCCGGTCGCTGGCGCTGGCAGCCAGGTCGGCCGACGCGATCGTGGTCGCCTCGCCGCTCTACCACAACTCCTACTCGGGAGTGGTCAAGAACGCCCTCGACCATCTGAGCACGGGTGAGTTCGACGGCAAGCCGCTCGGGCTCATCGGCCACTGCGGGCACCTGACCAATCCGCAGGCTCTCGACCAACTCCGCGTCGTTGCGCGCGCGCTCGGTGCCCTGGCCGTTCCTCAGCAGGTCTTCACGACGGACGCCGACTGGCGGTTCGTGGACGGGGGCTACGAGCTCGCGGGCGTCCGCGTGGCTCGACGAATCGACCGGTTTGTCGAGGCGCTCCTCGACCTGGTCGCCTGCCTCGGACGGCGCTCGATCGGCGCGTCGCAGGACGGCCGCGAGGTGATGGCCGGGAAGCTCCGATGAGCGTCGTCGCCCACACGCCGGCAAGACCGCGCACCCGGTTGGCTCCCCTCCACCAGCGCGCCGTCGAGCGGGTGATCGCGGACGTCAGCCGGCGTCTCGACGAGCGCATCACGTTGCGGGAGATGGCAGCGAAGGCATACCTCAGCCCGTTTCACTTCCACCGCATCTTCCGACGTGCAACCGGCCTCCCCCCAGGTCGGTTCCTCGCCGCGTTGCGCATCCAGGAGGCAAAGCGCCTGCTCGTCTACTCGGACCTCAGCGTGACCGAGATCTCGCTCGCCGTCGGCTACCACAGCCTCAGCACGTTCAGCTCCCAGTTCTCGCGCTTCGTAGGCCAATCGCCCCAGAGCCTCCGTGACCTCGCGGGGACGTTCGGGTGCGAACGGGCGATCGAACGCGTCGGACTCGAGGACGTCTCCGCTCGCACGGACGACGGTGCGGGCACGATCGAGGGACGGCTGCTCGTGGAGGAGGACTTCGCCGGGACCGCGTTCGTTTGTCTCTTCCCGGCACGGATCGCCGAGGGGTTGCCCGTCGGCTTCACGGTGACGGCTGCACCGGGGCGGTTTCTGCTCCGGACGGCCGCAGAAGGCGACTGCCACGTGCTCGCGGCAGCGCTTCCGCGGGGCGCCGACGGTCGCAGCTACCTCGCGCCGCACGGGGACCTCCTAGTCGGCCGCAGCAGCAGGGCGATCGAGAGCAGGCGAGGCGGCGGTGTCCATTACGTGGAGGTCGCGCTTGCGCTTCCGCGGCTCACCGATCCTCCGGTCCTCTTCGCTCCGACCGCGCTCCTGCGCGACCGTGCGCGAAGGGGCGACGGCGCCGTCCGACGTGCCGCTCGGATCAGATCAGGCCGCGGCGAAGGGCTTCGGCGACCGCCTGCGCTCGTGTCGCGGCGCTCAGCCCGCGCTCGAGCCCCTGGATGATCGCCTTCACCGTCCGCTCGGAGTAGAACAGGGTCTCGGAGATCGTGCGCGTCGTAGCACCTGCGGCGAGCAACCTCAGGACTTCGATGCCGCGCTGATCGAAGTCGGGATGCAGGCGCAGGCGGTCAAGCTCGAGCTGCAGGCGGAAGCCAACGGAGACGGCGCGCACCGATGCCGTCAGCTGGCGCGGTGTTACCGTTGGCCAGGGCACGACCGCGGCGACGAACGTGGAGTCGTGCGGCATCGCGGCGGCATCGGACACGCAGAGAACGACGGGGCACGTGTACCGGCCCGACTCGAGCGCCTGCGGCGACGCCACGACGACTTCTGCCTCTTTGGTCGGTTTACCACCCTCGATGGAGAAGACGACCTTCGTCAGCGGATCTTCCTCGAGGCAACTCTCGATCCCTCGACGAAGTAGGTCGGATTCGTGGGCGATCCCGACTAGGGCGATGTCTTCTCGAGGACTCGTCGCACGCTCGAGCCCTTGGGTGGCCCCTTGTCGTGCCAACCGATTCCTTTCGCTCGGCTAGTGCGGGACGGCGCGCTGACGAGGCTCCGAGCACGGGTTTCTAAACGCACTCGTGGCAGTTGTCAACAAGTTCATGCACAGGTTCCCCACATCTTCCACAGCCTGGCGCTCGCACGATCTGCCCTTTCGGGCAAGACCGGCGACTGCTCACACCGCGCGGCTCACACCTGGAGCAGCTGAATCCGGTACCCGTCCGGGTCGAGGATCACGGAGAACACGCTTCCGAACTCGTTCCGGACCGGTTCGCGCGTGACCTGTGCACCGAGACGGCTCAGCCTCGCCGTCGCGCTCTCCACGTCGTCGACGAAGAAGCCGAGCGAGCAACCGGCGTTGCGGTTGGGGCCGAGCTCGTCATCCGCTACATGGAGCGTCAAGCGGATGTAGCCGGCGTCGAGCTCGACCCAGCGATCGGTCGACGCGGTCATCCTCAGCCCGAGCAGATCCCGGTAGAAGTGGGTGCTGCGCACGAGGTCTGCGGCGACGAAGTTGACGAGCTCCAGCCGGCCGATCATTCGTCCGGGCACGGCAGGGTGAAGGGTCATGTGATCCACGCGTCCGGGGCGGGGCCGCCGCCGCCTACGGCCGGGAACAGCGCGTCGAGCCGACTGAGCTCGTCGTCGTCAAGGTGCGTCTCGAGTGCGGCGATCGTGGCGTCGACCTGCTCCACAGTTCGCGGTCCGCTGACGAGCGCGGTCACGCCGGGGCGCGACGCGACCCAGGCGAGCGCTACGTGCGCCGGGTCGCGCCCGGCGTTCGCGCAGAAGCGCTCGTAGGCGGCGACCGTGTCGCGATGCGTCTCGAGCGCCGTCGCGGCGCGTCCCTGGGCCGACTTCACGGCGGTTCCCTCGCGCATCTTTCGGAGGACGCCGCCGAGCAGGCCGCCGTGCAAGGGCGACCAGACGAGCACGGCGACGCCGTACGCCTGTGCGGCCGGGATCACCTCCAGCTCCGCGCCGCGGGTGAACAGGTTGTAGACGCACTGCTCGGACGCGAGTCCGACCAGGTTGCGGCGCCTGGCCGACTCCTGCGCAGCGGCGATGTTCCAGCCTGCGAAGTTCGACGAGCCGACGTAGCGGACCTTGCCCTGGGCGAGGAGCGTCTCCATGGCCTGCCACACCTCTTCCCACGACACGGCCGGGTCGAGGCGGTGCATCTGATAGATGTCGATCCAGTCGGTCTGCAGCCGCCGCAGAGACGCCTCGCAGGCAGCAACGATCCGACGTGCCGAGAGCCCCGACTCGTTGAGCCCTGGCCCCATCGGGTTTCCGAGCTTCGTCGCGAGCACGACCTGGTCCCGGCGCCCGAATGCGGCCGAGAGCCAGCGGCCCACCAGCTCCTCCGTATAACCCTTGTAGACGCGCCAGCCGTAGATATCGGCCGTGTCGACGACGTTGACTCCGAGCTCGAGCGCCCGGTCGAGGATCGCATGCGCATCCGGCTCCTCGACCCGGCCGCCGAAGTTGACCGTTCCCACCGCGATCCGGCTGATCTCCAATCCGGTCCGCCCGAGGCGCATGCAGTGGCCGTTGTCCCGCACTCGCCGATTATACAATACTTTTTTAAAGTAGTCTGAGGATCGATCTACAAGAATATTGACTTCTTGGACAGTTACTTTATAATCGTGTGGCATGTCCGGGAGAGGTCAAGCCCTTCGTATTCGAACACGGCCGTGCGAAGCGGCAGGTCGCGCCCGGAGTCGGACCGTTCAGGCCAACCACAGCGGAGGTACGCGTTGTCAGGTCTAGACACATACGAGTCGCTCAACATCGAGCCGAAGCCGCTGCGACCGCACATTCTCGCCGCCGCGACGGTCGTCTTCGGCGACGACTTCTACAGCGGGACGCGAGAGACGATCAGCCTCTCGGGGTACGTCCAGCTCAACAAGTGGCCGATGCCCGGCTTCGCGCATAGCGTGGACGAGAAGGGCCGCGCGCAGTTCGACCTCGAGCTCATCAGTGCGCCCGAGGTAGGCATCAAGGGTTACAGCTACGTCCTCGACGATCGGATCCAGGTTCTCTCGAACCCGTACCTGCCGAACACCGGGCACGTACGACAGATCGTCCCCGGCAAGAACTTCCCCGCCGAATTCTTCATCCGGCGATTCGGCGTCCTCGAGACGAGCACGATGCGGCTCGCACACCGCGACGTGATCGACATCAAGGGCGTGATCGACGGGATCCCGCCGTACAAGAAACCGCTCACGGCGCCGTTCCTCGGCGCGCCGCGCGGGGATGGGTCCTGCACGGTCATGCAGGCACCCAACGTCGTTCGGGGCACGAACCTCCCCGAGGCGTGGTATCCGGCGAGCCTCCAGAACGAGCCGATGGGGCTCACGCCCACGGTCTTCTTCGCGGAGTCGCCGGGACCGTGCGTCTCGATGCTCGTCGACCCGTCGCTGATCGTCCAGAGCAGCACGACGGGACGCGTCGAGATCGAGGTGAACGGCGTGACCGAGGAGATCGAGGTCCACGGCGACCACAAGCTGGCGGCCGGCGCCGAGATCCTCCTCTTCGAGCCGGAGAAGCACGGAGACGGAGACGGCGTCGTCGCGCAGCTCGCGCGGCTGGCGCTCGTCGGAGAGTCCGACGCGCTCGGCGGCCGAGTGATGGTTCGCGTCAGCTTCTTCCAGCCGTCCGGCGGCAGCGTCGGCGAGGGCTGGGAGGCGGACCTCGGCGCGCTGCGGTACCCGAGCGAGCTCCACCTCGACGCCCAACTCGAGATCGTCACCCCGTCCGGCGTGCTCTACGCCGCGAGCCCGACGCACATCAGCGGTGCCCTGCCCGACGTGGAGGTCACCGGTGCCGAGCTCAGCAAGGCCGGAGGGGACGTCGCGCTCCGGACGGTCGACGGCGACGTACGAGCCTGGCTGAAGGCGATCGACCTTCAGCTCGGTGAAGCGCAGGTCGGCCGCGAGGCCCACATGACACCGGCGCTCGCCGTCTAGGGAGCAGCCTCACGCATCGAGTCGGTGGCGCCGCCATGTCGTGGACATGAGCGGCGCCACCGACGGCCCGCAACCGGAGGAAGGCCGATGAACGACCGGACGCTTCTGATGCACCAGGTGATGCTTGCCGACCGCCGCCGCATCGACGCGTACGACCGGGCGCTTGCCCGGAGCGTCCGACCGGGAGACGTCGTGATCGACGTCGGAGCGGGACTCCTCGTACTCTCGCTGCTCGCGCTCCGGCACGGCGCGCGGCATGTCTACGCGATCGAGGCTGACCCGGAGACCGCATTCCTCGCCCGGCAGATCGTGGCGCACAATAACATCGAGAGCCGGCTGACGGTGATCGAGGGCGACGCACGCCTCGCGCGCACGCCCGAGAAGGCGGACGTGCTCGTGTCCGAGATGATGGGCAACCTCGGGCCGGAGGAGGAGATGGCAGCCATCGTCGCGGCCGTGGCGCGCCACAACGTCCGGCCTGGCGGTCGGCTCGTCCCGGAGCGCCTCGTCACGCGCGTGCGCGCGGTCGAGCTGGGTTCGGAGGGCTGGGGCGTCTGGCAGGGAGACGTCGGCGACTTCTCGCTCGGGCCGGTGCGGGAGTACGCGTCGGGATCGCCGCAGCTGCACTTCTTCCAGAAGAAGCCGCGCAGCTTGAGCGACGCCGCCGTGATCGCCGATAGCCGACTGGGCGAGAGCGATCGCGACCGCGGCGGGACGCTCACGTTGCCCGTGACGAAGGTCGGCACGCTGCACGCGATCATCGGCTACTTCACGGCGACGCTCGTGCCGGGGATCGAGCTCTCCAACTTCCCGAGCTACCCGGGCTGCAACTGGGCGGTCTGCGTCTGGCCGATGCGGTACACGGACGTCATCCCCGGCGACGAGATACGCGTCGAGGTGCTGCGCCCGACGAACATCCGCATCGCGACCGACTGGGGTCTCAGCTGCGGGCTCTCGCGGAGGCACGAGCAGTGTCTGCCGGCGCAGTAGCAGCGGCTTCCGGCGAATCCGAACGTCGAGGCGCACCGCCCGTACCCGGGACGCTCGCAGTCGCCGCGCGCGGGGCGCAGGTCGCGGGCATCGTCGCGTGGCGACTCGTGCCGGCCGCCTTCGTCGCGCTCGGCCTGCGGCTGACCGGCCGCCGTGCGCGCGCCGCCCGGTACCTCAGCTTGCAGATCGTCGCGGTCGTTCAGGAGCTCGGCCCCGTCTTCGTCAAGGTGGGGCAGATACTCGGTACGCGGCGCGACGTCGTGCCGACAGTGCTCTGCGACGAGCTATGCACGTTGCACGCCGACGTGGCACCGATCTCGTCCGCGGCCGCGCGGCGCGCGTTTGCGGAGATCTACGACGGCACGTCATTTCGGGAGCTGGACGACGCGCCGCTTGCGAGCGGCAGCATCGCCTGCGTCTATCACGGCGTGCTCGACGACGGCCGCGAGGTCGCCGTCAAGCTCAGGCGTCCGGGCATCGAGGAGGCGATCGCGCGCGACCTCGCTCTGTTCACGCGAACGATGCGCGCGGCGGGGCGGTTGCGGGCGTTCCGGGGAGTCCCACTCGAGCGCCTCGCTGCGGATGTCGCAGAAGCCGTCCGCGGCCAGGTCGACTTCGTCGCAGAAGCTGCGGCGCTCTCGCGCCTCCGAGAGACACTCGCCGTCGTGCCGCGCATGTGGATCCCCGCTGTCAAGCACGAGCTCTGCCGCGACGAGGCGATCGTCATGGAGTACCTGCCGAACCTCGACCGCAGGACCGTCGAGCGCGTTGCGCCCAGTGCGGCAAGGCGTTTCGCGCACAGCGCGCTGACGGCGGTCTACGAGATGCTCTTCGTCGAGGGCTTCGTCCACTGCGACCTGCACCCGGGCAACCTCTACGTCACGAGCGCCGGTCAGGTCGTGATCCTCGACGCAGGCTTCACCGTGCAACTCTCCGACCGGCTCCGCCGCCTGTTCGCCGAGTTCTTCCTGAACATGTCCCTCGGACGCGGTCGACGCTGCGCCGAGATCGTGGTGAAGAGTGCGTCTGCGGTCGCTCCCGACGCCGACCTCGAGGCGTTCAGCAGCGGACTGGCGGACCTCGTCGAGCGCAACGCACGGGTCGCCGCTCGCGACTTCAGCCTGATCGCGTTCGCAACGGAGATGTTCGACCTGCAACGCAGGTTCGGCCTGATGGCGGCCACTGAGCTCGTGTTCCCGCTGCTCTCGCTCCTCGTCGTGGAAGGGACGGTTCGCAATCTCGACCCCGAGCTCGACTTCCAGGAAGTCGCGCGCCCGGTCCTCACGCGCGGCGTCTTCCAGGCGAGACCTGCGTGACGACCGCAGCCGCGCCTCCCGGCGGGATCGGAGCGCTGCTCGACGAGGAGCTCGTGCTCCGCGTCTCTCCGGACGAAGCCGAGACGCTTCTCGACTATGCGGAGCACCGTGAGAACGGGCTGGCCGCGGCTCGGGAAGGGCGACTCGGCGACGCATGGACTGCGCTCCGCCGGGCTCGTGCCCTCGCTCAGGGCACCCAGCTCTCCGGGGGCACGGGGATGCTCGCGACCGCCCTCCTCGAGCCGGCCGAAGCGTACGTGGAGTACCGCCGCGGGCGGTTCGGCCGGGCGCGCGGGCTGCTCGTCCACGCGGCGTCCCTGGACGCGACCCTCACGCGCGACCACGGATACACGTTCACCGGTGCGCACCGGCTCCAGATCGCGCACAACCTCGTGAGGGTCGACCGACGGGCCGGTGAGGAGTCCCGCGCCGTCGAGCTCGGCGCGGCGCTGCTCGACTACCTCGAGCTGCGCGTCGAGCGGGTTCGCTGGGCCCTCGTGCCGCCGCGTGACGATCTCGACGTCGTTCCGCGCGAGCTCCTCGAGCACTACTTCGAGGAGATCGCGTCGGAGGTCGCAGCGATCATGTCAGGGCGGCACGACGCGAGCGCGGTGCGCCTCTTCGAGCCTCTTCGCGTGCACGCCGGCGACGCAAGCACCTGCGACGGGCACTTCGCGCCGGACGCACACGCCTGGCTGGCCATGAAGGCACTCGTGTTCGAGGGGGATGCCGCGTGTGCGGCCGCTGCCGCCGGCGAGCTGATCGAGCGCGGCCCGGCCCGCGCGGCTTTCCGGGCCGCAGCGCTCGACGAGGTGGCCGCTCTGCGCGCAGCCCCACTCGAGCCGGCTGCGGTCAGACTGCGTCGCTGACGGACGACATGTTGAAGCCCTCGACGCGCAGGGGCGCCATCGCGGTGCGCGCGTATTGTCCCCATTCGCGGCCGATGGTCGGCTCGACGCGCCCCGCTTCCGCGACTCGGCCGAGCAGCTCGACGGGGCTCTCGTTATAACGGAAGTTGTTCACGGCTGCGACGACCTCGCCGTTCCTGACGAGGAATGTCCCGTCGCGCGTCACCCCGGTCAGGACGAGCCGGCGGGAATCGACCTCCCGCATGTACCACAGGCAGGTGAGGAGCAGCCCTTCGTCGGTGGCGGCGATCATGTCGTCGAGCGTCCGCGCTCCAGGCGGTCCCTCGAGGATCAGGTTGCCGATCCACGGCGTCACGGCCAGTCCGCTCGAGGCCGCGGTCCCGCGGGTCTGGACGAGGGCGCGGAGCGTTCCTTCCTCGAGCCAGTTCGTCGGCTGCAGCGGGAGTCCGTTGTCGAAGACGGAGAGCGTCTCGCTCGACTCGCACGACGCGACGAAGTCGCAGCACTCGAGCCGCCGGTCGCCGGGATCGCTGCGCAGCGTCAACGGCGCGTCGCTCAGCCGCTCGTCGACCCGCGTGCCGCCGCGCCCGTCGCTGAAGACCGAGCGGCCGTCAATCGCGCCGCGAGCTCCGGCCGACGCGTAGAGGTAGACCATG
Organism: uncultured Actinomycetes bacterium; assembly: GCA_963776735.1. Taxonomy (GTDB): domain Bacteria; phylum Actinomycetota; class Thermoleophilia; order Gaiellales; family Gaiellaceae; genus PALSA-612. The sequence goes on from CAVZNV010000021.1 coordinate 126,705, forward strand.
AGGTCGGAGACCGCGGCCGGCGGTAGCAGCGTCTCGTACTTCCCCGCTGGCAGCTCGACCCGTCGCTGCGCCCAGTCGAGACGCCGGCGAAGATCGGCTTCGAGATCGCCGAAGTCGACGTCGGCGAAGTCGCGCGTCGTCGTCGCGGTCCACGCGGAGTACGCGCGGTCGGCCGGGGCCGCCGTTGCCTCGATCGCACCCCAGGCGTCGTCGTGGCGCAGCCGCAGCCCTGTCGACGTCGCGAGGAACGTGGACTCGACCGCGTGCGTGGCGAAGACGGCCACTTGCAGTCGTTGGCTCCGCATGCGGTGGAGCGCGTCGGCGATGCGCGGTACGAGAGGCTCGAAAGCGTGCAGGGACGTTTCGGGCAGGGGCTTGTCCCAGTCCGGCGAGGCGGGGCGTTCCGCGAGCAGGGGCTCAGCGTCGCTCGCAGGCGCTCCCGCGTGCGCGATCGCCTCCGCGCGGCGGACGATCCGCTCGACGTCGTCGCGCGCGGCACCGTCGCAGGACACGACCCCGACGGCTGATCCGGCGACGCCCTCACTTACCGCGACGACGGTCAGGCGGCTCGTGCTCGCGTCGCGATCCGAACTCAGCGCGCTGTTCGCGATGCGGATATTGGCGGCGGACGTGTGTGCGGCGACCGCAACGCACGCGTCGCACTGCGCGAGCGAGAGCGCGCGCTCGGCGAGGTCCTGCGGACGCGCCCGCCGTGCCACGTCACGTGCTCCCGTCGGTGCGGAGGACGCGGATCCCGCGGAAGAGGGCCGAGGGGCAGCCGTGCCCCGCAGCGCCTATCTGGCCCGGTTGCCCTTTGCCGCACTGGTCCGCGCCCATGAGGCGGTACGTTCCCGGCCCACCGACGGCCTCGAGCGCATGCCACAGCTCCGGCGTCGAGGACTGGTACGCCGCGTCGCGCACCTGGCCGGCAAGGCGGCCGTGCTCGATCCGGTAGAAGCGCTGGCCGGTGAACTGGAAGTTCAGCCGCTGCATGTCGATCGACCAGCTGTCGTCGCCGACGACATACAGCCCGTGTTCGACCGAGGAGATGAGCTCGTCGGTCGACGGGCCGTCCGTTGCGGGCTGCAGCGAGACGTTTGCCATCCGGAGCATGGGGACGTGCTCGGCCGAGTCCGCGTACGTGCAGCCGTTTGAGCGCGAGAGACCGAGCCGGCAGGCGCCGGCGCGGTCGAGCTGGTAGCCGACGAGAACACCGTCGCGCACGATGTCCCACTCCTGCGCAGCGACCCCCTCGTCGTCGTAGCCGACCGTCGCGAGACCGTGGGGAGCCGTCCGGTCGCCGGTGACGTTCATCGCGCTCGAGCCGTACTCGAACGAGCCGAGGCGTTCGCAGCCGGGGAACGACGTGCCGGCGTACCCCGCCTCGGCGCCCAGCACGCGGTCGAGCTCCGTGGCGTGGCCAACCGACTCGTGCAGCGTCAGCCAGAGGTTCGTCGGGTCGATGACCAGGTCGTGCAGGCCGGGCTCCACCGCAGGCGCGCGTGCCTTCGCCGCGACCCACTCCGGAATCGCGGCGAGCTCCTCGTCCCAGGCCCAGCCGTCGCCGCCGACGTACTCCCAGCCCCGGGCCGAGGGCGGAGCCAGCGACCGGATCGTCGCGACCACCGGACCGCTCGTGCCGACGGCGAGCAGCTGCGGGTACAGCCGGAATCCGGTGCTGCAGCGCCGAAGTCCCGGCCGCATCCGCGTAGAACACCTCCTCCCGGACGGCGACGAGCTTCGCGTAGACGTGGTCGACCTGTGGTGCCGCGAGGAGCCGGTCGCTCCAGTCCGCGAGCAGGGCCAGCTTGTCCGACTCGTCGACCTCGAAGGGATCGATCTCGTACTCCGAACACCAGACGGCGTCGCTGTGGACGGGCTCGAACGCCAGCTCGAGCGGCTGGCCCGCGAGTGGGCGGAGGAGACGCGTGCCGTCGACCGCGGCTCGCGTCGCGCCGGCAGCCGCCTCCGGCGTGAGCTCGTCGCGAGCAGCGAATCCCGCGACTCCGTCGCACACGACCCAGGCGGCAACGCCCGTCGACGTCGTCTCGCGGCTCCCGGCGAGCCGGCAGTCGCGCAGGCGGAGCTCTGTGCGGCGCACCTGATGCACGCGGACGCTTGCCCAGGCCGATCTCGCCGACGAGGCCTGGGCGAGTGCCGCGTCTGCGATCCCGGTGAGCGGCAGGAGCCGCAGGTCGCCGTCCACCTTAACGCCGTTCTTGTTTCTCAAGCGTCCGGCGAGGGCGTCGTCTGGTTGTTGGACAGACATCGACAAAAACTATACGATATTCAAGTTCCGATTACCGCGGAAGGAGGGTTCAGTGGCGACGACCGAAGCGCGCGCGGTCGAGGACATTGGCGGCTTCTACGACCAGATGGGCGGCCTGATCGAGGTGATGGGCGGCAACATCCATGTCGGCTACTGGCACGGCGAGGACGACGAGGCGCCCCTGCTGGAAGCGATCAACCGCCTCACGGACGTCGTCGGTGCACAGCTCGAACTGCAACGGGGACAGCATGTGCTCGACGTCGGCTGCGGCGTCGGCATGCCGGCGATCCGCCTCGCCCAGCGAGTCGACGCACGGATCACCGGAGTCACGAACAGCCGCTGGCAGGTGGAGGAGGCCCGGCGGCGCATACGGGCAGGCGGCGTGCGCGGACAGGTCGAGGTCGAGCTCGGCGACGCGGCCGACCTTCCGTTCGAGGACGAGACCTTCGACTCGGTGCTCGTGTTCCAGTCGCTCCAGCACGCGAGTGACCGTGGCCGGTGGTTGCGGGAGGCGGTTCGTGTCGTGCGGCCCGGCGGCAGGATCGTCCTGACGGAATTCGTGGAGGAGACCCAGCTCGCCCCAGAGGAGGTCGAGATCCTTCTCTCCGGCGCGATGCAGCCGCCCCTAGGGCGGGCAGAGCTGCTCGAGGCCGTCGGGGAGAGCGGAATCGTCGTCGACGACGTGCTCGATTGCGGCGACCGCATCCGTCCCACGTACCCGGCGTACTTCGATCGGCTCGACCGTCAACGCGCGCATTTCGTGCAGGCGTTCGGTGAGGAGCGAGTCGAGGCGCAGCGCCGGGCGATGTCGATCCTGCTGCCCATCTACCGGGACAAGATCGGCTACGTCGTCGTCACCGGCCATCGCGCGAGCTGACGCGATGCGCGTCCTCTTCATGCCGGCCCCGGCGGTCGGACATTCCTTCCCGATGGTGCCGCTCGCGTGGGCGCTCCGGACGGCGGGTCACGAGGTCGTCTTCGTAACGGCAGGAGACGGCCTCGCGCTCGCGAGCGCGGGCCTCGTGGTGCGCGATGCGCTCCCCGGCACGACGACGCGAGAGATGTACGAGCAGTTCTGCCGGGACCTGCCCGATCTCTTCGTGCCGCCCGAGGGCAACCCGGTCGACGCGCTCAACGAGCGGAAGTCGCGGATCGTCGCCGCGTGGGACCCGTACGTCGACGAGCACGTGGACCTCGCGGAGCGGGTCGCGCCCGATCTCGTCGTCTACGACCCGATCTTCGGGGTAGGTGCGCTCGTTGCGGCGCGGCAGGGGATCCCCGCCGTCTCGTTCAACTTCACTCTGTGCCGGTATAGCCCGGACCTGCTCCGGGAGCTGCCCGCCGCCGTCTCGTTCAGGCGCTACGGCCTCGACGTCCCCGCCGGGATCGAGATGATCGACCTGGGTCCACCGAGCGTCGTCGAGAGCCCGGGCTCCTCGATCTCGATGCGCTTCATCCCGTACAACGGCGGCGCAGTCCTGCCGGAGTGGCTCCTCGAGCCGCCGCGGCGGGGGCGCGTCGCCGTCAGCTTCGGATCCCTCGAGGCCGCCCACGGGTCCGGCGGTCTCGCGCGTTTGGCTGAGGCCGCTGGCGACGTGGACGCCGAGTTCGTGATCGCCACCGGCGATCCAGATCGCCTCCCGCGAGACGAGCTGCCGCCGAACGTCCGGATCCTCGGCCGGATGCCGCTCAACGCCTTGTTGCAGACCTGCTCAGCAGCCGTGCATCACGGGGGTAGCGGCTCCGCGCTCACCTGCGGCGCCCTGGGCATCCCGCAGCTGGCGCTGCCGGAAGGGCTGACCGACGCAGCCGCGGAAGCCGAGCTGCTTCGCGCGCGCGGGGCTGCGCTCGTGCTCGAGATCGACGAGCTCGACTCCGCCGCGTTACGGCAGCTGCTCGACGACTCCGGGCTGCGCCGGGTCGCCGCGGAGTTGAAGGCGGAGATCGCGGCGCTGCCGACTCCTGCCGACGTCGTGCCGATGCTCGAGGCGATCGCCTCGCGAACGTACGAGCGCGAGCTCGTCAGCGCATGACGATCGAGGCGCTGCAGCGGACAGAGTCCCTTCGCAGCGCGGGCTGGGACGAGATCCGCGCGCTGTTCGCGCTCGAGCCCGGGGCGATCCACCTCAACTCCGGAACCGTCGGTGTCATGCCGCACGTCGTGCACGAGGAGTACGACCGGGTCACCCGGCAATGGGCCGGGAGCCTCGGAGACGTCTACGGACCCACGCTCTTCAGGGACCATCGAGCGACGATCGGCCGCTCGTACGGCGTCGACGGCGACGAGACCGTGATCAGCCACAACGCGACCGAGGCGGTCGCACGCGTCATCAACGGCCTCGACCTCCACGCCGGCGACGAGGCGATCGCGACGACGCACGAGTGCTACTCGGTGCTCTCGAACCTGAACCTGGTTCGGAACCGCTACGGGCTGTCGCTGAAGGTGCTGACTCCGCCGTCGGGCTACGACGTCACGGCCGACGAGCTCGTTGCGCTGTTCGAGGACGCGATCACGCCGCGGACGAGGGTGCTCGCGTTCTCGGCGATCACGCTGTGGACCGGGACGAGGATGCCGGTGCGCCGGCTGTGCGAGCTCGCGCAGCGCCACGGACTGACGACGGTGGTCGACGGCGCACTGCTTACCGGGATGCTCGATTGCAACCTGCGCGCGACCGGCGCCGACTTCATCGCCTGCTCCGGCGCGAAGTACCAGTGCGGCCCGCTCGGCTCAGGGATCCTCTACGTCCGGAACAAGGTCTTCCCCGAGTTCAACCCCTGTCCGCTTCCGACGATCTGGCCGCTCATCTCGACCTGGTATCCGATGGTCGGGAGCCCGCCACCTCGCTCGACGACGTCTGTCGAGAGCTACGACGTGGGCGACTTCCTGCAGAGCGCCGGCAGCGCGAACCTCGCGCGCGGCGCTGCGCTGGCACGGGCCTGCACGCTGTGGGACGAGATCGGCCGAGACCGGATCGAGGGGCGGATCATGGAGCTGGCCGACCACGCGCGCGAGTCCGTCCTCGAGCGGTTCGGCGAGGACGCGATGTACTCCCCGGGCGCCGACGAGGAGGTACGTAGCCCCCTGATCGCGTTCAACCCCTTCCGCGACCCGCGGGACGGGTTCAACGTGAAGAAGATCGCGGCGCTGACCGAGCGGCTCGCCGCGGAGCACCAGATCTCGGATCCGCTGGACCGAGTTCGACGTTCCGCATTCGCCGCACCAGCACTATGCAGCCCGGATCTGCGCGCACGTCTTCAACGACGTCGAGGAGCTGGATCACGCCGTCGCGACGATCGCGGACGTCGCGCAGGAGCTCGGTTGACGCTCCGGCTGTACGGCCCGGGCGACTTCGATTGCCTCGATCCAATTGCGGCGCCTCCCGAGTCCGGGCAGCTCGTTCGGCTCCTTTCGCGCCAGCTTCTCTCGTACGAGGCCCGTCGCGACCTGCGCGACTGGCAGTCGGTGCTGCCGGTGCCCGACATCGCGCTCGACGTCCCTTCGACCTACAACGCGGGCCTGGGCGCGAGCCAGCGCTGCTACGTCGTCCATCTGCGTCCGGACGTCCTCTGGGATTCGTCACCGCCTCGGCCCGTCACGGCTCACGACGTCGTTCGCGGGTTCAAGCGCCTTGCCAATCCGTTGACCCGCTCGACCGCGTTGCCGTTCTTCCGGAGCACGGTCAGGGGGTTCGCCGAGTTCTGCGACGGCTTCGCGGACGCCCGCCCGACCTCGCCGGAGGACGCGGCCGCCTACCAGAACGCGAACGAGATCGCCGGCGTCTTCGCGCTCGACGACGAGTCGCTCGTGATCGAAGTCGTCCGCCCGTCGCCGGACTTCGTCCACATGCTCGCGCTCCCGTGTACCTCGGCGGTTCCCGTGGAGCACGACGCATATCTCCCCGGGAGCCGGGAGTCGACGGGGAGGCTGATCTCGAACGGGCCGTACCGGATCGCGCGGCACATGCCCGGCCAGGAACTGCGGCTCGAGCCGAACCCGGTGTGGTCTCCCGACGCGGACCCTGTGCGGCGACGGCCGTTCGGCGCGGTCGTCGTCACGGCTTCGCATGCGGACGCCGAAGAGGTCGCAGCGCTTCTCGAGTCCGACAGCATCGACTTGTCCTGGGGCGTGGACCTGCCGGGTCACGGTGCGCCCGAGTCCGCGCTGAGCTGGGATCTCGACCCTTACCTCGTCTTCAACCTTGCCAGGGGCAGTAGCACCCTCCGTGACGCCGCCGTTCGGCGCGCGATCGCGGCTGGGATCGACAAGGACGCGCTTGCCCGCTCGAACGGGGAACCGGGCTGCCGCGCCGCGTACCTCATCGTGCCGCCCAACAACGACGGACACCGGCCGTCGTCTGCTCACGGTGACGATCCCCGGAGCGAGCTCGACCTTTCCGGGCTGGTCCTGACCGGCGTGCACGAACGCGGCGAGCGGCAGACGCTCATCGCAAGGGCGTGTGCCGACGACCTGGCGCGCGTCGGCATCGAGCTGCGCAGGGTCGAGCTGGACCGGCACGACTTCGACGAGCTGGTGCGCGACCCGCACGCGGCCGCAGCACCGCGCTGGGACCTCCTGTGGCATCGCTGCTCTGCCGCGTGGCACTACTGCAACGCACGGGTGTTCCTCGAGCGGATGTTCGCATCCGGCGCACCCGGCAACGTGGGGCAATGGAGCGATCCGACGACCGACGCCCTTCTTCGGAGCGCGCTTGAATCCGCCGTCGACGCTCCCGCGGCTGCCGCCGCCGCATGGCACGGAATCGAACAGCACGTGCTCGAGCAGTCGGTCGTCGTGCCGCTGCTCTTCCGCCCGCCGTCGCTACCGCCGCGGTGTAGCTCCCGGCTGCGCGACGCGGTGCCAGTGCCGGCGCTTGGCTATGCGTGCGATCTCGCTGCGCTCCGCGTCGCCGACGCTCCGATCGAGGTGGTGCCGGCGTGACGTCGGCACCGCCGGTCTCCGCGCTGGCGGTTGAGGGCGAGCACCTGTGCGGCCTGACCTGGCTCGAAGGCCTGCTCTGGTACTCGGACTCCGGGCTCGACGAGATCCTCGCGGTTGATGCTGCGTCCGGTGAGGTAGTCCGCCGCCTGCCGTGCCCCGGAGTACGGACAGGCCTGTCCGCGGCCGCAGACGGTACTCGGCTCGTGCAGGTCGTCGGCCCGGACAAGCGTCTGCGAGCACTCGATCTGGACACCGGACAGACGCTGGAGGAATCGCCCAATCCGCGCCCAGGCGGCGAGCTGTGCGGGCTCTGCGACACGGCCGCAGGGCTCTGGATGGGATACCAGCATCCGCCTGTCCTCGACCTGCGGTCCCACAGCGATCACAAGCCGATACTCAGCATCGAGGTGGCCGAAGACGTCGCGGACATCACAGTCGCCGACAGGTTCGTCGTCTTCGCGAATCACCCAGACGCGCGGCTCAACGTCGTCGACCCCGACGCAGGACGCATCGTGGACACGATCCAGGTCGACGGCGGGCCGACGGGGTTGACGTGGGACGGCTCGCGGCTCTGGTACTGCGACTACGGCGCCGGGCGGCTACGGCCTGTCGAGTTGAACCTCGACGAGCTACTCGCCCGCGCGTAGGCGCTCAGCCGTCGTCGAGCCAGAGGTTCGTCAGGTCCCCGTTCAGCACGGGATACGGAAGCCAATCGCGTACACGCGACGAGTGCAGCCAGTACTGGTTCGCGAACAAGATCGGCACGATCGCCGCGTCGCGCATGATCTCCTCCTCGGCCCTGGCGAACAGCCGGTTCGCCTCAGCTTCGTCCGAAGAGCCGAGACCAGCGGCCAGGAGGGTGTTCACGGTCGAGCTCGAGTAGTGCCCGAAGTTCGCACCCCAGTCGTCGTTCTCGGAGACGCGACTGCTGTCGAAGAGCGGCTGGAGGAACACCCGGGCGTTGTTGCCGTTCCAGTCGGCTTCCCAGCCAGTGAGCGCGATGTCCCAGGCGCCCGCACGGGCGGCGTCCGTCGACGCGAGATAGTCGGCGAAAAATGCCTCGATGGGCGCGGGCACGAGCTCGACGCGCACTCCCGCGCGTGCCAGCGCATCGCGGATCGCCTCGGCGGTGGCCGGGTGGATGTCGCGGTTGCGGAACACGAGCTTCAGGGTCAGCCCGTCGGCATAACCGGCGTCGCGTAGCAGCCGGCGCGCGACGTCCGGCGCGCCGCGGCCGCCGTTCGACTCGTACAGCCGATGCTCGCGATGCGCGCTGCTGAGCGGCGGCAGGATCTGATGGGCGATCGTGTTCAACCGTCGTCCGCCCCAGATGGCGGCGACAGCCTGCTTGTCGACCGCGTGCTGGAGCGCCCGGCGCACCTCGAGCTTCGCAGTCGCCCCGCCTTCGTTCGGGCTGAGGACGTTGATCGCGATGTACGGGCTGAGCAGGCCGGCGAGGCACACGCGCAGACGCGGGTCGTCAGCGGCGAACAGCTCCGGCAGGCGTTCGGTCGGCGGTTGCGTGTCCCACAGCATGTCGGCCGAGCCCGCCATGACCTGCTCGTACGCATCCTCCTCGGACAAGCCCTCCTCGACGTCGATCGCTTCGACGTTCGCCGACCTCACCCCGTCCGTCACCCGTGACCACCACGGATTGCGCTCAAGGCGCATGCGCTCCCTCGGCTGGTAGGCCGCGATCCTGTACGGGCCGCACGAGACCAGCCGCTGCTCGAGCTCGCGGTCCCCGGGGACGTGGCCGAGGTACGCGTCCGGCGCGGGTGTCGCGAACGGCAGCGCCAGGATGTTCAGGAAGTCGGAAACGGGCTCGACCGTCGTGAAGACGATCGTCCGGTCGTCCTCGATCGCGATCCCCGGCACGTCCGTCGACTCGATCGCCTTCGAGATCGCCGCGGGCTCCCGCCCGACGTCGAGCATCCTGTCCCTGAACTCGACCAGCCCCTCGATCGTGCTCAGGAAGTACGGCAGACCCGGACTGGGAGCCAGTGGGTGCGCGAGCCGTTTGATGCCCCGCGCGACGTCCGCAGCCGTGATCTGCGCCCCGCCCTCCCAGCGGACGTTCTCTCTGAGCACGAAGCGATACCGGCGCCCGCCCGCATCGAACGGCCCGTCGGCCGCTCTGGCGAGATCCGCGACGAGGTCGCCGGCTCGCTCGACGTCCGACGTCGACGGGTACGTGACCAGCTGTCTCGTGAAGGCCCGCACGATGCCGCGTGTGACCGTGTGGTAGGCGAGCGCGGGATCCAGGTGGTCGACGTCGCCGGCGCCCACGAGCCTCAGCGTCCCGCCGCGCCGCTCGCGCTCGCTCGGACGGTCGGGCCTGCGAACGCGCGTCTCCAGCGGGGTCATCCTTGCTCCCATCCCTTGTCTGGCGTGTCGAGCCACAGGTTCGCGAGGTCGAACCAGCGGTCGATCGTCGGCATCGCGATGGCGTTCCGCACCCGGCTACCCGAGAGGTGCGGGATCGTGGGCGAGTGCACGAGCAACGGCACGATCGCCGCATCGGCCATCACCTGCCGGTCGACCTGCTCCCAGATGAGCCGCGCCTCGGCATGATCCGGCGTCGCGAGCGCTCGACCGATCAGCCGGTCGACCTCGGGGTTGCTGTAGAGCCCGTAGTTACTGGTACCTCGCGATTCGTTCGTCTGGAACATCGGCTGCAGGAATGCTCGCCCGTTGTTCCCGAACCAGTCCGGCGTCCAAGAGGGCGCAGAGATGTCCCAGGCCCCCGCGATCGCGTTCGCGGGGTTCTGCAGGAACTCATAGTACTTGGCGTGTCCGACTGCGACGAGCTTCGTCTCGATTCCGCACTTCGCGAGATCGGCCGCGTAGGCCTTCGCCACTCTCGGATTCGCGTCGACGTCGCGGTGGAGCGCGGTCAGCGTCAACCCCGTCTCGTAGCCGGCCGAGCGCAGCAACGCCCGCGCCCGCTCGGGGTCGCCTCGGTCGCCCAGTGTCGCATACGGGTTGAAGCCGCTGCAGCCGTCGTTGCCGGGCGGCACGGCGCTCTGGGCCGGACGCATCACCGTACCCGCCTCGAGGCCGTGGAAGATCTCGGCAATCGCCGTCTTGTCGATTGCGAATGCGATCGCCTGCCGGACGGCGAGCTTCGTGACCGCGCCGTCGAAATTGGGACTGCGGGTGTTGAAGACGAGGTACGGATTCAGCGCGTAGCCGAGATCGTTCCCCGCGTCCGTCGGCGGCGCGTCGTAGGGCTCCGTGACCGGCGACGCCCACGAGAGGTCGGCCCGGCCGTCGGCGATTCGAGCACGAACCTCGTCCTGCGTGACCTTCTCCATGAGCACGTGCACGCCGTCGATGTACTGGTGTCGGACAGGGTCGCCCTCCTGCCGCCAGGCGCCGTTTCGCGACATCCGCAGCTCGCGGCCGTGGACGTAGGAGTCGAGCTGGTAGGGCCCGTTCGAGATCGTGCCGCGGCGGAACTCGGGACTGTCGGGAACGTACGCGTCGTACTCAACGGGCGCTGCGGACGCGAACGTCATCGAGAGGACGTTCAGGAAGTCGTTCGCCGGCCGGACGAGCTCGAACACAAGCGTCCGGTCGTTGAGGGCGTGCATTCCCGCGATCTCGTTCGCGTTCTGGAACGCCGCGAGCTCCCCGGCGGTGGCGTCGGCACCGACCGCCGCCGTATAGCGGTCGCAGAACTCGGCCATGCCGCGGATCGTGCTCGTGTAGTACCCGATCGCCCCCGCACGCGTGACGGGGCAGCACATCCGTTTGAACCCGCGCACGAAATCGCGGGCGGTGACGGGTCGCGGCGGCGTGGTGTTCCAGAAGACTGCCGGCCGGAGCCTGATCGTGAACGTCGTGCCGTCGCGGCTGATGCCGCCGTTCTCTCGGGTTGGCGTTTCCGTTGCGACGTCCGGAGTAGGGGTGATCGAGCGCGGGTTGCGCAGGTCTCGCTCGCACGGATACGTGAACAGCTGCCGTGCGAACAGCCTGATGATCTGCCCCGAGAGCGCGTAATACGAGCTCGCGGGGTCGACGTGGTCCATGCTGCCGGGGCCGTAGAGACGCAGAACGCCTCCGATCCGAGGCCGTGAACGCGAACGCTCCGCGACTGCCATAGTACTACTCTAAACACAAGTAAGTTGGGAAGCAAACGGCCTTAAAATTTGATCCGTGCCGCCCATATGCTTTAAAATCCATCACAGAGAGGACTGGAAGCAATGACAGCTGAGCTCACCCTGACGAAGGTGCCGACGGTGGAGACGGGCATGCTCATCCGGCGTCCCGCGGAGGCTGTCTTCGAGGCTTTCGTCGACCCCGACGTCACTACGCGCTTCTGGTTTACGCACAGCACCGGTGCGCTCGCGCCCGGCGCGACGGTCGAATGGCGCTGGGAGATGTACGACGTCTCGACCCAGGTCTCCGTCCGCGAACTCGAGGAGAACCAGCGGCTGGTCTACGAATGGGGCCCGGAGGGTTCGACGACGACGGTCGACATGAAGTTCCTGTCGGCAGGCGAGGCCGGCACCTACGTCCATGTGACGGAGTCGGGTCTACGCGGGAGCGGCGATGAGGTCGTCGCCAGGGCGCTCGACTCGACCGGCGGCTTCACGATGGTGCTCTGCGCCGCGAAGGCGCTGCTCGAGCACGACGTGGTGCTCACGGTCGTCGGAGACAAGGCCCCGCCGGCCGGGGTCCAGCTGTGAAACAACTCGAGCAGCGGCTGCATCGTGAGGTCGAGGACTTCGCTGACTTGGAGGACGACTTCTTCGACGTGACCGACGAGATCATCTGGTGCACGGTCGCCACCGTCGATCGCAGCGGTCGGCCGCGGAGCCGCATCATGCACGTCGCCTGGGCGGTCGAGGACGGATCGCCGGTCGGCCGGATCACGACGCGGCGGACGCCGCTCTGGACGGAACATCTCGCGGCCGACCCGTTCGTTTCGTGCACCTACTGGACGCCCAGGCATCGCGTCATCTACGCCGACTGCCAGGCGGCCTGGGTCGAGGATGCCGACGCGAAGCAGCACGCCTGGGACGTCATGGCGCCGAAGGCGCTATGCCTCGGATTCGACCCGTGGTCGGCCTGGCCCGGCGGTCACCTCGATCCGACGTTCGAGGTCGTCCGCGTCGATCCATGGCGGGTGCAGGTCACGCTGCCGGACCTGGACTCGGGCCAGACGATTGCGTCGTCACGCATCTGGCACGCGTAGCTACGTGGCAGCCGCGAGGTCGAACGCCCTGAGCGCGCGCGCGCGGAAGTCGCAATACCACAGGCGGTGCCCGTCCCACGTCATCCCGGTCGGGTGGGCCCCAAGTTCGATCGAGCGGACGTGCTCTCCGGTTCCGGCGTCGAGCACATGGAGCGTCCGTGTCGCGAAGTCCCCGTACACCACCATTCCCTCGGCGTACGTAAGCCCGGAGGGCGATCCTCCCGGCACCGGGTGCTCGCGAAGGATGTCGAGCGACGGATAGTCGCGCAGCTGCACCACATTCGGTCCTCGCAGCACGAGCCAGAGCCCCTCGGGCCCGAGTTCGGCGCCCGTGACGCGCCCGTTGGCCGGGATGATCGGGCGGAACCCGCTGATCCGGCCGGTCTCCGGGTCGATCAGGACGAGCCGCTTGGGTCTTCCCCCGATCTGGCCGAGCGTGCTCCCGTCGAACGTTAGATTCCGCACGGACCCAGGCGCAGTGGTGCGCCTTGACGACCAAGCCGAGATCGGCGTCGATCGCGTAGACGCGGGCAGCGGCCTGGTCGGAGTGCCACAGGTACACGCCGTCCCATGTGAGGCCGCACGGGTACTCGCCGGGCGTCGGCAGCGACAGCGCCGACGCTGCCGCGCCCGCCGCATGGCTGCGTTCGCTCATCGCACTAGGGTACCGACAGGGTATTGGAACTTCAAGTTTAGAGCCGCGAGTGCCACAACCTTTCGCCAACTGCTATATATTTCATTACTGTGAGCGTCGCCGCGCCCGTGCATCCGGCGGCCGCCGAGCTCCTGCGGGTGGCCTCGGCTTTTCGAGACCGCACAGCGGGAGGCGACGAGTGGCCGCCCGAGGATTCGAGTCGCTTCGCCGAGGGCGTCGTCGAGCTGGACGAGCAGTTCTGCTCCGCCGTCGCCGACCGACACGAGCGCGCGCCTCGGGTCGCGCTCGACGACGATCTCGCGGCTCGGTACGAGGTGGCCAAGCGCGAGCTGCGCGCCCTCGTGGCGGACGTCGCCGCGGCCGGCTTCGTCGTTCGCCCATGGCTTCGACCCGGCCAGCCGTATCGAAGCTCCGGCGAGCTCACCGCTCGCGTCCTCGAGACGAGGACGCTGCACGTGCTCCTGACTCGAGCCGCGCACGGGCCGTCTGCGAAGTCCGGCTTCCACCCGTTGCGCGCTCCGTCCGGCGTTGTTGTCGACGGCGTCACGCTCCTGTGGAACGACCTGCTGCGCGCGGCTCACGACCTCTTCGGGCACGTGATGCTCGGCACGGGCTTCGGTCCCGTCGACGAGTTGCGCGCCGCGTACTGTCAGATGGCGCTGCACTCGTCGGATGCGCGGGCCGTGCTCTTCACCGAGCAGGTGGCTCAGACCTGCTGGTTCTACTTCTGTCCCCGCGTTCGCGCCGAGGATGGCAGCATCCCCCGGCCTGGCGACCGTGCGTACGTTCCACTGCGGGCGCGCACGTATCCCGAGCAGAAGGTCTACGCTGCAGCGCCGGCCGAGGTCGAGACCTTCCGGCGCATGTTCGCGTTCGGGGCGTCGTGACCAGCGCCGTCACATCGACGACGTTCCTGCCGCAGGACGTCAGAGACGCGTTCTCGATCCTGGCCAATCGGGTCGACGGACGGCAACTCGCGTATCTCGACAACGCGGCGACGACGCAGAAGCCTCGTTGCGTCCTCGACGCCATGACCGCGTACTACGAGACCAGCAACAGCAACGTCGGACGCGGCTACTACCGGCTCAGCATGGAGTCGTCGAGATGTCTCGAGGACTCGCGGTCGGTCGTCCAGGCCGCGATCGGCGCCGAGGCGCCGGAGGAGATCGTCTTCACACGCGGCACGACCGACGCGCTGAACCTCCTTGCCGGCACGCTCGGTCGTCGGGTCGTGGGGCCGCGCGACCGGATTGTCGTCACGGGCATGGAGCACAACAGCAATCTCCTGCCCTGGCGCCGCCTCTGCGAGTCCGTGGGTGCGGAGCTCGTTGTCGTGCCGGTGTCCGCGGCGGGACGAGTCGAGCTGCCGGACTTCCAAGAGGCACTCGGCGCCGAGGCGAAGCTCGTCGCGATCACGCACGTCTCCAACGTTCTCGGGACGGTCAACCCCGTGACGGAGCTTGCGGCCGCAGCGCACGACTCGGGTGCCGTCGTGGTCGTCGACGGCGCGCAGGCCGTGCCGCACCTGCCTGTGAACGTCGTCGAGCTCGGAGCCGACTTCTATGCGTTCTCGGGACACAAGGTCTATGGCCCGATGGGCATCGGTGTGCTCTACGGGCGCGGCGAGCTGCTGTCGTCGCTGGAGCCGTACCAGGTCGGCGGCGGAACCGTGAAGGGCGTCTACGCCGACCGGCCGGTCGACTACCTGCCGGTCCCGGCTCGCTTGGAGGCAGGCACGCCAAACGTGGCCGGCGCGGTCGGCCTCGCGGCCGCGTTCGGCTACCTCGACGGTCTCGGCAGGGAGGCCGTGCAGCGCCATGACGAGCAGCTCGTACGCAGCCTCGTCGACGCCGTCGACGACCTCGAGCGCGTGCACGTGATCGGCTGTCCGGCGGACGAGCCGAGCGGGATCGTGTCGATCGCCGTCGACGGCATCCACCCCTACGACGTCGGCGGACACTTCGATTCGCTCGGGATCGCCGTCCGTTGCGGCGTTCACTGCGCGAGCATGTTCCTCGACTCGATGGAGCTGCTCGGCACCGTCCGTGTGTCGTTCGCCGTCTACAACACCGAGTCCGAGATCGAGCGCGTACGCGAGGCAGCCGAGACGGTCCGGGCGGGCGTGTGGACGCGCGACCATCCGACGACCCGCTTCCTCTGATGCTCGCCGTCGACTCGGTCAGAGAAGGTCAGCGCCGCATCTGGGACGGCGTCTGCCCCGGCTGGGAGCGCTGGCAGCGGACGTTCGAGAACGGCGCGCGCCACGTCACGGAGAGGCTGCTGGTTCTTGGCGGCGTCGCGCCCGGACAGTCCGTGCTCGACCTCGGCTGCGGTGTCGGCGAGCCAGCACTCTCGGCGGCGCGTGCAGTCGGCGAGAGCGGTCGCGTCGTCGGCGTCGACCTCTCGCCCCGGATGATCGGCGCAGCGCGGCGGGCGGCGGCCGCGATGTCGAACGCCGAGTTCGTCGTCGGCGACTTCGAGGGCGCGTTGCTGTTGGGCGACTGCTTCGACGTCGCACTGAGCCGCTGGGCGCTGCCGTTCGCGCCCGACCGCGTCGCCGCGCTCCGGGCCGCGGCCGCCCAGCTCGAGCGGAACGGCGTGCTCGCGGTCGCGGTGTGGGGCGCTCCGCAGGACGTGCCGGTGATCAGCCTCGCCTTCAGGGTGATCTCCGAGTACCTTCGCCTCGCACCAGCCCCGGGGGCGGGTCCGTTCGCACTCGCAGATCCCGGTGTCCTGCAGCGCGAGCTCGAGGAGGCGGGGTTCGAGGGCGTCGAGGTCGAGACGGTGGTCGCGCCCTTCGCGTTCGCGTCGGTGAACGAGCTCGCGAGCTTCTCGAGGGACGTATTGCCGCCCTGGCTCAGAGACCAGCTGTCGGAGCGGTGCGGATCGGTCGAGGACGAGGGCGTGTGGAGCGCCTTCGCCGACGCTGCGGCGCGTTACGAGCAAGCCGACGGGAGTGTGCTCCTGCCGTCTCTCGTCAACTGCGCACGTGCGGTCACGGGCGGGTCGCATGCGCTTTGACACCATGCTCGTCCAGTCGGCGCAGCGTCCGGCCAACGGGAGTGGTGACGTCGTGCCCCCGATTCATGTCGCTGCGACTTACGAGCGGACGGTGCAGGACCCGCCGCGGTACTTCTACGGGCGCTCCGAGAACCCGACGCGCGAGGCGCTTGAGGAGTGTCTCGCTGCGCTCGAGGGTGCACCCTTCGCGAGCGTCTTCTCCTCGGGGCAGGCGGCGGCGTCTACGGTTCTGTCGCTCCTGCAGCCGGGACAGCGCGTCGTCGTCTCCGACGACGTGTACAGCGGGACTACGGGCCTGTTCGCGCTCGCGGCGCGGGCGGGGATCGAGGTCGAGAGCATCGACCTCTCCGACGAGGAGCGCGCGGCGGCCGTGCTCGGCCCGTCCGGTCGCGACGTGCACCTCGTGTGGATCGAGACGCCGACCAACCCGCTGCTCAAGATCACCGATCTCGAGACCGTCTCTCGCCAGGCGCACGAGCGTGGCGCAATCGTGCTCGTGGACAACACGTTCGCGACGCCCGCGTTGCAGCAGCCGCTGCGTTGGGTGGACATCACGCTCTACAGCACGACCAAGGCGATCTCGGGTCACCTCGACGTCGTCGGCGGCGCGCTCGTCTACGCCGGCGCCGCGATGCACGAACAGGTCAGGATGCACCGAACTATCGTCGGCAACGCGCCCGGGCCGCTCGACTGCTACCTCGTCCGCCGAGGTCTGAAGACGCTCTCGCTGAGGGTTGAACGCCAGGTGAAGACCGCTGCCGCGGTCGCGGAGATGCTCGCGGCCGAGTCCGCGGCGACGTCCGTCTGCTACCCGGGACTGCCGTCCCACTCGGGGCACGCGGTCGCTGCCCGACAGATGTCCGGCTTCGGCGCGATGGTCAGCTTCGAGTACGGCGGCGACCCCGCGGCGCTCCTCGAGCGCGTGCGGCTCTTCGCACCGGCTGTGAGCCTCGGCGGCGTGCAGTCGCTGATCGAGGTGCCGGCGCTCATGAGCCACGCCTCGGTGCCGAAGGAACGACTCGCCGCCGCGGGCGTCACGGAACGACTCGTTCGGCTGTCCGTCGGAATCGAGGACCCCGACGACCTGCTCGCGGACCTGGCGGAAGCTCTCGAGGCGCCATGACCGGGCCGGTAGTGCTGGACGGCGGGACCGCGACCGAGCTGCAGCGCGCCGGTGTATCGCTCGGTCCGCCGCTCTGGAGCGCGTCGGCGCTTCTCACGGAAGAGCACCGGCGCGTCCTGCGCTCCGTGCACTCGGGGTTCCTGGCGGCGGGCGCGGACGTTCTGACCGCGAACACCTTCCGCTGCAACGCACGGGCCGCACACGCGGCCGGGCTTGATCGGGCCGGTTGGGCGTGGCTCGTGCATGCCGCCCTCGGAGTGGCGATCGCAGCACGTGCGGACGTCGGCGCCACGGCTCCGATCGCCGGCTCGCTGGCACCGATCGGCGACTGCTACCGGCCGGAGCTCGTGCCGCCCGACGACGAGTTGCGTGCGGAGCACGGGTGGCTGGCGACCGAGCTCGTCCGGGCAGGAGTCGACCTCGTCTTGATCGAGACGATGAACACCCTCCGTGAGGCGAGGATCGCGCTCGATGCCGTGCTCGAGGCCGGTGGCCGGGCCTGGGTCAGCTTCGTCTGCGGCCCCGGAGCGCGCTTGCTCTCGGGCGAACCTCTTGCCGGTGCTGCGCGCGGCGTGGAGCAGGCGGGCGCCGAAGCGACCCTCGTCAACTGCACGCAGCCGGTCGATACAGAGCTCTGCCTGCGTGAGTTACGCGAGGTGTGCGACGGGCCGGTTGGCGCGTATCCGAACCTCGAAGACGGCGGCGTCGCGACGCGGCCGGGAGCGATCGATCCGAGCGAGTTCGCGGAGATGCTGCTGCGGTGGCACGAGGACCTCGGGGCGAGCCTTCTTGGCGGATGCTGCGGAACGACTGCCTCGCACATCGCCGCCGCGCGCACCGCGATCAGCCGCCCGCGAGTGGCGGCAGGATCGTGACTGTGCTGCCGTCGGGGACCTCGAAGGCCGCACGTTCGTGGCGAGGCACTTGCTCGGCATCGACGAAGATCGACAGGTAGCCATAGACCTCGCCGTTGGTGTCGAGCAAGCGCCGCCCGTAATCGGGATTGCCGTCTGCCAGCCGTCGCAGGACATCCGGGAGGGGGCCGGCAGAGGCTTCGAACGCAACTTCGCCGCGTTGCGCCCAGCCGCGGGAGACGACGATCGTCACCATGGCGACCCGTTCCCGTTCGCGGGGCCGGCGTCCTTTGCGCACCTGAAGCCCACTGCGAAGTTCGACCAGCCCTCGGGATCGCCGTACATCCGCTCGCTGCAGCGGACCTGGTAGCGGAAGTTCATCCACGAGCCGCCGCGGAGCCCGCGGTAGCGGCCGAGCGTCAACCGCATGGCCCGATCGCACGACACGGTGTCGTCGTACAGAACCGACGGCGTCGATACCCACTCGTAGACGCCGCCCGCCAGGTCGCCGCACCCGTACGGGCTCGCTCCGTGCTCGTCGAAGGAGCCAACGGGCAGCGTGAGCGGCTCGCCCCCAGTCTTCGCGCACTCGCCCTTCCACCAACTCCACCAGTCGTCCCGGCCGCCGAGCTTGCCGGCGTGGAGCTCGACGGTGTTCGCGTTCGCACTGTCCCATTCGTTTCCCCACGGCCAGATCCGAACATCCACGCCCCGGGCTGCGAGCTCCCATTCCGCTTCCGTCGGCAATCGCTTCCCGGCCCAGCGCGCGAACGCATTCGCGTCGTTCCACGAGACGTGGACGACGGGGTGGTCGTGTCGATCGTGGGTCGTATCGTCGCCGCCTGCGGGCCGTCTCCACGAGGCCCTCTCCCGCTCCTCCCAGAAGCGGGTTCCGTAGACAAGGCTGCATCCTGAGCGTTCGGCGTCTGTGACATGGCCCGTGTCGGCGACGAACTCGGCGAACTCGCGGACCGTGACCGGATGGCGGTCGATCGCATAGGGGGCAAGAGTCACCTCGATCTGTGGAGTCTCGTCCGCGAACCATTCGGGTGGAAACGCCTGGGGCTCGGCCGCAAGCCAGTCCAGCACCCACGGAGGCGATCCCTGCATGAACACCGTGCCGGGAATAACTACCATGTCGCTCATCGAAGCTATAATATATTCAAGCAAATGGCGATCAACAGCAGGGTGCCGAAATCGCTCCCGCGCGAGGCGCTGGCAAGCAGGCTCGCGCGTTCTGCTGCTTGTCGCGACGGTATGGCGGCGGTCGATTCCTGGGTGGAGACGTGCAGGGCGCGGTGCGGCCTGGAGGTCCAGCCCACGCCGTTGGACGAGCTAGAGCGCTGGAGCTTCGCGCCCGACTCGGGAGACCTCGTTCACACGACCGGCAGGTTCTTCGCGATCCGCGGCCTCGAGGTACGCACGACGTACGGTCGCGTCGGCTCGTGGGCACAGCCGATCATCCACCAGCCGGAGGAAGGGATCCTCGGGTTCCTCGCGAGGGAGGTCGACGGCGTGCTCCACTTTCTCGCGCAGGCCAAAGCGGAGCCGGGCAACGTGGACGGTGCACAGGTTGCACCGACGGTGCAGGCGACACGAAGCAACTACCTCGGCGTGCACAACGGCAGCCGGGTGCCGTTCCTCGAGCACTTCGTTGGTTCCGGAGCGCATGTGCTCGTGGACGTGCCGCAATCCGAAAACGGCTCGTGGTTTCTCGGGAAGCGAAACCGCAACATGGTGGTCGAGGTTCGCGACGAGATCGAGCATGACGAGACGTTCGCCTGGTTGACGCTGGGGCAGCTCCAGCAGCTGCTGCTCCGTCCCAACGTCGTCAACATGGATGCTCGCAGCGTGCTCTCCTGCCTGGGGTTGGACGGTACGACACGGAGACGGTCCGACGGCGGCCTTTCACAGTGGCTCGCGGGCGCGCGAACGCGATACGCCCTTTCAGCGACGCTGTCGCCCCTACGATCGCTACCCGGCTGGGGACGGGACCACGACTCGATCAGGCATTCGAGTGGCAAGTACTTCCGGATCGTCGGCGTCTCTGTTTCCGCGCCCTCGCGCGAGGTCCAGAACTGGTGCCAGCCGCTACTCGAGCCAGCCGGGGAGGGGCTGGCGGTGTTCGTCATTCGCCGGATCGACGGCGTCCCGCATTTGCTCGCGCGTGCGGACGTCCGGCCGGGCTACCGAAAGGCGGTCGAGATCGGGCCGACGGTGCAGTGCACGCCACGGAATTTCGCCGACGGCGGCGACGGCGGACCCGAGCTCCTCCAACTCGTCATGTCGGACGAGGTGACAGTCCACTACGACGTGCGTCAGTCGGAGGAGGGCGGGCGCTTTCACCATGCAGTCACACGGCATCGGATCGTCGAGGTCGAACAGCCGCTCGACGTTGCGACCGGACCGGATTACTTCTGGCTGAAGCCGGTCGACCTTCAGCAATTGCTCGCCTCGAGCTGCGACGTCGACATCGAGGCGCGCAGCCTGCTCGCGTGCCTGCAGGTGCTCTAGCGCACTGGCGCCAGTTCGGCTCCCACCGGCGAAAACGCCTCGAGGCCGAGCAGCGTGCACGCGCGGAGAACGGCGTCTGAGTCGCCCGCGAGCCCCAGCTTGCCCGTGACCATCGCCGCCAGCGGCGTGATCTTCCGCGCGCCGATGCGGACGAACGTGGCGGCATCGGTCGTCACGACGATCGAAGGATCGTCGGCTGGGCCGGCGACGGTGAGCGCCTCCCCGTCCCGGATGTCGACGTGGAAGAGCTCGTCGTCGATGCGGAACTCGTACTGCTCGTCAACGGTGATGGAGTCGGGGTCGATCATCGCTTCGACGGCGAGCAGCGCCCACGTCGGCCGCAGCTCGTACTCGGGGGTCAGGTCGCCGACGAAATCCATGCCCCAACGGGCAAGTCCGAGCACGAGTGGACGAAGCGCATGGCCCTTCTCTGTCAGCTCGTAGAGCTCGCGCTTGCCGCCGCTCACACTCGTCCGCCGAACGACCCCCATGTCGACGAGGAACTTCAGCCGTTCAGCCAGCAGGTTCGTGCCCATTCCCGGAAGCGCACCGAGCAGCTCGCCGTAGCGGCGGGGACGTACGAGCAGCTCTCGCACGATCAGGAGAGTCCAACGCTCGCCGAGGACGTCGAGCGCAGCTGCGACACCGCAGTACTGACCGTATGCGCGCTTCGACGTAGACACTTGAAAAATATAGCACCTTCGGGCGACGGACGCCCAAGCTTGGTCAGGTCCGCGCGAGAAAGTCTCGAATTCTCAAGGGGCGGCGTCTAGAGGTCTCCGGCCATGAGGTTCCCCGGCGCCTGAGGATCGTGGCTGAAGTAGAAGTCACGGTGAGCTTCCACGAAGTCCTCTGCGGTCACGAAGCCGTCGGAGTCGAAGTCGAGGACGCCGAACGAACGGTGAACCTCTTGCTCGCTCATGCCCGATCGCTTCTGTGCCGCCATCATCTCGTCGACCGTGCAGCGGCCGTCGCCGTCAGAGTCGGCGATCGAGAACGCGGTTTCGCTGAACGGAATCGCCGCTCGTTCGATGAAGTCGACGTACTCGTAGGTGCCCGCCCACGCGTGCAACTCCTTTCGTCCCAGCCGCGTCGGTACCTCGGCGCCCGAGCGGTGCTCGATCGCCCGCCAGAGGACATGCGCGGCCCGGTGCATTCGCCGCCACGTCGCGCTTCGGGGCGGGATCCCGTACGCCTCGCAGTACACCTGCGCCATTCCGGTGACGTCGAGCAGGTCGATCGCTCCGTCGAGGTCGGTATCGAACGACGCGAACCAGCGGTCGAGCTTGCGGATCATGAGATCGCTCGCCGGCACAGGCCGGCGCAGCTCAGCGACCATCGCCGGCCTCTGCTCCGACCGGCTGCCGCCGGTCCTCGTAGTGAACCCGGGGCGCGTGATCGCGCCGCGTGGGAGTCATCGGAAGCGCGTCCACAGGCATCGTGATCGCCCGCACCGGTCGCGGCACGTGGCCCGGGACGGTCGTGAGTCGCCAGCGCGCGGCCACCGTCGCCAGTGCGATCACCATCTCTGTCCACGCGAAGTGCTCAGCGATGCAGCCATGCAAGCCGGCGGCGAACGGCATGAACGCGCTCTTCGGAATGGGCTCGGCCCGGTCGGGCAGCCAGCGGTCAGGGTCGAAGCGCTCGGGGTCCGGATGGATGAGCGGATTGTGGTTGAGGGCGTGGAAGCTGTAGAGGATCGTCGCCCCGCCGGGGATGGCGTAACCGCCGAGCTCGGCCGGTGCTGTCGTCGCCTTCGTGAGGAACAGGCCCTGCGTGCGCAGCCGCAGCGTCTCGGCGATGACACGCCGCGTGTAGTCGAGATGCGGCACGTCTGCGAATTCGGCCGGCCGCCTGAAGAGCACCTCGTCGACCTCGGCGTGAAGGCGCTGTTCGACGTCGGGATGGGTCGAGAGCTCGTATAACGCCCATGCGAGCGTGTTGCTGATGGTGTTGCTGCCGGCGATGAAGAGCGTCGTCACCTCGTCGTGGAGTTGCGTGTCATCCATCGCCGGGCGGCCGTCCTCGTCGACGGCATCGATCATCAGTGAGAGAAGATCTCGCCGTTCCAGTGGGCTTTCCCGCCGGCTCCGAACAACGTCCTCGATCGTCGTTCGCACGTACGACTGCGCGGCCGCATAGCGGCGGTTCGAGCGCGTCGGAATCCGCGTGAGCAGGCCTGTCGTGTCGGTCACGTGGCGGAACAGCCCTCGGAGCACGATGCCCGTTGCCTCCATGAACCGGCGCCGATCGTCCAGGCCGTCGGAGAAGACGACGCGAGTGATGACGGTCAGCGCGAGCTCGTCCATCTCCTTCTCCATGCGCACGGTCTCGCCTTCGCGCCACCGGCCGGTCACCTCTTCTGCGACCGCTGTCATCGTCGCGGCGAACTCGGCGACGCGCACGTGGCTGAACGCGGGAGCGAGGACGGCCCGCTGGCGGCGATGCAGCGGGCCATCCGAGATACCGAGGCCGTTGCCGAACATCTGGCGGAAGCGCTCCGTGACCGCGCCGCCGCGCGCGAACGTCCTCGGGTCGAGCAGGACCTCGCGCACGAGCGCGGGATCGTTGACCACGAACGCTGGCGTCTTTCCGAGCTTGAGCCGCAGAACCGGCTCGCCCGACTGCAGGCCGAGCAAGAACTCGCCGGGCCGCGTTTTCAACTCGAGCGCGTGCCCGAGGAAGGGCAGTCCCCCCGGAGCCAGCGTCGGCAGGCGGATCGGCGCCGTGCCCATCGTGCGGCCAGACGTCGCCCTAACCCTGGGCCCTGACGCCGAGGCCGAGTGCCGCAGCCACGGGCGTCTCTGGCAAGTGGCCGAGGGCATGCAGGACGCCCGCACCGTCCGGGTGTGCCTGGACGCCCACGATCTTGCCGTTCTTGACCGTGAAGATGTCGACGTTCGTCATCGGCACCGTCCGGCCCGTCGGCGGAGTGCCGAGGAATTCGCCCTTCTGAGTCCCGCTTGCCGTCCACTTCACGACGACCTGGTCACCCTCCGCGATCATTGACTTGATCGTCACCTGCATGTCGGGAAACGCCTGCAGGACGTGCTGGGTGAAGTCCTGGAAGGTCTGGATGTTGCTGCTTGCGCCTGCAGTTGCCCGAGACCTGGCCGGCACGAGGCGTTCGCGGCCGAGCGCCGCGACCCGCGTCGGGTCCGGATCGACGACCATGGCCTCAAAGGCTTTGCCGCCGCACGTCCCGTCTTCCGCCACGAACTTCGGCAGAGCGCCGACATTGCGCTTGTTCACGACTGTCTCGAAGAAGTTCTGAATGAGCTGCTTGTTGGCGGCTGGTGTGCCACCAGCTTTGCTTACGCCCGGCACTGTCATTCCTCCTGTCTTGACATCATCGGGCTGCTGACACTATATGTTTCTCAAGTATCTGTCAAGACGCGATTGAATCGTTTGCGCTCGTTCCGATCAATGCAGCGTTGGGGACGCGTCCGCGATCAGGCGGAGTCCCTGCGTACCCGATCACGTGAAGCATCGCGGCTATTCGTCGATACGGCTCGCGCTCGCTCAACTCCCGTTCGAGGGCGAACAGCGACGCGTAGCCGTCCGGCGACAATTTGAGGTCGTCGGCGCCGACGAGGTAGTCGTTGACGACGCGGATGCCGCGCCGTACAGCGACCCGAATGCCGGCGTTGGCGAACCAGTCGTCGACCTCGGCGAAGTCGTTCAGCGCCAACTCCTTCCCGCACGCTTCTCCGAAACGACGAAAGCCACCGTTCTCCAATGAGTCTTTCGCGGCGTCCAGGTCGTGTCGCATGATCGCGGCGCGCAACGGCTCGGCCAGGCGATTCGTCACCGTGACCGAGAGGTAGCCTCCGTCGGTCACGAGTCGCCTGAGCGATGCACACGTGCCGGCGGGGTCCGCAACATAACCGAGAACGTTGTGGCAGAGAACTGCGTCGAATCGTCCGTCCGCGCCCACGGCTGCTGCGCCAGCCGCGTCACCGAGATGCCATTGCACGTGAGCTCCTACCCGCTCCGCATTGGCCGCGGCGCGCGCGAGCATCGCCTCCGATGGGTCGATTGCCAGCACCTGACTACCGGCCTGTGCGAACCAGACCGCTGTCTCCCCGGTGCCGCACCCCACATCGAGAACACGTCGTGGGAAGGCGTGTTGCCCCAGCGCGTCATGGATCAGATCGAGTCGCAACCTGCCCCAGGGGGCCCGGTTGTACTCCTCCCACGCGTGAACTGAGCCGGCGACGCTCGGCATCATTGCACGGCTCCTACGCGGAACTGCATTACGCGGAACTGCACCACCGTTTCGGACATGTCTTAGGATCGGCTGTCTATAGGAGTTCACTGTGATCGTCAACGGCCGGCCTAGCCAGGCCCAGGTCTGGTTTCCCCACGACCGACGACCGATCCGCAAGACCCTTCTCCACCGTCACCGCCGCTCGCGCCTGGCGCCAGGAAAGCCAAGTCGCACTTCGCCAAGGCCTGCTCCGCGCCCCTTCCCGAACAACACTCGAGCAAGCCGCCCTCGACTGGCTAGCCGCCGCCGAGGCCGGCGTCATCCGCACCCGCTCCCACGAGCAGGGGTTGCTGTTACGGCTTTCGCAGCGGCGCGAGCGTCGGGACGACCACGCCTTCGTGGCGGCGCCTTCGCCGGCGACCTCCACTCTTGGTCTGAGCATCCGTCTGCGTTTGCTGGCATGACTAGCTCGATAGCCGGCCCGTCAGCAAGTCGCTCGACCGAGTGCGCGATCGAGTGCGCGATCGACTGCCGAGCAACGGAACCGCTCAACCGTGCCATCAGGCCGACACGTCCACGGCGCAAGGAGCTTCCCGGGCAGCGTCGAACCCCGCTGAGCGAGCCGGTTTCGGCGCTAGAGGCGGAGGGGGAGGGATTTGAACCCTCGACGGACGTAACCGCCCGTAACGGTTTTCGAGACCGCCGCATTCGACCGCTCTGCCACCCCTCCGCGGTCGTCCTAGCGTAGCGACGACCTCCGGCGCACGCAGGAACGAGCGAAGACGGAGGTTCGAACCTCCAGCGGCGGGGATTGCCCCATCAAATGCTGTTGCAGGCGCCGCCCGCGTCACGACCTCGAATGAGGTGAGACCAACTCGCCGTCACCAGTTGAACCAGTCGGCTGACGTATGGGGTGCGGGCTCGTGACGGGCGCCCCCGGCACAGGCTTCTCATCGCTGGTCGCGGCGGCTCGAGCCCAGGCATCACTGCTTTCGACGACCGTGCCGGCAGTCACGGCGCCACCGGCTGCGGCGGCACCGCTGGTACGAGGGACAGGCGACGAAGTATTCGCCGTCCTGGAGAAGGCAATTGGCAGACAGGAGCGAGTCGGATCAGTCATGAAGTACCCGCCGTAGTAGTTAGGGCGGCACCACCGCGTGCCAGACGTTGGCGAATGGCGCCTTTCTTTCACGGCTGATCTACGATGCGGCTTTCCCAACCAAGGAGCGACCATGGCCAAGAAGACGATCTTTGTCAGTGACCTAACCGGTCAGACGATTGATGAGAAGGACGCCGCCACCGTGACGATCCGTTACTTCGATGCCCGCCGTGGGCAGGTCGTGCTCGATGTCAACGCGAGCGAGGTGGCTGAGTTGGCTGAAAAGGGAACGAAGCAAGCTCGGCGAGGCAGGAAGCCTAAGGCTGCTGCCTAGCTTCGCGGGTCTTGTGTCTTGATCCGCGGCTGCCAGAGGGAAGCACTCGGCCGCAACCGGCGCTCTGGTCGCCGCTAGACCGGCGTGTGAGCGGAGTTGAGCGACCTGATGGCGGGTTTAGTCGAGAATATGAAGCCTTTAGCCGTGGTCTTCCTTCCTGGGGGCGCGTGTCGACGGCGTCATCAGACCGTGTGAATGATCTCCGAGGTTGTCGACCTCATGTCCGTCGCCTCCGTGCGCGGTGGCGCTTCATTGTCGGGGATTGTCGGGGATCGTCGGGCTCACGTCGGGGGCCACGAGCTGCTTCGGACGGGTTGCAGCTGCGATCTACGATGTTCGAGGGAGTGCTTGTCACCTGAACTGGCTAGGGTGGCTTCTGATCGGCATCGCCGGCACGGTGATCGTCACCGCTTTGCCTCGCGAACCCGTGGACAGGTCTTTCTTTCGCCGCTGGCTTCGCGCGCGAGCTTCAAGAGCATGGTGGGTAACTCTCTTGTTCGCGGGAGCTGGGATCGCGCTTGTGCTCCTGGCCGGGCGGCACCGCGGGTCGGCCTCCGGACTTCCCGCCGTCGGCCCGGTCCGTCCGCAGGCCCGCAGCGAGTGCCGTCCGCTACCCGCACATGTCCCGTCACTAAACGCGCCCGCTCGCTTTGGCATCTATTACGGCGCAAACGACGTCATCAGGCGCGTCGACCTTCCGAGCGGGCAGTCACGGTGGACGACGCGGCTGCCTCACAGCGCGTGGTGGTCTACGAGTGGCTCCAGCGGCATCTTCATGTCTGACGGCCGCTGGGTAGACGCACTAAGTCCGGCAGGTGGCGGACGAAGGTGGAGTTCGCGGCTAGGTCGTCCGTATCTGGCCGACCGCGGTCGGCTCTATGCAGTTGGGCAACAGAAGCTCTTTGCCGTCAATGCCAGCACGGGAGCGATTGTGTGGGAACAGTCAACCGAGCTCAACGAGCCTACGGAACTTGATGCCGCGGGCAATCTAGTGGTTGCTGTCGAGGGTGACGGTGTCGTCGTTCGGGATCGACGCGATGGACACCCACTTTGGCGATACGACTTGTCTCGCCGTTATGGAGAGCGGCAACTAGCCCTGGGCGTACGCTTCGTCGGGTCTCGCGTCTTTATCGCTGGCATTGACCGCATCGAATCGCTGGACTTCGTCCGAGAGCGGGTCTGCTGGTCGGCATCGATCGGACAAAACGACGAACCGTACGTGTTCGGCCACCAGGTCCTGGTTGGCTACTTCAAGACCGGGAAATGGGCGGCGCTGAACGCAGCGACAGGCCATCACCTCTGGAGCCTGACTCTTCCTGGAGGATCCCCGGTCGACCAATCCGGCGACGTGGATCTCTTTCGTGCCGACGTTGGCGTGGTCGCCATCAATGCCCGAACAGGCCGTCGACTCTGGTCAGAACCGATTGGCACCTTGTCGGATGTCGTCGCCATCGACGGTGGCGTGGCCGGAGTTTCCAGCACTCCTGATGGCCGGAGCGCACACTTGATCGATGTGGATCGCTTCGGCCGGCTCAAGTGGTCTGTCGCCGTCGGCGCCGCCGGTAACAATGTCCCGTATTCCGTATTTCGCTACCGCAACGAAATCGTCTGCACAGATGAGTTCAAGGTGACGCGCGCATTCACCACTGCTAGTGGCAGCTTGCGGTGGACATATGCTTTGCCGGGCAGCGTTGATCCGATGCCTCCTAAGCTTTATCACTTTTAGAACTCGATGTCGCTCCTAGCGCAGGGCAAGCTTGAAGACTTGTCGCGGGTCACCTGGCACTTCGTCAGATATCCAGAGGTAGCCGTCCGGGGCGGCAATGGCTCCATCACAAGTGCTCGGTAGAAGAAAGCGTGCTGTAACAAGCAGGCGTTTCGGATCCACCTCGTTCAACTGGCATATGCGTGCTGAACCACGGACATAGTTAATGGCCCACACGGCGCCATCGGCCACGACTGTGCCCATCATGCGTGGAAAGGCGAACTGAGCGACGGGCGCGCCAGTGTTTGGATCGATTGCGGTCAATTGGTTAGCGGTCTCTGCCCAGACTAGGTTGCCCGCAAAGTCAACCAACGAATACGTAGGCACGTTCAGAATCGCCACCACGGCGCCCGAGTGAGGTTCAACCTCTACCAGTTGACCACCTGAATCGCTTGAGTAGTTGATCAAAACCCATACCAGACCATATGCGTAGCCGATCTCCCACGGCGGGCCGGCGAGCGCGATGCGGGCTATGACGCGATTGCGGCGCGGATCGATCTTCCAGAGCAAGCCAGCGTTGGTTGACGTCGCTGTCCAGAGCGACCCGCCTCCCTGTACGACTGCGGTCGGACCCCCGGGAACTCGAATGCTCGTGATGAAGTGTCCAGTCGGAGTAAAGCGTTCGATCCAACCTCCGCTCGTTGTCCAGATAGAGCCACCGGCATAACTCAGTCCCCACGGCTGGTAGTTGAGACCGATGTGTTTGAGTGGCCGAAGCTGGGCGACTGACAGTTGGTCGATCGACTGCCCGAGATAGTTTGCTGTCCACAAACGGCCCTTGACGAAGAGATACGAATCGACGTTCGACCGTAGATCGACCCGGGCAACGAGTATCGGCTTGAGCGCGGGTGCCGGTTCAACCGGTCCGAGCCGCGGGCGAGGTCGAACTATGGTGACGGGCTGTCTGTGAGGGCGACCGAGCACGCGGATGCGAGGATGTGTCGTGCCGAGCAGGCTGCCCAGCGATACGAGGACGATGCCGCCGATGACGGCGGCCGCCGCGGCGACGTCGAGGATGAGTGGTCGTTCCTTGATCCATCGGGCGAGCTTGGCGGATGTGATCGGCGGAACGTGTGCCTGGATGATCCAGGCAGTCCCGAGCGCGATCAGTGCTGCTGCTAGCTCCCTCATTGTCAATCCGCTGAGGTCATCGAAGGTATCAGGGAGGGAACAGTTCTCCGGCGTCTCGGTGCGCGCGGCTGGGCGCTACGCTCGAGAACACGATGGATTGGCTTGGGTGGGTCCTGCTTGGGATCGCCGCTGCTGTGTTCACCACTGCGCTGCCGCGCGGTCCCGCGGAAAACTCCCCGGTGCGCCGACGGCTTCGCGCGAAACCCTGGTTTTCCTTCTGCATTGTCGCCGTCTTGGTTCTGGGGGGTGGGGCGTTGGTACTTCTTGCTAACAGTGGCGCAAGAACGACGGCGCCGGTTGTGCCATTAGGTCCGCTTAAGCCTCAGAAGTTGGGATGCCCCCCCATCGCCAGCCAGCAAGTACCGACCGCGAGTCCGCCGTTCGGGATCTACCTCACGCAGGACGAGGACGTCACCCACACGATCTATGGCGTCGACCTTACTAACGGCCACGTTCGCTGGCGGACAAGAATAGGCGCGAGTCCCCATAGCTGGGTGAGAGGCGCCGGCAAGATCTTCATTACCACGGGCACCGAGGTCCACGCGATCGACAGCCTGACCGGGTATGAGAGATGGCACGCGCCGTACGGGCGCCCTCTGCGAGTCGCTAGCAACGTCCTTTATGCTGTTCACGATTCGGAGTTGCTCGCGATCAATGCTGAAACCGGCAGCGTCCTATGGAGCGAGCCGTCAACAGTCGATCTACCCGGGAGCGTTGCCATCGACGGCCCCTTGCTCCTCACCGCGGAAACCTCAGCTGTGGTCGTTCGCGCGCGCGCCGACGGACACAAGATCTGGTCCTACCCGTTCCCTCGCGCCCCTACCGGGGGTCTTCAGCATGAGACCTCAGTCGGCTTCATCGGTAGTCGCGTTTTCGTCGCGGACGAGACGATGCTTGTCTCAATCGATGCGGCGCTCGAACGCGCATGCTGGCAGCGCCATATCTCGCTCGGTGACTGCTTCGTGCCTGCAGAATCAGACGTTCTTGTCCTCTCGGACTCATCAAACAAGATCACAGTTCTAGATGCCGCCAGCGGCCGATTCGTGTGGCAGACGCACTTGGCCAACGCGCTGTGCCTGGCTGCCACACTTCGCGTTCTCGACTTCATCCGCGTTGCCAGATCGGACAGCCTAGTTGCAGTCGACAGACGCACGGGCACGCGGCGCTGGGCCGCGGCGATCTCAGGACTTTCCGACACCGCAGTCGTTCCGGGCGGAGTAGTCGGCGTCGAGAAGAACTCAGCCGGGACAGCGGGCCGCCTGATCTACATCGACTTGACCGGCCGCATTCGATGGAGCGCACCAGTCGGCGCATCCGCAGATGCGATTCCGTTCTTTGTGTTCCGCTATGGCGACCTCGTCATCTGCACCGACGAGCTCGCCGTAACAAGGGCGTTCGAGATCAAATCCGGTCATCTGCGGTGGATGTTCCGCCCGAACACACCAGGCCACTTCGCTACGTGGCCAGGCTGGGACTGACCGACCACAATCACCGATCAACCGGGCGATAGACTGAAGACGACGTAACTTGCTGGACCGGACTGCGGCAGATTCCTTTGACCCAGCTTCACAAGATGTGCCTACTCGACCGGGACCGCGGCCACGAAGAGCCGAGGCCGTTCGGTTCAGGAGGGGCTCAACAACAGCACGGCTCGCCTCCCGCCTGCTCCAGATATACAAGCGGGTGAGCGGGACGACCGCCTAGACAGGGTCGATGAAGCGGGAAGTATCCCTTGGAGGGAGAGGCTGGCTCTGGCGGTGACGGCCCGGGTGACCGCCCGGGCCGTCGACAGCAGGGATTGCGCACTCCCCGGAAATAGGCACGAGCACCGAGGGGCATCCGATTCTAGGTTCCGCGATCGGATGCCGTCCGCGCGGAGGTCCATACTCCTGGCAGCTCGGCGAGCATTGTCTGTGACCGCAGACAGCAGAGAAATTGACAGCAGGGGAGGTGAGACCAAATGCCGAAAGTTGCTCCTTGGCACTCGACTCGTCCCGGCGAGACCGTGCATCACGACAACACGCTCTGCACGGAGGGGAACAACATCGAGAAGCACTACTTGGCGCCTGGCACAGGAAACAGGCCGCTCTGCGCTCATTGTGCCCGCCTCGATGCCGAAGGCAAGTAGAAGGTGATCTCCCAGTACGGCCCTGTCGGTTCGCCATCGAGCACGGGCCACGTGCGTCGAAGGTCCTGAACCGGCAGGGCGTGCTGGAGCGCAACAGCGAGCGCACGGAAGCCCTCGTCACGATGTCCCGCAAAGCGGACAGTCGGCTCCGCGTAGGCGTGGTCTGGGCCTCCCTGGCAGGATTCAACGGTTTCGATGCCGTGTTCGCGCAGCAAGTTCACGTAGGGAGCGATGCCAGAATGCCCGCTGCGAGCGGTGCGACAGGGACAGGGTCTTCAAGAGGTACGAGACGGCGCAGAAGCGCCCGTGCTGGTTCTGCCAGTCGTGCGGCTGGCGGATTCACCCTTTGGTCGGAACGATCTTCGAGAGATCGTCTACCTCGCTCCAGCTCTGGTTCTACGCTATCTATGCGATCACGAACACGCGCTGCGGCTACTCGGCCAAGGCGCTCGAGCGCGAGCTTGGCGTGACGTACAAGACCGCCTGGCGTATGTTCAACCGCATCCGCAACGTGTTCACGGCGGAGGACTCCGACCCGCTGTCCGGCCACGTCGAGGCCGACGAGACGTTCTTCGGCGGGAAGCTGCCCGAGTCCGAGTGGCGCAAGCTGCGCGCGCAGGGGATCATCAACCGAGGCCCCGCAACCAAGAAGCGGCAGGTCGTGTTCGGAGCCGTCGAGCGCGGCGGACGCGTCGGCGCAACCATCGTCGGTACCCACCGGGACGGCGCCGGCATTAGTCAGAGCACTGGCCGAGTTCGTGCTGCCCGGCTCGATGGTCTACACCGACGACTGGGGCGGATACGACCCGATCCACAAGCGGTACCGGCACCGCCGCATCAACCACTCGCAGCGGATCTACGTCGAGGGCGACACACATACGCAGACCATCGAGGCCTCTTCGGCTTGTTCAAGACCGGCGTGCGCGGAGCGCACCACTCCGTCTCGGCCATGTGGTTGCAGGGCTACCTGAACGAGTGGACGTGGCGCTACACATGGTGAGGTTGCTCCGTGAACGGGCAGAGTCCGATTACGAAGCGTGTGTCGCGCGGGTCCGTCGGGCGGAGATGCACCTGAAATCGCTGGAGACGCTGCTGAATCGCTTCCGAAAGAGCGATGCGTACGAACTCGTTACACAACTCGACCCGGATACCTCGCCACGGGAAATCGTGATCACGGGGCGCATCCTCAAACAGCCGCCTTCCCAGCGCGCGAGCCTTCTCATCGGGGACATCGTGAACCAGCTCCGCGCCTCTCTCGACAACCTCGTCTGGGCGTTGAGCGTGCGGCACAGTGGACCCGCCCCGGGACACCCGATCCCGCGCGGCAATCCCTGGCGACGAGTCGCCTTCCCCGTTGTTCTCAGCAAGGACGATTGGAAAGGGGTCAGCACAAATGCACTCCGATACGTCGAACCGGGCCTGCTCACACGCTTCTATCGTCTTCAGCCGTTCTACCGCCGGAAGAAGCAGCCCCTCCGCGACCCGCTCGCGGTCCTCGACGAACTCTGGAATACCGATAAGCACCGCCGCCCGCACTTGACCCAAGTCTTCGTCGGGCTCGAAGACGTTCTCAGCACCTACCCTCGCACGATTATCTCGCAACCCCCCGGTTACGCGGACTCGCTCAAGCATTCGTATGCGATCGTCAGTCAGCGTCCGCGCGGGCCAGTAAAGAACCAGGCAGAGCTGGGCCGCGTCATCGAACCCGGGTTGCAACTTGCCCCACAGGTGTACATGCACGCATATCTCGCCTATGACATAGCTTTCGAGCGCCGGTCGCCAGCCCAGGGAGTCCTGGTCGTACCCGAACTCAAGAAACTTCGCGATGAGGTCAGGATGGTGCTCAAGTCCTTCCAACCGGACCTCGCCGACGGGATCTACTAGCATCGCGGCCGACCACGGCTCGTGTCGCCCTCCCCCGAAGGGATACTTCCCGATGAAGCTTCCGCACGGTGCGCCAGACACGGCGCGACCTGAGGAATCGTGCTCGCCGGGAACTCGGGACCCGGACGCGTGCGTCGCGGACGCCGGATCACCCTCGTCGGCAACCCCCGAACAGGGAGCGGTGCTGGCGAAGGTGAAGGCGTTGGTTCGCTCACCCTGCGGCATGAGCGATCACGGCTCCCTCTACGGACGCTTCCGACGCTCTCGAGCGCGGCAACCTCATCGAAGCTGAGTCAGTTGCCCGCGAGCTCTCCCGACCCTCAGCCTGTCCGACGCCTTGGACTACTGCGATCTCTGGCACAGCGGGAGCCGGCGAAGCACGAGCGCTCTGCGCTCAGGCGGTACCGCCGATTCCTCTTAGGTTGCGGCGGCCATCTCTCAGCGGTTGACGCGCAATGTGTATCTGTGGATCATCGGCACCAGGGAAGGCTAATGGCTAGAGCCGTGCCGAGCCAAGGCAAGGAAGCCGCCCGCTTGCGCGGCTCGTAAATTCCCGACCCGATGGCCGCGGGGACGCAGCCTGTGGTAAGGCACCACAAAATTCCACTCCACTGGCAAACGGTAAGAACTTAAAGAGTTAGACGGATCACCAGCGACAACGAAGGTACTACTGGTAAGAAACCGGCGACTTGATCAAACCAACTTGCCACGCCTCCACGTAGACTCACGGACACGGACGGTGGAATTGCCGTGCTGCGACTCGCATCCACCTAGATATGCAAATCCTCCTTTCTCGCGACTCGAAGTTTGAAGGCGAACGATAGTGCCCTGATCTCTGCCTCCACTTCGCCACCATCCCGCAACGCCTTGTGGCACAGCACGGTCACGGGGGCGGCGAGCGCTAGCAGGAGGGCTAAGCCGATCGCAGCCACTACGACTGCGATGGCTCCCATGTTTGCCCCTACCTCTCGCTCGTCCTCATCGGTGGTCCTCCTTTACTCGACCCAGGCGAGCTC
Organism: uncultured Actinomycetes bacterium; assembly: GCA_963776735.1. Taxonomy (GTDB): domain Bacteria; phylum Actinomycetota; class Thermoleophilia; order Gaiellales; family Gaiellaceae; genus PALSA-612. The sequence goes on from CAVZNV010000021.1 coordinate 160,850, forward strand.
CTGGCGATGTCATTGTTCCATATAGACGTACCGGCGGCGCAAACGGCCCTCCGCTGAGCCCCCTGCCCGGGTCTTTCCCTTGCATCCGAGGCAGTGGGGCTTTAAACCCCGGTTTGCTGTGCACCGCACAAGGCTGGGTCAGCGTCGTTTGGGCGGCTTCGCTCGTCTGTTGCGCGAAGCCGAGAGCCGCTCGAAGGAGGCCTGCTTCGCGACGGGGGCAAGTCCGTCGCCAACGACGGCATCAAACGTCGGGTCGAAGATCAGGGGGTCTGCCTCGCGCTCGTCGTATGCGTTCCCGGATGGGATAAGTGCGACCTTTCGAGTCTTCTTGAGGCGAAGGGTCTCTCCTCGCCTTGAAGAAGTAGAGCCACCCGGGGTTCGATACCTTTGCTGCGACGACGTAGAAGCGAAGGTCATCCGCTGTAGGCATTCCCGCCATCGGCTACTCCGCCCGCTCGCCAAGGGGTTTCCACAGGTTGTCCACAGCGGTTGGTGAAAGGTGTCAGGGTTGGAAATGCTCGATCAGCGCTTGCCGCTGGCGGTCGCTCAAGCCCGCCAGCCGTTTCGACTCGCTGATCCCGTGCTTTGCCAGTAGCCGTGATACCCGCGCCTGGCCGTACATCGGCACAGCAAGCAGCAGCACGGAGATGCGTTCTGTGGCGGCGTACTGAGGCGGATGGGCTAGCAGGTCGGCGATCCTGACCTGCCCTTTGGCCAGATCCTTTTTCAATCTCGAGCGCTGGACGCGAATCGCGTTCGCTTTCTCCAGCGCCTCAAGCCGCTGCTGCTTCGACCGTGTAGGCGCCGAGCCCGTCGTCTCCGCCCTGGCCACCGCGCGATCCTACGCCCCATCGTCATCACTCGCCACCACTCGACCTCGGGACAGTCACCCGTCGCCCTCCCACGGCTCGCGGCTGTAGGCGGGGGGAGTCGTTTCAGCAGGTCGCTCTGCGGCTTCCTGGAAGCCGTGCGTTCTCCGCCTGCGAGCGGAGCTTGGATTCGATCGCCCTGTCGAGGTCGTCGACGACATGGGGCGAGACGCAGATGGTGCTCTTCGCGGCGCCCGGCGGAGACGCGTTCGCCTATAGGCGAGTCAACCCGACGAAAGACATACAGAACAGGTCAGAAACATCGCCTCGACCTGGGCAGCGGGGTTGTCGGATCGAAGCGGTGACATCGCCGATGGAGAACCCGATCGAAATCGAGGTCTTCAGTGATCGGAGGCCCCGGTTCTGCCATTCGATGACGGCGGTGGCGGAGTTCACGGCGCAGGGCGGCGGTAAATCGGAGCGCGGCGGCGCCCTGAGCGGCTCTGGGCGCCATAAAGCCGCGAGTTGAGTTGCTCGCGCTCGGGCCGAGGCCCGATCGAGACTCGCGAGATCGTCAGGTCAGGATGATGCGAGACGCTACCCAAGCCCCAGACGCGGATGAAGCCAAGGCGCACTCATGCCTCAGCCGTCCGAACTCTCGCTCGGCTGCGGCGCGGCCGCCGCACCAAGCGCACGGCGGGTGGCGCGAAGGGCTGCCGCCGCGCAGTAGCGCGGGTGGTTGGCGCAGGCGTACCCGCGCACTTCGGGGCTGGCGAATCCGTCGTAGCGGGCTTGTTCGAGGGCGAGGCCGAACGCGACAAAGTCAATGACGCCCTGGCCGGGCAACAGGCGCTGCCAGTCGCGCACGTCGAGCGCAGGAATGTCGGGTGCGTCGGCGAGATGCACGTGTCGGATGAGCGGTCCGACGGCGACAATTTGCTTTGCGGACTCACCGGCATGGTGCCAGTGCCAGGAGTCGACGAGGAGGCCTATTGCGCCGTCGCAAGAGAGCGCGAGTTCCGCCGCGTCTGCGAGTCGCCAGATGAATTCGTGCGATTCTGCGCGACGGCGGTGCAGCGGGCCGATTGGTTCGATCGCCAGCGCGATGTCGTGGGCCTGAAGAACCGTCGCGCACGCAGAGAGCCGGCGGCGCAACACGCGAGTGAGCTCCGCGGCGGGTACCTCGCTTGAGGCTGGAACGGAGCGAAACATCGTCTTGACGCCGACGGCTGCGGCAAGCCGGGCGAAGGCGGGAAGCCCAGCGTAGTCGCGCCGAAATCGGTCTTCGTCTTGGCGGAACTCGACGGGCAGCGTGGCCGGTCCCGCACGGAGGTTGGCTCGGGCGAGACGGTCGCGGACCGCTTCGGCCGGCTCATTGGCGATTTCTTCAGGCACGAGGTCCATCGCATCGAAGCCTGCGGCGCGGGCTACCGCGATCGTCTGCGGCCATAGACACAGGGTCTGGCCGCACAATGTTGGGTGGAATGAGACAGTCGGAGGCGCGTGCATTGGCCGGGCGAGGTGGAGCTCGTCGCCGTAGCAGGGTTTATTCTGACGGCTCGCGATGGCGCATGCGATCCTGAGCGGCGCTGGCCGCATCGATGCGATGCTGCTTGTTTTGGCGAGCGCGGGCATTCTCGTTTGGGCCGTTCCGGCTGTGGCCGCGATCGCTGGCGCCATCGCTTTGGTGAACGCGTTAATCGACCGCCAGACAGCTGTTGCGAACCGCGAAACACGACGAGCCGAAGCCTTGGCCGCACCGGCGCCGTTAGAGCCCGAAGTGCTGCTTCCGCAGCGACTGGCCCTGGTCGATCGCGCCGAGGTCCTTGACCGTGCTGTGCGGCAGTACGACGCTGGCGAGCGGATCATCGCATTCGAGGGCGGCCCAGGAGTTGGCAAGAGCGCAGTGGCCAATGAGCTGGTCTACCGCTTACGCTCGGCTGATATGTCAGATCTTGCCCACGCCGACGCCGTATGGATCGACGGGCGCGGGCGGGCATTAGCAATCGGGGATATCTGTCAGCAGATCACGCTGTTAACCGGAGACCAAGCCCTGTCGGCTGTCTCTGACGACGCGAAGCTCCCGGCTTTGCGCGCCCATCTGGCACGACGTAGTACGGTGCTGTTCCTCGACAACATCGTGGTCTCCGCCGATCGGGTGTCCGACTCGGTCAGCAGTTTTCTGACGGTCGTGCCCAATCGTTCACTGGTGATCGCGTCGGTGAATAGCCCGCACGCGCTTGAGAGCGCAAGTCGTGTCATCGTCGAAGAGCTGGAGCCTCGCTTCGCGCTCGAGTTCATTGGCCATGAGGCGAGGCGCCTTGGCATCGTCGCGCCGGAGCTGCTCGACGGGGCATTCGCGAGCCGCTTGCAGAGTGCGATCGGAGGCAATCCAAAGCTGATCGAGGCGTTCCTGCGCACGCTTGCAACGAGTCCTGAGTCGGTGGATGACCTTCTGGCGACGCTCGAGCGTGGTGAAGGGCTGGGGGAGATGTTCGCTACGGTATGGGAGCAGTTGAGGGGCACGAGTTCGCGTGATGTCCTGTCCGCCTGTGCCTACCTGCAGGGACAAGCAGTTGCCGAGCAGCTGCGGGTGGCCTGCCAGAATCTCCCGCGAGGAGTTGAACCGCGCGCTGAAGGAGCTAATCGGAGTCGGGCTCGTGTCGGTAGTACGCGGCGCCGGGCGCGAGACGGTGTACACGTGCTCCCCGGCTGTTCAGCGCTATGCGATCGCGGAGGCCGACGGCGGGCTGATTGAGCAGTTCGGCGCCAACCTCTCGAGCTTCTACGTGCACCAGTTCGCGGCGGAGCCCGAGAACGCCAGGTGGGCCGTGCCGCACATCGCGGGGATCAGGGCGGTGCTGCAGCAGCTGTCCGACCACGGCGACGATGAACGACTGCAAGCGTTGTTCTCCTCGACCCTGGATATCCTCTTCACGCTCGGCCTGTTCGATGACCGGGTGATCACGGGCCGTTTGGCGTACGAGAGCGCGATGCGCGTGGGCAACTACCGTGCGGCGTCGCTCGCCACCGATGTGATCTCCTCGACGCACGCGGCGCGTGGTGATTTGGATCGCGCGAGGGAAGCGGTGGCGCTGGGGCTCGTGGCGGCGGAGCACTCCGCCGATCCGGGTGAGCGGGCACGCCAATTGCGTGCGCATGGTCTCGTGCTTTACAAGTCCGGCGATGCTGCTGGCGCGCTGGAGGCGACCGGTGGCGCCGAGGACCTGGCTGGGCAGACTGGGGACGTGGAGGTCATCGTCAACGTGCTGGGTCTGCGGACGGTCGCCTATTGGTACCTCGGCGAGATGGACGCGTCCGCGTCTGTTGCAGAGCACGGCCTACGTGTGTGCGAGGAGATTTCGTGGCGGCGCGCGACCGCTTATCCGTTGCGCAATTTGGCGGAGGTGGCGATTCATTTTGGGCGCTTCGACCAGGCGCGGACGTTGCTTGCGGATGCGGCGCGGGTTGCGGCCGCGTTTGACGATCACCGGCAGATGGCGCGCGTCGAGCTGACCGCCGCTCGCTTGGCGTTGCTCACTGGCGAGCCGCGTGTTGCTGGAGAGAGGGCGTCTGCGGCAATAGCTCAGGCGCAGAGTCTCGGGTTGGGTCCCGAGCTTCGCGAGCTTGAGGCGCTGTCGTCGGCGGCAGCGAAGGCGCGTCTTCTGCCGCCTCTGCGTTTCTACTACGCGCGGCGTCGGCCTTCGCGGTTTACCGACGCAGCCGTCGGCGGCGACTGAAACCGCTCGCGCGTCAGTAGACGGCGGCGTAGCGGCTGCACAACTCGTCGAAGCTCAGCCCGAGCGCGGCGCTGGCTTCGGCTCGTTTGACGGCGACGTACGCCCGGTACAGTGCGCGGCTCATCCAGGTTCGAGTGTCATTGGCGTCGAGCGCGTCCAAGGCCGCGACGAGAGTGGATGGCAGCTCTGCGATGTGGTAGCTCGTCCGCTCCTCGTGTGTGAGCGTGGCGGGGTCGAGATCCAGGATCGCAGGGGTGGGGAGTTCGTGGCGGACGCCGGAGAGTCCCGCGCGGATCAGCGCACCGAGCGCGAGATATGGGTTGGCGGTGGCGTCTGCGGCGCGATACTCCAAGCGTATTTGGGGCGCCACGTCGACCCCATCAATGGTGATGGCCGGTGGTAGGCGGAGGAGCGTCTCCCGATTACGGCCTCCGAGGGCGATGACTGAGGCCCCGCGCTGGCCGGGCCGCAAGCGCGCGGAGGAGATCGGGCTGGGAGCGGTCAGGGCGATCAGGGCAGGTGCGTGCGAGAGGATCCCGGCGGCGAAGCTGCCGCCAAGTCGGCTGAGGCCAGCGGGGCGCTCGATGTCGGAGAAGAGGGCTGTTCCGTCCATGCCGATGAGGCTCAGGTGGATATGCACGCCGTTTCCGTACTGATCGGATGCGCTCGCCGGACTAAACGATGCCGGCATGCCGCAGCGTCGGCTCACCTCTCGGACGATTTCGCGGAGCATCACAGCGTGGTCGGCGCTGGCGACGCCTTCGGCTGGCGCGACCGGTATCTCGTACTGGTGCGGAGCGGACTCTGGCACGAAGGCCTCCGGGGTGAGACCGGCGTCGGCCAGTGCGCACATGGCGCGAGAAGGAAATGGTTCAACCACGCGCATGGCCTCTATGGACATCGCCGGCGGTGGTGGGTCATCGATGCTGAGTTGGAACTCGTGTTCGAAACTGGCGATCAGGCGGGCGTCGAGCTCGTCGCGGAGGCTGAGCAGGCAATCACGGAGGAATGTGCGGGGACAGCAGTCCCAGGGTTGGCCGGCGGGATCGACGAGGTCGCAGAGCACGAAGTCCAGCGCCTCGGAGCGTTCGTCGCCGGGGATCGTCGTCCGGGTGGTCGGGTCGGGCAGTAGGCGGAGGTCGCCGAGAGGCCCGAACGGATTGGGTTTAACGCTTGGGCCGATCGGCGGCCTGGCAACTGCGGAGGGCACCCAGCCGACAGTGGCTTTGGGGTCCGCGTTGAGCTTGGCGGCGGGCATGGATCGTCCGCGGGCTACGGCGCAGAGGTCGCAGTAGAGCAGCATCGCGAGCTCGAGACTGTTGCTCATGGGAGGATCGGTGCAGCCGCGAGTAGGGCGAGAAGCGCTTCGTTGACGGTCAATGCTTCGGCGGTGCGACGGGCGCGGCAGGGCTGGTACCTGAGGCAGGCAAGCAGGTCTTGGTAGAGCGGGCGGTAGAGCGTATCGACGTGGTCGCGGTCGGTGAGCGAGGGGACGCGGTGGCGATGCGTCGTGCGCTTGCCGAAGCGCACGGAGACGGTGCTGTCCGTCCAACTGCTCGTAACGGGCCTGATTCGCAACTCCACTTGCGTTCGGCGTGTGTCCGCGCCATTGAAGGCGTGGATCGTCAGCATGCCTGATCCGAGGCGGTGCTTGCATGTCGAGCGCTCGGCTCCGGATGGATCGATGGTCCTGGCGACATCGATGAGTTCGAGGTGGTCGTGGATGGTGGAGGCGAGGGCGAGGAAGTGGACGCCGATGTCGGCCAGCATGCCGCCTGTCCCTGCGATGTCAGAATCTCCATGGCGCGGAGGCGTGGCGGTCGGTGCCCTGACGTTGGATGTCAATCGACAGTTCATAGGGTTGCCCAAAGCGGCTGGCGAGCCGCGCCCAGCGAGCAAGCCGTCTCCACTGCGGCGAGTAGCGGTATTGGTGCGTTGGGACGAGCGCGAGATCGGGACGGCGAGCGCACGTAGCGGAGATTTCGACGTGTTCCGCTGGTGTCACGGTCAGCGGCTTCTCGCAGAGGAGATGGAGTCCGTTGGCCATGCCTAGCGAGATCAGCTCGGCGTGCGCGTCTGGGGTTGTGGCGACGACGAGCACGTCGGCGGGGACTCGCGACAGCATCTCCTCTGCGGAGGCGAAGACGGGCGTGCTTGCGAAGGTCGCGCGAAACTCCGCGCGTCGGGCCGCGTCGGGATCGGCGCCTGCGGCGAGCCCAACCCGCGCGCCCAGGGCGGCGATCGCTGGAAGGTGGCCGCGGCGGGCGGCGCCACCGAGGCCGGCGACGGCGAACCTCATGCCAGAACGTCTGCAAGAACCTCGAACAAGAGGTCGATCTCGGCGACAGTAATCGTCAGCGGGGGATTGATCCGAACCCGGGGGACGTTCGCGGCGACGAGCACGCCGCGGTCGCGGCACCCGTGGAAGACCTCGTGGCAGCGCGCGGCGTCGGCGAGGAGGTCAGTCTGCGGATCGACGAGGTCGAAACCGAGCATGAACCCGAGTCCGCGAGGGCGGGTGACGTAGGGCGAGGCGGTGGCGAGCTCGCGGAGTCGCCGCGCGGCGTGAGCGCTCGTGTGTCGCACGTGCGCGAGGAACGCCGGCTCGGTGATGATGTCGAGGGTAATGGCTCCGGCAGCGCAGGCGATCGGGTTTCCGCCGTAGCTGCTCGACGTGGCGGACGCGGCTGCGAATGCCGAGCCGTTCCACAGATCATGGGACGCGCAGACGGCACTGAGTGGAAATCCGCCCCCGAGTCCCTTGCTGAGGACGAGGATGTCCGGTTCGACGCCGAAAGACTCAAACGCGAAGAGGTCGCTGGTGCGGCCGAACCCAGTGATCGACTCGTCGAGTACGAGCAGCCATCCGCGTCGACGGCACAGATCGCGGAGCGCGGCGAGGAGGCCACGCTTGGGGGGGACGTTGCCGGCGGTGCCCAGCACCGGCTCGACAAGTACTGCCGCGACCTCGTTGAGGTCCCTTCGCGACTCGAGCGCGGCGATGTCAGCCTCGACGCTTTCGTGGCAGACGGCGTAGTCGACGGCGTCGTGCTCCGTACAAACCGGGTAACTCGCGCTCCGCAGCCACTGGGGAGCGAACGACTCCGCTTCGCTCGTGGTTGGATCTTGTGTGTAGCGGACTGCCGCGGTCTTGCCGTGGAAACCGTCGGTGAAGGTGAGGATGGCAGGTCGGCTTGACGAGGTCTGGGCCAAGCGGATCGCGATCTCGACAGCCTCGGCACCCGTCGAGGCCAATACGACCGCGGCGAGCTTGGCTGGCAATACGCCGGAGAGCTTCTCGAGGTATCTCGCGAGCTCGTCGGTGTACAGCGATGTAACGGCGAGCCGACCTGCCTGCTTGGTGACGGCCTCGACCCACCGCGGGTGGCTATGGCCAAGCGACGCGACCCCATATCCGGAGACCGCATCAAGTAGCCGGGTGCCACCCGCGGCGTAGAGGTACGAGCCCTCGCCTCGGGTGATGACCGTGTCCGCAGCCTTCGCCATCGGACGAGCCCCCCCACCTGCATGCGAGGCAATCAGCCAGGCCGCACGCTGAACGGCGCGTGGTGGCCTCACCGATCCGCTCCGCGGGACCGGTTCGCCTGGTCGGCTATCGGTTTTGGTCTACTTCTGGGGGGGGGGGGGGGGGGGTAAAGGAGGATTGGTCGACAGGTCGGCGACCAGGAGATGGAATCCGAGAAGATTGGTCAATGAATGTTCCTCTCTCGCCGGCTCTACTCGGTAATTCGGAGAGCCGGCGAGCAGAATTTTCCTCGTTCGTTCATCTGTCCGCGATCCTCCGCGAGTAGATGCTGTGAGTCAAGCCCCAGTTTGCGCCGGACCCTTAGTGTGGCATCCAAACCACCGTCACGAACACCGAGTATCTCGTGGCCACCGCTCGGCCTCGATGCCTCGCTGCAAACGTCCTGGCTCAACGACTGGTTCGACGTTGATGGAGGCGAGGGCTGCTGGCCTGGTATGACCAGGACCAGGTGCTGATACGAGTGCGCGTCAGCAGCGAGCGCGATTCAGTGAGGCGATCAGCTCGATTGGGCTCGACGTAGCGGCATCTTGGCCTCCTATGAGGTCATGGCGTGTCGGCTTCACCGCGTTCAGCTACGCTCTCGACCAGTCCGGCTATGAGAGGTTCGCCAGCCCGAGATTCGTGTGATATGCCTGCAGAACAATCCGAAACAGCGCGCGCAAGCATCCTTTTGCCGCCCGCCAAGTAGCTTGGCATCAAACCCAGGCCAGTGCCTTGGTCCCGTTCGATCGGACTCTCCCGCATTTAGCACCGCTTCCGCACCCGTCCGATAGCAAGAAGCACTAAATGATCTGTTCATTCTTTATCCTTCGCTGGTTGAGCGGTGTGCCTGCGGATCTCATCGCAAACATCGCTGCAGTATCTCTTGGTGTCGCGGCAGCGTGGCTGTTTGGCAGGGCCATCAACCGGCGCATCTGGTCGCTTGGCGAGCCAAGCAAGCTCGTGATCTTTATCGCGGAAGACTCTAAAGAGTTCGTTTCCAAAACGAACGTGGGCTACGTGCGACCTGCCACTGGAGTCGGACAAGCACGCGCCCTAGCGATCCTCGCTCCATCGCTAAGAACAGCGTACCGATCGGTCGATTTAGGGAAGGTTTTAATGCCCGGGGAAGGGATCGCACGTGACCGGCGAAGCGATCTCATCACCTTGGGTGGCGCCAAGAATAATCTTGTCACGAGAGAGATTATGAATGCTCTGGCCGTGCGTTACGGCCTCCCCGTGCCCACTCCGGCGGAAGGCCTCTCATGGATCCACAAGATGGGAGAGCGACCCAAGTTGTATGAGGCTGAGGGAGCCCGGACTGAGAGAGACGTCATTCGCGACGATCAGATCGAGCATGACTATGGAGTCGTGGTGAAGGCGCCCAACCCATGGAATCCAAAGACAACCGTCATTGTCCTATACGGAGCGTCCACCCATGGAACGGCTGCAGCTGCCAATTACTTCGTCAAGCGTCGACCTGGAAAGCGTCCTGAGTATTTCACCGCGCTCGTCGAAGTCAATGTCACCGGAGGTCACAACGGTGAGCCGACGTTGCTCGGCCTCTATCCCCTTAAGGAGCGCACATCGCCGCAGACGCCCCTAGGCCCTGCAGCCCCCCGCGATCGGCTCTTTCATCACCTCACCTGAAGATGTTCGGGTCCGCTCTCCGTTCCCCGGCGTCCACGGCTAGAGCTTGGCGACCAGGTAGCGGCCGAGCTTCGACTTTAGTGATTCGGTCGAGAGGCCGGCGCGTTTAAAACCTTCGGCAAAGTGTGCGGCCAGCGCTTCTTCGCTCAATCCGCGCGCGCGGCCGCGGATCTCGCGATAGAGCTCGATCGTCTTCGCCGCCAGCTTGCGGATGACTTCCGGGGCCACGGCCCGCAGCTGTTCGGCGAGCTTGGCGGCCGCTGGCTCGACCTCGTCTTTGTAGGTGACCAGCGCGTTGATCGTCTCAGCCGGCTGCTCCCAGCCGAGGTTCTCCTTGACCCAGGTCGGATGGGTAAGGGCCTGCCGGACCTGCGTCGCCGCGATCGGCTTGTTCGGCTTCTCGTCTGTCTTCGCCTCGAAGACGAACCAGATCTCGTCGCCGTCGCGCCAAGCACAGTCGGGAGCGGCAGTGCTGGTGCGGCGGGTCGACTCGAAGCCGAGCAGTTTGCCCAGCTTCTCGAGGCCGAGCTCGAACAGCGTTGCCTCGTCTCCTCCCAGTTGGCGCTCGAGCTCGCGCATTTCGGACTCGAACTTGGTGCCACGCAATCCGTAGCCGCGCAGCACCTGCCCTGCGCATGCCGCCCGAGCGTCGTAGTCGCGACCGACTGCCCGCTGGGCACCACCGCGGAAGCGCGGGTACCACGGGAGCATCCGCGCGGTGGCCTCCGCGTCGACGCGCAGCGAGGCCGCCAGCGTCGCCGCGTCTTCGCCAGCGGCGGACTCGTCGGCCCAGCAGGCGGCGAGGTACAGCCAAAGCGCGCGGTAACCCCGTAGCTCCCCTTCCCCGTCGAGCTCGTCGGCGGCGGCCTGCGCCAGCTCCACCGCTTTCGTGACGTCGCCGCGCCAAATCGACCTCCAAGCGTTGACCTCGTGGGTCACGGCGCGCTGCAATGCTTCGACGCCCGGCGGCAGCCGGCGTTCGCGTGCGTTCGTCTCGGCGCGGATGTCGTCGTCGGCCTCGGCCCAAGGGTCGTCCTGGTCGAGGAAGAGCTCAAGCAGCTTGAGCAGGTCGTCGCCGGACTCGGAGTTCTTGAGGCCGAACTCGATCTCGGCCTGCAGCTCGGGCAGCATCGCTGCGACCTCCTCGTCGCGCGAGCAGAACTCGACCAGCCGCTCTCCGTGAACGATCACCGCCGCATAGTCCTTGGCGTTCCTGGTGCAGCGACCGGCGCCCTGTGTGATCCGTGTTCGAACCCGCTCGGCTGTGACGCGGCCGGCTCGGAGGTGGTCGAGCAGGAAGCGCTCCTGCAAGTGGGTGTAGGCGGGAAGGCCGGTCAGGACGACCAGTCGGCAGGCGTCGTCGGGAAGGTCGAGCCCGTCGTACCGGTTCGCGAGCATCAAGGCGGCCCGTTCCTCGTCGACGAAGGAGTCGAAGCCGGTCTCGACCTCCGTGGCGGCGATCGTCTCGACATCATCGGGTAGGCAGCGTTGCTCGAACTGCTCGAGCTCGCGGTTCGACGGCGCGATCACGACGGCGCGCCCGACCTCTGCGATTGCCTGCCGGACGAGTTCGTCCGTCGCCTCGGCGCCGCGGCTGGCGCCGGGGAACATGAAGAAGCGGCGCCCAAGGCCCTGTCTCTCCGCGCCGGCTGGCACGGCCAGGCGGTGGATCTTCGGGACGCCGAAAGCCCGCTCGAGCTCGCCGCCGGCGCCAAGGGTCGCCGACATATAGATGCGCTGGTTCGCGTCGGCGAACGCCCCGTGCTGGGCAGTCGGCGGGATCAGCGGCCGAATGAGGATTTCCCGCCACGAGACGTAGACCAGGCAGTGCTCGATCTGGCCAAGCAGCATGCGCGCCGACCAGTGGTTCGGGTCGTCGCTGCTTTTGGTGTGGGCCGCGATCGCGTCGCGCAGTAGGTCGGCCTGGTCGAAGACGATGTTTGGCGCGACCAGTTCGACCTCGGCCGCCTCGAACGCGGTCGCGGTACCGCTATCGTCAAGTCGACCGGCAAAGCCGCGGGACAGCCCGCTCTTGAGCGCTGTCAACAAGGGCGCGTAGAGCGAGTCGCGGTCGCGCTGGGCCACCAGCGACCAGAGGCTCGAGACATACCCTTCGGCGGCGTGAGCGTCGTCGAGGATCAACGTCTCCGCGTTATCGATGCGCGGATTCGTGTTGAACACCGCGCTGTACGTCGTCACCGCGACGGCGTTGCCGCGGACGTACTTGTTCCAGTCGAGCGGCGGGTACTCGCGCTGCGCCCCAGTCAAGCAGACGACTGAAAGGCCATAGCCGATGCCCTTGCGGGCGACCTGCCTGGCGAGCTGGATCGTCGGGCAGAGGTAGGCAGCGCGCTCGCTGCGGGCGCGACGACGGAAGTCCGCCAGCAATAGACCGACCAGCGTCTTACCGGCGCCGGTTGGCAGCTCGAGGGCGACGTCCGACAACTGCGGGTCGAGCTCGTGGTAGTCGCGTAGGACGTCGGCCTGGCGCGACAAAAGGTCGCGGATCGCGCGGTCTGACGGCCTCAGCTCCCGAAACAGCGCCTCCGGCGAAGCCGGCGGCACGGCGGTGTCACGGCTGGTGCGAAAGCGGGCCATCGGCGAGAACGGCGGCCAGCTTAGCCGGCAGCGACGCCGCCCCCGCGTAACTCAAACCGGCGATGCAGCGCGCAGGCGGCAGCTGCGTTGCGGCTTCCTCCTTCGCGAGGCTAAGGGCGTGCTCTGAGCGTGATTGCAAGGAGGCCGATCGTTCCCCCGGTCGCGGCAAACACGCATCAGTGCACGCCTGTTCGATTTGAGCTGGAGGTCATTGGTCCGAACCTGGTGGCGCCACTACGGCGAAAATCGGCAGCAGAGTCGGATTGGCCGGGTTAGGTTCGTTGGCTCCGGTTTCTCGTGGTGGCGGCGGCGTTGGCGAGCCAGGTGTCGAGGAGGTGGGCGGCTTGTGTTTCGTTGCCGGGAAGGAGGTGCCCGTAGCGGTCGAGGGTGATCGTGATCGAGCTGTGGCCCATGTAGGTCGAGAGGGCTTTGGTGTTGATGCCGGCGGCGATCATGTAGGTGGCGTAGCTGTGGCGGCATTCATGGAGGCCGATCGGCGTGAGACCGTTAGCCGTCCAGACCCGGGTGTGGAGTTTGAGGGTGCCGGGGTTGAAGGGCTTGGTGCCGTGTTTGTTCGGGAAGACGAAGCCTTGGCCGCCTCTGCCTTGTTGGAGGCGAAGGTTGAGGAGTTCGCGGCGCAGGGTGGCGATGATCGGGATGCGTCTGGTGCCGGAGCGGCTCTTCGGTGCGACGAAACCGGCTTGGCGGTCCCAGCTCCTTCTGACGTGGATCAGGTTGGTGCTGAGGTCGATGTCGTCCCATTGCAACGCCTGCAGCTCGCCGAGTCGGAGTCCGGCGTAGAGGGCGGTGGCGTAGATCGCTCGATCACTAGCTTGGAGGCAGTCGAGCAGAGGGCCGATTTCGGTTGGGGCTGCGACGCGTTCTGTGTGGCTGCGTACGGCGGGGAGTGTGAGTTTGAGTGTGGGGTTGACGGCGACGTCGTTCCGTTTGTGGGCGCGTCGGAAGATCGCTCGTAGCGGCAGGATCGTGTTGCGGACGCTGCTCGCAGAAAGCCCTTGTGCGGAGAGTTGGTCGGCGAAGTCCTGCAGGAGCGTGTTGCTGATCGCAGTGAGCCTCTTCGCGCCGAACGTGGGAAGTACGCGGTGGTTCAGGGCTTGGCGGTATGCGCGGATGGCAGAGGGCTTGTATGCCTCTCCGGTGCGTGTCCGGGCGCTGCCTTCCTCGGCCGCGGAAAGCCAGGTCGCTGCGGCCTCGCCGAGCGTCACCTTCGAGGTTGAGCGGAGCACGCCTTGGCGCAGGTCTACTTGGCTTTCATGTCGCCAGGTCCGCGCGGCGGCCAGCGTCGGGAACGTCTTTCTGATCGTCTTCTGCTCCCGGGACGACCACACCTGCGCCTGATAGCTCGGCCGGCACGAACACCCCCCGGCTCTGCGCGAGCGGCAGCCGCGCGCGTGACGCAGAACAATCCCTTCATACCTCGACCTCCGCTTCCGGCCCGACGAGCCCTCGGTGCGCGACTTCGGTTCCACGGAACACATCGTTAGCTCTGACCTGCCCATACACGCAAGTCGACCTCAAGACCGTGCGATCGAGCGCGCGCTCGACTTCACGCTTCACTCTCCGCCCAACCACGCCACCACCTAGCAGACCTCGATCAGCCGGAAGGCACGGCGTCAGCCCCCAACCGCCGTCGTTACGCGCAGACCGGCTGAAACAGGGCGCTCAGCCCCGCATGGTCCTGTGCCGGCCAGAACAGCCTCAGAGTGTTTTCGAGACCGCCGCATTCGACCGCTCTGCCACCCCTCCGCGGTCTGCCTAGGTTAGCGGTGTCCTCCGCCACGCGCGGTCATCGGCGGCGGAGTCCGGGGCCTGGCCCGCCGCAGTGCGAGCCAAAGGCTGCCGGCTGCGGCGGGCGCCTCGAGGGCTCTTCGCGGCCAAGTGTCGACCTCTGTCGCGTGGCGTCGAGCTCGACTTGCTCGCGGCGTACCGGTTCAGGCGGCTGCGGGAGTGCCCTGGAACGTGAGCGAACACTCGTCGCAGTGGTAGTAGCCATTTTCCACGATAGAGCGCCATCCTTGTGCACCGCGGGCAGTCACTGCTCGGATGAGTAGTCGGCGATGACCTTGGTGACGCGCTTGCGCAGCTTCGAGTAAACGCGCGTCGCATCCCGCGCGGCTCCCCTCCTGTCCATCGAGCTGTTTTCCACTCACCCTCGATGAAAATGTCTTCGGGTCTCGTCTTGTTGAGCGCGTTCATGCCTTTCTCAATCATCCAGCCGAGAATCACGCCGCCGGCCCAAAACGCGCCGCCCCAGGCCACACCGCTCAGGAAGCGAGCCTCTGCTGCTGGCGACGAGTGATGGGTTGTTCGCAGGAGCGCGGCGAGCACTAGAACTGCCTGTGGTCGTGATAGTAGAGCTGCCAACGGCGCCGCGATCCTACGGCAGGGAATCACTCAATCCAAGAACCGCCGGTCTGGGCGGTGGCGCGCGTTTCAGCAAGGCAGCGCGCCGCAGAGTTGTCCACCGCCTTGGCGATGCGTAGGGTCCGGTCGTGAACCTGAGCTGGGTGCTCGCGACGCTAAGCGGTGTAGTCGCGCTTGCTGTGGTCGCGTCGCGGCTTGTGCGGCTCTCGATGCGCGGGCGACAGGAGGTAGCTGCCCATGCCGCGACTCGGACGCAGCGCAAGCTCGAGGAGCTGACCTATTTGAAGTACCGGGACGTGCCGTGCCCGGCGTTGCTCTCTCCGGAGCTCGTCACGCATCTTGAGGGTCGTTACGGCTGTCAGGCGCTGACGATCGGATCAGCCCGGCTGCCAGTGACGTTGCTTTGGGAGAACCTCGAACAACTGGTCGAGCCTGACGGTGTTCTCGGACGGTTCGATCCAACGCGACCAGCCCACCTCCGGATGTCTCCGGTGATAGGCGAGGCGGAATACGAGGAGGCTCGACGATTCATCGCGGCTGTGTACGAGGCGCCCCCGAGCCGAGTCGACCGCGAGAACCCCAACTACCGAATGACCTCAATTGCCCTGGGGCCAGCTCCTGTCATCGATGGCGCGTTCGGCCTGTACTACGACAACATCCTCACGCAGTACGCACTCGAGTGGGAGCTCAAGAAGGCGCTGCTCGCCGGGCTCGACCTCTCGACGCCAGGGACGCTTCCCCTCAGGGAGGCAACTGAAGCCAACACGAACCCCCTTCTGAGCGGTGACGGCAGATGCGCATCGATCACCGTCTCAACCCTGCTCGTCTTCGCTCGGCGCGGCGGAGCCATGTACGCGCTACTCAGACGGCGCTCCAGTGCGGTTGGCGTCTCTCGCGGCCTCTACCACGTGGCGCCTTCAGGGATGTTCGAGGCGCCCACCCTTGACGAGAAATGGTCGGTTCAGATGACGATCTGGCGCGAGTTGCTCGAGGAGGTCTTCGGCGACGAGGAGCAGACCGGAACGGGCGCAGACGAAAGCAGGGATTACATTCTTGGACGAAGTCCCGTTCTGATCATTCGTGAACTCATCGAACACAGCAGGGCGGAACTCTCTGTAACCGGCATCTGCGTCGACCTATTGACGCTGAGACCCGAGATTTGCACGGTCCTGTATGTGCCGGACTCAGCACTGGCAACCAAGGAACGTATGACAATCAACTGGGAATATGAGGCCGGGGTGTTTGCGACCCCGTGGAAAGGCTTTGGTAAGCGTCTCGAGGAGTTGGCGAACTTCGGCGACATCGTTGTCTCTGGCGCTGCCTGCGCGGAGCTTGGTCGCCGCTGGATCGAACGGCGCCACGGCACTCCATGAGTGGACAGCGCGAGCGACAAAGCGGCTAGATAGGGAATGCTCCCGCCGCGAACGCTGCGGCCCGCCCCTGTTCGGCCGTCCTGGGAACAGCCACCCGAGCCGCTCCAAGAGTTCTGCTCTCATCGAGGGCACGGACATCTCGCGGGGATCCGGTGGCTGGTCGCGGCCTCGTCCAGGCACGGTTGACCTGCATGTATCCGGAACCCGGCGACGTGGAATTGGCCAGGTGTGGAGGCACGTGCGTTGGATTACGGCGAGCCGGTTGGCGTCCGAAGGCTCTCGGTTGCCCGATCTGATGTTGTCGGCATCAGCGGCGTATTGACTCTTGGCCCTCCTCTACGGTACGGTTGTCATCTGCGTATGAAGTCCTTCCGGTTCATCCTTCTACTCGTGCCGTGCGTCGCTGCCGCTCTGTTGGTGTCGAGCCAAAGTGCCAGCGGCTCCGTTCACCGCGCAGGGAACGTCCCGGGGTGTAGCAAGGTCACACGCGGAGAAGACATCAAGCAAAGCGGGCAGAACCCGCCAGGTATCGCCGCTCCGGCCGATGGCGCCAAGGCGACTTGGTACATACGTTCGGGCGACTCGCCGCATTACTACGCGGGCACAGCCGTAAACCAGACGATGTGGGTCGGGGTCAACGGCAAGTCAACGTCCGACTCGTGGATCGAGTTTGGAGCGCATTACGGAGCATTCAATCTCAACGAGGTTGACTATCATATTTTCTACACTGAGCGAGTTCTCGGAGGGATCAACGGTCAGATTGACGACGCGATCATTTCCTCTCTAGGCGACCCGAGAACTATGGGCGGTCAGAAGCACACGTTCACAATTCGGGCATATAACGGCGGTTACAACATTTTCTTCGATGGGGCCAGTTATAAGCACTGGCCTAGCGTGGTCCCTCCCACGATCGAATACAACGTAGGGCTTGAAGCCAAGTGCGGGGGTGGTTCCCTGGGCGACGACTGGCTCAATGATGCCACCGTGACGGCGATGTTCTCGATCCGCCACAGCGATCAGGCGTGGGTTCAGAACACAGGCGGAGCCTTCTTCCTCAATGGCCCGGATGTCGGAACCACTTACGGGTGTTACTTCCCGTTTTGGTTCGGCTACAATATCCACCCTCAACATACGTTTGGGTGTATGTTTTGAGGTGCTGGGCATGAAGAGACTCAGCAGAGCAAAGCAACTAGTCGTCTGCGCCGCGGTCCTTCTCGTATGCGGAGGCGCGATCGGCGTGTTCCAGGCAGCAGGCAGCGCTAAAGACACCGTCGCACCGATCGTCGATCCCGGCGTCACTCCCGTCCAAGACGCCCAGACCGTCGAAAGCCAGGTACTTGATGCCCTTGGCGATGGAGCCTACATCAGCAAAGTGTATGTTCTCGCTCACCACAGCGAGGTGGGCAACATTGTCTCCTCGGCCCCCACGAACGATGGGCCTGAATCCACTCAGGACGGGGTCGTTTGGGTGGTCTTGGCACACGGTCATTTCGAACCGATCTCGGCTGTGAATGAAACGGATGATCCGACTCCGAGCCGAGACGTCTATGAACTGATCGACGACGCCACCGGCATGTCGCTCGGGGCCGGCACGATCCCAAGCGGCAGCTGTCAGACGAATCTTCCCTGCCCGTAGGCGGAAGGCCCAGCGGCGATGCCGGTGGGAAGAGGACAGCACGGACGAGGGTTACTTGATTGCCTAACGGAGGAAGGAGCTGCCGGGGCAACGCCGAAACCCTGCCACCGAGCCGGATTCGGCGCTAGAGGCGGCCCTTGTGAGACAACGTTCGAAGACTCCCGAATGGTGGAGACTTCGCTGGGCTGCCAAGAGTTAAGGCTGAGAAGTCTCATTCTCTCATACGTAAGAGTGGTCACAAAGCCGGACGTATGGCGAGGGTCCGACTCATCTACCGCCTGAGAAGGCGTGGGTGCACAAACTCGGTCATAAGACACGGAGCTGCCGATTTGCAGCGAGTTCGTATTTGTGCACCCCACGCGGTCGCCCACTCTTTTGGCGGCCACTATCCCTTCAAGGCAGAAGCCGTTGCTGTCGATACTTCGAGTGTGGCCGTCCTTGCAAGCCGCCCTGCCGACGCTCGCTGTCTAGCGGTCAGTTACGAGTTCGTGAAAGAGGCGGACGGACAGGACTGGGGCGACGTTTGGGTCTGGGATTTGGAAGACCCTTGCCAGCGCACGGTGGAGTGGCTTGGCCTGTTGCCGCGGCGGAAGGCCGAGCAGTACGCGCGGGCGCGGGGCTATCCGCTCTACAGGCACCCTTAGCTCTTCAGGGTAGGGCGGTATTGACTGGCGGTGAACCGTCGTGCCGCTAGTTGAGCCAGGATGCGATCTCCGGTGCGTGGAGGAGAAGCTCAGTGACCTCGGTCGCTACCGCTGGTAAGGAAAAGCTGACCTGACCCCCTGAAACTGGTCCAAGCTGATCTGGTCCCCGTTTTCTGGACTCGATTGATGAGAATCGGGCCTGAGGAAAGGGGATCGTCGGATGGCGAGGTCGTATGCGCCGGAGTTCCGTCGTCGGGTAGTTGAGCTTGTCCGTTCGGGCCGCTCTGTCTCCGTGGTGGCGGCCGAGATCGGCGTGAGCGAGGCGACGGTGTACCGCTGGCGGGCGCAGGATCGGATCGACCGTGGCGAGCGTTCAGGCCTGTCGAGCGTGGAGCGGACCGAGCTTGCCCAGGCGCGGCGCAGGATCCGCGAGCTCGAGACCGAGCTGGAGATCACAAGGAAAGCGTCCGCGTTGTTCGCCGCCGGCGAGGTGCGCCCAAAAGCAAGTACCCGGTGATCACCTTCCTGGCCGGGCAGGGCTTCGAGATCAAACGTTGCTGCCGGATCGTTGGAGTCGCACCCTCGGGGTACTTCGGCTGGCGACGTCGGTCACCGACGCCAAGCGAGCTGCGGCGGGAGTGGCTGCGAGGACTGATCAGCCAGATCCACGCCGAATCTCGGGCGTGTATGGCTATCGGCGTGTCCGCGCCGAGCTGCAACTCGGTCGGCAGATCGTCGTCTCACGCAAGCTCGTTCACAAGCTGATGGCCGAGGGACGGCTCAAGGGCCTCCCGACTCGAAAGCAGCTAAAGAGCCTCGTCAACGTCGCCACCGCCGAGGACCTCGTCTGCCGCGATTTCAACCGCGATCGTCCCAACCAGCTCTGGCTCACCGACATCACCGAGCACCCGACCCGGGAGGGGAAGGTCTACTGCTGCGTCGTGCTCGACGCCCACTCACGCCGGATCGTCGGCTGGTCGATCGACAGCCACCAGGTGACGTCGCTGGTCACCAACGCGCTGGCGATGGCGATCGGCAACCGCACCCCGCCACCAGGGACGGTGATCCACTTCGATCACGGCAGCCAGTTCACCTCCTGGGCGTTCAGCGAACGCGTCCGCCAGGCAGGCCTCGTGCCCTCGATGGGCACGGTCGGCGACGCCTTCGACAACGCGCTCATCGAATCGTTCTGGGCCCGCCTGCAGACCGAGCTACTCAACCGCAGGAAGTGGAAGACACGGGTCGAGCTCAGCACCGCCCTGTTCGACTACCTCGAGATCTTCCACAACCGCACCCGCCGCCACAGCGCGCTCAGGATGCTGACACCAATTGAATTTGAAAAGGTCAACAACGAAACCGAACAAGCCGCCTAACTCTCACACGGCGAGTCCACGAAACCGGGGCCACACCGACTGGACCAAAAAACGGCGTCAGGTCAGACGTGCCGATGTGTCCCTCGATCGCCGAGGTTTCCTTGTCGGCTAGAACGCGGTTGGCCCAGTCGCTCACCGTTTCGAGCCACGCACCGTGTAGATGAAGGGGTTACGCCGGGCCAGGTCGCGGCCGCGCAGCTTCTGCAGGTTCGCCTCGAGTGGCCTGGCGACGTAGTCGTCGAAGGCGGCGACGATCGCGTCCGCCTGTCGGCGGCCGACGCCGAGCGCAGCTTCGACCGCTGGCACGATCGCCTTGCGCGGGATCGGCGCCAGCAGATCGTCGAGCAGGTCGTTTCGCTGTTCCTCGACCACGGACGGATTGTCGGGGAACGTGACGGTCGCCGCAACCGAACGCTAGAACAAGCTCACCGACCCGTGATCGCGCAAGGTCTGCTCAAGCTGCGCGAAAACGTGGGCTCCACTCAGCCGCGGCGCCCGGTTCACGAGGTCTTGGAGCACAGCCAGCCCGTGCTCGTCCGCCCGACCTACGCGCAGCGACGCAGCTTGCCAGCGAACATCGTCGTCGCTCGTGGTCATAACCACGCGTTCGAGCAATTGATCGCAGTCGGGATCGGCGTCGAGCAGCATGTAGACCCCCTGGCCGAGATCGCCTCTGCCCCACATGTCGCCCGCAGGAGCAGCCAGAAGTGCTTCCGCCTCCTCCAGGCTCCAACTGAAGCTCGCCTTGACCTCGTATCGGATCTCGTCCGGGAGCCAGTTGTCCTTGACCCAGTAGATGTCGGGATGCGGCGTCACCAAGGAGAGGATCTGGATCGCGGGCCACAGGGCATCCGGATCCTCAAGCCACCGGATGCTCGCTCGTAGAAGTAGGAGGGGGCGAGCGTCGGAGCGGCCGAACGCGAGGCAGTCTGAGACGGCTCCCATCTGCTTGACCGCGTCAGTGGATGCGAGATCGAGAATGCGAGGCTGGGATCGCTCGATGTGAAAGCGCACCTGCTTCACGAATAGCGGTAGCGTCTCGTCGCTCAGGAAATTGCTTGCCGGCACCGGGCAAGATGTTGGGAAACTGCCCTCGGCGAGATTTGATGCCCAGGCGGTCAGGTTCTCCCAGTGAACCGAGTTCCGGTCTGGGTCATAGACCATGCCGTAGATCGGGACGGTTGAACCTCTCCACACGACGATGTCGGCCGGCTTGCAAGGAATCTTGTAGTTGTCACCGTCCTTGAAGCTCACTCCGCTCTTGATCTGGACGGCGATCAGCGAGCCGGTGAAGTGCTTGCCGTCCTCCGTCAGGTCGACGTAGGCGTCCTTGCCGATGTCCTCCGCAAGGTCAACCGGCTGAAAGAGGCAGCCGCCGTCCTCGAAGATGCCCTGAACCGCACGAACACCGACTTTCTCGGTGACTCGGTTTGCTCGTCCCTGCTTACCCACGACCATGGGCACATCATGCCGGTGCCCGACCGGCCCCCAGCCCTCACCATGAAGGATCGGCTCGAATAGCTGATCTCCTTGGGCGGGCTAGCTTCATTGGCGAGTTGACTGGCACGACCTCCGCTGCCGATGCCGTTGTCATCCTCTTCACCTCGTTGCTTTCTCGAGGAGCATGAGGCGTTCCGCGAGGCGCGGCTCGAACATCTCGCCGGACAGGAGAGCGAGACGGCCCGCTACTTGCGCAGTCTGAAGCTCGTCCAGGATCGCGTCGGCCACCTGCCCACCGTGGCCGACTACCGTCGCATCGCAGCGGAGGTGCGCGCGGCCGGCCGCGGCCAGCTGCACAACAGCCCCCCTCGGCGCGGGCCGAGGCTATGAGCTAGTCGTCGGTGGCTTGCCGGAGAGGGTCTCGATGATCTCGCCGGACGAGGGGATGACAATCTCGACCTTGGTTCCCTTCCCGTCCGGCGGCTCGGTGGTTGGAGGTTCGATCTCGAACGTCACCTCGGCGTCGGCCGTAGCCGGCACGACCTCGACTCTGATCGGCGCGCTGGGGTGCCCCGCCGTCGGCTGCTGATCGACGACCTTCATTGGCGGCAGGTGCATCTCGCCCTGACCGATGATCAGGGTGCCGCCGAAGATCTTCACCGGCACGGGCCGCTTGACCACATAGCTTCCGGTCTCAAGGAGTTCGAGGTGCGCGGCGAGTGCGTCGGGGGGGAAGATGAACTCGATCCTCGTCACGGTGCCTTTGCCTTCGCCGCTCTCGATCATTTGCACGGCGTTGGCGATCTCGACGAGATCCTCGTGCTCGAACTGGTCGGGAATCGGGATCTCCTGGCCGACTCGCTCCTCGATCGTCACGATGTCCTCGGCCAGCTGGCGCATGAAGTGGGCGCGCTCGGTTCCCTCTTCGGACAGGCCGCCGGTCGTCTCGCTTAGACCTCCGGCGGGCAGGATCCCCGGCGCGTAGAGCGTGACCTTCTTGTTGCGGCCGAAGGCGTCAAGGGCAACCCAGGCGGCGGCGTTCGCTCTCGCTGAGGAATTCGACGACGCCGTGATGCTGAAGTGAAGCCGTGTCATCTTGTCGGCGCCTGGGCGTAGCTCGAGTTCGACGCGCAGTTGCCCGTCGAGGCCGACGAAGTCGATATTCCCCGGCGTCCGCGGCAGGACTGATCTGACCTCGAATTCTCTGACCACGATCTCGCCGTCGTCAGTCTCGATCTCGAGGCGGAACGGGGTGGGCGCGCTCGGCTGCACGATCGCCACGCCCTGTCCCTCCGCCGGCGGAAACTCGCCGCCGAGCTCGCGGAGCAGGTGCGGTGTCGTGATCGCGTGAACGACGACGGTGTCCGAGATGCGGGCTTCCTCGCCGCGCGCGAGCTGCTCGCGCGCCAGCTCGAAAGCCTCGCGGCCGGCGTCGTTGTCCGTGAAGCTCCAGGTGGGCGGCGGCACCTCGACACCCTCGCGCGGCCAGAAGTCGACGCGAACGACGTGATCTCCGCCGATCGCCTTCATGGTCATGAACGGCACCTCGTCCCAGACTGGATCCTGGAACGTGCTGGCCTCGCCGGTTGCCATCTGCTGGCGGAAGTACAAGTCCTGCTCGCTGGCGAACTTCGACAACTCGGTCGTGCGCTGGACGAAGTCGAGTCCAGTTTCCAACGGCTGGCCGCCCTGAGCGATCTGCCGCTGAGCGGCTCGCAGCGCGTCGTTGCGGATCCGCTCGAAGGCGCGGGCAGCGATCTCCGGGTGACGCTCGACGAGCACGTGCAGGTCGGACAGGCCGACGTAGTCGACTGCCACACCGGGGTGCCGGTTGCGCAGACGGCTGTCGAACTTCGTCGAGAGCGCCGCGCTGAGATCTCGTGGGAAGACGAACGTCACCTGCGCCGGCGTGTGGGTCTTCACCGCTTGGTCGAGCGATTTCTCGCACTTGTTCCACCAGATGTTCTGCGGGTAGCGCTTTACCTGGTGGACGTGCGGCCTGGCACCGTCGACGCCGGGCACGACGACGTCTGCTCCGCCGTCAGGGTTCGCGAGCTTCTTCGCCGACGGCTCGTCGGCCTCGACAAGCTGGAACACGAGCAGCTCGAAGTCCTCGTCAGTCAGGTCGGCGAGATCGCGCTTCAGCTTCTCGAGGGTCACGCAGCCAGTCTAGGAACGTAGTCAGCGGTGACCGTGACCGCGGGTTGACAGCTTGGCGAGGCCGGGGTACCACCTGCGGCGATCAAGCACGGCGCGCTGAACCTGTGGCTAAGGGAGGAGGTTGAGAGTTGGACTGTCAGTCGCCAGCCTGGCCGTGATCGTTGTCGCCCGGCCGCTCCGACGTCGGATCGTTCAGACGACGCCACTCGGCTGAAGTAGCAGCCATCGCCTCGATGTGTGGCCCGACGAGAGCGGTGAGTTCGGTCTGGTCGATGCCGAACAGGTCGCAGATCAGCCCGACAAGCTGCCAGTAGATCCAGAAGGCACCGAACAGGGCCGGGCCGACGGGGTCGCTGGCTTTGATCGAGGGGCTAGCCGTGTAGCGGAAGACCAACTCGTCGCCTTGCTCCCGAGCCTGGGCGACGCGGTTCAGTGAGAACGACGAGAGATGCAGCTTCTGGTTATTCGCCCGATGGGCGAGTTCATAGAAGTGCCACAGCTGTTCGCGGTTCTCCTCGCCCTGCCAGAGCTGCTCGATCTCGATCACGACATCCCACATCCCAAGACCGAGCCAGGGACGAGTGCCGTGCTCGCCGAACATCCTGTCCAGACTGCGGACGGTCTCGTCGTCCAGACCGAGATCGACCGGGTCGCCCAGTCCCGGTCGGCGCTCGAGCATACGGTTCCAGAGCACACGGCTGTGCTGATGGTGTTGCCCGATCCTTGCGACCGCCTCCTCCGGGTGTAAGGACACCCAGTGGGCGGCGGCCATGTCTTCGAACAGCGAGCGGTTCAGCATGTCCGCCTGCTCGCCGTAGCCGCCGCGGCACAACTGCATGATCGCCCGGTAAGTCAGTGTCGAGCGAGCGAAGATCGCCAGCAGCAGGTAGTGGAATGGCTGATCTCCCCGAGTCGGCTTGTGCTCCCAGGCGAAGATGAGGAGATCGCGACAGGCGTGGAACTCTGGGGAGAAGACGCGCTCGGCTTCGAGCGGATCGAGTTGTGGGAACAGCTCCTCAGGCTCCTCGTGCGGCAGGTTCTCAATCTCGTTCACGTGGCCAGGCTAACCGGCCGCCGCGGCATAGTGGAGACCCAGAAAGGACATGGTTGAGCCACGTTCTGGTCGCGCCCAGTTAATTGGAGACCGGAGGCGCTGAAACGCGCAGAATTCTCCAGTTCGGCTCTTCTGAACTCGTCCAGAATCCCTCTATTTGCAGGGAAATCGAATATGAAAACGACTCCCTACCAGCCCGATCAGCAGACAGCCTCGCGCGGGGTCCGATGTGGACCGCTCCTCTCGCGCAAGTCAGCGCTCGGGAGCGCTCGCGAGGCCGCCCGGCCCTCCGCCTTAGTTCGGCCGCAGTGGGCGGGTTATGTCCGTCGGATCCGGTTTCCGGCGCTGGTGGCGTTGGTGAGCCAGGTGTCGAGGAGGTGGGCGGCTTGGGTTTCGTTGCCGGGGAGGAGGTGGCCGTAGCGGTCGAGGGTGATGGTGATTGAGCTGTGGCCCATGTAGGTGGAGAGGGCTTTGGTGTTGATGCCGGCGGCGATCATGTAGGCGGCGTAGCTGTGTCGGCATTCGTGGAGGCCGATCGGGTTGAGCCCGTTCTTGGTCCAGGTGTCGGTGTGGAGTTTGAGGGTGCCGGGGTTGAAGGGCTTGGTGCCGTGTTTGTTTGGGAAGACGAAGCCTTGGCCGCCTTTGCCTTGTTGGAGGCGGTGGTTGAGGAGTTCGCGGCGGAGGGCGTTTGTGATTGGGACGCGTCGGGTGCCGGCGCGGCTTTTGGGGGCGACGAAGCCTGCTTGGCGGTCCCAGTTGCGTTTGACGTGTATGAGGTTGGTGGTGAGGTCGATGTCGTCCCATTGCAGGGCTTGGAGTTCGCCGAGGCGGAGTCCGGCGTAGAGGGCGGTGGCGTAGATCGCTCGATCTTGGGCTTGGAGGGCGTCGAGGAGGGGCTTGATTTCTGTTGGTGCTGCGACGCGTTCTCTGTGGCTGCGCACGGCGGGGAGGGTGAGTTTGAGTGTGGGGTTGATGGCGACGTCGTTGCGTCGGTGGGCGCGGCCGAAGATCGCTCGCAGGGGCAGGATCGTGTTGCGGACGCTGCTCGCGG
Source organism: uncultured Actinomycetes bacterium (assembly GCA_963776735.1). Lineage (GTDB taxonomy): Bacteria > Actinomycetota > Thermoleophilia > Gaiellales > Gaiellaceae > PALSA-612. The sequence continues at coordinate 186,289 of CAVZNV010000021.1, forward strand.
ACAGCCCCTGGGCGGCGAGTTGGTCGGCGAAGTCCTGCAGCATCGTGTGGGTGATCGCGGTCAGCCGCTTCGCCCCCAGCGTCGGGAGCACGCGATGGTTCAGTGCTTGTCGGTAGGCGCGAATCGCGGACGGCTTGTAGGCCTCGCCTGTGCGGGTGCGGGCGAGGCCGGCCGCGGCGGCCGAAAGCCACGCTGTTGCCGCCTGGTCGAGGGTGACCTTCGAGGAGGAGCGGAGCAGGCCGTTGCGTAGAGCGACCTGGCTTTCGTGTCGCCAGCTCCGTGCCTCGGCCAGGGTCGGGAACGTTTTTCGGATCGTCTTTTGCTCGCGGGCCGACCACACCTGCGCCTGATAGCTCGGTGTGCACGAGCACCTGCCGCCCGTCCGTAAGTGGCAGCCGCGTGCGTGCCGCAGAACGATCCCCTCGTACCTCGAGCTCCGCTTCCGGCCTGCAGCGCGTGTCTTGGCTTCCACGTCGCACATCGTTAGCTCTCACCAGCCCACACATGCAAGTCGACGCCGAGACGCGATCGAACGCGCGCTCGACCTCACCCTTAACCCACCGCTCAACCACGCCACACCCCGGCAGCCGGCCCGCCAAGCGGGCAAGCATGGGTCAGCTACTAACCCCCGCCGTTAGGCGCAAACCGCCTCAAACAGCGCCTTCAGGCCCGTGTAATCACGATGGCCACAACAGCCTCAGACTGTTTTCGAGACCGCCGCATTCGACCGCTCTGCCACCCCTCCGCGGTCTGTCCTAGGTTAGCGGCGGCTTCCGCGGCGGGTATCCTCAGCGGGCTGGGAGAAGTGGCCGAGTGGCTGAAGGCGGCGCCCTGCTAAGGCGTTAGGTGGGGTCATCCCTGCCTCGAGGGTTCGAATCCCTCCTTCTCCGTTCTCGACCTTGCAACTTCTCGACCTTGCAACGCTGTGTTGCAAGGTCGGACAGGGGCGTTCGAGTCGTGCTTCAGTCGTGGACTCGCGCGATCAGCTCTTCTCGCCGGATCACGCGGACCGACGAGCCGGCCATGCGGATGTCGTAGCCGGCGTCGCGCGGGTACAGCACCTTGTCGCCGGGCTCGACGCCGTTGACGTCCGGCCCGACGGCGGTGACGATCCCGGAGCGGCAGGGCGTCTCGGCGCTCGCCGGGATGATCAGACCGCCGCGCGTCTCCGCTTCGCCCTCGGACGGCTGGACGACGACGAAGTCGTCGAGCGGCTCGATGCTGAGGTCGACGCTCTGGTGCGGCTGGTCGAGCATGGGCGAAGCGTAGCGCCCTGCTCTACATCCGGCCTGCGTCGATGATGCGCTGGAGGAACTGCCGCGTCCGCTCCTCGCGCGGCTTCGAGAAGATCTGCGCCGGCTTGCCCTGCTCGAGGATCACGCCGTCCTCGAGGAAGCAGACGCGGTTGGCGACGTCGCGGGCGAAGCCCATCTCGTGCGTTGCGATCACCATGGTCATCCCGCCCTTCGCGAGCTCGCGGATCACCTCGAGCACCTCGGCGACGAGCTCCGGGTCGAGCGCGCTCGTCACCTCGTCGAGCAGCAGCAGCTGCGGCTTCATGGCGAGTGCGCGCACGATCGCGGCACGCTGCTGCTGGCCGCCCGAGAGCCGGTCGGGATACTCGTCGCGCTTGTCCGCGAGCCCGACGCGCCTCAACAGCTCCATCGCGTCGGCCTCGGCCCGGCCGCGGGGAACCCCGAGCACCTTGCGCGGCCCGAGCGTGACGTTCCGCAGCACGGTCATGTGCGGGAAGAGGTTGAACGACTGGAAGACGATCCCGATGCCGCGCCGCACGCGATTCGTGTCGACGCCGTTAGAGGTCACGTCCTCGCCGGCGACGAGGATCCGTCCGGCGTCGATCGGCTCCAGCAGGTTCACGCAACGGAGAAGGGTCGACTTCCCCGAGCCGGAGGCGCCGATCAGGCAGACGACCTCGTGCTCGGCCACGGACAGGTCGATCCCGCGCAGCACCTCCGTCGCGCCGAACGACTTGTGGACGCCCTCGATGCGGAGCGCGTCGCTCACGCGAGGACGCCCGCGGTCTGGCGCCGCGCCCGCTCGCGTGCGATCAGGTGATCCGTGAAGCGCGTCAGAGGGATCGTGATCGCGACGAAGAGGACGGAGGCACACAGGAACGGCGTGAAGTTGAACGTCGCCGCTTCGTCGATGTGCGCCTGGTTGAGCACGTCGATGGCGCCGAGGACGCTGATCAAGGCGGTGTCCTTCTGCAGGCCGATGAAGTCGTTCAGGAGAGGAGGGATCACGCGGCGAACCGCTTGCGGGACGATCACGTAGCGGAGCCCCTGGAACCTGCCCAGGCCGATCGACCGCGCTGCCATCTCCTGGCTCGGGTGCACGGAGTCGATGCCTGCGCGGTACACCTCCGAGACGTAGGCCGTGTAGATGAGGACGAGCGTGACGACGGCCCAGAACGTCGACGACGAAGGCAGCCACGAGAGCTGCAACGCCGGCATGCCGAGGCCAAGCATCAGCATGACCAGGATGGTGGGAATACCGCGGAACAGGTCGACGTAGACGACCGCCAGAAGCCGAAACGGGAACAGGGCCGGCCCGGGAAGGCTGCGGACGATCGCGACGCCGAGCGCGAGCACGAGGATGATCGGCTCGGCGATCAGAAAGATCTTCACGTTCAGCAGGAACGCGCGGGCGATCTCGCCGAAGGTCGTCCCGAAGATGTGGCCGTCGAGGAAGGCGCTTCTGAACTCTGACCAGCCCGGCGAGCTGACGATCGCGAAGCCGAGTGCCGCGAACACGACGACGGTGCTCGCGGTTGCGATCAGGACGCCACGGTGCCGGACGACGAATCGCTTCAGGTCGCCGGCGACGCGAACGATCAGCGGCTTGACGCTGCCCAGGATCTTCGAGCTGCGGTCGTCGTCCAGCGCGCTACTTGAGGACGGGGACGCTGACGACCTTTGAGAGCCAGGTGTCGTTGATCTGCTTCAGCGTGCCGTTCGCCTTCATCGCCGCCAGCGCCTTGTTCACGCAGACGGCGAGTGGATTGCCCTTCTTGAACACCATGCCGAAGTGCTCGCCGGTCTTGCTCTGGAACTGGCCGAGGATCTTCGAGTTCGGCACCTGGACGGCGGTGACGTAGAACGCTGTCGGGAGGTCGACGACGACACCGTCGATCAGCTTGGTCTTGAGCGCGAACACGGCCTCGTCGTTCGAAGGGTAGACCTTGATGTTCGCCGGCTTGATGACGGACTTGATGAACTGGTAGCTCGTCGTACCGAGCTGAGCGCCGAGCGTGTACGGCTTCAGCGCGGCGATCGACTTCGCTTTCGCGATCGACGTCCCGTTCCGCACCACGAGCGACTGGTTCACGTCGTAGTACGAGTTGCTGAACGTGACGACCTTCGCCCGCTGGGGCGTGTACGAGATCTGCGTGAGGTCGAAGTCGAAGTTCTTCGGGCCGGGTGCGAACGACTTGTCGAACGGCACGTAGACCCACTTGACCTTCGCGTGCGCGTAGCCGAGCTGCTTCGCGACCCCGTAGGCGACCGCCGACTCGTAGCCCTTGCCGCTGTACGGGTCGCTGACCTTCCAGCCGTGGCCCGGATTGCCGCCGTACCAGGGCGGATAGGCCGGGTTGTCGGTGCCGACGGTCAGCGTGCCCTTGCTCACCGTCGCGGCGCCGCAGGCGACCTTGGCCGGGCGCGACGAGGCCGCACCGGTGAACGCGGCGGTCGCGGCCAGCGCGACGAGCACGGTCAGCGGCAGGAGCCTTCTCATCAGGCGGCGAGCGTAACAGCTTGCTGTCGATTCAGGCCTCGTCGTTCGTCTTCAAGATGTCAGCGACGAAAGGAGAACTTCCGTGCAGTACATGCTCCTCATCTACAACGACGAGAACGCGTGGGCGGGGCTCTCGGATGCCGAGCGGGAGTCGATCGTCGGCGACTACGGCACGTTCACAGGCGAGATCCGGGAGAGCGGCAGCTTCGTCGACGGAGCGCCGCTCCACCCGACGTCGACCGCGACGGCGGTGCGCGTCCGCGACGGCGAGACGCTCGTCACCGACGGCCCGTTTGCCGAGACGAAGGAGCAGCTCGGCGGCTTCTACGTGGTCGAGGCAGCGGACGCGGACGAGGCGATCGCGCTCGCCGCGCGGATCCCCGGCGCGAAGTACGGCACGATCGAGGTGCGCCCGGTCGTGGCGATCGAGGCCGGCTCGACGATGTGAGCCCGGAGGTCAGGCCTCGAGCTCGAACACGAGCTCGAGGCCGTCTTCCTCGTCCCACTGCTCGCCCGTCTGCGTGAAGCCGAGCTTCGCCGCGATCGCGAGCGACGGATCGTTCGTCGGCGCGATCGAGAGGATGACGCGGCGGACGTCGTGCTCCTCGCGCGCCCAGTCGATCAGGGCCACGGTCGCCTCGGTGGCCAGGCCCCGGCCGCGGAAGGGCTCGAAGACCTTGTAACCGATCTCGACCGCCGCCGGGTCGTTCTTCCCGTTCACGCCGGGCGGCCCGTGGAAGCCCGCGTTGCCCACGACCTCGCGACCGTCGCGCAGCACGAGGGCGCGCACCATCCAGGGTTGGAGCGACGGGTCGCGCTGCAACTGCCCGAGCCGCAGGCGGAAGTAGCGTTCGTCGCCGCCGGGCCAGCCGTCCGCGAGCCGGCCGCCGATCAGCGCTTCCGCCTCGCCCGTGCGGCCCGCGAGCAGTACCTCGAGCGCCGCAGGCGAGAGCGGAACGAGCTCGAGCCGCTCGGAGAGGATCGAGGCGACGTGGCTCACCGCGGGCGGTCGCGGTTTCGGCTCGGCTGGACGCGCTTCGGCTCGCCCGGCATCTTCGGGTAGTCCGGCGGGTACGGCATGTCGCCCTGGTCCTGCTTTGCGTAGAGCTCGAGGAGCGGCTCGAGCGAGTGCGAGACGTCGTCGATCGCCTCGTGCCGGTCGCCGACCGCGGCGAAGCGGGCAGGCATCGACGCGACGGTGAAGTCCTCGGGCTCGACCTCCGGGAGCTCGTCCCAGGCGAGCGGCGCCGACACCGTCGCGCCGGGTTTCGGCCGGACGCTGTAGGCGGAGGCGATCGTGCGGTCGCGGGCGTTCTGGTTGTAGTCGACGAACACCCGCTTGCCGCGCTCCTCCTTCCACCACTTCGTCGTCACCTCTCCCGGCCGGCGCCGTTCGAGCTCTCGTCCGAACGCGATCGCCGCGTGGCGGACGTCGGTGAACGTCCAGCGCGGCTCGATCCGGACGTAGATGTGGACGCCACGCCCGCCCGACGTCTTCGGAAAGCCCGTGTAGCCGAGGTCGTCCAGGAGTTCCCGGGCCGTCGCCGCGACGCGCACCGCGTCGTCGAAGTCGGTGCCCGGCTGCGGGTCGAGGTCGATCCGCAGCTCGTCGGGGTGGTCGACGTCGGCGCGCCGGACCGGCCACGGGTGGAAGGTGATCGTGCCCATCTGCGCCGCCCAGAGCACGACGGCAATCTCGGTCGGGCAGATCTCGTCGGCAACCCGGCCGGAGGGGAAGGTGATGCGCGCCGTCTCGACGTAGGGCGGCGCTCCGCGCGGGATGCGCTTCTGGAAGAACGCGTCGCCCGGCTTACCTTCGCGCGTAGCGAGCACCATGCCGGGGTGCACGCCCTTCGGCCACCGTTCGAGCGTGGTCGGTCGCTCGCGGAGCGCGCGCATGATCCCGGGCGCGACGGCGAGGTAGTACTCGACGACCTGGAGCTTCGTGACCGGAGCTGTGCGCTTCGTCTTCGGGAAGAGCACGCGCTCGGGATTGGAGACGCGGACCGTCTGTCCGCCGGCGTCGATCTCGGTAGCCGCTTCGGGCACGGCGCCCCTAGCTCCCGAGCAGCTTCTCGACCGTCGGGTCGTCCTTGCGTCGCTTCGGTCGCACCTGCTCCCATGTGCAGTCGCTCGCGTCCTTGTCCGGCCGGAACCGAAGCAGGCGGGTGCCGTGCCGGAAGCGGTTGCCCTGCACCTTGTCGTAGCGCACTTCGACGACGAGCTCCGGCCGCAGCGACGACTCCTCGAGCCCGCCGGTGCCCCAGCGGTTCTGCTCCGAGAATCCGCGTTCAGGCGCGCCGGCGAGCAGCGGCTTCACGAGCGCGAGGATCTCCTTCTGCTTGCCCGCGGCGACGGCGCAGGAGCCGACGTAGTCGAGGCGGCCGTCTCTCTCGTAGAGCCCGAGCAGCAATGTCGCGAGCAGCGTCGGCTTCGCCTTCCAGCGGACGCCGACGACGACGCACTCGGCGCTGCGGTGCTCCTTCACCTTCTGCACCGCGTCGCGCGAGCCGGGCAGATACGAGGAGTCGAGCCGCTTGGCGATCACGCCGTCGAGCCCGATCGCGTCGAGGCTCGCGAGCCACGCGCGTGCCTGCCCGGGGTCGCGCGACGCGGCCGAGACGTCGAAGGGCAGCTTCTCGACGCGCTTGCGCCGCTTGGCGAGCTGCTGCTGCCACACCGGCTCGTCCTTCCAGAGGAGCACGTCGAAGCAGACGAAGCGCGCTGGATGCTCCGCCGCGAGCTTCCGGACCCGGCTCTCGGCCGGATGGAGACGCATCTGCAGCAGGTCGAACTCGAGCCTTCCCTTGTGCTCGATCACGATCTCGCCGTCGAGTGCGGAGTGGGGAGGAAGCCGCGCGCCGAGCTCGGCCAGCTCCGGGAAGTAACGAAGCAGCGGCCGACCGTTCCGGCTCCAGAGCGCCAGCTCGCCGCCGTCGTTCTCGAGCACGCCGCGAAACCCGTCCCACTTCGGTTCGTACTGGAGGTTGTCGCCGAGCGGCAGCTCGTTGACGAGCTGCGCTTCCATCGGTGGGAAGGGAACGTTCTTTCCCGGCATGGCTGAAGGCTACTTCGACGACGACCCCAGGCTGACGCTCTAATCTCCCTTCAATGAGACGCGCGGTCGTGACCGGGCTCGGGGCGGTGACGCCCGTGGGCAACAGCGCGCGCCAGACGTGGGAGTCCGCGGTGCACGGCCGCAGCGGCATCGACTTCATCCAGGCGTTCGACGCGAGCGCGTTTCCCGTGCGCGTGGCCGCGGAGGTGAAGGACTTCGATCCGACCGGGCTGGCCCCGCCCAAGGAGCTGCGCAAGCTCGAGCGGTATGTGCAGCTGTCGCTCTCCGCCGGCAGAGAAGCCGTCGCCGACGCGGGGCTCGACGGCGCGTACGAACCCGAGCGTGTCGGGATCCTCTACGGCTCGGCGATCGGCGGCTTCAACGGGATCATCGAGCAGCACGACGTCTACCTCGAGCGCGGGCCGGATCGGATCGCGCCGATGTTCATCCCGAGCGTGCTCGTCGACACGGCGTCGGGACAGCTCGCGATCTCGCTCGGCTTCCGCGGGCCGAACTACGCGCCCGTGTCGGCGTGCGCGACCGGGTCGACCGCGGTCGGCGAGGCGGCCGAGCTCATCAAGCGGGGCGACGCAGACGCGGTGCTGGCGGGCGGCGCCGAGTCGTGCATCCACCCGCTGATCCTCGCCGGCTTCTGCGCCATGCGCGGCCTGGCGGTCGAAGACGAGTACCCGCCGCGAGCGTCGCGCCCGTTCGACGCCACGCGGGCCGGGTTCGTGATGGGCGAGGGGGCGTGCATCCTCGTCGTCGAGGAGCTGGAGGCGGCGCGCCGGCGCGGGGCGTCGATCTACGCGGAGATCCTCGGCTACGGCGCATCGAACGACGCGCATCACCTCGCGCAGCCAGAGCCCGAGGCGACGGGAGTGGCGAAGATGATGCGCGCGGCTCTCGACCGGGCGGGCGTCGACCCGGCACGGGTGGGTTACATCAACGCGCACGGGACGTCCACGCCGCTCGGGGACCTGGCGGAGACGAAGGCGATCAAGGACGTGTTCGGCGACCACGCGTACGAGCTGGCGGTGTCCTCGACGAAGTCGGTGATGGGTCACTGCTTCGGTGCAGCCGGCGCGGTCGAGGCGATGATGTGCGTGCTGGCGATCCACGAAGGCGTGCTGCCGCCGACGATCAACTACGAGCACCTCGATCCCGAGTGCGACCTCGACTACGTTCCGAACCAGGCGCGCGAGGCGCAGGTGGACGTCGCGCTTTCGAACGCGATGGGCCTCGGTGGCCACAACGCGTGCGTCCTCGTCGGCCGCGTCGCCGACTGACGCTCCGAGTGTCCCGGCCGGCCGGGTGTGAGTGAGAAGTTGCAGATTCTGTTGCACTTCCGCGCGCGTCTCGTGCGTCTTCCGGGGTTACGCTGACCGCGGGTGGCGGGTGGTTCTTCTTCCCCACCCAGGGTGGGGAGTGCTGCGTCCGCGACACGTCCCGGCCGGGCGAGTGCGCGGGTGCCGGATCAGCCGCGGGCGAGCGATTCGACTGCCGCGACCGTGAGCTTCGCGATCGAGTCGAGCACGAGGTCGGCGAGCTCGAGCGCCTCGGGGTCGGGCGGGTAGCTCGGGTTCGGGATCGCGATCACGCGCATTCCGGCTGCCTCGGCCGAGCGGATCCCGGCGTGCGAGTCCTCGACCCCGATGCAGTCTTTCGCGGACACGTCCAGCCGGCGCGCGGCCTCGAGGTACACGTCCGGCGCGGGTTTGCCCCGCGCGACTTCGCCTGACGAAACCGTGGCCCGGAAGAACCGGTCCAGTCCCGACAGCTCGAGCGCCGCGTCGATCAGGCGCCGGTTCGACGAGGACGCGAGCCCGAGCGGCCACCGCGCAGCGAGCCGCTCGACCGCCTCGACCGCGCCGGGGATCAGAGGCAGCTCGTCGCGGTAGCGCGCCGTCATCAGCGCCACGAGGTCGTCGCTGATCTGCTCCGGCGTCCCGGGCACGCCGAGCTTCTCGCTGAGGTACCGCGACCACTCCGGCGCGCTCATCCCCATCATCGCCCGCTGCGCCTCGGCGTCGTACCGGCCGCCGTGCTCCACGACGTACCGGCCGCGTACCTCGTCCCAGACCTCCTCGCTCTGGAGGATGACCCCGTCGAGGTCGAAGACGACGGCGGCGATCACAGCGTCCGGTACCCGCGGTCGTAGTGGACGAGCGGTGGTGCGGGCTCGCCGAGGCGCGCCGACTCGACCTCGCCGACGAAGAACGAGTGGTCGCCGGCGGCGTGCTCCGAGGCGATCCGGCACTCGAGCCAGCCGAGAGCGCCGACGAGGAGAGGCGCGCCGCGCGCTCCTTCCTCGGTCGCGACGCCTACCCACATCCCGATCGGCGGCACGCCTCGGGCGAAGTGCTGCGCGAGCCATTCCTGCCCGCCCGCGAGCAGGCTGGCCGCGAACCCGCCTGCCTCGCGAAGCAGCTCGTGCATCGCCGTGTCGCGCCCGATCGAGACGCCGACGAGTGGCGGCTCGAGCGAGAGCGAGACCAGCGACGACACCGTCAGGCCGAGCCGGTCGTGCTCCGTCGCGACCGTGAGCACGGCGACGCTCGCAGGCGCGCGGCGCATCAGCGCCCGCAGCTCGTCGCCGGTCACGGCGAGAGCCGCTCGATCGCCCATCCCTCTCCCTCCGGCCGGTAGCGGAACCGGTCGTGGAGCCTGTCCTCGCGGTGCTGCCAGAACTCGTACTCGACCGGCATGAGCGCGAAGCCGCCCCAGATCTCCGGTCGCGGCACCAGACCTTCGCCGTACTGCGACCGCAGCCGCTCGACCTCCTCCTCGAACTCTGTCCGGCTCGCGACGACCCGGCTCTGCCGCGACGCCGTCGCGGAAAGCTGGGCGCCGTACGGTCGCGACGCGAAGTACGCGTCCGACGCCGACAGCTCGACCCGATCGACCGGCCCCTCGACGCGCACCTGCCGGCCGAGCTCGTGCCAGTAGAAGCAGAGCGCGGCGCGAGGGTTCGACGCCAGCTCCTTGCCCTTACGGCTCTCGTACCCCGAGTAGAAGACGAAGCCGTCGTCGCCGGCGCTCTTCAGCAGCACGAACCGGACCGAAGGGCGGCCCTCCGGCGTCGCCGTGGCCAGCGCGACCGCCTCCGGCCGTGTCACGCCTGCCTGCTGCGCAGCCTCATACCACGCGTGGAACTGTCGCTGCGGATCGGGATCGAGGTCACCGCGGCGGAGCGGCTGCGCGAAGGGGGGCTCGCTGCTCACGGCGCGTAGTATCGAGAACCGTGCGCGCCCTGGCAGCGATCGCGGCGGCCGCGACCCTCGCCGGGCCGCAGATCCACTTCCCGCGCGACCACTACGGTCACAACGCCGGTATCGAATGGTGGTACGTGACGGCCTACGTCCACGGCTCGGACGGCCACCACTACTCGGTGTTCTTCACGGTCTTCAAGCGCGGACACGTCATCCTTCCCGTCAGCCAGGTCGTCAACCTCGACACGGGCACGAAGATCGGCCACACCGAAAGCGTCGCGCCGGTCTCGATCGGCCCGTCGAGCCTCGACGTCCGCCTTCCGGCGGTGCAGCTGCGCTACCAGCCGGGGCCGAACCGCTGGACGTTCGGCGCCTCCGGCCTGCACTACGCGCTGAAGCTGACGGCGACGCCGACGAAGCCGTACGTCCTCCACGGCGGCGGCACCGGCGTGATCCACCAGGGAACCGCGGAGAGCAGCTACTACTCCGCGACGAACGCGACCACGAACGGCACGATCACGACGGCGACGCGCACGATCTCCTTCACCGGCAGGGCATGGATCGACCACCAGTGGGGCGGGTTCACGATCGACCCGACCGCGCTCCACTGGGACTGGTTCTCGTGCCGTTTCGACGACGACACGGAGCTCATGCTCTACCGGTTCCGCGACGGGCACGCGAGCGGAACGGCCGTCGACCGGGCCGGCCGCGGGGCGCTCGTGTCGAGCTTCACGGCCGCACCGGGCGCGCACACGCTGAGCGCGGCGGGGCGCATGTGGCCGCTCGACTGGACGCTCTCGGTGCCGTCGCAGCAATTGCACGTCAAACTGCGGGCGATCGTGCCCGACCAGCTCTTCCGCAGCCTCTTGCTCCCGGACTTCTGGGAAGGTGCCGACACGGCGACCGGATCGAAGCACGGCGTCTGCTTCGTGGAGGAGACGGGCTGATGGAGCTCGGACGGGTCGGCGTCTGGCTCGGGCCGCTCAGCCTGCGCTCGGCCGCCGAGACGCGCGAGCTCGCACCGGAGCTCGAGGAGCTCGGCTACGCGGCGCTCTGGTTCGGCGAGGGCGTCGGGACGAAGGAGTGCTTCACGCAGGCATCGACCCTGCTCTCCTGGACGAAACGTGCGGTCGTCGCGACCGGGATCCTGAACATCTACGCCCACGACCCGATGGCGGCGGCGAACGGCGCGAAGACGCTGGCGGATGCATACCCGGGTCGCTTCCTGCTCGGGATCGGCGTGAGCCATGCGCCCAGCGTCGCCACGCGCGGCCACGAGTACGCGAAGCCGCTGGGGACGATGAGCGCTTATCTCGACGCGATGGAGGCAGCCGCCTTTCGCGCTCCCGAGCCCTCGGAGCCGGCGCCGGTCGTGCTCGCCGCGCTCGGCCCGAAGATGCTTCAGCTCGCGGCATCCCGAACGCGGGGCGCGCACCCGTACTTCACGCCTCCCGAGCACACGGCCTTGGCCCGCGAGGTCATGGGAGGCGGGCCGCTGCTCCTGCCCGAGCAGGCGTTCCTGCTCGACACCGATCCCGCGTCCGCGCGTGCCAAGGCGCGCGAGCACATGTCCTACTACCTGGCGCTCGACAACTACCGCCGCAACCTGCTTCGGCTCGGCTACGCGGAGGACGAGCTCGAGGACGGCGGTAGTGATCGTCTCGTGGATGCGATCGTCGCCTGGGGCGACGTCGACGCCGTGCGTGAGCGGGTCGCGGCGCACCTCGACGCGGGCGCGGACCACGTCTGCGTCCAGGCCGTCGGCGACGACCCGCTCGGCGAGCTGCGGCGGGCCGCGCCCGCGCTCCTCGGGCTCTGACCTCCGGCCTACACGTCAGCATGGCCGCGTGAGGACGGTGCCTGCATCCGCGCTCGACCGTCACGTCGACGAGCTCTGCGCGCGGCACGGCATCGTGCGGCTGGACGGCTCGCGCGGACGGGCCGAGGTGCGGCGCAGCAACGGACGGCGGACGATCGCGATCCGCGTGCCGCCGGTGCGCGGGCAGGTGACGTACTTCGTCGCGCTGCACGAGATCGGACACCTCGTCGGCCCGGGACGCTCCGGCACGAGGCTCGAGAAAGAGGCGGCGGCGTGGCGCTTTGCGCTGCACGCGGCACTCGTCGAGCCGTCCGACGCCTGCCGCCGGCGCATCGGCAGGCGCCTGCGTTCCTACGTCACCTGGGCCGAGGCGCGCCAGCACCGCCGCCGGCCGCCCGTCTTGCCGCCGTCCGAATCGCCCTTTTGGCCTCTCCTGGCGTACCTCGAGGCCTAGCAACGATGGCGGCAATCTGGCGCGTCCGGTACTCTCCGGCACTTGAAAGCAGGCAGGCAATTTCCGAGGTGGGAGGAATAACTTGAGAATGCTGAAGGGATTGAGCCGAGGCGCCCGTCTCCTGCTCGCGTTCGGCGTGGCGGGTGCGGCCTTCGGCATCGCCACCGTCGTGCAGGCCGCGATCCCGGATTCGCACGGGACGATCAACGGCTGCTACCAGTTTGCGCAGGGCGTGACCCCGAAGGGCACCCTGCGCGTGATCGACCCCTCCACCGGCGAGCAGTGCCGCTACTACGAGCACCCGCTCAAGTGGAACGCGAACGGCGTCGGCGGCGTCTACGCGGTCGCGGGCGAGGTCCAGCAGAACATCAACGGCGAAGACGAGAACATCCCGGCCGACAGCCCCGACTGGCGGTTCGTCGCGACGACCGCGCAGGTGACGATCACGGCCACACAGTCGATGCTCGCGAACATCACCGCCGGGCTCGGGCAGAGTTGCTTCGAGGCCCCGCCGAAAGGCCAGCAGTGCATCGGGGCTCCGCCGACCGGCAAGGTCGACTCGCAGTTCAACGAGTTCGGCTACGGCGTCTGCTTCCAGAACACCGTCGGCGGCGGCGAGGGCGGCAACCCGATCATCAACATGAACCAGTTCACGGGCGGCAACAACGCCAACTACAACGCCGCCACGTACGAGCTCGGCGAGCAGGACTACACCGGCATCGGCACCGCCGCGCCGGGCGCCGGTACGTACAACGTGGGCTACTGCGTCCAGAACTACGGCGAAGAGGATCTGAACAACAACAACTGGGCGAACGGCTACGTCGAGGTCGTGGACGGAACTCCGAACACGAGTGGCGTGTCGCAGGCCCCGCGCGTCGAGGACTAACGCGCAGTTCGCACGAAGCGTGACGGGGAGCCGGCGCAAGCCGGCTCCTCTCCTTTCCTACGCCTGTGCGGCGACCGCGTCCTCGAGCCGCTCGTAGAGCGGCAGGACGTGCTCGAGGCGTACGACCGACATGACGCGGGAGACGTTGCCGGGCGGGCAGACCACGCTGATCCGGGCCGACGGTCGCGGTTTCATCAGCGCGTGCAGTCCGCCGGAGTCGATGAACGAGAGCGCGCTCAGGTCGACGACGACCGGTGTCCCGGCTGCAACGAGCCTGTCCAGCTCCTGCGCGAGCCGGGTGGACGTGCCGCTGTCGAGCTCGCCGCGGACGGAGACGACCTCGAAGCCGTCAAGCGTTTCGACGTCGATGGAGAACGGATCGGCCACGGCACCGCAATAGTGCCAAGCCTTGCGACGGCGCGAAACCGCCGAAACGGGTGAATCAGTCGGCGAGGACGCGTTCGCCGTACAGGCGGGAGAACGCGGACTCGAGCGCGTCGATGTCGACGACGTTCAGGCAGACGCAGGTTCCGAGCAGGGAGCGGAGCTCCTCGGCGGCGAGGACGTCGGTCGGATCGGCGAGGCCGACGAGTACCAGACGGTCGGGAAGGAAGCGGATCGGCACCGCCTGGAGCCTGCGGGCGGCCTCCTCGGGAAGCAGCATCGCCGCGTCCTGCTCGACCTCCGTCTGCGACAGGTCGAGGAACGGCATGCCGTACTGCTCGGCGAGCGCCTTGGCGATCTCGACGCTCGACACCCAGCCCCACTCGACGAGGATCTCTCCGAGGCGGCGGGGGGAGCGCTCCTTCTCCGTGAGCGCGATCTCGAGCTGCTCGGGGTCGATCGCGCCGACGCGGAGGAGCAGCGTGCCGAGCGGCACCCAGACGTCTTTGGTCTCGTCCATCAGCATCCTTATCGGCGGCACGGCCCGGGAGTTGAGCGTTGTTTGCCTGTCACCGTGTCGTCACTCGCAATCGGGCGTGGGATCGGGCCGCTCTGACCGATAGACGCACTGTGACCTGCGGCGCCGAACGGCTCCTCCGCCACTGCGACCTCGTCCGCCGGATGATCGAGTCCGATCGGCAGCCTGCGAGACTCCGCCTGGCAGCGGCTCTCGGGCCCGAGCTCACTCAGATCTTCACGGGCAACGCGAAAGGGCCCCTCAACCGGGGGCCCTTTCAGCCGCAGAACGACCCCCCGGGGTCTACGGTCCGCTGACCACCGCGACGGTCACGGTGCTCGTGTACGTGCCGGCATAGGTGTTCGCCGGAATCGAGACCGAGATCGACGGGGTGATCGTGAAGTTGCCCATACCCGTGTTCGCCGCGGCGTTGAAGAGCTTGACCGCCGTGGGAGCGGACGAGCCGGCCGGGACGCCCAGCGGGTAGGTGATCGAGTTGGTCGGGTTGGTGCAGGTGCCCGTGGCGCACGACGAGGTGACGCCGGTCGCATTGGACGCCGTGGTGGAGAGGAGGTGCGGCGACCCGCCGCCGGTCGTGAACGTCGTGGACGTGACCGTGACGTTCCAGCCCGAGCCCGATCCCGTCGCATCGAGGACGGTCATCGGGAGCGTGTAGGTCGGCGCCTGGTCGGTGCCGTTCAGCGTGGAGGACACGCTGGGCGTGGCGCTGGTGGAGAGGGAGAGGGTGCCGGCGTTGACGGTCGCCGTCGCCGTCACGTTGGCTGCCGAGGCGGCCGTGGCGGCGGCGAGTGAGGCTCCTACGACGGCGGCTGCAACGCAGGCCTTGAGAGCTGGGATGCGCATTGCGTCTCCTTGGTCTTGTGGAGTGGAGCCGCCGTGTTTCGGCTACGACGTCTACCGGTTTGTTGGGAGAACAGAACTTCGTGCTTCCTGCTCACTGTCGGTGACGGAGGGACGCTTGTCATCCCCCGTTCGAGTGGTTACGTGCCGGAAACAGGCGATTCACGGCGGATTCACGGCTACCGGGAATCCGGCAGGGAGGGCTCAAGCCGGGCCGGTGCCGAGCCGACAACTGGGCCGTGGACGACAGCCGCAGCGACGAGCTGTATCGCGTCCTGTTCGACCACGTCGACAACATGGTCTGCACGCTCGATCTCGAGGGGCGATTCACCTCGGTCAACGCGGCGGGCGAGCGGCTCACCGGCTTCGCGGCCCGTGAGCTCCACGGAAGGTTCGCCGTCGAGCTGATCGCCCCCGAGTATCGGAACACGGCCGTGTCGCAGTTCCGTCACCGGCTCGAGACGACCGGGGAGCTGCCCCCCGACGAGTCCTGGCTCGTCACGCGAGACGGCGTGTGCGTGCCGATCGAGATCACGTCGGTGCTCGTGCTCGCCGACGGGGAGCCTGTCGGCGTCCTCGGACTCGTCCGCGACCTGAGCGAGCGGCGCGGAGCCGAGGAAGCGCTGCTCAGGAGCGAGGATCGCTACCGCAACGCCTTTACGTCCGCGGCCATCGGCATGGCCCTGATCGCGCCCGACGGACGCTTCGCGCAGGTCAACGACTCGTTGTGCGAGCTCGTCGGCCGAACCGCCGAGGAGCTGTGCGCGCTCGGCTGGCGCGACATCACGCATTCGGACGATATCGACCTGGATCGTGAGCTGGTGCAGTCGCTCCTCGCGGGCGAGATCCGCTCGTATCAGATCGAGAAGCGCTATCGCCACCGGGACGGCCGCGACGTGTGGGCCCTGATCACGGTCTCGCTCGTCCGCGACGGCGCCGGCGAGCCGCTGCACTTCGTCAGCCAGATCCAGGACGTGACCGAGCGCAAGCTCGCCGAGGAGCAGCTGGCGCAGAGCCGGTTGCAGCTCGCGGATGCGCAGCAGATCGCGCAGATCGGCAACTGGACCTGGCACGTCGCGACCGACGCCGTGACGTGGTCGGACGAGGTCTATCGCATCTTCGGTCTCGACCCCGGCTCCAGCCTGCCCTCGACCGCGGCGCTGCGCGACTTCGTGCACCCCGACGACCGCGAACGGGTTCGCGAGCTCGCGAACCGCGTCGCGGAGACCGGAGAGTCCTATACGCACCAGTACCGGATCGTCCTCGGCGACGGCACCATGCGCTGGGTCGAGGGCCGAGGTATCGCGAGCGTCGGCGAGGACGGGCTCTCGATGCACGGGACGATCCAGGACATCACCCACCGCCAGCAGGCAGAGGACGATCTCGCGACCAGCGAGGCGCGTCTCGCGGAGGCGCAGCGCATCGGCCGGATCGGCGACTGGAAGCGGGACGGCCCCGACGAGCCGTTGACCTGGTCCGACGAGACCTACCGGATCTTCGGCATCGACCCGGCGTCCGGTCCGCCGACCTACGACCGGCTCCTCGCCACGATCCATCCGGACGATCGCGACGAGTTCGAGCGCGTCGTCAAGCGCTGCCGCACCGACGGGAGGTCGTACAGCCACGAGTACCGCGTCCTGCTCCCGCACGGCGGTGTGCGCTGGATCCACGGGCGCGGCGAGCTCGTCCCGAACGACGGGATCGGGCCGGCCACGACCCGCGGCACCGCCCAGGACATCACGGAACGCAAGGACGTCGAGGAGCGGCTGGCCGAGGCGCAGCGGATTGCGCAGATCGGCAACTGGGCGTGGCGGGATGATCCCGGGACGCTCACGTGGTCGGAGGAGCTCTATCGCATCCTCGATTTCGATCCCGGCGACGAGCCCTCTCTGGCGAAGCTCCAGCAGCGCGTCCATCCCGACGACCGCGAGGCCTTCGACCGCGTCGTCACCGAGGCCCGTGAGCGCGGCGAGGACTATCTGCACCAGTACCGGATCGTCCTCCGTGACGGGACGGTTCGCTGGATCGAGGGGCGTGGCGTCGCGATTGCAGGCCTGACGGGGTACTCGATGCACGGGACGGCGCAGGACATCACCGAGGACAAGCTCGTCGAGGAGCGGCTCGTCGAAGCGGAAGAGCGCTACCGGACGCTGGTCGAGCAGCTCCCGCTCGGCACGTACATCCGCCCGCTCGACATGACGAAGCCGAACATCTACGCGAGCCCGCAGGTCGAGCCGATGCTCGGGTACCCGGCCGAAGCCTGGATGACCGACCCGGATCTACTCGCGACGATCGTCCACCCGGACGACCGCGACCGCGTGCTCTCCGAGGCCGTCCACGTGCGCGGAACCGGCGAGCCGCTCAGGAACGCCGAGTACCGCTACGTGCGGCCGGACGGAAGCGTCGTGTGGGTACAGGACGAGACGCACGTCGTCGAGGACGAGCACGGCGAGCCGAGATGCGTGCAGGGGTACCTGCTGGACATCACCGAACGCAAGCTCGCCGAGGAGGAGCGCGACCGGCTCAGGGAGCAGCTCCATCACGCGCAGAAGCTCGAGGCGGTGGGACGCCTGGCCGGCGGAGTCGCTCACGACTTCAACAACATGCTGACCGCGATCAAGGGCTATGCGGAGCTGCTCCTCGGCGGACTCGCGCCCGGGAGCCCGCAGCGCGCCGAGGCCGAGCAGATCCACCGGGCGGCGTCGCAAGCGTCGGCGCTGCCGAGGCAGCTGCTCGCGTTCAGTCGCAAGCAGGTGCTGGAGCCGCGGCTCGTCGACCTGAACGACGTCGTCGCCGAGGCGACCGACCTGATCCGGCTCCTCGTCGGCGGCGGGGTCGAGGTGGTCACGCACGCCGAGGCCCGTCCGGCCGCCGTCGTCGCCGACCCCGGCCAGGTCGAGCAGGTACTCGTCAACCTGGCGACCAACGCGCGCGACGCGATGCCCGGAGGCGGCACGCTGACGATCTCGATCCGGAATGCCGAGGTCGAGGAGCGGGCGGCACGCGAGCACGAGGCGTCGGCAGGGCGCTACGTCGTGGTCTCGGTTGCCGACACCGGGCTCGGCATCGACGCGGAGACGCTCGACCGGATCTTCGAGCCCTTCTTCACCACGAAGGCCGCAGGCCGCGGTTCCGGTCTGGGGCTCGCCTCCGCGTACGGGATCGCGAGGCAGAGCGGCGGGTTCATGGCCGCTTCCAGCGAGCCCGGGCGTGGCACGACTCTCGAGGTCTACTTCCCGCTCGCGATCGCCGGTACCGCTCCTGCCGACGAGACTCCGGTCGAGCTCGCGACCCGGGAGTCCGCACCCGCTTCGGTGCTGCTCGTCGAGGACGAGGCGATCGTCCGTGACTTCGCTCGGACCGCGCTCGAGCGTGCGGGCTACCGCGTGCTGGCGGCGGGCCGGGCGACCGAGGCGCTGGATCTGCTCGCCGGTGGCGCCGACGTCGACGTGCTCGTCAGCGACGTGGTCATGCCGGGCATGGGCGGCCGGGAGCTGGCCGAGCGGGTGGTGGCGGAACGACCGGGAACGGGCGTCGTGCTCGTCTCGGGCTACTCCGAGGAGCCGGCTGCGGGCGACCTCGCCGGCGGCCAGATGCCTGTGTTCCTGCAGAAGCCGTTCGCCGTCCCGGCCCTCGTCGACGCCGTCCGCGAGGTCGTCGATCCGAGATCGGCCGCAGCCGGCCGGAAGCCGGCGCCGACGATCCAGCAGCTCGGCATCTCGTGCCTCGTCGCCGACGACCATCCGGCCGTCCTCGACTCCGTCTCGCGCTTTCTCGAGTCGAGCGGTGTCGAGGTCGTCGCGCGGGTCAGCCGTGGCGACGACGCGCTCGCCGCACTGGAGGCCCACCGTCCGGACGTGGCCCTGCTCGACGTGACCATGGAGCCCATGAACGGGATCGAGGTCGCGCGCCGAGTCGCCCGCCTCGCTCCGGACACGCACGTGATCCTCTACACCGGCTACCGCGACGCCAGCCTGCTCGAGCAGGCGCTCGACGCGGGCGCGCGCGGCTTCGTGCTCAAGGAAGCGCCGCTGTCGGAGCTGATGCGGGCGATGAAGGTCGTCGGCGGAGGCGGCACGTTCGTCGACGCCGAGCTGTCGGACGCGCTCGCGACGCCGCGCAGCGTCCGGTCGCTGTCGCCGCTGACCGCGCGCGAGCAGCAGGTGCTGGCGCTCGTCGCCGACGGGAGGACGAACGAGCGCGTCGCCGGGGAGCTCGGCATCTCGGCCGAGACGGTGCAGTCGCACGTGCGCAACGCGATGTCCAAGCTCGAAGCGGACACGCGCACGCAGGCCGTGGCGACGGCACTGCGGCAGTCGCTGATCGCCTAGATGGTTGATGCCACGATCTCGCGCGCTCGGTTGCGCGGTCTGGCGTGTCTGGGTCGCTTCCGCCCGGCGGAGCCCGGCGAAGCCGGCCTCCGCCAGGCGTGCGCGCCCCAGAGCAGCCAGCCCACGCCCCGAGGAGCACGATCTCAAGGCATCAACCATCTAGTAGCGTCCGACTGGGCGAGCCGGTAGGTTCCGGTCGTGCGGGGAAAGCACGTGGCCGTGGCTCTCGTGACCGCCGGCGCCGCCTTCGGTGTGGCGACCGCGGTACAGGCGAGCATTCCGGACTCGGCCGGCGTCATCCACGCGTGCCGCATCACGCAGCCGTCTCTGGGCCAGCTCGGAGCGCTCCGGGTCGTGGACACCGGCGCAGGCCAGACGTGCCGCGCCGGCGAAGTCGCGCTCACGTGGAACCAGAAAGGCCCGACCGGCGCCCGCGGCTCGACCGGCGCGCGCGGACCGACCGGCGTCCGGGGCCCGAAAGGTGCGACGGGTTCCACCGGCACGACCGGCGCCACGGGAACCACCGGCTCGACCGGAGCGACCGGCTTCACCGGCTCGACCGGTTCGACGGGAGCGACCGGCTCGACCGGCGTGACTGGCTCGACGGGCTCCACCGGCCCTACCGGCCCGGTAGGGATCGGCCCGTACATCGACGCCTACGAAACAACGAACCAGGTCGGCCTGGGCGGCAGCGTGCAGACCGTGATCTGGAACGTCGTGCGTGTCGAGAGCGGCGCTCTTCTCACGTTGCCGACGGGCACGATCACCGTGCCGGAGGCCGGTGTCTACGCACTCGCGGTGACGCTGCACGTGCTGAATCCCACCGGATCCGGCGCCGGAACCGCTCTGAACGTCCACGTGAACGGTGCCCAAGTCGACGTTCAAAAGCTGGTCGTCGGCGCAACCGACGACGGGATCCTGACGGTGTCGGGGCTGTTCCCCTTGAACGCGGGCGACACCGTAGACGTGGGCTGGAGCACCACCGTGACGGGAGTTGCGCTCGACCCGAGCGGATCCCCTGGCAACGAGATCGCGCTCTACCGCGTGCGCTAGCCCGGCTACTCGCGACCGGCCGTTGCCA
Source organism: uncultured Actinomycetes bacterium (assembly GCA_963776735.1). GTDB lineage: Bacteria > Actinomycetota > Thermoleophilia > Gaiellales > Gaiellaceae > PALSA-612. The sequence goes on from CAVZNV010000021.1 coordinate 206,648, forward strand.
GGTTCACGCAGCCGCGGCCCCGCGAGTCGGCCTCGAGCTGGCGGTAGCTCGGCGCATCCGAGCGGAGCAGCTCCGGCACCGTCACGGCGTGCAGGTGCCGGGCCCGGATCGCCTGCAGGAGCTTCGGCAGCGCCTGGAGCGTGACGGGTTTCAGGTCGTGGAGGAGCACGATCGCGCCCGGTTTCAGCCCTGGCTCGGCGCGGCGCAACAGCTTCGCGGCCGTCGTGCCCGGAAGATAGTCGCTCGGGTCGATGCTCCAGCGGATCTCGAGCAGCGCCCGCGCCGCCAGCGCATGACCGAGCCAGGCGGGGTCGTCGCCGTACGGGGTGCGGAAGAGCCGGACGTCCCCGTGCGTGGCCGCCTCGATCGCCGCCCTTGCCCGGTCGATCTCGGCCCGGGCCGCGCTGCCGGACAGCAGGCGCAGGTCGGCGTGGCTCCACGTGTGGTCGCCGACGGCGCCGATCGCGGCTTCCCACGCCGGCAGCTTCGGCCAGTAGCGGATGCGGTTGCCGACGACGAAGAACGTCGCGGCGGCGTGGTAGCGCCGGAGCACGCCGAGGATGCGTCCCGTGTACGGACCGGGCCCGTCGTCGAACGTGAGCGCGATCTCGTTGCCGCGGGACGCGCCGCAGAAGACGGGGACGCCGAGTCCCTGAAGGCGCGTGATCGCATGCGCCTGCTGGGTCGCGATCGCCACCGGGGCCGAGTGACTCGGTGATGGCCGGCGGCGAACGGTGTGCGACGGGGGAGGTGGCGGCGCGGCCCGGTGCTCCGTCCTCGCCCGCGCGAGGTTGTAGACGACTGCGCCGGCGGGGACGAGCGCGACGAGGACGACGAGGGCGATCAGCCGGCGGCGGGGACCGGAGCGGCGGCGCTGGTGCGCGACCGGCGTCAGGACTGTCCGGAGCGGAAGTCCTTCTCTGCGGCCGGGCCACGACACGACGCCTCCGATGCACTACGAGGACCCGTCCTGCACGGGTCCGGGAGGCGTTCTTCGCCGACGCGGCCCGCGACCCTGCTAGCGACGGATGAGCACGGGCGTACCGGCCGGGGCGACCGCGAACAGGCGCGTCATGACGGCGTTCGGCAGCCGCACGCAGCCGTGCGAGACGGCGCGTCCGATCGACGACGGGTCGTCGGTTCCGTGGAGCGCGACCGGCCCGCCCTGCACCCAGTCCTTCAGCGCGTCGGAGTGCGCGGAGATCCCGAGCGCTGCGACGCCGAAGGGGCCGTTCGCGCTCGCGAGGCGGAAGCGCTCGTCGACGTAATAGCGTCCGACCGGCGTCGGAGTCGCAGATGCGCCGACGGCGACGCCCGCCCTGAATGCCAGCTTGCCCCAGCGGTAGACGGACACGCGCCGCCGTGAGAGGTCGACCTCGACGCGCGTGTTCACCGGGTAGACGCTGACGGTGCCGGCGAGAACCCACGCAGCGCTTCCGTTCGGCCGCGTCGGCAGGAGGACGCGAAGCCAGGCAGGCCCGCACCCCTTGCCCGGCCGGCTGCTGCCGAGAACGCCGAAGACGACCGGAAACCCGTTCCGGTCGCGAAGCTGGAAGCGGTTGACAACTCGCGCGCGAACGGACGGCCAGTCGTAGACCGCGGTCGGCTGCACGACGACCGCTGCGAACGCCTGCGAGTGCGTCGGCGCGACCTTCGGGGACGCGCACCGCCTGGCGATCGCGACGGCGCGTTTGCGCTGCAAGCCGAGCCCGGCATCGACAGGACGCTGGTGCGAGTGCTCGGACTGCTTCGCGCTCGAGCCGCAGCCGGCGAGCGCGAGCAGCGCAATCCCGCCGGCGACAGCCGACGCGAGAGCCGACCGGGAGACCGCGCGGGCCATGTCCTCATCGTGGCACAGGTTTTCGCTCATGTCTCGCCTCCGGGCGCGGAATCGGGGAGGATGAGCGCATGAGCGAGGCGGCCGCAGCTCCCCAGGCGTCGTCGAAGGCGACGGGCTCGCAGCTGATCCTGCTGACGCTCGCTGCCGGCCAGTTCCTGATGACGCTCGACACGTCGGTGATGAACGTCTCGATCGCACAGGTCGCGAAGGACGTGGGCACGACGGTCACCGGCATCCAGAGCGCGATCACGGCCTACACGCTCGTGATGGCGGCCCTGATGATCACGGGCGCGAAGATCGGCGCGATCATCGGCCGCAAGCGCGCGTTCGCGATCGGCTGCGTGATCTACGGCTGCGGCTCGCTGACGACGTCGCTGGCCCAGAACTACGCGACGCTGCTGATCGGCTGGTCGTTCCTCGAAGGCGTCGGGGCGGTGCTGATCCTGCCTGCGATCGTCGCGCTCGTCGCCAGCAACTTCCCCCGCGAGCGGCGGCCGTACGCCTACGGGCTCGTGGCGGCCGCCGGCGCGATCGCCGTCGCCGTCGGGCCGCTGATCGGCGGCTTCTGCACGACCTACTTCTCCTGGCGCTACGTCTTCGCGGGCGAGGTCGTGATCGTGCTGGGGATCCTGTTCATGACCCGGAAGTTCGAGGAGGCGCCGGCCGAGCACCGGCCCCAACTCGACCTCGTCGGTGCGGCGCTGTCGGCGGCCGGCCTCGCGATGATCGTGTTCGGCGTCCTGAAAACCGGCACCTGGGGCTGGATCCAGCCGAAGGAGGGCGGACCGGTCTGGGCGGGCCTGTCGCCGTCGATCTGGCTGATCATCGGCGGGCTGATCGTGCTCTGGGCGTTCTTCCGCTGGGAGGACCGCCGCGAGGCGCAGGGGAAGGAGCCGCTCGTCCGCCGGTCGATGCTGCAGAACCGCCAGCTCACCGCGGGCCTGCGCATGTTCTTCTTCCAGTACCTCGTCCAGGCGGGCTTCTTCTTCGTGATCCCGCTCTACCTCTCGATCGCGCTCGGCCTGTCCGCGCTCGCGACCGGCGCGCGGCTGCTGCCGCTCTCGATCACGCTGCTCGCGGCGGCGATCGGCATCCCCAAGCTGTGGCCGAACGTGTCGCCGAGGCTCGTCGTGCGGTGCGGCCTGCTCGCGCTGCTCGCCGGCACCCTCGTGCTGCTCGGGCTGCTCGACGTCGACTCCGGCCCGGAGGTGGTGACGGTGCCGCTGCTCCTGATCGGACTCGGCGTCGGCGCACTCGCATCCCAGCTCGGGAGCGTGACCGTCTCCGCGGTTCCGGACGACCAGAGCCCGGAGGTCGGCGGCGTCCAGAACACGATGACGAACCTCGGTGCCTCGCTGGGCACGGCGCTCGCCGGGTCGATCATGATCGCGTTCCTCACGAGCTCGTTCATCACGCACATCCAGCAGAACCCGGCGATCCCGGACCGGGCGAAATCGCAGGCGAGCACGACGCTGGCGAGCGGCGTCCCGTTCGTGTCGGATGCCGACCTGAAGAAGGCGATGGACGACGCGAACGTCCCGAAGCGGACGCAGGACGAGGCGCTCGACGCCTACAGCGCGGCGCGGATCGACGGCCTCGAGGCGGCGCTCGCCGTCCTCGGGCTCGCCACGGTCATCGCGCTCATGCTGGCGCAGGCGATCCCGGACAAGCAGCCCGGCTCCACCTGACGGGACTCGGAGCGGCAGGCGGCCGCTCCGAGTCCGCCGAGGGTCAGGTGCTGATTCGTTCCCGGTCGCTCCAGTGGACGGTGAGCGCGAACAGGATGATCACGCTCAGCGCCAGCACGGCGAGCGACCAGAGCGGGTAGGCGGCGCTGCCGACGAAGGCGAGCTGGTGGATGATGCTGATCGCGACCGCGATGATCGCGAACCAACGTGCCCAGCTGGCTCCACCCGTCAGGCCGAGGCCGCCCAGCAGCACCAGGATGCCCCACAAGAGCGTTATCCAGCCCCACGTCTTCGAGTCGAAGACGATGATCTGGTTGGCGCCCGTGATGCCGTAGAAGTAGCCGCCGCGGATGATCGCGATCAACCCCTCGAAGAAGTCGATCGCGCCCATGACGATCATGAGCAAGCCGGCAAAGCCGATCCAGCCGGCCCACGCGTTGTTGCTTGGCACTTCTTCCCTCCTTTTCACAAGGCCCTTTGTTCCAAAGAGCACCCGCGAGGATACGGAGGGCGTCGGCCGCCGCCCGGTCAGGTTCCGGCTCGGCGGAGTCGGCGAAGCTGAACCGGGAGAAAGGCGAGGCACACGAGCTCGCGCGCCAGGATCGCGGCCGATGGGCGGCCAGAGGCGCCTTCGACGGAGAGCTGCACCGGCCGGTCGCGAAGTGCGGCCCGGAACAGGACGCGGGTGCGCCGCCGGTGCCAGCCGGAGGTGACGACTACGAGCTCGCCGGCCCGGAGCTCTTCCGCCGCGGCGACGACGTTGGCCGCGTTCTCGCCCGTGGACGCGGCTGTGCGGTCGCAGACGATCCTCGTCCCGTTCGCCGGCCATGCCGCCCGCATCAGGTCGGCCTCGGACGTTCCGGACGGATGGCGCGCCCAGCCGGAGAGGACGACGGCGTCGGCGTCGCCCGCCAGCTCGTGCGCGCGGGCGAGCCGCGATGCGCAGACCGGGTGGAGCCGCGCAGCGTTCCGGCCCGAGTAGCCGAGCACGGCGACGACGCGCGTCGGGCGAGTCTCAGCCACCGCGCCTCCGGTGGCGGAGATAGCCCGCGGTGAGCAGCGTGCCGACGACGGTGAGGACGAGCCCGGCGGCCTTCTTCCCGCGCAGCTTCGACTCGCCGCCGGCGCGGTCGCGCATGTCGACCGGCACCTCCTCGACCTTGAGCCCTTCCTGGCTCAGCCGCAGGATCGCCTCGACCTCGGGCGCGCCGCTCGTGTACGGGCGTGCGAGCACGGGCAGCGCCTTCGCGTCGGCCGCGTACATGCCGCTTGTCGCGTCCTGGAACGGCCGCCCGAGCGCGACCGCCATCGAGCGGCGCAGCAGCCCGGTGCCGAGGCGGCGCGCGGGCGACGTCTTGTAGCGGAACTCCTCGTACCCGTCGCCGGACACGAAGCGCGATCCGACGGCGACGTCGCAGGCGCCGGACGAGACGAGCTCGAGCAGGCGCCGCAGCTCAACCGGCGGATGCTGGCCGTCCGCGTCGACGCGCCCGCAGAGGTCGTAGCCGCGGTCGGCCGCGTACTGCCAGCCGGCGGCGATCCCGGCCTTGAGCCCGCGGTTCTCGCCGAACGAGAGGACCTCCGCGCCGTGCTCCCGTGCGACGTCGGCGGTGCGGTCGGTGGAGCCGTCGTCGACGACGAGGACGTCGGCGTCCGGGAGCTCCCGGTGGAGCTCGTCGAGGACGGCCGGCAGGTTCTGCTCCTCGTTCCAGGCCGGGACGAAGACGAGCGTACGCACGCGTGTGAGGGTATCCTCGGCGCCTTGCGCAGGCGGCTTCTCCTCGTTGCGGTGGCGGCGGCTCTCGTCGCGGTGCCGGCGAGTTCGGCGACGGTGCTGCCGGGGTTCCGCTCGCCGTCCGGGAACATCCGCTGCCTCGCCGCGCCCGGTCCGCCGGCCTACCTGTGGTGCTCGATCGGGAAGGCGGACTATGCGAAGAAGCTGACGGCCTACTGCGCGCAGCCGCGGATCGGCGTCGACTGGGCCGGCTTCACACTCGGCGCGCGGTCGAAGGGCTCGGTCGCGTGCTCGGGCGGGACCATGTACGACCCGGCGACGCAGCACCTGCACGTGATCACGCTCGCGTACGGCAAGACGTGGCGCAGCGGTGCGTTCACGTGCCTGTCGCAGAGCGTCGGCGTGACGTGCCGCAACAGGGCCGGCCATGGCCTGTTCGTGTCGCGGGAGTCGTACCGCGTCTTCTAGCTACTCCTGGATGTGGACGTCGAGCGTGAGATCGGTCGCGCCGTGCCAAACGCCGGCGCCGCCCGTCGCTTTGTGTGAGAGGACGTGCACGCGGAGGTACGCGTACGCGCTCGCGTACTCGTTCCCGCCGAGGAAGTGATGCGTCGACCAGAACCCGTACGTGGTGATCGTCGCCGGGAACTCCTCGACGGCGCCCTGGTACACCACGAGGTCGCCGCGCCCGGTCGCCTGTTTCGCTCCCCAGCCGTGCCAGCGCGTGTGGTCGATCCCCTCGACGCCGGCGCGTCGCCGTGTCCGGCAGAACCCGGTCGGCTTGTACATCCAGCCGTAGTGGTTGGCGTAGGGGTATTTCGGTGAGTCGCAGCCGATCACCGGGAAGCGTGTGGCGTCGCGAGCGGCGGACGCCGGGCTGCCCACGAGCAGTGCGATCAGGGTGACGACAAGGACGCCGTTAGCGGTGTAACAGCAGCGCAGAGCAACTCCGTTTGCTCTTGTTTCCGGACGGGTCAGTCGAGGTGACGCAGAACCTGACGGGGGTGACGATCCGCGAGGGAACCGGGTACTTCACGTGATAGCGGACGCCGGAGACGCTGGCCGAGAGGATCGTCGTCGCAGACCAGACGCGCGTCGAGCGTGAGAACACCTCGATGTGGTCGCGCGTTCTCCCGCTGTTGTCGGAGACGAAGTAGTGCAGCAGCGCCCCATGGCCGAACTGGCCGGTCGACGTGACCGTGCGCACGTGCGGAGGTGTGCGATCGGGCCGGGGAGGCGGTGGCGGCGGCGGCGGCGGTGGTGGCGGTGGCGGCGGCGGCGGCGGTGGTGGCGGCGGGGGAGGCGGCGGTGGCGGCGGCGGTGGTGGGGGAGGCGGCGGTGGCGGGGGCGGCGCGCCGCCGGAGAGCTGGTAGTTGAAGGAGCTCGTCACGTCGATGTCCTGCGGTCCCCCCGGCGTGTAGATCGTGCCGACGTAGAAGTTGAACCCCGCGCCGATGCCGATCTCGTTCGCGTTGATCCCTGCGAAGTCGAACGGCGGAGAAGCGTTGCATGCGCCCTGGAGGCTGCTGCTGCCGATGACGTCGTAGCTGCTGCCGTTCCAGTGGAGGAGCGCGATCGTCTGACTCGACCCGTCGATCCCGATCGCGTAATCCGTCCCCGTTCCCGGGTAACCGGTGTTGGGATTCTGGTCGACGTCCATCGATACCGACATGAAGTCGCCCGAGCCGACGCACGCCCTGTTCGCGTACTGGACGCCGAAGCCGAGGTTCCTCGACGCGTCGTCCGCGACGGCGACCGTGGCGATGTCCGGCGCCAGGCCCGAGTCGCCGGTCGGATCCGTGTAGGTCGCGTTGGCCTGCGCGAACGTCGACTGAGGTGAGTCGGTCATCTGTTGGCGGGCGCCCCAGTCGACGGTCAGCGGAGCGAACGCCTGGTGAATAGCGCCGAGCTCGTAGACGCGTGCCTGCCGGCTCGTTGCGGCCGTGGCCGAACCCGTCGAGCCGAGGAACAACAACGCGAGCAGGGCGAGCAACGCCGGGTATCTCACGTCCAAACGATTCGCGCGCAGCGCGGCCTGCCGCATGCTCCTCCCTGTCCACCGGTTTCTCGGCACGACCCTCTCGCAGTCGTGACCGGAAGTCAACTCCTGCGTGGGACGTGAGTAGAGGATCGACCGCGTAACGACGCCCTTGTGGGCTCTAGCTGAGGCGGCGGGGCTGGGATTCGAACCCAGGGTGCCCGTGAAGGCACAACGGTTTTCAAGACCGCCCCGTTCGACCGCTCCGGCACCCCGCCGCGGCCGAAGCGTATCCGGGGATCTAGCCAACCTCAGAACGAACGCCAATGGCGCCGATGCAAACGTTCGCTCCTGATGTCGTCGAACCAGGTCCTCGCTAGGCGGGATGGCGGATCATGAAGTCGCGGACGTCGCGGAGCAGCGATGCGACCTGACGTTCGTCATAGCGGTCGTAGTGTCCGTGAGCGGCGTCGTTTCTGAGGCCAAGCCAGGCCGTAACGCCTTTCTGCTGGAGGGTGTTATAGGCGTCAGCCTTCACTAGGCCGGCATTCACGACATCTGATTTGAGAGGTTTGCCCGATGCCTCGACTACAGCCACCCCTGACTTTTCGGCGAGCTTGCGGAGATGCTCCTCCAGAGTGGATCCGATAATGACTGCCGCCGCGTCTTTGTAACCACTCGAAAGCAAGTGCTCTGCCATGTCGAGGAAGTCGGAAAAAACTGCCGCGTGCACGAGCTCGATCGCGGACCGCATATAGCCGTTGGCAATGTCTGTCCTAAGCGCTCGAAGTGCACCCTCATATGCTTGCAAGCGATGGCCCACGAACTTTGAGTTGGAGCCGAGGTCGATCGAATCTGGGCGATAGGCAGATTTCGGAGGGGTCAACCGATCGAGAGCCGCGGTCGCAAGCGTTGCCAATTCAGTGAGCTTGCTACTGCCGAGATCAGAGAGGTCGTCGTACTTCGCTGAAGCTCTAGCGGCTCCGATCTGCTCGAGGACGGAGTCAATCTGTGTAATCGCTCTCTCTTCGAGGCTGTCCATGCGGGTTGCCCCATCGTAGTTCCGAGGCGGCTGGGTTTGTCGAGGGACGCCCTGGTGTTTCCATCCGGAGACCGCGCGCGGGTCACGTAACGTCCGCTGCGTGTTCGCGCGGATGCACACGCTCGGGACGACTCCCGACGGTCACGACCGTGGGCTCGAGCTGCTCGACGAGATCCTGCCCTGGCTCCGGGACAGCACCGGCTACCGCGGGATCGTGCGGCTCTCGACGCCCGACCGGTCGAAGACCGTCGTGATCACGCTCTGGGCCGACGAGGCGGCGATGCTCGAGTCGGCCGAGGCGGGCCGCGGCCTGGGTGAGCTGGCCGCCGAGGCGTCCGGCTCGAAGCGCCTCGCGCTCGAGGACTACGAAGTCACGTTCGTCGACCTGACGGCGTAGAGCCGAGCCCGGCCCGAGCGGGGCCGGGCCCGAGCGGCGATCAGCCGTGAACCTGGCCGCGGATTTCTCCGGGGGCGTTCTTGACGGTGTGCACGTTGACGTACGTGTCGCCCGCTTTCAGCTCGTTCACGATCGACTTGGAGACGACGGCAGTGCCGGTGACGCCCGACTTACACGGGCCGCAGAGCGGCACGATGACCGGGCCGGCCTTCCCCTTCTTGCCGAGGTGGATGTGCGCGGCGGTCGCGCTGCCGGTCAGGCGCTTGAAGGTCAGCTTCCAGGAGAGCTTCGAGCCCGACAGCGTCGCCGTGAACGTTCCGCTTGCCAGCACGGAGACGCCATTCGGCTTCGGCACCTCGGCGCCGCGGTTGAGCGACGCCCTGAACCGGTCGTTGCGCGCGCTCGTTGCACCTGCCAACGCGGCGTACGCGCCGACGCCGGCGCAGACCACGAGCACGAGTGCCAGTGTCCGTTTGAGCATGGAACCCCCTTCGATCGTTGGTGGACGTTCATTCGCGTCTAGACCCGGGTCGGTTTGCCGTGGGCGATCGGCCCGGCCCCTGCGCACGGTGCGCTCGCGCGACGGTAGATCGCGTACGGCCGGCGCCAAAGCGCGAGCCGGTACGCCGGGGAGCGTATCGCCCGGAGCAGCGGGTCGCTCGAAGGGTAGTAGTCCGAACGCCCGGTGTGACGGGTGTACGGAATCCGTCGCATCAGCACGACCACGTCCGGGTAGCCGCGGCCGCGGTAGTAACGCAGCAACTCGTCCTGGTAGGGCTTCTGGAGCTGTGGCGCGACCGTCGCGACCCAGGCACCGTTCGTGTCCGGCCGCGCCTCGGAGAGGAGGTAGCCGGCAGGGAAGTCGTCGAAGAAGAGGATCGTGCAGGTCGATTCGTACCGCTCCAGATCGTGCTGGAGCAGGTCGATCCAGGTCCGCTTCCACTGCGTCGTCGCGAGGCCGGCGTAGGGACCGCTCTGCACGCGGGCGGAGAGCGCGGAGAGGTTGCTGTCGCGATAGACGGGGATCGTGTCCGACCAGACGAGCAGGCCGAGCACGACCAGCGCGGGCGCGAGCGCGCGCAGGTCGACGCGGCGGATCGCGTCCTCGAACGCCCAGACGAGGAAGACCGTGGCCACAATCGCTGCCGGGAAGCCGCCGACGCCGAAGTTGACTGCGCCGTTCGCGCTCGAATACGCAGTCGTCGCGCCGGCCACGAAGCTCGGAAGCCAGACCGCGAGGAAGAGCAGCTTCGCTCCGGGCCGGCGCCGGACGAGCACGAACAGAGCCGGCGCGAGCCAGCCGAGATGCGCGGCGAAGTTCAGCGACGTCGTGAAGAACGTGACGCGCGGTGGCAGGACGAGCAGCGGGAGCACGGCGAGCGCCAGGACAGCTGCTCCACGCGCATATCGCCACGCGAGCCAGAGGAAGGCGACTGCGAGGAGGAGCGCCCACCAGTGCGGGAACGACCGCTCCGTCTGGTGGTAGATCAGGCGCAACTTGCCGGTGCCGCCCGCCTGGCCGAGGAACTCGCTCGAGTGCCGGTAGTCCCCCTCGACCGTCGCGAAGCCGGCCGACGCGGCCACTCCGGCGAGGCCGAGAAGGGGCAGAACGAGCGCGACGGCGCCCTGCTCGAGCGCCTCGCGCAGCCGGTGCCCGCGCGCGAGCACGACCCGGATCCCGACGCATACGGCCACGGGAATCAGCAGCGGCGGGTAGGCGAACGCCGCCAGCCCGAGGCACGTAGCCGACCCGAGCCGCGATGCGCGTGCACGGGGATCGACGAGCGGCCTGACACCGAGGAAGCAGCCGGCGGTCAAGAGCGCGCTCCCCACCGAGTCGTAGCTGAGGCTGTGGATCGTGAACGGCACGAACACGACCGCGGCCAGTGCCATCGTCAGCGCGACCCCCCGGCCGAGAAAGAGCCGCAGTGACCGGTAGACGGCACCGGCGACGAGCAGCGAGAGCAGGAACTCCAGGTGCCGCACGAACAGGACGATCCCGGTCAGGCCGGCGACGGCGTAGTACGCGCGGACGAACGGATAGAGCAGGATCGCCGTCGTCTGCTGCGTGACGCTCGTCTCGTCGACGAACGGCTTGGCGCCGAGCGCGAAGCGGTACGGAACGGCCACGTAGAACGACTCGTCGGTGAAGTCGACGCCGTACCAGATCCGCCAGTAGGTGATCGCGACGACGACGGCCGCGATCGCGGCGATCGCGCCGTTCATGCCTGCCGACAGCCGCCGTCCACGTCTGTCGAGCAACCACCGGAGGCTAGCTCGACGCGCATGAACGCCCGATGAAGCTCGTCAGCAGCTCGCGCTAAGGCGCTCGTAGAGGTCGTAGTTGTAGTGGGTGCCGATGCGCCGGTACGAGCGGCTGAGCGTCTGCAGGAGCGGCGTGTTCTGGCGGTAGTGCTCCGTCCGCGCTGCTCTCCGCGCCGAGTAGGGAATCCGGTGGACGAGGATGAGCAGGTCGGGCAAGCCGTGGCCGCGCCAGTAGTCGACGACCGTCTGCTGGTACGCGTCCGTCTTGCCCTGAGCGACGGTGGCGATCCAGATGCTGTTTGTGTCCGGCTCTTGCCGCGCGAGCAGGTACCCCGCGGGAAAGTCGCGGAAGAAGGCGATTCGGCAATCGGGAGCGTGTCGAGCGAGATCACGGCGGAACTGGTCCAGGAACAGCTTCTTGTTCAGGCTCGTGCGAATGCCGGCGTACGGACCTGCAGCAGCCGTGGTCATGTTCGAGAACGGGCCGTCGCGGTAGATCTGGCCGCCGAAGACGACCAGCAGCACCGGCACGACCATGGCGGGCAAGAGCGCTGCGAGCGCGAACCCGGCGTCCTCGATCGCCCAGAGCAGGAACACCGTGGTCACGAGCGTCGCCGGGAAGAAGCCGATGCCGAAGTTCACCGCGCCGTTGTTGCTCGAGTACGCGGTTGCGAACCCGGCGACGAGCGACGGCACCCAGACCGCGACGAAGAGCCGCCGTGCCTCGGCGCGGGGCCAGACGAGCACGAGCAGCGGCAGCGCGAGCGCGCCGTAGTGCGCGACGTACTCGAGCGTCGCCGTGTACGGCGGCGAGTCGAACGAGTCGTGGAGCGAGCCCGGCAGGACGAGCAGGGGCAGGAGCAGGAGGACGATCGACGCCAGTCGGCGGCGGGTGAACCAGAGCACGCCGAGCAGCAGGAGCGCGGGGAGGACGAGCCACCAGAAGTGGAGCGTCGACCCTTCGTGCGAGAAGACGTCGCCGACCTTCCCGATCCCGCCCGCGTGTCCGAGGTAGTCGGACGAGCGGCGGTACCCGGTCAGCACGTCGTGCGGGCCGGCCTCGGCGAGGATCGAGCCGAAGGCGGCCGCGGCGACGACGAAGGCAGGGGCGCCGTAGGCGACGAGCTCGCGCCGCCACCGAGCGGGCTCGAGCGCGATCCGCAGGCCGAAGCAGACGATGACCGCCGCGGCGAGCGACGGATACGCGAACACGGCAAGTCCGTGGCAGACGCCCGCCACGACGAGCCACGCTCGACCCGGGGGGAGGTAGGCGAGCAGGAGCCCGGCCGCGAACAGCCCACCGCCGATCGTGTTGTAGCTCAGGCTGTGGATGTCGAACGGGACGAAGGCGACGGCGGTACTCGCGCACAGAAGCGCCGCCGAGCCGCTCTTCAGCACCCGCAGCGAGAGGAACACCGCGCCGCCGACGAGGAGCGAGAGCAGGAACTGGAGGTGGCGAACGAAGAGCACGACGCCGTCGACGCCGAAGAGCTCGCGCCAGACCCAGACGAAAGGAAACACGAGTAGCGCGGCCTGCTGCGCCACGGTCGTCTCGTCGACGAAGGGCTTCGCGCCGACCGCAAACCGCCACGCCAGCGCGACGTAGAACGACTCGTCTGTCAGGTCGATGCCGAACCAGAGGCGGTAGTACGTGATCCCGACGACGGCAAGCGTGACCGCGACGGCGACGAGCCGCGCCGGAGTGACGCGCAGTCGTCCGGCTCTCAGCCCGCAGCCCCGAGGCGTTGAGGCGCGCCGAAGCGGCCGAGCACGTCCGGCACCGCCACGGAGCCGTCCTCGTCCTGGAAGTTCTCGATGATCGCGATCAGCGTCCGGGCGGTGATCGCCGTGCCGTTCAGGGTGTGGGCGTGCTCGAGGCTCCGGTCGGCGGTGCGGAAGCGGATCTCGAGACGCCGGGCCTGGAAATCGGTCGTGTTCGACGTCGAGGTGATCTCGCGGTAGCGCTGCTGGCCGGGGAACCAGGCTTCGATGTCGTACTTCTTCGACGCGGACGCGCCCAGGTCGCCTGCGGCGACGTTGACGACACGGTACGGGATGCCGAGCTCCTGGACGAGCTCCTCCTCGATCGCGAGCAGGTGCTCGTGCTCGTCGCGCGAGTCCTCGGGCCGTGTGTACGAGAACATCTCGACCTTGTCGAACTGGTGCACGCGGAAGATCCCGCGCGTGTCCTTGCCGGCTGCGCCTGCCTCGCGTCGGAAGCAGGTCGAGTAGCCGGCATAGCGGAGTGGGAGGTCGTTCGCGTCGAGCTCCTGCCCCATGTGCAGGCCGGCCAGGGCTACCTCGGACGTGCCCGTGAGATACAGGTCGTCTCGTTCGACCCGGTAGATGTTGACCTCGTCCGTCGGCAGGAAGCCCGTTCCGTACATGGCCTGCTCGCGGACGAGCACCGGTGGGAGCACCGGGACGAAGCCCTTCTCGACCAGCCGGTCAAGCGCGAAGCGGTAGAGCGAGAGCTCTACCAGCGCGGCGTCTCCCATGCGGTAGACGAAGCGAGCGCCCGAGACCTTCGCGCCCGACTCCTGGTCGAACCAGCCGAGCGCCGCGCCGATGTCGAGGTGGTCGCGCGGCTCGAAGCCGAAGTCGCGCCGCGTGCCGACCTCGCGCAGCACCTCGGCGTCCTCTTCGTCCCAGCCGTCGGGTACGGTCGCGTCGGGCGGGTTCGGGACGCGGTCGAGGAAGTGCCGGCGCCGCTCCTCGGTCTCACGGAGGCGCGCCTCGAGCGCCTGGAGCTCCGGCTTGATCCGGCTCAGCTCCTCGAGCTGCTCCGGGGTCGGCTTGCCCTTGATCTTCGTGCGGGCGCGAAGCGCGTCCACCTGCGTGTTCAGCTCCCGCCACTCGACGTCGGCCCGGAGGAGCTCGTCGAAGAGTTCCTCGCCGCCTTTTCGGGCCAGCGCAGCACGGACGACGTCCGGGTGTGCGCGCGCTGCCTTGAGATCGATCACGGGTCTGAGTCTAAGTCGGCGCGCGCCGGCCATGTCCCAGGGACAGTCCCTCGGACCGGGCTGCGGGGGACGTGTCGGAGGGACAGTCCCTCGGACCGGGCTGCACGGGCCATGCCCGAGGGACAGTCCCTCGGACCTGTCCGCGACAGCAATGTCGGAGGGACAGTCCCTCGGACCTGTCAGGTCACGACTGGGCGGGACGGGCCAGGTACGCCTCGATCACCTGCGCCACGCCTTCCTCGTCGACGGGCGGGCAGACGTAGTCCGCGACGGCCAGCACGCGCGGGTGCGCGTTCGCGACGGCGATGCCGTAGCCGGCCCACTCGACGAGCTCGACGTCGTTCTCGCCGTCGCCGAACGAGATCGCGTCGTCCGGCCCGAAGCCGAGTCGTGCCGCGGCGAAGTCCAGCCCGGCACCCTTGTGTACCGCCGGGCTCGCGAACTCGAGGAAGTGGGGAAGCGACTTCGAGATGTAGAGCCGATCGCCGAACCGCGCCTTCATCTCGACCTCGAGCGCGTCGAGCTCGCGCGGGTCGCCGACGACGACCAGCTTCGTCGGCGCCCTGGGCAGCCAGGTGAGAAGGTCGCCGACGACGTGCGCCTCGAGGTGCTGGAAGCCGGAATAGGCATCGGTCTCGGACGTCTCGCGCGCGACGTACAGCTCGTCGTCGACGTAGCAGAGGATCGTCCGGCCGGTCGCCTCGACGAGCCCGATCACCTCGCGCGCCTCGGCCTCCGGCATCGGCACGTGCCGCAGGAACTCGCCCGTGACCGGATCGGCGACGACGGCGCCCTGGTAGCAGACGACCGGATCGGTGATCCCGGCGGCCAGTGCGTACGGCCGCACCGACCGGAACATCCGTCCCGTGACGATGAGGACATGGATCCCGGCGTCGAGCGCCGCGCCGATCGCCGCGACGGTGCGGGGGCGGAGCACCGCGTCCTCGCCGATCAGCGTCCGGTCGAGGTCGCTGGCAATCGCGCGCACGTCGCGCGGGAAGTCGGCCGGCAGCGGGAGCGGCGCGGCGCTCAGGCTTTCGGCGTCAGGAACGCGACCAGGTCCGCGAGTTGCTGCTGGGAGAGCGACTGGCCGAACGTCGTCGGCATGACGTTGGTCGGGTAGCCGGGCGGCACGTACTTCGGCGGCGGGTTGACGATCGCGTCGTGCGTGTACGGGACGAGCGGCTCGCCGGCCTTGGCCGCGTAGGTCGGCAGGTCGTCCAGGTTCGGGCCGACGTTGGCCTTCGACCCGGCCGGTGCATACGTGTGGCAGCCTGCGCAGCCCGCGGAGGTGAACACCGCCTTGCCTGCGGTCGGGTTGCCCTTCAGCGTGGGCGTCGTGGTCGACGACGACGGCAGCGACCCCTGCACCGTCTCCGCCGTCGGGGACGCCACTCCCTGCGAGCCGCAGCCGGCCGCGATCCCGACGGCGAGCAGGACGAGGGCCAGGGCAGCGAGGTGGACCGGGCGGCGCATCGGCGCGATCTTATCCAGCCGGGCGGTTGAAGAAACGCACTACTTCGAGCAGGTGTCCGGCTTGGCCCCGGCCATCTGCTCGAGGACCTGCCCGGCGCTGACGTGGAAGGTCATCCTGATCAAGCCCGCTCGCGGTGCGTGGAGGCGGATCATCCCGTCCTTGCCCGACGTGACGCAGCCCGGCGTCGCCTGGAAGTAGCCGGAGTAATGGATCGCGACGCGGTAGGTTCCCGGCTTCGCGACCTGGACGGCGAGGCTGCTCTCCTTCAGCGAGACGATGCTCGCGCGACCCGGGCCGGTCACCATCGGCCGGGGATGCGGGACGGCGAAAACCGTGATCGTGGGCGTGCTCAGCACCGTGCTGACGGGCAGGCGTCCGCTACGGAGCAGATGGCTCTCGGCGTCGGAGCTGTAGTCGGGAGGCGCGTTCGCAAGGACGATGTAGCGCACGCCGAGCCCGCGGAGCCAGGCGAGATACGTCTTCGGCCCGAAGCGCCCGTAGAGGATCGCGTTCGTCGGGAAGTCGCCCTGTCTGAACCAGCCGCGGACGATCGGGATGTCCGCCTTGGGCAGGTAGTACGCCTCCCAGTGGTTGCTCGTGTCGACCGCTTCGACGCGGAAGGACGGCGTCAGGTGGCGGTGCAGGTAGCGGACCGCCGGCGCCCAATAGGAAGCGTTCGAGGACGGGTCGCCTGCGCTTGCGGTCACGCTCCCGACGAGCGGGGAGATGTTCCACGAGAGCGCGAGTCCGAGCGCGACGAAGGCAAGGAGCCGCGGACGCCACTCACGCAGCGTCAGCAGCAGGACGGCGATCGGCACGGCGAGATAGCGGACGCGCAGCACGTTGTCGCCGAGCGCCGACGGGACGAAGAACGCGATCACGCAGCCGGCGGCATAGACGGGGAACACGAATCGCAGCACCCGCGAGCCCTCGATCCCCCACGAGAGCACGATCCCGAAGCCGCAGAAGACGAGCGCGCCGAGCAACTCCCAGATCGAGAACGGGTAGAAGCCGTCGTTCGGGAAGACGCGCCAGAGCGCGACTTCGCCGAGGCCGACGATCCCGATCGCGAGCCCGGTGCCGAGGACGAGCCGGTGGTCCGTCCGCCGGGCGATTCCGATCCCGACGAGGATCAGCGCCAGCAGCAAGAAGGCGAGCGGGCTGGCGGCCGTCGTCAGGACGCAGAGGAGCGCGAAGCGCCAGACGTGCCGGCGCTGGAGCGCCAGCACTGCAAGCAGCGCGAGGGCCGCGCCGAGTGCGAACGGGAACGCGCCGGTGAGGATGCTCGCCGCCCAGACGACGGCGAAGGTCCGGCTCGACCACTTCGCCCGCAGCCCCCACTGCCGCAATACGACGATCGCGAACGCGAGCGCCGCGACCGCGATCGTCGCGACGGCGAGGATCTTGATCCCGATCCACGCGGCGAGCGGGTAGTAGAGGACGCTGTAGTTGACGAAGCTGTAGCGGCCCGCGTACCAGAAGTTGTTCCAGAGCTCGAAGCCGTGCTGGAGGTAGAGCGCACGCTGGTAGACGTGCGCCGCGAAGTCGTTTCCGGGCGGCCCGATCCAGACGACGAAGGCCGAGAGGATCGCGGCACCGCCGCTCGCGACGAGTGCTTCCCGGGTTAGCGCAGACGGGCGCAACGGCGCCCTCAGAGCGGTCACGTCCTGAAAGCTATCGCGCCGGAGGGTCGTCAGGTTCACCCAACCGGGAGGAAGTAGGATCGCCCGAACCGGTGCGGACCTTCCTCCTCTATCTGGCGGCAGGCCTCGCGTACATCGCACTGGGCATCTGGAACCAGAACTACATCTACTCCGTCTTCGAGGGCGCTGCGTGGCTCTGTCTCGTCGTCGTCGGGATTCCGTGGGCCGTGAGGAGGTTGCGCCGGTGAGCTGGGCCGCCCACGACCTCGAGCCGTACGTGATCCAGAAGCACCTCGGGCGGAAGATCGCGTTCATGCCCTTGCTCGCAGGCTCGTACGCGCCGGACATGCTCACGAAGTGGTTCGTCTACGGGGTCGGGATCTTCGGCCACGAGATCAAGGCGAGCGACCCGGCGCGCTTCCACCGCGGCTGGCCGGGCTTCGGCTTCACGCACTCGCTGCTCTTCGGCGTGGTCATCTCGATGGTCATCTACGGCGTCTGGCGCAAGCCCGTCATCGCCTACAGCTTCCTGATCGGCCAGTGGGCGCACGCGCTGACGGACACGGGCGACACGGTCGGGACGATGCTGTTCTTCCCGTTCACGACGCACCTGTTCGCGATCGGGGCGTGGGCGTACGCCGGCCAGCTCGGGCGGCAGATCGACGCAGGCGCGTACTACAGCGGGTTCGGGTTCGTGTGGGACGGCATCTGGCTCGCGTGGGCGATCGCGAGCTGGCGCGTCCTGACGCGGAAGTACTTCTACTCCACCGTGATGGTCGGCGATCCGTTCTACCGTTGGGCGGGCGCGACACTGTCGGCCGGGCTCCTCCTCGCGATCTATCGCGCGGCGTTCTTCTACGGCGCCTGCCGCTGGGTCGCATGGACAATCTGGGCGCACGTCGTCAACAACTTCAAGCTCGACCTGACCTGGGGCGGGCCGCACTGGGTGCATGCCCTCTACCCGTCCGACCTGCAGAAGGCCTCGGCGCTTGCGCGCTGCCCGTGCCCGATGTGCCGGACGACCCAGCCCACGCTGTTCGCCTACGCGCTCGTTGTCGTCTTCGTCCGGATGAAGCGGCTGCACGCAACGATCGTCCCGGCGACAAAGCTGCTCCTGTCGCGCCAGGAGTGAGCTACGCGGGCAGGTCGTGCCGTCGCCAGTACCAGCGGACGGCGAGGAACGCGGCGGCGGCGTAGAGGTAGCCGGCCACGAGGTCGACGACGTAGTGGTCGCCGGTGTAGACGCGGGCGAACGAGAGGGCGAGCACGTAGAAGGTTCCGGCGCCGACGATCCACCACCGCCAGCGGGTCCCCCACGCGAGCCCGGCGACGAAGATCAGGCAGAGCATCGCGTAGCCGCCGTGCAGCGACGGGATCGCCGCGTACGGGTTCTGGGTCAGCAGCCTCGCGAGCGAGGCGCTCGACGGCACCGCGGCCCACGCGTTGTCGTTGATCTGCGTGACCGTCGGCGTCAGCAGCGTGCGGCCGGCGGCCCACGGCGGCGCGGCAGGGAAGAGCAGGAAGGTCACCGCCGCGCCGAACGAGAGGAGGAGCATGCTCGACGCAAAGCGGAAGAAGAGCGCGCGCCGCTTTATCCAGAGCAGGAACGCGAGCAGCGGCGGAATGATGAAGTGGAGCTTGGAGACGTCGACGAGCAGGTGGTCGTACCACTGCATCGAGCCCGTCCAGAACCACTGCTGGAGCACGACCGTCGGGACGTGTCCTCCGAACATCCACTTGTCGAGGTCGAGTTGCGGCGCGTAGTAGGGGCTCGGGCTGATCACGTGCGCAAGGCCGCGCAGCTCCGTGTAGACGATGAAGAGCACGGCGAAGACCCCGAAGTCGCGTAGGTACAGGCGCGTGCAGCCGAGCACGAGCGCGGGCGCGAGCAGCACGAGGAAGAAGCGGTCGGTCGAAAGCGCCATGCCGAAGACGCCGATCGCGACCGACAGGGCTCCGGCGAGCACGGCAAGGGTCAGCGCGAGACGCCGGCGGTCGAATCCGCTCGCGGCGGGCCCCAGCGAACGCGCCGTCGCTCTACCTGCTCGGGCGTCAGCGGGCGTCGTCGCGGCAGGCGCCAGGGAATGCCGAACCCGCCGGGCCGCGGAAGGGCGACGCTCCCCTCGCCTACCTCGGCTTCGATCGACCACACGGGCTCGTACTCGTGGTCCAGGCGGTCCCTCATTCCCTTGTCGGCTCCCCACGGAGGTGACGCCTCCGTCGGGCGATCCTACCGCGTCGCCGGTGACGAAGTGGAGACCGGTCAGCCGAACGGGCGGTACTCGAGGTAGTACCCGAGCCCTGCGGCGATGAGGGTCGCGACGCCTGCGGCGAGGCCGAGGAAGACGGCGAAGAGGCCGCGCCCGACCGCGGGGACGACGCCTCGACGGTCGTGCGGGAGCGCTTCGAGCGCGAGCGCGTAGACGAGCAGGCCGGTCGCGGCGATCAGGAGCGCACCGACCCAGGTACCGCGCTGGGTCCCTCCGCGGATCGTCCAGACGAGGACAGCGGCGACCCCCGTGGTGGCAGGCAGCATCCAGGCCCACCACGGCAGGCGGCTGTTCGCGGGCACCTTCTGACTATAGGAGCGCGGGCGGCGACTGTCGCCGCGCGAACCTGGCGCCGGAACGTAGTCTCCCGGCGTGATCGTCGAGCGCAGCATGGACCCGGGCTGGCTGTCGAATGCCTACCTCGTCTACGACGAGCCCGGCGGGACGGCGGTGTTCGTCGACTCCGGCGCGCCGCTCGCGCCGTTCTACGCCACGATCGAGCGCGAAGGGCTCACAGTCACGCACCTGCTGACGACGCACGCGCACACGGACCACGTCGCGGGCGACGACGAGCTCGTCTCGCGGTTCGGCATCCCGGTCGTGAAGGGACCGCTCGAGACCGGGGGGCTCCGCGTCGAGGCGCTTCCGACGCCGGGCCACTCGGACGACATGCTCGCGTTCGTGGTCAACGGCGAGGGCGTGTTCACCGGCGACACGCTGTTCAAGGACGCGGTCGGCGGCGGCGACTACGCACGCATCCGTCACTCGGTGATGGACGTGTTGATGGCGCTGCCGCACGAGCTGCCGGTCTACCCGGGGCACACGGACGAGACGACGCTCGAGCGCGAGTGGGAGCAGAACCCGTTCGTCGTCGTCTGGCGCGGCGCGCAGCCTGAGGGCACCGAGCTCTGCCGCGTGGGCGGTGAGGACGCCACGCTCGTCGTCTGGTCGCCCGACTACGACGGCAAGGGCAAGGCGTGGGTGCGGTTCGCCGACGGCCGCGACGCGATCGTCGGCGGCTCCCGGGTGGAGCGGATCTAGTGGCCGTCCGCATCGGCGCGATCTTTCCGCAGACGGAGATCGGCCCCGACCGCGGGCCGGTGCGCGCGTTCGTCGAGGGCGTGCGCGAGCTGGGCTTCCACCACCTGATGGCCTACGACCACGTGCTCGGCGCCGATCGCGACGTCCACACGCACCTCCTCGGCCCCTACCGCGCGGAGCACGAGTTCCACGAGATCCTCGTGCTCTTCGGCTATGCGGCCGCACTCGCGCCCGAGCTCGAGCTCGTCAGCGGCGTCGTGATCGCGCCGCAGCGGCAGACCGCGCTGCTCGCCAAGCAGGCGACCGAGATCGACCTGCTCACCGGCGGGCGCTTCCGGCTCGGACTCGGAATCGGCTGGAACGACGTCGAGTACGAGGCGCTCGGCATGGACTTCTCGAACCGCGGCCGGCGCTTCGAGGAGCAGATCGAGCTGCTGCGCCGCTTCTGGACGGAGCCGGTCTTCGACTTCGAGGGCCGCTGGCACAAGGTCACGGCGGCCGGCATCAACCCGCTGCCGGTCCAGCGGCCGATCCCGATCTGGATCGGCGGCTCGGCCGAGCGCGCCCTCCGCCGCGCGGCGGTGTCGGCCGACGGCCTCTTCCCGCAGCGGCCGCTCGACGGCAAGGGCTGGGCGGAGACGCTCGAGCAGTTGCGCGAATGGGCGGTCGATGCGGGCCGCGACTGGAGCCGCTTCGGGATCGACCAGCGCATCTCTCTCGCCGACCCCGACCCGGACGCCTGGGTCGCAGTGGCCGAGGAGTGGATCGGACTGGGCGCGACCCATCTCACGCTCGTGACGATGGGCGGCGACCTCGACGGCATCGACGGGCATCTCGAGCGGTTGCAGGCAGGACTCGAGGCACTCCGGGGAGTACTCTGAGAGCGATGCGTCTCAGGGCTTTCGCGGTCGTGGCAGTCGTGGCGGTTGCGGCCGTGGTGGCCGGGACGGGCCGGGGTGCCTATCCGAACAACGTGGCCTGCAAGGCCAAGAGCCTGACCGGCAAGTTCATCTATGTCCCCAACAGCCTGGGCGCGGGCAACGAGCTGTACACGCTCCAGCTCCGTAATGCCTCGAAGTCGACCTGCTTCGTCTCGGGCATCCCGGGGCTGCGGCTGCTCGGCAAGGCGGGCAAGCCGCTGCCGACGCACGCCGTGCCGCTCCATCCCGGCGCGCTCACGGCGGTGAAGGTGACGCTGAAACCTGGCGCGTACGCCGCGGCGACGGCGCGGTTCTCGCCGGACGTCCCCGGCACGGGCGAGGGCCATCCCGGGAACTGCGAGCCGGTCTCCTACAAGATCAGGATCAGCCCGTCCGGCGGCGGCTCGCTCGTCGGGCCGGTCAGCCCGCCGACGCCGGTCTGCGAGCACGGCGGCATGACGCTGTCGACGCTCGTCGCCGGCAAGCGCGGGCCTCTCTTCTAGGCCAGGAACGCCGCCAGGCGCTCGGCCTCGGGCGCCAGTTCCGCTCGTTCGGCTCGCGTCAACCGCCGCCACGGCTCGAGCACGACGCGGCCGCGCTCGTGGCGCCACGTTCCGGCGGTAAAGCCGTCAACGAGGAACGTGGCCGGCATGACCGTGTTGACCGTGTAGACGCGCTTCCGCAGCGCGGGCGGGACGATGCGGTCGCGCTCGCCGGACGCGTAGCCGAGGTAGAGGTTGTCCCAGCGGAGGAGGAATCGGGCCGGCGCGCGCGTGTCCGCGGGTGGCAGTGGCGCGCGTGCCAGGTCGAGCAGCGGGCGCCCCTTCTCGTCGCGGAAGCGGCGGAGGTCGAGCGAGTCGAGCGTCGGCCGCACGTCGCGCTTGCGCAGGCTCGCCCAGAAGCAGAGGTCCTCGACCGAGGCCGGGCCGAACGCGGCGAAGTAGTGGCGGACGAGGTGGCGCATGCCCTGCTCCGGTTCGGTCGGATCGCCTCCGGAGACGGTGTACGACGCGGGGCCGTGATAGCCCCACACGCCGGCGGGCGGAACGGTCAGCAGCCCCGCGTGGATGGAGACCGCCCGCACGAGCCAGACGTCGCCCACGGCATCGACGAGCTCGGCGAACGGCCTCGGCTCGGCCGTCAGCTTCCTCAACGTCTGCTCGGCTCTGCGGAGCGTCGGCTCGTCGTAACGATGCTTCCAGGCGCCTGCAAGCCAGTCGAGCCGGCTCTCCCGGAGCGCGTCGACGTACAGCTGGTGCTCGCGGGCGGTGACGAGATGAAGCGTGTTCCGGAGCAGGCTGCCGCGGACGACCATGCCGCGCTCGAGCGCGCGCGTGAGCTGCTTGCGCCGAAACCCGGCGATGCGCGACCAGAGGTTCACGTAGGTCGACTCGACTCCCTGCGCGTGCAGCGGGCCGACTCGCTCGACGGCCTTCGCGGGGCTGAGCCGGCCGCGCTCGAGGAGCAGCTGCCGCGCGAGCAGGGCGCGGTTCAGCTCGCGTACCGACAGGACACGCTCCGTCACGGCCGGATAGCAGCCTTGAGGTAGTCCTCCGGAGGGTCGGCGAGCAGCGCCGGGACATGCTCGAGCCCCGCCTCGTGCGTGATCAGCCGCTCCCAGGGATAGGCACCGCTGGCGAGGAATGCCAGTGCCGCACGGAAGTGCCTCGGCGCATGGCCGGCGGCACCTCGGAGCTGGAGCTCCTCGCGGCGGATGCGCTCCGCGTCGGCGGCGATCGGTTCGCCGGGTTCCGTCGAGCCGACGAGGACGACCGTGCCGCCGGGCTGGACGAGCTCGAGCGCCTCGTTGCGTGCCTCAGCGGTTCCGGCGGCTTCGATCACGACGTCGGCGTCGTGCGGGTCAGCGGGCCGCGCGCCGAACGCGGCCGCGAGCGCGTGCCGCGACTGGCGCCCGCCGACCGCGGCCACGTAGCCGCCCGCGTCCGCGACGCAGGCACACAGCATCAGCCCGACCGGCCCGGAGCCGAGGACGGCGACGAGGCTGCTCGGGCGCACGTCCGCTCGCTCGACCGCGTGCAGGCAGCACGCGAGCGGATCGGCGAGTGCGGCGACGGCAGGATCGAGCCCGCGCGGAACGGGGTGGAGGTTGACCTCGGCGATGCGGGCCGGGACGAGCACCCGCTCGGCCAGTGCGCCGACGAGCTGCTCGGGCCGCCGGCACAGCTCCTCGCGGCCGTCGATACAGGGCGGACAGTGACCGCACGGCGCCGATGCGGCGGGAACGACGCGCCGGCCGTTGCGCGTGTCGACGCCCGCGAGTTCGCGGCCGAGCGGCGCGGGCGAGCCGTCGAGGGAGTCTGTGCCGAACGCGAACGCACGCCGCTCGGCACTCCCGGTCAGAGCGACCTCGACCTCGAGCACGACCTCGCCGTCTGCCGGTTCGGGAACCGGCACCTCGTCGACTCTCAGGTCGCCCGGGGCGAAGACGCGAATTGCGCGCACTCGGGTTATCGTATGGCCGTGGCGATCAAACTCCACCGCTGCTCGAACATCTGGGTGAAGGTGCAGGGACACCCGTGCTGGAAGGTGCAGAGCGCGCTCGACGGGGCCGGGATCGAGTACGAGGTCGTCAAGGGCCCGCTGTTCAAGAGCAAGCGCGACGACCTGCAGCAGCTCTCCGGCCAGCGGAACTATCCCGTGATCGAGTTCGAGGACGGCAGCGCCTACCGCGAGGAGTCGAAGGACATGGCCGCCGCGATCAAGGCCGGCAAGCTCGACGAGAAGCGCGGCGGAGCGACCCCTCCGGCCGAGAACGCCCCGGCCGGCTAGCTACACTGGATCGCCGCGGGGCTATAGCTCAGCTGGGAGAGCGCCTGGATCGCACCCAGGAGGTCGGCGGTTCGAGCCCGCCTAGCTCCATTCGGTCGTTGCGAAAGTGTCAACGACCCGCGCGCTCCTAAGCGCGTCGGCGCCAATCGGTCACGCGTCGTACACGAGTCGCTTGACTTCCGCACCACGGGATGAGAGGGTGCTCGTGCCCGACGGAGACAGCGGTTCGCAAGGTCGCAAGACCAAGCGTGTCGCAGTCGAAGTCGGGCATTTTCGTGCACGGGCAGTGACGTCCACGAAGGAGGAGCGGTGCCACTCGAACGGCCGAAGATCGAGAAGCCCGAAGGCGACATTCCCTTCGACCTCGGCGTCGAGGACATCGTCGTCGGCGACGGCGCAGAAGCAACCAAGGGCAAAAGGGTTTCCGTCCACTACGTCGGCGTGGCCTTCTCGACCGGCGAGGAGTTCGACGCCTCCTGGAACCGGGGCGAACCGTTCGAGTTCAAGCTCGGCAAAGGGCAGGTCATCCCAGGCTGGGACGCCGGGGTCGAGGGCATGCGAGTGGGTGGCCGCCGAAAGCTGACGATCCCGTCCGCAATGGCCTACGGCGCACGGGGAGCCGGCGGCGTGATCAAGCCGCACGAGCCCCTCGTGTTCATCGTCGATCTCCTGTCTGTGAAATAGCCGCAGGCGACGGCTACCTGGGTGCTCAGCGGCTCCGCCTGAGGATCAGGTCGGCGACGAGTCCGGTCCAGCCGGTCTGGTGGGATGCGCCGAGGCCGGCGCCCGTGTCGCCGTGGAAGTACTCGTGGAACGGAACGTTGTCGCGCCAGGCCGGGTCGTCGCGTAGCAGCTCGTAGTCGCCGAAGACGGGCCGGCGGCCGGTCGCGTCCTTCGTGAACAGGGAGATCAGCCGCGTCGAGAGCTCGTCCGCGACCTGAGTCGAGCGTGAGCTGCCGGCCCGAGCCGGTCGGGCACTCGACCGTCAGCTCGTCGCCGAAGAAGCGGTGGTAGACGCGCAGCGTGTCGAGCAAGAGGTAGTTGATCGGCATCCACACCGGGCCACGCCAGTTCGAGTTGCCGCCGAACAAACCGCTCGTAGACTCGCCAGGCTCGTAGTCGAGCGTTGCGGACACGCCGTCGATGTCGACGACGAGCGGCTCGGCCTCGTGCCGCTTCGACAGCGCGCGGAGCCCATGGTCGGAGAGGAACTCGGCCGGGTCGAGCATCGCGCCGAGCAGCCGCCGAAGCCGGTCCTCGTCGACGATCGAGAGCATCCGCCAGCCGTGGTGACCCTCGCCGCTCATGTGCTGAACCACGGCCTGAGCCTCGTAGCGCCGTTCCGTGAACCACTTCACACGCGTGGCGAAGTCGGGGAGCCGCTCGAGCGTGCCAGGCCCGAGCGTCGTCACGGCCGCCATCGGCATCAACCCGACGATCGACCGCGCCTTGAGCGGGAAGCGGCCGCCGTCCGGGAGCCTCAGCACGTCGTAGTAGAAGCCGTCCTGCTCGTCCCACAGGCCCTTGTCGTTCAGCGCCGAGCCGATCAGGGCGAAGTGCTCGAAGAACTTCGTCGCGAGATCCTCGTAGGTCGCGTCGCTCTGCGACAGCTCGAGCGCGATGTCGAGCAGGTTCTGGCAGTACATGGCCATCCAGGAGGTGGCGTCGGACTGCTCGAGCGTGCCGGCGACCGGGAGTGCGGATCGGTCGAACGGGCCGATGTTGTCGAGCCCGAGGAAGCCGCCCTCGAACAGGTTGTTGCCCTCGGAGTCCTTGCGGTTCACCCACCAGGTGAAGTTGAGGAGCAGCTTGTGGAAGACGCGCTCCAGGAAGTCCGTGTCCCTGTCGCCGGCGATCTCGTACACGCGCAGCGCGGCCCAGGCATGAACGGGCGGGTTGACGTCGCCGAACGCCCACTCGTACGCGGGGAGCTGTCCGTTCGGGTGCATGTACCACTCGCGGCAGAGGAGGACGAGCTGCGACTTCGCGAACTCCGGGTCGACGTGGGCGAGCGCGACGCAGTGGAAGGCGAGATCCCAGGCCGCGTACCACGGGTACTCCCACTTGTCCGGCATCGAGATGACGTCCATGTTGTTGAGGTGCAGCCAGTCGCTGTTGCGCCCGTGCCAGCGCTCGGCGGGCGGCGTCGGGCCGGCCGGGTCGCCCTCGAGCCAGTGCTCGACGTCGTAGTGGTAGAACTGCTTCGTCCAGAGCATCCCGGACAGCGCCTGCCGGAGCACGAGCGCCTCGTCCTCGGACGCGCCCGCGGGAGTCAGCCCGGCGTAGTACTCGTCCGCTTCCGCCTTGCGCGTGGCCATGACCTCGTCGAAGTCGGCGCCGAGGCCGCCGGGACCATCGGCCAGGCGCAGCTCGATCCTCGCGCTCTCGCCGGCGGCGACCTCGAGCCGGTAGTGGAAAGCGGCCTTCGTGCCGGTCAGCCCGGGGTTGACGGTGACGGCGCCGGAGACGACGTGGTCGTTGATCCCGTCCTTCGGGTAGGGCGTCGCGTTCGGAACGCCGAACAGACGCTCCATGTTCGTCTCGTTCTCGCAGAAGAGCGGCTCCGGCGTGCCGCTCGCCGAGAGCCGGCGGGTGCCGAGGTTGGCGTGCTCGGCGACGATCGTCTGGGCGTCGAGACCGAGCGACGGCTTCGCGGGATTGCGGCCCCACGACCACGTGTTGCGAAACCAGAGCGTGGGGAGGACGTCGATCGTCGCCGCGTCGGGGCCGGCGTTCCTGACCGTGACGCGGACGAGCATGTCCTCCGGCGAGGCCTTCGCGTACTCGGCGGTGATCTCCCAGTAGCGCCCGCCGTCGAAGACGCCCGTGTCGACGAGCTCGTACTCGGGTTCGAGCTTGCTCCGCGCGGCGTTCGTCGACACGAGGTCGTCGTACGGGTACTCGGCCTGCGGGTACATGTACTTCCAGCGCATCCACGAGTGCGTGGGCGTCGAGTCGAGATACCACCAGTACTCCTTGACGTCCTCGCCGTGGTTGCCCTGCGGGCCGCTGAGTCCGAACATCCGCTCCTTCAGGATCGGGTCGCGGCCGTTCCAGAACGCGAGTGCGAGGCACAGGTTCTGGCGGTCGTCGCAGATGCCGGCGATGCCGTCCTCGTTCCAGCGATACGTCCGCGACCGCGCGTGGTCGTGCGGGAAGTAGTCCCACGCCTCGCCGGTGGCGCTGTAGTCCTCGCGGACGGTGCCCCAGGCGCGCTCGGACAGGTACGGCCCCCAGCGCCGCCAGGGCGAGCGGCCCTTCGGCACTTCGAGCAGGCGCTGTCGCTCGGCTCCGGCCATGCTCTCAGTTTGATCGGTTCGGCTGCTCGCGACAGAGCCGGCGGGCGCGGAGCAGCTCGGCGACCGACCAGGCCTGGAACGGGCAGCCGGTCGCGCCGTGCGGCGGGTCGCCGTCGGCGGTTTCGGAAACCGAGCCGAGTCCCCACTCGCCGACGTGCCTCTCGAGCCCGTCGAGCACGCCGTCGACTGGGACGCCAGTGCGGAGCGCAGCCTCGACATACGGGCCGATGAGCCACGGCCAGACCGTGCCCTGGTGGTACGCGCGGTCGCGCTCGGCCGGGCCGCCTCGGTGCTGTCCGAGGTAGCCGGGATCGGCTGGGTCGAGGCTGCGCAGCCCGAGAGGTGTGAGCAGCGGGGCGCAGGCGTGGACGATCGAGGCGTCGCGGAGCGGCGCGTGTGGCAGGGACACTGCGAGGAGCTGGTTCGGCCGCACGCGTGTGTCGCCGACGACGTCGTCGCAACGGCCGCCGTGCAGGAACGCCGGGCCAAAGGATGCGCGAGCCTGCTGCTCGAGTGCCGCGAATCGCTGCGAGTCGCCGCCCGTCCGCGCCAGCAGGCCGGCCACGGTCGCCAGCCCGTTGATCCAGAGCGCGTTCACCTCCACCGGCTTGCCGGAGCGCTGCGTGACCGGGACGCCGTCGACGCGCGCGTCCATCCAGGTCAGCGCGACCCCGTCCGCGCCCTGGGTGACGAGGCCGTCCGCCGGGTCGACATGGATCCCGTAGCGCGTGCCCGCGACGTATGCGTCGATGATGCTGATCAGCGCGGGCAGGAGCTCTGCCGCGAGGTCGCCGTCGCCGGTGCGCTCGACGTGCCGGCCGACGGCGTGCAGGAACCAGAGCGTGCCGTCGACCGTGTTGTACCCGGGCATCCCGCTGTCGAGCGTGTTCGCGAGCATGCCCTCGCTGAGCTCGGCCGCGCTGCGTACGAGGAGTCCGCGGCCTTCCCCGGCCCGGCCGGTCTCGAGCAGGAGCCCCTCGTACGACGTCATCGTGTCGCGCGACCAGTCGCCGAACCACGGGTAGCCGGCGACGATCGTCGGGCCGGCCACCACCATCTGGTCCGCCGCCAGGACGAGCGCGGTGTCGATCTCATCCTCGGCGCGCGCGTGCGCGACCAGCTCTCGCGAGCGGGCCCGCGCCTGCTCGACCGCGTCGCCCGGCGGCGCCGAGCCGCCGTCGCTCCACGACGACACCATCAGCGTCTCGCCCGGCTCGAGCTCGGCCGAGAACGTGCCGGCGAACCAGAGATCCTCGCGGTCGTTCAGTCCGCGCGCGGCCTCCTCCCGGTAGCGGACGCCGCGATACCACTCGCCTGCCGGCGTGAAGCCCGGACCGGCGACGCGGTAGGCGCGTTCGAAGACGAAGCCGTCCGCCACTGCTTCGACGGCTGGAGCGCCATTGGCGAGCCGCTCGCCGTCCGCGTCCCGCCAGGTCGCGAGCGCGGAGAGCTCGACACGGATGGGACCGGGCGCGCGTACCAGGCGATGTGTGACGGCCACGGCCGGCCGGCCGTGCATCGCCGCGACCTCCCGCTCGAACACGACCTCACCGACCTGCCAGCGCCAGCGTGGCACGCCGTATTCGAGGTCGAAGCTCGCGAGCAAGACGTTGCCGGACGGATCGACGGCGCCGCTCGTCCACTCGTGAACCGCGAGCCGCACATGTGCGTCGCCGACGACGAGCACCGGGTCGAGCGCAGCCAATCCGAGCATCCGCCCACCGGGCGGCTTCGTCGCCACGACCTGGAGGCCGTGGTAGCGGCGCGTCCGGAGCCCCGGCACGGTGCCCATCGCGAAGCCGCCGAGCCCGTCCGCGACGAGCCACTCCCGGCTCGCGGCGGCATCGAGGTCGCCGCAGATCTGCGGGCCGAACCTCATCCGAGTGCGGGCCGAAGCCACGGCGCAGAGCCGCGAATGCGGCCGTCGATCGACCAGCGTCCGGCACCGGCGTAGAGGAGGAAGAACATCGCCACCAGCAACATCGGCGCCAGGACGAGATTCACGAACCCTCCGTCGACGCGTCCGCCGGTGGCGATCGCGCCGACCATGTTCCCCGCGAGGCCGAGCGCGACAGGGCGGGTGAGCAGGCCGAGCAGAAGCGCGGCGCCGAGCGTGAGCTCGAGCGCTCCCGTCGCGTACACGAACACTCCCGGGTCGGGCAGGCCGTAGCGGGCGAACGCGCGCGCCTCGCGTGCGTGGTGTGAGAACTTCGACAGGCCGAAGCCCACGAAGATCACGCCCGAAACGAGCCGGACGAGCAGCGCGGGGAGTGAGGCCCAGGCCGGCGTCGGGGCGAGCATCTTCCCGAGCAGCGTTGCGATCACCTAGCTGCAGTCCCGGGCCTGGAGAATGGCGTTACAGGCGTCACGTCCGGAGCACAGGCGGGGGCGCGTGATCGACGAGGTGTACGTCGGCTACCGGTTTCTGGGGCCGACCGGGCGTCAGATCGCCGGCAGCGTGAACACGACCCTCGCACCACCCTGCGGGCGGTTCTCCGTCCAGATCCGTCCGCCCTGGGCCTCGACGAGACTGCGCGCGATGGCGAGGCCGAGGCCCGAGCCGTTCGTCGTCCGCGACGACTCGCCGCGCCAGAATCGCTCGAACATCCGCTCGGCGGTCTCGGCGTCGACACCCTCGCCGGTGTCCTCGACCGCCACCGCGACCTGATTGCCGTCCGGGTGGACGACGACGGCCACCGAGCCGTCGGCCGGCGTATGGCGGAGCGCGTTCGTGAGCAGGTTGTAGAGCACGCGCTCGATCTTCTCCGGGGCACAGCGCACCTGCGGCGCGGCCGGCTCGATCCGCGTCTCGAGGCTGATTCCTTTCGCCGACGCCTCGGCGCGTAGCCCCCGGACGCACGAGTCGACGACGCCTTCGAGCGACGTCGCCTGCAGCTGGAGTGTCAGGACGCCGGCGTCGATCCGCGCGAGCTCGAACAGGTCGTCGACGAGGCCGGAGAGGACGGCGACGCGCTCGCGCAGGGCGGGCACGTACTCGTCGGGTTCGGCAAGACCGTCGTCGATCGCCTCCAGCATCGCCTGCATCGAGGCGAGCGGCGTGCGCAGATCGTGGCTTGCCCACGCGACCAGCTCGCGCCTCGCCTCGAAGAGCCGCTCGATCGACTCCGCCATGGAGTTGAAGTCGGTGCCGACCCCGGCCAGCTCCTCAGGCCCTTGCTCCGACGCGCGGACGGCGAGATCGCCGGCCGCGAGGCGCGCGGACGCCGACCGGAGGCTCTCGAGCGGCTTCACGATCCAGCGTGCGAGCAGGAGGGCGCCGACGACCGCGGACAGCGCAGCCGCGCTCGAGACCGCGAGGATCTTCGCGTCGTCGTGCATGTGGAACATCACCCAGCCGGAGGCGAGCACGCCGCCGAGCGGGAGCACCACGGCGAGGAGCGCCAGCCCGACGAGCTGAAGGCGCACGGTCGGCAGCAGCCGGAGCGCGAACGCGAGCACCACGCCGGCTGCCAGCGTCGCGAGCGCCAGGACGACGGCGACCTCGGTCACGGCGTGAACCGGTAGCCGCTGCCCCAGACCGTCTCGAGATGCCGGGGATGCGAGGGATCGTCCTCGACCTTCGCGCGCAGCCGGCGGACGTGGACGGTGACCGTGCCCGTGTCGAGCGCTGAGCTGTAACCCCAGACGTTGTCCATCAACTCGCGACGGGTGAAGACGCGGTTCGGGTGCCCGGCGAGGAACCAGAGCAGGTCGAACTCGAGTGCCGTCAGGGCGAGCGGCTCGCCGCGGCGCGTCACCTCGCGGCGGGTGCCGTCGATCGCGAGGTCGGCGATCTCGATCCGCTCCGCCTTCGGAGTGCCGTTCTGCGAGCGCCGGAGCACAGCCCTGACCCGCGCGACCAGTTCCTTGGGCGAGAAGGGTTTCGTCAGGTAGTCGTCCGCCCCGAACTCGAGGCCGGTCAGGCGGTCGCTCTCCTCCCCTAAAGCCGTGACCATGATCACCGGCAGCTGTGAGCGGCCGCGGATCCAACGGCAGAGGGCGAGACCGTCGGTGCCCGGCAGCATCAGGTCGAGGACGACGAGGTTGGGCTCCTCGCGTTCGAGCAGTTCGCGGGCTGTGTCGCCGTCTCCGGCCTGCAGCGTCCGGTAGCCCTCCTGCTCGAGGTAACGGACGACGACTTCGCGCACGATCGGCTCGTCGTCGACGACGAGGACGGTGCTCATCGGCTCATTGTCGTCTCACGCGCACGAGGGAGGTCTTAAAGGTTGGTTACATCCCGGGGCGTTGACGGCCGTCATGTCTGAGCCCGAGAATCGCTCGAGCAGGCACTCCCACCGTCAAGAAAGGGGTCACACATGCGTCGCTTTCTCATCGCCTTGACCGTCGGCGCGGCCGCCTTCGGAGTGGCGTCCGCAGTCCAGGCCGCCATTCCGGCCTCACGCAAGGCTGCTCCTCCTCCAGCAGCGCGTGCCTGGGCGATCGTGCAATCGGACGGAACGATCACTCACGGGGCGAACGTGACCTCCGTGTCGCATCCGGCTACCGGCGTCTACTGCGTCCACCTCAACCACATCGATCCATCGACGGTCGCGGCAGTGGTCACGGCAACCGGCGTGGTCGGCACGTTCGACGCGATGAACTCCTACCCGGGGGCGTGTGGTGTCGGAGGGCCGAGCGTCCTGGTGTCGGGTTGGAACACGCAGACGACAACCCTGACGGACACGGGCTTCAGCATCTTCATTCCCTAACGGGTCGGAACGGGCGGCCCCGGCGACCCGCCGCCCGCTTCCAATCCTTAAATCTCGCTTACGTCACCGTTTCGTAATGGTGGTGCGGGCACGCGCGGCCTACGGTCGAGGGAAGTCGATCAAGGAGGCAACGTGCGGTTGAAGAGAGTTGGGCTGCTCGCCGGGCTGGCGGCGGCGTTCGCCGCGTCGGCGGCGACGGCGGCGACGATGCACCCGGTGCTCGGGGCGCACCTGGCCGGGATGGGCGAGAAGGGCATCGTCAACCTGCAGGTGAAGTCGAAGACGAACCAGGTCTGCTGGACGTTCGAGCTGCCCACGACGAAGAACGTGACCGCCACCTCGATCCACACCGGGACGAGCAAGGTGGTCGTGCTCAAGCTGGGCAAGTCGTACACGGCCAAGGGCTGCACGAAGGCCGACCCGATGGTGGTCGAGCACCTGCAGACGAAGCCCGGGGCGTACTGGGTGTTCGTCGATACCAAGGCGCACCCGGGAGAGCTCCGCGGCAAGCTCTTCGCCGGCATGGCGCACATGTAGTGGAGCGACCGCGGGAGAACATCGGAGCGCGGCGGCTCGGCCGGGCCGGCTTCCTGGCCGTCGTCGGCGGCGGAGTCGCCACGCTCTTCTACGGCAACCAGAATCTCACGCGTCACGAGCAGGATCACGAACCCGGTCTCGGACGCGACCGGCCTGACGAGGATCATCCCGTCGAGCGGCTGGCGGATCTACACGGTTGCCGACTCGATGCCGACGTTCGATCCGGCGACATGGCGGCTCGAGATCGGCGGGCTCGTCCGCCGGCCGTTGAGCCTCACCTACGCGCAGCTGCTCGCGCTGCCGAAGTCCGAGCAGGTGTCGACCTTCCATTGCGTCACCGGCTGGATCGTCGACAACGTGCACTGGGGCGGCGTGCGCTTCCACGACCTGCTCGCTGCCGCGGGCGTTCGCCGCCAGGCGACGGCGCTGCACTTCATCTCGGCCGAGAAGCCGTACGACGACTACCTCGACCTCCGCGAGGTCGGGCTCCGCGACGTGATGCTCGCCTACGAGATGGACGGCAAGCCGCTGCCGCAGGAGCACGGAGCGCCGGTGCGCGTGGTCATTCCCGAGATGTACGGCTACAAGAACGTGAAGTGGGTCGAGCGGATCGAGGCGGTC
This sequence comes from uncultured Actinomycetes bacterium, assembly GCA_963776735.1. Taxonomy (GTDB): domain Bacteria; phylum Actinomycetota; class Thermoleophilia; order Gaiellales; family Gaiellaceae; genus PALSA-612. Next base: position 239,863 of record CAVZNV010000021.1, read on the forward strand.
GCCAAGCCCGGCGCCGGCTACTGGGAGCAGCGAGGCTACGACGTCGACGCGTGGGTCGGGAGGTCGAATGGCTACTAGCGTCGCGCAGCCCGTCTATGTGCGCCGCTTCACGCTCACCGAGCGGCTTCTGCACTGGATCCACGCGAGCGCCTTCTTCGTCCTGCTCGGCTCCGGGCTCGTGCTCTACCTGCCGTCGCTGTCCGAGGCGGTCGCGCGCCGCCCGCTGATCAAGGACATCCACTTCTGGACGGGAATCTCGTGGGCCGGCGCGATCCTGCTCGTCTCGCTGCTCGGCAACCGCCGCGCCCTCGCCGGCACCGTGCGCGAGATCGACCTGTTCGACCGCGACGACCGCCGCTTTCTGACGGGGGACACGCACGCGCCGCAGGGCCGCTTCAACGCCGGGCAGAAGGTGAATGCGATCCTGACTGCGGCGTTCGCAGTGCTCTTCTTCGTCTCGGGCTTGCTGCTCTGGTACGGAGAGCAGGACACGCGCTTCCGCCTCGCAGGCACGGTCTTCCTTCACGACACGCTGATGTACCTGTCGCTCGTGATCGTCGCCGGGCACCTCTATCTGTCACTGATCCACCCGACGACGCGACACGCGCTGCGGGGGATGACGCTCGGCAGCGTGCGCGCCGACTGGGCTCGAAAGCACCACGCGAAGTGGGAGGCGCGCTCTCCGCAGAAATAGAATCGCCCTACGACGCGATCTCCGGCGCCGGCAGCACGATCCTGCAGAGCCTGACGACGAACGAGGGTGACATCGCCAGTGAGTCGAGCGGCTGGGTGATCGGCGCACAGAGCACGAGCGGAAGCTGCAGGCGACGCACTTCCCGAACGACGGCAAGGGACACGTCTACACGTTCACGTACGCGATCACGAACAAGGCCGGGAACGCGAAGACCTGCGTGACGACCGTGACCGTTCCCGATGTGACCGGCTGAGCGAGAGCCCGGGGCCTCCCGCGAGAGGCCCCGGGCGTTCCGCTGCCTAGATGTGGCCCTTGCAGGTGCCGCCGTCGGCGTTGCTGTTCGTGCCGTCGGGGCAGGTCGTGTTCGACCAGGTCGCCTGCTGGACGTTGGCGCCGGCAAGGTTCGCGCCGGCGAGGTTCGCGTTCGTGAAGTCGGCGTGCTGGAGGTTCGAGCCGCGCAGGTCGGCACCCGCGAGCGACGCGCCCGCGAGATCCGCGTCCTGCATGTTCGTTCCTCTGATCGCGGCGCCGGTCAGCACCGCGTTCGGCAGGAACGCGTGCTGCAGGTTGGCACCGTTCAGGTTGGCGTTGTTCATCTCCGCCCCGGACAGGTCCGTGGTCTGCATGTTCTTGCCAGAGAGGTTGGCGCCCCGGTAGTCGACCTGGCCCGTGGCCGGGTCGAGCGGCACCGCGTCGGTCTTGCACTTGAGGTCGAACAAGCCGGCGAGGTCGAACGCCACGTGCTCGCTCTTGTCGGTCGCTGCGAGCGCCTGGTCGAACGAGCCGGGAATCCCCGACAGGTGCCAGTTGTACTCGATGAAGTTCGGCACGGACGCCAGGTCGCTGATGTTGTGGTCGACCGTGTCGCTCGCCGCACACGGCGAGATGACGAGGAACGGCTGGCGCGGCCCGAAGCCGCAGCGGCCCTGCTCGCCCGCCAGCGGCTGGAACGACGGGGTCTCGGTGCCACACTGCCCGGACGTCCCGTTCCCCTTGGGGAGAACGGTGTTCGTCAGGTTGTCCGCAACCGACGCCGACGGGTTCGTGACGCCGCTGTAGACGTGGTCGTACCAGCCGTCCGAGTCGTCGTAGGCGACGACCACGGCGGTGCTCGGCCAGTCGGGCCCGGCCTCGAGCGAGTTGATCTCACGGTCGACGAACTGCTGCTCGTCCGCGGGATCGGAGTACTGGGCGTGGCCGTCCTCGTATCCCGGCGCCTTGAGGAAGCTGACCGCCGGAAGTGCGGTGGCGGGAAGCTTTCCGGCGTTGATCGCCGCGAGCAGCTGGTCGAAGTCGCTCGTGTCGTAGTTGTGGTTCGGCGTGTCGAACTGCGGTGCGCCTGAGACGTAGTGCTGGGTGTCGGTTCCGATCTCCTGGAGCCCGGCGAGCGTGTCGTTGCCCGAGCCGTCAGCCGGCACCGTCAGGTGGTGCGGGTTCGCAGTCGAGGCGTAGTACTGAAAGGGCTCGTGGTGCGGGATGTAGTCGTCCTTGTAGTTCTCCGCGCCGCTGTAGCCGAGGGCGACGCCGATCGGATGCACCGCGTCGCAGAGCGCCTGGTTCGATGCATGTGCCGGGACGACCTTGCCGGTGAAGCTCCCGGAGAACTCGTCCGGGATGAACTGCGAGGTCGGCTGGGTGGGATGGCTCGTGGCCGGCGCCGCTACGGCGAAGGTCGTCGTGGGCTGGAAGCCGCCCTGGAACCAGCCCCAGGAGAGGCCGGCCGAGTTGAGCTCGTCGCCGATGTTCGTCCCCTTCAGGGCGACGGCGTCACGGGTCGAGCAGTCGTCCCAGTACGGCTGAGCGTCACTCGTCAGCGAGTAACCGCCGACGCTGCCGTCCGGGGTCAGATCCGCGTTCGGCGCCGCCTGCGTGGCGATCGACGGGCTGTTCGCTTCGTGCGCCGTGTCGACGTTGCCCGTGTTCCCGGAGACGAGGTTGACGGCGCCCGGTGCCGACGGCCCGAACGTCGGGCTGAAGGAGTTGTCGCTCATCGCGAAGCGCTTGGCGTAGTTCCACATGCCCGTGACGGTGTTGCCGTCGTAGTAGTCCATGACGGCCGCGGCGTGGCAGGCGACGCCGGGAGGCGGATTGCTCGTGCCGCCGACGCTCTGGACGAACTCGTTCATAAGCCCGCCGTCGAACGCCTGCTGCTCGTCGCTGTAGTTGTGGTCCTGGTCGCAGGTGAGCTGGCCACCCGGACTGCCGGGCAGGCCGAGTGCCGAGCTGTCGAGCCGCGCCGGCAGCGAGCTGTTCGGGTTGTTCGCCGTCAGGTCGGTCGAGTGCCGGAGGCTCGGCGGGATCGACGTGTCCGTCGCCGGCTTCAGTCCGTCGACGGCGGGCGTTCCGGCGGGCGCCAGGAACGGCTGACCGTCGGTGTTCGCCGCGTTCGGATACGTGCCGAAGTAGTGATCCAAGGAGACGTTCTCCTGGAAGATCACCACCAGGTGCTTGATCGGAGTGGCCGTGCCGTTCTTGTCGGCCGTGGCCGAGGCTGCGAGGGCGCCGGCGGTGATGATCACCGCGAGCACGGCAAACCACACGCGTTTGCGCAACATCAATCCTCCCTGGTCGCTGGGCTTGTTCGAGGCGGCCGCGCACTCGCGACGGCCGCCGTTCGAGTGTCGCCGACTCACCCGGGCGCAGGGGTTGCATCTACGTGGCGGGCTGGTTGAGAGGTGGTGTCAGGCGCGGCCGGCGTACGGCATCTGCGTCGCCATCACCGTCACGAACGGTACGTTCGCGTCGAGCGGCAGGTTCGCCATGTAGACCACCGCCGCCGCAACGTGCGAGACGTCGATCGTCGGCTCGAGTGCCTTCGCCCCGCCCGCCTGGAGGACGCCGCCCGTCCGCATCGGCTCGGTCAGCTCGGTGGCTGCATTGCCGATATCGATCTGCCCGCAGCAGATGTCGAAGGCGCGGCCGTCCAGCATCGTCGCGCGCGTGAGGCCGGTGATCCCGTGCTTGGCAGCGGTGTACGGGGCCGAGTTCGGACGCGGGACGTGCGCCGAGATCGAGCCGTTGTTGACGATCCGCCCGCCGCGGGGCGTCTGGCGCTTCATCAACCCGAACGCCTCGCGCGTGCAGAGGAAGGCGCCGGTCAGGTTCGTGTCGACGACTGCATTCCACTGATCGGGGTCGAGTTCGTCCATGGGCACCGCGGGCGCGTTCACGCCGGCGTTGTTGAAGAGCAGGTCGAGGCGGCCGAAGCGCTGGTCGATCTTGGTGAACATGCTCGCGACCGAGGCCGGGTCGCGGACGTCGCAGACGAGCGCGAGCGCCCCGTTGCCCGCCGCGGCCGTCGTCTCCTCGAGCGGCTTGCGTCGCCGGCCCGTGACGACGACCGTGAAGCCCGCTTCGGCGAGTGCGACCGCCACGGCACGGCCGATCCCGGTCCCGCCGCCGGTGACGAGCGCCGTCTTCACGCGACCGCCTGCTTCAGCTCGTCCTCGACGTAGACGTCGACGATCTCGGTGAAATCACGCTCCGCGTGGAAGCCGAGCTCGAGCGCGCGCCGTGCGTCGAAGGCGCGAGGCCAGCCGGCGACGATACGCGCGATCGTCTCGTCCGGCTCGTGGCGGATCAGCGCGACGGCGTCGTCGCCTCCGGCATGACGCAGCGCCTCGATCTCGTCCGCCACCGTCGCGGACACGCCCGGCATCGTCAGGCAGCGCTCGTCGCCCAGCAGCGACGTGTCCAGCGTCGCCGCGTGGAGGAAGAAGCCGACGGCCGAGCGCGGCGACGCAAACCAGTGCCGCGTCGTCACGGGCACCGGTAGCACGGCTTCCCGCCCGTTCAACGGTTCGCAGACGATGCTCGAGAAGAAGCTCGACGCGGCTCGGTTGGGCCGGCCCGGGCGGACGCAGATCGTCGGCAGCCGGAGCGCGATGCCGTCGACCGCACCGCGGCGCGTGGCGTCCGAGAGCAGGAGTTCGCCGATCGCCTTCTGCGTGCCGTAGCTCGTCCGCGGCGTCGGCGTCTGATCGTCGCCGATCACGTCCGGGAACGGCGGTCCGAAGACCGCGATCGACGAGCTGAAGACGACGCGCGGGCGGTGCGAAGCGACGCGGGCCGCGTCGAGGAGCGTCCGCGTTCCCTCGACGTTGACGCGATACCCGGTGTCGGGGTCCGCCTCCGCGTGGCCGGATACGACCGCCGCGAGGTGGAAGACCACGTCGGGCCGCCCGGCGACGAGCTCGGGTCCGACCGCGGCGATGTCCGCGACGCGCCGCTCGACCGGGAACGGCGCCTCGACGGGCCTCGGCTCGACGATGTCGACGAGCGTCAGCTGCGAGACGGGCTCGCCGCCGATCACGCCGTCGCGGGAGAGCCGCTCGACGAGCTTCCCGCCCACCATGCCGGCCGCTCCGGTGACGAGAACCCGCACGGCGGGACTCTACGACGCAGGCATGTGCTCGGGCAGGAGGCCCGGGTCATCGATCTGGAAGCGCCCGCCGCAGACAGGACAGGCGGCAGTTCCCTGCACGAGGGTCGCCGGGTCCGGCACCGACTTCGACGCCGGGCAGAGGCCCTCCGGTTCGACCCGTCCCGTCACCTCGTCCTCCCGGAACGGCCGGCGCCGCACCGCCTCCATCAGCCCCAGCCAGAGCAGGAATCCGGCGACGACCCCGGCGAGGGTGAGCGCGTCGATGGCGAGCAGCATCGTCGGGGAAGCGTATTCGCGTCAGACTGCGGGGATGGGGTCGACGAAGGTTCTTCGGGTCGCAGCCGCGCAGGCCGTGGCCGAGCCCGGTGAGATCGACCGGAACGCGGCGACGGCCGCGCGGCTCGTCCGACAGGCAGCCGAGCGCGGCGCCGGCGTCGTCGTCTTCGCCGAGCTCTTCCTCTGCTGCTACGACCTCGGACTGCTGCGGCGTACGCCGGAGCGGTGTGACCTACAGCCGGACGACGCGCGGCTCGACCCGGTTCGCGAGGCTTGCCGCGAAGCGCGGGCGGTCGCTGTCGTCGGCGCGTCCGTCCGCGACGAGAACGGCCGGACGATCTCCGCGCTCGTGGTCGACGCCGCGGGCGACCTGGCCGCGCGTTACGACAAGCAGCACCTCGACCGCAGCGAGCGCGACCTCTTCCGGCCGGGCACGAACGCGTGCGCCGTCGACGTGGACGGCTGGAGGTTCGCGATCGGCATCTGCTACGACGGCACCTTCCCCGAGCACGCGCGGGCGGCCGCGCTTGCGGGCGCGCACGGCTACCTCTGTCCGGTGTCGCACACGGAACGGTCGGTCGTGCACCCGGCCCGTGCCCGCGAGAACACGATGTACGTTGCCCTCTCCAATCACGTCGGCGAGGCCGACGGCCGCCGAGTCTGCGGTCACAGCGCGATCTGGGACCCGAACGGCGACGTGCTGGCCGACGCAGGGCCGGCGGACGAGGGGCTGGCGCTCGCGGACTTCGACCCGGCTGTGCTCGCAGCCGTCCGCGTAGACCGCCCGGTGCTCGAGGAGGCGCGGGCCTACGCAGCCGCCGGTGAGGCGTCCCCGGCCGCTGCCCGTGCCGCCCGGCGGTAGCGGACCCAGCGGTAGCCCAGCCAGGCGCACGTCAGGAGCGCCGAGAAGACCAGCAGGGCGAAGAACGCCGTCAGCCACTTGCCGGTGCCGATCCGGGTTCCGGTCAGGAGCGCGACGGCGGCGACGACGATCGGGATCACGATCAGCACGACCATGCGGATCAGGCCGGCGGAGAGCCCGACGCTCACCGCGGGCGTGGCCCGGATCACCGTCACGCCTGCCTCCTCACTGCGGCGGTCGTTGTAGAAGGCCGTCGCCTTCTTTCCCATCCGCAGCGCGCTGCGGCGCATCGAGATCGCCATATACGGCACCCAGACGAGCGGCAGGATCAGCCCGACCAGGAACGTCAGGACGAGCACGCCGACGTTGAACGCGCCGTGGAAGCGGCTCTGGTCGGGATCGTCCGAGCCGATGACGCCGAGCAGGTAGGCCATGCGCTTGATCATGTTCCAGCGCGTGCCCGCAGGCAGGCGCTTGTGCTCGGCAGGCTCCTGCGTGACCTTCTCGAGCGCCGCGCCTGCCTCGTCCGTCGAGTCGTAGGCGCCCTGGACGACCAGCAAGTCGGCGGCGCGCATCTCGTCGGTCGGGCTGTAGCCGTTGACGGCGGCGAGCTCGAACGCCATCTGTGCCTGGGCGAGCAGGGCGGCGCAGAAGGCGATCGGGATCAGCACGATGAACGGCCCGCCGACGAATGCGCCCTCTGCGATGCAGACGCGCGTCTGGTGCTCGACGACCTGCCGCTCCATGTCCTCGACCGGCGCGTCCGGATGCTCCGCGCGCAGCTTGTCGACTGCCGTGCCCGCGCGGGGCCCGAAGTACTTGAGCGACCAGAGCGCGAGGTGCTCGGCCATGTTCTGAGGGTCGGCCCACAGGATCTTGAGCAGCGCGGGCGCCTCGAAGATCTCCGCGCCCTCGACTGCGGACTGGTCCGTGCTCACGCGCCCAGGCTAACCCGCTGCGGCCGCGGCCGTCTTCGGTTTCCCGACCCGGTAGGTCGCGGCGGCCGCCAGACCGATGACGAGCGTCGGAACGACCGTCAGGAAGCGGTAGATCAGCGTGGCCGCGACTGCCTGCGGGTTGCTGGCGCCGAAGCCGACGAGCGCGCCGGTCAACGCCAGCTCCTCGACGCCGAAGCCGCCGGGCGTGATCGGGATCGAGCCCAGCGCGCGGATCAGTGACCACGCGGCGAACGCCTCGACGACGCTCACCTCGCTCGAATGGACACCCGTGGCGCGGAGCGTCCCGACGAGGACGAGGAACACGGCGATCTGGCTCGCGAGCATGGTGGCAGTCAGGACGTGCCAGCGCCGGCGGAGCAGGACGATCGCCTCGGCGCGGAACTGGACGAACTCGTCGCCCGACCAGCGGACGGGACGCTTGCGGATCAGATGCTTGAGCCAGTTGACTACGCGCGCCGCGAGGTCGCCGACGCGCCTCGCGAGCCTCGGACTCGAGAGGCCGACCGCGAAGGCCGACACGATGGCCACGAAGACGGCGAGCCCGATCAACGCCACCCAGTCGAGCGTCGAGTTTCGTCCGCCCTCGGCGGTGAGCGCCGCGACTCCGAGGATCGGGAAGCCGTACGTGATCAGCTGGCCCCAGACGTTCGTCAGCGCGACAGCGAGCCCGACCGGCCTGCCGCTGAAGCCCCACGTCTTCAGCATCCCGAACTGCGTCGCCATCGCGACCGCCGTGCCGCCGGGCGCAACGAGCGAGAGGGCCGACGACGCCGACGTCACGCGCAGCGCATGCAGGAACCCGAGGCCCGGCAGGGCCGCCATCCACGGCGGCGCGTTCGAGAGCAGGTTGATCGCCGTCAACGCGATCAGTCCGACGACCCACTCCCAGGACAGCGTCGTGACGACGTCCCACACCTGCCCGTAGTCGGCGATCTTCGGCAGCAGGTACGCGAAGGTGACGCCGATGATGACAACCGACGCGACGCCGCCGATGATCCGCGTCTTGCCGGTGCGCTTCTTCTTCTCGACGTGCTCGAGCTCCTTCTGGACGAGCTCGTCCTCGACCCGGTGTTCGGCGGCCGTCACACGGGCGACCGTACATGCTTCATAGGCCGAAAGCAGGCTACGATCGGTGGGAGGGCTGATGGAACCTGTCCAGCAGACGACGCCGCCGGACGAGTCGGCGTCGAGGCTGCGGCGCCTCAAGGCGTGGTCGGCTGCGATGCAGGAGCAGAGCAAGCAGACCGCGGAGCACCAGCGGGGGCGCCACGAATCGGTGGACGCGGTCTTCGACATGGCCGACCGCGACGCCGAGGTCGCGGGCGGGATCATCGCCGGCGCGCTCGCGTACCGGCTGTTCATCTGGCTGCTGCCGCTCGGGCTCGTCGCCGTCGCCGGGCTCGGCATCGCGGCGGACGCCGCCTCGGAGTCGCCCGAGAAGGCGGCCGGCGACCTGGGGCTGCTCGGCCTCGTCACGAGCTCGATCGCCGGCGCGGCGAAGAGCTCGAACCGGTACTACGCGCTCGCGATCGGGATCCCGATCCTGATCTTCGTCACGCGCAGCGTCCTGCGGGTGCTGATCGGGGCGCACCGGCTGGTCTGGCGCGACCTCCGCTCGGCGGTCCCGAAGCCGAAGCTGTCGACCACGCTCGAGTTCCTCGGCGCAGTGCTGTTGCTCCTGGCGGCCTATGCGCTCGCGAGCCTGGCCGGCCGGCACACGGACGGGTTCGTCGGAGTGATCGTGACGATCCTGCTGCTGCTGCCGTACGCCGCGATCTGGCTCTACGTCACGACGCGGTTGCCGCACCGGACGGCGCCGTGGAAGGCGCTCGTGCCGGGCGCGCTCCTGTTCGGACTCGGTACCGAGGTGATCTCTGCAGTCGCCAAGTACCTGATCGCCCCCTACGCGTTGGCCAAGCAGGGAACCTACGGCGCACTCGGCACCGCTGCGGTGCTGCTCCTCGGACTCTTTTTCTTCAGCCGGCTGATCGTCGGGGCCGCGGTGCTCAATGCGACGCTGTGGGAGCGGGGAGTGTGGGGGCAGCCGGAGCAGTGACGAACACGGGCAGCTCGCCTGCCTGACGGCGGCGCAGGTCGTAGAAGAGCAGCGCGATCGCGATGCCGGCGAACGGCATCACGACCACGTACACGAGCGAGCTGATCGCATTCACGAAGTCGAGCGACCTCGACGTGAGGAACATGAACGCAAGCCCGACCACCGGTCCGGTCAGGTAGACGGTGACGTTGACGAGCCCGGCGATGACGAGCACGCGCAGCATGTGCCGGCCGACGAGCTGGGAGCTGCGCCGGAGGGCGTTCGTCGCCGACAGGTGCTCGATCACGCACGCCTGCGTCAGCACGGTCTTGCGCACGAGCCAGAAGACGGCGAACGGGATGCCGACGACGGTCAGCGACAGCAGCACGGTGACGACGATCACGCGCAGCCACGCCCACGCGAGCGACCAGAGGTGCGGGACGATCGCGCGATACGCACGCAAGGCGTTCGGGCGGCCGTCGTCGTCGATGTGCTCCAGCGCGAGGGCGACGACGCCGGTGACGAGGATGCTGGCAGCGATCGTCGAGAGCTGTCCGAAGAGCAGTCCGACCACGCCGCCGATCACCGGATCCGTCTGCGCCTCGGTCACGAACGTCCCGGCGCCCGTGAAGTGGAAGATCGCCTCCTGGATCAGCGCAGCGACGATGCCGAACGGGATGAACGCGAGCCCGATGCCGAGGAACATGCGCGGGTGGCGTGCGTAGATCAGCCGCGCCGTGCGGTAGATCTGGCCGCCGGTGCGAGGCTGGTCGACCGGCTCGGTGACGAGCGGCGACCACCGCGTCCGCTTGACCGCCCAGGCCGCGAGCAGTGCGAGCGCGCCGAAGAAGGCGAGCACGGCCCACGGGGTGCGCAGGAAGCGGATGTAGACCATCGAGCCGGCCGCGACGGCACCGCAGAAGAAGTCGGTCGTGCTCGTCCCGAACGAGCTCTGTCCGGGCACGGCGGTGCTGCCCGAGCGCCACTTCTCGTCGGCCCAGGTCACCGGCTGCGTCCACTGCTGCTTCGTGTTGGGACCGTCGGGACCGTTGTTCGGGCCGCTCTCCTTCTGGCCCCACCGGCCCGTGTAGGCGAGCCAGGCGAACGGTGAGTCCTTCGCCACCGGGCCGTCCGGCATCAGCACCGCGTGCGTCTGCTCGAGGTTCGACGGGCCGCGCGTGTCGTCGCATCCGAAGCCCTCCTGCGCGCTGTGCCCGAGCCAGAGCGAGGGCGTGAAGAAGTTCGCGTGCGAGCCGCGGGCGGGGTAGACGATCGGGTGCGTGCCGCGTTTCTCGAGCTTGCTGCTGTTCCACTCCGCCCTCTCGGCGCCGTCGTGCTGGGAGTATCCGACCTCGGTGGGCGTCCGCGTCAAGGCCTCCGACGCCGAGGACGCGTCGAACATGATCTGGACCATCTCCCAGTCGCCCTCGTGCTTGTTGTTCCAGTCGTTGAAGACGTAGTAGAGCCAGTACTGGAGGGCGAGCTTCCCCGGCTTGCCCGGCTGCGTGACGACGTGCGCGTACGCGGTCGTCGGCTGTCCGGCGCTGATCGCGCGGGCCCACTCCTCGTAGCTGCAGCCGGGGTTGAGCGGCGAGCCCGGGAAGTCGAGATAGGTGTCGGGGCCTCGGCCCCAGAGGTCGGAGGCGGTCGGGGCGACCTTGATCGTCCGGCCGTGTGCGTCCTCGAGCTTGACGTCCGCACGGCCGAGCACGACGGTCGCGGGGACAGGCCGGTACGGCTCGCCGTGCGAGTCGCATTGCTGCTCCTGCTTCTTGAGCGCGACGATCGGCGCGTACCGGTCGGCGAGCTGCTGCTCGGGCGACGGGGAATCCGCCGTTGCGCCGACGGCGGTGGCGCCGAACGCGACGGCCGCTAGCGCCGTGAGAGTGAGAGCCCGCCGCACACGATCAATTCTCCCCGGATCCGCGTAGCGCCGCGTCGAGACGGTCGAGCTTGCGGTCGATCTCGTCGAATCTCGCCTCCATCCGGTCCATGTCGCTTTCCTCGTCCAGCGCCTCGACCCTCCGGTGCTCGGCCGTCGCGCGCGCAACGAACGTGGACGTGATTGCGGCCGTGACGATGGCGATGAAAGCGATGCCTTCGAGCATGACGGCCGCCGCGACGATCCGCCCCGAGACGTGTTGGGGGGTGACGTCGCCGTACCCGACCGTGGTCACGGTCTGCATCGCCCACCACATCCCGACCCAGATGTTCGAGTACTCCGCGCGGTCGATCAGGCGCATGAGAATGCCGCCGAGAACCACGACCCCGGCGGTCGCGACGACGATCGTCCCTGCCGCACCCCTGACAGAGGGAGGCTCGCGCAGGAATCGCGACATGCGTCGCTCGATGAAGCTCTTGCGCGCCATCCGCACAGACGTTACGCCGACGCCCGGACAATGATCGGCACGGAGCCGTGTCAGAATCCCGGCCGAGGGTCCGCACCACGATGTTCGGCGGGAGTTGTCCTTGAGCGACGCGGAAGGGATCGCAGTGTCGAGCGCCCCGGGCGGCAGCTCGCTGATCCCGAAGGTGCCGCACACCAGGACCCGCCGGCAGCGCATGATCAGGGTCGCGCTGTGGATCGGGGGCCTGGGGCTCTTCGTGCTCGTCCTCCAGCTGATCGGAGTCGACGTCAGCGGCTGGCTGTCGAGCCTCTGGGATCAGATGAAGGCGATCCCGAAGGGCTACCTCGTCGCGGCGCTCGTCTTCCAGCTCGGCTACACGGTGCTCGCGGGTCTCTCGTACTACGGGATCCTGCGCGTCGCCTACCCGGGCGAAGTCGCGTTCACGCCGATCCTGACCGCCTACGCGGTCGGCGTGGCGATGAACGGGTTCCTGCCGGCGAACATCGGCACCTTCGTGACGCTGGTCATGTTCGTCGCGATCATCCCCTCGGCGACGCTGGCCGGGTCGATCGCCGCCTACCTCGTCCAGAAGATCTTCTTCACGCTCGCCGGGACGTTCGTGTTCCTCTACATGTTCCTCTCGGTCCCGAACTCGTTCAACCTCAACTTCAGCAACCTCACGGCGCACCCGTTCCTGTTCGTCGCGATCATCGGCGGGGTCGCCGTCGGGCTCGTCATCCTGGCCCGAGCCTTCTGGCGACAGCTGAAGAAGCTCTGGGAGCAGGCGAAGCAGGGCGGCGTGATCCTGTCGCAGCCGAAGAAGTACATGCAGTGGGTGTTCCTGCCCTCCTTCCTGGCCTGGTGCTCCAAGCTGATCGTGACGGGGATCTTCCTCGCCGCGTTCTCGATCCCGGTCACCTTCAACTCGATCATGTGGGTTTCGGGCTCCGGGTCGCTCGCGAGCATGACGTCGTTCACCCCGGGCGGCATCGGGGTCACGCAGGCGACGAACGCGCTCGCCCTCAAGACGTGCTGCGGCGTTCCCCAGGACCAGGCCGTGGCCTACTCGACCTCGCAGCAGCTGATCACGACGGCCTGGAACGTCCTCTTCGCCCTGGTCCTCGTCGTGCTCGTGTTCGGCTGGACGGGCGGCAAGGCGCTCGTCGGAGACTCGTACGTGCAGGCGAAGCAGAAAGCCGGGGAGATGAAGGAGGAGCGGCGCCGCAAGAAGCAGGAGAAGAAGGAGGCTGCGAAGCAAGGCACGTGAGGGAGGGCATGAGCGGCCCCTCATCCAAACGGGATGAGCACCGGTCGCCGCGCAGTGCGAGATACTCGCGCGAGGCATCCGGAGAGGAGACGAGATGGCGAGCAACGGAGACGGAGAGGGACGGAAAGCGCCGCGCTGGCGGCGGATCACCGTCTGGGTCCTGGTCGTCGTCGCGACGATCCTCGGCCTCGCGACGTCGCTGACGATCTGGGCCAAGCGGCAGGCGCTCGACACGAACGCGGTCTCGAATCTCGCCACGGGCATCGTCCAGGACGACGCCGTCCGGGCCAAGCTTTCTGTCTACCTCGTCGACCAGCTCTACGACAATGAGAACGTCGCGAAGACTCTGAGCGAGAAGCTTCCGGCGCAGCTCCAGCCGCTCGCCGCTCCGCTCGCCGGCGCGCTCGAACAGCTCGCCGTGCAGTCGGCGAACACGCTGCTCGAGCGCCCGCGCGTCCAGAAGCTCTTCGTCACGGCCGTGACTCAGGCGCACGCGGCGTTCATGCGCCTCGTCAACGGCAAGTCGCACGCTCTCGCGTCGACCAACGGCGTCGTCTACCTCGACGTGAGACCGATCCTCGACCAGCTCGCGGAGCAGTACGGGGTCCTGAACAAGGTCAAAGGGAAGCTGCCGCCGAACGCGGGGAAGATCGAGCTCATGAAGCAGAGCCAGCTCGACGCGATCCAGACGGGCGCGAAGACGATCAACTCGCTCAGCGTCCTACTCGCAATTGCCGTGTTCGGGCTCTACGCGATCGCGATCTTCCTCGCACGCGGGTTCCGGCGCGCGACGCTCCGGAACGTCGGCGTGGCGATGGTCATCGTCGGGATCCTGCTGCTGCTCGTCCGCCGGATCGCCGGGAACATGGTCATCGACACGCTCGCGACCGGAGGCGGCGACCACACGGCCGGGAACCACATCTGGCTGCTCGCGACGAGCCTGCTGTCCGACCTCGCCTGGGCGTCGATCGGCTATGGCCTGTTCGTGATTGTGGGCGCGATCCTCGCCGGCCCGACCGGCCTCGCTGTCCGGGTGCGGAGGATGCTCGCCCCGGCGTTCCGCGACCACGTCTGGCTGGTCTACACCGTCGTCGGCGTGCTCTATCTCCTGCTCCTCCTCTGGGCGCCGACCCGCGCGCAGACGCAGTGGATCCCGGCGCTCATCCTCGCTGCACTGCTGCTCTTCGGGGTCGAGGTCTTCCGGAGACAGACCGTTCGCGAGTTCCCGGCAAGCGCAGCCAGTCCGGCCAGCGGCGCGACGTGAGCGGAGGCGCGGACGCAGTCCCGGCTGCCGGCGCCTCCCCCGTGACCGCCCGGGCGAAAGCTCTCAGCGCCCGGTTCCGCGTCTTCGCGGCTCCGCCGAACCAGCCGCGTACGCGGCGGGCGACCGACGTCCTGCTCCTTGTCGTCGGGCTGCTGGGCCTCTGGCTGCTCGTCGCCGCGTATCCGCCCTCGCAGTTCGAGAGCTCGTTCGAATCCTTCCTCGCCAGCACGCCCGGCTGGCTCGATCCCGTCTGGGGCTTCTTCTACGACCTGCTCTGGCTCTGGTCGATCCTGCTCGTCGTCGCCGCGCTGGTGGCGCGGCGCCGCGGGATCGCGATCGAGGCGGTCGGGGCACTCGTGCTCGGAACGGTCGTGGCGCTGTTCTGCGCGAAGTTCGCCCTCGGCCACTGGCCTTCGATCGGGACGGCGATCGAGGGTGCATCGGGTTCGCCGCCCTTCCCGGCGCTGCGCATCGCCGAGACGGGAGCGGTGATCCTGGTCATGGCGCCGCACCTGACCAAGCCGCTGCGGACGACGGGCTGGTGGATCGTCGTCCTGGGTGTCCTTGGCGGCATGCTCACGGACTTCTCGACGCCGGGCGGCAACATCGCCGGGTTTCTCGCCGCTCTGACCGCCGCAGCCGCGATTCGTCTCGTCCTCGGCACCTCGGCGGGCCGACCCGGTCTCGAGAACGTGTCCGCGGCGCTCGCCGAGCTGGGCGTCTCGGCGCAGCAGCTCGGCGCGGCCGACCGCCAGGTTGCGGGCGTGGTGCGCTTCCGGGCGCGCGACGACTCCGGCGACGAGCTGCTCGTCAAGGTCTACGGGCGTGACGCCTACGACAGCGCACTGATCGCGAAGTTCTCGCGCATGGTCTGGTACCGGGACGGCGGCGGCGAGGTGGGGCTGAGCCGGCTCCAGGCTGTCGAGCACGAGGCGCTGATGACGCTGCTCGCCGCGCGGGCGGGGGTCGGCAGCCGCGAGGTCGTGACCGCCGGCGAGACCGAGGACGGCGACGCGCTGCTCGTGCTCCGCGGCGCAGCAAAGCCGCTCGCCGAGATGCCGGCCGGCGAGGTGGACGACGCGCTGCTCCAGACCGCGTGGGACGTGCTCGCCCGGCTCGGCCACGCGGGCATCGCGCACACCCAGCTCGACTCGGCCACGGTTGCCGTCTCCGGCAAGGACGTCTGGCTGCTCGACTTCGGAGCGGCGACGGCGGCGCCGACGGTCAACCAGCTCCAGACGGACCGCGTGCAGCTGCTCGCGGCGACCGCGGCCGTGGCGGGAACCGAGCGTGCGACGGCGGCGACCGTGTCGGCGCTGGGCAAGGACGGGACCGCTGCGCTCCTGCCGTACCTGCAGTCGGCGGCGCTCGCGACGCCGCTGCGGAAGGACGTGAAGGCGGCCGGCATCAAGGTCGACGACCTCCGCAAGCAGCTCGCCGCTGCGGTCGGCGCGGACGAGCCCGAGCTGGTGAAGCTCCGCAGGATGACCTGGTGGACGATCATCCAGGCGGGGCTGCTGCTCTTCGCGGCGTCTGCGGTGGTCGCCGCGTTCGGGAACGTCGACTGGGAAGTCGTCCGCAAGCAGCTCCAGAACGCCGCGTGGGGCTGGATCATCGCCGGCTTCGTCGTCGCGCAGCTACCGCGGCTCACCCAGGCGGTCGCGACGCTCGGCTCCGTCGCCGCCCGGCTCCCGTTCGGCCCCGTCTACATGAAGGAGCTGGCCACCTGCTACCTCAACCTGGCGATGCCGTCGAGCATCGCCCGCATGGCCGTCAACGTCCGCTTCTTCCAGTGCAACGGCCTTCCCGGCGTGATGGCGGTCACGTCCGGTGCGATCGACTCGTTCGTCGGCAACATCATCCAGGCGCTGATCATCATCGTCCTGCTGCTGTTCGGGACCTCGAGCATCGACCTGAACCTGAGCGCGCCCTCCTCGGACAGCACCTCCTGGAAGCTCCTCTGGATCCTCGTCGGTCTGATCGCCGCAGTCGTGCTCGTGTTCGTGTTCGTCGACCGCGTGCGGCGCCCGGTCGTCAAGCGTGTCAAAGAGTGGTGGCCGGAGGTCAAGACCTCGCTCACCGCCTTGCGCTCGTCGAACAAGCTGCGCCTGCTGATCCTCGGGAACATCGCGAGCGAGCTGCTCTTCTCGGCCGCGCTCGGGATGTTCGCACGCTCGGTCGGCTACCACATCAACTTCGCGGAGCTCGTGCTGATCAACGAGAGCGTGTCGCTGCTCTCCAGCTTCATCCCGGTGCCCGGCGGGATCGGCGTCTGCGAGTTCGGCCTCATGGTCGGGCTGACCTCGGCCGGCATGTCGCAGGAGTCCGCGGTCATCACCGTGCTCCTGTACCGCCTCTCGACGTTCTACCTGCCGCCGATCTGGGGGTTCTTCGCCTTCCGCTGGATGCAGCGGAACAAGTACCTCTGAGCTTGACGGATTTTTCGCGACCGGATCGACCTGTCCGCGAACCCTGCTCTCTGGCCCACGATCCAGACAGCTCTCGACGAGTCCGAGTACTTCATCCTGCTCGCGTCGCCCCGTGCCGCCCTGCCCCCTGCCGGCTGAGCCGCTTGACTCCCGTCCGGGCGGCTCCGAGAATCGGCCGCGCATGTCCATCGGCAAGTCGCTCAAGAAGCGTTGGAGCAACCTCGGCGCCGTGCGGCAGATCCCCGTTCTGCTCGAGCTCCTGTCGTCCCCTCGTGCGCCGGGTCCGCAGCTGCCCTTCCGCGTTCGCATCGGCGTCACCGGCCACCGCACGCTGACGGATCGCACCGCTGTCGCGGAACAGGTGCGAAACGTGCTCGAGACGATCGAGCGCGACGTCTTCCCGCGGTCGACGGAGACGCCAGTCCGCTACACCGTCGTCTCGGCGCTGGCGGAGGGCGCCGACCGCCTCGTGGCCGCCGTCGTGCTCGAACGAGAAGGCGCAAAGCTCGAGGTCGTCCTGCCTCTGCCCAAGGACGATTTCAAGACCGACTTCGAGACCGCCGAGTCCAGGCAGGAGTTCGACCGGCTTCTGAAGCAAGCGTCGCAGGTCTACCCGCCGGACGGAGTCGAGGCGCGTCCCGAGGCCTACCTGAGCGGCGGCCTCCGGCTGGTCGACCACGTCGACGTCCTGATCGCGGTCTGGGACGGCCTTCCGTCCCGAGGCACCGGAGGCACGGCGGACATCGTCGAGTACGCGAGAGCGTTGCAGGTGCCTGTGTTCGTCATCGGAAGCCAGGCGCCGCACGAGTTGAGCTGCCCGCCTCTCCCGGCCGGGACCCGCGCCGGTCTTGGCTACCGGATCCTCGACGCCGTCGACCTGCGTTTCGGGAGGCGCCACGAGCGAACCGGGCTCGAGCGCCTGCAGGAGCAGTTCGAACACCTCGACACCTTCAACCGCGAACGGGTCGCGGCACGACGGATCGCGGCCTCGATCGTCACGCAGCGCGGGTACCTGGGGACCGCACCGGAGGTGGCCGGATATCGGTCGTTCGCCGAATGGAGCCTGCCGTACTTCGTCCGGGCCGACATCCTGGCCGGTCTCTACCAGTGGATCTACACCCGGCTCGCCTTCCTCGTCTTCGCGTTCGCGGGCGCAGCCGTGACGATGGCGGCGGCGCAGCAGGTGTATCTCCCCGAGCAGCAGTTTCTGATCGTCATCGAGGTGGCGCTCATGGTGCTGGTGATCGCGTTCGTGTGGGCCGCGAGGAAGTGGCATCATCACCTGCGCTGGATCACCTACCGGTCGCTGGCCGAGAACCTCCGATCGGCGCCGTTCATCGCGGCGATCCGTGATGCCGAACCGGTGAACGACGCGGACGAGGGCGGGCTCGCCACGGAGGCGGGCGCGTCCTGGGTCCAGCGCGCCTTCAGCGAGATCTGGGCCGGTCGGCCACCGACCCTCGGCGGGCCGCAGCCCGGTGAGACCGAAGCCGACGTCCTGGCGGCGTTCTTCGACCAGGCCTGGGTCGCCGACCAGATCGACTATCACAGGAAGCGAAGCGCGACTCTCGACCATTACCACCACGTGCTGTCGCTGGCGATCAACGCTCTCTTCCTTGCGACCTTCGTCGCCGCGTTGCTGCACACGTTCGGCGATCCGCCGTCCAGGAGGACGCTGGTCTTCCTCGCGATCTCGCTGCCTGCGCTCGCAGCCAGCCTCAGCGGGTATCGCGAGCTGAGACAGTTCGGTCTGCACTCCGAACGCTTCCGGAGGGCTGCGGAGAGGCTGTCCCGAATCTCCACGCGTATGGGCTTCGAACACGACGCCCGCTCCGTGCGCAAGGAGGCGGCTGCCGCCTACGTGATCATGCGGGACGAGAGCCTCGACTGGTTCGGCGTCGTCGAGTTCCAGGAGATCCAGGTCGTCGCCTGACCGCGGTTCGGTCGCAGCTAGGCTTGCATCGTGTTCCGCCGCATGGCCTTCGCGTTGGTCGTCGTGGCCTCGCTTTCAGCCGCCGGCGCTGCAACCGCTCACCTGGGAGCTCCCGCTCCGTCGGTCGTCACGTACCCGTCCGCGCAGCCGATCCCGGCCACGGGGAAGCTTCCGTCGGGCTCCGCGAAGTCGCTGACCTTCAACGAGCCGGTGGGCGGAGCGGACACCGCGCAGATCGTCGTCTCCGGCGCAAAGCAGGTCGGCCTGACGGTCGATACGAAGGCGCTCGGGCCGATCGCAGCCCTGCCGCGCTTCCGGCACTTCGTCCGGTTCGGCACGTCGCTCGTACCTGACGCGCTGATTCCCTGGGACGGCTCGGTCCGGCCCGTCGAGCAGCCGAACCAGCCGCTGTCACTCGAGGTCGACGTCCCCTACGGGACGAATCCCGGCACCTACAAGAGCAGTGCGACGGTCACGGTCGACACGAAGCCCGTGATCGTGCCGCTGACGATCGTCGTCTTCAAGTTCACGCTGCCGAGGGCCGGCGACCCGAACGGGAGCCCGCTGACGGTCTTCAACGTCGGGCCGCAGTCGTACCTCAACAAGTCGGCCGAGCTGTTCGGCCTGAAGACCGACCAGCAGTTCCGCGCGCAGAACGCGTCGTTCTTCGCGTTCCTGTCCGCGTACCGCCTGTCGCCGACGTCGTGGGGCTACGGCAACCCGTCGGCGGCCGGGTACGTGTCGAACGCGGCCTACTTCAAGGACTCGTCCGGGATGATGGTCCAGCAGCTCCAGGCAGGCCAGTTCTCCGACCTCTGGATCCCGATCTCGAACAACCGGGCGAGCGCCGCGTCCTACGTCGCCCGGCTCAGTCCGACCGACCCTGCGAAATGGTGCGGCTACCTCGGGACGGTCAAGCAGTTCTGGACGCTGCACGGGTTCCTGCAAGGTGGCGCCGTTCCCTACATCTTCCCCTACGACGAGCCGGGCGACTCGCACACGAGCCTGCTCGCGAGCCAGGCGACGGCGCTCCACAAGTGCTTCCCGGGCGCGAAGATGGTCGTGACTGCCACGCCGGATGCGGCGACGAGCCGCCTCTACGACGGCAAGGGCACGGACAACGTCGACATCTGGTCGATCGTCGACTGGCGGTACTACGGCACCTACACGTCGCCGGGACAGGAGAAGCACGGCAATCGCGAGCGCGCAGTGGTCGCGCAGATCGACAAGGCCCGATCGCACGGGGCGAAGATCCTCGGGTACACGTACTCGTTCTCCGGCTTCCCGTCGTTCAACGCGACTGAGCCGGTCTACGACCCGCGCATGTTCGTGCTCTGGACGGCGCTCGAGGGGCTCGACGGGATCCTCTACGGCCAGGGGCTGACGACGTACAGCGGCAAGGGCAACCCGCTCGACCAGGACATCGGCAGCGGGGGCGCAAGCGTGCTCATCTACCCGGGGAACGGCACGCCGATCGCGAGCGCCCGGCTCGACCAGAATCCGGTCGGGGCTCGAGGACTGGGAGATCTTCAGCGCCGTCCGCAAGCGGTTCGGAGCGGCGAAGGTGTGGTCGATCCTCGGAGCGCACGGGCTGTTCAGCTCCGGCTCGAAGGGTGTGAAGCTCGCGTGCTCGATCGGCTGCGACCTGAAGGGCAAGCTGTCGCAGTCCTGGCCGCAGTGGTCGCACGACGCGACGACGGCGTCGAAGATCGCCTCCGCGCGGCTCGACGCGCTCAAGGCCGCTTCGAGCTGACGGCCGCTCCCTCGAACGGGTGAACGAGCGGGGAGCTGTGCCGTCGATTCACCAGATGTGAGCGGTCGCGACGAGGAACGCGTCAGCGCCCTGCTCGGCGGCGGCCTGCTGTCGGAGCGGATGCGCCACGCCCATGACGGCACGCTGCCCGACCTCAGGGTCGTCGACGAGCAGGCATCGCCGGCGCGGCCGGACGAGGTCGCGCTCGGGCCGGCGACTCAGATCGAGGTGATCGGACAGGAGGTCAGCTTCCTCGTCCCGTTCGTCGGGAAATGGCCGAACGAGCACTGGCTTCAGGCGTTTCGCGACACGCGCATGATCTGGCCCGAGCATCTCTCCGAGCCGCTCCTCGACGAGGGGCGCGGTCTCCACCTCGGGCCGATCCAGGCGTCGACCCTCGAGGAGCACGTGAACGCGGTCAAGGCTCGAGTCGCCGAGGCGAACCGTCTCTGGGCCGACGAGATCGAGCCCGAGCTCCGCCGTCAGCGCGAGGAAGCACTCCGCCGCGAGCACGAAGAGCTGCGCATCCAGGCCGAAGTCCAGGCCAAGCTGAAGTCGCTCCTCGGCTGACCGAACAGACGTGGCTCCGTCGGCCACGTCCGAGGGACAGTCCCTCGGACCGGGCCCGAGCAGACGCGTCTGGCAGGGCAATGTCCGAGGGACAGTCCCTCGGACTGGGCCGCGGCGGACAGGGCCGGAACCCACAGGGGTCTCTTAGCGCAAACTTATCCCGATCTGCTTCCGTATTACCTTCGGCCCAGAACGGAAGGAGCGCTGACGTGACGACGCAGGCGAACGACGCTCCGCCTCCCTCTCCGGAGGAGGCGAAGGAGCGCCTCGAACAGACCCTGTTCGAGATCAGGCGGGTGATCGCAGGCCAGGACGCGATGCTCGAGCGGGTGCTCGTGTGCCTGCTCGCCCAGGGGCACCTCCTGATCGAAGGTGTCCCGGGACTCGCGAAGACGCTGACGATCAAGACCGCGGCCGGCGTCCTCGGCGGCTCGTTCGCGCGCGTCCAGTTCACGCCCGACCTCGTCCCGTCCGACCTCGTCGGCACGCGCATCTACCGCGCGGGCGACGCGAAGTTCGACACCGAGCTCGGCCCGGTCTTCTGCAACTTCCTGCTCGCGGACGAGATCAACCGCGCCCCGGCCAAGGTGCAGTCGGCGCTGCTCGAAGTCATGCAGGAGCATCAGGTCACGATCGGCCATGACACGCACCCGGTCCCCGACCCGTTCCTCGTCATGGCTACCCAGAACCCGATCGAGTCCGAAGGCACGTACCCGCTGCCCGAGGCGCAGATCGACCGCTTCCTGCTCAAGATCGTGATCGGCTACCCGTCGCACGACGAAGAGCTGACGATCGTGCAGCGCCAGCTCGTTCCGCATCCCGAGCTGCGCCAGGTGCTGACCCTGGACGAGCTGCGCGACCTCCAGCGCGCGACCACGGCGATCTACGTCGACCCGGCGCTGATCAGCTATGCCGTGGAGCTGGCGACCGCGACGCGCACGCCTGCCCGGTACGGCCTCGTCGAGCTGTCCGACTACATCGCCTTCGGCGCGAGCCCTCGAGGGCCGATCTCCGTCGTCCAGGCCGCCCGCGCCCTGGCGCTGATCCGTGGCCGCGACTACGTCGTCGCCGACGACGTCCAGGCACTCGCCCGCGACGCGTTCCGGCACAGGCTCGTGCTCACGTACCAGGCACTGGCCGAGGAGATGGACGCCGAGAAGATCCTGGACGCCGTGCTCGCGGCGGTTCCCGTGCCGCAGGTCGACCTCGCCCGCGCGAGTACGCCCGCGGCGTGAGCACGCTCGCGCTCACACGGGCGCCCGTCCCCGGAGCCCCCGGCCCGGGGCCGATGCCCGAGCAGCTGCTGCGTGCGCTCGACATCACGATCGGCCGCCGCGTCGAAGCCATGCTCGCCGGCGACTACCGCTCGGCCGTGCTGGGCCAGGGCACCGAGCTGGCCCAGGTGCGCGCCTACGTGCCTGGCGACGACGTGCGGCAGATCGAGTGGAACGTCACCGCGCGCACGGGCGAGCCGCACGTGCGCGTTCAGCTGGCCGAGCGCGTCCTCGTCACCTGGCTCATGCTCGACACCTCGCCGTCGATGCGCTTCGGAACCGCCGACCGCCGGAAGGCTGACGTCGCCGAGGGCGCCGCGCTCGCGATCGGGCACGTTGCGAGCAGGCGTGGCAACCGCCTCGGCGTCGTCACCTTCGGGGACAGCGAGCCGCAGTCCCTGCCGCCGCGCCAGGGACGCGTGGGGCTGATCGGGTTGCTCGGCGCGATCCGGCGCGAGCACGACGTCGACCCCGGCCGCGTCGGCGCCACTTCGCTCGGCGAGGCGGCCCGCCGGACCAGCTCGCTCGCCCGCCAGCGCGCGCTCGTCGTGATCGTCTCCGACTTCCGTGGGCCGTTCGACTGGCGCAAGCCCCTGCTCGAGCTCGCCGGCCGGCACGACGTCCTGGCCGTGGAGGTCCGCGATCCGCGCGAGCAGGAGCTTCCGAACGCGGGCGACCTCTGGCTCGTCGACCCCGAGACCGGCCGCCAGCTTCGCGTCGACACGCGCGACTCGAAGCTTCGCGCGCGTTTCGCCGCCGCCGCGGCCGAGGAGCGCACCGGCCTGCGCCGGACGCTGGCCTCGCTCGGGATCCGCCACACGGTCCTCTCGACGCAGGGCGACTGGCTTCGCGCGCTGGCCCTGTTCCTGAAGAAGGGCCGGCACTGAGCTTCCAGTCCCCGATCTGGCTCCTCTTGCTGCTCGGGATCCCCGCGGTCGTCGGTCTCTACGCCCTGCTCGAGCGCAGGCGGCGCAGGCAGGCCGAGGCGTTCGCGAACCCGGCGCTGATCCCGGCCGTCGTCGACCGCGCGCCGGGCCGCCTCCGCTGGATTCCGCTCGTCGTGCTGCTCGTCGGCCTGATCGCGATGATCTTCGGGGTCGCGCGGCCGCACGCGACGATCACCGTGCCGCGCCAGGAGGCGACGGTCATGCTGGCGATCGACACGTCGCGGTCGATGAAGGCGACGGACGTGAAGCCGACGCGGCTGACCGCGGCGCTGCTGGCCGCGAGCGACTTCGTCAAGAAGGTGCCGGCGAAGTTCCGCATCGGCATCGTGTCCTTCGCGAGCCAGGCGCGGATCGCGCTCCCTCCGACTGCCGACCGCACCCTCGTCACGGAGGCGCTGAAGGAGCTGCGGCCGGGTGAAGGGACGGCGATCGGCGACGCGGTCGCGCTCGGCGTCAAGATCTCGCAGAAGCAGCGCACGTCTGACGGGAAGGTGCCGCCGACCGCGATGCTGATGATCTCCGACGGGTCGCGCGACGGCGGCAAGACGACCCCGCAGGCCGCCGCGGCGCTGGCGAAGAAGGCGCACATGCCGGTCTACACGATCGTGATCGGCAGCCCGAACGGGGTCGTCAACCAGACGCTCACCGGCGGGTACAAGGTGACGATCCACGTCCCGCCCAGCCCCCAGACGCTGCAGCAGATCGCGAAGGGAAGCGGCGGCCAGTCCTTCACGGTCGCCGACGACTCGCGCCTCAAGGAGGTCTACACGCAGCTCGGCTCGCTCCTGGGCCACAAGTCCGAGGACCGGGAGATCACGGACGTGTTCGCCGGAAGCGCGGCGCTGCTCTTGCTCCTCGGCGGGGGGATGTCCATGTTCTGGTTCCGGAGGATGGTGTGAGGCTTCTCGCCGTCGCCCTCGCGTCCGGCGCGGCTGCGCTGGCGGCGTTCGCGGCGCCTGCGGGCGCGACGAACGAGTGCCGTGGCCTGCAGGTCTGCGTCCATATCGCCGGTCCGTGGGTCGTCGTGCCGCGGGGCGAGACGACCCCGAGGCCCCGCGTCGAGTACGAGCTCTCGTGCCCGAAGAACTACATCGTCGGAGGGCTCGACGCGGAGCTGACCGACAAGGCGATCGACGTCAGCTTCCAGGGACTGATCGGCGCGCCGGTGAACCCGGGGATCACGACCAGCCGGACGGCGCTCTTCGTCGCGACCTCCGCGCATACGCTGCCTGTGGGTGCGACCTTCCGTCCTCACATCGGCTGCCTGCCGGCCTCGGGCGGCGGCGGACGCATCCCGACGGTCGCGCACGCGAACGTCGTCCCGCCGGGACATCCCGACGCCCGTCGCGTCACACTCGTCCGGCTCGTGCCGGGGACGAAGCGGGTGACGAAGAGCTGCGCCGCCGGTGAGACGCTCGTCTCTGCGACGCACGCGCTCGGCTTCTACACGGCCAAGCCGCCGGCCGCCTCGCTCGTCTCGGGTGTCGCGGCGAGCCAGCGGATACACGGGAATGCGGCCACCTTGACCGTGAAGACCGCCGCCGGGGTCTCGTCCGCGGTTGTCCAGATCGACCTGACCTGCGGAGGCGGCGCGTGACCTTCCAGCAGCCGCTGTTCCTGCTCAGCCTCCTCGTCATCCCGGCTTTGATCGTCGTCTACCTGCTCGTCCAGCGGCGCAAGGCGAAATACGCGGTCACGTTCACCAACCTCGAGCTGCTCGCGAGCGTCGCGCAGACGCGGCGGTCCTGGCGACGGTACGTGGCGCCGCTCGTCTTCCTGCTCGCGCTCGGCGCGCTGTGCGTCGCGGTCGCCCGGCCGGAGGAGTCGACGCTCGTCGCGTCGCAGGAGGCGACGGTCATCCTCGTCGTCGACGTCTCCGGCTCGATGCACTCGACCGACGTCAAGCCCACGCGGCTCGGCGCGGCGCAGAAGGCGGTTCGCATCTTCCTCCAGCACGCGCCCAAGAACCTGCGCGTGGCGCTGATCGCCTTCTCGGGCGACGCGAACATCGCGGCGCCCCCGACGACCGACCACAATCTCGTGCTGCAGGCCGACGAGACACTCGGCGACTTCACGGGCAACGGCGGAACCGCGATCGGCGACGCGCTAGCGCTCGCCGTCGAGGTCGCGCAATCGGCCGTCGGCCCGACGAACTCGAGCGGCAACCAGACGATCGCCTACTACCCGACCGCGTTCCATCCGAAGGGCTCGCAGTCGCCGGTGTCGATCATCTTCCTCTCGGACGGGCACCAGACGCGCGGCGCGCTCCAACCGCTCGAAGGCGCTGCGCAGGCGAAGGCGGCGGGCATCCCGGTCTACACGGTCGCGCTCGGCACGCCGAACGGGACGCTCCAGCTCGGGAGCAACTTCGGGCCTTACGGCGGCGGGTTCGGCGGCTCGATCCCGGTTCCGCCCGATCCGGCGACGTTGCACGCGATCGCCGCGATGACCGGCGGGAAGTTCACGGATGCGCAGAACGCCAAGACGCTGAACGACGCGTACACGCATCTCGGCTCGCGCCTCGGCCGCAAGCCCGGGAAGAACGAGATCACGAACGAGTGGGTGCTGCTCGCCGCGGCACTTCTCCTCGGCGCCGGGCTCCTATCGGCGTTCTGGGCGCCGCGCCTTCCCTGACCGGATCCCACCCGCGGCATGTCCCGTGCGGCAACGGCTGCGGCGAGCAGGTCCGAGGGACTGTCCCTCGGACGTGGCCGTCCGAGACAAGGACGGGAGAGGCTCGGCTCAGCCGCGGCTGACGAGTGCGAGAAAGAGCAGCCCGAGCGGCAGGAGCAAGGCCACGAGTCCACGGTTGAGCATGGCGTGGCGCATGCTGGCGAGGAGGCGGGTGTGGCGGTGGGTCATTACCAGTTCTGACGACAGTGAAGCGGGTTTGATGTGAAGACTGGGTGAAGCTTGCGCAAGGTTCCGCGTTAGCATCGGCAGCGGTGACCGGCGGCTTGAAATCCACCGACGAGACGTCGGAGCGATTCGACGAGCTTCAACGGAAGCTCGTGCCGTTGTGGCAGTCGATCCAGGCGATGACGCAGGACGAGCAGACGATCGTCGTCGTGCCGTCGCTGACGCTTGAGGACACCGACTGGCCGAGCTCCGTCCTCCAGGCGTACGAGGAGCGCTTCCTGTTCCTCCTGCTCCTCCTGCGTCAGCCTCGCGCGCGGCTCGTCTACGTGACGTCGATGGCCGTGAACCCGAGCGTCGTCGACTACTACCTCGACCTCCTTCCGGGCGTCATCCCCTCGCATGCCCGGAGACGGCTGTTCCTCGTCACGCCTCTCGACGGCTCGACGCGACCGCTTTCGGAGAAGCTGCTCGAGCGGCCGCGACTGCTCAGCCGGATCCGGGAGCTGATCCCCGATCCCGACCGCGCGCATCTCGTTCCGTTCAACACCACGGAGCTCGAGCGGGATCTGGCAGTGGCGCTCGGCATCCCGATGTACGGCGCGGACCCGCGCTTCTTCGACTTCGGCACGAAGACGGGGTGCCGGCAGCTGTTCGCGGACGAGGCCGTGCGGCATCCGAGCGGGGAAGAACGGCTCGCGGGCATCGACGAGGTCGTCGACGCTCTGGTGCGGCTCCGGTCGGTGCGGCCGGAGGTCGCGAACGCGATCGTCAAGCTCAACGAGGGCGTGTCGGGGGAAGGCAACGCGAGCGTCGACCTGTCGGGCCTGCCCGAGCCTGGTTCGGTCGACGAGCGCGGACGGGTCGAGGAGCGCGTGCGGGCGATGCGCTTCGAGGCGGACACGATCCGGTTCGATACGTACGCGGCAGACCTGGCCGAGCGAGGGGGGATCGTCGAGGAGCGAATCTCGGGTGACGAGGTGCGAAGCCCGAGCGTGCAGATGCGGGTCACGCCGCTCGGGAAGCTCGAGGTGCTGTCGACGCACGACCAGGTGCTCGGCGGTCCGAGTGGTCAGTCGTACCTCGGCTGCCGTTTTCCGGCCGACCCCGCCTACGCCGCCGCGATCACACGGGAGGCGGTCAAGGTGGGCGAGCGGCTCGCGCGCGAGGGCGTCATCGGGCGGTTCGCCGTCGACTTCGTCGTGGTGCGGAGCGGCAGCGGCTGGGATCCGTACGCGATCGAGCTGAACCTCCGCAAGGGCGGGACAACGCACCCGTTCCTGACGCTCCAGTTCCTCACAGACGGCGTCTACGACCCGAAGACGGGCGTGTTCATGGCGCCGGGCGGCCGTGAGAAGCACTTCGTCGCGTCGGATCACGTGGAGAGCCCGGCGTACAGGACGCTCACGCCGGACGATCTGTTCGACATCGTCGTGCGGCATGGGCTGCACTTCGACCAGTCGCGCCAGACCGGCGTCGTGTTCCACATGATGAGCGCGCTTGGGGAGCACGGGCGGACGGGCCTGACGGCGGTGGCGGACGATCCGGCCGGCGCCGATGCGCTCTACGAGCGCGTCGTCTCAGTGCTCGACGAGGAGTCCGGCGCCCAGTAGACATGGCCCTCGCAGCCATGTCCGAGGGACAGTCTCTCGGACCTGGCTCGAGCGTCCGTGTCCAGCGGCGCCTCGTCCGAGGGACTGTCCATCGGACGAGGCCGGGACTCAGATGTCCCGGCGGGACAGGGTGTCCACCGCGGACCAGTCGAAGTCCTCGCCAATCGCCTGCAACGCGCCGCGGGTCGGCTCGTCGCAGAGCGCGCCCTCGACGCCCACCTCGTAGAACTCCCGCGGGCTCAGTCCGCGCGACGCCGCCTCGGCGTACTCGCCGGACAGGTCGATGGAGAACATTGCCGGATCGTCAGTCGAGAGCGAGCACCGAAGCCCGACCGCGACCATCTCCGGCAGCGGGTGCTGTGCGTAGGTCGGGACGGCGCCGACGAGCACGTTCGCAGTCGGGCACACGTCGAGCACGGTTCCCCGGTCGATCAACTCGCGCACGAGGGCCGGATCCTCGATCGAGCGGATGCCGTGGCGGATCCGGTCCGCGTGCAGGGCCTCGAGTGCGCCCCAGACCGAGGGCGGACCGAGCACCTCGCCGGCGTGCGGCACCGAACCGAGGCCGCCCTCGCGCGCGAGCCTGAACGCATCCGCGAACTGCTCCGGCGGAGCCACGTCCTCGACGCCGCCGAGTCCGACCGCCACGACGCCACGGTCGCGGGCGGCGACGGCGCGGCGCACGATGTCCGCCGCCTCCTCGGGCGGCGACGTGCGGTTCAGGTCGGGCGTGAGCCTGAGCTCGACGCCGTGCCGCTCCCGCGCCTCCTGCACGCCGTCGCAGTACCCCTCGAACAACGCGTCCAGCCCCACGCCGTTCCTTGCCGGAACCGTCGGAGCGAAGATGCCCTCGATGTACACGGCCCCGTGCTGCGCCGCCTCCTCCGCGTAGTCGACCGTGATCCGGCGGAAGTCGTCCGCCGTCTGCAGCGCAGCGGTGACGAGGAGCCAGACGTCGATGAAATGCGCGAGGTCGCGGAACCGAAAGAGCTCCCGCAGCTCGTCGGCCGTGTCGGCGGGCAGGGTCACCCCGTTCCGGCGTGCGATCTCGAGCAGCGTCTCCGGCTGCACGGTGCCCTCGAGGTGGACGTGGAGCTCGATCTTCGGGTAGATCGCCGCGTTCATTCCGGAAACGACAGAGGCTCCTCGACGCAGCGCCGCAGCAGCTCGTCGTCGATGTTCCGCCCGGTCAGGACGAGAACGACCGGCCCGTCCGTGTCGAGCTGGGAGACGCCGGCGAGGCCGGCTCCGGCGGCGGCCTCGGCGCGGATTCCGGCCCGGTGGAACGCGGCGACGCCGGTTGCGATCTCACGCTCCGAGATAAGCAGCATGCGGTCGGCGACGTCGTCGAGCGCTTCGACGGCGTACGGAATCGCGACGCGCACCGCGAGGCCGTCCGCGATCGTCGCGCTCCGGTTGCTCGTCACCACGCTTCGGGCTTCCCACGACAGCGCCATCACCGGCGCGTCCTTCGCGACGACGCCGACGCGCACGGTCGACGGCGACACGCGCCCGAGCGCCCGGCCGATCCCGCCCAGGAGCGCTCCGTTGCCGGTCGGCACGACGACCGCCCCGGGGGAGGCTCCGAGCTGGTCGACGATCTCCTCGCCGATGGCGCCGTACGCGTCGTACTGGAGCGGCTCCGCCCCGTCCTCGAAGAACGGCAGCCCCTGCTCCGCGGCGAACGACTTGCCGGCCTCCTTCGCCTCGTCGACGTCCTCGCCGACGAGCCGCACATCGGCGCCGAGGCGTTCGAGGTGCGCGAGCTTCGTCGTGCTCGCGCCGACCGGGGCGAAGACGACCGCACGGAGATCCACCTGCGCCGCTGCCCAGCTCGTCGCGGCGCCGTGGTTCCCCGTCGACGCGGTGACGACGGTGGACGCCCGCTGCTCGCGGTAATGCTCGACCACGGGCAGCGCGGCGCGCCACTTGAACGCGCCCAGCTCGTGGACGTCCTCGCGTTTCAGCCACAGCTCGTGCCCGGCGGCGAGCGACGCGGGCGCCTGCTCGAGTGGCGTCGTCACGTCGCAGGCGCTGCTTCCGGGTACCGGGGCAGTTCCTCGTCCGGCAGCGTCTCCCACGGCGCAACGGAGGCCGTGTGCGAGTGGTACTGCGGCCGGATGCCGGGATCGGCGTCGAGCGCGCCGAGCCTGATCGATACCTCCGGGCCGTCCGGCCACGTCCCGCCGAACAGGCTCGACCCGCAGGCCGAGCAGAATGCCTTCGCCATCCCGTCCTCGGACCGGTAGACGCGCACGAGCTCGATCCCTTGGGGAAGCCTGAACCCTTCGCGCGGGACGCGGCCCTGGGCGAGACCGAAGGTTCCCGAGTGCTTGCGGCAGCGCGAGCAGTGGCAGTGACTCGCGCGCCGGAACGGCGACGTCACCTCGAAGCGCACTCCTCCACACAGGCAGCTGCCGGTCACCGGCCCCACGCCCGGACTCTACGGCTTCGAGGGCGCGCCGCGTGCGATGCTGCGCTCGTGCCCACCGTCCAGCTCTTCGCCACCTGCCTCGGCGACCTGATCTTTCCGGGCGCCGTCCGCGACGCCGAGTCTCTCCTCCGCGGGGCGGGCTTCGACGTCGAGTTCCCGGCCGGCCAGGTCTGCTGCGGACAGCCCGCCTTCAACTCGGGTCATCGCGCCGCTTCCCGCCGCGTCGCCCGGACGTTCGTCCGCGCGTTCTCCCGCTCCGCCCCGGTCGTGATGCCTTCGGGCTCGTGCGCGACCATGGTGTCGCGGTTCCTGCCCGAGCTCGTGGGCTGCGAGCCGTTCGACGCCTGGGAGCTGTCGGCGTTCCTGGACGCACACGGAGCCGAGCCGGGGAAGACGAACGTCGGACGTCGCGTCGCCTACCACGATTCGTGTCACATGGCGCGCGAGCTCAGGATCGCCGACCCGCCGCGCCGTCTGCTCGAGCGGTCGGGAGCCGAAGTCGTCGGGCTCCCGCGGCCGGATCTTTGCTGCGGCTTCGGCGGAACGTTCTCCGTGCGGCAACCCGAGGTCTCGGTGGCGATGGCGGACGACAAGCTCGACGGTGCCTCGGCGTCGGGCGCCGAAGCACTCGTCACAGCGGATCCCGGCTGCCTCGTGCACCTTCGCGGCCGCGCCGCGCGGCTCGGCGACGGCGTGCCGGTGGTTCATCTCGCGACCGCTCTCGCGCGCGGGATCGGGAGCGCAGGATGACGGAGCTCGCCCAGCCGCCGGGACGGTTCCGGGAGATCGCGCGGCTGAAGCTGGCCGACGCTCACACGCAGGGCGCGCTCGACTCGTCGACGGCGCGGTTGTACGGCAACCGCAGCGCCGCCTGGCAGGCGGTCGCCGACGTCGACGATCTCCGTCAGCGAGCTCACGACGCCCGGATGCGCGTGGTCGACGACCTCGAGTCGCACGTCGCGCAGTTCACCGAGGCCCTCGAGGCCCGCGGAGGTCACGTCCACTTCGCGCGCACGGCCGAGGACGCGACCGCGTACGTGACCGACGTCTGCCGGCGTACGGGCGCGAAGCTGGCCGCCAAGTCGAAGTCGATGCTGAGCGAGGAGATCGGGCTCAACGACGCCCTCGAAGCGGCAGGTGTGCGCGCTGTCGAGACCGATCTCGGCGAGTACATCGTCCAGCTCGCGGGCGAGCACCCTGTGCACATCCTCGCGCCGGCGATCGACAAGACCAAGGAGGACGCCGCGGAGCTGCTGTCGCGCGTCGAGGGCGTGCCGGTTCCCCCCGACCTCGACGCGATCATGCAGGCGGCGCGACGCCAGCTGCGGCAGGTGTTTCTCGACGCCGACATCGGGATCACGGGCGCGAACTTCGGCGTCAGCCGGACCGGCTCGATCTGCCTCGTGACGAACGAGGGCAACGGACGGCTCGTCAGCTCGCTCCCGCGCGTCCACATCGCGCTCATGGGCATGGAGCGGCTCGTCGCCGACCTCGGCGATCTTTCCGTGCTCCTGCGGCTGCTCGCGCGGAGCGGCACCGGGCAGCGGCTGAGCGTCTACACGACGCTGATCACAGGCGCGCGGCGCGCGGGTGAAGAGGACGGGCCCGAGGAGCTTCACGTCGTGATCCTCGACAACGGCCGGTCGAACCTGCTCGGGACGCACTACAGGGAGATGCTCGCGTGCATCCGCTGCGGCGCATGCCTGAACGTCTGTCCGGTCTACCGGAAGACCGGCGGGACGGCGTACAGCCCGGTCTACTCGGGGCCGATGGGGGCCGTGCTGGTGCCGCTGCTGGTCGGGCTCGAGAACGCGCCGTCGTTGCCACACGCATCGTCGCTGTGCGGCGCGTGCTCGGACGCGTGTCCGGTGAAGATCCCGTTGCACGAGCTGCTCCTGGAGTTGCGCAAGGATCTGGTCGAGCGTGGGGTGGCGTCGCGCTGGGAGCGGCTCGCGTTCTGGGCGTGGTCGCTGGCGTGGTCCTCGCCGCTCGGGTACCGGGTCTCGACCGCGCTCGGCCGGGTGGGGTCGCCACTCGCGGGCGTCGCAGGGCCGGGGAGGACGTGGGGTCGCGGCCGGGCGTTGCCACAGCTCGGGCGCCGCTACCGGGACTCGCGATGAGCCTCGTCGACGACTTCGTCCGGAACGCGGAGGCGGTCGGCGTGGTCGTCCACCACGGGGACGCGCCGGCGATCGAGGGCGCAGGCGTGTCCCGCGCGCTGTACGGGCTGGCGGACACGGGCAGCGTCGTGCTGGCGGCGTCGCCGGACGAACCGCGTGCGCGGTCGCTGCTCCCGGCCGTGCACGTCACCTTGCTGGCTGAGGACCGGCTGCTGCCGGGACTGCCGGAGTTGTTCGAGGCGCTGGGTGACGACTTGCCGAGTGCCCTCGCGATCGTCACCGGCCCGAGCCGGAGCGCCGACATCGAGCAGGAGCTCGTCGTCGGTGTCCACGGGCCCGGCGAGGTGCACGTCGTCCTGACGCCGCCGTCCGCGCCGGCCCCGTCCGAGGGACAGTCCCTCGGACGTGCCGGCTAACGGCACGGCCGCGAGGGCCACGACGGGCGAGGTCAACCGCGGCCAGCTCCACGGCCAGGTGCTCGCGACCTCGCAGAGTTTCGCTCTCACCGGGTTGTGGACGATGTAGCGAACGGCTGCGCGAAGATGTCGCTCATCGTCGACGAGCCAGGCCGAGAAACGCTCCTCGTAGAGGTGCCCCTTGCGCCCGTGCCGGCGGTTGAAGCGCTGGGCGTACAGCCCGTTCAGGCGGTGCATCCCGGCCGACAGACGCTCGCGCCGCGCTTCGACCAGGAGGTGATAGTGCGTGCCCATCAGACACCATGCGTGGAGCTTCCAGCCGAACAGCTCGACACTCTGCTCGAGGAAGCGCCGAAACGCTTCGCGGTCGAAATCGTCTCTGTAGATGAGCGAGCCTGCAACGCCGCGTGACGTGACGTGGAAGAACCCGGAGTCCGGGAGATGGCATCGAGGGCGCCGGGGCATCTGACTCGACCGTAGCGTGCGTTGCCGGCACGAAGGGTGCGATCGGTGCACTTGTCACAGAGTTGTCACGAGTCCATGGCCACGGCCGCCGTGTCCGTTCCAGCCCTGTCCGAGGGACAGTCCCTCGGACGCGGCTCGCCACGGCGCGTCCGATAGGGTCAGCGCGTGCTTCCGATCGAGCGGCCGCAGAAGATCGTCTGCGTCGGGCTGAACTACCGCGACCACGCGGAGGAGCAGGGCGTGGCCCTGCCGGAGCGCCCGCTGCTCTTCGCCAAGTGGCCGAACACGCTCATCGGCCCGGGCGACCCGATCCGGCTCCCGTCGATCTCGCACGAGGTCGACTACGAGGCGGAGCTCGGCGTCGTCATCGGCGAGCGCGTCAGCAAGGCGTCCCCCGATACCGCGCTGGAAGCCGTACGAGGCTACGTCTGCGCCAACGACGTGTCCGGCCGAGATGTCCAGTTCGCCGACAAGCAGTGGGTGCGCGGCAAGTCGTTCGACACGTTCTGTCCGGTCGGCCCGGAGCTGGTCCCGGCGAGCGAGATCCCGGATCCACAGCAGCTTCCCATCCGCGCGATCCTCAACGGGCAGGTGATGCAGGACTCCACGACGGCCAACATGGTCTTCGGTGTCGCCGAGATCGTCTCGTTCGTGAGCCAGGCGATCACGTTGGAGCCCGACGATCTCATTCTCACGGGCACGCCGGCAGGCGTCGGCGTCTTCCGCGATCCAAAGGTTCTGCTCAAGCCGGGCGACGAGATCACGATCGAGATCGACGGCATAGGCTCGCTGACGAACCCTGTCGTCGCCGCCTGAGACGGCGACGGGGCGGCCGTCGTCCGCCCCGTCACCAACCGTCGAGCCCGACGCTGCGGCCTAGCCGCCGGTCTCGTGTCTGTCCGCTCCCCCGACCTGCCTCGTTCTCTCTATCGGGGCCACGTGTCGCAACGACGTGACACGGATGAGGGACGCGCGGTAAGAAACCGGTAAAACGCCGACGTGGACGGACAGATTCGGCAGCACGTTCGGTTCGTCGCGGCGCTCTTTCTCGTCTCGCTCGCGCTGCGTCCGCAGATCATCGCCGTCGCGCCGCTGATCCCGTCGATTCAGTCCGATCTCGGCATCTCCCACACCGTCGCCGGCCTCCTCGGCTCGATACCCGTCGTCTGCATGGGGCTCTTCGCGCCCGCCGCCGCGTACGTGGCCGGCTGGATCGGGCCGCGTTGGGCGATCGCCGGTTCCGTTGCGATGATCGCGGTGGGTGGTCTGCTCCGCGTTGCCGTGCCGGAGACGGCCATCCTGATCCTCCTCACCGTGCCGGTCGGAATCGGCATCGCCGTCGCCGGAACGCTCATGCCGGCAGTCGTCAAGTCGCGTCTCGCGCATCGACCGGCGTTCGGTACCGGCATCTACGCGACCGGCATCCAACTCGGCGCCGCCGTCTCGGCCGCGCTGGCGGTCCCGCTCGCGCGCCTCCACGGCGGGTGGCGGTTCTCGCTCGCCGTGTTCTCTGTTGCGGCGGCCTTGTCGGCTGCGACGTGGCTCGTCCTCGGCGGACGAGAGGACCGCTCGCCGCGTCGTGTGAAACCGCCCCGGATGCCGCTCGGGAACCCGACCGCGTGGTCGGTCTCGCTCGTGTTCGCGATGATCGCGGTTTGCTTCTACGGCCTGTCGGCCTGGCTGCCCGACGCCTACGTCGAGCACGGTTGGTCCGAGGGGCGGGCGGGCTGGCTGCTCGCGCTGGTGCAGGCTGTGACGGTACCGACCGGGCTCCTCGTCCCCTGGCTCGCCGACAGGCGTGGCTCGCGCCGCTTCTACCTGACGACCGCTGCAGCCGTGCAGATGGGCGGGCTCCTGGGCGTTCAGTTGCTTCCCGCCGGCGCCTGGCTCTGGGCCGTAGTGCTGGGAATGGGAATCGGAACGCTGTTCCCGCTGGCGATGACGCTACCGCTCGACCTGTCCCACGATCCGGCCGCCGCGGGTGCCGTGACCGGGATGATGCTCGGCGTCGGTTACACCATCACGGGCTTCGCGCCGCTCGTGCTCGGACTCGTGCGCGATGCGACCGGCTCGTTCTCGGCGTCCCTATGGCTGATCGTCGCGATCGAGGGATGCCTGCTTGTGGCGAGCCTGCGGCTGACGCACGAACGCCTCCACGGCAGGGGCAGTGGAAGGCGAGCCGGCGGCTACGTAAGACCGCCGGCCGCCTACCAGATCGATCAGGCAGCTGGAGCAGCAGGCACCGGTTGGGCTGCGCCCGCTCCCTTCGAGTCCCAGTAGCGGTTGAGCGCGCCCTGGACCTTCACGACCCAGACGATGAATCCGATCAGAGGGCAGAAACACCCAGAACCCGGTGAGTCCCGAGACCGGGGCTTCCTGGCCGTCGCCCTTGTACATCTTTCCGACCTCCGAAGGCAGCGACGAAGTAGTTCACGATGCCGATCACGATGCCGATCACGAGGCCGATTACACCGCCGATCCCTTCGCCGCGTGTGCTTCTTCATCTCCTCGAATGTCTTGAAGTCCCAGTAGAGGAGATAGATCCCAAGTGTGACGAGCGACATCAGGATCACGAAGACCACCCCGCGCTGTTGTCCGATCGGACCGTGTTCTGCGCCGTTGCGTTCACGTCACTCCCTAGTGGGTGGACGCGCTGACTCAACCATGCCTGGCGGACGGCGTCAACGTCCGGGCCGGTGCTACGAACGCCGTGTCGGACTCGGCCAGGTCCGAGGGACAGTCCCTCGGACCTGGCCGGAACGGTCACGGCTGTGAGATCTCGTCGATGACGTGCGCCGCCTTACTTCTCCTTCACCTCGTGCACGACGTCCGCCTGCGCGAGCATTCCGACGAGCATGCCGTCCTCGACCACCGGAACGCGTCGCACCTTGCGGTACGCCATGAGCTCGAGCGCCTCGTCGAGCGGCTGGTCGGGCGACGCGTAGTACGGCTGGCTCGTCGCGATCTCGTCGACCGTCGTGCTGCTCGGATCCTTGCCTTGCGCCACCACGCGGATCGCAATGTCCCGATCGGTGACGATGCCGATCGGCGTTCCACCGTCGACAACCGGCACCGATCCGACGTCCGCCGACTCCATCAAACGGGCCGCTGCGACGACCGAGTCGCCGCGCGAGACCGTGACCGGGTCGGACGTCATCACGTCCTGAACGTACTTGCCCATCGCTTCTCACCTCCGGGTCGCTTCCGGTCTGATTCCCGCGGAGAGGTCCTGTCACACCTGGGCTCATCGAGGTAACGGCAGGCCCGCCGTGGCCGCAAGAAGGCCGAGCGCGAGACCCGCCGCCAGAAGGATGAACGAGCTGCGACGAAGCAAGCCGAGCGCAACGGCGACTGCGATGACGAGGCCCTGCCACCACTCCTTTCCCGCCTGCGGCGAGAGCAGGACAGCCGCGCCGAAGATCGCGCCCACCGCGGCCGGCCCGGCGCCGTCCAGAAACGCCCGTGGCCCCGGCCGCGACCGAAGCTGGTCGAAGAAGGGCGCACCGGCGAGCACCATGGCGAACGAGGGCGTGAACGCCACGACGGCGGCCAGCGCCGCGCCGGCCACTCCGGACACCGCGTAGCCGACGACGCTGACCGTCAGGACGACAGGCCCGGGAGTGAGCTGCCCCAGCGCGACGGCGTCCGAGAACTGCGCTGACGTCAGCCAGTGATGCGAGTGAACGACGTCGTGCTGCATCAGCGGAATGATCACGAGGCCGCCGCCGAAGCTCAGACCGCCGACCTTGAAGGCGGTCCAGACGAGCGCGGGGATCTTGGCTCCGCCGGCCAGCCAGACGAGCGGAGCCGGTCCTCGCAGCCGAAGCGCGACTTCGACGATTCCGCTTCCGAGCAGCACTGCGAGCACCCATGGGCCGACGAAGACCGTCACGAGGCAGGCGGCCAGAGCGTAGGCGATCGTCCGGAGCAGGAGCCACCCTCGCGCCTCCGCGAACCCGCGCGCGAAGCCGATGCCGGCGAACGCGACCACCACGACGACCGCGGCGGCGGCTCCGGCCGATGCGCCGCGAACGGCGTCGTTCTGCCCGTGCTCGAGGAAAAGCGCCGCCAGCGCGACGATGAGGACGAATCCCGGGACGATGAACGCGAGTCCGCCGACGACGGCGCCGCGGACGCCCGCCACCGCTCGGGCGCAGAAGATCGCGAGCTGCGTGGAAGCCGGACCGGGGAGGAGGCTCGTGGCCGCGACCGCGTCCTGGAACTCGCGGGCGGTCAGCCAGCGCTCGCGTTCGACCATCATCTCCCGTAGGAGGGCCGTGTGAGCCTGCGGCCCGCCGACGCCGAGGACACCGAGCCGTCCCCAGCGGGCGAGAACGCCGCGCAGGTCCAGGCGGTCCCGGCTGTCAGGCGGCCTGGCCGGCGGAGCGGAAGAGCTCAATCGTCTCCTGCACGGCGGTGCCGAGCGGTGTCGTGGGTGCGTCGAGCCGCTCTCCGGGTAGCTGCTCCGGGAACGGCAGGGCGACGTCGTCGAAGTCGATTCGGCCTCGTGACTCCGGCGCGGCCGCCTCGATCGCGGCGACGACGTCGCTCATGTGCACGGGCTTGCCGGGGAAGTCGTACGCAAACGAGCCGGCGGCGCCTGATCGCGCAGCCGAGACGAAGCCGCGGGCGACGTCGGGGGCATAGTGCAGCTCGGACGTGCCTCCGAAGGCGATCCGGTACGGCTCGCCCCTGGCCGCGGCGGCCATGGCCAGCGTCGGGCCCGAGGTGAGGCCCTGGTCGCGGCCGGGGCCGAAGACGACGTACGGGCGGATGCCGACGCTGGCCAGGCCCTCGTCCGTCCAGTAGACGCGCCCCGTCTCTTCGTTCGCGATCTTGAAGACGCCGTAGAGCGTGCGCGGGGCCCGCTCGCCGTGCTCGTCGTACACCGCGGCGGTGCTCGCGTACGCGATCGGCGTAGCGAGGCCGTGCCGACGGGCGGCCTCGAAGACGTTCACGGTGCCGGCGACGTTGACGCGCGCGCCGAGCGGGGGATTCGCCTTGACGAACGGCACCTGAAGTGCTGCGAGATGGACGATGTGCGTGATCTCGTGCTCGGCGAGCGTGCGCTCGAGCTGGTCGAGATCGGTGACGTCGCCCCGGACGAACCGGATCGCGGCGAGCTCCTCGGGCGAGGCGACGAGGCGGAGTCGGTGGTCGTCCTCTCCGAGGTCGTACGCGACGACCGCGGCGCCGTCTCGGACGAGCAGGGCGGCCGCCCAGGCACCGATGCACCCGCGCGCGCCCGTCACGAGGAACCGCTCGGCGATCACGGCCTCGTCCCGTACAGCCGTGTCCGAGGGACAGTCCCTCGGACCTGTCCGTGGACGCCACGGCTGGGTCGGCCGTGTCCGAGGGACAGTCCCTCGGCCACGGCCGGAATCGGCGCGGCCGTCCGGGTCACACGTCCTCGTAGACGGTCACGAGCTCGGTGTAGAACTCGATCGCGGCCCGGCCCTGCTCGTGCGGGCCGAAGCCGGAGCTCTTCACCCCGCCGAACGGGACATGGACGTCGGCGCCGGCGGTCTGTCCGTTCACACGCACGATGCCCGCCTCGATCTGCTGGACGAACGTCCGTGCCGCTGCGAGGCTGGACGTGAACATCGACGCCGACAGCCCGTACTCGACCGCGTTTGCCCGCCGCAGCGCCTCGTCCAGCGACTCGAAGCGGTACAGCGACGTGACCGGGCCGAACACCTCCTCGCAGGACAGGAAGGCGTCGTCGGCGAGCCCCTCGAACAGCGTCGGCGCGAGCAGGTACGCCTCGTCGTCGATCCGCTCGCCGCCGGCGAGCAGCGCCCCGCCGTCCGCCCGGCCCTTCTCGATCCCCGCCAGCACCTCCTCGAGCTGCGACTCGTTGACGATCGGCCCGACCTCGGTCGCCGGATCCGTCGGATCGCCGACGACGCCGCGCTCCATCCGCTCCAGCAGCAGTCGCCGAAACTCGTCGTACGCCGGCGCCTCGACGAGGATCCGCCGCGTCGCCGTGCACTTCTGGCCGGCCGACCAGAACGCGCCCGCGTATGCCGCCTCGGCCGCGCGGCCCAGGTCCGCGTCCGCCATGACGATCAGGGGGTTGTGCCCGCCTAGCTCGAGCTGCACGCGCTTGCCGAGCTGCGTCGCTTCGTTCCGAACCTGCAGGCCGACCGCAACCGAGCCGGTGAAGGAGATCGCGCGCACGAGCGGGTGCTCGACGAGCGGCGTGCCGACCGTCGACCCGCGCCCGACCACGACGTTGAACGCGCCCGCAGGCACACCGCCCTCCTCGAGACACGCCGCGAGGTGCAAGCCGGTGAGCGGCGCCTCCTGCGCCAGCTTCATCACGACCGTGTTCCCGTACGCCAGCGCCGGCGCCGCTTTCCACATCGGGATCGCGGCCGGGAAGTTCCAGGGCGTGATCAGCCCGACAACGCCGAGCGGTCGCCGCATCGTGTACGCGACGCTGCCCGTCGCCGCCTGTTCGTACCGCTGCCCCGTCTCCCGCAGCCCCTCTCCGGCGAAGAAGCGCAGGATCTGCGCCATCCGCGCCGCTTCCAGCCGGGCCTCGCGGATCGGCTTGCCCATCTCCAGCGTCATGTCCTGCGCGATCTGCTCGACCCGCCGGTCGACGGCATCCGCCGCTTTCCGCAGCACCTCGCCTCGCGCGGCGGCCGGCAGCCGCGACCACGCGGGGAACGCGGAGGCCGCCGCCAGGCACGCGTCGTCGACGTCCGTCCCGTCCGAGGCCGGGAACTCGCCGATCGACTCCGACGGCCGCCACGGACCGTGCTTCTCGTACGTGCCACCTCCTCGGCTCGGCCGCCACTCGCCGCCGACGAAGTTGGCGAAGGCGGGCCGGGCCGGTGCTTCCAGGACGTCGGTCATTCGCGGGTCTCCTCTGTCATCAGGTCGGCGGCGCGGCCGACGGGGTTCACGAGCGTTCCGATGCCGGGCACGTGGATCTCGACGCGCTGCCCCGGGCGCAGCGTGAAGTCGTCCGGGGGAACGAGCCCGGTGCCGGTCAGCAGCACGCTTCCGGCCGGCACGGGATTGTCGCGGCGCAGCCACTCGACGAGCTCGTCGAACGACCGCTGCATGCGCGCGGTCGACGTCTCGCCGGCGAACAGCTCCTCGCCGTCCGCGCCGACGATCCGCATCTGGATCAGGAACACGGGCGGGACGGCGTCCGCGGCGAGCACCGCCGGGCCGAGCGCGCACGCACCGGCGAAGAGCTTGGCCTGGGGGAGGTAGAGCGGGTTCTCGCCCTCGATCGCCCGCGAGGACACGTCGTTGCCAATCGTGTAGCCCGTGACCGCGCCGCCTTCGCCGAGCACGAGCCCGATCTCCGGCTCCGGCACGTCCCAGGACGAGTCGGCGCGCACGCCGATCGGGCGCCCAGGCCCGACCGTCCTGCGGCACGCGGCGTCCTTCAGGAACAGCTCGGGCCGCTCGGCGTCGTAGACGAGCGTGTAGACGTCCTTGACCGTGCTCTCCTCCACACGTGCGTCGCGGCTGCGCTCGTACGTGACGCCTGCGCACCACACCTCGGGCGGCTCGACCGGGAGCAGCAGCTCGTACGGAGGCGGCAGCTCGAGCGTCCCGGCATCGACAGGCTCGACCGGCAGCTCGTCGACGGTGGTCTCGACGATCCCGCCGGGGCCGCGGAAACGGACGTGTCTCGTCACGTGCCAATCGTATGCTGGCAAGCGCTGTGGAATCGCTGGTCGAAGCCGTCGCCGCCGGAGACGTCGACGCCGTCGCAGCCTTGCTCGGAGAGGGGCTGCCCGCGGACAGCCGCCACGAGGGCTCGACGGCTCTCTACCGGGCGGCCGTCGCGGGCGAGGCCCAGCTCGCCGAGCTGCTCCTCGTCGCCGGCGCCGATCCCGACCTCCGCAGCGGCGGCGAGAGCGAAGGTACGCCGCTTTGCGCCGCGTCCTGCTGGGGATTCGACGAGATTGTTCAGGCGCTCCTCGCCCACGGGGCGAACCCGAACCTGTCGGAGGACGAGTCGTGGACGCCGCTGCGCTGGGCCGCCGCGCACGGGCACGCGGACATCGTCCGCCGGTTGCTCGCCGCGGGCGCCGATCCCGACCTGCGCGCTCCGATCGGCGACGCGGCGCGGCGCGGATCGCTCGCAGCCGCGAGAGCGTTGCTCGAGTACGGCGCGAATCCGAACGAGCCCGACCTCGAGGGCAACACGGCGCTCGAGCTCGCGGAATGGTGGGTGGGTCGTGACGTCGAGGGCGAGCTCGTCGCCCGGGTCGAGCTGCTCGTCGGGACGCTCGAGCACGGCCGCCGCGGCGGTGAGATCACCGTCACGCGGGCTCCGCGTCAGGACGGCACCGAACTCGTATCGGTTCGCGTGGTCTTCCCGGATGGTGCCGAGACCGGCTCGGAGGTCGAAACCGGCCACGAGCGCATCGTTGCGCTCCTCAGGTCACGCAAGCTGCCTGAATAACTCGCCGCCGACGAGGCAGATCGAGCGGTCGCAGCGCGGCCGCGTGACGAGCTGGCGTCACAGTCGTGAGCCGCAGGGCCGGATTGGCCCGAGGCCTTCACGGCTGAGGCTAGGTCAGTACACGGCCCTTCCTCCCGAGATGTCGTATACGGCCCCGGTCGAGAAGGTGCACTCGTCGCTCGCGAGCCAGCAGATCAGCGCGGCGACTTCCTCGGCCGTGCCGGTGCGGCCGAGCGGGATCCGCTCGACCATGTAGCCGACGTGCTCCGGGGAGAGCCCGTCCAGGATCGGTGTCTCGATCACGGCGGGCGCGATGCAGTTCACGAGCACGCCGGTCTGCGCGAGGTCCTTGCCGAGCGCCTTCGCCAGCCCGATCACCGCCGCCTTCGACGCCGAGTAGGCGGGCGCCATCGGGTTGCCTTCCTTCCCGGCGATCGACGAGAGCAGCACGATGCGCCCGTAGCCGCGCTCGACCATGCCGGGGACGACGGCCCGACAGACGTAGAACGAGCCGTCGGTGTTGACGGACATGACGTGGCGCCACTCCTCGTCGGACGTGTCGGCGGTACGAACGGACTCGCCGGGCACGCCGGCCGAGTTGACGAGGATGTCGAGGCCACCGAGGTCGGCTTCGGCCGTCCGCACGGCGTCGCTGACCTGGGCGGAATCGGACACGTCCGCTTCGAGCGCGAGCCAGTCCCCGTCGGCGGCCTCCCGGTCGAGCACCGCGACGCGCGCGCCGGCGGCGCTGAGCCTCTGCGCCGCAGCAAGTCCGATGCCGCTCGCGCCGCCCGTGACGAGCGCCCGCCGCCCGGTGAAGTCGTAAGTCGCTCCCACCTGCCTACCTTAAGCTCTGAGCCGATGGGATTCGATCCCAACGTCGACTACCCGCTCGGCCTCCGGCGACCCGACCTCGTCCTGACGCCCGGTGGGCATCCGCTCGACGAGGTGACGCTCGAGGCGATCCTCGCGGGGACGATCGGCGCGGAGGAACTCAGGGCGACGCCCGAGACGCTTCGGCGGCAGGCTGCGGTCGCGCGGGTCGCGGGCCGTTCGCAGCTCGCCGACAACCTCGAGCGGGCGGCCGAGCTCGCGAACGTGCCGGCCGAGACGATTTTCGAGGTCTACGCGGCGCTGCGTCCGAACCGGTCGTCGGCGGCCGAGCTCGAGGCCTGGGCGCGGCGGCTGGAGGGAGAATGGGACGCCCCGCTGACGGCGGCGTTCGTGCGCGAGGCGGCGCAGGTCTATTCCTCGAGGGGGCTGCTTGCCGGAGAACGGGCGCAGGTCTAGGCGCTTCGAGTCGCGCGAGCAGCGGGAGCTGCGGCGCGAGCTGCTCGTGTCTCCGTATCCGGAGCTCGGGCTCGTGGCGATGGACGGGCCGAACGACCCGGAGCCCAGCCTGGTCGTCGAAGGCGGGCGCGTGGTCGAGATCGACGGCCGTCGCGAGCCGCACTT
The DNA here is from genome assembly GCA_963776735.1 of uncultured Actinomycetes bacterium. Lineage (GTDB taxonomy): Bacteria > Actinomycetota > Thermoleophilia > Gaiellales > Gaiellaceae > PALSA-612. The sequence goes on from CAVZNV010000021.1 coordinate 282,654, forward strand.
CGACGTCATCGACCACTTCCTCGCCCGGCACGGGATCGACGTCGACGCGGCGGCGGAAGCGCAGGCGCTGACCGACGAGGAGCTCGCGCGGAAGCTCGTCGACGTCGACTGCCCGCGCGAAGAGCTCGTTCGCCTGTCGCGGGGTCTGACCCCCGCGCGGCTCGCACGCATCGCCGCCCGGCTCGATCCCGTCGAGATGATGTTCGCGCTCAAGAAGCTGCGGGCACGGCGTGCGCCGGCGAACCAGGCCCACGTCACGAATCTGAAGGACAACCCGGCGCTGCTCGCTGCGGACGCCGCCGAGGCGGCTCTCCGCGGGTTCGCGGAGGTCGAGACGACGGTCGGCGTCTCCCGGTACGCGCCGCTGAACGCGATCGCGATCCTCGTCGGCTCGCAGACCGGGCGGCCCGGTGTGATGACGCAGTGCGCGGTCGAGGAGCGGCGCAACCTCGACCTCGCGATCCGCGGGCTCGTCACCTACGCCGAGACCCTGTCCGTCTACGGCACGGAGCCGGTGTTCGTGGACGGCGACGACACGCCCTGGTCGAAGGCGTTCCTCGGGTCCGCGTACGCGTCGCGCGGCGTGAAGATCCGCTTCACGTCGGGCGGAGGCTCGGAGGCGCTCATGGGCCGGTCGCTCGGTTACTCGATGCTGTACCTGGAGGCGCGCTGTCTCGCCGCCGTCCGGGCGGCGGGCTCGCAGGGTGTTCAGAACGGCTCGATCTCGTGCGTGGCGCTGGCACTCGCCGTGCCTGGCGGGACGCGAGAGATCCTGGCGGAGAACCTGATCGCCGCCTGGCTCGACCTCGAGGTCGCGGCGGGCAACGACGCCATCGCGTCGCATTCGGAGATCCGCAAGACGGCGAAGCTGATGGGCCAGCTGCTGCCGGGCACCGACTTCGTCACGTCCGGGTACTCGGTGATGCCGCGCTACGACAACATGTTCGGCGGCGGCAACTACGACGCGGACGACCTCGAGGAGTGGATGACCGTCCAGCGCGACTGGCAGGTCGACGGGGGCATCGAGCCGGCGGCGGAGGACGAGGTCGTGGCCGTGCGCGAGCGGGCGGCCAGGGCCGTGCAGGCGGTGTTCCAGGAGCTGGGTCTGCCGGCGATCACGGAGGAAGAGGTCGACGCGGCCGTCTACGGGGCGACGAGTCGCGACCTGCCTGATCGCGACCGCGGCGCCGACGCGGAGGCGGCCGACCGGCTGCTCGCGACGGGGACGAGCGGCGTCGAGGTCGTGCGTGCGCTCGAGGCGCGTGGGTTCTCGGACGTGGCGGAGGCGATCGTCGGCATGCAGCGCCAGCGGATCTCGGCCGACTATCTGCAGACGTCGGCGGTGATCGACGCGGATGGGACCGTGCGCTCGGCGGTGAACGACCCGAACCGGTACGCAGGCCCGGGCAGCGGCTACCGGTTGGAGGGCGAGCGGTGGGAGCTGCTGCAGTCGCTCCCGTACGTCGTCGATCCGCGCGAGCTCGTGGAAGCGGACGCGGATGGCGAGCCCGTCGTCGTCGAGACCGGCGATGCCGTGGCCGGCGGGGACGCGGGGGAGGTGGTCGTGGCGGTCGGGCCTGCGTTCGGGGACGGTCTGCGGGCGACGATCAACGGTCTTTCGCACGCGGACGTGCTCGCCGCCCTGTGCGAAGGGATCCGGGAGGGCGGCGCGCGGGCTCGGGTCGTGCGCGTGCGCCGGTCGTCGGACGTCGCGTTCATCGGCCACGACGGCGCGCGGCTGTCGGGCTCCGGCGTCGCCGTCGGGCTGCAGTCGAAGGGAACGGCCGTCATCCATCGCGCCGATCTCGAGCCGCTCGACAACCTGGAGCTGTTCGGCATGTCGCCGCTCTACTCGCTCGACTCGTACCGCGCGATCGGCCGCAACGCCGCCGGCTACGCGCTGGGGCAGCCGGTCGGCCCGGTGCCGACCCTGATGGACAACTACGCACGCGCCAAGCTGATCGTCAAGACGACGCTCCTGCACGCCCGCGAGACGGCGGCCATCGTCCCGGGCGCGCCGCCCGTGGAGCTCACCCTGTCCGCGGACGCCGTGGCCGGCGCGAACAGGTCCGAGGGACTGTCCCTCGGACGTGGCTGATCGAGCCGAGTCTCTAGGCGCCGGGCTTGCCGGCGATGCCCCACTGCTTGGGCGAGACGCCCTGCACGACGACCTGAATGTGCTCCGGGGCGGCGCCGCTCGACTCGGCGAGCGCGTCGGTCAGCGCCGCGATGATCTTGGGGACGGACTCCTCCGTCACGCGCGTGTCGTACAGCTTCACGTCGATCCAGGGCATCTCAGCGCTCCTTCTTTCGTAGGACGAGAGCGCCGACGATAACGAGCGCGAGCAGGAGCTGCAGCGGCGCCGAGATCCCTCCGGAGCGGTGCCAGCCCTCGAGCCGGTGCGACGGGAACAGCTTCGGCCCGTCCGGGTCGGCCCGCGGAAGGACGTGCTCCAGGTCGGGAGCGGCGGAGAACGCGGCTCCGACCACTGCCGGGTCGAAGAGACCGCGGCGCAACGCGAGCAGTGCGAGCAGGCCGAGTCCGGTCGCTGCTTCGAACCGGGTCGAGTCGAAGTCCTCGTGCGGCACCGCGTCGCCGGCTGCGTGCAGCGCGAGACCGGCGAGCGCGGCCCTGTCGTTCGAGCCCGTCAACGCGCCCGCAACCGCACCCGTCGCCACGTGGAGGGCCACGATCATCCGGCTGAGCCTAGACGTTCGGCCAATCAGCGTGCCAGGTAGCCGCCGTCCACCGGCACGATCGCCCCGCTGACGTAGCGCGCGTCGTCGGACAGGAGCCACGCGACCGCGCCGGCGACGTCATCCGGCGTCCCCCAGCGTCCGAGCGGGATGCGTGCGTCGACCTCGCGGCGCTTCCAGTCCTCCATGTCGGCGGTCATATCGGTCTCGATGAACCCTGGCGCGACCGCGTTGACGCGGACGCCGCGGCCGGCGAGCTCGTTCGACAGCGCCTTGGTGAGCTGGGCGACGCCTCCTTTCGACGCGGCGTAGGCGGCGGCGTTCATGCCGCCGAAAAACGAGAGCTGCGAGGCCATGAGGACGATAGCGCCGCCGCCCTGCTCGACCATCCGCGTCGCCGCCGCCTGCGCCGCGGCGGCGACCGAGACGAGGTTGACGTCGATCACCCGGCGCCAGTCGTCCAGCGTGTGCTCGAGCGCCGGCTTACGGACGATCGTGCCCGCGTTCGCGACAAGCGCGTCGATGCGTTCGAGGCGCTCGACGACGGCGCGCGCCTGCTCCGGGTCGGCGAGGTCGACGCCGCTCGCGCGCTCGGCGGTCTCGACCTCCCAGCCGTCGCCGCGTAGCCGTTCGGCGATTGCCGCCCCGATCCCGCGGCTCGCACCCGTGACAAGTGCGAGGCGCACTACGAAGGCTTGAGGTCGTAACGGTCGTCGAGTCCGATGTTCGCGCCCGCGTAGAAGCCGACAAACGTAAAGACGCCTCCGAGCTTGTCGGGCTCGTACTGGACGACCTCGATCGGCAACCCTTCGCCGCTCGTTCCGAAATGCGCCAGGAACCCACCCGCGTCGTAGCTCGGCAACGGCTCGACCTTCAAGGGATGCAGGTGCAGCTCGAGAGAAGGTGCCTCACCGACCCGCGTAATCTCGGTGCCGTCCAAGGTGAAGGTGACGTCCTTCACCTGCGGTGTCCCGAGCTTGACACTGCAGTAGAGCCTCCCGGTTTGGAGTGACTCGCCGCGACCTGTCACCTTGCGCCCCGAGATCGTGAGCTCGACCGTCCCCGACCAATGCGCTCCGCACGTCTGCTTTCCGATCGAAGTGCCGTCGCTCGTGAACGTCCCCGACCAGGCCTTCGTCGCCATCGGCTCCCCACCGTGACTTCCGCCCGGCCCGCCGCCGCCGACCACGATGAGACCGGTTTCCTTTCCGTCGCGGTGGTAGAAGAAGCGGCCGGCCTTCTTGAACGCGATGCTCTGTCGCCGCCCGGGCTGGAGCGTGAACGTGCGCCACGCGCGGGTGTCGCTGGCGATGCGGTGAGCCTGCTTGCCCGTGTTCGACCACGTGACGGATCCGCCGACGGCGACGACCACCGTGCCCGGCGTCAGCAAGGCGTCGCTCACCTTGACCGTTGCGGGCCGCGGCGACGCCGCCGCCAACCCGGCCCAGATACACGCGGCGGCGACGCCCAACACCATCGCGACGCGATGCCACACGGCTGCATCGCACCACCTCTGCCGCGGAGTGTCAAGCGGCGACTCGGCCCGATCGGACAGGTCCGAGGGACAGTCCCTCGGACCTGTCAGCGTTCGACGTGTCCGGCGCCGCCGTCCGGGCCGAGGACGAGGTCGCGCTCGCGGTCAGGCACGTGGTCGAGCGGCACCGGGGCGAGCGCCTCGACGAACTGGGCGCCGCTCTCGGTGCGGACGGAGTGCTCGACACCGCGGTTGATCACGGCCCAGTCGCCGACGCCGAGCGTGCGCGTGCCCTGGTCGGCCACGGTCAGCTCGAGCTCGCCCTCGGTGACGATCATCACCTGCTCGGTGTGCTCGTGGACGTGCGGCGGGACGCCGAAGCCGGGGTCGTAGTTCACCCGGCAGACGAGCACCTGCTCGCCGCCGGCCGCATGGATGTTCACGCCCGGTACGAACGCGTGCAGCGGCACGCCGTTCCACGTGCCGAACGGCGAATTCGCCACTACGCGTCGACGACGAGCCGCACCGGGCCGTCGGAGGCCGCCACGGCCGCGAGCGACACGTCCTCGTCGTACACGACGACCTTGCCCTTCCGCGTCGCTTCGCCCTCACCGGCCTTCTTCGCGGCCAGCGCCCGCAGCACCCGCTCCGGTGTGATCGGCAGCTCGGTGATCCAGACGCCGATCGCGTCGTGCACTGCCGTCGCGATCGCCGGCGGCTGCGGGTTGTTCGCCATCTCGCCGATGCCCTTGGCGCCGTACGGCCCGTCCGCGGAGGGGTTCTCGATCAGCACCGTGTCGAGGACGGGCATGTCGTCCATGGACGGTGCGAGGTACGACCCGAACGCGTCGCCGCGATGCTCGACGCTCGGGTAGTACGGGTAGCTCGTCTCCAGCACGCCGAGCCCGAGCCCCTGGATCGCACCACCCTCGATCTGCCCCTCGACGAGCGTCGGGTTGATCGCCCGGCCGACGTCGAAGCACTGGACGAGCCGCGTCACGCGCACCTGGCCGGTCTCGTCGTCGACCTCGACCTCGGCGGCGCACGCGGCGTACGAGATCGCCGAGTGCGGCGGCAGGTCGACCTTGCCCGTCTCGGGCTCGACGATCGCCGCGTACGGCTTCAGCTGCGCGCCGGTGCCGGTGATCAGCTCCCCGTGGCCCCAGGTGGCCGCCGCAGCCACGTCCGGAACGGAGATCTTCGTTTGCGGCGAGCCCTTCGCGACGACTTCGCCGTCGACGATGTCGAGGTCGGCAGGGTTGATCTCGAGCTCCTTCCCGGCGATGTCGAGGATCTGCTCGCGCACGCGCTCGGCCGCCTTCTTCACGGCCATCCCCGCGACGAACGTGGCCCGCGAGGCGAAGGTGCCCGTGCAGACCGGCGACGAGTCGGTGTTCGAGTTGTCGTACGTGATCCACTCGTACGGCACGCCGATCGTCTCGGCGACGATCTGCGACTGGATCGTCTTCGAGCCGTTGCCGATGTCGGACGTGCCCGCGAAGACGTCGACGCGCCCGTCCGGCTTGACCTTGATCCACGCCTGCGACGGGTCGCCGTTCTGGTTCATCCCCGTCGGGTACTCGATCGCCGCGATCCCGCGGCCCTTGTGAACGGTCATCAGTGTGCCTCCACGTTCCCGAGCTGGGCCACGAGGTGCTCCGGGAGCAGGTCGCCCGAGCGCGGCTCGGTGGTCATCGTCCGGTAGTCGGCCGGCAGCTCGTGGCCGAGATGGTCAGCGATCGCGAGGATCGTCGGCACGGTCGACGGGTCGGTGTAGACGACGCCGTTCGGGGACGTGTCGCCGATCCGGTTCGCGTTCTTCAGCCGCAGCTCGAACGGGTCGATGCCGAGCTCCTGGGCGATCCGGCTCATGTGCGTCTCGGTCGCGAACGAGACCGAGGTCACGCCGAAGCCGCGCATCGCGCTCGTCGGGGTGCGGTTCGTGAACACGACCCAGCCGTCGAAGTGCAGGTTCGGGATCGTGTACGCGCCCGTGTGGTGGAACGAGTGCTTGGTGACGCCGTAGGGCGAGAAGCGCGCATAGGCGCCGGAGTCGTGCAGCGTGACCATTCTGCGGCCGAGGATCCAGCCGTCCTTCGTGACCGCGTCCGCGATCTCCATGTGCCACGGCGCTCGGGTCGACGAGCAGAGGAACTCCTCCTCGCGCGTCCATCGCCACTTCGTCGGCTTGCCCGACTTGAGCGCGAGCAGCGCGCAGAGCGTCTCCGTCGCCGTGTCGACCTTGCCGCCGAAGCCGCCGCCGACGGTGCCGCCGACGAACTTGAACTTGTTCAGCGGCTGCTGGAGGTGCGCGGCGACGACGCCCATCGAGAAGTACAGCGCCTGCGTGCAGGAGTAGATCGTCAGGCGACCGTTCGCCTCGGGCACGACCTGGCAGACCTGCGTCTCGATCGGCAGCTGCTCGATCGCGGCCGGCCGGTACACGCCCTGGACAATCAGATCGGCCTGCGCGAACGCGGCGTCGATGTCGCCCTTGCGGATCTGCCGGTGATCCATCTCCGCTTCGAAGTGCGGGTACCAGTTGCCCCACTGGTGGATCCGCGGCGCGTGCGGGTCGAAGGCTTTGCGGACGTCGAAGAGCGGCTCCCAGACGTCGTACTCGATCTCGATCGCGTCGACGGCGGCCTGCGCGGTCTCCTCGTCCTCGGCTGCGACGACGGCGATCGGCTGCCCGACGTAGCGCACCTCCTTCTCGGCGAGCAGCGGCTCGTCGCCGGGGATGCCGAGCGCGGACAGGTGGCCGTAGACGTTGAGGGGCACGTCCGCGGAAGTCACGACCGCGCGGACGCCCTTCATCTTCTCGGCGGCGCTCGTGTCGAGCTTCGTGATCCCGGCGTTGGGATGCGCTGAGCGCAAGGCCTTCACCCAGGCGGCGCCGGGGACGTCGACGTCCTCTACGAAAACCGTCCGGCCCGTGACGTGCGCCACCCCGTCGTAGCGGGGGAGGCGGGCTCCGACTGCCTTCACGCGTCACCTCCCGAGTGCATCGTCGTGAACTGGCCTTCGGCCGTGGTCGTGATGTCGAACTCGTCGCCGCGTGCGGCGGCCGCGACGGCGTCGACGATCTTCACGTAGCCGGTGCAGCGGCAGACGTGGCCGCCGAGCGCCTCGGCGATCTCCTCACGGTCGTCCGTGCCACCGCCGGTGATGTACGCCGTCGCCGCCATCAGCAGGCCCGAGGTGCAGAAGCCGCACTGCGCCGCGTAGTGGTGGACGAACGCGGCCTGGATCGGCTCGAGGTCCTCGGGCGGCCCGAGCCCTTCGACGGTCGTGATCTCGGCGCCGTCGACGGCCGCGACCGGCGTCAGGCACGACCGGCGGGGGACACCGTCCACGAGCACGGTGCACGCGCCGCAGCCGCCCTGCTCGCAGCCGACCTTGGGACTGTTGACGCCGAGCTCCTCACGGAGGACGTCGAGCAACGTCGTCAGCGGCGGGCTCTCGATCTCGTGCGCGGTGCCGTTGACGTTCAGGTTCATCGGCTCTCCTCAGAGTTGGGCGAGTGCGCGTTTGACGAGGACGGGGAGCGCCTGCTCGCGATACCAGGCCGACGCGAGGGCGTCGTCGTGCAGCCGGACGTCGTTCAGTGCGGCGGCCCCGGCCTTGTCCGGATCGGCCGCGGCTGCTTCCGCCGAGGGAAGCCGCACGCCCCACGAGCCGGCGCCGGTCGCGGCGAGCCGGATCGTGCCGTCGGCGAGCTTTGCGGCGGAGACGGCGAGCGTCGTGTACTCGTGCGTGTGGGGCCGGTCGAGCGCGACGAACGCGCCGGAGGCCGGCTCCTCGTAGCTCACGTCCAGGATCAGGCGCTCGTTGCGGTGGCCGAGGAATTCCTCGAGCGGCTCGCTCGTGATCCCTCCGGCGCCTGCCGAGCGAACCTGTGCGCCGACAGCGAGCAGGGCGCCCTGGAGGTCGCCCCGCGGAGCGTCCCCGCCTTCGCCCGCGCACAGGTTGCCGCCGACCGTGGCCTGGTTCCGCACCTCGAGGTCTGCGATGTTGGCCGCGCACGGCCCGACCGGAGCGGACAGGTCGACGAGGGATTGCAGCGTCGTCATCGCGCCGATCGTCACCGTCGAGCCGTTGCGTTCCACACTGGCGAGCCCGGCACGGGCGAGGAGCATCGCCTTCCCGGGACGGAGCCGGCCGGCGGTGATGGCCGGCATCACGATCGTGCCGCCGCCGACGACGGTCACGCCGATGCCGTCGCCGAAGGCGGAGATCGCCTCGTCCGGCGAGCCAGGCAGGACGACGTCGGTGGCCGCGGTCATGGGCGCGAGTCTAACCCAGGCCCGGAACGGGCTCAGCCCATCGTGCTGACGTGGACGGGCTCGATCACGTACGTGACGCGCTGCTCGCCCGGCGAACGCCAGGGGTACGGCGACTGACCGATGTACTTCTGCGCCAGGTCGTCGATGTCTTGCTCGGCCTGATCGCCTGTGACCGTGTCGACGACGCGGCCCTGGATGCTGATCGAGTGGTAGCCGCCGTTGTCCCAGTGGGTCGAAAGTGCGACCCGCGGATCCCGCTCCAGGTTTCGCGGCTTCTTCCGGCCGAGCGCAGTGTTCACGATGATCTTGCCGTCGCGCGCGTGCGCCCAGACCGTGGTCGACTGCGGCGAACCGTCCGGGTTGACGGTTGCGAGAGCCCAGAAGTTCGGCGCCTCGAACGCCTCGCGCACGCTGTCGGGTAGCTCGGCCATGTCTCTCTCCCTCCTCGGTATCTACGGGAGCGCGAATTCAATCGCAACCGACCGGTCCCACGCAGCGAGGTCGAACGCAGCCATGTCCCAGGGACAGTCCCTCGGACCTGTCTCGCCCGACCTCGCTGCCTCCGGACCTGTCCAGTGTCCGAGGGACAGTCCCAAGGACCGGTCCCACGCAGCCGGGTCCGAGGGACTGTCCCTCCGACACGGCCCGTCAGGCCGGGTCGGCTGCGACCAGCCGGAGCGGGACCGACGCCGGTGTCCGCAGGCGGCGCGTCGCCTGCGCCGCTGCGAGCGCGCGGTCGAAGTGGAAGCCCTGCCCGAGCTGACAGCCGAGCTGGCGGAGCCGGTCGGCCTGCACGCGGGACTCGATCCCCTCCGCGACGACCTTCACGCCGAGCGACTTCGCGAGCCCGACGATCGCCTGCGGCACGCGCTCGTCCGCATGGCCGGTCCCGACGCGCTTCACGAGCGGCCGCGCGATCTTGACGATGTCGAACGGCAGCCGGCAGAGCTGCTCCAGCGAGCTGCGCCCCGTCCCGAACTCGTCGAGCGCGAACCGAACGCCGAGCCGCCGCAGCTCGGTCATCGTCGCGAGCGTCGCGTCGATGTCTGCCGTGGCCGCCTCCTCCGTCACCTCGAGGATCAGCCGGCTCGCGTCGAGGTTGCTCTCGAGCAGCGCCGAAGCGACGTCGACGCCGAGACGCGAGCTCACGAATTCGAACGGCGAGAGATTCACGCACACGGACAGCTCCCGGGTCGGCTCGGACTCGGCGCGCCACTCCTGCGTCTGGATGCAGGCGGTGCGCATGACGACCTGTCCGATCCGTTCCATGAGCTCGCCTTCCTGCGCCGCGTGTAGGAAGTCCGCGGCCGCCACGGTGTCCGAGCCGCTCCGGCGCCAGCGGGCGAGCGCCTCGAAGGCGACCGTCGCGCCCGTGCGCAGGTCCACGATCGGCTGGTAGTGGACGTCGATCTGGTCGCGCTCCAGCGCGTCCTCCAGGGCAGCTCCGAGCTGGCGCCGCGCCTGCGCCGAGCCGCGCATGCCCTCGATGTACACCGCGAAGCTCGAGAGCCCCTCGGACTTCGCCGTGTACATCGCCAGGTCCGCGTTTGCCAACAGCTCCTCCACGCTCACGGCGCCGTGTGCGGCCGCGATGCCGATGCTGAGCCGCACGGTCAGGCGACGGCCCTGGATCGAGAACGGATTGCGAACCGCGGCGACGAGCCGGCCGGCCACGTCCTCGGCCACCTCCGGGCCGCCGGACTCGATCAGCACCGCGAACTCGTCGCCGCCGAGCCGTGCCGGGAGCTCCTCGGGTCGTACGTTGCTGCGCAGCCGCTCGGCAAAGGCCATCAGCAGCTCATCTCCGGCTGCGTGGCCGAGGTCGTCGTTGATCGCCTTGAAGCCGTCCAGGTCGATGAAGAGCACGACCGGGTCGCCTGCGCCTCCGCCGGCCCGCTGGAATGCCTCGTCGACCCGCGCGTGGAAGAGCCGGCGGTTCGGCAGGCCCGTGAGTGCGTCGTGAAGCGCCTGGTGGCGGAGCTTCGCCTCGAGCTCCGTCAGCTTCGCGAGCGACTGCTCGAGCTGCTCGTTCTCGAGCAGCAGTGCAGCATGCCCGGCGAACGTCCGGAACAGCTTCACGTCCTCCTGTCCGAACGTCGAAACCTCGTCGGCGCGGTCGGCGACGACGAGCAGGCCGAGCAGCCGGTTCTCGCCGACGAGGCTCGTCAGGACCGCCTCGTGGAGGTCGCGCTCGGCGAGGTAGGGCTCGACGCCCGGCGAGCGCCGGTCGCGGGTCATCGTGACCAGCCCGTCGCTCGACTGGAGCGCGGCGAGGGCATCGTGGTCGGCAGCCGTCAGGTCGGTCGGCTCCAGCGCGAGCTCTCCGCGCGGTCCCACCGAGCTACGCAACGGCCGTTCGCGCGGATCGACGGGAAGGATCAGGAGCTCCGCGTACTCGGCTCGCAACAGCCGCTGCGCCGAACGCAGAAGCTGCAGGACGCCGGTGTCGAGCTCCGACGCGTCCTCGCGCCGCGGCATCGAGTCGTAGAGGGACTGCACGTGGTCGTGGCGCCGTCTCTGAAGACCATAGGCGTGGAGTGCCATCGCCGACGCGACGGTCGGCAGGAACAGCAGCACGACCGCCGACGGGCGGACGTCTACGAGGACGACCGCCGCGAGCGCCAGGCTGGCCGCGGTGAGCGTGCCGAGGAAGGAGACGGCCGCGGTGCTCGTGACACGGGCAAGCGCGGGCCGCTCCTCGGCGAGAGAAACGGCGGCGGCGACGAGCACGATGCCGACGAACGCTGCGAGCGAGGCGGCTGCCAGCGCCGCGATCCAGCCGACGGGTCGAAGCGCGTCGCCGCCCCCGACGAAAGCCCGGAACATCGCGACCGACACGGCCGTCGCCAGCGAGACCTGGGCGAGGTTGAAGACGACCTTGAGCGGGCGCTGGTGCCGGTAGAAGACGAGTGCCGCACCCATGCCGAGCAGTTGCGCCGTGACGAGACCGACCGGCGACACTGCGAACAGGCCGAGCACGAGCGGCACCTCGCTCAGCGACAGCGTGTGCGTCTCGCGGCGGAAGTGGACGTGGATGACGGCGCACTCGGCGAGGTAGAAGCCGATCGCGATCGCCCACCAGGGGATGTTCAGCTGATGCGCGGGTGCCGGGAGGTCGCGCGTCGCGTACAGCACGAAGACCGCCGTGCCGGCGACGACGGCCGAAAGCAGCCAGATGCCCGCGGCACGGACGTTCGGGGTCAGGCGCTCGGTGTGGGTTGTTGTCGACATCGCCGCGGCGCGGACGAGCCTCCTAGCCCCAGAACGCGCCGGCCCAGCTGCCGCCCGTCCAGGAGCTCCCCGACCAGGAGCTGCCGGACCAGGAGCTACCGGACCAGGAGCTGCCCGACCAGGAGTTGCCCGTCCACTGGCTTGTCGACCAGGAGCTGCCCGACCATGAGCTTCCGGACCAGCTGCTGCCGGACCAGGAGCTTCCCGACCAGGAGCTTCCCGACCAGGTGCTTCCGTTCCACATGCCGCCTGACCACGAGCTGCCGGCCGCCTCGGCGGCAGCGAGGCTCGAAGTCGACAGCAACGTTCCGAAGATGTCCTGCTCGCCGCTCAGCACCACGCCGTCGCGTGTCAGGTGGTCCTGACCGCGGGCCGCCTCGATCGATCCGATCCCGTCCGAGCTCTTGAAGCCCTGCGCCGCCGCCGCCGGTGGGTTCTTGATCAGCATCGGAGCGAGCTGAAACTCCCCGGCGCCCTGCGCCTGGGTGTCCGCGCCGGCGATCTTGAACGCGTTCGACGTGAGGAACTTCTTCACGACGTCCGGCGCCATGTTCGGGTACTTCTGGAGCAGCAGCGCGATCGCACCGCTCGTGATCGCCGTCGCCTCGGACGTGCCGCTGCCGCGAAAGTACCGGTTCGACAGGAATCCCTCCGGATGGTTGGCGTCGAGGAACGAGTTGGGAACGCGGAGACCCTGCATATGGGCCGAGGGAGACGTGATGTCCGGGTTCTTGCACGTCCCGCACCCGGCCGAGCTGGCCGAATACGAGGCCATCACGCTCTTCCTGGAGTCCAACGAGCCCATCGTGTCGGCGCCTGCGACCGCGATCACGTACGGGTCGTAGCTCGGGTCGGCCAGGCCGGGCGCCCCTGTCCCCCGCTGGTAGCCGGTGTTGCCGGCGGCCGCAACGACGACGATGCCGTTCTTCCACGCCTGTTCCGCAGCGAACGCGAGCGGATCGGACTGGTAGCCCTGGAGGCTGTTCGTCCCGTAAGAGAGGTTGATCACCCGGATGTTCAGCCCGTTGTCCGAGCGGTGCTGGACGACCCAGTCGATCGCCGCGATCACCTGCACGACGTCCGTGCCTCCGTCGGCGTCGCCGACCTTGAGCGAGACGATGTGCGCGTTCGGGGCCATGCCCAGGTATGTACTCGCAGGTGCGCCCGCGCTCGGCGTCGCGTCGCGACCGGCGATCAGGCCTGCCATGAAGGTTCCGTGACCGTAGGTGTCGAGGTAGCGGAGGTTCGGCGCCTGCGACTCGAGCGAGAGGTCGGGGCCGTTCACGACCTGGCCCGGGTTGGAGAGACCCTGCACCGGAGCGACGCCTGAGTCGATCAGCGCCACGCCGACGCCCTGGCCGGTATAGCCAGCGGCCCACCAGGCGCGTGCGCCGGTGAGCTGGGTGATGTCGGCCATCGCATACGGGTCGCTGCTCGGGTCGTAGCCGGTGCCGTAGCTCGCGCTCTGCGGCGCCAGCAGCCGGTTCCGCGTCACCGACAGCACCGCCGGGTTCGCGCGCAGAGCCGTCAGTGCCTTTGCGGGCACGGACGCCGAAAAGCCGCCGATCAGCGCGAGCTCCTCGTTCACCGTGCCGCCGAGCCTGCGGACGAGCGCCTCGGCCGACGGCGTCTTTCCGGCGCGGGCGCGGACGATCATCCCGGTTCCGAGTGCAGTCGATCGGCTTGCGCGGACAGTGCCGGAGCCGGCCGCGGACGCTGCGAATGCAGCGCCCACGAGTGCCGCGAGGAGGAGGATGCAGGCTGCCCTGCGGAAGTGGATCCGGTTCTGGCTCACAGATTCAGCCTGTGCGGATTTCGGGCACTCTGCCATCCCTCGACGGGGTGACTCGGCGCACTTCCCCCGTCCGGGGGACGCCCGCCGCCTAGATGGTTGATGCCACGAGATCGTGCTCCTCGGGGGGTGGGCTGGCTGCTCTGGGGCGCGGCGACGTGGTGTCGCCGATACGCGGGCGTATCGGTGGCGACGCGGCGGCCCAGACACGCCAGACCGCGCAGCCGAGCGCGCGAGATCGTGGCATCACCCGTCTAGACTCCGTACGTGGCCTTCGCGTCGATCGACGATCTCGAAATCGCTCTCGCCGGCGCCGACTACCTTCCCGACCGCGGGCTCGCGACGGCGCTCTACCTGTCGCTCCGGCTCGAGAAGCCGGTGCTCCTCGAGGGCGAGGCCGGCGTGGGGAAGACCGAGGCGGCGAAGGCGCTCGCCCGCATCCTCGACGCACGTCTGATCAGGCTCCAGTGTTACGAGGGGCTCGACGTGGCGCACGCGGTCTACGAATGGAACTACTCGCGGCAGCTGCTGCACATCCGCGCCGCGCAGGAGGGGACGGTCTCCGAGGAGGAGCTGTTCGGCCCCGCATTTCTGATCCGCCGTCCGCTGCTCGAGGCGGTCGAGAGCCCGGAGCGCGTCGTGCTGCTGATCGACGAGATCGATCGCGCCGACGAGGAATTCGAGGCCTTCCTGCTGGAGATCCTGTCCGACTTCCAGATCACGATCCCGGAGATCGGGACGGTTACCGCGCGGCACAAGCCGGCGGTGGTCCTGACCTCGAACCGCACCCGCGAGCTCCACGACGCGCTCAAGCGCCGGTGCCTCTACCACTGGATCGGCCACCCGGCGCTCGAGCGGGAGATCGACATCGTGAAGGTGCGGGTGCCGGGCGTGCCGGAACGGCTCGCGGCCCAGGCGGCGGCGTTCGTGCGCGACCTGCGGCGTCTCGATCTGGCCAAGCCGCCGGGAGTCGCCGAGACGATCGACTGGGCTCGCGCGCTCACCGCCCTGGGCCGGCAGGAGCTCGATGCGGACGTCGTCGAGCAGACCCTCGGCTCCGTCCTCAAGTACCACGAGGACCTGCTGGCGGTCCGCGACCAGGATCTCCAGCAGATGGTCGAGAACGCCCGCGCGGCTCGTTGATGGCCGACGCCGTCGTCCGTCACGTGGTCACGTTCGGACGCGTCCTCCGCGAGGCGGGCCTCGAGGTCGGCCCTGGCCGTCTCGCCGACGCGCTGACGGGTCTCGACCACGTGGATCTGACCCAGCGCGACGACGTCTACTGGACGCTGCGGCAGACGCTGGTCTCCCGGCACGACGACCTCGAGGCGTTCGACCGCGCTTTCCGCGCCTGGTTCCTGCGCGCCCCGACCGCTCCCGTCAGGCGCGACGCCGGCGGTGAGACCGTCCAGCTCGTGCGGCGCGCAGCGGAGGCGAATCGCGCCGGCGACGACGCGGGCGGGGACGGCGAGAAGCAGACGCTCGGCTACAGCGCCGAGGAGCTTCTGCGCGAGAAGGACTTCGCCACGCTCACGAGTGAGGAGTTCGCGCTCGTCTCGAAGCTGATGGCCGAGCTGGCGGCGTCGCGCCCGCGCCGGCGCTCACGGCGCCTACGGCGCGACAGCCGCGGCCGGCAGCTCGACATGCGCCGGCTCGTCCGGCAGTCGCTGGCCACCGGCGGCGATCCGGTCGAGCGGGCGTTTCGCGACCGCGTCTCCATTCCGCGGAAGCTGATCGTGATCTGCGACGTGTCGGGGTCGATGGAGGCGTACTCGCGCGCGCTCGTGCTCTTCCTCCACGCGCTCGTCGGTTCCGGACGCGACGTGGAGGCGTTCGCGTTCGGGACGCGTCTGACGCGGCTGACGCCGGACCTCCGCGGGCGCGATCCCGAGCGCGCGCTCGCCGAGGCGGCGAAGCGCGTCGTGGACTGGTCGGGCGGGACGAGGATCGGCGCGTCCCTGAAGGCGTTCAACGACGAGTGGGGGAGGCGGGCGCTCACCCGGGGTGCCGTCGTCGTCATCGTCTCGGACGGCTGGGAACGGGAGGACGCGTCTCTCGTCGGCTCGGAGATGGCGCGCCTCGCGCGCCAGGCGTACGCCGTCGTCTGGGTCAACCCGCTCATGGGCCACCCCGACTACCAGCCGCTCGCGGCCGGGATGCGGGCAGCTTTGCCGTCCATCGATCGTTTCCTCGCAGGACACAACCTGGCTAGCCTGGAGGAACTGGCCGCGATCCTGAGCGGCATCGAAAGGAGGCATGCGGCGTGAAGGAGATCCTGGACGACGTCGAGCGCTGGCGCTCCGAGGGAAAGCAGGTGGCGATCGCGACCGTCGTGGCGACGCGCCGCTCGGCGCCGAGACCGGTGGGCTCGAAGCTGGCCGTCTCGGACGCCGGCGAGCTGGCGGGCTCCGTCTCCGGTGGCTGCGTGGAGTCGGACGTCTACGAATGCGCCCGCAAGGTGCTCGAGACCGGAGAGCCTCAGCTGCTCTCGTACGGCATCTCCGACGAGGAGGGCTGGGCGGTCGGGTTGCCCTGCGGCGGCGAGATCGACGTCTTCGTCGAGAAGTTGGAGCAGTAGTTGGCGGCGGTGTTCGAGCGGCTGGCCCGGGCGGTCGAACGCGACGAGCGCGCCGTCCTGTTCACGGTGATCGAGGGCGAGCCGCTCGGCGCGCACATGCTCGTGCTCGAGGACGGCGAGCGGGCCGGCGACGAGTTGCCGGAGGAGCTCGCCGCGCAGGCGGACGAGCTGATCCGCGGGCACACGAACCGCATCCTCGAGCTCGAAGACCGCCGCGTGTTTGCCGAGGTCTACGCGCCGCCGCCGCGGCTGCTCGTGTACGGGGCCGTCGATACGGCGGAATCGCTCGCGAAGCTGGCCCGGCAGCTCGGCTGGCAGGCGATCGTCGCCGACGCGCGCACGAAGTTCGCGACGCGGGAGCGGATTCCGAGCGCGAGCGAGATCGTCGTCGCCTGGCCGGAGGAGACGATCGAGCAGGTCGCGCCCGACCACGCAACCGCGATCGTCGTCCTCACGCACGACGACAAGTTCGACGTCCCGGCGTTGAAGGCGGCGCTGGAGACGGAGGCGTTCTACGTCGGCGCCCTCGGCTCGCGGCGGAACCAGGAGCGCCGCCGCGAGCGGCTGCTCGAAGCCGGCGTCGACGAGGCCGACCTGGACCGGATCTCGGGACCGTGCGGCCTCGACCTGGGCGCCGAGTCGCAGCCGGAGACGGCGGTCTCGATCCTGGCGGAGATCATCGCCGTCCGGAACAACCGCGACGGCGGCAAGCTGCAGCAGTCGAAGCAGCGCATCCACGTCGAAACCGCCGAGTAGCGGCGGCCTGCCCGGCGCCGGTTTCGTCGCGGTCACCTCATGCCGGTGTCGGACACCGAGGGACGAGCGCCCGTTGGGGCCGGCGTCCGCTTGAGCCGACGTGTGAGCGAGTTGCATAGCTGAAATCCCCGCTGAGCAGGGAGAAAGCCTGTGGACAAAAAGTCCGGGGATAACCCCGAAAAAGTCACACTTTCGTCACACATTTCGCTTGACAAATTCGGTGTCTGACACCGCAGTTTGGCCTGCGCCCGGCGAGCCGCGCCCGTTCCGGCCAAGACACCTGTAACGCCCAGGGCCGGTTCGGACACAATCTCTGCATGGAGAAGATCCGCAAGACCGAAGAGCAGTGGCGGGCAGAGCTCGACGCCGACCGGTACGCGATCCTGCGGCAGGCGGCCACCGAGCCGCCCTGGTCGGGCGACCTGCTCGTCAACCACGAGGACGGCGTCTACCACTGCGGCGCCTGCAACGCTCCGCTGTTTCGCTCGGACGCGAAGTTCGAGTCCGGCTCCGGCTGGCCGAGCTTCTTCCAGCCGGTCGCCGAGGACGCCGTCGAGCTCGAGGAGGACACCTCGCACGGCATGCGCCGGATCGAGGTGCGCTGCGCCGCGTGCGACTCGCACCTCGGGCACGTCTTCCCCGACGGGCCGAATCCGACGGGGCAGCGGTACTGCATCAACTCGCTCGCGCTGGATTTCGAGTCGGAGGAGTGACTGCCGCGCCGCGGCGGCGCACCACAAGCACCGCCGCGGCTCCGGCTGCGACCGCGCCGACGATCGCGAGCACTCTCACGAGCCAGGGCGCGCCGGAACGGGCCGCGGCACTCTCCGAGCCGGGCGCTCGTACCGTGAACGTCCGGGTGTCGACCACCGCCTCGCGCACGACGCCGTTCACGAGCATCAGCGTGTGGGCCGCGCGGCCCAGCCGGAAGTGGAGCTGTCAGAGCGCGACGAGCGTGTCGCGCCCGGCCGGCAGCGGGACGTAGCGCGCGCTGCCCGGAGCTCGACGCGACGCCGCTCGCGCCGTCGTCGATCCCGAGCACCGGCAGCCGGTCGGCGCGCGCTTCGCCTGCTGCGGCGCAGACGACGCCGCAGAGGAGCAGGCGAGAACAGTCGTCCTCGTCACGGTCGCCTCCTCGTCGGTTCCTCGGTCCACGCACGGCGAGAGCCGCGGGGTCCGGCAAGGACAGGTCCGAGGGACAGGCCCTCGGACCTGTCCGGACTCGCCGCGTCTGTTAGGTTCGGCGCGTTTCTCCGGCAGCGAGAAAGGAGCGGACGTGCCCGTAGACGTCAAGTCCGAGAAGCTGACGAGGCTGGTCGACGAGGCCGTCGAGGTCGAGCGGCTCGGCACCGGCTTCACGTTCACGGAGGGGCCGATCTGGCACCCACGTGACGAGTACCTCCTGTTCAGCGACATGCCCGCCGACATCCGGCGCAAGTGGACGCCCGACGGCACCGTCGTCGAGGTCATGAACCCGAGCAACAAGTGCAACGGGATGACATACGACGCCGACCTCAACCTGCTCGTGTGCGAGCACACGACGAGCTCGGTCGTCCGCGAACGGCCCGACGGCACGCGCGAGACGCTGGCCACGCACTACCAGGGCAAGGAGCTGAACAGCCCGAACGACATCATCGTCCACTCGAGCGGCGCGATCTACTTCAGCGACCCGACCTACGGCCGCTGGCCCGGATTCGGCATCGAGCGCGACCAGGAGCTCGACTTCCAGGGCGTCTACCGGCTTGCCCCCGGCGGGGGTGATCCAGAGCTGCTCGTCGACGACTTCGGGGAGCCCAACGGCCTCTGTTTCTCGCCGGACGAGTCGCTGCTCTACATCAACGACACGCCGAACGCGCTGATCCGCGTCTTCGACGTGCAGTCCGACGGTTCGATCGCGAACGGCCGGCTGTTCGCGGAAAGGATCGGCGACGGCGACCTCGCCAAGGGCGGGCTCGTCGACGGGATGAAGGTAGACGAGCAGGGCAACATCTGGGTCACCGGCCCGGACGGCGTCTGGGTCTTCGCGCCGGACGGCGAGCACCTCGGCGTCATCGAGATCCCGGAAAGCGTCGGCAACGTTCACTGGGGCGGGCCGGACTGGAACTGGATGTTCGTCCCGGCCTCGACGTCGCTCTATCGGTTCAAGACGAAAGTGTCCGGGCGGCGAGAGCCGTTCATGCAGTAGGGAGGAGACATGGCCGACTTCACGCTGGATCCGAAGCGCACCGCGCTGATCGTCCAGGACATGCAGAACGACGTGATCATCGACGGAGGCGCGTTCGCCGAGTCGGGCTCGCCGGAGCACGCAAAGGAGCAGAACGTCGTCGCGAACTCGCAGCGGCTCGCGGACGCGTGCCGGGCGAAGGGCGTGCCCGTGATCCACGTCCACTACATCGTCGAGGAGGGCGCGCCGGGGCTGAAGCAGAACGCGCCGCTCTTCCAGGGCGTCAAGGAGGCGAACGCGCTCGTCCGCGGGACCTGGGGCGCGGCGCCTGCCGAGGGGCTCGAGCCGAAGGAGGGCGACTTCGTCGTCGAGAAGATGCGGATGAGCGGCTGGGAGGGCACGAAGCTCGAGCAACTGCTCGTCGGTCTCGGCGTCGACACGGTCATCGTCACCGGCGCGTGGACGAACATGTCCATCGAGCACACGGCCCGAACCGGCGCGGACAAGGGGTACACGATGGTCGTCCCCGAGGACTGCTGTTCGACGATGAACGCCGACTGGCACAACGCGGCTATCAACTACGCGCTGCAGAACGTCTCCACCGTGACGAGCTCCGGCGAGGTCGTCGAGGCGCTCGGGTGAAGACGCGCGCGGCCGTCTTCTTCGAGGCGGGGCGGCCGTTCGAGGTTCGCGAGCTCGACCTGGAGGAGCCCCGGGCCGGTGAGGTGCTCGTCCGCATGGCCGCGGTCGGGATCTGCGGAACCGATCTGCACTCCGTCAAGGGCGAGTGGGTGCGGCCGACGCCGACCGTGCTCGGCCACGAGGGGGCGGGCCTCGTCGAGGCAGTGGGAGAGGGCGTCTCGTCGCTCGCCGTCGGCGATCATGTCGTGCTCTCGTGGGCGCCGTCGTGCGGCGAGTGCGAGGACTGCCGGCGCGGCCGGCCGGCGCGTTGCGTCGTCCTGAACCGTGCGATCGCGGCCAGCACCTTGCCGGACGGGACGACGGGGCTGTCGATGGACGGCGAGATCGTGCACCGCGGGACGGCGACCGGGGCGCTGTCGGAGCGGATCGTCGTCTCCGAACGTGTCGCGTTGCCGGTCGGTGAGGGCGTGCCGCTCGAGCAGGCTGCCCTGCTCGGGTGCGCGGCGCTGACCGGCGTGGGCGCGGCGCTGTTCGCCGCTCGCGTCGAGCCGGGGTCATCCGTGCTCGTGATCGGCGCGGGCGGCGTCGGGCAGTTCGTCGTCCAGGGCGCGCGGATCGCGGGCGCGGCGGAGATCGTCTGCGTCGATCCGCTCGAGGCACGGCGCGAGCAGGCGGCGAAGCTCGGCGCGACCCGCGTGGCCGATCCGGAGGAGCTGAAGGGGTTGATGCAGTCGGAGTTCCCCGGTGGTGTCGACTACGCGCTGGACGCGGTCGGCGACCCGGAGACGACGGCGCTCGCATTCCGCTGGACGCGCAACGGCGGCACGTGCGTGATCGTCGGGCTGCCGGCGGCCGGGAAGCGGCTCGACCTCGACCCGGTCGACTTCGTCCGCCGCGAGCGCGTGCTGACCGGAACGATCTACGGGTCGGAGGACCCGGCCGTCGCGCTGCCGCTGCTCCTCGACCACGTTCGCTCCGGACAGCTCGACCTGGCCTTGCAGCTTGGGCCGAGCTACCCGCTCGACCAGATCAACGAGGCAGTCGACGCGTCGCTGTCCGGCGTTCCGGGCCGGGTGCTCGTCCGGCCATGACTCTACGAGTCATGGCCGAGGGACAGGCCCTCGGACCGGTCCGCCGCAGCCACGTCCGAGGGACTGTCCCTCCGACTTGGCTGGGACAGACGTGCCCGTAGAGCACACCGAACGCGCGCGGGTCGCGTGGGTCGACACCGACGCCGGTGGGCGGATCCACTTCACCGCCGCGTTCCGCTGGGCCGAGATGGCCGAGGTCGGACTGCGCCGCAAGCTCGGGCTCGTCGAAGGCTGGGGCGACTACCCGCGGCGGCGCGTCGAGGCGGAGTTCCTGAAGGTGCTCGTCTTCGAGGACGAGGTCGAGATCCGGATCCGGCCCGAGCGGCTCGGCGAGACGGCGATCACCTGGGCATTCGAGATCGCCCGCGACAACGAGCTCTGCGTCAGGGGCACGCTCGTCGTCGTGCACGTGGACGACGAGGGTCGCCCGGCGCGGCTGACCGAGAAGGAGCGCGCGGCGCTGTCAGGTGACGGACAGACCTAGATGGTTGATGCGACGAGGTCGTGCTTCTCGGGGCGTGTGCTGGCTGCTCTGGGGATCGGCGGCGTGGCGTCGCGATACGCGGCGTCGATACGCGGGCGTATCGGTGGCGACGCGGCGGCGTGAAGCGCACGTCTGGTGGAGGCCGGCTTCGCCCGGGCTCCGCCGGGCGGGAGCGGCCCAGACACGCCAGACCGCGCAGCCGAGCGTGCGAGATCGTGGCATCACCCATCTAGCCGTCCGTCCACTTCATCTCCGCCTCGCGCCGCTGCCCTTCCGCGAGGCTGATCTGGCCCGAGCAGACCTGCGCGTTCAGCTCGTTCTCGATCGTGTCCACGTGGTCGGCGCGGGGGCGCCGCTCCGGCCAGAGGTTCTTCGGGTCGTTCGGCGCGCCGCCGAGCTCGAGCGAGATGAAGTGATCCTCCTGGTAGTCGACAGGACCGCCCGTGAACCCGTACCGCCGCATCTGCACGAGCTTGAGCGGCGACGTGAACGAGGCCGGCGGTCGCACCGTCTTCGTCCAGCCGCGTCGGCAGATCGTCTGCCGGACCGTCGCCTGCGTGACGTCGGGGTTGAGCGCGCCCGGCGTGAGCGTCTGGCGCGCGGCGTAGAACGCGGGCGCGCCCGGCCCCCGATGCAGCGCGTGCACGAGCACGAACACGCCGACGATCGCTCCCAGCAGGACGATCAACAGGGTCGGGGCGCCGCGTGACTGCTCCACCCCGAAGCTTGTAGACGCCGACCGACCCGTGCCGCAATGTCCTGCGGCGAATCGTCACGAAGTCGGCACGTTTCCGCGCGCGGCCCGCTCCTCCTCCAGCTTCCGCAGCTCGACCCGTCTGATCTTCCCGCTTCGCGTCTTCGGCAGCTCTCCGACGAACTCGATCTCGCGCGGGTACTTGTACGGCGCCGTTACGCGCTTGCAGTGCTCCTGCAGCTCGCGAACGAGCGCGTCCGAGCCCTCCACGCCCGGTCGCAGGACGACGAACGCCTTCACGATCAGCCCGCGGTCCGGATCCGGCTTGCCGACGACGGCGCTCTCGGCCACACCCGAGTGCTCGAGCAGCGCGCTCTCGACCTCGAACGGCCCGATCCGGTACGCCGCCGAGTTGATCACGTCGTCCGCCCGCCCCGCGAACCAGAGGTAGCCGTCCTCGTCTCGCGTTGCCCGGTCGCCGGTGACGTACCAGTCCCCGCGGAACACGGCCGACGTCTGCTCGGGCGCCCGGTAGTACTCGCGGAACAGGCTCGGCGGCCGCCCTCCGAGCGCGACGTCGCCCTCCTCGCCGTCCGGCACGATCTCGCCGTCCTCGTCGACCAGCGCGATGTCGTGGCCGGGCGTCGGCAGTCCCATCGAGCCGGGCCGGATCTCGGTGCCGGGCATGTTCGCGACGAGCAACGTGTTCTCCGTCTGCCCGTAGCCGTCGCGAATCGTCTGTCCGAATGCGTCCCGGAACACCTTGATCACCTCCGGGTTGAGCGGCTCGCCGGCGGAGACCATGTGCCGCACGCGCGACAGGTCGTAGCGGTCGATCCCGTCCTGCTTCGCCATCAGGCGGTACTCCGTCGGCGCCTGGCAGAGCACGGTGACACCCAGCTCGGACAGGAGCTGGAACCGTTCCGCGGGGTCGAACGCACCCTCGTGGAGCACGATCGACGAGCCGGCGCTCCACGGGCCGAGCAGCACGTTCCAGATCGACTTCGCCCAGCCCGTGGCCGCTGTGCACCAGACGAGGTCGCCTGGTCGCGCGCCCAGCCAGGTCTCGGCCTGCATCCGCTTCGCGTAGCAGTACGCATGCGTGTGGACGACGCCCTTCGGGTCCTTGGTCGTCCCGGACGTGTAGAGGATGAACGCCGTGTCCGCCGCGGACGTGTCCGCGCACGGCGCGGTCTGCGGCTCCTCGTCGAGCCCGGCCGTGTCCGTGAACAGCACGTCTGCGTCGAGCCCGGCCACCTCCGGCTCGGCCGGACGGTCGGCGACGACGAGCCTCGCACCCGAGTGCTCGACCCGAAAGGCGAGATCCCTCTGCCGCAGCATCTCGGAACAGGGGATCGAGACAGCCCCGAGCCGCAGCGCGGCGAGCATCAGCGGGTGCCACTCGGGCGTCTTGCCCACGAGGACGAGCACGCGGTCGCCCGGCCCGACCCCCGCGCGCGCCAGCCTGTTCGTCCACTGTGCCGCCCGCGCGTAGACCTCGTCGAAGCTCAGCCCGCGGCGTTCGCCGGCTGCGGAGACGAACGTGATGGCCGGTCCGCTCCGCGGCTCGACGACGTCCCTCGCGAAGTTGAACCGCTCCGGGACGTTCCACTCGAACACTGCGCGATGATGGCAGATCATGGCCCTGCGAACCTCGCTGCTCTCGGACGCACTCGACAGTGCCGGCCGGCGACGTCAGTGCCTGGCTCCGGACGTCGTGCCGCTGAGCGGCGAGCGGATCGAGGGCCGTGCGTTCCCCCTCGTGCTCGAGCGCGTTTCCAGGCCGGCCGAGACGCCCTATCGCGGGCTGCTGGCAGCGCTCGACGCCGTCCCGGCCCGAGCGGTCGTCGTCGTTCCCGGCGGTCGCGCCGCCGACGCGGCGCTGTTCGGCGAGCTGATGGCCACCGCGTGCCTCGCGCGTGGCGGAGCCGGAGCCGTGTGCCAGGGCTTCGTGCGCGACCTGTCAGAGGTGCGTGCGCTCGGCTTCCCGCTGTTCGGCTGCGGAACGGTTCCGTATGACCTCGACGGGCGGCTCGAGGTGGTCGGCCACGGGCAGGCGGTCGAGGTCGACTGCGTCCTCGTCGAGCCGGGTGCGCTCGTCGTCGGCGACGCAGACGGCGTGGTGATCGTCCCGCCGGACGTGGAGGCCGAGGTCGTCGCGGCCGCGCGGGAGAAGGCCGCACGCGAGGACGAGTTCCGCGCCGCGGTCGCCGCCGGGATGCTCCCCAGCGAGGCGTACGAGCGCTTCGGCGTTCTCTAGGGCAGCGCGTTCCAGCGGTCGAGATAGTCCTCTCGAATCGGCTGGAAGATGTCGACCACGAGCGCGCCCTCGGGGCCGCCGTAGGCGGAGTGCTCGACGCCGCCGGGGAGGACGTAGCCCTCGAGCGGTCCGAGCTCGTGTGCCTCGCCGTCGATCACGAGCGCCTGGATGCCGCGCAGGACGATGCCGAGCTGCTCGTGCGGATGGCTGTGGAGTGGGACGACGGCGTTCGGCTCGAGCTCGATCAGGTTGATCATCGCGCCGGCGCCGAAGAGCGGCCGCCCGGTCACTCCGGCGGCGAGCTCGAACGACTTCACGTCGTCGAAGCGGACGAAGACGGGCTCGGCCACGGCGCGATTATCTGCGAACGGCGCGGAGCTCGTCGAGGCGCCCGGTCAGGTAGCGCTGCTCCGGGCTCTCGGGCGCGAGTGCGAGCGCGCGCTCGTAGGCGGCGACCGCCTCGTCCGTCCGGCCGAGCCGGCGCAGCAGGTCGGCGCGCGCCGCGTGCAGCGAGACGTACCCGTCGAGCCCGTCGATGCCGTCGATCAGCTCCAGCCCATGCGCCGGGCCGTCTGCCATCGCGACCGCCGCCGCGCGGTTCAGCTCGACGACCGGCGACGGCGCGATGCGCGCGAGCTCCCCGTACAACGCCACGATCTGCGGCCAGTCGGTCTCCCGGTCCTCCGTGTGAAGTGCCGCGATCGCCGCCTGCAGCTGGTACGGACCGACGCGACGCAGCCGCAGCGCACGCTCGACCAGGTCGCGGCCCTCGGCGATCTGAGTGCGGTCCCAGAGCTTGCGATTCTGCTGCTCGAGCAGCACGAGCCGGCCGTCCAGGTCGGTCCGTGCCGCGCGCCGCGAGTCGTGCAGGAGCATCAGCGCGAGCAGGCCGAGCGCCTCCGGCTCGTCCGGCATCAGCGCGGCGAGCATTCGCCCCAGACGAATCGCCTCGGCGCAGAGGTCGTCGCGCCCGCGCGAGTAGCCCTCGTTGAAGACGAGGTAGACGACCGCCAGCACCGCGCCGAGCCTGTCCGGCAGCAGATGGTCGGGCGGAACGCGGAACGGGATGCCTGCGTCGCGGATCTTCCGCTTCGCCCGCACGAGCCGCTGAGCGAGCGTCTGCTCGCTGGTCAGGAACGCACGGGCGATCTCCTCGGTCGTCAGGCCGCCGAGCAGGCGGAGCGTCAGTGCGACCTGCGCTTCGCGGGCGAGCGCAGGGTGGCAGCAGGTGAAGATCAGCGCCAGCCGCTCGTCGGGGACGGTGCTGTCCATCTCGGCCTCCTCGTCGTCGTCGGCGTGAGATGCCGCGAGTCGCTCGAGCTCCGGCAGCTTCCCGGCCAGCGTGCGCTGGCGCCGCAGGCGGTCGATTGCCCGGTTGCGCGCGGCGGTCACGATCCACGCGAGCGGGTTGGCGGGGACGCCGTCGCGCGGCCAGCGCTCGACCGCGACGGCGAACGCGTCCTGCACGGCGTCCTCGGCGAGGTCGACGTCGCCCGTCGCGCGGACGAGCGCCGCGACCGCTCGGGCCCAGTGCTCGCGGAAGACGTCCTCGATCACGTTCGGAGGACGAACGGGGACGGCCAGATCGACATCACGCCGGGTCGACGTAGTAGAGCGTGCGCTCGGCGGGACGGAAGCCGACGCGGGCGTAGATCGACTGCGCGGCGTCGGAGCCGGGCGACAGGAAGAGCAGCCCGGCTCCGCGCGCCGCGCCGCCGCGGGCAGCAGCAGCCGTCATCGCGCTGCCGATGCCGCGGTTGCGCGCGTGCTCGACGACGCCGACTCCGGCGACCTCGGACAACTCATCGAGCGGCGGTGTCGCCGACGCGATCGCGACCGGCCGGCCGTCGAGCAGGCCGAGGAGGGCGACGCCCTCGGCAGCCGAGCGCCTCGCGACCCAGCCCTCGACGTCGGCGTCCGTCGCCTCCGGCGCGTCGGGCGATCCGAACGAGCGGTTGCCGACTGTGATCGCCGCCCGCGGGTCGCTTGCCGCCGGGACGATCCCGAGCCCGGGCACGGCCGGCGGGTCGACCAGCTCGCCGGGCGGGCACGTCATCAGCGGCGCATCGAGCTCGACCTGGAACCCGGCCGCGTCGAGCGAGGCGGCGAGGTCGGGCGCGAAGCCGGCGACGTACTCGAGTCGGGGACGCCGCCCGCGCGAGCGGAACGTCTCGCGAAGCAGCTCCAGCGGCCCGCTCAGGTCGCCGCCGGCGGGCTCGTCGGGAATCGCGTAGTTGAGGTAAGGAAGCGGATCCGACGGACTGAAGAAGGCGGTGAACGGCGGCACGGGGACGGCCTCGTAGAACGCCGCGGCGGTCGCCCGGAGGTACGACTGGATGCGCTCGGCCTGCGTCACGCGGTCGATTATCGTGGCCGCATGGCGGTCGAGGCCCGAATCGCGCCTGAGCTGCTGCGCTCGCAAGCGTACGTCGACGGCGCCTGGGTCGACGCGGATTCCGGCGAGACGTTCCCGGTCGTCGATCCGGCGAGCGGCGAGACGATCGTCGAGGTGCCGCGCCTCGGGGCGGCCGAGACGCGGCGGGCGATCGAGGCTGCGGCGCGCGCGTTCCCGGCCTGGAGCGGTCTGCTCGCGAAGGACCGTGCGCGGATCCTGCGGAGGTTCGCGGAGCTGATGGCAGATCACCGTGAGGATCTGTCCGTGCTGATGACGCTGGAGCAGGGCAAGCCGCTCGCCGAGTCGCGCGCGGAGATCGACTACGCCGCCTCGTTCCTCGAGTGGTTCGCGGAGGAGGCGAAGCGCGTCTACGGCGACACGATCCCGGCGCCGTTGCCGGACAGGCGGATACTCGTGCTCAAGCAGCCGGTCGGCGTCACGGCCGGGATCACGCCGTGGAACTTCCCATCGGCGATGGTCACGCGCAAGGCGGCTCCCGCCCTGGCGGCCGGGTGCACGATGGTGCTGAAGCCGGCGGAGCAGACGCCGCTGTCGGCACTGGCACTGGCCGAGCTGGGCGAGCGGGCCGGGTTGCCGGCGGGCGTGTTGTCGATCGTTACCGGCGACGCGGAGGATGCACCCGCGATCGGCGGCGAGCTGACGTCGAGCCCGCTCGTGCGCAAGCTCGGGTTCACCGGCTCGACGGCGGTCGGGAAGCTGCTGATGGAGCAGTGCGCGCGGACGGTCAAGAAGGTCTCGCTCGAGCTCGGCGGGAACGCGCCGTTCGTCGTCTTCGACGACGCCGACCTCGACGTCGTCATGCAGGCGTTCCTCGCGTGCAAGTTCCGCAACTCCGGCCAGACGTGCATCTCGGCGAACCGGATCCTCGTCCAGGGCGGCGTGTTCGACGAGGTCGCCGGGCGGTTGAGCGAGCTTGCGGGCGGGCTGCAGGTCTCGCCGGGCCTCGAGGACGGCGCGCAGGTCGGCCCGCTCATCGACGGCGACGGCTTCGAGAAGGTCGCTCGGCACGTGGAGGACGCGGTCGTGCGCGGCGGCGAGGTACTCGTGGGCGGCTCCGCGCACGAGCTCGGTGGGACGTTCTTCCAGCCCACGGTGCTGACCCGCGTGACGACAGAGGCGGCCATGTCCTGCGAGGAGACGTTCGGCCCGGTCGCGGGGCTGATCCCGTTCGAGAGCGAGGAAGAAGCCGTGCGGATCGCGAACGACACGCCCTTCGGGCTGGCCGCGTACTTCTTCACGCGCGACTCCGCGCGCGCGTGGCGCGTCGGCGAAGCGCTCGAAGCCGGGATCGTGGCGCTGAATACCGGGTTCATCTCGACGGAGGTGGCGCCGTTCGGCGGCGTGAAGGAGTCGGGCATCGGCCGCGAGGGCTCGAAGTACGGACTCGACGAGTGGATCGAGCTCAAGTACCTCGCGTTCGGCGGGCTCTAGGCCACTCCCGGCTCGCGCGCGCCCGCGCGCCCGCGCGCGACACTCCCCACCCTGGGTGGGGAAGAAGAACCACCCGCCACCCGCGTTGAGCGTATCCAGGCAGCGCGCACGCGTCAGTGCCTGGACCGTGACGATTCTGTGACTTTTCTTGCGGCGGTGCCGCCGCCGCTCCGTAGACGTTGCCGCAGAAACGGCAGAGATCGCCCTGCGACAACTCCTTCGTCCACAGCGGTCCGGTGCGGCGCTCGTAGAATCGGCCGTGTGATCGTCGAGGAGCGCACCTACCACGTGATCACCGGCAAGCTGCCCGAAGTGGTGAAGATGTACGACGACGAGGGCATCGCTCTTCAGCAGGAGCACCTCGGCAACCTGCTCGGCTGGTTCACCGTCGACATCGGCGAGCTGTCGTCCGTCGTCAGCCTCTGGGGCTACGCCGACTACGGCGAGCGCGAGCGGCGTCGCGCAGCCCTCCAGGCCGACGAGCGCTGGAAGTCGTTCCTCGCGCGGCTCCAGCCGCTGCTTCACACGCAGTGGAACCGGATCATGGTGCCGACCTCGTTTTCCCCGATCCGCTGATGACCTTGCAACACTGTGTTGCAAGGTCAGAGAGGCGGCCCGGTGAGCGAGGTGCTCGACGGAAAGGTCGCACTCGTCACGGGCGGCGCGCAGGGCATCGGCAAGGCGATCGCGGACGGGCTCGAAGTCGCCGGCGCGACGGTCGTCGTTGCCGACCTCAACCCGCCGGGCGGCGGCATTCGCGCCGACGTGTCCAGCGAGGCCGACGTCGAGGCGATGGTCGCCGAGACCGTCGACAGGCACGGCGGCCTCGACATCCTCGTCAACAACGCCGGCCTCTACGCGTCGCTGCCGATGCGGCCGTTCGAACAGATCCCGCTCGACGAGTGGCGGCAGGTGATGGACGTGAACGTCGCGTCGATGTTCCTGACCTGCCGTGCCGCAGTGCCCGTGATGCGTGAGCGCGGCGGCGGCAAGATCGTGAACATCTCGTCCGGTACGCCGTTTCGGGGCGTGCCCTTCCTGCTCCACTACGTGACCAGCAAGGGCGCGATCGTCGCGTTCACGCGCGCCCTCGCGAAGGAGCTCGGCAAGGACTCGATCCACGTCAACTGCGTCGCGCCCGGCTTCACCATGTCCGACGGGGTCAAGGCCAACCCGGAAGTCGTCGAGAAGCTGCGCGACGTCTCGGTCGCCGCGCGCACGATCCAGCGCGACCAGGTGCCGGAGGACGTCGTCGCTGCAGTCGTGTTCTTCTGCAGCCCGGGCGCGGACTTCGTGACCGGACAGACAATGGTGATCGACGGAGGCCAGTACTTCCATTGAGGGTCATGCGCTGCCCGGACGGCGTCGCGACCGAGCCCGGTGCGCGCGTCGTGTACGACGTCGGGCGCGACGAGGCGCACTTCGGTGCGGCCCGGGTCGACGGCGACGCGATCGTCTGGGAGGTCGACGAGCGGCCGGAGGGCGACTGGCTCGTCCGCTGCGACCGCGTCGACTTCCCGCCCGGCGGCGTCGCCTACCTCCACACGCACCCGGGGCCGGGCATCCGCGTGCTGCTGAAAGGACGGATCCGCATCGACTCGGCCGGCGAGTCGAACGCGTACGGCGCGGGCGAATGGTGGTACGAGGGCGGGCCGGAGCCCGTCTTCGCGGCCGCCTCGGACGACGAGGAGACCGCCTTCATCCGCGTGATGCTCGTCCCGCGCGAGCTCGAAGGACAGCGCACGATCCGCTACGTCGACCCGTCCGACGACGAGAAGCCGAAGCTCCAGCGCGCCCGGATCTACCTCGAGCACCCGCTGACGTGAGCCGCACCGGCGGCCAGGTCCTCGTCGACCAGCTCGAGCTGCACGGCGTCCAGCACGCGTTCTGCGTCCCGGGCGAGAGCTACCTCCCCGTCCTCGACGCGCTGCACGACGCCGACATCCGGCTCGTCTCCTGCCGCCACGAGGCGGCCGCGGCGAACATGGCCGAGGCGTACGGGAAGCTGACCGGCCGGCCCGGCATCTGTCTCGTCACACGAGGCCCGGGCGCCACGCACGCGAGCGTCGGTGTGCACATCGCCTCGCAGGACTCGACGCCGATGATCGTCCTCGTCGGCCAGGTGCCGCGGGCTTCGCGCGGACGCGATGCATTCCAGGAGCTCGACTACCCGCACGCGTTCGGCGGCCTCGGCCTCGCGAAGTGGGCGGCCGAAGCCGACTCGGCCGAACGGCTGCCCGAGCTCGTCTCGCGCGCCTTTTCGGTTGCGTCGAGCGGCAGGCCCGGCCCGGTCGTGCTCGCCCTGCCGGAGGACGTACTGTTCGAGGAGACCGAGACGGCCGACGGCGGCCCGGCGAACATCGCCCGCCCCGCTCCGAGCGACGAGGATTTGGCCCGGCTGAGCGAGCTGCTGGCCGCGGCCGAGCGGCCGCTCGTCATCGTCGGCGAGGGCGGCTGGTCGGCGGACACCGCCGAGGGCGTGCAGGCGTTCTGCGAGGCGAACTCGATTCCCGTCTGCTCCTCGTTTCGCTGCCAGGACTACGTCGACAACCGCTCGCCGGTCTACGCGGGGCATCTCACGCTGGGCATGGACGCGAAGCTCGCGCAGCGGGTCGAGGACGCCGACCTGATCCTCGCCTTCGGCGGCCGGCTCGGCGAGGTGTCGACGAGGGGCTACACGCTGCTCGAGCCGCCGCGGCCGAAGCAGACCCTCGTCCACGCCCATCCCGATCCGGACGAGCTCGGGCGCGTCTACGAGCCGGAGCTGCCGATCGTCACCGCCCTGCCGGAGCTGGCGGCGGCCCTCGGTCGGCTCGGCGTGCTCGATCCGTCGCGCTGGCAGGCCTGGACGAGCCAGGCGCGCGCCGACTTCAAGGCGAGCCTGGCCCGCCGAAAGCTCCCCGGCGACCTCGATCTCGGCGAGGTGATGACCTTCCTCCGCAGCCGGCTGCCCGACGACGCCGTGATCGCCTGCGGCGCCGGCAACTTCACGGTCTGGGTGCACAGGTACTTCGAGTTCCGACGGTTCGGAACGCAGCTCGCGCCGCGCGCCGGCGCGATGGGCTACGGACTGCCGGCGGCGCTCACGGCGAAGGTGCTCGACCCGGCTCGACCGGCGGTCTGCATCGCGGGCGACGGCGACTTCATGATGAGCGCGGCCGAGCTTGCGACCGCTGTCCAGTACGGCCTCGACCCGATCGTCCTCGTCGTCAACAACGGCATGTACGGGACGATCCGCATGCACCAGGAACGCCTCTACCCGGGCCGCGTCACCGGCACGGACCTCGTCAACCCGGACTTCGCCGCCTTCGCGCGCAGCTTCGGCTGTTACGCCGAGACCGTCGAGCGGACGGGGGACGTCGAAGCGGCATTCGAGCGCTCTGTCGCGTCCGGTGGGCCTGCGGTGATCGACCTGCGCGTCGACCCGGAGGCGATCCATCCGCGCTTCACGATCGCGGACCTTCGCGCTTCCGCTTAGGCTTGGCCCCATGGCCAAGTCATATGCATCCACGGTGATCGACGCGCCCGCCGACGAGGTCTGGGCGCGGATTCGCGATTTCAACGGTCTTCCGGACTGGCACGGCGGCATGGTCGCGTCGAGCGAGATCGAGGAAGGCAAGGCGGGCGACCAGGTCGGCGGCGTCCGCAGCTTCACGCTCACGAACGGCGCCCACCTGCGCGAGCAGATGACGGCGCACTCGGACGCCGAGCGGTCGTACACCTACAACTTCCAGAAGCATCCGTTCGAGGGCGTCGAGAACTACCTCGCGACGATCCGCGTCACGCCCGTGACCGACGGGAACAGGAGCTTCGTCGAGTGGTGGACGACGTTCGACTGCGCTCCCGACCAGCTCGATCACTGGCAGGGCTTCTTCGCGAGCGAGGTGTTCCAGGGCGGCTTCGACGCGCTGGAGGCGCACTTCTCGGGGTGAGCCGGCAGGAGTACCGGGTCGAGGGGCTGCCCGAGCCGTTCTCGCACTACACCGACGCGGTTCGGGCCGGCGACCTGCTCTTCGTCTCGGGCTGTGTGGCGCTGGACGCGGACGGCAACCTCGTCGGCGAAGGCGACGTCGTCGCCCAGACCAGGCAGGTGTTCGAGAACATCCGCCTCTGCCTGGCCGCTGCGGGCGCGTCCTTCGCGGGTGTGGTCAAGGTGACGACGTTCCTGACGAACATCGACGACCGCCCGGCGGTGAACACGGTGCGAAAGGAGGTCTTCGGTGACGCCCGTCCGGCGAGCACGCTCGTCGAGGTGTCGGCGCTCGTGCTGCCGGAGTTCCTGATCGAGGTCGAGGCGGTGTCGGTCGTCCCATCGTGAGTCTCGATCCCTACAACGCGCTGATCACGGCCGTCGAGCCGAAGCCGGCCAGGCCGGGACCGCTCGAGGGGAAGCGGCTGATTGTGAAAGACCTGATCGACACGGCCGGGATCCGGACGACCTACGGCTCGCAGATCTACGGCGACCATGTGCCCGACCGGACGGCGCCGGCCGTCACGCGGCTCGTCGACGCGGGAGCCGTCGTCGTCGGGAAGGCGAACCTGCCCGAGTTCGCCTGGGCCGTGATGGGCCAGAACCCGTTCTACGGCACGGTGCACAACCCGGCCGCGCCGGGGAAGACGACGGGCGGGTCGAGCGCCGGCAACGCTGCTGCGCTCGCGGCGGACATGTGCGACATCGGGCTCGGAACGGACACGGGGTGCTCGATCCGGCTGCCGTCGGCGTGCTGCGAGACGGTCGGGCTGAAGCCGCGTTGGGGGTCGATCGACATGACCGGCGTGTTCCCGTTGTGCCCGACGCTGGACACGCTCGGGCCGATGGCGAAGACGGTCGATGACGTGGCGCTCGTCTGGTCGCTGCTCAGGGACGAGCCGGTGCCCGAGCCGCGGCTCGAGGGCGTCACCGTCGGCCTGTTACGGCAGCCGCCCGAGGTCGGCGACGGGCGCCCGACCGAGCCGAGCGACCTCGCCGAAGGCTGGGCCGCGGAGTTGGCCAGGCTCGGCGCGCGGGTCGTCGAGGCGCGCGTACCCGGACCGTCGGCGAGCACCTGGCCGGTCTTCAACCACGAGGCGCTGCAATCCCATCGCGCGACGTTCCCGTCCCGGGCGGCGGAGTACTCGGACGTGTGCCGGACGAAGCTGGAGGCGGCGCAGCGGACGACGCCGGACGAGGTCGACGCCGCCTATCGTGCGCTCGAGGAGTGGCGACGGTTCGAGCCCGAGGTCGACCTCTACGTGGCGCCGTGCTACACGCAGGAGCTTCCGTCGGAGGACGCGGACGAGCTCGAGGTGCGCCTGCGGTTCTCCGAGTTCCTGCGCTGGGTGAACCTGATCGGCTGGGCCGGCCTCGCGATCGGCAACGTGCAGCTGATCGCCCCGCACGACGAGACGGTGCTCGCCGCGGGCCTCGCGTACGTCCGCGGCTGACACGGCTTTCCGGGCCATGTCGGAGGGACAGTCCCTCGGACCTGGCTCGCACAGACGCGTCCGAGGGACTGTCCCTCGGACGGAGCCGGCAGCGACGCGGTTCTAGCGGCCCTCGAAGTTCGGCTTGCGCTTCTCGCCGAAGGCCTCGACGCCCTCACGGAAGTCGTGCGTCGAGCGGAGGAGCCCGTACGCCAGGCCCTCGAGCTCGAGCCCGACGGCCAGCGGCCCGTCGTACACGTGGTTGAGAACACGCTTCGCCATCGCCAGCGCGAGCGGGGAGAGCTCGGTCAGATCGGCGAGCACACGACCGACCGCAGCGTCCAGCTCGGCCGCCGGGACGACCTCCGAGCAGAGCCCCCACGCAAATGCGTCCGCTGCCGATACGCGCTGCCGGCGCATGACGACGTCCTTCGCCCGCCCGAGGCCGATCAGCCGTGCGAGCCGCTGCGTGCCGCCGGAGCCGGGGATCATCCCGAGGCCGACCTCCGGAAGCCCGAGCTGCGCGTCGTCCGAGCAAACGCGGAAATCGCACGCGAGCGCGAGCTCGAGCCCGACGCCCAGGCAGTAGCCCTCGATCCGCGCGACGACCGGCTTCGGGCAGCGCTCGGCCGCGGCGACGTTCCACGCCAGGCGTGACAGCTCCTCCGGCGACGCCTCCAGGAACGCCGCGATGTCGCCGCCGGCCGTGAACGCTCCGCCCGCGCCCGTGACCACGATTGCCCGCACCGCGTCGTCGCGACCGAGCTCGTCGAAGACCGCCGCGAGCTGGCCACGCGCCTGCAAGGGCAACCGGTTCAACTTCCCCGGGACGTCGAGGGTGATCGTCGCCGTCGCGCCGTCCCGCTCTACCCGGAACCCCTCGTAGCTCACGTTGTCGCCTCCTCCCGCAGCATGCGCCGGAGGATCTTTCCAGACGGGCTCTTGGGCAGTGCGTCCACGAACCGATACTGGCGCGGTCTCTTGAACCGCGCCAGCGTCCCGGAGGCGAGACAGAAGGCGTCGAGCTCGTCGGACGAGACCTCGCCGTCCGCGACGACGATCGCCACCACGCGGCGGCCGAGCCGCTCGTCGGGCGCACCGACCACGGCGACCTCGCGGACCGATGGATGGCTCGACAGCACGTCTTCGACCTCGAGCGGATGGATGTTCTCGCCGCCCGACACGATCATGTCGTCGACCCGGCCGACCACCCACAGGTCGCCGTCCTCGTCCAGCCGCCCGACGTCGCCGGTGCGGTACCAGCCGTCGCGGATCGCCTTCTCGTCGGCGTCGGGCCGGTTCCAGTAGCCGGCGAACGCCTCGTCCGAGGACATGTGGCAGAGGATCTCGTCGCTCTCACCGAGCCGCAGCCGCGCGTTCACCGACGGGCGACCCGCGCAACCCGGCTTGGACGCCTGGTCGCGGTGCACCGAGAACGTGTAGATCTCGGTCGAGCCGTAGTGGTTGACGAACAGGCGCGGCCGGAAGGTCTCGACGCACCGTTCGACGAGGGCGCTCGTCATCGCGGCGCCGGCGTACGCGAGCGTCTCGACCGACGACAGGTTGTAGTCGTCGCGCCGCGGATGTGAGACGAGGTCGTGGAAGAGCGTGGGAGCGAGGTAGAGCGACGTCACTCGCTCGCGTTCGATCAGGGCCAGTGCTCGCTCGGCATCCCAGTCGGGCTGGCAGACGTAGCAGCCGCCGACCAGTGACATCGCGAGCAGCGAGTGCATGCCCATCGTGTGGTAGAGCGGCATGACGCCGAGCGTGCGGTCGCCGAACCGGTAACCGTGCTGGAGCGCCTGGGAGAGCCCGCCGGCGCGGTCGGCGCGATGCGAGCGCGGCACGCCTTTCGGCCGTCCGGTCGTCCCGGACGTGTAGAGCATCAGGCTCTCCTCGCTGTCGTCGCGGTCGAGGGCGCCGTCCCGCGACGGCCCGAGCAGCGGCTCGGGATCGACGTCGACCTCGAACCACGCCTTTGCGCCGGAGTCCTCGCGGCAGTAGTCGAGATCGGCCGGCGAGACGCGGTGCGAGAGCGGGACGAATGTCGCTCCGAGCCACTGGCAGGCCCAGTAGAGCTCGACGGACTCGCTACGGCACTTGACGACGGCGGCCACGCGGGCTCCCGGCTCGACACGGAGACCGCCGGCGAGGCGCTGCACTCGGGTGAGCAGCTCCGCGTAGGTCAGCCGCGTGTCCCCGTCCACGAGGGCTTCTGCTCCTGGGTGGCGCTCGGCGGCG
Source organism: uncultured Actinomycetes bacterium (assembly GCA_963776735.1). Taxonomy (GTDB): domain Bacteria; phylum Actinomycetota; class Thermoleophilia; order Gaiellales; family Gaiellaceae; genus PALSA-612. Next base: position 318,294 of record CAVZNV010000021.1, read on the forward strand.
TCGAGGAGCGACTGCGCCAGGTTCACCGCGCCGCCCTCTCGATCGCCTCGACGATCGGCTCGTAGCCCGTGCACCGGCAGAGGTGGCCGGAGAGCATGTCCGAGATCTCGTCCCGGGTCGGCGCGCCGCGGGAGAGCAGGTCGGTCGCGGCCATGAGGATTCCGGGTGTGCAGAAGCCGCACTGGAGCGCGTGGCATTCGCGGAACGCGGACTGCAGCGGGTTGAGCTCGCCGTTCTGCGCCAGCCCCTCGACGGTGGCGACCTCGGCGCCGTCCACCTGCACGGCGAGCAGAAGGCACGACCGGACAGCGGTCCCGTCGAGCAGCACGGTGCAGGCGCCGCAGACGCCGTGCTCGCAGCCGACGTGCGTGCCGGTAAGTCCGAGCGTGTGCCGGAGGAAGTCGGAGAGCAGCAGCCGCGGCTCGACCGTCTCGCGGTATTCCTTGCCGTTGACCGTGACGGAGACGTCGATCATGGGCATGTTTGAGGGACAGGCCCTCGGACCTGGCTCGGAGAGACGAGGCTCACGCGGACCGCTCCCGTGCTCGGGCGGCCGCGCGGTCGACGAGCACGCGGACGAGGTTGCGGAGGTACGCCGCCGAGGCGTGGAGGTTGCCGAACGGCTCGACCTGCGCGGCGGCAGACTGTCCGGGCGCGTCCGGGTCGACGTCGAGCACCATCGGCCTGTCGACCACGGCGCCGACCGCGACTCGCAGATCGTCGCCGCGAGCGACCGCCGCCGCCGCGCAGAGCGCGAAGTCGCCGTGTCGCTGCGCGAGCTCGCAGAACGCGTAGCCCGCGTCAGCCTCCGGCGCAGGCCACAGCGAGGCGACGACGAGCTCGGTCGGCTTCAGCGACGTCGTCCAGTGCGTGACGAACAGCTCATCGGCAGAGATTCTGACGGCCGGTCGACGTCATGACCGAGCCGCCGAGCAACGTGAGGCACAAGGGCAGCTCTGCCGCTGCGTCCGCGTGCGCGAGCGAGCCCGCGACCGTCCCGCGGTTACGCGTCGCGAAGTGGCCGACATACGGGATCGCCTCCGCCAGCAGCGGGTGGTCGAGCAGGCGCCGTTCGGACTGCCGGACGAGCGCTCCGACCGGCCAGGAGCCGGCCTCGCGGCTCACGGCACGGAGCGGCAGCCTGTTCACGTCCACGATCACGGACGGCCGCGCGACGCGCATGTTCAGCGCCGGGACGAGGCTCTGCCCGCCGGCGAGCACCTTCGCCTCGTCGCCGTGCTCGGCCAGCAGAGCGGCGGCCTCCTCGACCGTCTCCGGCCGCTCGTACCGGAACGCAACCGGCTTCACGCGAGCAGCTCCCATACGCGCGGCGCAGTCAGCGGCAGTTCGACGTCGTCGCGGCCGAGCGCGTCGGCGACCGCGTTCGCGATCGCGACGGGCACGCTCATGGTGTTCCCTTCGCCGACGCCCTTGGCGCCGAGCGGCGTGAACGGCGACGGCGTGACGAGATGGGAGATGCGAAGCGGCGGCAGGTCGGGGCCGGTGGGGCAGAGGTAGTCCATGAACGTGCCGGTGAGCAGGTTGCCGTCCTCGTCGTAGACGACCCGCTCGAAGAGAGCCGGCGCGATGCCGTGCGCAAACCCGCCGCGGATCTGGCCTTCCAGCAGCGCCGGGTTGAGCACGGTGCCCGCGTCGTGAACCGTGACGTAGTCGAGCACCTTCACCTCGCCGGCCTCGCGGTCGATTTCGACGACGGCGAGGTCGACGATGAACCCGTGCGCTGCCGAGGACGCGACCCGGTCATCCTCGTCCGGCGGGGATAGGTTCGGAGCCGCGCAGTACGCGGTCTCGTGCAGGCCCGGCTCCATCCCGGCGGGCAGCGCGTCGGGATTCCAGTGGACGATCCCGGCGACGCGCCGCAGCGGCATGCCGTCGTCGCCGAGGTGGTTTCGGATCGCGTCCACCTTCGCCGCGACCTTCTGCGCGGCCAGGTAGACGGCGCCCGCACCCACGCCGGAGAAGCGCGACGAGTAGTTGCCGGACGCCACCGACCACGCGCTCGTGGACGTGTCCAGCTCCGTCACGACCTCGACCTCCTTGGGCGTGATCCCGAGCGCGTCCGCGACGATCTGGGCGCACACCGTCGCGTGCCCCTGGCCCTGCGGCGTCGTCCCGACCCGGACGGAGACGCCGCCGAGCGGGTTGACGAGGATGCTCGCGCCCTCGACGTTGCCCGACTTCGGCAGCGAGCCGGCGCGCTCCTCGGCCGTGTTCGCGAGCGTGATGTAGCCCATGTTCGAGATCGACGGCTCGACGACGCAGGCAAGGCCGATCCCGAACAGGCGGCCCTCGGCGCGGGCGGCGGTTTGCTCCTCGCGTCGCCCGGCGTACTGCCCGACCTCGAGCGCGCGGTCGAGACAGGCCTCGTAGTCGCCCGAGTCGTAGAGGCCGCCGGTCGGCGTGCGGTACGGAAACTGGTCGGCGCCGACGAGGTTGCGCCGCCGCAGTTCGGCCGGGTCGAGCCCCAGCCGGGCGGCGGCCAAATCCATCGTCCGCTCGAGCGCCAGGTAGACCTGCGGGCCGCCGAAGCCGCGGTTCAAGCCGGTCGGGCAGCGGTTCGTCAGCACGACACGGTTCCGGGTCGCGACCGCGGGCACGCGATACGCGCCGGAGAGCGATCCCTGCATGCGGTAGAGCGTGGCCGGCTCGGGCGCGCGGACGTAGGCGCCGACATCCTCGATCGCGTCGTGGCGCAGCGCGAGCAACTCGCCATCGTCCGTGAACGCGGCTTCGAGCTCCGTGATGCGCGCCGTCGCGGAGGCGCTGCCCGCGAAGTGCTCCATCCGGTCCTCCGTCCACCGGACAGGGATCCCGAGCTTCCGCGAGGCGAGGCCGAGGAGCACGACGTAGACGTAGACGGTCGCCTTGATCCCGAAGCTGCCGCCGGAGTCGCGCGGCGTGATCAGCCGCAGCTTCGCCCCGCGCAGTCCGAGCGCGGCCGCCGCGACCGAGTGCAGCGTGAACGGCCCCTGGAAGTTGGCCCAGGCGGTGAGCGACCCGGCGGCGGCGTCCCAGTCGCAGATCACGCCGTACGTCTCGACGGGGCAGCACGTCCAGCGCGGGAAGGCGTGCCGGCCGGAGACGACGACGTCGGCGCGGGCGAAGGCGCCGTCGACGTCGCCGTACGAGAACGAGCGGTCGGAGACGACGAGCCCGCGCCCGGCGTCCATCACCGGCTCGAGCGGCTCGTACTCGACCTCGATCAGCTCGAGCGCGTCCTCGGCCAGGTAACGGTCTCGCGCGACGACGACCGCGAGCGGCTCGCCGGCGTACCGCGCGGTCTCGACTGCTGCTGCGTAGTACGGGATCGGGCTGTCGACGCCGGCGGGGAACGGACGGGACAGGGCCGCGACGTCTTCGCCCGTCAGCACTCCGAGCACGCCCGGCGCCGCGAGCGCGGCCGAGGCGTCGAGACTCGCAATGCGCGCGTGAGCGAGCTGCGAGCGCAGGATCGCGGCGTGGCCGGCGTGCGGGACGGGGTCGATGTCGTCCATGAAGCGACCCAGGCCGCGCAGTAGCGCCTCGTCCTCGAGCCTCGGGACCGCGCGCCCGACCCAGCTCTCGACCCGCTCGGTGACGGTCACGCTCGAAGCCTAAGCGCCAGGAGAGTCTGCTGAGCCAGGCCAGCCGGGAGAGGCGGCAGCGGCGGCGCCGCACCGGCAGCCTTCGGCAAGCGCCTCCGCCAGCCCGGCGCCTCCCGCGAGCGCGACGAGCAGTCCGGCGGAGAAGGCGTCGCCGGCTCCCGGCACCTCCTGGAGTGCGCGCTGCGGCGGCTCGGCCCGTTCGAGCTCTCCGTCGAGCACGGCGACGGCTCCGCGGGCGCCGCACGTCACGCAGGCCAGCCGGTAGCGCTCCGCGAGGGTGCGCGCAGCCTCGTCGGCGTCCTGGCCGGTGAGCGCGCGCGCCCGCTGCTCGTTCGCGATCACGGCGTTGCCGCCGATCGGCAGCTCGTCGAGGTTGGCGGCCTCGAGCGCGATCCACGAGCCTTGCGCGCGTGCGAGAACAGCTGCGAGCGCGCGTTCCGGCAGGTAGCCCGAGACGAGCACGACGTCTGCCTCGGGCAGATCGGGAAGCCCCTCCGGTTCCAGCCGAGCGTTCGCACCCCGGTCGACGCGGAACTCGCCGTCCGCGAGCACGAACGTGCCGGTGCGCTCTCCGGGGTCGACCGCGAACACGGTCTCGACGCCGCTTCGGCCGAGCTCAGCGGCGAGGAAGCGGCTGCCGGCGTCGTCGCCCACGGCGCCGGCGGCGAAGGCGTCGGCCCCCAGCGAGGCGGCCCACACGGCCACGTTCGCGGCCGTACCGCCGGGCCCGAAGCGGGCGACGGCGTCGTGCCCGCGGCCGGCGACGACCACGTCGATCATCAGATCGCCGACGGCGAGGAAGCGAACCGGCACGGCGGCGGAGTCTACGGCGCGGCGACGCGGGCGGACGCGGCGGCGACCTGCTCGTCCGTCGGTCCGCCTGCCGTGAGCGCGCGGAAGGCCTCGACGAGCGCCCGCGGGTCACGGCGATGGCGCTTGGCGGCGAGCGTCAGCGGCTCGTGGAACGCGCCGCCGCAGTGGGCGCAAGGCAGCGAGAGCGTTGCCAGCAGGCGGCCCGCCTCGCCGCCCGGGAACATACGCAAGAGCTCGACGATCGTCGTCGAGCCCCTGATCTCGCCGCGGGCGGCCTCGGGCTCGGTTCCGCGCGCGGCGAGACCGAGCACGCGCTGCTGGCTCATGTCCGAAGTGTAGGTCGGCCGCTTTCGGACACGGGCGATCCGGCCGGGTCCGTTTCGGCCCCCACCCGACAAATGGGCGGGGCGTCGTCCCGCCGCCCTCGCCGTGAGCGTAACCCGGAAACGCGCGCACGTCTGTGCCGATCTTGTGCCAATTGCGCCCCGGGCCGGCGCTACGCGGAAACCTCGTGCGGGAACCTGAGCGGCTCCGCGTCCATCCGCACCATGTTCGCGGGCAGCTGGTAGCGCGCGTAGGGCAGCACGATCACCTTCGCGTCCGGGCCGTGACGCTCCAGGGCCTCCGCGAACGCCTCGTCCAGCGAGGTCGTCGCGTCGATGCCGATGTCGGCCGCGTCCGCGAGGTTTTCCTCCAGCGTGACCAGCTTCAGGTGCTTGCGGGTCATGACCTCGTAGATCGGCACCCAGATGCAGCCCGCCCACATCTGGATCGCCCGTGCATGGATGTCCTTCAGCACGCGCTCGTAGCTCTCCGTCGTCGGCGGCATGTACGGCTTCATCAGGTCCATCAGCGCCAGGCCCGGGAAGTCGCCGATCGCCGTCGACACGCCCGGCGAGGGCGACGCGTAGATGAGCGTGCCGCCGTCGCGCAGGACGAAGTCGGCCGACATGCAGCCCCAGCCCGTGTGGAAGAAAAGGTGGTCGGTCGGCGCGAACACGCCGCAGACCGCGATGTCCGCCTGCTCGCCCGGGTGCTCGTACGCGTAGATCTGGTTGAAGCGCTCGATCGCCCGCCGGTGGGCGGACGGGTGCTCGCCGAAGATGCAGTCGATCACGCGTCCGCGGGTGTCGAGCAGGACGTTCATCGTGCACTGCAGGCCGCACATCGTCGCCACCTCGTCGATGTCCGACCGCATCGGGCCGGCGTAGGCGCCGTAGTGCGTCTGCGGCGACGGGACGAAGGCGCAGTGGTTCGACTCGATCGTCTCGTCGGAGACGACTCCGGGCAGGATCAGCTTGCCGCCGCCGCCCGCGCCCCAGTGGTTCGCCTGCGCGTGGCCGATCGTGATCTTCAGGTCGCACTCGGCCACCGCCGTCAGCAGCCACACGGGCGTGCCGCGCGACGAGACGCCGACGTAGGTGTACGCCTCCGAGTTGCGCGGGTCGTTCTGGTGGAAGGGGATGCCCATGCGCTCGAGGCGGGCGAGGTTGTCGCGGCCGATCTTCTGCTCGATGTCCGACTCGGACATCTGGAAGACCTTTCCGTTGGCGCACGCGAGCACGGCCGGCTTGCCGGCGGCCTCGACCGCGTCCAGCACCGCCGGCAGCAGCTTCGACGCCGGCGTGGGACGGAACTGGTTGTCGATCACGATCGCGACCTTCGTCGCCGAGGCCAGCAGCTCGGAGAAGCGCGGCCCCGACACCGGGGACTCGAGGGCGGCCCGCGCCGCCTGGGTCGCATTCCCGACCGGCTCGGGCTCGTCGGGGTAGATCGCCGCCAGCAGGTTCGCGTCCGGCACGTCGAGCTCGAGCGACTCGCGCGAGACCTTGGTCTCGTCGTCGGCTGCGCCGATCGTCAGCGGGTCGAGGGACTCGTACGGGATCGTGAGCTTCGGCATCGGACTCCCCTGTCTCGTCGGAACGTCTGCGCCGCGAGTCTAGATCGTCTTCCGCTGCCAGTCGCTCGCCTTGAGGACGTCGAGAAACGCGCTTGCGAGCGGCGACCAGTCGCTGCGCGTGTACGCGGCCAGCTCGCGGACGACCGGGGGATCGAGTCGCAGCACCGTCGGGTCGAGGTCGGGCGCGACGACGTTGTCCGGCACCATCGCCGGGCCGAGACCGGCCGCCGCGAGTCGTGTCGCGGCCTCGACCTGCGTCGTGCGCACCGCAACGCGCGGCTGGAAGCCGGCCCGGCGGCACGCCCCCTCGACCACCTCGGTCAGGCCGTGTCCCGGCTGGAAGAGGATCCACTGCCGGTCGGCGAGCGCCGCGAGCGGGGTCGAGCCCGTGCCGGCGAGTGGATCCGACGCCGGCAGCACGACGACGAGCTCTTCGAGCCCGAGCCGCTCGCACGGCCCGGCCCAGTCCTCGGGCACCGGGCCGAGCGCGATGTCGCCGACACCCGAGCGCACCTCGTCCTCGAGCAGCGTCCGGTGCGTGTACTCGCGCATGCGGATCCCGATGCCCGGATGCCGCTGGATCCAGGTCGCGATCGCCCGCGGCAGGATGCCGACCGCCATCGAGAGCAGCGTTGCCACCTCGAGCTCGCCGGCCTCGAGGCCGAGCGCCATCCGCGCTGCGTTGCCGGCTCGCTCGGCCGCGCGCACGGCCGCCTGCGCCTCCGGCAGCAGCGCCCGGCCGGCCGCGGTCAGGCGAATTCCGCGGGGCAGACGCTCGAGCAGCGGCCCTCCGACCTCCGACTCGAGCGTGCGCACCTGCTGGGAGAGCGACGGCTGCGCGATGCCGAGCCGTCGCGCCGCGCGGGTGAACGAGCCCTCCTCCACCACGGTGAGAAACGAGGTGAGTCGCCGCAGGTCCATAGGCGGAGCCTATCGCGATCAGAGGGAATACCCCCATTGCACTATCGGCGCCACGGTCCTAAGATCACTCCCGGGGTGGGAGCGACTCGGCTCAATCACGTGTCCGTCCAGGCGGCCGATCTTGACGCGTCCGCGCGTTTCTACGAGCAGGTCTTCGGGATGGAGCGGATACCGACGGCGCACTTCCGTGGCCCGGTGCTCTGGCTGCGCCTCGGCGACCAGCAGCTCCATCTGTTCGAGAGCGCGGCGGAGGCGCCTCGCTTCCACCACTTCGCTCTCGACGTCGACGACTTCGAGGCGGTCTACGTGCGCGCGAAGGACCTCGGCCTGCTCGACGACGAGACCCACGGCGCCGCGCTCCGCGAGCACCCGACCGGCTGGGTACAGATGTACATCCGAGACCCGGCGGGCAACCTCGTCGAGATCGACTGGCCCGACGTGACGACGCTCGACCGCTCCGTCGTCACCGACATCCGCAAGCTCGACGACGACGTGCCGCAGACCGGCGACTCGGCCGCTGCGACGCTCTACACGGCGGGAGCGCGGGCATGACCGTCGCGCCTGCGCCCGCCACCGTCCAGGAGCCGAGAGAGCGCCGCCGCATCACGCGCTACGACGTCCTGCGCCGCCTGCCGCTCCTGATCACGATCGTCGCCGCCGCGGTCTTCGCCGTCTACATCCTCTTCGTGACCGTCCAGGCGCCGCTCCAGGGCGGGGGGAGCTGGCGCACGACCAACTACGGCTCGGCTGTCCACGATCCGGTCGACTTCGCCAAGACGTTCCTCGACGCGATCACGTTCGCCGGGCTCCTGTTCGTCGTCGCGAGCGGGTTCACGCTCATCTTCGGGCTCATGCGCACGGTCAACATGGCGCACGGCACGCTCTTCCTGCTCGGCGGCTACATCGCGTTCGACCTGCAGCAGTACTTCTCGAACGCCGGCGGGTTCGCGCTCCAGGAGGTGCCGGCCTGGCAGTGGTTCCTGCCTGCGATCGTCGCCGCGGTCGCGGTCGCCGGCGTCGGGCTCGTGATGCAGCAGGCCTTCCTCCGCTGGACGCAGGGGCAGGATCTGCGTCAGGCGCTGATCACGATCGCGGTCTCGGTCATCATCGGCGACCAGATGCTGCAGCACTGGCCGCTGCAGGACAGCCTGGCCTGGCCGTCTTTCATCGGGCCGAACAACTTCGCGCACATCGGCGGCGTCGTCTACGCCTGGAGCCGTCTCTTCATCCTCGGCGTGGCTGTCGTGATCGGCGTCTCGCTCTACCTCTGGCTGCACAAGACGAAGACGGGAATGGTCATCCGCGCCGGCGTCGACGACCGTCACATGGTCTCGGCGCTCGGGGTGAACATCCAGCGCGCGTTCGCAATCGCGTTCATCGTCGGAGCCGCGCTCGCCGGTTTCGGCGGTGCGATGGGCGGCGCGTTCTCGTCGCTCGCGCCGGGCGTCGACGGCCAGTGGCTCCTGAACTCGCTCGTCGTCGTGATCATCGGCGGGATGGGCTCGCTCGGCGGTGCCGCTGTCGGTGCGCTCCTCTACGCGTTCGTGTTGACCTTCTCGGCCGCATACCTGCCGACGTCGAGCCTCGACTGCTGCACCGAGTACTCGCCGATCTTCACCTTCGCCCTCCTGATCGCCGTGCTCGCGCTTCGCCCACTCGGCCTGTTCGGGAGGCCTGCTTGACCGATACGACCCAGGCCGCGCCCCAGCCTCAGAGGTCGGGCTTCGGGGCGTGGTGGCACAGCAAGACGCCGCTCCAGCTCTCCGAGTACGTCATCGTCGCCGGAGCGATCGTCGTCGCCGCGCTCGGGTCGATCGCGGTCCCCGACTCATTCGCCCACGACCTGCTCACGAACGTCTGGTGGTACGGCATCGCCGCGGCGAGCCTGATCTTCCTCTCCGCGTACGGCGGCATGGTCTCGCTCGCCCAGGTGTCCCTGTACGGCATTTCGGCGTTCGTCCTCGGCAACGTCGTCACGAGCGGACAGGTGAAGGGGCTCCACCTCGGGTACGACCCGTGGGTCGGCATCGTCCTCGCGATCACGATCACGACGGCGATCGGGCTGATCCTCGGCGCCGTTGCGGCCCGAAGCGCCGGGATCTACTTCCTGATGATCACGCTCGCGTTCGCCGTGCTGACGAGCGTGTTCTTCGGGTCGGTGACGATCTTCTCCGGCTTCAGCGGCGTCAGCGGCATGGAGCTGACGGCACCGAGCGTGATCGGCAGCACGGTGGCGCACCCGGACCGGCTCTACTACATCGGGTTCGTCGCCTCGGTCCTCGTCTACCTGCTGATCAAGTACGTGGTCCGGACGCCGTTCGGGATCACCCTCCAGGGCGTCCGCGACGACCCTGTCCGCATGGCCTCGCTCGGATACAACGTCGCGCTCCACCGAACGCTGGCGATGGGCTTCGGCGCGTTCCTGGCGTCGATCGCCGGGATCATCTACGCCTGGCAGTTCGGCCACATCGACCCGAACTCGATCGGCCTCCAGCAAGTCATCGACCTGCTCACCATCGCCGTCATCGGCAGCCTCTACAGCATCGAGGGAGCCTGGATCGGGGCGCTCGTGTTCGTCGTGCTCCAGGACTACGCGCGCGACATCCCCTACGTCGACCGCATCGGCATCACGCAGGAGCGCTTCGAGACGATGATCGGCGTCATCTTCCTCGTCATCGTGCTCCTGAACCCGGCCGGGCTGATCGGCATCTGGAACTGGATCAAGGCGCAGGTGGGACGCCTGTTCGAAAGCGACGACCTCCAGGCCGAAGGGCCGAAGAGCTAGGCGCGCAGGCGGAAAGGAGGCAGCGGGGCCAACCTCACTTGAACGGCATCGACCGAACGATCACACTACTCAGCGAAACAGGGCTTCACGCAACAAGGGAAGGGAGGGCAATATGCGTCATCGAGTGCGGCTCGGACTGCTGGTCGTGGTCGTGCTGGGTGTCCTTGCCGCTGCCGGCGTCGCCATGGCGTCGACGAGCGGGAGCAAGGCCGCCAGCCCGATCAAGATCGGGATTCTGTCCGACTGCCAGGGTGCCTTCGGCGCCCAGTATGCGGCCGACATCGGGGGCGCCGAGGCGGCGTTCGTCCAGTACGCCGGTGCCAAGGCGAAGGACCCGAACGATCCGACCAAGGGCGTCACGGGCGGCGCGTTCGCCGGCCATCCGCTCCAGATCGTCGGATTCGGCTGCTCGAACGACAACGCGCAGAAGGCGATCAGCGAGACCAAGCGCCTGATGGAGCAGCTCGGCGCTCATATCCTGATCGGCCCGCTGTCCGGCGACGAGGCGGTCGCCGTCGCGCACTACGCGCAGGCGCACCCCGCCTGGACGTTCGTGAACGGCACCGCGGGCTCGCAGGACCCAACGCTGCAGATCGCGCCGAAGAACTTCTTCAGGTTCAACGGTGACGGCGCGCAGTGGAACGCGGGTCTCGGCGACTACATGTTCCACAAGCTCCACTGGAAGAAGGCCGCGATCATCATGGACGACTACAGCTTCGGCTGGACGTCCGCGGCCGGCATCATCGCCGAGTTCTGCGCAGTCGGCGGCCAGATCGTCAAGCGGGTGTTCCCGCCGCTGAACACGACTGACTACTCGTCGTACGTGCGGCAGCTTCCGCCGCCGAGCCAGGTCGACGGGTACTTCTGGGTCGTCGGTGGTACGGGCACGGTCGCGTCGCTGAAGGCAATGCAGGCGGCGTATCCGGGCTCGGTCTCGAAGACGAAGATCTCCGGCAACCTCTTCCTCGAGGTGACGGGGAACTTCCAGCAGGTCGCCCCGCTGATCAGCGGCGCGATCGTCGGTGGCTTCGGCACGCCGGGAACCGACTACAAGGCGCCTGCGGCGCTGAAGTACGTCGCCCAGCAGTCGAAGATCTGGAAGATGATCCCGCCGCTCGGCCCGATGAACACGGCCAACGCGTACAACGGGTTCTACTTCAACTACTACAAGGCCGCGTGGGGCCTGACCAAGGCTCTGAACTCGGTCGGCGGCAACATCTCGAATCAGAAGCCGCTGCAGACGGCCCTGGGCAAGGTCGTGCTCGCGACGCCGTTCGGCACCGTGAAGCTCGACAAGAACCGCCAGGCGGTCGAAGGTGAGTGGACGTACCAGGTCTTCGCCCAGCCGGGGAAGACCGAGGTCAAGACGATCCAGTACATCCCGAACGTCGACCAGTCGTTCGGCGGCACGTTCAAGCACTCGTCGCCGCCGCCCGGTCGCACCCAGCCCGGCTGCACCAAGCGCAGCCTGCCGTGGGTCGGCAAGGAGAAGCCGGTCGTCAACGGCGTCATCCGGTAGGTAGTGACGGAAGCAGCAACCGAAGTCGCAGCTCAGCAGTCCGAGAGCACCCGGCCGACCCTCCGCTTGCGGGGGGTCGGCCGGCGCTTCGGTGGGCTGCACGCGGTCCGGGAGGTCGACCTCGAGATCCCGGCCGGCGAGCGGCGGGCGATCCTCGGCCCGAACGGCGCCGGCAAGACGACGCTGTTCAACGTGATCGCAGGCGACATGCCCGCGACGTCGGGAACGGTGGAGCTGTTCGGCCGGGACGTGACCACGCTGCCGGCCCGGCACCGCGCCAAGCTCGGCCTTGCCCGGACGTACCAGCAGTCGCGCCTTTTCCTCGGCATGTCGGTCGAGGACAACATCTACCTCTCGATCGTCGGCGTCGAGGGCGGTCGGGTGCGGCCCGTCCTCACCCGTCGCGACCGGGAGTTCAGAGAGCGGGCCCGCCAGGCTGCAGGCCGCGCCGCGATCCAGGGGAAGCTGAATGAGATCGTCGGCTCGCTGTCGCACGGCGAGCACCGGCAGGTCGCGATCGCGATGGCCCTCGCTGCCAGGCCGCGCGTGCTCATGCTCGACGAGCCGGCCTCCGGACTCTCACGCGGCGAGCGGACCCTCCTCACCGAGCTCCTGCTCGGCCTCGATCGCGACATCACGCTCGTGCTGATCGAGCACGACATGGACATCGCACTCCGCGTCGCCGAGCAAGTGACGATGATGCACGACGGCCGCGTCATCGTCGAAGGCACGCCCGAGGAGATCCGCGGCAACCAGCTCGTGCACGACCTCTACCTCGGCAGTGGGCACAGAAATGAGTGACGCTCTGCTCGAGGTCTCGGGCCTCGACGCCTTCTACGGGTCGGCGCACATCCTCCAGGGCGTCGAGTTCTCGATGGGTTCGGAGTCGGTCGCGATCGTCGGCCGGAACGGGATGGGCAAGACGACCCTGTGCTGCGCGATCATGGGTCTGATGCCGTCGTTCGGCGGTTCGGCGAAGGGCTCGATCAAGCTCGAGGGGCAGGAGCTGCTCGGCCGCCCGTCCTACAAGGTGGCCGCGCAGGGGATTGGCTACGTGCCGCAGGGCCGCCGCCTGTTCCCGTCACTGTCCGTCGACGAGCACCTGCGGATCATCCCCAGGCGCCGCGCGGTCAAGGACGGCTGGACGGCGGACAAGATCTACGACCTCTTCCCGCGGCTCGCGGAGCGGAAGGGAAACGGCGGCGCGCAGCTCTCGGGCGGCGAGCAGCAGATGCTCGCGATCGGCCGCGCCCTGCTCACGAACCCGAAGCTCCTGGTCATGGACGAGCCCTCCGAGGGACTCGCGCCGGCGATCATCGAGAACCTGGTCGAGGTGTTCAAGCGCCTCGAGTCGGACGGGCTGCGCATCCTCCTGATCGAGCAGAACCTCGGCGTCGCCACCTCGCTCGCGAAGCGCCAGCTGATCATGGTCGGCGGCGAGATCGCGACCGAGACCGAGGCAGACGCGCTCGCCGGCGACCCGGACATGCAGCGCCGCTTCCTCGGCGTCGAGCCGCTGGCGCACTGACGTCGTGACCTCTCGCGCCGCCCTCGCCGCCGGCTTCGTCTCCGTCGCCGCGCTCCTTCTCGCGGGTTGCGGCGGTTCTGCGAAGCCGCGCCCCGACCTGATCTTCGTCTCGACCAAGAGCGGGGTCTACGACATCTACGCGATGAACGCGGACGGCACGCGCCAGCAGCGCCTGACGCGCGGCTCGGAGACGAATGCCGGCACGCCCCAGGGCCTCTTCTACGCGCTCGATCCCGCCTACTCGCCCGACGGGAAGCTGATCGCGTTGAGGAGCAACCGCTCCGGCCAGAGCGCGATCTGGATCATGGACGCGGACGGGAAGAACGCCCACCAGATCACGCACGGCCCGCAGGACGAGCATCCGACCTGGTCTCCGGACGGTAAGCGCATCGCGTTCAAGCGCGGCAAGACGGGCGCGATCTACGTCATGGACGCCGACGGCAAGAACGCCCGCCGGATCACCCACAGCCAGGGGGAGGAGAGCGACCCTGCGTGGTCGCCGGACGGCAGGTGGATCGCGTTCGTCCGGGTCACGATCAACACGCCGGTCAAGGAGGTGTGGATCGTGCACCCGGACGGCACCGGCGTGCGCATGGTCACTGCGCTCGCCCACTCGGTAGGTGGTCCGGCCTGGTCGCCGGACAGCAAGCTGATCGCCTTCTCGAGCGACCTGCGGGGAAACTTCGGCATCTACACGATCACGCCGGCGGGCAAGCACCTGAAGGTCGTCAGCGCCACCGGCGTCGACTCGTTCGATCCGGCCTGGTCGCCGGACGGCAAGACGATCGCGTTCCAGCGCAACGGGTCGATCGTCACCGTTCCGGTCGGCCCCGGCGAGGAGTCGGTGCTGACGAATCCGAACGACAACGACTCGAGCCCCGCCTGGAACCCGGTCCAGGCGCGCGGGAAGGAGTGACATGGCGACCGTCGTCCTCCTCGGAACGCTGGACACGAAAGGCGCCGAGTACGCGTACCTCCGCGACCGACTGATCGAGCAAGGCGTGGACACGCTGCTCGTCGACACCGGCGTCTTCGAGCCGCAAGTAGTGCCGGACGTGTCGCGCGAGGACGTGGCCGCGGCGGGCGGGGCGAACGTCGCCGAGCTTGCGGACGCGGGCGACCGCGGCGCGGCGGTCGAGGCCATGGCGCGCGGCGCGGCCGAGGTCGTCAAGCGGCTGCACGCGGAGGGCCGCCTGGACGGCGTCGTCTCGGTCGGCGGCTCGGGCAACTCGTCGATCGCCGGCATCGCCATGCGCGTGCTGCCCGTCGGCGTCCCGAAGCTGATCGTGTCGACCGTGGCCTCGGGAGACACGCGGCCGTACATGGGCGCCTCGGACGTGACGATGACCTACTCGGTCGTCGACATCGCCGGGATTAACCAGATCTCGGCACGGATCCTGACCAATGCGGCCGGAGCGATCGCGGGCATGGTCAAGGCGCAGCAGCCGCCGCTCGCCGACACGAAGCCGCTCGTCACCGCCTCGATGTTCGGCGTCACGACGCCGGCCGTGACGCGGGCGCGGGAGCGGCTCGAGGAGCTCGGCTACGAGGTTCTCGTCTTCCACATGACCGGCACCGGGGGCGAGTCGATGGAGGAGCTGATGCGCGCCGGGTTCATCGCCGGCTCGCTCGACGTGACGACGACCGAACTCGCCGACGAGCTCGTCGGCGGCGTGCTGCCCGCCTATCCGGGGCGCCTGCAGGCGGCGGGCGAGCTGGGTCTGCCGCAGGTCGTCTCGCTCGGCGCGCTCGACATGGTCAACTTCGGGCCGCGCGAGAGCGTGCCCGAGCGCTTCGAGGGCCGGAACCTCTACGTCCACAACCCGACGATCACGCTGATGCGGACGACGCCGGACGAATGCTGCGAGCTCGGACGGCGGATCGGCCGCAAGCTGTCGGGCGCGAAGGGCCCGACAGCGCTGTTCGTGCCGCTGAAGGGCGTCTCGATGATCGCGACCGAGGGCCAGCCCTTCCACGATCCGGAGGCCGACGCGGCGCTGCTCGAAGGCCTGCGCGAGACGCTCGGCTCGAACGTCGAGGTGCACGAGCTGGACACGGACGTGAACGACGAGTCGTTCGCGCTGGCCATGGCAGATCGCCTCGACGAGATGATCCGGGAGGGCCGATGACGCGCGACCAGGCACTGGCGCGGCTGCGCGCGCAGGTCGCGGCCGGCAAGCCGATCATCGGCGCAGGTGCCGGCACGGGTCTCTCGGCGAAGTGCGCCGAGGCGGGCGGCGGCGACCTGATCATCATCTACAACTCGGGCCGCTACCGCATGGCGGGCCGCGGCTCGCTCGCCGGGCTCCTGCCGTATGGCGATGCGAACGCGATCGTCGTCGACATGGCGCGGGAGGTGCTGCCGATCGTGCGCGAGACGCCGGTGCTCGCCGGAGTGTGCGGGACCGACCCGTTCCGGCTCATGCCCGTCTTCCTCGAGGAGCTGAAGCGCATCGGCTTCTCGGGCGTCCAGAACTTCCCCACGGTCGGGCTCTTCGACGGCGAGTTCCGCCAGAACCTGGAGGAAACCGGGATGGGCTACGGGCTCGAGGTGGAGATGATCCGGCAGGCGCGTGCGCTCGACCTGCTCACCTGCCCGTACGTGTTCACGCCGGACGAGGCGCGCGCGATGGCCGAGGCGGGCGCGGACGTGCTCGTCCCGCACATGGGCCTGACGACGAAGGGCACGATCGGCGCGCACACGGCGAAGACGCTCGACCAGTCCGTCGAGCTCGTCCAGGCGATGCACGATGCGGCGAAGGAGATCAACCCGGACGTGATCGTCCTCTGCCACGGCGGCCCGATCGCCGAGCCCGAGGACGCGGCCTATGTGCTCGAACGGACGATGGGCGTCGTCGGCTTCTTCGGCGCCTCGTCCATGGAGCGGCTCCCGACGGAGGTGGCGATGACCGAGAACATGAAGCGCTTCAAGGCGATCCCGGCAGGTGCTCGATGACGTTTCGCACGGCCGCGGACATCCGGAGGGACGAGCACGACTGGGGCACGTTCGCCGCGGTCAGCTCGCCCGCAGACGGGGCGGAGCGGATCATGACCGTCGAGGCCCTGTTCCTGCCCGGCAAGAGCCATGCCTTCCACCGGCATCCGCACCAGGAAGAGGTGATCTACGTCCTGGAGGGCGAGCTCGAGCAGTGGGTCGAGCACGAGCGGCGCGTGCTCGGGCCCGGTGACGCGGTCGTGATCCCGGCGGCCGTGGTGCACGCGTCCTACAACGAGAGCGACCGGCCCGCGAGGATCCTCGCCATCCTCTCGCCCTGCGTCGGCGAGGCCGGCTACGAGGTCGAGGAGCTCGCCGACGTCGAGCCGTGGCGCTCGCTGCGAGGAGGCGCGTGATGCAGGCGTTCCGGATCCACGAAGGCGGCGAAGGCCGCTACGAGGAGGCGCCCGACCCCGTCGCGGGGCCTGGCGAGGTGCTCGTCGAGCTCCGCGCGGCGGCGCTGAACCGGCGCGACCTTCTCGTCCGCAACCCGCCCGGCCCCGCCTACGACTTCCCCAAGCCGTTCGTCGCGGGCCACGACGGCGCGGGCCTGCGGCGTGACACCGGCGAGGAGGTCGTGCTCTACCCGGGCGTGGGGTGGGGGCCGAGCGACGACGTGCCCGAGGCGCTCAAGTGGCTCGGCGGGCCGCTCGACGGCACGTTCGCCGAGCTCGTCGTGGTGCCGGAGGAGTGCGTCTTCCCGAAGCCGGCGCGGCTCTCGTTCGAGGAAGCGGCGTCCTTGCCGGTCGCCGGAATGACCGCCTACCGCGCGCTGTTCCCCGTCGGACGGCTCGAGGTGGGCGAGACCGTGCTCGTGATCGGCGCGGGCGGCGGCGCGTCGACGTTCGCGATCGCGCTCGCCGCGCAGGCGGGCGCCCGCGTGCTCGTCACGTCGTCGAGCGAGGAGAAGATCGACCGCTCTCGCGAGCACGGCGCGGAGGGCGGCGTGCTCTACACGGAAGGCGACTGGGCCGCGGCCGTGCGGGAGCTCGCGCCGGACGGTGTCGACCTCGTCGTCGACTCGATCGGCACGACGTGGCCCGACTCACTGCGCGCCCTCCGCCGCGGCGGCCGGCTCGTCGTCTTCGGCGGCACCGGCGGCCCGACAGTGGAGCTCGACGTGCGCTTCCTGTACCTGAACTGGCTCTCGATCCTCGGCACGACCGGCGCGTCGCCACGGCAGTTCGGCGCCTTCCTGGAGATGGTGCAGGCGGGCTCCTGGTCGCCAGCGATCGACAGCGTGCACCCGCTCGCGGAGGCCGAAGCAGGCTACGAGCGGCTCCGTGCCGGCCACTACGGCAAGGTCGTGCTGGCGGTGGCGTCGTGACGGTCACGACCGGGGCAGAGGGCGTCCGCTGGGATCTGACCCCGCTCGCGCCGTCCGAGCCGGCCATGCGGGAGCGCATGGAGGAGGCGGTCGCAGATGCAGCCGCGTTCGTCGAGCGCTGGCCCGTCGCGGCGATCCAGACGGCCGAGCCGGCCGCGCTGGCCGAGCTGCTGCGCGAGCTGGCGTCGCTGCGCGCTGCCCGCGACGAGGTCGCCGAATGGTCGATGCTCCTCCAGTGGTCGGACGGCGAGAACCCGGCCACGGCGGACGTCTCGGCCTGGGTGGAGGAACGCCTGCCCCGGATCGACGAGGCGCTGCGACACTTCGAGCTCGCCTGGGCGGCCGTGCCCGACGAGCGCGCCGAGTCGGTCGCAGACGACGAACAGGTTGCGCACGACCGCCACTACCTCCGTTCGATCCGCCGCTTCGCGCCGTTCATGCTCTCGCCCGGCGAGGAGCGTGTGCTGGCGGCGCGGGAGGCGAGCGCGAACGCAGCCTGGCGATCGCTCCGCGACCGGACGCTGGGAGCGCTCGCGACCGGGTTCGACGACGGCACCGGCGCTCGCGAGTGGTCGCTCTCCGAGCTCGAGGCGGCCCGGCGGAACAACCCTGATCGCGACGTGCGACGGCGGGCGGCGGCGGCCGTACGAGATCTCGTCGAGCCGGTCCAGCCTGTGCTCGCCCAGTGCTACGACGCGGTCGTGGCCGACCGGCTCGCGGTGGACGGCCTTCGCGGCCACGAGGATCCGATGGCGGCGCGGAATCTCGAGAACGAGATCGACGCCGCCGTGGTGGAGTCGCTGGTCTCCGCGGCCGAAGCCCATCGCGACCTCGGTGCCCGCTGGTACGCAGCGAAGGCGCGTCTGCTCGGGATCGAACGTCTGGAGACGTACGACCTCGCTGTCGGGGCCGTCGAGTCGGCGCCGTTGCCGTGGGACGACGCCCGGCGGATCGCCGTGGACGGCTTTACGAGCCTTTCCCCCGAGCTCGGCACCGAGGCGGAACGCTTCTTCGCGGAGCACCGTGTCGATGCCGAGATTCGTCGCGGCAAGCCGTTCGGCGCGTTCTGCGTCCAGCCGAGCACGCGCGTCCCCGGCTTCGTGCTCACCAACTGGTCCGGCGAGGTCGGCGGGCTCAGCGCGCTGAGCCACGAGCTCGGCCACGGCCTCCACTTCGCGCTCGCCGGCCGGACCCAGACCGAGCACTCGTTCAAGGCAGGACTGACGATCTCGGAGATCCCGTCGACGTTCGCCGAGCTCGCGCTCGTCGACCGGCTCCTCGAGGAAGGGTCACCGTTGGCCCGGGCGGCGCTCGCGAACGAGCTCGACCAGATGGTCGCCGTCGCGTTCATGGCGACGGCGTTCGTGCGGTTCGAGCAGCGGACGTACGGTGCACGCGCCGAAGGACAGGCGCTGACGCCGGAACGGCTTTCGGACCTCTGCGGCGCCGCGGTCGGCGAGGCGTACGGCGACGGCGTCGGCGACGAGCTGGGCATGCTCCCCATCGGCTGGGCGCTGTTCCCGCACTTCGTGCACGAGCGCTTCTACATGTACGCGTACGTGTTCGCGCTCCTCGTCGCGGCGGCGCTGGTACGCCGCTCGCGCGAGCCCGGCTTCGCGGATCGCTACCTGGAGTTCCTGGCGAGAGGCGGGTCGGGGTCGCCCGAGGAGCTGCTCGCGATCGTCGGCGTCGACCTGGCCGCGCCGACCGTCTGGGAGGACGGCTTCGCGCTGATCGCGAGCTGGCTCAACGCGATCGAGCAGGGCTAGAGCCGCTCGACGAGCTCGTCGAGCGGCTTGCGGTCGGCGCGCGCGATCCATTCCTCCGGGGAGCGGCTCTCGCCCGTTCGGCCGTGTGCCGGGTAGCCGAATGTGAGCACCGTGCCGATGTGATCGTCCTCGCCGAGCCCCAGCGCGGCGCGGGCCTGGTCGGCGTCGGCGATGCCGTTCGGGCACGAAGCGACGCCGTCGTTCCAGGCGGCGAGCATCATGTTCTGCGCGCAGCGGCCGGTGTCCATTCCGCC
Source organism: uncultured Actinomycetes bacterium (assembly GCA_963776735.1). Taxonomy (GTDB): domain Bacteria; phylum Actinomycetota; class Thermoleophilia; order Gaiellales; family Gaiellaceae; genus PALSA-612. Next base: position 337,710 of record CAVZNV010000021.1, read on the forward strand.
GGGGGAGACGATCGCGACGACGAGCTGCGCACCGCGCACGTTCTCGCCCGCGTAGACCGCGTCGGCAAGCTGCTCACGGCGTTCGGCGCTCTCGACGACGAGGAACCGCCACGGCTGGCGGTTCCGCGCGCTGCCGCTGATCCGACCGGCCTCGAGGATCCGCCGCTCGACCTCATCCGGGACGGGCGTATCCGCGTAGCGCCGCGTGTCGCGCTTGCTGACGATGGCTTGAAACGCGTCCACGGCCGGATCGTACGCGACGTGACAGGATCGCCCCGTGGCGCGGACGGAGGCGATGCGTGAACTGGGGCGGGCGCTTGGAGGGCGGGCGATCACGCGGCGGGAGCTCTTCCGCCGGGCCGCCGGGGCCGGGGCTGCGGCCGCGCTGCTCGCACGCGCCGACGCTGCGCCCGCGGCCACGCGACCGCGGATCGCGATCGTCGGCGGCGGGATCGCCGGACTGACGGCCGCGCTGACGCTGGCCGACCACAAGATCCCGTCGACGGTCTACGAGGCCTCGCACCGGCTCGGCGGGCGCATGCACTCGGACAGCCCGCTCGTCCCGGGCGGCGACGACTACTTCCAGGGCCAGGTCGCCGAATGGTGCGGCGAGCTGATCGACTCGGACCACGTCACGATCCGCGCTCTCGCCCGCCGCTTCCACCTCCCGCTCACCGACCTCTACCGATACGGGTCCAAGAACGCCACAGAGACGTACCGCTTCCTCGGCCGCTACGTCGCGGACGCGGAGATCGCGCGCGCCTTCCGGCCCGTGTTCGCGACGATCCGCAAGCAGCTCCGCGCCGCGCCCTATCCGACGCTCTGGAACCGGCACGCGCCCGCGGCCCTCGCGCTCGACCGGCTCTCGCTGTACGACTGGATCGAGCGCTACGTCCCGGGCGGACACCGCTCGGCGCTCGGCCGACTGCTCGACGTCGCCTACGACGAGGAGTTCGGCGCCGAGACGCGCGACCAGTCCTCGCTCAACCTGCTCTACCTGATCGCCGACCAGCCGAAGCACGGCTTCTCGCTCTACGGGGCCGAGGACGAGCGGTACCACATCGAGGGCGGCAACCAGCGGCTTCCGGAGCGCATCGGTGAGCACCTGACGCAGACGGGGCTCGTCGAGATCGCGCGGGGCATGCGCCTGAACACCGTCGCGCTCGATCCGAACGCCCGCATCAGCCTACGGTTCGACGGCGCGCACGCACCGGTCCTCGCCGACCACGCGATCCTGACGACGAGCTTCGCCGTCCTGCGGACACTCGACACGACGCGCGCCGGTTTCGACGCCCGCAAGCGCGCCGCGATCGACAGGCTCGGCGCGGGTCGCAACGCCAAGCTCCAGCTCCAGTTCGACGAGCGCTACTGGAACCGCCGCGGGCCGTGGGGCGTCTCCGACGGCGACGCCTACACCGATGTCGGCATCCAGGACACGTGGGAGCCGAGCCTCGGCCAGCCCGGACGCAACGCAATCCTCAACGACTACTCGGGCGGCGACCCGGCCGGCTCGTACCGACCCACGCAGCCGTACTCGACCGCGGCCGACGACCCGCGGGTGAAGGGCTACGCCAGGGCGTTCCTGAAGCGGCTCGAGAACGTTTTTCCCGGCATCTCGCGGCACTGGACAGGCCGTGCGATCCTGTCGGTTCCGGCGCTCGACCCGAACCTCCGCTGCGCGTACTCGTACTGGCGTGTCGGCCAGTACACGTCGATCGCCGGCTACGAGCGCGTGCGCCAGGGCCCTCGGGGTCAGATCCATTTCGCAGGCGAGCACTGCTCGGTCGACTTCCAGGGCTACATGGAGGGCGCGGCGCTCGAGGGCATTCGCGCGGCGAGGGAGGTCCTCGCCTCGATCCGCCACGGATAGGGCGCACCCCTCTTGACGACGCGTCGCCGGGTGGGTTCTACTCCGCGCGGCGAAGCTCTCCAGCGAAGGGACGGTGCGATGACCGAGCACGGCGACGACACGACCCGGCTGAGCCGGGGTGGGCTCCTGAAAGTGGCAGCGGCAGGTGGTGCGGGCCTGGTCGCGGCGCGGGCCGGGATCGCGGGGGCGGCGCCTGCGCGAACACGCGCCGAGAGCGGGCAGCTCGAGGTGCTCGACTGGGCCGGCTACGAGAACGACGGCGGCCAGGCCATGTTCGCCGCGTATGTGAAGAAGTACCCGAACAACAAGCCGAGATTCGCGTACATGACGAACGAGGCGGACGCGCTGGCGAAGATCCAGGCCGGCGCCCGGCCCGACCTCTTCCGTCCGTACGTGGGCTGGGTCAAGTACTTCGCGACCAGCGGGCTCGTCGAGCCCTGGACGCCGTCGCTGATCTCGAACTTCAAGCACCTGAACCCGTTCATGGTCAAGGCCGGCCAGTACCAGGGAAAGCAGTACGGCATCCCGGACGACTGGGGCTTCGACGCGATTCTCTACCGCACCGACAAGGTGCAACCGAAGGCGAAGTCGTGGGGCCTCCTCTTCGATGATCGCTACGCGGGTCACATCGCGTGGTTCGACGACATCGAGATGTTCGAGATCGCCGGTCTCTACCTCGGCTTCCCCGACCCCTGGAACCAGACCGACGCGCAGCTCAAGCAGTCGCAGCAGCTGCTGATGAAGAAGAAGCACCTGGCGCGGATCATCTGGTCGTCCGAGACCAACCTCTGGGAGGCGTTCGAGGGCGGCGACGTCTGGATCGCCTACGCGTGGCCGAACGACTGGGTGCAGATGAAGAAGAAGAAGCTTCCGGTCGTCTACATGCACCCGAAGGAGAAGCCGATCGCCTGGGTCGGGATGTTCATGCTCCTCAAGGGCACGTCGCGGCCGCACCTGGCGCACGCGTACGTGGACGCGTGGAGCTCGGCCAAGTCGGGCAAGTGGCTCGAGGACAACTACGGCTACGGCCACGCGAACACGCTCGCACGGCCGTCGTCCAGCGATCTCCTCAAGGCGCTTCAGCTCGCGAACCCGCGGGCGGTCACGCTCCCGAACGCCTACCTCGACCGCGACATCCCGCGGCGCGCGCTCTACGCGAAGATGTGGGAGGAGGTGAAGGCCTCCTGACTCCGGCGGCCGGCTGACCGCCGTGCGCCGCCCCGACCCAGCCGCTCCCGCGCTGCTCGGCCTGCCGCTCGCGTGGCTGGTCGTCTTCCTGCTCGTCCCGATCGGGATCGTCGCCGCGTACAGCTTCGACGTGCTCGTGCTCGGCGGCGGGCCGCACGGCTTCACGTTCGGTGCGTGGAGCGACTTCTTCCACAGCTCGGTCTACCTGAGCCTGTTCTGGAAGTCGGTCGAGCTGTCGCTGATCGTCTCGGCGATCATCGTCGCGCTGGCGTTCCCGCTCGCCTACTACCTGGCGCTGTCCGGGACGAAGCGCAAGTACGTCCTGCTCCTGCTCCTGATCGCGCCGTTCCTGACCAGCTATTTGCTGCGCGTGCTGGCCTGGAAGGTGATCCTCGGCGACCAGGGCGTGATCAACTCGTTCCTGTTCTGGACGGGGATCCGCGACCCGAACCGCCCGCTCTCGCAGCTGCTCTACAGCAGGTTCGCGGTCATGCTCGTGCTCGGCTACATCTGGCTCCCGTTCGTCGCGCTGCCGATCTTCGTCTCGCTCGAGAGCCTCGACCGCCGCCTGCTCGAGGCGGCCTCGGACCTCGGCGCCAGCCGGCTCTACGCCTTCCGGCGGATCACGCTGCCGCTCGCGCTGCCCGGCCTCTTCGCGGCCTTCCTGTTCGTGTTCATCCCGACGCTCGGCGAGTTCGTGACCCCGTCGCTCGTCGGCGGGACGAGCGGCTACCTCTACGGCAACCAGATCGTCGATCTGTTCGAGACCGGCTTCCCCGACTGGGAGACGGGCTCGGTGCTGGCGCTGTTCCTCGTCGGCGTGGTCGCGATCCTCACGCTCGTCTTCTCGCGCTTCCTGACCCCGCAGCACGTGGCCACGGACTGATGGACGTCGCGCTCTCCCGCAACGGCGCGCGGATCCTGCGGATCTTCTTCGCGCTCGTCCTCGTCTTCCTCTACGCGCCGATCGTGATCCTGCTGATCTTCTCGTTCAACAACTCGGACGTGCCCTCGTTCCCGCTCAGCGGCTTCACGTTGCACTGGTACTACGAGTTCCTGACCAACTCCGACCTGCGGAATGCGCTCCAGACGAGCGCGATCGTGGCCTCGCTGTCGAGCCTGGTCGCGGTGGCGCTCGGTGTGCTCGCGTCGATCGCGCTGGTGCGGCGGAGCTTCCGGGCCAAGGGTCCGGTTTCGGCGCTCCTGCTCAGCCCGCTCGTGATCCCGCTCGTCGTCTTCGGGACCTCGCTGCTGCTCCTCTTCCACGCGATCGGGATGACGCTCGGGATCACGACGGTCGTGATCGGCCACATCGTGATCACGCTGCCCTACACGATCCTCGTGATCATGCCGCGGCTGCAACAGGTGGACGTTTCGCTCGAGGAGGCGGCGCTCGACCTGGGGGCAAGCCGTTTGCGGACGTTTCGCTCGATCACGTTCCCGCTGATCCTGCCGGCGATCGTGTCCGCGTTCCTGATCGCGTTCACGACCTCGTTCGACGAGTACGCCGTCGCCTCGTTCGTCGTCGGCTCGAGCGTGACGTTCCCGATCTACCTCTACTCCGCGCTCCGCTTCCCGAACCAGCTGCCTCAGGTGATCGCAGTCGCGGTCGTCGTGATCTCCGTCTCGCTCGTGGTCGTGATCGCGGCCGAGTTCGGCCGGCGTGCGGCGGAGCGGCGACTGGGCGACGCCGAGCCGACCTAGGCCGACCGGCTGTTGAGGGCAACCGGGGTTCGCCACGAGGTCTTCGACTCGGTTAACCCTCCGGGCTTCGTCTCGATCAGCTGTAGCGGGAGCTATCGTCTCGACATGCTCGGACGCTTGACTGGATGGTTTCACGGGCGACACGGGACCGCGTAGCTAGCGGGCGACGTGACAGGCACCCTGTCGCCTGAGCAGGAGCAACGCCTTCAAAGACGGGCACACAGGCGGCAGCTCACCTGGCCGCTGCTCGGCGCTGCGGGCGCGTTCGCTCTGGCGTGGGCGTATTCAATCTCGCCCTCGCCCTACTATTACGCCGTCTTCGTCGGCGTCTGCATGTTCATCGCCATCTGGATCGCCAACCGACTCGCCTTGCGCTTCTACCGCCGCTACCCAGAGCTCCTCGTCGGCCCGAAGCCTTCGCGGAGCGGAAACGCGGATCGACCAGGCCCTGACAGTCGGTAGCTCGCCTACCCGAACCAGCCGCGCCAGGTGCGCGTGGTTACCCGGCGGGTCGAGCTAGGAGTCCGAGTCGGCGAGCACTGACGTCTGGTCGGCGTCCCAGGCCAGCGCGACGTGGCTGCCCGCGTCGAACGGCTCGGCCGACTCGCCGGCCAGCCGGTGGCAGACGAGCCGCCCGGCCTGGGTATCGACGTGGAACTGCGTGTACATGCCGAGGTACACGACCTGGGCGACCGTGCCCTCGACGCGTGAGCCGGAGTCGGGCGCGACGTTCGCCGGCGCGCCGATCCGTAGCCGCTCGGGCCGCACCGCGACGCGTAGCGTCTCACCGGCAGCCGTCGAGTCCGGCACGGCGACGACGATGCGCTGGCCCTCGCCGAGCCGCATGACGCCGAAGCCGCCGACGACCTCGTCGATCCGGATCGAGAACGAGTTGAGCGAGCCGATGAAGTCGGCGACGAACGCGGTCGACGGCTGCTCGTAGATCTCCCGCGGAGCGGCGACCTGCTCGACCTTGCCGCCGTTCATCACCGCGATCCGGTCGGACATCGCGAGCGCCTCCTCCTGGTCGTGCGTGACGTAGACGAAGGTCGTTCCGAGCTCGTGCTGGATGCGCTTCAGCTCGAGCTGCATCTGCTTGCGCAGCTTCACGTCGAGGGCGCCGAGCGGCTCGTCGAGGAGCAGTGCCGCCGGTCGGTTGACGAGGGCGCGCGCGAGCGCCACGCGCTGCTGCTGGCCGCCCGAAAGCTGGCGCGGCCGGCGGCGACCGAGCCCTTCCAGGCTGACCACGCGCAGGATCTCGTCGATCCGCTCCTTGTGCTCGCCGCGCGGAACGCGCTTGACCTTGAGCCCGAACGCGACGTTGTCGTAGATCGACAGGTGCGGGAAGAGCGCGTACTGCTGGAAGACCATGTTGACCGGCCGGCGGTTCGGCGGCACCTTCGTCACGTCCTGGCCGCGCAGCAGGATGCGGCCCTCGTCCGGCGTCTCGAAGCCGGCGATCATGCGCAAGGTCGTCGTCTTGCCGCAACCGCTCGGCCCGAGCAGCGAGAAGAACTCGCCGTCCGCGATCGAGAGCGAGACGCCGGCGACCGCTCCGACCCGGTCGAAGTGCTTGCTCACGCTCTCGAGCGCGATGCCGGGGCCGTCGGACATGGCCCGCGAGTCTAAGCGGAACGCCGCAGCGCGACCAGCGTCGCCGCGCACACGCCGCTGAGGATCAGGTATGGCACCGCGTCGCTCGTCGCCTTCGCGAGCGCGCCACCGGCGGCAGAGCCGAGCGCCTGGCCGGGCGCCCACGCCATGTTCATCAGCGCGAACGCCCAGGCGAGCTCTAGCCCGATCGCCTCCGCCGCGTCCGCGATCAGCGCGAACGCAGGCGCCCACGAGAGCCCGAACGCCGCCGACGCGAGCACGGCGACGACGGCGAGCAGCGCGACCGAGTCCGGCCAGGGAAGGACGGCTGCGCCGACGGCCGAGGCGGCCAGGCTGATCGAGAGCGCGTGGTAGCGGCCGCGCCGGTCGGCGAGTCGCCCGGAGAGCGGTGCCACGATCGCCTCGAGCCCCGCCGCCACGACGAAGACGACGCCGATCGTGCCCGCGCCTGCTCCGAGGCGCGAGAAGTGGAGCGGCACGAGCACGATCGTCGTCCCGAACAGCAGCGCGGGGAGGGCGATCAGCCAGAGTCCGGTGACGAGCGGACGGTCGCGCAGAGCCGAGCGCAGCCGCCCGAGCGGCTGAACAGGGCCTCGCACGGGTGCATCCGTGCGAAGCGCGAACACGGCGACCACGACCGCGAGGACGGCGACCGCGGTGAAGGTCGGTCCCGTGCCGGCGAGCGACGCGATGCCGCCGAGCGCAGGCCCGCACAGCGCGCCGACGATAGCGACGCTCATCGTCCGCCCGAGCAGTGCGCCTCGCCGGTCGGTTGCCGAGACGCCGACGAGCCAGGTCAGCGCGGCCGTCCAGGCGAACGCACTGCCGATCCCCTGGACGAACCGGGCCGTGTCGAGGACCGCGATCGAGCCGCCGAAGCCGAAGACGACGGAGGTTGCCGCGACGACCAGGAGGCCGCCGATCGCGGTCGCCTTCACGCCGATGCGACCTGCGACCCAGCCGCTCGGGATCGACCCGGCGAGCACTCCTGCCGGGTACGCCGCGGCGAGGATCCCGGCACCCGCCTTCGAGAGCCCGTAGTGGTGGGCGTAGTGCGGCAGGAGCGGCGTCAGCAGCGCGTAGAAGACCGTGTCCACGAACACGATCGCGCTGCTCAGGAGGACGACTCGGCGCACCGGCCAAACCTATGCGGCCGGCCCGGCCGGCCGCGTCTCAACCCGCGAGGGCAGCGCCCGACCCCCTCTCGGGCGCGCCCTCGCGTCGCCGTGCGGCGCTAGCCGCGGAACCAGTCGGGCGACATGTCGAAGCCGCCGTGCGTCAGTCGCCGGACGTGTGAGCCGTCGGCGTTCATCACGTAGAGCTGCCGCCGGCCCTTCTGGATGCGGTCGCTGACGAACACGATCTGCTGCGAGTTCGGCGACCAGGACGGCAGGGCGTCGAGTGCCGGGTTGTCGGTCAGCCGCGTCTGGTCCGAGCCATCGGCGTTCATCACGTAGATCTCGAGGTTGCCGCCGTTGCGGTTCGAGTCGAAGGCGATCTCGGTGCCGTCCGGCGCCCAGGACGGGTTCTGGTCTGTCCCGGGGTCCGTCGTCAGGCGCCGCTGGTTGCTCCCGTCGGCGTCCATCACCCAGATGTCGCGGCTGCCGTCCTTCGTGCTCGTGTAGGCGATCTGCTTGCCGCTCGGCGACCAGGTCGGGTCGCCGTCGAACGCGTTGTCGTGGGTCAGCTGCTTCTCGCCGGTGCCGTTCGGATTGATCACCCAGATCTCGGTGTTGCCGGTGCGCTGGCTCTCGAACGCGATCTTGTTCGACCGGCCCCAGGATGGGTCGCCGTCGAACGCGTTGCTGAAGGTGAGCTGGTGGAGCCCCTTGCCGTTCGCGTTGATGACGAACACGTCCGAGTCGCCGGTCCCGGCCACATTGCTCTCGAACGCGATCTGCTTGCCGGTCGGCGACCACGTCGGGTTCATGTCGATCGCACTGTTGTGCGTGAGCCGCGTCGGCTTGCCCCCGGCCGGGCTGACGAGGTAGATGTCGCTGTTGCCTCCGTTGAACCCTCCCGAGCTGTAGACGATCTTCTGCGGCGCGGTCGTGCCGCTCGCCGAACCGGCCGCGGCGAGCGCTGCGACCCCTGCGGCGGCGAGCGCGGCCAGCGCGGCCCTGTACTTGCCGGTCATCGTTCCTCCTCCTGGGCGTGTGTCCATGCGCTCACTGTCGACGAGGCGGCTCAAGCAGCCCTCACACCGCGCTCACGCGCCGATCTCCGCGGTCAGCGCAGCGGCGCGGGAGCGGTGGAAGCCGGCTTCCGGTGGATCGGCGAGCTCGGCGAACCGCTCGTGCAGTTCGGCGCGGTCGCGCTTGGCGAGCCCGTCGTAGGCCGCGTCGCGCACGAGCTGATGGCGGAACGCGTAGCCGTCTTCGCGCGGGCGGAGGAGCTCCTTGCGGACGAGCGTGTCGAGAAGCGCGTCGAGCCGGTCGCGCAGCCCCTCGGGCGCGAGCGCTGCGAGGCGTTCGCGGCCGAACCGTGCGCCCTCGACCGACGCGAGCTCGAGCACCGTGCGCTCGTCGGCAGGCAGCCGGTCGACACGCGCGGCGATCAGCGCCTGGACGGACGGCGGGACCGAGAGCGCGGGCATCTCCACCGTCGTCCAGCCCGCGCCCGACGGGCGCAGCACGTTCCGGTCGACGAGCGAGGCGAGCATCTCCTCGACGAACAGCGGGTTGCCCTCGGACGTCTCGACGATCCACTCGCGCACGATCACGGGCAGGTCGGAGGGGCCGAGCAGGTTGTCGATCAGCAGGCTGCTCTCCTCGGCGTTCAGCGGCTCGAGCAGGATCGAGCTCGCGTTCACCTTCCCGCCCGCCCAGCCGGGGCGAGCCTCGAGCAGCTCCGGGCGCGCGAGGCAGACGAGCAGGATCGGCGCGCTTCGGGATGCCGCGAGCCGCTCGACGAGGTCGAGCAATGCGGGCTCTGCCCACTGCAGGTCGTCGAGGCAGAGGACGAGCGGCCGCGCGAGCGTGTCGAGTGGTCCGAAGTCAGGGATCTCGGCGGTGCCGTACGCCGACGCGCGGCCGCGGAGGATGGTTGCGCGCTCGCCGAGCCCGCCGGCGAACTCCTCCACCAGGCGCGACTTGCCGACGCCCGCTTCGCCGAGCACCGTGAACAGGTGGCTCGTGCGGTCGGCTGCGACGGCGGCGAACGACGCCTCGAGGGCCCGAAGCTGGCGCTCGCGCCCGACGAGCGGCGAGTCCAGTCGCAGCGTGCGGGTCGTGTCGGCGCGTAGTTCGACCAGGCGGCCGTCGCCGGCGGTGACGGCGTCGCCGGCGAGGCGCACGGTTTCGGGCGCGAGGACGATCTCTCCAGGGGCGGCCTCGCGCGCGAGCTCGTGCACACGTCCGAGCGGTTCACCCGTGACGGACTGCTCGGCGTCGACGAACACCTCACCCGTCGCGACGCCGATCCGGGCGCCTGGATCGAGATCGCGCAGCTCGGCCGCCGCGCGAATCGCACGCAACGCGTCGTCCTCGTGCAGCGTCGGGATACCGAACACGCCGACGTGCCCTTGCAGCGTCCCGCCGTGGCGCTCGACGGCCTCCGCGAGTGCCGGCCGAAGCGCCTCCGGGTCCTTGCCGGCGATGTCCACGACGAGGACGGTCACGGTCTTGCGGCCCGCGCGGCGCGGTGCCTGCTCGGAGGCAGGAGGGGCTGCGGCGACCGGGCCGCGCAGCGCCGGATCCTGGCGCAGGATCGCGCGCTCCAGCTCCTGCAGCTCCTCGCCGGGATCGAGGCCAAGGTCGTCCGCGAGCGTCGTGCGCGCCGCACGGTAGGCGGCGAGCGCGTCGGCCTGTCGACCGTCGCGGTAGAGCGCGACCATCAGCAGTGCCCGCAGGTTCTCGCGGTACGGATCGCGTGCGACCAGGCGCTCGAGCTCGGCCACGAGCCCGTCCTGGTGCCCGGCCTCGAGCAAGGCCTCGGCAAGCGCTTCGCGCGCCGTGAGCTCGAGCTCCTGAAGTCGCTGCTTCTCAGCTGCCGCGAACGGCGCCTCGACGTCCTCGAGGGGCGTCCCGCGGAAGAGATCGAGCGCTTGTCGCAGCTCATCCGCCGAGCCGCGGACGAGCCGCTCGAGGCGGAGCGCGTCGACCGCGTCGGCGTCAATCCGCAGCACGTACCCGGGCGCCTGCGTTGCGAGCGGGTCACCGAGGAGCTTGCGAAGTTGCGAGACGTAGTTCTCGAGCGCGTGCCGGGCGGTCTTCGGCGCTTCGTCGCCCCAGAGCTCGTCGACGAGCCGGTCTCTCGAGACCACGCGACCGGCGTTCAGTGCCAGGAGCGCGAGGAGCGCGCGAGGCTTCTGCCGGGCGACGGTCAGCGTCCGGTCGCCGTCCCGGATCTCGAGCGGGCCGAGCAGGCGGACTTCAAGCATGCGGCAAGGTGGCGCAGCGCTTCCGGGTTCCGTCCAGCGCGTCGAGCTTGCAAACCTTGCCGCCGCCCAGGACGTAGACGAAGCGAGTCCCGCCCCAGATCGCGACCGGCCGCGTGTAATCGTTCAACAGCTTCGTGGTCGCGCTCCCCGTTGTCGTGTCCACCCTCGCGACCTGGTCCGTCGCGTAGAGGGCGGCGAACAGCCGGCCACTGAGGCTCGACACCCAGAGCGCGGCCGGCGTGACGGGGAGGTGGATGACGCGCTCCAGTCGCTTGCCAAGTGCGTCGACGACGGCGATGCCGCGCTCGATCGGCACGTAGAGCCGACCGCGGGACGGCTGGAAGAGGCCGTGTGGATCCGAGCCGACGGCGACGACACCGGCCGGGGCCAGGCTTCGCCCCGAGAAACGCCAGAGGTCCCCGTCTGCGTCGCCTGCGAAGACGAGGCCGGTCGGCGAGACGCCGAGTCCGGTCGGTCGAAAGCCGAGCGCCTGGCAGGCGAGAAACCCGCCTTTCGGTGCGAGCTCGCACAGGCGGCCGCCGTTCTTCGAGGCAGCTGCGACAACGACCGGCGCGCCGTCTCCTCCAGCCACGAAAGCGCCGCCCTTTAGCGGCAGCCGGTCGTCCAGGAGGAACGAGTTCGCCCTGAACACGTCTACGAACTTGCCGTCGGCGAGGTAGATGCGGCCCCCGGAGTTGCCGATCGCCCGAGGCCCAGCCTGATCTCCCATTCCTCCCAGCGCATGCAGTGTGCTCGCATCCAACTCGGATACGCCGCCGTTCGCGACGTAGAGGTATCCGTCGGACAGCGTCAGCGTTGCGCTCTGGGCCAGATTCGGGGCGGCGTCCTTCGGCGCGCTCGAGCCGCCGGTCGCGAGCAGAGCGGCTGCGGCGATTGCTCCGGAAGCGAGCAGCGCGACGAGCGCGACCCACCGACGATGGCGGCGGCGCGGTACGGCGGCTGCGACGCGGGCCGGCTGGTCGAGCACGTCGTCGGTGAGTCGCGATTCCTCGTGCCAGCGAGGACCGAGCACGCCCGTCACGGCTTCCTCCAGCTCTGCGGCCGACGCAGCGGCGCTCTCCGGACGACCGCGCGGATCCTTCGCGAGCATCCGCTCGACCCACGCCGCGAGCTTCGGATCGACGCCGGGCGCGACAGAGCGCAGGGGCGGCACCTGCTCGCGAACGTGGCGCAGCGCGAGCGCCAGCGGCACGTCGGTGTCATGGAAGGGCGGCCGACCGGCGAGGAGCTCGTACGCGATCACACCGACGGCGTAGAGATCTGTCCACGGCCCGACGCCCTTGCCCAGAGCTTGCTCCCGCGCCATGTAGGCGGGCGTGCCTGCGGCCGTGTCCGTGGTGGTCAGCGCCTTGCCTTCGCCCTCGAGCGCGCGCGCGAGCCCGAAGTCGGTGATCTTCACGAAGCCGTCCGCGGTGACCATCACGTTCTCGGGCTTGAGGTCGCGGTGGACGATCCCGCGCGACGCGGCGAACGCGAGCCCGGCGAGCAGGCCTTCCAGCACGCCCGCGGTCTGCGCAAGCGTCAGCCGGCCGACGTAGCGGCGCAGCGAGCCCCGCTCGAAGAACTCCATCGCGAGGTACGGCGTGCCCTCGTGCTCGAAGTAATCGTGGACGGTGACGATGTTCGGGTGGTTCAGCGAGCCGGCGAACCGCGATTCGCGGAGGAAGCGGCCGGCGGCGGCCGGGTCGGCGGCGCGGAAGGCAGCGAGCTCCTTCAGCGCGACATCGCGGTCGAGGTCGGACTGCCGCGCGAGCCAGACGACCGCCATCCCTCCCCGGCCGACCTCGCGGAGGATCTCGTACCGGCCCACGATGCGGGTCGGCGCGCTGCCCCCGGCTGTGCGGACGTCGCTCATCGAGCCACCGTGCCCCGAGCCAAGCTTAGAGTTGTCGCGTGCTGGTCGCCGCCTACACGGAACGCCCCGACCTCGTCGGGCGACTCGACGAGCTCGAGGACGTGTGGCCGGAGTTCATCCACCACGCGCGCCTGAACCGCCACTGGCACCGGCTGCGCGAGGAGTTCCCGGACTTCCAGCTCGTGCTCTACGACGAGGAGTCGGACACGGTCCTCGGTCGCGGACAGACCATTCCGTTTCGCCGGCAGGGAGGCTGGAAGACGCTGCCCGATGGGGTCGAGGGCGTGTTCGACCAGGTCTTCGAGGGCGACCGCGGCGAGCCGACCACGCTGTCCGCGGTGGTTGCCGTGATCGACCCGCGGTACCAGGGGCGCGGCCTGAGTTCGCTCGTGATCGAGGGCATGCGTTCGGTTGCTGCGCGGTACGGGCTCGATGCGCTTGTCGCGCCTGTGCGGCCGACGCTGAAGGCTCGCTACTCGCTCACGCCGATCGAGCGCTACGTGAAGTGGCGGCGTGCCGACGGGCAGCTGCTCGACCCGTGGCTGCGCGTGCACGAACGGCTCGGGGCGGAGATCCTCGGGATCTGCCCTGGCTCGCTGATCGTCGAGGGCGCGGTCGCCGAGTGGGAGGAATGGACCGGCATGGCCTTTCCGGACACCGGCGCGTACGTCGTCGAAGGGGCGCTCGTCCCGGTCGAGATCGACCGAAAGGCGAACCGCGGCCGTTACGTGGAACCGAACGTGTGGATGCGCCACCCGGTCTGAGCCCGGCGCGGCAACTGACGGTCGCGCACAAATTGGCCTTAAATCGGCACAGTGCGGTGCGAAGTTCGCGGGTACGATCAGCCGCTGGTGGCGGGTGGAAGTCCTGCTCTCCCCACCCAGGGTGGGGAGGAGCGCTCGCTCACGCGTCGCGCAGCGCGAGCAGCTTCCGCGCCAGCGTGCCGCCGCCGATCGTTCGCGTCGCGCCTTCGGCTGCGCGTGCGCGGAGGCCCCGGTCGGACGTGACCAGCCAGTACTCGGCTCCGGCAGCGCGGAGCATCGCCGCCTCGGCCGCGATCCGGTCGTCCGCGCTCTCGTCCGACGTCGAGACGAGCTCGACCGATCTGCCGGCCGCGACGTCGGGCGCCGGGCCGTCGAAGACGAGCACGGCTCGGATGCCTTCCAGAATCCGCCCAACGCCCGACGAGGGCCGGGAGCGTCTCGGCCGGGATGTTGGGCCACGTCGAGCGCCGGACGTTCGAGGCGTCGACGAGCGCGACGGTCACAGCAGCGCGTCGATCGCCGCCGCTGCCCGCCGGCCCGACCGGGCCGCGCCCTCCATCGTCCCGGCGTACGCGTCGGTGTGCTCGCCGGCGAGCAGGAGCCGCCCGTACCGACGCCTGACTGCCGCCCAGTAGCTCGTCAGTTGCCCGGGCGCGTAGGCGGCGATGCCGCCGAGCGTCGGCGCCTCGTTCAGCCAGACAGCCGCCGCACCGCGCGCGTACAGCGTGCGTGATCCCGGATAGACGTCGTCGATCTCGTCCGCCGCCAGGAACACGCGCGTCGTCGCGTGCCGCCCCGCGTAGATGACGCCGTTCCGGGCCGTGACGGACGCCGTCAGGATTCCGCGCCCGCCGGCCTGGCCGCTCGTCGCCTCCCACGAGCGCTGGAAGGTGAGGTCGGTGAGGATCTCGCCGCTGTCCGACCGCGCCCGCCAGAAACGCCGCGCGTACTGCACCATCACCTTCGTCCACACGCCGTACCGCAGCGTGCGGATCGCGTCGCGCAACAGGTGCGGCGGCGCGGGGGCGAACTCGATCGTCGCTCCGACGGCGGGGAACGGTGCGGTGAGGACGCAGAACCGGCCGAGCACGTCGCCACCGTCCGCGTGCACCCGCACGCCGCCCGGGTGCAGCTCGATCCGTCTGGCCCAGCCGAGCAGGCGCAGGTCGTGGAGCCCGTGCGCGAGCGCCTCGGGAAGCTGGTCGTTCCCGCCCTTGATCCGCAAGGTGCCGACGGCCGACGGGGGTTTGCTCCCGCCCCGCTTGAACGTCTGGCACAGGAAGAGCAGCGAGAGCTTTGCGGGCTCGGCCGTGTACCGGTCGCGGAGCTGCTGCTCGAGCAGGTAGCGCGCGGTCCCATCGATGCGCAGCGAGTCGAGGAGCCAGGATGCCGAGCGCCGGTCGAGCGGTGCGCCGGCGGCGAGCGGGTTCTCCGGGTCGATCGGTGCCGCGAGTGCCGCGACACGGCTCCAGAAGCGGCGAACGAGCGTCTCGGTGTCGCCGGTGAATACGGCGTCGGCCGGTCGCCGCTTCTCGTCGAGGTAGACGACGCCGTCGAGGTGGGCGGCCGGCTCCGTCCGCAGGTCCTCGACGCCGAGCCCGAAGCGCCGCACGTACCCGCGCAAGAGCGTGTCGCCGAGCTCGAAGAACTCGCCACCACCCTCGGCATGCTGGTTCTCGGCAAACGCCGTGTCGATCGTGTAGACGCGACCGCCTGGCCGGTTGCGCGCCTCGAGCACCGTCACCGTGCGGCCGGCGCGCTGGAGCGCATCCGCGCACGCGAGCCCGGCGAGCCCTCCGCCGACGACAACGGCGTCCACGAGCTTCGGGCTGGACGCGCGGGCGACGCGGGTACGTAGAGCCAGCGCCGTCCCGGCGCTTCCGGCCAGAAACCCCGCCCGCGTGATGCGGCCTGCGTCGCTCAGGGCAGGAGCGCGTAGGCCGGCAGCGTCAGGAACTCTGCGAAGTCCGGGTCGAGCGCGACGCGCTGGAAGAGCTGAGCTGCCGGCCCGTACTCGCTGCCGAGCCGGTCGAGCTCGTCGGCGATCTCCGTCTCGACCTGCGCTCGCTCGACGCGTCCGTGGCGCACCCACTGCCAGATCTGCGAGCGGGAGATCTCCGCGGTCGCGGCGTCCTCCATCAGGTTGTTGATCGCCGCAGCGCCGTTTCCGGCGAGCCAGGCGCCGATGTACTGGATGCCGACCGAGACGTTCAACCGAACACCCTCGTCGGTCACGTCGCCGGGCGTCGCGGCGACGTCGAGGAGCTCGGCTGCGGTCACGGACACGTCCTCGCGCAGGCGCTCGACCTGATTCGGCCGGTCGCCGAGAACGCGGTCGAACTCTGCCTGCGCCGTCGGGACGAGGTCGGGGTGCGCGACCCACGTGCCGTCGAACCCGTCGTTTGCCTCGCGGATCTTGTCCTCCGCCACCTTCTCGAGCGCGACGGCGTTGACCTCCGGGTCGCGGCGCGACGGGATGAACGCCGCCATGCCACCGATCGCGTGCGCGCCGCGGCTGTGACAAGTGCGCACGAGCAGCAGTGCATAGGCACGCATGAACGGCACGGTCATCGTCACCTGCACGCGGTCCGGGAGCAGGAAATCGTCCCGGTCGCGGAACTTCTTGATCACGCTGAAGATGTAGTCCCAGCGGCCGGCGTTGAGGCCCGACGAGTGCTCGCGCAGCTCGTAGAGGATCTCCTCCATCTCGAACGCGGCCAGGATCGTCTCGATCAGGACGGTCGCCCGGATCGTGCCGCGCGGGATTCCCAGCCGCTCCTGCCCCGCGACGAAGACGTCGTTCCAGAGCCGCGCCTCGAGATGGCTCTCCAGCTTGGGGAGGTAGAAGTACGGCCCCGAACCGCGCTCGCCGAGTCGCGCCGCGCAATGGAACAGGTAGAGCCCGAAGTCGAAGAGGCTGGCCGAGATCGGCTCGCCGTCGACGAGCACGTGCTTCTCGGGCAGGTGCCAGCCGCGCGGGCGGACGAGCAGGGTCGCGGTCTCCTCGTTCAGCGAGTACGTCTTGTCCGGCGTCTCGAGCGAGATCGTCCCTTCGACCGCGTCGATCAGGTTCGCCTGGCCCTCGACGCAGTTCTGCCACGTGGGCGAGTTCGCGTCCTCGAGATCGGCCATGAAGACCTTCGCGCCCGAGTTGAGCGCGTTGATCATCATCTTGCGGTCGACCGGGCCGGTGATCTCGACCCTCCGATCCTGAAGATCGGCCGGGGTCGCGGCGACGCGCCAGCCGGGGTCGTCCCGGACGGATGCGGTTTCCGGTAGGAAATCGGGCAGCTCGCCGGCGGCGAGGCGCGTCATCCGCTCGGCGCGCGCCGCGAGCAGCCGGCGGCGTTCCGGGTCGAAGTCGCGGTGCAGGCCGACGACGAACGCGAGCGCATCGTCGGTGAGCACGCGCTCGTCCCGCGCGGCGAGGATCTCGACGCCGTCCATGTGCGAGCATCGTACGTTGTGCCTGTCGCCGACTGGATCGCGGACGCCCACGTCGACCTGCTGCTCGAGCTGGCCGCGCGCGCTCGCGCCGGCGAGGCCGATCCGTTTCGCGAGCACTGGCTGCCGTCCCTGCAGGCAGGCGGGGTCCGGCTCCAGATCTGCCCGGTCTACGTCGAGGGCGATCTCGTCCCGGACGGCGCGCTCCGTGCCGCGCTGACGCTCGCGGCGGCCTTCCACGTCGCCGTGCGCGAGACGCCCGGCGCGCTGCAGATCGCGGCGCAGGCTGACCTCGATCCGGTCGAGGCGGGCGAACGCCTCGGGCTGATGCTCTCGCTGGAAGGGACCGAGGCGCTCGGGTCCTCGCCGGAGCTGATCGACGCGTTCTGGGCGCTCGGCGTGCGCATGGTCGGGCTGACGTGGGCGCGGCGGAACGCGTTCGCGGACGGGTCCGGCGAGCCGAATCCGGGCGGGCTCTCTCGGCTCGGCCAGGAGCTCGTCGACCGGCTCGTCGCGTTGGGTTGCACGATCGACCTCGCGCACGCGTCGGAGCGGACGTTCGCGGACGTGCTCGAGCGCGCGCCGGACGCGGCCGTGCTCGTCAGCCACACGTGCTGCCGCGCGCTGCGCGACACGCCGCGGAACACGTCCGACGACCAGTTCCGCGCGCTGGCTGAGCGGGCCGGCCTGGTCGGGATCATGGCCCTGCCGAGCGCCGTCGACCCTGAGCGGCCCGACCTCGAGCGCTACATCGACCACGTCGAGCACGCGATCGCGGTCGCCGGGCCGGAGCACGTCTGCCTCGGCGGCGACTTCATGGCCCAGCTCGTCCGCTCGGGAACGGTGCAGATCACGCCGCGTGAGCTGTCGACGCTGCCTCCCGGGCTCGACGCGGGGACACCGGTCGCGGGAATCGAAGGCCCGCAGGACTACCCGGCCGTCGCGGCCGGCCTTCGCCGGCGCGGCCACGACGAGGCGACCGTCGCGGCGGTCACGCACGGCAACCTCGTGCACTTCCTCCGCCGCACGCTGCCGGCGACCTGAGTGTCGCCGTTGGTGGTCCACGTCCGAGGGACAGGCCCTCGGACCTGTCCGCGTGGGTCGTGTCCGAGGGGCAGTCCCTCAGACCTGGCCGGAAGCGGCACCGCGGTTAGAGTCAGCGCATGTCGCTGCCGGTCGGCTTCACCGACGTTGTCGTCGCCGCGCTGCCGTCCGACGCGGTGCTGACCGAACCGGAGGACCTGCGGACGTACGAGTGCGACGGGCTGACCGGGCGGCGCGTGATCCCGGCCGCGGTGGCGCTGGCCGAGACGACGGAGCAAGTGCAGGCGATCGTCCGCGCCTGCAACGAGTTCGGCGTGCCGTTCGTCGCGCGCGGCGCCGGCACCGGGCTCTCCGGTGGGGCGCTGCCGGTTGCCGAGGGCGTCGTCATCTCGCTGGCGCGCATGAACCGCGTGCTCGAGATCGATCCCGAGTCGCAGCGGATCGTCGTCCAGCCGGGTGTGACGAACCTTCAGGTGACCGAGGCCGTCGCGGCCGAGGGGCTCTACTACGCGCCCGATCCGTCCAGTCAGCAGGTGTGCACGATCGGCGGCAACGTCGCCGAGAACTCCGGCGGCGCGCATTGCCTCAAGCACGGCTTCACGGTCAACCACGTCACCGGGCTCACCGCCGTGCTCCCGAACGGCGAGGTCGTCCGGCTCGGCGGCTTCGGTGGCGACCACCCCGGGCCTGACGTGCTCGGCGTCTTCGTCGGTTCCGAGGGCACGCTCGGGATCGCGACCGAGATCACGCTGCGGCTCCTGCGCCGGCCCGAGGCGGTCGTGACCCAGCTCGCCGCCTTCGATTCGACCGACCACGCGGGCGCGGCCGTCTCGGACATCATCGCCGAGCGGATCCTCCCGGCTGCGGTCGAGATGATGGACCGGCTGACGATCGAGGCTGCGGAAGCCGCGGTGCACGCGAACTATCCGGCCGCGGGCGCGATCCTGATCGTCGAGCTCGACGGTGTCGCCGCTCAGGTCGAGGAGGATCTCGCCGTGCTCGACCGGATCTGCCGTGACAACGGCGCCTGGGAGATCCGCACGGCCGCCGACGCCGCCGAGCGGGCGCTGCTGTGGAAAGGCCGCAAGTCGGCGTTCGGGGCCATGGGCCGCATCAGCCAGAGCTACTACGTCCAGGACGGCGTCGTGCCGCGGACGAAGCTGCCGGAGGTGCTGAGGCGCATCACCGAGCTCGAGCGCGAGTTCGGCCTCCGCGTCGGCAACGTCTTCCACGCCGGCGACGGCAACCTGCACCCGCTCGTCCTCTACGACGAGCACGTGCCGGGCGAGGCCGACCGGGCGCGCGAGCTGGCCGACGCGATCCTCGTCGCCTGCATCGACGCGGGCGGCTCGCTGACCGGAGAGCACGGCGTCGGCACCGACAAGGCGTGCTCGATGCCGCTGATGTTTGGCGAGGACGACCTGGCCGTGATGCAGCGCCTCCGGCGCGCGTTCGACCCCGCCGGTCTCGCGAACCCGGGCAAGCTCTTCCCGACGCCGCGCCTGTGCGGCGAGGTGCCCGGCCCGTACAGGCAGCATCCCCTCGAGAGGGCAGGCCTTGTCGAGCGTCTCTGACCGGGCCCTCGACCGCATCCTCGAGCACGAGGCCGGCGACCTGACCTGCACGGTTGAGGCCGAGCTGCGGCTCTCCGCGCTGCAGCAGGCTCTAGCGCCGTACGGACAGATGCTCGCGCTCGACCCGCCCGGCGACCCGACGATCGGCGCCTGCCTCGCCGCGAACCTCTCCGGGCCGCGGCGGCACCGGTACGGAACGATTCGCGACCTCGTCATCGGCGTCCAGGTCGTTCTCCCGGACGGGACGGTCGCGAACGCGGGCGGCAAGGTCGTGAAGAACGTCGCCGGTTACGACCTTGGCAAGCTCTTTTGCGGCTCGGAAGGACGGCTGGGACGAATCGTTCGGCTTTCGTTGCGGCTGCACCCGGTTCCCGAGGCGCGCGCGACCGTCGTCGCGCCGCCCGACGCTGATCTCGCGTTCGCCGTGCTCCGCTCGCCGCTCGTCCCGAGCGCGGTCGACCTGCACTGGCCCCACCGGCTGGCGCTGCTGTTCGAAGGCTCCGAGCGCGCGGTCGGAGCCCAGGTCGCGGCGGCACGAGACCTGATCGGAGCCGAGCCGGGCAGCGAGGAGATCTGGGCTGACTCAGCCGAGCGGCAGAGCCGGGCCGAGGGCAGGCTCTCGTTCGCGCCGGGCTCGCTCGACGACGTGCTCGAGCGCGAGGACGAAGCGGTCGTCCGTGTCGCGGCCGGCGTCGCGTACGTGCCGCACGAGGTGCCTGACCCGCGTGACCCGGCCGAGATCGCGCTCGTCGAACGGATCGCGGCGGCGTTCTCGTGAACGACGTCGAGGGGCTGGTCGGCGGCGAGGTGTTCCAGATCGCCTTCGTCGTGCGCGACCTGGACGCCGCTCTCGAGCGCTACACGCGCGTCCTCGGCGGCGCGCCGTGGCGCATCTTCACGTTCTCGGCCGCGATCCACCGTGAAGCCACGTACCGCGGCGCGGCAACCGACTTCTCTGTCCGCCTGGCGCTCAACGGCACGTCCCCGCAGTACGAGCTGATCGAGCCCGTGAGCGGCGCCGGCGTGCACGGAGCCTGGCTCGACGAGCGCGGCGAGGGCTTCCATCACGTCGGGGTCATCGTCGAGTCCGTCGCGGCGACGGTCGAGCGGATGGCCGCTGTCGGTTACGGGACGATTCAGACCGGCTCCGGCTTCGGAGCCGCCGGCGACGGCACCTACGCCTATTTCGACACGGCAGCGGACCTCGGCTTCCTCGTCGAAGCTGTCGAGCCTCCAGAACGCATGCCCGACCCGGACCGGACGTGGCCGTGAGCATCGACACCAAGCTGATCGACGACTGCGTCCACTGCGGCTTCTGCCTGCCGACCTGCCCGACCTACGGGCCGCTCTGGCAGCAGGAGATGGACTCGCCGCGCGGCCGGATCTGGCTGATGAAGGGACTCGCCGAGGGGACGCTCGAGCTCACCGAAACTGTGGTCGAGCACTTCGACCGCTGCCTCGGCTGCATGGCCTGCGTGACGTCGTGCCCGTCCGGCGTGCAGTACGACCGGCTGATCGAGCAGACGCGCGAGCTGATCGAGGAGCGGCACGACCGCGCGCCCGACGACTGGCTCGTCCGCACGATCGTGTTCGCGACGCTGCCTCATCCGGGACGGCTGCGCACGTCCCTCGCACTCGCACCGCTCGGCCGGCGCCTCCCGCTACCGCGTGCGTTGAAGCCGTTCCCCGCGCTCGCGCCGCCGTGGCGCTCGGGCGAGCGCCCGCCGCACATCACGCCGGCAGCCGGGAGGTCGCGCGGCCGCGTCGGACTCCTGCTCGGCTGCGTCCAGCGGGTCCTGCTTCGGCGACGTCAACACGGCGACCGCGCGTGTCCTGGCCGCGGAGGGCTACGAGGTCGTCGCGCCCGGCGACCAGGAGTGCTGCGGCGCGCTGCACCTGCACGCCGGTCGGCGCGAGGAGGGGCACGAGAGGGCGCACCGGCTCGCCGAGCGCCTCCGAGCGGCCGGAGCGGAACAGATCGTGGTCAACGCCGCCGGCTGCGGCTCGCACCTGAAAGACGCCAGGCTCGACCTGCCCGTCGTGGACGTGTCCGAGCTTCTCGCAGAGGCGGAGCCGCGCGCCCGACGCCACGAGCTGCGGCTCACCGTCGCCTTCCAGGACAGCTGCCACCTGCTCCACGCGCAGCGTGTGCAGTCGCAGCCGCGCGACGTGCTGCGCTCGATCCCCGGTGTCGAGCTCGCCGAGCCGGCCGAACCTGCGATCTGCTGCGGTAGCGCAGGCATCTACAACCTCGTCCAGCCCGAGGCCGCTGCCGAGCTCGGCGAACGCAAGGCGCGTCACGTCGCGGCCACCGGCGCGGACGTCTACGCGAGCGCGAACCCCGGCTGTCTCGTCCAGGTCTCGGCCGCGCTTCGCCGCGCCGGCCAGGCGCGACCGGCGCTCCATCCGGTCGAGCTGCTGGACGCGTCGATCCGAGGCATGCCCTTCGCCGACGTCCTCCGCTCGGCCCGTCGCTGAGGGGTTATCCTCGCGTCTCCACGCCGGGAGGAGGCACATGAGGCAGATCGCCGTCACCGTCAACGGGCAGCGCCATGAGGCGGAGGTCGAGCCCAGGCAGCTGCTCGTCTACTTCCTGCGCGAGCAGCTGCGGCTGACCGGGACGAACGTCGGGTGCGACACGTCGTCTTGCGGGTCGTGCACCGTGCTGCTCGACGGCGAGTCGGTGAAGTCGTGCACCCTGCTCGCCGTCCAGGCCGACGGGCACGAGATCACGACGATCGAGGGGCTCGCGGACAACGGCACCTTCCATCCCGTGCAGCAGGCGTTCCACGAGCACCACGCGCTCCAGTGCGGCTTCTGCACGCCGGGCATGGTCCTGGCGGCCGTGTCCATCCTGGAGGAGAACCCGAAGCCGACCGAGGCGGAGGTGCGGCTCGCGCTCGAGGGCAACCTCTGCCGCTGCACCGGCTACCACAACATCGTCAAGGCGATCCTCGCCGCGTCCGGCCAGGAAGTGGGCGCATGACCGCGGTCGGCACCGCCGTTCCGCGCAAGGAGGACGCACGGCTCCTCTCCGGCGAGGGAACGTACACCGACAACCTCGCCGCGACCGGGATGGTGCATGCGGTCATCGTCCGTAGCCCGTACCCGCACGCGACGATCGCAGGCGTCGACCTGTCGAAGGCGCGCGAGGCGCCCGGCGTCGTCGCCGCCTTCTCCGGGGCCGATCTCACCGACGTCTGGCCGAACGGCCTGCCGTGCTTCTGGCCCGTGTCCGACGACATCAAGATGGTCAAGCACCTCCCGCTCGCCGTCGACAAGGCGCGGTTCGCCGGCGACGGCGTCGCGGTCGTCGTGGCCGAGACAAGCGTTCAGGCGAAGGACGCAGCCGAGCTCGTCGAGGTCGACTACGAGCCGCTGCCGCACGTGACCGACGTCGAACTGGCGATCGCCGGCGGTGCTCCGACCGTTCACGACGACGCGCCCGGCAACAAGGCGTACACGTGGTCGCTGGTCACCGGCGACCCGGACAAGGTCTTCGCGGACGCGGCCGTGACGGTCAAGGAGCACTACCGCCAGCAGCGGCTGATCCCGACGGCGATGGAGCCGCGCGCCGCGCTCTGCGAGGTGAGCGCCTCCGGCGACGTGACGATCACGACCGCCACGCAGGGACCGCACATCATGCGCACGGCCTACACGCTCGTCCTCGGCATTCCCGAGGCGAAGATCCGCGTGATCGCGCCGGACGTCGGCGGTGGCTTCGGCTCCAAGCTCGACGTGTACGCGGAGGACGTGATCGTGATCGCGCTCGCCCGCAAGCTCGGCCGCCCGGTCAAGTGGACGGAGGAGCGTTCCGAGGGAAACCTGGCGACGATCCACGGGCGCGACGTGGTCCAGGAGATCGAGCTCGCCGCGACGGCCGAGGGCAAGATCACCGGCGTTCGCACCCGCCTGACGGCGTCGATGGGCGCGTACCTCCAGGCGGTCACGCCGGGCGTGCCGCTGCTCGGCGCGTGGCTTTACGCCGGCTGCTACGCGGTCGACGCCTACGACTTCCATTGCACCGGCGTGTTCACGAACACGACGCCGACGGATGCCTACCGCGGCGCGGGCCGCCCCGAGGCCACCTACGCGATCGAGCGCGCGATCGACGCGCTGGCCAGGAAGGTCGGCAAGAGCCCCGTCGAGATACGCAGGCTCAACTTCATCGACTCGTTCCCGGCCGACATCGCGTCCGGGCTGCAGATCGACTCGGGCGACTACCACGCGGCGCTCGACAAGGGCCTCGAGGTGGCCGGCTACGACGACCTGCTCGCGGAGCAGCAGAAACGGCGCGACGCGAAGGACCCGAAGCAGCTCGGAATCGGTTTCTCGACCTACGTCGAGATGTGCGGCCTCGCGCCGTCGCGGATCCTCGGTGCGCTCCGCTACGGCGCCGGCGGCTGGGAGTCGATCTCGCTCCGCGTCCTGCCCACGGGCACCGTGCAGATCATGTCCGGAACGACGCCGCACGGGCAGGGGCACGCGACGACGTTCAGCCAGATCGTCGCCGACCGGCTCGGCGTCGAGGTCGACGACGTCGAGTTCCTCTCCGGCGACACGGCCGTCGTCCCGACCGGGATGGACACGTACGGAAGCCGCAGCCTGCCCGTCGGCGGCGTCGCGCTCTACCACGCGAGCGAGAAGGTGGTCGAGAAGGCCCGCCAGATCGCGGCGCACCAGCTGGAGGTGTCGCCCGACGACCTCGAGTACGAGGCCGGCCGCTTCTCCGTCAAGGGCAGCCCCGACAAGGGGATGCACGTGAAGGAGGCGGCCTTTGTGGCCTGGACCGCGCACAACCTGCCGGACGGCATGGAGCCGGGGCTGGAGGCGAGCTTCGTCTACGACCCGCCCAACTTCTCCTGGCCGGCGGGCTGCCACATCGCCGTCGTCGAGGTCGACACCGAGACCGGCGATACGCAGCTCCGGCGCTACGTCGCCATCGACGACGTCGGCAACGTGATCAACCCGATGATCGTCGACGGCCAGGTCCACGGCGGCGTCGTGCAGGGGATCGCGCAGGCGCTCTGGGAGGAGGCCGTGTACGACGAGAACGGCAACCTCGTCACCGGCTCGCTGCTCAACTACCTCGTCCCGAGCGCGGCCGAGCTGCCGTCGTTCGAGCTCGACCGGATCGTCACGCCCAGCCCGACGAACCCGCTCGGCGTCAAGGGCGTGGGGGAGACCGGGGCGATCGCGTCGACGCCCGCCGTGGTCAACGCCGTGCTCGACGCCCTGGCCCCGTTCGGCGTGACCGACATCGACATGCCCACGACGCCGGAGCGAGTCTGGCGCGCGATCGAGGAGGCGAAGACGTGATTCCCGCTCAGTTCGAGTACGAAGTCGCCGGCTCGGTCGAGGAAGCGATCGAGCTGCTCGGCTCCCGTGAGGACGCAAAGCTGCTCGCGGGCGGCCACTCACTGATCCCGGCGATGAAGCTGCGGATCGCGCGGCCGGGGACGCTCGTCGACATCGGCCGGGTCGAGGGGCTCAGCTACGTGCGCGAGGACGGCGACGCGATCGCGATCGGAGCGCTCACCCGCCATCACGACGTCGCTGCGAGCGACCTGCTCCGCGAGCGCTGCCCGATCGTCCCGGGTGCGGCCGCCGAGATCGGCGACCCGCAGGTGCGTCATCGCGGCACGATCGGCGGCTCGGTCTCGCACGGCGACCCAGCCTCCGACATGCCCGGCGTGCTTTTGACGCTCGACGCCGAGTTCGTCGCCGTCGGGCCAGGCGGCGAGCGGCGGATTCCGGCGGCCGAGTTCTTCACCGGCGTCTTCGAGACGGCGCTCGGTCCGCAGGACGTGCTGACGGAGATCCGCGTGCCGGCGACCTCCGGCGGCTGGGCGTACCTCAAGTTCGCGCGCCGCAAGCAGGACTGGGCCACGGTCGCCGTCGCCGCGGTGGCGTCGAACGGCGGAGCGAAGGTCGGGCTCGTCAGCATGGGCGGAACGCCCTTACGAGCGGCCGCAGTCGAGCAGGCACTTGCGGGCGGCGCGACACCGGCCGAGGCCGCGGAGAAGGCAGACGAAGGCACGGAGCCGACGAGCGACGTCGCGGGCAGCGCCGACTACCGCCGCCACCTCGCGCGCGTGCTCACGCGGCGGGCGCTGGAGCAGGCGCTCGCTGGCTAGCCTTCCGTCGATGCGCCGCGCTCTGGTCGTGACGGCCGTGCTCGCCGCCGTCGGCTGCGGCACGGCGCTCGGCGGCATCTACAACCCGGTCGCCAGGCCGTACCCGGCGCCGGCACTCGCGGGAACCGACCCCGTGACCGGCAAGCCGGTGACCCTCCTGCAGTGGAAGGGGCGGGCGGTGCTCGTCAACCTCTGGGGCTCGTGGTGCCACCCGTGCCGCGAGGAGGCGCCGGCGCTGCGGGCGTTCCTCGTCAAGCACCCGGGCACGCTGCTCGGGATCGACGTCGAGGACACGAAGGCGGGTGCGAAGTCGTTCCAGAAGCAGTACAGGGTGCGCTTCCCGAGCATCTTCGACCCGCTCGACGTGATCGTGTCGAAGATGAAGCCGAAGGGCACGCCCTCCACCTACTTCCTCGACCGCAAGCACCGCGTCGTCGCGATCGTCTACGAGCCCGCCACGGCCGCCCAGCTCGACCGCGGCTGGAAGCTCGCGAACGCACGCGCGTAGTCGTCCGCATGCTCGATCCGCAGAGGCACAGATGCCCCTGGCTTCGGCACGACGCAGGCTGGGTGGGTGAGCGGAGACTCTCGCGTCGGCATCGACCTCTACTGGCTTCCGTTGGGAGCGGGAGGGCACTCGGTTCGGCTGAACGGGAGGGTCTACGAGGCAATTGCGGCGCGACTCGCGCATCGCCCGGCATGCGACCTGTACCACTCTGCTCTCGTCGTGTCGGCTCAGGATGCCCGGTTCGCGATCGAGTCCGCGCCGATCCGCGCGAGCGACGGCCCCGGCCGTGGGGTCGTCGGCGAAGGCGCAGTAGGCTCACGTTGGGCAGGGCGGTGGTCGATCTTTCGCTACGAGCTGCGCTGCTGGCGAAACGGCGTGATTCCCGACCTCGACGAAGCCGTCGACAGCCCGGTATGTCTCAGCGACCACTCCGAGCAGGTTCGCGCCGTCCTCGCGCTTATCCCCTTCGTGCCCACTCCGGTGTGGGGGCGCGACGAACTCGACACCGGTGAAATGTGGAACTCCAACTCGTACGTCGCCTGGCTGCTCGCCGGCTGCGGCGTCGACGCCGCGTCGATTCGCCCGCCTCGAGGGGGGCGAGCGCCGGGTTGGCGGGCGGGCGTCGTCCTCGCCCGCCGGCAGGGGACGGCCTCCGGCAAGGTGAACCTGGGGCCGCTTCCCGTCGGCCGCTAGCCGGTCCGCCAGGCGGGCGGGAGCAGCTGTCCGCCGGCCGTGACGCGCATCGCGTTGCGCCCGAAGTCCTCCTGCGAGAGCGTGCGCACGATGCTCGGCGAGGGGCCGCCGTTCTCGACCACCGGCACGCCCGGCGACACGAGGTTCACCGGCACGAGGCCGGCGCGCACCCAGGCGCCGTTCGCGCCCAGCGTGACGTGCAGGATCGCGCTGTCCCCGAGGATGCCGCCGATCGACAGCGTCCCGTCGCCGAGGAAGTTTCCGAGGCTGTAGGCGACCAGCCGCCCGTGGTACCACTCCATCCCGCGCAGGACGTGCGGCCCCGAGCCGAGCACGAGATTGGCCCCGGCGTCGATCACCGCGTGCGAGAAGTCCTCCGCGTCGCCGCGGTTCTCGCCGAGGAACCACTCCGTCCCGGGGCGGACGTGCTGGTGGTCGACCCCCTCCGCGCCGGCGTGCATGACCACGATCACGAGGTTGGCCTCGGCCCTCGCTTTTCGAACGATCCGCTGGGCGGCCGACAGGTCAGTCAGGCTTTGTGCCCAGGAGTAGGGCGCGAAGCCGATCACGGCGACGCGTACGCCGCGCACGGTCACGATCGAGATCTGTCCCGGCCGGCCGTCCCAGCGGAGACCGGCCGAATGCAGCGCCGAGAGCGTGTCGGACTGGCCCTGCGGGCCGTAGTCGTACGCGTGATTGTTGGCGACGTTCATCAGCGTGAAGCCGGCCCGTCGCAGCAGCGAGGCATAGGACTGGGGCGCACGAAAGGCAAAGCACTCCGTGCTGTTCGCGCCGCACTTCGAGGAACCGCGCGACGTCAGCGTCCCTTCCAGGTTCCCGATCACGACATCCGAGCGCAGGCTCTGCCGGATCGAGGACGAGAAGAAACCGGCGCCGCCGTCCGACGACGCGACCATCGCGATGTCGCCGACCCAGGTGAACGAGACCGTCCGCTGCGTCGCCCCCGAGCCGCCCGGCGCGAACGCCGCGCACAGGACGAGGGCGGCGGCGAACGCCGCTGTGAGTGGCCGGCCCACGCGGGCGATGGTAGCCGCGGGCTCCGGACGGGCTAAGTGCGAGAGGTCGACGGCGGGCGCGAAGCGTCCGTGAACTCGCGGAACTCGCCGGAGACGAGGTAGGCGGTCTGCTCGCCGATGTCGACGGCGTGGTCGCCGATCCGCTCGAGGCACCGCGAGACGAGAAGCATCCGCAGGCCCCACTCGTGTGCCTGCGGCTCGCCGGCCAGTTCGAGGATCCGCTCGACGGCGCGCCGGTTGACGCGGTCGATCAGCTCGTCGAGATCGACAAGCGACGTCGCCGCTTCCTTGTCGCGGGCGGCGAACGAGTCGAGCGCGACGCGGATCATCTCCTCGCACCGGTCGCCCATCTCCTCGAGGCCCTCGATCAGCCGCGGCGAGCCTTCGGGAGCCGAGTCGGACAGCTTGATCAGCTTCGCGACCGTGACGCAGTAGTCGCCCATCCGCTCCAGGTGCAGGTTGATGTGCAGGATCGCGAGCACCGTGCGCAGGTCGATCGCGACCGGTGTCTGCCGGGCGAGCAAGGACTCGACGCCGCGCTCGATGTCCAGGTACTTCTGGTCGATCTCGTCGTCGAAGGCGATCACCTCGTCGGCGAGGCCCGTGTCGTGGTCGGCGAGTGCGTTCAGCGCCGCCCGCAGCGAGCGGAGGACGAGGCTGCCCTCCTCCTGCACGCCGGCGGCGAGCTGGTCGAGCTCCTCGTGGAACGAGACGCGCATCAGCCGAACCGTCCCGTCACGTAGTCCTCCGTCCGCTTGTCGCCCGGATGGGTGAAGATCGTCGGCGTGTCGGCGTACTCGACGAGGACGCCCGTGCGCTTTCCGTCCGACACGTCGAGGCTGAAGAACGCCGTCATGTCGGCGACGCGCGCCGCCTGCTGCATGTTGTGCGTGACGATCACGAGCGTGTAGTCGCGCTTCAGGTCGTGCATCAGGTCCTCGATCGACTGGGTCGAGATCGGGTCGAGCGCGGAGGCCGGCTCGTCGAGCAGGATCACGTCCGGCTCGACGGCGAGGGCGCGCGCGATGCACAAGCGCTGCTGCTGCCCGCCGGACATCGCGAGGGCGCTCGTCTTCAAGCGGTCCTTGACCTCGTCCCAGAGTGCCGCGCCGCGAAGCGCCTGCTCGACTCGCTCGTGGATGCCGGACTTCATGCCCAGCGCCTTGGGCGCGAACGCGACGTTGTCGAAGATCGACTTCGGGAACGGGTTCGGCCGCTGGAAAACCATCCCGATGCGGCGCCGGACCTCGATCGCGTCGACCCCGCCGCCGTAGATGTCTTGTCCGTGGTAGAGCACCTTGCCGCCGACCCTGGCGCCGCCGACGAGGTCGTTCATCCGGTTCAGGCAGCGGATGAACGTGCTCTTGCCGCAGCCGGACGGGCCGATCACGGCGGTGATCTGGTTCTTGAAGATGTCGAGCGTGACGCCGCTGAAGGCGGTCGTCGGGCCGTAATAGACGGCCAGATCGTCGATGTCGAAGACGATATCCCGGGACGCCGTGGGCAGGCCCTCCGTCGGGCGCGCGACTTCGACCGACTGCATGACCGTCATCGTCCGTCGAGTGTCGCGGCCGTCACGTCCAGCCAGGGTCGAGAGCCCGTGAAGATCTGGTGACGAAGTGGTGACCGAGGTGGCGGCGTCGCCATCGACCGGCGATGCTAGCCGACCGTGGAGGCTTCGTCCGTCCCCGCGCCTGACCGCGCGCTCGACTCGAGGCGGAAGCGCGATCGCTTCGGAGATTTCGCGCTTCGCTGGATCACCGCAATCGCCGCCCTCGGGTCGTCCGCCCTCATCGGCTTGATCATCTACAAGGTCGTCGACGGCGCGAGGCCCGCCTTCAGCCAATTCGGCATCTCGTTTGTCTGGCACTCGACCTGGAACGCCGTCACGAACCAGTTCGGCGCGCTCGACTTCGTCTTCGGCACGCTCTATACGACCGCCTGGGCCGTCCTCTTTGGCGGACCGATCGCCATCGCCATCGCTCTCTACCTCAGCGAGCTCGCGCCTGCCGGCGTGCGTGGCGTGGTCGGCTCGCTCGTCGAGATGCTCGCTGCCATTCCGAGCGTCGTCCTCGGCCTCTGGGGCATCCTCGTCCTCGGCCCCGTCGTCCATGATCAGTTCGGCCCCTGGCTGAACACGCTCTTCGGATGGACGCCGTTCTTCTCGTCATTGCCCGAGTCGGGGCAAACGGTGTTCACCGCGATCCTCGTGCTCACGATCATGATGATCCCGATCACGGCCTCGATCAGCCGGGACCTGTTCACCCAGGTTCCGTCCGACATCAAAGAGGGCGCGTACGGGCTCGGTCTGACCCGCTGGGAGATGATACGGGGAGTGCTCCTCCCGTACACGCGCGGTGGCCTCATCTCCGCCGTGCTGCTCGGCGGGGGCCGTGCGGTCGGCGAGGCGATCGCGGTCACGCAGGTGATCGGGATCACGACGCACGGAGTCAACTTCAACACGTTCCTGACCGGGGACACGCTGGCCAGCCGCATCGCGTCGCAATACCAGGGAGCTGTTTCGTTCCTCCAGGTCGGCTCGCTGTTCTATCTGGGCGTGATCCTGCTCGTGATGTCCCTGATCACGAACTTCACCGCGCAGATCATCGTCCGCCGGTACGCGATCCAGAGGAGCCACTGATGGAAGCCGCAGGCATCCGCCCGCA
>CAVZNV010000022.1:0-286756 GCA_963776735.1 uncultured Actinomycetes bacterium
GCAGCGCCCCGCCCGTCGCCGCGTCCCGCCGGCTCAGCCTCGACGCGAGCGGCCGAACGAGGAAGGCGGCGACCGGCAGCGCGCTGACGATCAGCGCGCCCGCGATCGGCCGCCGCTCCCAGACCGTGATCACGAGCAGAACGGAGAGGAAGAGCGCGCCGACGAGGCCGCCGAAGACGAGCGCGAGGCCTGCATTGGCCACGTTCGCACCCGGCATGCGGCGTGCCGGCCGTTCGAGCGGCACGTCCTGGACGCGGCGGTCGAACGTGGCGGCGAGCGCGACGGCGGCGATCGGCGCCTGGACGGCGAAGATCGCACGCCAGTCCGCGAGCTGCGTGAGCACACCGCCGAGCGCGGGCCCGAGCGCGGCGCCGAAGGTGCTCATCGTCTCCCAGATGCCGGCACCGCGCGGCCGGCCGCCGACGAGAGCTCCGAGCAGCGGCAGCGAGCCGGCGAGCAGCAGCGCGCCCCCGGCTCCCTGGACGCAGCGGAAGACGATCAGCGGCTCGAGCCCCCAGGCGGCCGCGCAGCCGATCGAGCCGACCGTGAACAGCCCGAGCCCGACGCGCGTCACCTCCCGCACGTGCAGGCGGCGCGTGAACGGCACGAGCGCGAAGGCGCCGACGAAAACCACGAGGTTGTACGAGGTGATCACGAACGACACGCCCGTCAGAGACGTGTGGAACTCGGTGTAGAGCTCCGGCAGCGCCAGGACGACGATCGACGAGTCCGCGAACGCGACGGCAACCGAGGCGGCGACCGCCACGACGAGCAGCTTGCTCGCCCGGTCAGCCGGCAACGGCTCCACCGGCCGGCCGCTCCATCAGCCGCTCGCCGGGCGCGCCGAAGCCGACCTTGGCGTAGAGCCGGTGCATGTCGCGGGTATGGAGCAGCCAGCGCACCCGAGCCAGGTCGCCGCCGTCGACGATCTCGCGGACGAGCTCCTCGCCGAGCCCGCGACCGCGGTGCTCCGGGAGGACGTAGACGTCGGCGAGGTAGGCGACGGCGACGCCGTCCGAGACCGCGCGCGCGAACCCAACCTGCACGCCGTCGTGGTAGACGCCGACGACGCGCGCCGCTTCGCGCACGAGCCGCTCGACGGTCTCGAACGACCGGCCGGAGCCCCAGTACGAGACGCTGGACAGAAACCCGTGCACGGCGTCGAGGTCGATCCGCGCCGGATCGTCGTCGAGCTCGTAGCCACCCGGCAGCACCCGCCGCATCGCGCCAGTCTCGCACCTGCCGCGCCCGGACCGTACCCCCACCCAAAGGGCGGGGCGTCGTCCCGCCGCCCACGCCGAAGACGATACCGGCGAACTGCGCACGTGTCAGTGCCGGCGCTGTGACGATTGTGTGACTTTCTGTCCACACCTGGGTACGGCACGAGACAGGCGGCGGGAACCGCGATACTGGCGCCCGTGTCCGGGATCGTCATCGGCGCCATCGCACCCCACGGCGGCATCGCGATGGCGGAGCTCTGCACCGAGGACGAGTTGCCCGTCGCCGCCGCAACACGCACCGGTCTCGAGGAGCTCGGCCGCCGCTTCGCAGCAGCGGCGCCCGAGACGATCGTCGTCCTCACGCCGCACAACGTCCACGTCGAGGGCTCGTTCGCGGTGATCGTGGCCGGTCAGCTCGAGGGGAGCGTCGGCGAGGGCGACCGTGAGGTCGCGCTCACCTCACCGGTCGACGTCGACTTCTCGCTCGCGTTGCTCGGCGACCTCGCCAGCGCGGGGCTCCCGGCGACCGCCGTCAGCTACGGCGGCAACCGTCCCGCCGAGGCGTCCATGCCGATGGACTGGGGCGCGCTGATTCCCCTCTGGTACATGGGCGGCCGGGCCGATCCCGCACCGAGGATCGCGCTCGTCTCCCCCGCCCGCGAGCTCTCGGGTGAGACGCACGTCGATGCCGGCCGTGTCGTCGCAGCCACAGCGGCGGCGTCGGGGAAGCGGGTCGGCCTGATCGCGAGCGCCGACCACGGGCACGCGCACGATCCGAACGGCCCCTACGGGTTCGACCCGGCCTCGGCGATCTACGACAAACAGGTCGTCGAGCTCGTCGGCGGCGACGACCTGACCGGCCTGCTCGCGATCGACCCCGAGTTCGTCGCCGAGGCGCAGGCCGACAGCTGGTGGCAGATGCTCGTGCTACACGGCGCCACCGAGAACGGCTTCGACGTCGAGCTGCTCTCGTACGAGGCGCCCACCTATTTCGGGATGCTCTGCGCCGCCTTCACGCCGAGAGCGTCCTGAGCCTGAATCCGCCGTGGTACTCGTAGGACGCGGTCACGGCGGCGAGGATGTCGCGCGCGCCGCGCGGGCTCACCGGCACGCCGCCTGCGTCCGCGAGCGGGAGGCGGAGCAGGCCCTCGAGCCCGGCGGCCCCGTCCGGTGTGAGGACGATCGCCGACGACGACGGCGCGCAATCGCGACACACGACGCCGCCGGCGCTGGCCGAGAAGCCGGCGAACGGCCCTTCTGCGCCGCATTCGGCACAGCTCCCGAGGTGCGGGAGATACCCGGCCACCCAGAGGAGCTTGAGCTGGAAGGAGAGGCCGAGCGGATCGAGCTCGGGTCGCGCATCCCGCACAGGCAGCTCGTCGAGCAGGTCGAGGAAGCGGGTCAGCGCCGTGAACGCCTGGTCGGACCGCTCCTGCTCCGGGAACAGGCGGAGCATCGCCTCGGCACCGATCAGGCCGACGGCGAGCCGGTACGGCTCCTCCCGGGCGGGCGCGTGCGAGCGCACGAGGTCGGCCCCGGTCAGCGTCGCCAGCTCGCCCGATCCGACATGCAGGATGACCTCGACGTGCGACAGCGGCTCGAGCCGGCCGCCGAAGCGCGACTTCGTCTTGCGCGCGCCCTTCGCGATCACGCCCGTCCGTCCCTGCGCGAGTGTGTAGACGTGCAGGATGCGGTCGGCCTCGCCAAACCGGAGCGAGCGGAGGACGACGGCCTCCGTTTTCAGGCTTCGGCCGGGCACGGAGACCAGTCTAGAGCGGGCACCCGCCGGGCCTGGCCCCGCTCAGAGCTCCGACAGCGCCGGGCAGCCGGGAGCGCCCGTCGCGGCGATGACGCCGTGGCGGATCGCGTCCGCGACGACCTCTGCGGCGGCGATGCTCACGGTGAGCGGATTCCCCTCCACCGTGCACGTCGACGCGCAGAACACCGTGTCGCCGTCGAACGCCGTCCACACGGGCGACACGGCGCGCGCGACACCGGCGTTCGCCGCCCGTGCGCACATCCATGCCTCGGTCTTCGTCAGCACGACGTCGGTGAAGACCGCGACGAGGGTCGTCGCCTCACCCCACGACCAGCGAATGGCGACGCCGCTTCTCAGCGCCTCGGCTGACGACATGTAGCCGTCGCCGCGCCGCTGGCCGGCGAGCACCGACCCGTCGTCGGCGATGACGTCGCCGGCCGCGTTGACGACGGCGACGGCGGCCACCGTGCCTCCGCCCGCAAGCGGCAGAGAGGCGGCACCGAAACCGCCCTTCGTCCAGCTCTGCGGGCCGAGGAGCTTGCCGACGGTGCAGCCGGTGCCGGCGCCGACGCTGCCGCACTCGAACTCGGCCGCGGCCGCCTCGCATGCGGCATAGCCTTCGTCCGCACCGGGTCGGACGTCCGACTGTCCGAGCCCGAGGTCGTAGACGACGGCAGCGCCGACGAGCGGCACGCGCGCGGCCGGCGTCTCGAAACCGACGCCTTGCTCCTCCAGCCAGCGCGACATGCCCGTTGCCGCGGCCAGCCCGAACGCGCTGCCGCCGGTGAGCAGGATCGCGTTCGCGCCCGGTGCGACGCTCTGCGGTTGGAGGAGGTCGGTGTTGAGCGTGCCGGGCGCGCTGCCACGCACCTCGCACGCTGCGACGTTGCCCGGGGGCAGGAGGCATACGGTGCACCCCGTCCACGCGTCGCGATCCGTCCAGTGTCCGATCCGGACACCCTCGGGAAGCACGACCGTCACCGCTGGCACTCCGGGCAGTAGGAGGTACCGCGGCCGCCGACGCGAGTCTTCGAGATCGGCGAGCCGCAGCGCAAGCACGGCTCCCCTTCGCGGCCGTAGACCTTGAACTCGTCCTGCATCGTTCCGCGGGCGCCGTTCGGGGTCCGGTAGTCGCTGAGGGTGGCACCCTGCCGGCGGATGCCGACGCGGAGGGCCTGACGAACCCCGCGGCGCAACGCTGCGATCTCGTCGGCGTCGAGCTCCCCCGCCGGGCGCAACGGGTTGACGCGCGCATACCACAGCCCTTCGTCCGCGTAGATGTTCCCGATACCGGCAACCGCGCGTTGGTCGAGCAGGGCCGCCTTGACCGGCGCCCTCCGCCCCGCGAGACGGCGCGTCAGATGCCCGGTGGTGAAGCGTGACGACAGCGGCTCTTCGCCGAGCCGTTCAGCCAGGTACTCCTCCGCCTCGTCGCGCTCGAGCACGAGCCAGGTGCCGAAGCGCCGGACGTCGCGGTACGCGACCTCCGATCCGTCGTCTAGAATGACAACAGCACGCCGGTGGGGATCATCCGGAAGTTCCCCGCCGCGTCCGACCAGGAAGCTCCCCGTCATCCGGAGGTGAACCAGGAGAACGAGACCGGAATCGAATCGAACAACCACATACTTGCCTCGCCGCTCGACCGCTTCGACTCGCTCGCCTTCCAGCTGAGCCTCGACGAGGCGAGGGTCGAACGGGCGCGTCAGCCGCTCATCGAGGATCCGAGCGGACCGGATCGTCCGGCCGGCGAGGACAGGCGCCAGCTGGATGCGAACGGTTTCGACCTCGGGCAGCTCCGGCACGCTACGTCAGGACCTCGAGGACGATCGGGGTCGGCGGCGGCGACGTATCGGCGAGCTCGTAGGCCGCGAGCACGGCGTCTGCGGCGATCTCGGCCGACTCCGCGTCGCGTGCGTGGACCTCCGCAAGCGGCTCGCCCTGCTCGACCTTGTCGCCGCGCTTCCTGAGGCAGACGATGCCGACGGCGTGATCGACGTCGTCCTCCTTAGTGCGGCGCCCGGCGCCGAGGTGCAGCGCGGCGAGGCCGATGCGGATCGCGCCGAGTGATTTCACGGCTCCTCCACGCGGCGCGGGCACGGGCCGAAGCACCGGCGCCGCCGGAAGGAGACCGAGGTCGGGATCGCCGTGCTGGGCGCGGATCCAGCGCTCGTAGGCGGCGAACGCGGCGCCGCTCGCAACCGCTTGCTCGGCGCGGCGGCGACCTTCGGTCTCGTCGACTCCCAGGTCGGAGAGGGCGAGCAGGTGCGCGACGGAGTCGAGCACGAGCTCGGTGAAGTCCGCCGGGCCGTTGCCCTGCACGGTCTCCGCGGCCTCGCTGACCTCGAGGGCGTTGCCGACGGCGCAGCCCAGCGGTTGCTCCATGTCGGTGAGGACGCACATCGTCTCGCGACCGGCGCGACGGCCGAGCTCGATCATCGCGCGGCCGAGCTCGCGGGCGTCGTCGAGCGTCTTCATGAAGGCGCCGTCTCCGACCTTGACGTCGAGAACGATCGCATCGGCGCCGCCGGCGATCTTCTTCGACATGATGCTCGCGGCGATCAGGGAGAGGTTGTCGACGGTGGCCGTCACGTCGCGGAGCGCGTAGAGCAGCTTGTCGGCCGGGACGAGGTCGGCAGTCTGGCCGACGATCGCCATCCCGACGTCGCGCACCTGCTCGACGAACTCGTCAGTCGTCAGCTCGACGCGGTAGCCGGGGATCGACTCGAGCTTGTCGAGCGTCCCTCCCGTGTGGCCGAGCCCGCGGCCGCTCATCTTCCCGAACGGGACGCCGCAGGCTGCGACGATCGGGCCGACGGCGATCGACGTCTTGTCGCCGACGCCGCCGGTCGAGTGCTTGTCGACGACCTTGCGGCCGAGCGCCGCGCCGAGCTCGAGCGTCTCGCCACTGCGGATCATGGCGTCGGTGAGCGCGAACGTCTCGGCTCCGGACAGCCCACGAAAGTAGACCGCCATGAGAAACGCCGCCATCTGGTAGTCGGGCACCTCGCCGCGCGTGTAGCCGAGGACGAGGTCGGCCAGCTCGGCGGCGGAGAGCTCCTCCCCGTCCCGCTTGCGCTGGATCAGCTCTGCGGCTGGAATCACGCGGTCTTGTCGGCGACGAAGACGACCGGCCGTCGGTGGACGACGAGCGGCTCGGCGAGCTCCGGCACCTGCGCCGCCAGCCCGGAGAGCCGCTCGGACGACTCGAAATAGGCCCGGATCGGCTCGGCACCTTCGAAGGTCACCGTTCCGGTCGCGTCTCGCAACTCGACACGATCGAAGTACGGAGCGAGCAGCTCGGCCCCGTTCTCCGCCCCGAAAGGCAGCTCCCAGCGCTCGATGCCGACCAGCCCGAACATCTCGCCGAGATGATCCTCGCGGTTCGTGATCGCGACCAGTCGCCCGCCGGGACGAAGCACCCGGGCCAGCTCACCGAGCGCACGATCGAGCTGCGGCACGTGGTAGAGCATCCAGGCGGCCACAGCGACGTCGAACTCCTCGTCGGCGAACGGCAGTTCCTGGACGTCGCCGACACGAGCGTCGAGCCCGCGGGCCCCCGCCAGCTCGGCCATCCGTGGTGACTGGTCGAGAGCGACCAGCTCGGCGTCGAGCTCGCGCACGAGGCGCTCGGAGAACTCGCCCTCGCCGCAACCAACCTCGAGAACGCGACGCGGTTCGATCTCCCGCACCGCATCGAAGGCGACGTCTCTCGCATCGATCCCCGCCACGGCCTGGTACGCCGCCTTCCTCGCGCGAAGCCCGGACTCGTCCTCGTACTGGCGCCGGACGTACTCGGGATCGTCCGCGCCGCGAATGATCCGAGACGTCACGGCTCGACGATCGCCTGGCCCGGCACCCGCTTCGGCGGCGTCTTCCCTCCGAGCCAGCGGTTGACCGTTGCGCCAACGTCCGCGAACTCGCCCTCGTGGATCCGTCCGGCCGCGTTCTTCCCCTGCACGTAGGCGAGCAGCAGCGCGTGCTCGCGCGAGTGGTCCGTGGACGGCGTCGTCGGGTCGCAGCCGTGGTCGGAGGTGATGATCAGGAGGTCGCTGCTCCGGAGTGCGTCGAGGATGTCGGGAAGCCGGCGGTCGAAGTCCTGGAGACAGCGATGGAAGTTGACGGGGTCGTTCCGGTGGCCCCAGAGCATGTCCGTCTCGACGAGGTTCGTGAACACGAAGCCCTCGTCGAGCTCGCGCAGCAGCTTCTCCGTCTGCGTGATGCCCTCGACGTTCGACTTCGTCGGATGCTCCACGTCGATGTCGAGGTGGGCGAAGATGTCCGGGATCTTCCCGACGCCGTGCACCTCGACGCCGGCTTCACGGACGAGCGTGAGGTAATTCGGGCGGCGCGGCTCGAGCGAGAAGTCGTGCCGGTTCGGCGTCCGCTCGTAGTTCCCCGGCTCGCCGAGGAACGGCCGCGCGATCACGCGCCCGACGGCGTGCTTGCCGGTCAGGATCTCGCGCGCGATACGGCAGCCGTCGTACAGCTCGTCGAGCGGGATCGTCTCCTCGTGCGCGGCGATCTGGAAGACCGAGTCGGCGGACGTGTACACGATCCACTTGCCGGTCTCCTGATGTTCCTCGCCGAGCTCCTGGATGATCTCCGTCCCCGACGCGGGCCGGTTTCCGAGCACTCCTCGGCCCGTTCGGTGCATGAACGGGTCGATGACCTCGAACGGGAAGCCGTGCGGGTAGGTCGGCAACGCCTGCGGCGTGACGATCCCCATCAGCTCCCAGTGGCCGAGCGTCGTGTCCTTGCCCTTCGAGCGCTCGATCAGCCGGCCGGCCACCGCCGGCGCACCCTCCATCGGCGGGCAACCCTCGAGCGGCTCGACGTTCCCGAGGCCGAGCGCCTCGAGGTTCGGCAGGTCGAGCCCGCCGACCGCCTTCGCGACGTTGCCGAGAGTGTCGGAACCCTCGTCTCCGAACTCGTCGGCGTCGGGGAGCGCCCCAGCGCCGACGGCGTCCAGCACGATGACGCACGCGCGGGGCATGGGGCTATTCTACGAGGGACGTGTCCACGGTCCTCGGTCTCCTCGGCGTTGCGTTCTTCATCGTCTGCGTGATCAGCCTCGCCGCCTTCGCCACGTGGGCGGTCGTGAAGATCTCGCCGGTGGACAAGGACGACCCGGCGAAGCAGCCGCGCCCCTCCCCCTGAGCTCGCTCGCGCGCCGTCAACGGGCGCTTGCCGGGAGCACGTCTGCGAGCGGCCGGTACGGCAGGCCATGCGCGTCGGCCACGGCTTCGTAGGTCACGTCGCCGCCGAGGACGTTGACGCCGTGAGCAAGCGCCGGGTCGGCCGCGACCGCGGCGGCCAGGCCGCGGTCGGCAATAACCTCGACGTACGGCAGCGTCACGTTCGTCAGTGCCTTGGTCGACGTGATCGGCACGGCGCCGGGCATGTTCGCGACGCAGTAGTGGACGACGCCGTCGACGACGTAGATCGGATCGCTGTGGGTCGTCGGTCGCGACGTCTCTGTGCAGCCGCCCTGGTCGATCGCCACGTCGACGATCACGGACGCCGGCTTCATCAGGCCGAGCATCTCGCGCGTGATCAGCTTCGGTGCGCGCGCGCCCGGGATCAAGACGGCGCCGATGACGAGGTCTGCGCTCGCGATCGCCTGCTCGACCTCGAGCTTGGTCGACATCGCGAGCGTGATGCGGCCCGCGAGCATCGACTCGAGGTCGCGCATGCGCTCGACGGACCTGTCCAGCACCCACACGTCCGCCTTCATGCCGACCGCCACGAGCGCGGCGTTGTACCCGACGATCCCGCCCCCGAGCACGACGACCTTCGCGGGCGCCACTCCGGGAACGCCGCCGAGAAGGATCCCGCGACCACCCTGGGACTTCTCGAGCGTCCACGCGCCCATCTGGGTCGCCAGCCGGCCTGCAACCTCGCTCATCGGAGCGAGCAGCGGGAGACGTCCGTTGTCGAGCTCGACGGTCTCGTAGGCGACGGCGGCCACGCCGCTCTCGGCGAGCGCGCGGGTCAACGGCTCGTCGGCGGCGAGATGGAGGTAGGTGAACAGGACGAGATCCGGGCGCAGCCGCGCGTACTCGGGCGCGATCGGCTCCTTGACCTTGAGCAGCAGCTCGGCCGTCTCCCAGACCTCGTCGACGGAGGCGACGCGTGCGCCGGCCGTGAGATACGCCTCGTCGGGAAACGCGCTGCCCTCGCCGGCCCCCTGCTCGACCACTACCTCGTGACCGCGCTGAGCGAGCTCGAGCGCGCCGGCCGGCGTCAGCGCGACGCGGTACTCGTCGGGCTTGATCTCCTTCGCAACGCCGATCTTCATGGCGGCGGCAGCTTATCTCCGCGGCCCGCGCCCGCACGGGCCGACTGTGGACGAACCGTCACACATTTGGCGCATCTGCGTCTCACCCCGGCGCGCACTTCGTGGTTACGCTCACCGCGGGTGGCGGGTGGTCTTCTCCCCACCCAGGGTGGGGATGTGGGGAGACGCGGCCTAGTCCGGAAAGGCCAGGTGCGTCAGGACAGAGGTTCGCGGGCGGTGTCGAGGAGGGCCAGCGTGACCTCGACCATCGCGTCGAGGTCGGCGACTGCGATCCGCTCGTCCGGCGTGTGGATGTCCGTCATGCCGTTCGCCAGGTTGAGGCAGGCGAGACCGCGTTCGTTGAAGACATTGGCGTCCGCGCCGCCGCCGCTCAGGCTGTACGTCGGCGTGTGGCCCGTGCGCTCGAGCGCGGTGGCGGCGAGCCGAACCACCGGATCGGCCTTCTTGAAGCGATAGGCCCGGTACGACCGCCTGATCGTCGTCTCCACTTCGCACTCCTCCAGCGTCGCGGCGAAGGTCATCGTCTCCGTCATCTCGCGCACGAGGTCGGCCAGCTTCTCCTCGTCATGGCTCCTCGCCTCGGCCCGGAACGAGCACCACTCAGGGACGATGTTCCGCGCCGTGCCGCCCTGGATGACGCCCACGTTGGCCGACGTCTCCTCATCGATCCGGCCGAGCCGCATGTCGGCGATCGCCCGCGCGGCGGCGGCGATCGCGGAACGGCCTTCCTCGGGGTACATCCCGGCGTGCGCGGCCCGCCCGTGGAACACCGCCTCGATCCCGACGGCCGACGGCGCGCCGAGCACGATCTCCCCCACGCCGGCTGCCTGGTCGTAGACGTACCCGACCCGGGCCTCGAGTCGCGCGTGGTCGAACGCGTACGCGCCGACGAGCCCGACCTCTTCCTTCGGCGTGAAGAGCAACTCGAGCCCGGCGTGCGGCCGGCGCTCCTCGACGACACGTCGCGCCGCATCCAGCATCGCGGCGACGGCAGACTTGTCGTCGGCGCCGAGGATCGTGCCCGCCGAGTTCCGGACGAATCCGTCCTCGACGACCGGCTCGATCGCCGCGGTCGGCGGCACCGTGTCGAGATGGGCGCAGAGAAAGATCGGCGTCCCGCCGTTCGAGCCGTCGGTCGGCGCGAGCCGGCAGAGGAGATTCCCCGCCGTGCCGTCGATCGACGGGGCGACGCCGTCCTCCTCGACGTCGAGCCCGAGGTCGCGCAGATACGCGGTGACGCGGTCGGCGACCGGCCGCTCCTGTCCGGGCGGGCTCGAGATCGCGGCCAGCTCGAGGAAGAGGTCGAGAACGGAGTGCGCGCCGTCCGGCACGCCGGGAGGCTAGCGGCTGGCGACGGCCGCGCGGTCGCGGCTACGCGCACGCTCGAGCGCGGCGCCCACGAAGTCACGGAAGAGTGGCGCCGGCCGCATCGGGCGCGACTTGAACTCGGGGTGGAACTGGCTGGCCACGAACCAGGGGTGGTCGGGCAGCTCGACGATCTCCACGAGCCTGCCCTCCTGGTACGTGCCCGAGACGACGAGTCCGGCCTCGACGAGCCGCGGCCGGAAGTGGTTGTTGACCTCGTAGCGGTGCCGGTGTCGCTCGTGCACGGTCGTCTCGTCGTAGGTCTCTCGCGCGCGCGTCCCGTCTTCCAGCTCGACCGCCTGCGCGCCGAGTCGCATCGTCCCCCCGAGGTCCTCGACCTCCTTCTGCTCCGGGAGCAGGTCGATGACGGGGTAGGGCGTCTCGGGATCCATCTCCGTCGAGTTCGCGCCGTCGAGCCCGACGACGTGGCGGGCGAACTCGGAAACGGCCACGTGCATGCCGAGGCAGATGCCCAGGTAGGGAATACCGCGCTCGCGGGCCACACGGCAGGCGAGGATCTTGCCCTCCCAGCCACGCGACCCGAAGCCGCCCGGCACGAGCACGCCGTCGACCTGGTCGAGCTCGCGGCCGGCTTCGTCGAGCGACATACCCTCGGCGTCGACCCAGCGCACCTTGACGAAGCAGCCGTGGTGGATGCCTGCGTGCTTGAGCGCTTCGTGGACGGAGAGGTAGGCGTCGTGGAGCTTCACGTACTTGCCGACGAGGGCGATCTCGACCGTGTCCGACCGCTCGCCGATGCGCTCCGTCAGCTCCGTCCACTCGCCGAGGTCGGCTTCGCCGTCGCCGAGCCCGAGCTTGCGGCAGACGAGGTCGTCCAGACCCTGCGCCTTGAGCGCCTCGGGCACGAGGTAGACGTCGTCGACGTCCTCGTTCGAGATCACCGCGTGCTCGTCGACGTCGGCGAAGAGAGCGATCTTGTCGCGGATGTCGGTCGAGAGCGGGTCGCGGGAGCGGCAGACGACGATGTCCGGATGGATACCGATGCGGCGCAGTTCGTTGACGGAGTGCTGCGTCGGCTTCGTCTTCAGCTCGCCGGCCGAGTCGACGAACGGAACGAGCGTGACGTGCAGGTAGAGCACGTTCTCGGGCCCGGCTTCGCGGCGGATCTGGCGGATCGCCTCCAGGAACGGCAGCGACTCGATGTCGCCGACGGTGCCGCCGATCTCGGAGATGACGACGTCGCAGTCGGACGCCTCGCCGGCGCGGCGCATCCGGTCCTTGATCTCGTTCGTGATGTGCGGGATCACCTGCACGGTCGAGCCGAGGTACTCGCCGCGGCGCTCCTTGCGGATCACCGAATACCAGACGGCGCCCGCGGTGTGGTTCGCGTTCGCGCTGAGGTTCTGATCGAGGAACCGCTCGTAGTGGCCGATGTCGAGATCGGTCTCGGCGCCGTCCTCCGTGACGAACACCTCACCGTGCTGGAAGGGGCTCATCGTGCCCGGGTCGACGTTGATGTACGGGTCGAACTTCTGGACGCCGACCTTGAGGCCGCGCGCTTTGAGCATCGCGCCGAGCGAGGCGGCGGTGATGCCCTTGCCGAGCGAAGAGACGACCCCGCCCGTGACGAAGACGTACTTGATCGCGCGTCCGCTCACGACGACTCACCTTCCGGAAGGAGGGTCGGCTGGTCTGCTGTCGAGGAATTTCCCGCTGGCGCCCGGCCGATGCCCACGGAACTCCACGGTAGCACGCCGGTGTGTCGGGCCGTTCGCGGGCGTCGGACGCTCACGGAATCGATCCTAGAAAGGGAGCAGGACGGCGCCCGTCAGAGCGACGCAGCCGTCTGGCAGAGCGCGTGCAGGCGCGCGAGTGCGTGCCGCGGAAGCGCGCGCGGGCGGCCGAACGCCTCCGGGCGCCAGCGTCCCTCGACGACGACGGTGGCGCGCGTATGTGCGTCGTCGATCGCCTCGAGCCGGATCTCGACATCGAGCTTCTCGGCGGTGAGGTACCACGACGCTCGCTCGTACGGATCGACCGCGCGCACGAGCAGCCGGCCGGACGAGTACGCCTTGCGGAAGAGCGTCGGCTGCGCCGGACCGACCACCTCCCAGCGGGCGCCGGGCGCGAGACCGCGCCGGTCGGGACGGACGGACGAGATGCCGGGCCACCAGTCTGAGAGGTGGTACGGCTCGGTCAGGAAACCCCACACGTCCGACCGGGACGCGTCGAGGTCGCGGGTGGCTTCGGCTCTCATCTGTGGACGAATCGTTGCGAAAACGACACGCCCGCGTGTCCCATCCGTGCGCGTTTGCTCGTTACGCTCACCGCGGGTGGCGGGTGGTTTTCTTTCCCCACCCGGGGTGGGGAGAAGCGAAGGCACGCCGCGGCCGGTATGACCGCGCGTCGGGGCGTGTCAGTCCTGTTCCGACTCGGCCAGGGCGGCCAGGAACTCGCGGCCGCCGAGCATTCGCTCCAGTTCTTCCCGGCGCTCCTCGTCGTCGA
Organism: uncultured Actinomycetes bacterium; assembly: GCA_963776735.1. GTDB lineage: Bacteria > Actinomycetota > Thermoleophilia > Gaiellales > Gaiellaceae > PALSA-612. Next base: position 13,109 of record CAVZNV010000022.1, read on the forward strand.
GCTCGTGGATGCGCGTGTGCGTCGGGTCGCCCGGCGTTTTCTCGACGCGGAAGTGCCGGTCGGCGCGGCTTGCGATCTGCGGCAGATGCGTGATCGTGATCACCTGCGCCCGGGCCGAGAGGCGGACAAGGGAGTCCGCGACCGCATGCGCGGTCCGGCCGCCGATGCCGGCGTCGATCTCGTCGAAGACCATCGTCGCGCCGCCGCCGACCGCAGCGATCGCGAGGGCGATACGCGAGAGCTCCCCACCCGAGGCCGTATCCGCGACCGGCGCGAGCGGCAAGCCGCGGTTCGGGCGAATCAGGAACACGGCTTCGTCGGCTCCCGCCGGCCCGGACCCTTCAGCACGGGACCGTAGCTCGACGAGAAACTCGCCCTCCCCCATGCCGATCCCGGCGAGCTCTGCGGCGACAGCCTTCGCGAACGGCTCCGCCGCCTCGTTCCGCGCGACGGACAGCTCCTTCGCGAGCACGTCGACTCGCTTGCCGGCGGCTTCCAGCGTCGCCAGCGCAGCCTCCGCCGGATCGCCGTGCTCGCCAAGGCGCTCCAGCTCGGACTCCGCGTCCGCCGCGCGGGCGAGCAGCTCGTCGAAACTCGCGCAGCGGAAGCGGCGCTTCGCATCCGCGATCGAGTCCAGCCTCGCCTCGACCTCCTCCGCCCGGGATGGGTCCGCCTCGAGCGAGACGAGAAACGTGCGCAGGGCGCTGGCCGCTTCGCGCAATCTGAGCTCGACATCCCGAAGCTCGTCGCCCGCCCAGCCGAGCTCGGGCGCAAGGCGTTCGACGCCCGCGACTGCTCGCTCGGCAGTCGCGATCAGGTCCGCGGCCCCGGCACCCTCGTCCGGGTCGAGCGCGGTGACGGCGGCAGCAGTCGCCTCGACGAGGTCGCCGGCGTGCCGGAAGCGCTCCCGCTCGGAGCGCAGGTCGTCTTCGAGGCCGGGCTCGAGCCCGCGCGTGTCGTCCACGAGCGCCTGGAGCTCGGCGAGCCGAGCAGCCGCGGCGTCGGCGTCGCGCGTCAGCTCGTCGTAGCGGCGGCGCGCTGCGACGAGGTCGCGCCACGCCCTCCTCAGCTCGACACGACGGCGCAGCTGCTCGTCTCCGACGAAGGCGTCGAGGACGTCGAGCTGGTACGCCGGCCGCGCGAGCCGGCGCTGCTCGAACTGTCCCGACATGGCGACGAGCCGCTCGGCCGCGCCGGCCACGTCCTCGCGCGCTGCCGACCGGCCCCAGGCGTACGCCCGCGTACGCCCGTCGCCGAAGACGCGCCGGGCGATCACGAGTCCGTCCTCGTCGGCCGGCCGCAGGTCGGCGAGCGCTTCGTGCTCGTCGCCAGAGAGGAGATCGGGCGGGAGATCGAGCTCGGCCTCGACGTACGCGTCCTCGCCCGCGGCGCCGACGAGCCCCGCGTCGCCCTTGGTTCCGAGGAGCAGGCCGAACGCCTGCGCGAGGATGGTCTTGCCGGCGCCCGTTTCCCCGGTGATGACGTTGAGGCCCGGGGCGAAGCCCAGCTCGGCGTCTCGAATGAGGACGAGGTTCTCGATGCGGAGCCGCGAGAGCATCACCGTGATCGTACGGCGCGCCCCGGGCCGCGGCCATTCGTCGAGAACGCCCCGTCGCTTCCGGCCGTGTCCACTTCCGCGAGTCCGACTCCAGCTCCCCACCCTGGGTGGGGAAGGAAAACCACCCGCCACCCGCGATGAGCGTACCTCCGAAAGGCGCGGAGGGGTGCCGCCCCTGTGACGAAAGCGTGACTCTTCGTCCACCGCCGTCGGCGCGAGGGGTGCGGCGTTCTACGCCGTGAACGTCTGGCGGTACCGGTGGAAGAACGTCACCTCCGGCAGCGTTGCGAGCAGGCTTCGCTGCTCACCGAGGCGGACGACGACTCGCGCGGCCGGCGGGATCTCGCCGAGGCGCTGGCCGTCGCAGAGCACCGTCGCCGACACGTCGTGCGTCCCGTTCTCGACCACGACGTCGAGCCCCCGCGGCACCACGAGCGAGCGCGCGTGCAGGGAGTGCGGGGCGATGAACGTGATCACGAGCGCGTCGAGCCCCCAGACGAGCACCGGGCCGCCGTTCGACAGGTTGTAGGCGGTCGAGCCGGGCGGCGTCGCGCAGATGATCCCGTCGCAGGCCTGGCGGCCGAGCGGCTCGCCTCCGACCGACCACGCAAGCTCGACCATCCGGCCGACCGCCGAGCTCGCCGCGACCACGTCGTTCACAGCCGACTGGCGACGCCCGTCCACCTCGACATCGAGCGTCGGCAGCTCGATCACGCGATGGTCTCCTGCGAAGACCCGCGGCAGCGCCGTTTCGAGCTCGTCGGCGGAAATCGCAGTGAGGAACCCGACCCGGCCGAAGTTCACGCCGATCGCCGGGATGCCGGTGCCGAGCAGCCGCCGGAGTGCACGCAGCATCGTCCCGTCGCCTCCGAGGACGAGGACGAGATCCGCCTCGGCCAGCTCGTGCGGCACCTCGTCGATCTCGTGCTTCGACACCTCGTCGGGCGGGAAAACGAGCTGGACGCCGGCCTGCCCGGCGATCGCCTCGACGCGCTCGAGGGCGGGGCCGATCGCGTCGATGCGGCCGTGCGTGAGTACCGCAGCACGACTCACCGGCTTACCCGGTGGCGGCGTCGATCCAGTCGTCGAGCTCATCGGCGGGGGAGGTGTCGTCTGCCTGGACGAGATGGAGGAAGAACTCGCGGTTGCCCTTCGGACCCGGCAGCCCGGAGTCTACGACCCCGGCGACTCGCGCTCCCAGCGCGGGCGCCAGCGCGGCCACGTCCCGAACCACGCGGCGATGCACCTCGGGGTCGCGCACGATGCCCTTGCGCACCTCGGCGCGGCCCGCCTCGAACTGCGGCTTGACGAGCACGAGTGCCCGCCAGCCCGGAACGGCGAGCCCGAGAACAGCCGGAAGCACCGCTCGCAGCGAGATGAAGGAGACGTCGACCGTGACGACGTCGGGCGGGAAGGGCAGCCGGTCGAGCGTCCGCGCGTTCGTGCGCTCGAGCACGGTCACGCGCTCGTCGGCGCGGACACGCGGGTGCAGCTGGCCGTGCCCGACGTCCAGTGCCACGACTCGTGCGGCGCCGCGCTGGAGCAGGCAGTCCGTGAAGCCGCCGGTCGACGCGCCCACGTCGAGGCAGTCCGCGCCGGTCACGTCGAGGCCGAGCGCGTCGAGCGCGTTCGCCAGCTTCTCGCCTCCGCGCGAGACGAACGGCGGCGGGCGCTCGACGACGAGCTCGGCGCCCTCGTCGACCTGCTCGCCCGCCTTCGAGTGGCCCGGCACGAGGCCCGCCAGCACCAGCGCCTGCGCCTGCGCGCGCGACTCGGCCAGACCGCGTTCGACGAGCAGGACGTCGAGCCGCTTCTTCACCCGTCAGGCTGACGACGCGCCGATGCCCACCCAGCTGAGCCCCTGGTCGCCGGCACGCATCTGCCTGCGCACCTCGGGCGAGCAGAAGACGTAGTGCCCCGGCTCGAGGGCGTGCTCTTCGCCGTCCGCGAGCAGCGTCCCGCTGCCGCCGATCACGACGTAGACCTCGTCCTGACCGTCGCCCGTGTGATCGTGCTCGGGACCTTCCGCGCCGGCAGGGAGGTCGAGCTGGTTGACCCTGAAGGCGCCGACGCCGAGCGGCTCCGTCAGCGGCTTGAAGACGCCGCCGTGCTGACCTTCGACCTCGCCGGAATGGACGACCTTGTGCGGCACGAGAACCTCCTTGTCGCTTGCGGGCAGCCGAGTCTAGGCCAGGACGTCGAGCAGCGCGGCAGCCGTGCGAGCGCAGTCCTCGTACGTGTTGTAGAGCGGCGTGGGCGCGAAGCGGAGGACGTCGGGCTCCCGGAAGTCGCAGACGACGCCGTGGTCCGCGCGCAGGCGGCCGGCGAGCGACCTGGCACCGTCGCACGACACGGAGAGCTGGCAGCCACGAGCGTCCGCGTCGCGAGGGGTGGTCACCGTGATCCGGTGCGACGACGCGACCTCGTCGAGCAGCTCCTCGAGATAGCCGGTCAGTCGGATCGACCGCGCCCGCAGGGCGTCGAGCCCGACGCGGTCGAACTGCTCCAGCGAAGCGCGAAGCGGTGCGAACGCGAGCACGGGAGGCGTCGACACGGCCCAGCCCTCGGCGCCCGGCCGCGGCTCGAACTCCGTCTCCATCCGGAAGCGGACGGCCGGGTCGTTTCCCCACCAGCCCGCGAGCCGGGGCAGGTCGAGGTGCGAGCCGTGGCGCTCGTGGACGAAGGCGCCGCCGGGTGCTCCCGGGCCGGCGTTGAGGTACTTGTAGTGGCACCAGACCGCGAAGTCGGCGCCGGCGTCGTGGAGCTCGACCGGCACGTTGCCGATCGCATGCGCCAGATCCCACGCGGCGACCGCGCCGACGTCGTGGACGGCAGCAGTCAGCGCACGGACGTCGAGCACCTCGCCGGACAGGTAGTTCACGCCCGGCAGCAACGCGACCGCCAGAGAGTCGCCGAGGCGCTCGACCGCCTCGACCAGGCCGGCGACCGGCGCCCGAACCACGGCATCGGCCGGATCGTGCCCGTGCCACACGGCCTGGCTCTGCACCGCGTACGAGTCCGACGGGAACGCGTCCTCCTCGATCAGGATCCGGAACCGCTCACGAGTCGGCCGATAGAAGGTCGCGAGCAGTAGGTGCAGGTTGACGGTGAGCGTGTTCATCACGGCGATCTCGCCCGTCGCCGCGCCGACGAGCCTGCCGACCGACGAGCGCAGCGAGCCGGCGTACTCGAGCCACGGCTCGTGGCTCTCGAACCAGCCCTCGACGCCGAGGCGCGCCCACTCGTCGAGCTCTGTCTCGACCTCCGTCCGCGCGGCGCGCGGCTGCAGCCCGAGCGAGTTGCCGGCGAGGTAGGCCCAGCCGTCCGGGACGTGGAACTCGTCGCGGAGAGACGCGAGCGGATCGCTCGCCTCGAGCTCGTGCGCCCGGGCCGTGTCCACGTCAGACGACGCGGATGGCGAGGTCGGAGACGACCCCGTCCAGAACGGACGTGTCCGCGTCGACCGCCGCCAGCCGCTCGTGCGCCCGCGCGGCCGCCTCGTCCGCAATCCTCCGCGCGCCCTCGGGGCCGTCGGAGACGTAGAAGCCGTCCTCGTCGAGAATGTCGTCGACGACCTGGAAGAGCATCCCGAGCTCCTCGCCGAACGCGCGCCACGGCTCCTGCTGCGGCTCGGGCACGTCGGCTGCCCAGAGCGCGAGCGACACCGACGCGGCGAAGAGACGGCCGGTCTTCAGCCGGTGCACCGAGCGCAGGTCGGCGCCCTCGACCATCGTGTCGAGGTACTGGCCGCCGATCATCCCGAGTGTCAGCTCGGCCAGCTCCCGCGCGACCTGGGGCGTCGGATACGAGGCCGCGAGCCGGAACGCCTCGGCGAGCAGCCCGTCGCCGGCCAGCACCGCTGTCCCCTCGTCGTAGGCCGCCCAGACGCTTGGCTTGCCGCGACGCTCGGCGTCGTCGTCGAGCGCCGGGAGATCGTCGTGGACGAGCGAGAAGTTGTGGACGAGCTCGACCGCGAGCGCGGCCGGCATCACCTGCTCCACCGACGCGCCGCATGCCTCCCCCGTGGCAAGGCTGATCACCGGCCGGACGCGTTTGCCGCCCATCTCGAGCGCGTAGCGCATCGACTCGGACTGGCCGTGGAGGTCGGGCCAGAACGGGAAGCGGTCGATCGCCTCCTCGACCAGCTCCTTCAGCTCGTCAGGACTGTGCATCGGCCTCCCTCCGCGCGAGCTCGATCTGGGCGTGCGCCTCCTTGGCCAGCTCGGTGATCTCCGCCAGCAGCTCGACCGCGGCGTCCGGATCCTCGGTCTGCTCGAGCTGCGCGCGCTTCCCCTCGAGCTGCTCGAGCAGCTCGGAGGCGCGGTCGAGCGCCTCGCCGCTCACGCGGCCTCCTCATCGGCCACCTTGGACAGGATCCCGTTCACGAGCCGCGCCGCCTCCGGCGACGCGTACCGCTTCGCCAACCCGACTGCCTCCGCGATCGCCACCTGAGGAGGCACCGTACCGCCTTCCAGCTCGGCGATGCCGATCCTGAGGACGTTCCGCTCGATCACGCCGAGGCGATCGGCCGGCCAGCCCTCGGACACCTCGTCGATCCGGCGGTCGAGCTCGGCCTCCCGGCCGACGACCAGGCCGGCCAGCTCGCGCGCGAACGGATCGACCGCGTCTGGTTGCGACTCGAGCGGCCGGCCCGTCAGAATCCCACTGGTAGAGCAGGAACAGCGCCTCGCGGCGCGCGGCGCGGCGGCCGGGCTGCCTGCGGGAAGGGCTCATCCGCGGCCGAGTGACGGGAGCAGGCCGGCGTTTTCGTCGATGAAGCTCGTCGAGTAGTGGCCGGAGGCGAACGCCTCGCTGCCGAGGATGTCGAGAGCGAGGTCGCGCGTCGTCGGGATGCCGGCCACGTCCAGCTCGGCCAGCGCCCGGCGCGCCCGCGCGATCGCCGTCCGCCGGTCTTCCGCCCAGACGACCAGCTTGGCGAGCAGGGAGTCGTAGAACGGCGGTACGACCCAGCCGTCCTCGATCGCCGTGTCGACGCGGACACCCGGTCCGAGCGGCGACCGAAACCGCTCGATCGTCCCCGGCGACGCCGCGAAACCACGCAAGGGATCCTCGGCGTTGATCCGGAACTCGATCGCGTGGCCTTGCCGTGGTGCCCTGCCGACGAGGGAAAGCTGCTCGCCGCCTGCGACAAGCAGCTGCCGGTGGACGATGTCGAGGCCGGTCGTGAGCTCGGTGACCGGGTGCTCGACCTGCAGGCGGGCGTTCAGCTCGATGAAGTAGAAGCCGCCGTCCGGGCCGACGAGGAACTCGAACGTCCCCGCGTTGCGGTAGCCGACGCTGCGACACGCGCGCTCCGCGGCCTCCTCCATCTCCTCGCGCAGGTCCGGCGTCAGCGCCGGCGACGGCGACTCCTCGACCAGCTTCTGATGACGGCGCTGGATCGAGCACTCGCGCTCCCCGAGCGTCAGGACTCCGCCCTGCCCGTCGCAAAGGACCTGGATCTCGACGTGGCGGGCGGGGGCGATCACCTTCTCGAGATAGACGCTGCCATCGCCGAACGCCTTGACCGCCTCCGCCGCGGCGGCCGCAAGGGCGCCTTCCAGCTCGGCGGCGTCGTCGACGAGCCGCATGCCCTTGCCCCCGCCCCCGGCCGCCGCCTTCACGAGCACGGGATAGCCGAGGTCGGCGGCGACGGTGCGCGCCTGGGAGATCGAGGTCGGCCCTTCGCTGCCGGGCACGACCGGGACGCCGGCGGCCCGCAGCTCCGCCTTCGCCTGCACCTTGTCGCCCATCCGCTCCATCAGGTCCGCGTCCGGCCCGACGAAGACGAGGTCGTTGTCCTCGCACGCGCGCACGAACGCCGGGCTCTCGGACAGGAACCCGTAGCCCGGGTGGACTGCGTCGCAGCCGGTCGTCGTCGCGGCGGCTACGACGGACGGGATGCTCAGGTAGCTCTGACCCGCAGGCGGCGGGCCGATGCGGACGGCGTGGTCCGCGAGGCGGACGTGCATGGCGTCCGCATCCGCAGTCGAGTAGACGGCCACGGCCTCGAGTCCGAGCTCGTGGACGGCCCGGATCACGCGGACCGCGATCTCGCCTCGGTTGGCGACGAGGACCCGGCGCAGTGCCACTAGAGGAGCGGCGGGCGGCCGTCGAGCGGCTCGAGCTCGAACATGACCTGGCCGTACTCGACGGGCTGCGCGTTCTCGACCAGGATCGCCCGGACCCGGCCCTCGACCCGGGACTCGATCTCATTCATCGTCTTCATGGCCTCGAGAATGCAGAGCGTCTGTCCCGGGACAACGACGTCGCCCTCCTCGACGAACGGCGCAGAGCCCGGGTCGGGCGCGCGGTAGAAGGTGCCGACGAGCGGCGCCTCCACGCGGACGACGTCGGTCGGCGTCGGGGGCGACGCCGGTGCGAGCACCTCGTGGTCGGGCTCCGGGAGCGGTGCCGGTGCGGCGGCCGGCGTGCGGTCGTCGGTGCGGCGTACGGTCACCTTCGTCGAGCCGTCCTCGATCGTGATCTCGCCGACGCCGGTCTCCTGGACGAGCCGTACGATCTCGCGAACGCGTTCCGCCCGCGTCGCGTCGAGCGGTGCGCCCTCGCCGTCCGAGCGCCGCCCGCGTCCGCGGATCGAGCGCAGCAGCGGCTCGGCAGCCTCGCCGAACAGCGCCAGCAGCAGGAGCTCCTCCTCGCTCGCAGCGAGGCCCTCGGCCGACTCGCGCACCTCGTCGAGGTCGACCACCGGCTCGACCGCCGGCTCCTCGCCGCTGACGAGCCTGACCGCGCGCAGCACCGTCTCGTCGATCGCCGCCGGGGGCGAGCCGAACTGCCCGTTCAGCAGCGCGCGCAGCTCGTCGACGACCACCTGGTACCGGGTCGCCGAGAGCACGTTGATCACGGCCTGCGAAGCGAGGATCTGCCCGATCGGAGCGGCCAGCGGCGGCGAGCCCGCCTCCTCGTGAATACGAACGAGCTCGTCGAGCACCTCGTCCAGCCGGTCGCCGGAGCCGCTCGTGCGCAGATTCTGGTCGAGCGCGGCGACGAGGCCCGGCGGGAGGCTGTGCTGCGCCGCCCTGGTGGCGATGCGCGGCGGGATCGGCGAGACCGGCTCGTCGCCGATGTGCTCGTCCACGATGTCGGATGCCCGCCAGAGCGCGTCGATGTCGACGCCCGTGTCGAGGTCGGGCGACGCGAGCGCGCGGGCGATCGACTCGCCCGAGACGCGGTGCAGGGTGAGGGCGATCGGGTAGACGGCGGTTGCGATCAGGTCCGCCCCGGCCCTGGCCGCCTCGAACGCCGACGCGAGCGCCGCGCCGCCGGAGCCCTGGCAGTAGAGGCCGACGGGAAGCCCGCACGCGTCGCGGACCGCCTCGACCAGCTCGGCCGCCTTGCGCGGGTGCAGCGAGCCGGACGGGTCGTGGATCAGGACGCGCGCGGCGCCGAGCTCGGGGAGCTGGGCCGCACGCTCAGCCAGCGTCCGGGCCGCGGAGTCGCCGGGGCTGTAGACGAGCCCGGCGTCGAACTCGCGCTCGGCATCCCGGATCGCCTCGGCCGCCTCGCGCAGGTTCGACACGTCGTTGAGCGGATCGTGGAGCCGGAAGACGTCGATGCCGCTCTCGGCTGCGCAGGCGACGAAGCGCTGCACGAAGTCGACCCCGACCGGCCGCGAGCCGACGAGGAACCGTCCGCGCAGAGCGAGGGCGAGTGGCGTGTTCGTGCGCGCCTTGAACGCCCGGATCCGCTCCCACGGGCTCTCGACGCCGCGTTTGACCGCGCTGTCGAAGCAGCCGCCGCCGGAGACCTCGAGGTAGGCGAAGCCGGCGCCGTCGAGGATCTCTGCCACGCGCAGCTGCTCCGCGGTCGGCATCGCGCCTGCGAGCGGCTCCTGCCCGAGCAGGCGCAGCGTCGTGTCCACGAGCTTCGGCATCCGCCCGCGTGAGACTACCGCTGTTAGCCTCCTCGACGCCGTCGTCGAGAGAAGGAGAACGAATGGACACCTTGCGGGTGCACTGGACCGGCCTGGCGTCGGGCGTGCCGTCGTCCGGCCTGGATGGGACGACCTATGCCTCCGACCAGGTCCTGGTGGTCAGCTGGCCGCTGATCTCGAAGAAGTCGATCGTGCTGGTCTCGGCCTGTGAGTGCAGGCCGTACGACTACAGCGTTCCCTCGTTCACCTCGCGGATCCCGGACCGCTTCATCGGCGCCGCGCCGGTCGTTGTCAAGAACGTGGCGCCGGAGGACGGCCGGGTCGAGATCGTGATCGAGGTGCGTTCGAACGATCCTCTGAACGTCATCACCGACATCGTCGTTCTCGACCCGCCCGAGGTCGTGGTCGAGGCGGGCGACGGAACGGTGACGACCGCCGACCTGCCTGTTTCCGTCTCGAAGGCCGTCTCGAAGCTCCCGTCGGCGCAGCAGGAGAAGCTCCGACGCGAGCTGCAGGCGGAGGGCGGGCCGAAGATGAAGGTGCGGACGGCGGTCAGGAAGCCGCGCCGCGGGCGCTAGGCGCCGAGCCGCCGGCGCGTTTCGCCCCGGCGGCTCGAAGCGCTTGTCAGACCTTCGAGAGCCTGAGGTCGACCCTCACGTTGTCACCGAAGACGCCGTTGGCGATGTGCACGAAGAAGTGCCAGCGCGCGATCGACGAGCCCGGGCACGTGCCGAAGGCGTGCGACGCGATCGTGTTCCCGTCGAGCTGAAGGAAGAACGTCCCGCAGTCGCCGTTGCCCGGGTGACCAGCTGCCGACTGCGCCGGGACGTCGGCCGAGACGGTGTACGGCGCCCCGGAGAAGTTCTGGTAGATGCCTCCACCCTCGTTCTGTCCTGAGAAGTTCACCTGGCCGACATCGAAGTGGGCCGCGAGGCTGGCGCCGGTTCCGGTCGTGTCGAACGACTGCACGTCGCCGCCGCCGATCGTCCCGTTGGCGGTCGTGAACGTCGTCCAGGGCGACAGTGACCCGGTCTCGAAGTCGCCGTTGACGATTCCGTTCGCCCCTACCGCAGAGGCGACCGCGGCGAAGGTCAGCGCTACAGCCAACCCGGCTCCGAGCAAGAGCAGTCTCTTTCGCATGTGACCCTCCGTGTTTTGCTGGGCGAAGACCCGGGCGTAGCTCACTTCCCGGCCGAGCAGAGGCCGGCCATCAGCTCCCATTCGGGCTCGTACACGTGCGCCGACTTGGCGTGGATCACGAGGCGTCCGAGCGGCACGCCGAGCTCGCCGGCGGCGTGCTCCTGGAGGCGGGCGAGCTCGACGAGGTTGCCGTACGCCTTCTTGCCGAAGTCGAGGCTGTGTGCGTAGACGACGAGCTCCAGCCGGCCTCCGGGGAGCCAGAAGTCGAGCATGCTCACGCACGGGATGTACGCGTCGTCGGTCAGCGGCTGGAAGGTCGTGATCGTCGCCGAACGCGATTCGGGGTCGGCACGGAGCCGATCGACGACCCAGGCGATCTGGTCGCGGCCGGTGCGCGCGTAGTCGAAGAGGCGGATCGCGTAGCTGTCGGCGTCGCCGAGCTCCGGCACCACCTTCGGGACGAAGAAGTTGTCGTGCATCCAGGCGAGCCAGTCGGGGTCGCCGAGCTCGGCCACGACCGGGTCGGACGACGACGGCTCCTCGACGACGAGCGTCACCAGCGCCAGCTCGCGCGTGACCTGGCCGTCGTACTCGGCCACGGCGCCGTCGTCGAGGACTGCGCGCGAGACCACGAGCCAGCCTTCGCCCGTCGTTCCGGCCTCGACGAGCCGGACGACTCCGGTCAGGCGGGCAGCACGTGCCAGAGGAACCACCAGGCCAGCTCGAGCGAGCCGATGAAGGCGGCGACGAGCCAGAGCAGCCAGGCGGCCGACGACACGACCGCATGATCCTGAGCGTTCACCTCGACATCGTGCCACCATCCCCGGCCGCTTCGCCGAGCCACCGACTCTTATCGATCTCTCAGCCCACCCTCAGACCGGCGTGTAACGATCTCACCGTCGCCGCAGTCTCGAGAAAGGAGACCGGTTGCAGAAGTCGACTCGCATGGTGCTCGCCACGACGGCCGCACTGGCCGTCGCGGCCGGTGGGACGTGGGGCGCGGTTGCGATGGCCGCCTCGTCGCCGAGCACGACGACGCCGAAGACGCACACGGCGCCGAAGAGCCAGGCGACGCCGAAGGCACCCGCGGCACCGCGGAGCCCGTCGGCCCACCACAACTGCCCGAACATGGGCAGCAACGCAGGGACGTCGAGCACGTACATGCCGTCGTCCCCGTCAGACGTCTGATCCCGACCGAGCCGCGTCTCCTCCGGGTGGCGCGGCTCGCCTTTTCTCGCCGAACGGTGGAAAGAACCGCGGAGGACGAGCTGCGGCCAGCGTGCCGGCCAAAAGCGTTGCGGCCGCGTGAACGCGCGGTGAAGGGTTCGCGCTAGATCGAGTCGCGCTCGACGCTGGTGCTCGCCGGCGTCTGTGCGGGCGGGAGTGCCTCGGGCTCGTCGAGGTGCTTGTCGACCTGACTCGTCAGGCCGTCCTTGAGCTCCCGGATGCCCTTGCCGACCGAGCGGCCCATCTCAGGCAGGCGCTTCGGGCCGAAGACGAGCAGGACGACGAGCGCGAAGATCGCGATGTGCCACGGGCTGATGACTCCCGACCCCATGGCCTCGCAGGCTACCAGGGTCGACGGTCGACGGGGCGATTCAGCCGGTCACGGGGACTCGTCGTGCCGGATGCCAGCGATCTCCGCGTCGACTCGCCCGTCCTGCATCGCCATGCGAACCGCCGCGACGACCTCGGCCTGCTCGTCGGCGGCGAGATCGATGGCCGAGCCGTCGTCGATCGCGCGCTCGATCTTCTCCCGCGCGCCGGCGGCGGCCTCGCGCGTGCCCAGCGACGCGGTCAGGTCGCGGAGCGACTTCACCGAGGGCTCGCGCCAGCCCGCCTTCGTTCGAAAGCGTCGCCTGTCAGCCACCGGCCGACGGCGACCCGAGCGCAACGGCGATTTCCTGCAGTGCCGCCTGCTCCGCCTGGCTGACCTCCTGCCCGTGCTCGCGATGCGCGTGCGCCACTCTGTCGGCGACGGACGACACGAACTGCCGGTACGCATCGACGTCCTCCGGGCTTGCCTTCTGCTCGAGCAAAGCCATGGCGTCGCGAACCTGCTGCAGCCCGGCCTGCTTCAGCTCGTCGAACGAGTGGTAATGGCTGTGGTCGCGCGCCGGCTTCTCGTGAACGAGCGCGTCGACGAGCTCGCTGGCCCCGTGCTGCTGCCGTGCCTCCGCATATGCCTTCGCCATCGCGAACGTCTCGCGGAACGTCCCACCCTTCTGCGCGGTCACGACGATCATCCCGGCGCTGACCGGCGCCTCCCGGATCGTCTCCCACTCCCCTGCGGTGAACGCGTCCTTGGTCGTCATGGGAGTGTTGTAGCCGATCTCTGCCTATCCACGCCTCACTCGCGCCCGGGGTTGCGCCGATAGCTCTTGTCGTGAACGATCGTCAAAAGCGCGGGCTGCGACGGATCGCCATGCTCTTCGCGATCATCCCGATCGCGTACGTCGTCGGGCTGGCGACCCATTCCGTGCGAGCGTTCGAGCTGACGATGATGGTCGGACTCGTCGTCCACCTCGCCATGCTCGGACTTCGCCGCGCGCGCGGACCTTAGGCCCGGGAGATGTAGCGCTTCTCGCGCGTGTCGACCTTGAGGCGGTCGCCGACGTTCACGAACAGCGGCACCTGGACGACGGCTCCGGTTTCGAGCGTCGCCGGCTTGGTCACGTTCGACACGGTGTCGCCGCGGATTCCCGGCTCGGTCTCCGTCACGGCCAGCTCCACCGACGCCGGCAGCTGAAGCCCGGCGGGGCGGCCGTCGACCGCGAGCATCGGCACCGAGCTCGACGGCAACAGGAACTGCAGGTCGTCCTCGACCGATCCGCGCGGAAGATTGATCTGCTCGAACGTCTCCTCGTCCATGAACACGACGTCGTCACCGGCGTCGTACAGGTACTGGACGTTCTTGACCTCGGTATGGACGCGCGCGAACTTCTCGCCGGCGCGAAAGGTGCGGTCGACGACGGCGCCCGAGTCGAGGCTCTTCAGCTTCGTGCGGACGAACGCACCGCCCTTGCCCGGCTTCACATGCTGGAACTCGACGATCCGCCACACCTCGCCGTCGAGCTCGATGTGCATGCCGTTCTTGAACTGGTTCGTGTTGACCGTCTCGGCCACGGCCTCAATCTAGCCGACGGTCACGGGCTCCTTGGTGAACGGCGTCAGCACCTCGCAGCCGTCCTCGGTGACGATCACGAGGTCCTCGATCCGGACACCGCCGCGGCCCGGGAGATAGGCGCCGGGCTCCACCGTGCAGACGTTGGCAGCCTGGAGCGTGCTCGGCCACTCCTGGTTCAGCCAGGGCTGCTCGTGCACCTCGAGCCCGAGGCCGTGGCCGAGTCCGTGGCCGAACTCGGCGCCGAGACCCTCGCCCTCCATCACGTCGCGAGCCGCCGCGTCGACCTCGCCGCTGTCGGCTCCGGCCCGCACGGCGGCGAGGCCGACCTCCTGCGCCTGCTTGACCGCGTCGTAGGCGTGCCGAAGGTCGTCCGGCAGCTCGCCGGTGACGAGCGTGCGCGTGCAGTCGGAGCAGTAGCCGTCGACGCGGCAGCCGAAGTCGACCACGATCGTCTCCCGCTCTTCGACCAGCTTGTCCCCCGGGACGGCGTGCGCCGAGCCGCCCGTCGGGCCGGAGGCAACGATGACCGGAAACGACAGGTCTTCGCCGCCGTGCTCGCGCATCAGCGACTCGAGCCGCCAGGCCAGCTCGCGCTCCGGCCGGCCGACGAGCGGCCCTTCGACGAAGCGCTCGAAGGCCTCGTTCGCGACCGCGGCGGCGCGGCGAATCGCGTCCAGCTCGGACTCGTCCTTGACCGCTCGCATCGCCTCGACGAGGCCGGCGCGTGGGACGAGGTCGAGCTCGCCGTCCGCGAGCGTCGCATAGCGGGCGTAGGTCAGCGCCGCCGGCTCGAACTGGACGTGCCCCGTGAGGAGCTCGGCCAGCTCGGCGTAGATGTCCCGCCGGGTCACGACCAGCTCGACGCCCGGCACGGTGCGGGCACGTTCGGCGTAGCGGAAGTCCGTGAACAGGCGCGTGCCGCCGGGCTCGACGAGCAGCGCCGCGTTCGAGCTCGCGAGACCGGTCAGGTAGCGGACGTTGACGAGGCTCGACACGAGCAACGGCGAGTCGAGCTGGGCCTGCAGGCGCTCGAGCCGGCTCATCGCGGCTCCGCCAGGAATTCGAGGGCCTCGCGGTAGCCGTCCGAGCCCTTGCCGGCGATCCGCTTCGCAGCCAACCCGTCCAGCACGGAGAACCGCCGCCATTCCTCACGCTTGTCGACGTCGGACAGGTGCACCTCGACCACCGGCTGCGTCAGGAGCTCCACCGCGTCGTGGATCGCCCAGCTGTAGTGCGTCCACGCGGCCGGGTTGAGCACGACCCCGTCGGCCGCGTCCAGCGCCTCGTGGAGCCAGTCGACGTACGTGCCCTCGTCGTTCGTCTGGCGGCAGCGCACGGTCAGGCCGAGATCCTTCGCCCACGCGTAGAGCCTCGACTCGAGCTCGCGCAGCGTCACCGAGCCGTAGACCTCCGGATCGCGCCGGCCCAACTGATCGAGATTGACGCCGTTCAGCACGTCCACGCGCATGGCTCGGACTCTAGGCGACGAGGGATTCGAGCGCGCGCCGCACGTCCTCGTCGGGTAGCTCGACTCCGTGAACCGGCCGGCCGGGGGCCTCGAGCAGCACGAGTCGGACGCGGCCGGCGGCCGACTTCTTGTCGCGCTTCAGCGCCGTCCAGGCCCGCTCGACGTCGACCGAGACAGGCTGCGGTGCGAGGACGGCGTCGGCGTCGGCCTGGACCTCCGGGTCGAGCCCGAGGTGCTCGACGGACAGCCGCAGCGCCGCGCGCAGGCCGAGCGCGACCGCGCGACCGTGCGTCACCGTCTCGTATCCGGCGGCAGCCTCCAGCGCATGCGCGAACGTGTGCCCCAGGTTGAGCACGGTGCGCTCTCCCCGGTCATGTGGATCGCGCAGGCAGACGGCGGTCTTGTAGACGGCGCAGCGGCGCACGACCTCGGCATCGGGGAGCTCCCAGAGGCGCTCGCCGCCGAGCAGCCCGGTCTTCACGATCTCGGCCATGCCCGCCCGGCGCTCCGCGTCCGGCAGCGTCTCGAGCAGCGCCGGGTCGATCACCGTCCGCACCGGCCAGTGGAAGGCGCCGACGAGGTTCTTGCCTCCGCGCAGGTCGATCGCCGTCTTGCCGCCGATGGCCGCGTCGACCTGGCCGACGAGCGTCGTCGGCACGGCCGCCCAGGGAACGCCGCGGAGATAGGTCGCTGCGGCAAATCCGGCCACGTCCGTTGTGCAGCCGCCGCCTAGCGCGACGACGAGCCCCGCGCGGTCGATCCGCAGCTCCTGCCAGAGCCGCTCGCAGACCGCCGCCGCCTTCGCCTCCTCGCCGCGGGGGACCGTGTGCGTGGACGCGAGCCGCGAGCCGAGCGCGAGCTGGGCGTCGGCGCCGTAGATGCCGGCGACGTGAGCGTCCGCAACGAGCGCTGCCGCCCCGTCACCCGGCAAGAGGTCGCCGAGCAGCTCCAGCGAGCCGACCTGCACGTGCACGCCGCCCGCGGCGAGGACGACGTCGTCGACATCGCAGGCGACGACGTCGGCCGCCTCGGCGTACACCGGCGCCCGCTCCTCGAACAACCGCCGGAACTCGGCCTCGTCGCTCGCGAGCGGCCGTCCGGTCTCACGCGAGCGCTCCCAGGCCGTGTCGGCGTCGACGTCGAGGAGGACGGTGGTCGCGCGCTCCCGGAGGAGGCGCGTCGTCGAGTCGGAGCCGAGCGCGCCGCCGCCGAGTGCGATCACCGCCGGCTCGCGGACCGTGAGCGCCTCGCGCGCTTCCTCCTCCTCGATCTCGCGAAACGCCGTCTCGCCCCAGGAGCGGAAAATCTCGACGATCGTGTCGCCGGCTCGCTCCTCGATCCGGCGGTCGACGTCGAGGAACGGCCGACCGATGCGCTCGGCCACGGCGGCGCCGAGCGTCGACTTGCCGGCGCCCATGAAGCCGATCAGGGCAACGTGCCGGTCTAGCGGGGAGTCCACGCGATCCGCTCCAGATACGCGCGGTGGGCCGCGACGAAGTCGCCGATCGCGTCGCCGCCGAACTTCTCGCGGGCCGCGCGGGCGAGCTCGAACGCGACCGCCGCCTCGGCGACGACGGCGAGCGCCTCGACCGCGGCCGTGTCGGAGCGTTCGACGAGCGCCTCGGCGGGCTCACCACTCGCCAGGTCGACGGTCTGGAGCGGCCGCATCAGCGTCGGCAGCGGTTTCATCGCGGCACGGGCGACGATCTCCTCGCCGTTCGAGACTCCGGCCTCGATCCCGCCGGCGCGGTTCGTCTCGCGATGGAGGCCCGGAACGATCTCGTCGTGCGCCTGCGATCCGCGGAGGCCGGCGAGCGCGAAGCCGTCGCCGATCTCGACCCCCTTCACCGCCTGGATGCCCATGAGCGCCGCGGCCAGGCGTGCGTCGAGCCGCGTGTCGCGCTCGGCGTACGAGCCGAGCCCGGGCGGGAGACCCCTTGCGCGAACCTCGACAACTCCGCCGATCGTGTCCCGGTCCTTGCGTGCCTCGTCGACGCGTCCGGAAAGCTCGTCCAGCGCGACGACCGAGCCCTCGACCTCGATCCCGATCTCGCACACCAGCGCCTTCGCGACCGCGCCGGCGGCCACGAACACCGCCGTGTGCCGCGCGCTCGCGCGCTCGAGCGCGTCGCGCACGTCGTCGAGCCCGTACTTGAGGACGCCGGCGAGATCGGCGTGGCCGGGCCGCGGCACGGTCACCGGCTTCGTCCCCTTGCCGTGCGGCTCGCCCTCGGGCGGCCACGGGGTCATCCCCCATGTCCAGTTCTTGTGGTCGCGGTTCGGGACGAGCAGCGCGAGCGGCGTGCCGAGCGTGCGGCCGTGCCTGAGCCCGGCGAGGACCTCGACGCGGTCGGTTTCGATCTGCTGGCGCGGGCTGCGGCCGTAGCCCTGCTGGCGGCGGTGGAGGTCGTGGTCGATCGCGTCGCGGTCGAGGACGAGGCCGGCCGGCAAGCCCATGAGGATCGCGACGAGCGCGGGGCCGTGCGATTCGCCTGCGGTTGTGAGGCGGAGCGTCATTCCGGAAAGCCTATGGGGTAGGAAACTCGGCGCGGATCGCGGCGCGCATGACGTCGAGCGGCGCCGGAATGCCCGTCCAGCGCTCGAACGACGCGGCGCCCTGGCGGACCAGCACCTCGAGGCCGTCGATGACGCGGGAGCCTGCCGAGCGGGCCGCGGCCACGTGAGCCGTGTCGCTGCCGTCGGCGTTGTAGGCGAGGTCGATCAGCGTCTGGCCCGCGGCGGGCTCGAAGAGGAGCTCCTCCTTCACGGGTGTTGCGTGGACGACGAGATCGGCGTCTGCCGTCTCGGGCGGCCACGTCTCTCGGCGGGCGAAGACCTTCGTGGGGATTGCGCGCATCTCGAGCGCGGCGATCCAGGCGCTCGCCGCGCCGCCCGCGCCGATCACGACCGCGCTCGACGCCTCGACCTCGTCCAGCGCCTCGGCATCCGTGCTCGCACCGAGCGCGCGTCCGTGCTCGAACACGATCGTGTTGACGGAGCCAGCCCGCTCGGCCGACTCGTCGAGTTCGTCGCAGAGCGAGATCACGCCCGTCTTGTGCGGCGTCGTCACATTGACGCCCGCGAAGCCGAGCGCGGCGAGACCGGCGATCGCGCTGTCGAGCACCGCGTGGTCGACACGCATGGCCACGTAGGCCCAGTCGAGCCCACGGGCGGCCAGCGCTGCGTTCTGCATCCGCGGCGAGAGCGAGCCGGAGACCGGATCGCCGATGAGCCCGATCAGCCGGGTCGTACCGTCGATGGCAGCCATGGCCGGAGTATCGCGCCCTGTCCGGTCGGGCACCGTCCCGGCCTCAGAGACAGTCTCAGAGCAAGAGCCGGAGCTGGCAAACCGTCTTGTCAGCTTGTAACGTCACTTGACATGAGCGACGTGGATCAGGCCATGCAGGTGATCGCCGCCGAGCGACAGGCCGTCTTGGCGGGGCTCGCCGAGGAGCGTGCCGCCGCTGAGCGTGCCGCCGAGGAGCAGCGCCGCTGGCGCGCGGACGTCGAAGCGCTGCTCGAGCGGGGCCGCGCCGTCGGCCTGTCGATCGCGGACATGGCCGACGCGCTCGGTGTCAGTCGCCAGTGGACGAATCACCTGGCAAAGCGGGCGATCGACAAGGAGCTCGTGAAGCGGATCGCCAAGATGCCTCCGCCCCACATCCTCGGCTCGATGGAGTACGGCCCACAGCAACCGCCTCCGCCCGAGTCCTAGCACCGATCCGACTTTGCAACACAGTGTTGCAAGGGCCCGATCCGCGTCTCGCTGCGGCCCGACGTGGAGCCCGGGCTTGGCCCGGGCATAGCTCGAGCCGCTAGCCGTAGCCGTTCTGAGCCAGGAACTGCTCGAACGCCGAATAGCTGGCCGTGAAGAAGTCGTGGTCGCTCCCCTTCTTCTTCGCGTAGTACAGGTAGTCGACGGGCGCCGGGTGCGCGGCGGCCTGGATCGACGCGAGGCCGGGGTTCGAGATCGGCGTCGGCGGGAGGCCGGTGAACTTGCGGACGTTGTACGGGGAGTTCGACTGGAGCTCCGACTGCGTGATCGACCGGTTCGACGGGATGTCGAGCCCGTACCGCAGGGCGGCGTCGATCCCGATCGGCACGTGGTCGTGCAGGCGGTTGTAGATGACTGCCGCGACGAGACGCCGTTCGGACGGGACGACGACCTCGCGCTCGATCATCGACGCGATGATCAGTACGTCGTAGCGCGTCAGGTTCTTCGAGCGGGCGTAGCGCATGTCCACGTGGCTGAACGCCTGCTTGAACGCCGCCAGCTGCCGACTGACGAAGTGCCGAGCCGTCTCGTTCGAGAAGAACGCGTACTCCGCCGGGAAGAGGAACCCCTCGAGCGGCCGGCGCTTGCCGTCGCCGGCGTAGAAGCCGGGGAACGCCGACGACTGCGTCGCCGCCAGGTAGCCGGTGGCCGTGATCTTCGGCGTCACGTGCCGCCTCTGCTCGGCGATCTTCCGCACGGCGTCGATGCGCTGCGCCATCTGGACACGCGTGAAGCCCTCAGGGAAGACGATGTGCAGGATCTTCGGCCCGGCGGCGACCGTCGGCTTCGGCTTGGCCGAGTCACCGCAGCCCGCGACGAGGAGCACGGCGCCCACCACCGCGGCGAGCGCTAGCGGTCGCGCGACCACTCGAGATAGCTCGTCAGCAGGTGCGCGGCGGCCTGGGCGTCGTCGCCGTCGGCCAGCACGGACGTGAAGCGCTCGTCGAACAGCTCGACCCGGCACTCGATCGCGTCCTGCAGCCGCCGGGCGAAGGTCTCCGTCTCCTCGGCCTGGGTGCCGTACTCGCCGCGAAGGGTCAGCGGCAGGCCGACGAGCACGCGGTCGGGTGCCTCTTCTGCGATCAGCGCCTTCAGCCGTGCGAAGCCGGCATCGGAGCCGACCCGCTCGACGACACCGACGGGCCGCGCGATCGTCCCGGTCGGATCCGAGACGGCCACGCCGGTACGCGCCGAGCCGTAGTCGAGAGCGAGCACCTTCACGCGAGCGCGGCGACGAGCAGCTGCTGCCCCGCGTCGAGCGCTTCCCCGAGCTTCTCGGGGTCTCGTCCGCCGGCCTCGGCGAAGTCGGGCCGCCCGCCCCCGCCGCCGCCGACCACCTGCGCGATCTCGCGGATCACACGGCCGGCGTCGAGGCCTTTCTCGACGAGCCCCTTGTCGATGTTGAGCACGAGCTGGACACGGCCGTCGACGCGCTGGCCGAGGAGGACGGCGCCGACTTTCCGCTGCTGCTTGATCCGATCGGAGAGATCGCGGAGTGGCGTCGACGACTCCTTCACCTCGATCACGGCCAGGCTGGCGTCCTCGTAGCGCACGTCGAGATCGTCGTTGACCGCGGCGGCCGCGGGCTGCTTCTTCGCCGCGCGGCGCACGCGCTCGAGCTCGCCGCGCAGCTCGTCGGCCTCGTGCGCGCGCCCGTGCAGGAGCGCGTAGGCCTCGCCGGACGTGACCGCCTCGATCCGCCGGGCGCCGGCGCCGACGGAGCTCTCGGACAGGATCGCGAACGGGCCGATCTCGGCCGTCCAGCGGACGTGGGTGCCGCCGCAGAGCTCGGTCGAGAAGCCGGGAATCTCGATCACGCGCACCTCGTCGCCGTACTTCTCGCCGAACAGCATCATCGCGCCGAGCTTGCGTGCTTCCGCGATCGGCGTCACGAAGATGTGCACCGGCAGGTTCTGGAAGACCTTCTCGTTGACGATCTCCTCGACGCGGCGCCGCTCGTCGGCCGTGAGCGCCTCCTGGTGTGTGAAGTCGAAGCGGAGCTTGTCCGGCCTCACGGCGGAGCCGGCCTGCTTGACGTGATCGCCGAGGACGTCGCGGAGCGCCTGGTGGAGGAGGTGCGTGGCGGTGTGGTTGGCCATCGTCGGGAACCGGTGCGACCACGGGGCGACGGCACGGACACGATCCCCGGCCGCAAATCCCTCGCCGCGGAACGTGAGCACCTGGTCGTCGCCGACGCGCGTCGCGCGGACGAGCTCGGCTCGGTTGCCTGTCTCCTCGTTCTCGATCCAGCCGGTGTCGGACACCTGGCCGCCGCCCTCGGCGTAGAACGGCGAGTCGTAGAGCTTCGCGTCGAAGAGCCCGTCCTCCCGCAACTCGAGCGCGGAGATCGCGGTCAGCACGTCGATCTTCTCGTAGCCGACGAAGACGGTCGGGTGCTCGCCGATCAGCGTCACGTCGGAGCCTCCGGCCGAGCGCGAGCGCTCGCGCTGCTCCTCCATCAGGCTCGTGAACCCGTCCTCGTCGACGGCGAGGCCGCGCTCGCGCGCGAGCTCCTGCGTGAGCTCGAACGGGAAGCCGTACGTGTCGTGGAGCTGGAACGCATCGTCGCCGGAGATCGCGCCCTTCTCCGCGACCTCTCCGAACAATCGGAGTCCCCGGACGAGCGTGCGCGAGAAGCTGTCCTCCTCGGCCGCGAGGATGCGGTGGATCTCGGCGCGGTGCTCGGGCAGCTCGGGGTAGGCCTCCCCCATCTGCTCGATGACGACGTCGGCGAGCCGGGCGAGGAACGGCGAGTCGAGGCCGATCCGTCCGGCCTGCTGGACGGCGCGGCGAGCGATGCGGCGCATGACGTAGCCGCGGCCCTCGTTCGACGGGACGACGCCCTCGGAGGCCAGGAAGGTAAGCCCGCGGCCGTGGTCGGCGAGGATCCGGTGCGCCTTCGTCGCCTCGGGCGAGTCACCGTACGCGACGCCGGACTCTGCGGCGATCCAGGCCATGATCTGCTGGTAGCCGTCCGTGTCGTAGACGGACGCGACCTGCTGGAGGATGCGCGCGCCGCGCTCGAGGCCGAGGCCCGTGTCGATGTTCTGCTTCGGCAGCGGCGTCAGAGAGCCGTCGGCGTGCAGCTCGAACTCCATGAAGACGAGGTTCCAGAACTCGAGAAAGCGCTCGCAGCGCGTGCAGCTCGGCTTGCAGTCGGGCTCGCCGCAGCCGGTCTCCTCGCCCCAGTCGAAGTACATCTCGGAGTCGGGACCGCACGGGCCTGGGCCGCCGACGGACCAGAAGTTCTCCGACCTCGGCAGGCGGACGATGCGCTCCGGAGGCATGCCCATCCGCTCCCAGGCCCTGACGGCGACCTCGTCCTCGTCGAGGCCGAGCTCGGGATCGCCGGCGAAGACGCTCACCCAGATGCGGTCGCGATCGAGCTTCATGTGGTCGAACATGAACTCCCAGGCGAACTCGACGGCCCCATCCTTGAAGTACTGGCCGAACGAGAAGTTGCCGAGCATCTCGAAGAACGTGAGGTGGTAGGTGTCGAGCCCGACCTCGTCGATGTCGGGCGTCCGGAAGACCTTCTGGCAGGTCGTCAGCAGCGGCGCCGGCGGCTGTTCGCGGCCGAGGAAGAACGGCATCAGCGGCTGCATCCCGGCCGAGGTGAGGAGCGTCGAACGGTCCTCGGGGCGTGGGATCAGCGGCCAGGACGGATGGAACGTGTGCCCCTTCGACTCGAAGAAGGCGCGGTAGCCCTGACGGAGCTCGGCAGTCGTGCGCACGCTGTCGATTCTAGGCACGGAGCCGACCCTTCTTTCCGGACAGGTCCTAGTGACTGTCCCATGGGACAGTCACTGCGACACGGCCGAAAGGGACGATCTCAAGTGCCCGTAGTCTCGGTAACTGGGGAGCAAAACCACACCGTCAACATCTCCGTTGTGCCGTCCGCACCGGACACGCTACTCTCGTCGTTCTCGGACATCGCCGCTCCCGGCCGTTCCGGACAGGTCCAAGTGACTGTCCCATGGGACAGTCACTGCAACATGGCCAGAAGGGTCAGTGCGAGCGGTCGGTGCCGGCGCCGCGCCGGTTCGCCTCGTCCAGCTCTTCCTGCAGGTCGGCCATGCGGCGCTGTCCCGCGTCCTTCGCGGTGCGGACGGCTTCGTTGACGTCGCGATTCGCGAGCAGGGACGAGACGCCGTGGCGGATCGCCGCGGCGACGCCGGCCATCGCCTCCACCGGCGCCGTGACCACGGTCGACACGGCGCGAACGGCCCGGTCGATCGCTGTCACAGCGTCGACGGCGCTGTCCGTCATCACGTCGAGCTTGTCGAGCTCGGTGTTCACGCGATCGAGCGTGCCGCCGCTCTTGCTGATCACTGGCAGGACTTCGTCTTCCGCGTGCTTGACGGTCGTGCGCAACTGCGAGAAGAGGACGCCGAGGCGCCAGAAGGCGTAGCCGATCGCGAGCCCGACGACGATGAGGAAGATCGCGAGGACGACGTCGAGTGCCTGGCTCGTGGTCACCGCGAGCGTCATGGGGCGATTCTATGCGGCGGCGAGGATCGTTCCGGCGCCGACCACGGCGTCGTCCTCGTACAGCACGGCCGTCTGGCCGGGCGCGACGCCGAACGCCGGCTGGTCGAGCGCGAGGCGAAAGCCGCGCGCGGTCGGCTCCACGGAGGCAGCGACGGCGGGCGAGCGGTAGCGGAGCTTGGCCTCGACGCGCGCCGCGGGCGCATGCAGGCGGCCGCGAACGATGACGCGGTCGCGCCCGAGCGCGGCGCGCGGGCCGACGACGAGCGTGTTCGTCGCCGCTTCCGACCGGATCACGTAGAGCGGCTCGGCGCCCGAGACTCCGATGCCCTTGCGCTGGCCGGGCGTGAAGCGCCAGTGACCGTCGTGCGTGCCGAGCTCCCGTCCCGCTTCGTCGCGGATCGAGCCTGATTCGCTCCGCAGGCCGCGCCGCTCGAGGAACGCGCGGTAATCGTCGCCGCCCAGGAAGCACGCCTCCTGACTGTCGGGCCGCCGCGCGACGGTGAGCCCGGCGCGCTCGGCCTCGGCTCTGGTCTCGGCCTTCGTCTGCGTGCCGAGCGGGAAGTCGACGCGGTCGAGCTGGCGAGGCGCGAGGCCGGCGAGCATGTAGGACTGGTCCTTGTCCGGATCGGCAGCGCGTGCCAGCAGCAGCCGGCCGTCGCGCTCGACGATGCGTGCATAGTGCCCGGTGGCGAGACGAGCGGCGCCGGCGCGGCGCGCAAAGGAGAGCAACTCGGCGAAGCGGAAGCCGCCGTTGCAGCGCGTGCACGGGTTCGGGGTCTCGCCGCGCGCGTAGCCGCGCACGAACGGCCCGACGACGGCGCGGCGAAACTCCTCGCGCAGGTCGAGCGTGACGTGCGGCAGCCCGCGCTCGTGGCAGAGCCGTCGAGCCGCGAGAACGGAGGTGGACGAGCAGCAGGCGCGTTCGGTGTCCGGTGCCTGGGGATCGACCCAGAGGCGCAGCGTGACGCCGATCGCCTCCGGCCCGGCTCGAAGGAGCACGACGGCGCTGTCGACTCCGCCGCTCATCGCAACGGCGGTACGGCCCGGCGAAGCGGCAGCGTGGAAGACCGGCCCGATCGCCGCGGCAAGCGCGTCGGTGACGAGATCGTCTCCCGGAACGGCCGCAGCCTCGAGCAAGCTCAACCCGCGCAGGTCCTCGGCGAGCCCGTCGGCATCCGCGTCGACGATCCGCTCGCCGTCGACACGCAACCGTACGGCACTCCATTCGCCGCACCGCGTCGCATCTCCGAACAGCTCCTTCACGCGTGTGGCCCCGAGAGAAGCGAGCAGTGGAGCGCGTAGGCGGCGGCTCCGCGGCTGTCCGAGGGGCGCGTCCGATCGACTCTGACCAGTGGCGGCCTGTCGAGCTCGATTCGATCGATCCGCCAGTTGTAACGCGGAGGCACCAGTCCGCCGAAGGGCACGTCGAGCTCGGCGCCGAGGGTGTGGACGCCCGTCTCGAGTTCGGCGAGATCACCATCGCTGATGGTGAACCAATCGACACCGATGACCCAGGAATCACTCACAGCTTCAGGTTACGACCCGCCGCCGATGCCGGCTTAGCCGGCGTCGGCCACTGTGCCCTCTCTCGTCGCGCCTTTTGAAGAAGGGGGCTCTTGGGGGAAACATGGTTTCACCCAAGCTAAACGTGCTCCACCCTGCCGGGGCCCGACGACCTAGTGAACCTGGAGATCCAGGTGGGATCCCTGCGGGACGTCGGCAACGCCTATTCCCGACGCGGGTTCCCTTTCACTTGCTGTTGGTTCAACTGTGCGGCCGCCGGACTCGCACAGGGTCGAGCACGTGCGGCCAGTCTACCGCGCAAAGGCCCAGCGGACGTCGCGCGTTCCCGTCGTCAGGCCGACCTTCTCGCCGAGGGCGGGCGTGAGGTCGAAGTCCTCGCGGGACGCCACGGGGGCGCGGTCGACGACCTGCGTGTAGATCCGCTTGCCGCCGACCTGCACGAAGATCTTCGTCCCGCACGGGAGCACGGGATGGACGACGCCGAGCGTGCTGCGGAGAAGCAGCCAGCCGCAGGCCGTCGGCTTTCCTCTGGCCGGGACGGGGGCGGCGACGCCGGCGATCGCCGCGTACCAGCCGGTGCCCTCCCCGACCGCGGGCTGCGGACCGGCCGCCCGTGCCGGCGCGGCCTTCTGGTGCGCGACGGCGACGGCGAGGACACCGGCGAATACGGCCACAGCCGCGAGCGCCAGCATGCGCTGGCCGAAGGAGCTTCTCACCGCTCCTCGCCGTCGCCGCCGGGCGGCAGGATCGAGGTCGACGAACCCGGCTCCTGATCGGGCAGCGGGGCGAGGATCTCGTCGATGTCCCACTGGTCAA
Source organism: uncultured Actinomycetes bacterium (assembly GCA_963776735.1). GTDB lineage: Bacteria > Actinomycetota > Thermoleophilia > Gaiellales > Gaiellaceae > PALSA-612. Next base: position 38,902 of record CAVZNV010000022.1, read on the forward strand.
GCTGCCGCTCGTCGTCGGGCTGCCACTCGGGCGGGGCGTCCACCGTCGTCTCCGAGCGCCACGCGAGCCACTCGATGCCCGTCATCAGCAGCCACGCCCCGCCCATGACGAGCCCGATCACGAGCGGGCGCAGGTCGGCCAGCCCGCAGGCGACCGCGAGCAGGACGAGGAAGACGATCTCGAACGCGAACCGGGGCGTAAACCCGCCCATGCGCAGAGGTTAGCCCGAGTCCCGCGGTGGAGCCACGATCCTGATGCCGAGCTCGGCGAGCTGCTCGGGCGTCACCTCCGACGGCGCGCCGCTCATCGGGTCGACGCCGGCCTGGTTCTTCGGAAATGCGATCACGTCGCGGAGGTTCGGCTCGCCCGCCAGCACCATCGTCATGCGGTCGATCCCGAGCGCGATCCCGCCGTGCGGCGGCGCGCCCATCGCCAGCGCGTCGAGCAGGAACCCGAACTTGACGCGCTGCTCCTCGGCCCCGATCCCGAGCAGGTCGAACACCTTCGCCTGGATCTCCGGCTCGTGGATCCGGAACGATCCGCCGCCGAGCTCGTTGCCGTTGACGATGATGTCGTACGCGTGCGCGAGCGCGTGCGCGGGTTCGCCGGCAAAACGATCCTTCCACTCGTCGCTCGGCCGCGTGAACGGGTGGTGGACGGCGCCGAAGCGCTGCTCCTCCTCGTCCCACTCGAACATCGGGAAGTCGGTCACCCAGAGGAACGTGAACGCGGACTCGTCGATCAGCTCGAGCTCACGGCCGAGCTGGAGCCGGAGCGCCGAGAGCACGCGCGACGTCGCCGGCCAGGCGTCGGCCGCGAACAGCAGCGTCTCGCCCGCCTGCACGTCGAGCGCGGCCAGCTCCGCCTCGGACAGGAACTTGACGATCGGCGAGCGCACTTCGCCGGCCTCGTCCCGAACGATGTATGCGAGCCCCTTCGCGCCCCATTCCTTCGCCGTCTCCTCGAGCCGGCCGAGCTCTGCGCGGGAGAACGCGCGCGGCACGCGCAGGAAGCGCACGGCTTCCGCGCCCGCGAAGACGCCGAACTCGGAGCCACGCGTGACCTCGGTCGCGTCCTCGATCTCGAGCGCGAAGCGCGTGTCCGGCTTGTCCGTGCCGAAGCGCCGGTCGGCCTCCTCGTATGTAAGCCGCGGCCATGGCTTCTCGACCTCGACGCCGACGCACTCGCGCCAGATGCGACCGAACATGTCCTCCATCAGCGCGAACAGGAACTCCTGGTCCGGGAAGGACATCTCGACGTCGAGCTGCGTGATCTCCTGCACCCGGTCGGCACGGAGATCCTCGTCCCGGAAGCAGATCGCGATCTGGTAGTAGCGGTCGAACCCGGCCACCATCGTCAGCTGCTTGAGGATCTGGGGACTCTGAGGCAGCGCGAAGAAGCGGCCTTTCTGGAGCCGGCTCGGGACGACGAAGTCGCGTGCACCCTCGGGCGTCGGCTTGAAGAGGATCGGGGTCTGGATGTCGAGGAAGCCGGCCGCCTCCATCGTCCGGCGGATGATCCCGACCATCTGCGCGCGCAACGCGATGTTGCGCTGCAGCTTCTCGCGACGGAGGTCGAGCCAGCGGTAGCGCAGGCGCAGCGTCTCGTCGACGTTCTCCTCGTCGAGCTGGAACGGGAGCGGCGTCGAGCGCGAGACGATCTCGAGCGTGTCGACCTGCACCTCGACCTCGCCGGTCGGCAGGTTCGGGTTCACCGCCTCGGGAGCCCGCGCGACGACCTCGCCCTCGGCGCGGAGCACGAACTCGTTGCGCACCTCGTGCGCGGCCTTCGCCGCTTCCGGCGCGCGATCCGGGTTGACGACGAGCTGGCAAATCCCGGCGCGGTCGCGGAGGTCGACGAAGACGAGCCCGCCGTGGTCGCGGCGCGTGTTCGCCCAGCCGGCGAGCGCGATTCGCCGGCCGATGTCCTCCGGCCGCACGTCGCCGCACATCAGGTCACGCCACGTCACAGACCCAGCCCCGCAAGCTCCGCGCCGAGATCGGTGTCCGGGCGGACGACGATCACGTTCTTCGCGCCCAGCCGGCCCGCTTGCGTGTGCTGGCCCTTGACCGAGCGACCGGCGTAGTCCATGTCGACGCTCGCACCGCCGTCGCGAAGCGTCTTCAGCAACGCCGCCACGGGTGCGCGGTCGACGCCGGGCTCGCAGACGAAGAAGACATCGATCTCCGGCTGCTCCGGGTCGTGCTCCGGGAGCGCGAGCACCAGCCGCTCGATGCCTGCGCCGAAGCCGATCGCCGGCGTGTGCGGCCCGCCAAGCTGCTCGGCGAGCCCGTCGTAGCGGCCGCCGCCCGAAAGGACGCCCTGCGCGCCGTCCGAGCCGACGAACTCCCAGGTCGTCCGCGTGTAGTAGTCGAGCCCGCGGACGAGCGTCGGAACCGGCTCGTACCGGACTCCATAGGCATCGAGGAAGCGCCGCACCTCGGCGAAGTGCTCGCGGCACGCGTCGCAGAGCGAGTCGCCGATCGCGGGCGCCGTGCGCAGCACCTCCTGCACGCCGGGCGGCTTGGCGGCGATGTTGTCGAGCGCGCGCAACGGGTTGCGGGACGCCTGCTGACGGGTCGCCTCGTCGAGCTCGGACTCGTGCTCGGCGAGCCACGGCTTCAGCCGTTCCTCGAGATACTGCGGACGGCAATTCGGGTCGCCGATCGAGTTCAGCTCCAGCCGGTAGTCGGTGACCTCGAGCCGGCCGAGCAGCGTGTCGTAGAGCTGGATCACCTCGGCGTCGACGGCCGGGTCGTCCGATCCGATCGCCTCGAGATCGAGCTGCCAGTGCTCGCGGAACCGGCCCTTCTGCGGCCGGCCGTAGCGGTAGATCGTCTCGTAGGCGTAGAGCTTGACCGGCTGCGGCTCGCGGTGCATCCCGTGCTCGAGGTAGGCGCGCACGATCGGCGCGGTCGCCTCGGCGCGAAGCGTTAGCGAGCGGTCGCCGCGGTCCGTGAACGTGTACATCTCCTTGGAGACGACGTCCGAGCCGTGCCCGGAGGTGCGGACGAACAGGTCGGTGTCCTCGAAGACCGGCGTCTGGATCCGGCGATAGCCGTAGTCGTCACAGAGCTCCTCGAAGGTCTCGATCACCTTCTGCCAGAGCGGAAACTCCGACGGCAGGATGTCGTGCGTGCCACGCGGCGCCTCGAACTTCGTCACGCCGCCCCCGCAGCCAAGCAACACTGTGTTGCAAGGTCGAACGAGGCGGCTCGAGACGGCTCGGCTGCTCGGTTTCCAGCTCGGAGGACTTTGCAACACTGTGTTGCAAGGTCGGTGACGCGGCGGCTCATGGTGCGCGCAGGTCGGCGAGGAACGGATTGCGCTGGAGCTCGTCGCCGAGCGTCGTCGGCGGGCCGTGGCCCGAGTAGACCACCGTGTCGGGCGGGAACCGCTCCGTCAGCGACCGGATCGACGCGAGCATCGTCTCCCAGTCGCTCCGCGGCAGGTCGGTGCGGCCGACCGAGCCCTGGAAGAGCACGTCGCCGGAGAGCAGCGCGCCGTCGGAGAAGTACGCGAGATGGCCGGGCGAGTGGCCCGGCACCGCGACGACCTCGAACGTGATCCCGGCCACCTCGATCGTCTCGCCACCGGAGAGCAGCACGTCGGGCTTCCAGCCGCGCAGGGCGACGCCGACGCCCGAGTAGTAGCTCTGCGGGTTCTCGAGCACGTCCGCTTCGACCTCCGGCCCCCAGACCTTCACACCCGTGCCCTCGGCCAGCTCGGCGAGGCCGAGGATGTGATCCCAGTGCGAGTGCGTGACGAGGATGCCGGCGCACGTCGCGCCCATGCGCGCGAGCTCGAGCCGCAGCGAGGCCGCGTCCCCGCTCGGGTCGACGACGGCAGCCTCGGTCGCGCCGCGATCGGACCGGACGACGTAGCAGTTCGTCCCGATCGGGCCCAGCTCGTAGCGGTCGACCACCAGCGGCATCGAAGCCTGAGTCTACGTTCGGGCTACTTCGTTTTCGGCGGTGAGCCGCCGGCGTGCTTGGCCTGGCGCTTCTGGTACGCCCGGTAGGTGAACGAGTCGACCACGTACATCAGCGGGATCACGGCGCCGACGAAGAGCACTGTCCGCAGGAGCACGGCGACCATCGAGTCGCCCTTTGCCCGGATGAGGTACATGAAGACGAGGATGAAGGGCGCGAAGATCGCGCCGCGCCGCGCCACCTTGCTCCAGCTCGGCGGATGGAGGACGCGCTCGCCGCTCGAGGTTCCCGATTTCGCCGAGCCCGTCTTCGCCTTCTGCCCGGTCGGTTTCTGGCCGGAAGTGACGGGCTTCTCCTTGGGCGCCGGCTCGGACTCGTCGACGGCGACCTCCTGCCCGGTGTCGTCGACGTAGACGTACTCGTACTCGTGCCGCCGGCCCTTCTCGCGGCGCCGGCGCTGCTTCTTCGTTGCCACCCGCCTAATCTACCGCGGGCCCTTTCCGCCGACGATCACCTCGCTCACGACAGGCCCGCCGAGGTGATAGGCGAGGTAGCGCCAGTCGGGCGCGTCGAGCAGGACGAGGTCGGCGTCGTAGCCGGGCGCGAGCCGTCCCTCGCGGTCGGCGCGGCGGAGGACATGGGCGGCGTTCACGGTGCAGGCCGAGAGCGCCTCGGCCGGTGACAGGTGCAGCTGCGTGCAGGCGAGCGAACAGACGAGAGGGAGGCTCTCGCAGAAGGCGCTGCCCGGATTGAAGTCGGTTGCGAGGGCGACGGCGGCTCCCGCGTCGATCAGCGCCCGCGCCGGTGGCATCGGCCGGTCGAGGAAGAGCGCACTCGCCGGCAGGAGAACACCCGTCACGTCGCCGGCGGCAAGCGCGGCGATCCCGTCACGCCCGGTCGCCTCGAGGTGGTCGACCGACCGTGCGCCCAGCTCGACCGCGAGCGGGATTGCGCCCGATTCCGTGAACTGGTCACCGTGCAGGCGCAGCGCGAGTCCGGCGCCCGCGCAGGCCTCGAGGAAGCGGCGTGCCTGGGCGGCGTCGAAGGCGCCGCGCTCGAGGAAGACGTCGGCGGCCTCGGCGATCTGCGCGGCCTCGGGCAGCACCTCGGCGAGCGCGAAGTCGAGATAGGCGTCGGCCGACTCGAACTCCGGCGGCACGGCGTGCGCGCCGAGCCAGGTCGGGCTGCCGCCCGCGTCGCGGATCGTGCGCAGCTGCGCAAGCTCGGTTTCGCGATCGAGGCCGTAGCCCGACTTCGCCTCGAAGGTCGTCGTCCCTGCGGCCCGCATCCACCCGACGTGGCGGTCGAGCTGTTCGCGTAGCCCTGCCTCGCCGGCGACGCGCGTGGCGCGAACGGTCGCGAGAATGCCGCCGCCCGCCGCGTGGAGCTCCTCGTAGGTCGCGCCCGCGGCGCGCAGCGAGAACTCGTCGACGCGGTCGCCGGCGAAGCAGGCGTGCGTGTGGCAGTCGACGAGCCCGGGGATCGCGCAACGGCCGCGGCCGTCGATCTCCTCGACGTCGCCGTCGAGTGCGGGAAGGTCGCGCATGCGCCCGACGGCTTCGATCCAGCCGTCCGAGCAGAGCAGGAACGCGTCCTCGGTGACGTCCACGTCGGCGAGGGCCGCGCCTCGCAGGGGCGCGTCGGCGCCCGCGGGCGTGACGAGCTGGGCGAGGTCGCGGACGAGCAGCCGGGTCAACTCGGTGAATTCTCACACGGTCGCACTACGGCTTTTCCGCAGACGGGTCGAGGGCTTTCGACCGATGCCCCTGGCGGCGCCGGCGGCCAGCATGCCCGAAAACCAAAGGAGCACCAGATGAAGACCTTTCGAGCAGTTCTCGTCCCGGTCGCGGCGGTCGTTCTTGCGGTAGCAGCCGGCACGGCCTTCGCCGCGGCTCCCAAGCCCAAGACGGTGAACTTCAAGGGCGCCTACGCCGGCCAGGTCACGGAGAAGGTCGACGGCTCCAACATCACCGCTCTCACCGCGGGCACCGGCATCGGTACCGCGCTCGGCAAGGGCAAGCTGATCGGAACCGTCACCGGTACGACCGCGAACCCGCCCTGCTCCCCGATCGCCGGAACCGGCGCGATGACGGGCACCAAGGGCAACCTCAAGGTGACGCTGCTTCCCGTCTCCCGCGGCTGCGCGGCGTCTCAGGACGACCAGAACAACATCAGCGTCTCCGGCACGGCGAAGGTCGCCGGCGGCACGGGGCTGTTCAAGAAGGCAAAGGGCTCGATCCACTTCAGCGGGAGCTACGACCGCTCGAGCGGCGCCTTCAGCGTGAAGTTGACGGGCAAGTTCACCTACTAGGCAGATCACTCCAGCTCGGAAAGAGGTGTCGACGACATGAAGCGAATCCTTCTCCTGGCGCTCTCGGCTCTGACGGCCGCAGCGCTCGGGAGCGCAGCGACGGCGGACACGATCCCATTCCCGTCGGTGCACGCAGGCGACATCTTCGTCATCGCGCAGACCGTGACCACGGACGGCGTGATGAGCGACTACTTCGCCCCGGGCAGCACCGTCGTCTTCCGCGCCTACGCGGTCGACGGCAAGACCCGGAAGGTGCTCGTCGGGAAGGACGTGAAGTACTTCTACGTCTCGATCCCGGGCCAGCCCAACGTGAAGCTCACGTACACGCCGTCGGCGTCCGTCGCGAGCGGCCAGTACACGTGGACGGGCTCGTGGAAGGTGCCGGCGAGCTACGCGTCCGGCGTCGTCAACTTCAAGGTGCTCGTCAAATCGAAGGCGAAGCGCACCGGCTCGTTCGTGCAGATGCCGGTGATCACCGCGCAGCTGACGATCTCGGCGACGCCCAACATCCCGGCCGGGCCCGGCCCCGCCGGCGGCGCTGCGCCGTCCGGCAAGGTCGACACGGTCATCTACGCCGACAGCGTCAACGGGACGCGCCCCGCAGGCGCCGCCCCGAGGCCGATCGGCTGCACGCAGACCAACGTGTTCAAGCAGGGTGAGCAGTTCGTCCTCAGGACCTGGGGCTTCGACATGACGTCCCGCGAGGTGCTCTCGATCGACAACGTGACCGAGGCGCACTTCACCGTTCCGGGCCAGCCGAACGTCGTTCTGAACTGGGGCTCGCACGGCCCCCAGAAGGTGTTCTTCTGGGCCAACGCCTGGAACATCCCGACCACCTATCCGCTCGGGACGATCAACGTCCACATCGTGTTCACGCTGACGAGCGGCAAGGCGGCCACCCTCGACTACCCGATCACCATCATCCCCTGATTTCTCAACCCCCGAGTAAGAGAGCGAGAACACCATGAGCACCGCGAAGACAACGAAGAAGCTGGTCTTGACCGGCGCGGTGCTGGCAGGAGCACTGTTCCTGCTGGCACCCGCCGTCTTCTCCGCGCCCGCCGCCTCGACCACCGTCGCCCTCCAGGCGCCGGCGGTTCCGGGCGTCGCCGCGCTCCCCGGGCCGATCGCCGCACCGGCAACGGCTGCCCCGAACATGGGCATCCTCAAGACGACGCCCGACGTCGGCGTCCCCGGCCAGAAATACACGATCTCCGGGGCCGGCCTGCCGGCGGGAAAGGACGTCAGCATCGTCTGGAGCACCGCCAACGTGACCTGGGTCGTTGACGCCCGACCTGACAGCGTCGACTACCTCGGGCGCCAGGCGACGAAGATCAGCGTCGTCATCGGCACCGCGAAGACGGACGCGACAGGTGCCTTCACCGTCTCGCTGAAGGCACCGAAGGACTTCGGAGGCCTCCACGACATCTACGCCGTCGTCGACGGCGTGCAGGTCGCCAAGGGCGGGTTCCTGATCGGCCGGAACGCGACCATGACGCCGAGGAGCGGTCCGGTCGGAACGATGATCACGCTCACCTACACCGGCCTCGGCTCCTCCCTCTACGAGGGCGGCGCCTCGCTCCTCTACGACAACCACTACGTCGGGGCGTTGACCGCCAACTGGACGCGCGGCGAGGCCGTCGTCCAGTTCCGCGCCGCCGGCCCGGTCGGCAAGCACGTCGTCAGGGTCGCGGACGCGATCAGCTTCGAGTACCTGAACATCCCGCAGGCCCCGATCCCGTGGGCCACGGGCAAGACCATGGCCTTCATGGTCACGAAGGACGCCGGCCTGCCGAAGCAGCAGCTGGACTGGCCCGCGTCCGTGTCCCCCACGCTCAGCGCGCGCACGACGATGTCCGCGGTGAGCGGCGGTGCGACCGGCACGGCCACCGCGAGCGTGAGCTCTGCCGCCGGGCCGATCCTCTCCAAGGTCGGCGTGACGGCGAAGGGCCTCACTCCCGGCCCGGTCAGCCTCGTCTGGTCGACCGTCGTCGGCAACCGGGTCAACTGCACCGGGACCTGCTGGAGCTTCGTGTCGGTGCCGCTCGGGACGGGAACCGCCGCCGCGGACGGCACGCTGACGTCGACCGTGCAGATCCCGGACGGGCTCGGCGGCTGGCACGCGATCCAGCTCCTGCAGGGCGGAGTCGTGAAAGCGCAGGTGCCGTACTACGTCAAGCGAAGCGTCGTCGGACTCTCGGCGATCAAGGTGAAGGCCGGCCAGCCGTTCACGGTGCACCTCAAGGGGCTCGGCTGGACACAGCTCGACAACACGATCGCGGTCGACTATGACAACAGCTACGTCGGGTACGGCTGCGGGTTCAACTCGAACGGAGACGTCGTCCTCAACCTGGTCGCCACCGGCGCTCCGGGGACGCACCTGATCGACATGTACCCGCTCCTGTACACACAGCAGCCGTCCTACCAGAACACCCCCTACGGGATGGTGCCGATGCTGACCTATGCCCGTGACGTTCCCGGGCTGGCGCTCGGCTACCAACTCCCGGCAATCCGCCTGGCGATCGAGGTCGTCAAGTAGGCAGATCTCGGCCGGGAGGGGCGACCGCTCCTCCCGGCCGGGTCGCCGGCGAGAGGGCGAAACGGTGCTCTTCGGCTTCTCCACACGGCGAGAAGCGGGCCGCGGGCCAGGGGGTTCCGCGGCCCGCTCCGTTTCCGCGCCGCTCGAGCGCTTGACGCTCCTCGTCGTCCAGCGTCGGCGGCTCGTGCTCGCCTTCTGGCTGGCCCTGCTGGCGGCGGGCGCCGCCGCGTTCATGTTCCTGCCCGGACGCCTGGCCACCTCGTTCGCCGTCCCGGGGACGGACTCGGCGCGAGCCGACGCGGCGCTCGTTCGCGGCTTCGGCGAGCGGCCGGAAGGAACATTCGCCGTCGTCTTCCGCGTCCGGAACGCGTCCGATCGCGGCGTGCAGGCCGATCTCCGGACGCGGCTCGAACGCGCTGCGCGCACGCTGCCGGGCGGCCGGCTCGGGTCGTTGCAGGTGGGCGGCGGCACTGTCTACGGGGAGCTCGACACGACGCTCGGCCTGCAGGCGGCGAAGGCGCACACGGAATCCGTTCGTCGCGCCCTCGGCGCCGGCGCCCCTGCGCTCGTGACCGGACCGGCCGCGATCCAGCACGACCTCGACCCGCAGCTCGCCGCCGACCTCCGCAAGGGCGAGACGTGGGCGCTCCCGCTCGCTCTCGTCGTGCTCGCGTTCGTGCTCGGCATCTCGTTCGCGCTCGCGCTTCCGTTCGTGTTCGCCGCCTGCTCGATCGCGGCCACACTGGCTGTTCTCTACGTCACTGCGCTGCTCGTGCCGGTGACGTCGTACGCGCCAAACCTCGTCGGGCTGATCGGGCTCGGCCTCGCCGTCGACTACTCGCTGCTCGTCGTCTGTCGCTATCGCGAGGAACTCGAGCGAGGCGCCGCGCCCGAGCCCGCGCTCGCCCGGACGATGGCGACTGCCGGCCGCGCTGTCGTCTTCTCCTCGGCTGCCGTCGCGATCGGGCTCGGCCTGCTGCTCTTCGTCCCCGTGCCTTTCGTGCGGGCGATCGGTCTGGCCGGGCTGCTCATCCCGCTCGTGTCGCTCGCCGCCGCGCTCACGCTGCTGCCCGCGCTGCTCTCGTGCTGCGGGCCTCGAGTCTTCGCCCGGGCGCCGCTGCCCGGCCGGAGTCGCGCCCGCGAGCCGTGGGCGGCCCTGGCCCGCTTCGTGATGCGACGGCCGGTCGCCGTCCTCGTTCCGGCGACGGCCCTGCTGCTCGCGGCCGCGGCCCCGGCGCTGGCCCTGCGGCTGACCCCGGGCTCGCTGGCGAGCCTGCCGGCGACCACCGAGGCGACCCGCGGGCTCGCCGAGCTGAGGACCGCCTTCGGGCCGGGCGCGGTCACCCCGACGCAGATCGCCGTCGACGCAGGCAGCACCGGCGCGGCGAGAAGCCCGGCTGTCCACGCCGCCGTCGAGCGGCTCGCCGAAGGCCTGTTCCACGACCCTGAGGTGTACGTCGTCGCCACCGGGAGCAAGGCGCCGTACGTCTCCGCCGACGGGCGTTACGCCCGCCTCGTCGTCATCGGCCGGCACGAATACGGAGAGCCTGCGTCGCGCGCGCTCGTCGCCCGGATCCGCGACCGCCTCGTTCCTGCGGCCGCCTTCCCGGCCGGGACGCAGGTGTTTGCCGGCGGCGCGTCGCCCCAGGGCGTGGACTTTCTCACGCGCACGTACGCGTCGCTCCCCTGGCTCGTCGCCGTTGCCCTGGTGCTGACCTACCTGGTCCTCGCGCGCGCCTTCCGCTCGCTGCTCCTGCCGCTGAAGGCGGTGCTGCTGAACGTGCTCTCCGTGGCCGCGGCGTACGGGCTGCTCGTGGCCGTCTTCCACGACGGCGTCGGCGCGGGCCTTCTCGGGGTCCACCGCTCGGCCGAGATCGACGGGTGGATCCCGCTTTTCCTCTTCGCGGCTCTCTTCGGCCTCTCGATCGACTACGAGGTCTTCCTCGTCTCGCGGATGCGCGAGGAATGGGACGCGCACCACGACAACACGACCGCGGTCGCCGTCGGCCTCGAGCGAACCGGGCGTCTGATCACGGCGGCCGCGCTGGTGATGGCCGTGTCGTTCGGCGGGTTCGTCGCGGGCAGCGTTCCGGGCCTGCAGCAGTTCGGCCTCGGCCTGGCACTCGCCGTGCTGATCGACGCCACGCTGGTGCGGGCACTGCTCGTCCCGTCGCTGATGGCGATCCTCGGACGCTGGAACTGGTGGCTGCCCGCGAGGATCGTGCCCGGCGCCGCACCTGCTCCTGCCGAAGGAGGTACACGGTGAAACGCAGCTTGGTGGTGGTCGTCGCCGTGCTGGCGCTCTTCGCCGCTGCGCCGGGAGGCACGGCCGTCGGGGTCGCGACCGTGCAGCTCGTGATCGCGCACGTGTTCGAGCACTGTCACGTCTGGACGATCGCGCCCAAGCCGCTCGGCGCCTACAAGACGCTGGGTGCGACCGCGAAGCTCTCCGTCCGGCCCGGAACGCGCGTGGTCATCCGCTCGGACTGCCCGATGGACTTCGACTTCGCCCAGACCGGCGGTCCGCGGCTGCGGCTCGGTGACCCGCGAACCTATGCGGGGACGAGCAGGACGATCGTGTTCGCGAAGCCGGGCATCTACCGGCTGACGGCGACGAACGTCCAGGCGCCGGAGGAACGCGGGCTGACGGTGCTCGGTACGCCGAACACGCTCAGGCTGACGGTCGTCGTCAGCCGGTAGGTCGCTGCCAGGGCAGGCCGAGCTCCGGAAGCGGCGCGCGCCGCGGCGGCTCGAGGTCGGCGTACGCCGCGGCCGGGTCGTGCGACTCCTCCCGGACGCCGGTGCCGTGCTCGAGCGCGAGCTCGGAGACCGGGTAGACGATCTCCTCGTCTGGGCGCCGTGCGCCGACCATCAGGATGACGCAAGGCTCCGACCCCGCGCCGACGAAAACGTGCGGCGTGCCGCCGGGGCAGTGGACGAAGTCCCAGGCCCCCAGTGGCCGCTCCTCGCCGTCGACGATCAGCAGGCACTCGCCCTGGAGGACGAGGAAGTCCTCCTGCGTGGACTCGGCGTGGTAGCGGCAGTTCGGCTCGCCGGGCTGGAGAACGCGGAGCGTGATACCGAGCTCGGGGAAGAGGTCGATGTTGCGGCTCCCGAACGGGCAGCCGTAGCCGAACACGCCGCGGTGACTCCACCACGCCGCGTCGCGCGCGTTGACGAGGAACCAGCCGGGCTCCTGCGCCTCGAGGCCACTCTCCGTCACGGCCAACTTCGCTTCCTCGACCACTGCCTCCCCTTCCTCGTCGTTTTCCGACAATTCTCTCGGGGCCGGCCGCTTGCCACCCACCGGCTCTGAGCCTAACGACGAAATCCGCACGAGTGTGAAACGCGGATGTGCCGAAAGCGTGACGATTCGTCCACAGCTGCGACGCGCAGTCAGGCGTTCGGCGGGCCGGGCAGGTCGAGCCCGTGCGAACGCGCTGCGTCGAGCGCGTCCTCGTAGCCGGCGTCCGCGTGCCGGAGAATCCCCGTGCCGGGGTCGGTCGTCAGCACGCGCTCGAGCCGCTCGGCGGCGTCCTCCGTCCCGTCGGCGACGACGACCATCCCCGCATGGATCGAGTTGCCGATCCCGACGCCGCCGCCGTGGTGCACGCTCACCCACGTCGCGCCCGCGGCCGTGTTCAGGAGCGCGTTCAGGATCGGCCAGTCGGCGATCGCGTCCGATCCGTCCCGCATCGACTCCGTCTCGCGGTACGGCGAGGCGACCGAGCCCGAGTCGAGGTGGTCGCGGCCGATCACGACCGGCGCTCGGACACGCCCCGAACGGACGAGCTCGTTGATCGCGAGACCTGCCCGCGTGCGGTCGCCGTAGCCGAGCCAGCAGATTCGGGCCGGCAGGCCCTGGAACGCGACGCGCTCCGGCGCGAGCTCGAGCCAGCGCTGCAGGATCGCGTCGTCCGGGAAGAGGCGGCGCAGCTCGTCGTCGATCGCCGTGATGTCAGCCGGATCGCCCGACAGGACAGCCCAGCGGAAGGGCCCGTTCCCGCGGCAGAACAGCGGCCGGATGTACGCAGGCACGAAGCCCGGGTAGTCGAACGCGTCTGCGACGCCGGCCGCCTGGGCCTCACCGCGCAGGTTGTTCCCGTAGTCGAAGACGTGGCAGCCGGCACGGAGGTGGGCCAGCATCCCCTCCACGTGGACGGCGATCGACTCGCCCGCGCGTCGCAGGTACTCGTCCGGATCGGACGCGCGCAATCGGGCGGCGTCCTCGACGGACAGACCCTGCGGGACGTACCCCGTCAGCGGGTCGTGTGCCGCGGTCTGGTCGGTGACGAGATCGAAGTGGTCGCCGCGCCGGGCCAGCTCGGGGACGACGTCGGCGGCGTTCCCGAGCAGGCCGATCGAGAGCCCCCGCTTCTCCGCAGCGGCCGCTCGAACACGCGCGAGCGCATCGTCGAGCGAATCGGTCGCCTCGTCGAGGTAGCGCGTCTCGAGCCGCCGCTCGAGTCGGCGTGGGTCGACCTCGACGCAGAGGATCGCTGCGTCGAGCATCGCGGCGGCGAGCGGCTGCGCTCCCCCCATCCCGCCCAGGCCGGCCGTCAGCACCGTCCGGCCGGCGAGATCGCCCGAGCCGAAGTGCTTCTCGGCGGCCGCGGCAAAGGTCTGGAACGTGCCCTGCAGGATCCCCTGCGTCCCGATGTAGATCCAGCTCCCGGCCGTCATCTGACCGAACATCGTCAGGCCGAGCGCCTCGAGCCTCCTGAACTCGTCCCAGGTCGCCCAGCGCGGCACGAGCAGCGCGTTCGCGATCAGCACGCGCGGCGCGCCGGGGTGGGTCCGGAACACGCCGACCGGCTTGCCGGACTGGACGAGCAGCGTCTCGTCTGGGCCGAGGTCGAGCAGCGAACGGACGAGAGCGCGGAGGCACTCGTGGTTCCGCGCGGCCTTTCCCGAGCCGCCGTAGACGACGAGCTCCTCGGGCCGCTCCGCGACCTCGCTGTCGAGGTTGTTGAGGAGCATCCGCAACGGCGCCTCGGTCTGCCACGAGCGCGCGTTCAGCTCCGTGCCGCGCGGCGCGCGGATCGACGAGAGGTCGCCGCAGAGCGACTCGACGAGCGCGTCGCGGGAGGCCCCGACGGTCATCGTTCTTTTTCCTGCGCCTCGATCTTCTCCCGCACACGCCACCAGCCGTAGGCGGTTGCCGCAAGGAAGAACCCGACCGAAAGAGCCGCCACCTTCCACAGGCTCCACCGCCCCGTGGCCACGCCGAGCACGAACACGATCGCCGCCATACAGCCGTAGATGATCGCCGTGTCGCGATACGGGTGCTTCGGCAGCGCCGCGTAGTGGCTCGGCCAGCGCAGCTTCCTCATTGCATCGCCCCGATCTCGGCCTCGACGGCGCGGAGCAGTGACCCGTCCCGAACCGCGCCCGCGACGAGCTCGATCTCGCCCGACAGCGACCTGTCTTCGAGCAGCCGCGGCGAGAGGCTCCTGACGAACGTCCGCGCAGCCGCGACGCCCGGCCCCGGCTCGAGCGGCGCAAGGAACTCGACGGCCTGCGTGCCGGCGAGGAGCTCGATCGCGAGTGCGCTCTCCGAGTTCGCGAGCACCTGCCACGCCTTCAGCCCCGACGCGTTGCCCATCGACACATGATCCTCCTGGCCTGCACTCGTCGGGATCGAGTCGACACTCGCCGGATGGGCGAGCACCTTGTTCTCGCTGACGAGGGACGCGGCCACGTACTGGGGAATCATGAACCCCGAGTTGAGTCCGCCGTCGACCGTCAGGAACGCAGGCAACCCGTCCGACAGGTTCGGATTCACGAGCCGCTCCACGCGCCGCTCGGAGATGCTCGCGAGCTCGGCGACCGCCATCGCGAGCACGTCGAGGGCGAACGCAAGCGGCTGGCCGTGGAAGTTCCCGTTCGACGCGAGCATGTCGTCGTCGACGAGCACGAGCGGGTTGTCGGTCGCCGAGTTCAGCTCGGTCGAGACCGTGTAGTCGACGTAGTCGAGGAGGTCGCGCGAGGCGCCGTGCACCTGCGGCGCGCAGCGGAGCGAGTACGCGTCCTGAACCTTGTCGCACCACCGGTGCGACTCGATGATCGCGGAGCCTTCGAGCAGTCGCAGGATGTTGGCGGCGGACGCCTGCTGGCCGCGGAGCGGGCGGAGTGCGTGCACCTGCGGCAGGAAGCTCGTGCGCGACCCCTGGAGCGCCTCGAGGGAGAGCGCACACGCGACGTCGGCGGCGTCCGCGAGCCGGCGCGCGCGGGCGAGGCCGAGCGCGCCGGCGGCCGCCATGAACTGCGTGCCGTTGACGAGGGAGAGGCCCTCCTTCGCCTCGAGCTCGATCGGCTCGAGGCCGACCCGCGCCAGCGCCTCGCGGCCCGGCAGGCGCTCGCCGTCGACCCAGGCCTCGCCTTCACCGACGAGCGGAAGCGCAAGGTGCGCGAGCGGAGCCAGGTCGCCGCTCGCGCCGACCGAGCCGCGGCTCGGCACGTGCGGCACGAGCCCGGCGTTCAGGCAGTCCAGCAGTCGCTCGACGGTCTCGATGCGGGCGCCCGAGTAGCCCTTCGCGAGCGCGTTCGCACGGAGGAGCATCGCCGCGCGGACGATCTCGTCCGGATACGGCTCGCCGACGCCGCAGGCGTGGCTGCGCAGCAGTCGGAGCTGAAGCTCCCCTGTCAGCTCCTCGGGGATCGACTCGGAGACGAAGCGGCCGAAGCCGGTGTTGATGCCATACGTGTGCTCGCGCGCGCCGTGCGCAGCGCGATCGACGAGCTCGCGCGCGGCGCGCATCCGCGTGCGCGCGGAATCGGCGAGCTCGGCCCGCTCGCGATCGACCGCGATCGCCCAGACGTCCTCGATCGACAGGTCTTCACCGGTCAGCGCGTGCCGGCTCACGGCGATCGAGTGTAGACGCGGTTCAGCCCGAGACCGGGTCGACGTGCACCACGAGCTTCGGCGGCACACCCGTCCAGTTCCACCGCGTCGAGCATGCGGAGAACGACATCCCGTCCAGGTTGCCCTTGACCTTCTGGCTGTTGTCGTCGAACCCGAGCAGCGAGCCCGGCTTCGAGCAGTGGAAGCGTGTCGTGCTCACGATGTGCACGTCGAACTGGGCGCTGTTCGTGCCGCCGTAGCCCGGGTCGTGGCCGAAATGGCCGCCGGTGACGGTACCCGTGACGAACACCTTGCCGCCGGTCGCGAGCGAGAAGCTCCCCTTGGCCCCGACCACGTCCCAGAAGACGGTGTTGTCCCGGTCGATCTGGCGATGGGCGATCGAGAACGTGCCCTTGCCGCTGCCGGTGATCACCGACCTGGCTCCCTGGCCGGTGTCGTCCGGCTTCGCAGCGACCGAGAACGAGAACGCGTAGTGCGTGTGGATCGCGCGAGTGCCCGCACCGGCCGCCGCCGCAAGCCCGAGCGCGGCGGCGAGCACCGCGAACGCCGCAATTCGCATCGCCATGCGCCGATCATAAGTCGCGAGACGCACAAGTCAATGCGTCCGCGCCGGACACCCGCTTGAGCACGGACAGTTCTGGTCCCATCCCTAACCCCCACCCACCCGGGGAGAGCCTCAGGGTGCCGGAACAAACCGCGCAGCGGGGTGCCGGTTTCGTGACGATTCTCAGGCGTCGTCCAGAAGCCGAGCCTCGAGCACGCGCGAGGCGTCGAGTTCGGGCAGGCCGAGGGCGGAGCGTGCCGCGGCTGCCGTGGAGCCTGCGGGCAGGAGACCGACGAGCTCGGACCCCGCGGTCTCGACACCGCGCGCGTCCGCCTCGGCCCGCACGCGCGCGACCACCTCGTGCAGCGCGACGGCTTCCGGATCCTCGACGTTCATGCTCACCTGGACGATCCCGCGGCTCGGGAGCGCGAGTCCGAGCGCGCGCACGCCCGGGAACCCGCCGTCGCGCTCGCGCACGACCGCCGCGATCGCGCGCGCGACCTCGACATCGTCCGTCGCCAGGTTCACGTTGAACGCAATCAGTGGCCGGCGAGCCCCGATCAGCACCGCGCCCGCGGCCGGATCGAGACGCGACGGCCCGAACTCGGGTGCGAGCTCGCCCGCGTCGATCCGACGCTGCAGCTCCTCCGGCCCGCCGCGCCGGAAGAACGCCGGCCCACGACCCTCGCCGTAGAGGAAGACCGGCAGGCCCAGCTGCTTTCCAACTCGCACCGCCAGTTCGAACGCCACGCCCTCGGCGCGCGCCATGTCCTCGGGCCGGACGCCGACAAGGGGCACGACGTCCGCGGCCCCGACACGCGGATGCGCGCCCTCGTGGGTTCGCAAGTCGATGCGCTCGCGCGCGCACCGGATCCCGGCGTCGAGCGCCCGAACGAGGTCGTCCGCCTGCCCGGCGAGTGTGAACACCGAGCGATTGTGGTCGGCATCGACGTGGACGTCGAGCAGCCGTGCGTGCTCGCCGAGCGAGGCCCGCAGCGCGTCGATCGTCGCCCGGTTCCGTCCCTCCGAGAAGTTCGGCACCGCTTCGAGCGGGAAGGCCACCGGCGTACTCTAGGAGCCGTGAAGGCCTACTACCACGCGCGGGCACAGGAGTACGACGACTGGTGGCTCGGCGTAGGTCTCTACGCAGATCGCAAGCCGCCGGACTGGGACGAGGCGCGCGACGGTCTGCTCGCCTTCCTCGAGAGCCTCCCACCTGCGCGAACGCTCGACGTCGCCTGCGGGACCGGCTTCATCACGCAGTACCTCCCCGGCGCGGTGACCGGGCTCGACCAGAGCGACGCGATGATCGAGATCGCACGCCAGCGGGTGCCGAGTGCGACCTTCGTCCTCGGCAATGCCCTGGAGTTGCCGTTCCCGAACGACAGCTTCCAGCGCGTGTTCGCGAGCTTCTTCTACTGCCACCTCGAGGAGCCCGAGCGGCTTCGCTTCGTCGCCGAGGCAAGGCGCGTTGCCCCCGAGCTGATCGTCGTGGGCACGATCGGTCGCGAAGGCGAGGCGTCGGCCCGCTGGGACGAGCGCGTCCTGAACGACGGTTCTCGCTGGCAGGTCTACAAGCGCGTCTTCGAGCCGAATCTCCTGGCGGAGGAGCTCGGCGGCGACGTTCTCTACGCCCGCCACCGGCTGCTCGTCGTCCGGGCGTGACGAAGCGGTACCGCTCGGTCGTCTCCCTTCAACGAGACAACCGGCGCTGCCGCGCGTGCGCCGAAGCCGGCTTCCACCTCGAGTCGCCGCCCGTGGTCGAGGGCCGCGCCGGCCAACGCGCCTACCTCTACGGCCAGGCGCCGGGAGTCGTCGAAGGCGCCGAGGGCCGACCGTGGCGCGGCCGTGCCGGCAAGACGCTCCGCGGCTGGCTCGGCCTCGACGAGGACGCCTTCTACGCCACGTTCTACTGCGCGGCCGTCACGCGCTGCTACCCGGGCAAGCCTCCCTCCGGCCGCGGCGACCGGACGCCCACGCCGCAGGAGCGCGCGCTCTGCGCCGTCTGGCGCGAGCACGAGCTGCGACTCCTCCGCCCCGCCCTCGTCGTCACCGTCGGCGGCCTCGCCGCCCGCGCTCTCCTCGGCGAGCCGAACCTGACCGCCTGCATCGGCACGAAACGCGAGCTCGACGGCGCCGCCGCGGTCCCGCTGCCGCATCCGTCGGGTGCGAGCGGCTGGCTCAACTCCCCTGCACATCGCGAGCTGCTCGCCCGCGCGATCGACCTCGTCCACATCGAGCTCGGTCACATCGGAACGCGAAGCTAAGTTTCAGGAGTGGTCGAGCCGGAGCGAAACCGCACGACGTTCTTTCGCCTGCTCGCGTTCCTGAAGCCGTACCGCCGGGGCCTGGCCGTCTCGTGCGTGCTGGCGATCGGATCGCA
Organism: uncultured Actinomycetes bacterium; assembly: GCA_963776735.1. Lineage (GTDB taxonomy): Bacteria > Actinomycetota > Thermoleophilia > Gaiellales > Gaiellaceae > PALSA-612. The sequence goes on from CAVZNV010000022.1 coordinate 57,476, forward strand.
GGCGGCGCAGATCGCGCTCGTCTGGGTGACCGGCAAGGACGTGATCGACAAGGCGCTGCTGAACCACGACACGACGCTGCTCTGGAAGTCCGTGGCCACGGTCGTCCTGCTCGGGATCATCCGTGCCGTCCTCATGCTCGGCCGCCGGATGCTTTCCGGCCGGCAGGCGCTCGACGTCGAGATGGACATGCGCAGCCGCATGTACGCCCACCTCGTCAAACTCTCGTTCGGCTTCTACGACCGCCACCAGACGGGCCAGCTCATGTCGCGCGCGACCGTCGACCTCCAGGGCGTCCGCTTCTTCCTCGGCTACGGGCTGATCTTCTTCTTCCAGAACGTGCTGACGGTGCTGTCGGTGACGATCGTGCTGTTCTTCTTCGACTGGCGGCTCGCGTTCATCGTGCTCGGGATCACGCCGGTGCTGGTCGTCGTCGCCTACCGCTACAGCCACGTCGCCCACCCCACGCTGCGCGACGTCCAGCAACGGCTCGCCGACGTCGCCACGGTGGCCGAGGAGAACATCGTCGGCGTCCACGTCGTCAAGTCGTTCGCGCAGGAGCCGGCCGAGGAGGCGAAGTTCAAGGACCGGTCGGAGAAGGTCTTCGACCAGACGCTGCAGGCGAACCGGCAACGGGCGCTGTACGTGCCGCTGATCTCGTTCGCGCCGCTCGTCGCGCAGGCGGGCGTCCTGCTCTACGGCGCCAAGATGGTCAGCGCCGGCACGTTGACGGCCGGCGGGTTCGTCGCGTTCAACCTCTATCTGGCGATGCTGGTCGTGCCGCTGCGCTCGCTCGGCATGTGGATCGGCCAGGCGCAGCGCGCGACGGCCGCCGGCGAGCGGATCTTCCAGGTGCTCGACGAGCCCGAGGAGGTCGCGAGCCACGAGACCGCGGTCGAGCTGCCTCCCGGTCACGGCGAGATCCGCTTCGAGGACGTGACCTTCGAGTACGTGCCGGGCCGCCCGGTGCTGGACGGGCTCGACCTCGACGTCGCCCCCGGACGCACCGTCGCGCTGATCGGCCACACGGGCTCCGGGAAGACGACGCTGACGTCGCTCGTGCCGCGCTTCTACGACGTCACGTCGGGGCGAGTGACCGTGGACGGCGTCGACGTGCGCGACCTCCGGCTCGACTCGCTGCGCGCGGCGATCGGCGTCATCTCGCAGGACCCGTTCCTGTTCTCGGCGAGCGTCCGCGACAACATCATGTTCGGCGGCGGCGAGCTGACCGACGAGGAGGTCGAGCGCTTCGCGCGCGCCGCGCAGGCGCACGAGTTCATCGAGAAGCTCCCGGAGGGCTACGACACGGTCATCGGCGAGCGCGGCATCACGCTCTCCGGCGGCCAGCGGCAGCGGATCGCGATCGCGCGAGCACTCGCAGTCGACCCGCGGATCCTGATCCTCGACGACGCGACGGCCTCGGTCGACGCGACCACAGAAGCGCGCATCCGTACCGGCCTGCGCGAGGCGATGCACGGCCGGACGACGCTGATCATCGCGCACCGGCTGTCGACGATCGCGCTCGCCGACGAGGTGGTCGTGCTCGCCGACGGCCGCGTCGCTGCGCGCGGCACCCACGACCACCTCGTCGAGTCGAGTCCGGTTTATCGCGAGATCTACGAACACGGCCTGCTCGAGCAGCAGTTCGTCGAAGCCGTCGAGGCACGGGCGGAGGTCGCATGAGGGTCCATCAGCCCGGGGGCCATCTGATGCGGGAGCGCAACGCGAAGGTCGACGACTGGTCGTGGAGCAAGACGCGCAAGCGGATGGGGCTCCTCTGGCGACTGATGAAGCCGTACCGGCGCCGCGCCGCCTGGTCGGTGCTCTCGCTGCTGACGGCGACGGCGACCGCGCTCGCGCCGCCGTACCTGGCCAAGTACGCGCTCGACGACGCCGTCAGCGGGAACACGGGCAACCAGCTCTACCTGATCGTGGCGATCTTCCTCGCCGCGGGGATCGCGAACTGCGTCATGTACTACGTCGAGACGTACATGACCGGCTGGGTCGGGGAGCGCGTCCTCGCCGACCTGCGGACGACGCTGTTCGGGCATCTGCAGAAGCTGTCGCTCGGCTTCTACGAGCGGAACCGCGCAGGCGTGATCATCAGCCGGCTGACGAACGACATCGAGGCGATCGACCAGCTCGTCACGGACGGCGTCACGGTGCTCGTGCAGTCGACGCTGACGCTGCTCGGGACGATGATCATCCTGTTCGTGCTCGACTGGCGGCTCGCGCTCGCGACGTGCGCCGTGATCCCGTTGATGTCGCTCGTGACGGCGATGTTCCGCTCGCGGTCGGCGCGTGCGTACGCGGCCGTGCGTGAGCGGCTCGGGCTCGTGACGGCGACGCTCGCCGAGGACATCGCCGGGATGCGGATCGTGCAGGCGTTCTCGCGCGAGGACGCCGCCTACGCGAACTTCCGCAACGTCGCGCGCCAGTACCGGGACTCGAACATGCAGACGGTCGTGCTGAACGGGCTGTACTTCCCGGCCGTCGACCTGTTCTCGTCCGTCGCGCTCGCCGTCGTGCTCGCCTACGGCGGGCATCTCTACTTCGCGAAGGCGATCACGATCGGGACGCTGTTCGCATTCATGCTCTACGTGCAGAACTTCTTCGACCCGGTGCAGCAGCTGTCGCAGCTCTACAACACGTTCCTGTCGGCCACGGCCGCGCTGGACAAGATCATCGGCGTGCTCGACGAGGATCCCGAGGTCACCGACCGTCCCGGCGCCGCGCCGTTGCCGCACATCCAGGGCCGTGTCCGCTTAGACCATGTCCGCTTCCGCTACGGGCGGGGCGACGAGGTGCTGCACGGGATCGACCTCGATGTGCCCGCCGGGACGACGGTCGCGCTGGTCGGGCACACGGGCGCGGGGAAGTCGACGATCGCGAAGCTCCTCGCGCGCTTCTACGACCCGACCGACGGACGGATCACGATCGACGGCGTCGACCTGCGCGACGTGACGCAGGCGTCGCTGCGCGAGCAGCTCGGGATCGTGCCGCAGGAGGGGTTCCTGTTCGCCGGCAACGTCCGAGACAACATCGCGTTCGGCCGGCCGGACACGCCGCTCGAGGACATCGTGCGTGCGGCGCGGACGGTCGGAGCCGACGAGTTCATCGAGCAGCTCGAGAACGGCTACGAGACGGAGCTCGGCGAGCGCGGCACGCGGCTGTCGCTCGGCCAGCGGCAGCTCGTCGCCTTCGCGCGGGCCTTGCTCGCCGACCCGCGCGTGTTGATCCTGGACGAGGCGACGAGCTCGGTCGACATCGGCACCGAGCGGAAGATCGAGGAGGCGCTCCGGCGGCTGCTCGCCGACCGGACGGCGTTCATCATCGCGCACCGGCTCTCGACGATCCGCGGCGCCGACCTGATCGTCGTCCTCGAGCACGGCCGTATCGTCGAGCAGGGCTCACACGCCGAACTCCTGTCGCGCGGCGGGCTCTATACCTCGCTCTACGGGGACTGGGCGGAGACCGCTGCCTAGTAGCACGGGGGAAACAGCCGGTTTCCCCCGTGAGCCCCCTTCCCCACGTGGTCGCACCTACAGCGCCGTGAACTCCGCCCGGGCCAAGCCCGGACTGCGCGGCGACTGGAGGCTACTGGGAGGCGTGACCATGCCGCACTCCGCCTCCGCCGAAATGTCCTGGGACGCCGACGAGCTTTGATCCGGCACCGACGCTAGCCTGGTCGAGTGGACAGTCCCGCACACCAGCGGCGCTCGATCATCGAGTACTACCTCCTGGAATCGCCCGAAGGGACAGAGGTCTATGACGCCGAGAAGGTCGCTTCGGAGAGGATCTACGGCCAGAAGCACGACGTTTGGGACGTCCACGCGAGCGACGGCCGATGGTGGGTGATCACCAACCCGACGAACCTCTACCCGCAAGAGACTGCACCGACCCCGAGCATGGATCACGCGCTCTCGCTCCATATCGGTGTAACCGCTCGCATCTTCGCCCGCCAGGCTCTCCAGGCTCCTGTCGACGGGGGACCGATCCGCGAGAAGGTCGCGAAGTCGGTGCGTAGGTTCGAGCAGGCGGCACGGGCGCTGAACGAGGCACAGGAGGCCGAGGACTTCCAAGCGGTAGGAATGCGGCTTCGCGAATGCCTCATCGCGTACGCGCAGGAGACGAGCGGTGATGTGACGATCCCCGAAGGGTCTGAGTCGCCGAAGCGCGCTGATTTCAAGGCGTGGGCGCGACTCCTCGTCGGCACGATCGCACCAGGGGCCAGCGCCAAGGAAGTTCGCAGCTACCTCAATGCGATGGCCTCCGAGACGTGGGACCTCGTTGCCTGGCTGACCCACGCCGCGAACGCGACTCGCACGAACGCCGAGATCGCCCTCGATGCCACAAGGCACTTGCTCGACATCCTCACGCTCGGGTTGATCCGGGCCAAGAGAGGCGACCCGCTCCGCTGCGAGGACTGCGGCTCGTATCAGGTAGTGCACGAATACCGGCTCGATGAAGACGAAACGACGATCTGGGACGAGGAGTTCCTCCTCTGCGAGGTCTGCGGCTGGGAAGGCACGCTGCCTGAGAGGCATACGACCACCGGCGGCCTCCCGACCGCAGGCGCCGAGAACAGGCTGAGCTAGTCGCTGGTCGCGCCCGGACAACTCCTAGGCTGGATACGCGTCCACGTACGCGTACTGGGCCGTGCCGAGTGGGAGCTTTGCGGACGGCGGCTGCTGGGACATGACGATCGTCCAGTACCGGCCGGCCGCGGACAGGCCGTAGAAGGCGTACAGCGAGTTGCCGCCCAGCGCAATCGGGGAAGCCCCGGGGTCAGCCGCCAGCGCCTTGTGCAGCGAGTTCTGCGGGAGCCGCGCGCACACCGACGCCTCCGGCCCGCCGCCGAGGCCGAAGTCCCGGAACGCCACCTTCAGGAATGCCGCACAGTCGGCCCGACGGATCGCCGCAACCGCCAGCCGTGCGTTCCGCGTGAACGCGGGGTTCGGCTTCGACCCGATGGAGCCGTACTCGAACTGGACGAACACGACATGGAAGCGGTGGTCGGAGTCGAGCGCCAGCACGGTCGTCGCCGGCTCCGACAGGCCCGTTCCCGCGTCGATCTCCGCCCCGGTTCCGTAGATCTGCCCGTGCGGGGACTTGAACGTGCCGAGGCTCTTGCGCAGGTACGAGCACCCGGCAAGCCCCGTGCTCCCGTAGCCCGAGTGGAGGATCTTCCGCAGCTTCCCGTTGCAGCCCTTGATGCCGAGGGCCTGCGAGATCCGGGCGATCGTCGTCTCGATCGACTCGCCCGCCTTCGGCCCACCGGCCGCGGCCGGAACCGCAAGCGCGAGAACCGCCAACAGTGTGACGCCGACGAGCCTCACGACGACCCAGGCTAGCGAGAGTACGCTTCGGCGCGATGCCCGAAGAGCCCACCTCCGAGGAGTTGATCGAGCAACCGGCCGAGGAAGTCGAGGTCGAGCAGGAGACGCGCATGACCCCGGCCGAGGCGACGGCGCGCATGCGCATCCGCGTGCCGGCGCGCGGCAACCGCAAGCTGCGCGCGGTGATCGAGCGCGTCAACGCGGACGACGAGCTCAAGGCCTGGTGGCACGTCTCGAACGTGAATGCGATCGGCCGCCTGAGCATCAACGACCACTCGTGGGTGCACATCCAGATCGTCACGAACATCGCGCTCAAGCTCCTCCGCCAGCTCACGAAGCACCACGTCGAGCCGAGCCTCGTCCGCGACTACGACTTCTCACCCGACGACTCCGAGGTCGCCGTCGCCCTCGGTGCGCTGCTGCACGACGTCGGTATGTCGGTTCACCGAGACGGGCACGAGGACTTCAGCCTGTTCCTCGCCGAGCGCAAGGCGCGCGAGCTGCTGGACGACCTCTACGAGCAGCCCGAGCGCGCCGTCCTCGTGTCCGAAGTCCTGCACGAGATCACGAGCCACCGCGCCTACGGGAAGCCGTTGACGCTCGAAGCCGGGGTGCTGCGGGTCGCGGACGCGCTCGACATGGCGAAAGGCCGCTCGCGCATCCCGTTCGAGCGGGGCAGCGTCTCGATCCACGCGCTGTCCGCGGCCGCGATCGACAAGGTGCAGATCACGGACGGCGACACGGTGCCGATCAAGATCGAGATCCTGATGACGAACTCCTCCGGCGTCTACCAGGTCGACGGGCTCCTGAAGGAGAAGCTGCGCGGGTCAGGGCTCGAGCCGTACGTCGAGGTCGTCGCGCACATCGACACCGAGGCCGAGAAGAGCCTCGTCCCGATCTACCGGCTCGAGATCTCAGCTCTCGCGGGCGCGGAGCCGAAGCGTGACGCCGGCGCCGACGAGACCCAGGCTGAGCAGCACCGGCGCGTAGAGCGGGAGGCCGGTCAGCGGCAACGGGCCGCCGGGCTTCTTGTTCACACAGCAGCGCGGCTCGGTCTTCCCCGTCGCGCCGGCCATGCCGGCGACCATCCCGGCGACCAGCATCGCCACGCACATCGTCAGCACGAGCCGCAATCGCACGCACCGACCCTAATGCATCCGCGCTCGCGAGGCTAGAATGGAAACCCGTTGCGGGGTCGTCTAATGGTAGGACGCCTGGCTCTGGACCAGGTAGTCAAGGTTCGAATCCTTGCCCCGCAGCCTCGTGAAAAGCCCCGCTCAGGCGGGGTTTTTGTTTGCCCCGACGGCAACGGCCTCCGACGCCTCTTTACTGTTTGTGCCCGGTTGTGCCCAATCAGCGGGCCGGATGAGGGCTTATGCGGGTCTCAAGCAGGTGTACTCGATCGACGACTGGCGAGCCCTGCAGGAGCAGACCGAGCTTGAGCGCCGCGCTGTCGAGCGGGCACGGTTCGAGCAGGCGGTGGAAGCGGCGAAGGGTCCAGCATGATCGGAGCTGAGGGAGCGGTTTCCGTGCGCCGCTGCACTGGACCTTCGGCTCCGGGGGCCGACCATGGCCGACTCGCGTCAACAAACCCGCACCGGATCGTCACACTTCCAACGACGATGGACGCCCCGACGGTCGCAGAGTGAGCGGGCGGCCCGTCATAACCACCGCCCGCTCACTGAACGCCGTGACCGCTACGAGGAAGGGGTAATCGTTCCGGCCGGGGTCGCGATCAGCGACGCGCTCACGACGAGCGGCTCGAGGATCGCCTTGCACTGTAGGAGGACCTGCGTGTTGTCGGACAGGATCGTGACGTCACCGATCATCGGAATAGACATCACGTCCCCCGTGGGACTGTTTCCGTTCTCACCGTCCGACTGATGAACCGTACTTCCCGGCGGGAAGCGTGACGCTCACAACTGTCGCAGTCGCTTCGTCGGCTACGCCCATATCCGAGGTGTAGTGCGTGTAGATGTCACTCGCCCCGCCCGGGCCATCCGTTGCGCGGGCAATGAGCGGGCGGTTCGGTGACGAGCCGCCCGCTCGGAAGTTCCGGTCCGTTAGTGGATCGCGCCGACCTTGATCGCATCGAGCGTCCAGGCCAGCGCGAACGTGTTCGCCGGCTCTGTGCTGTGGCAGACGAGCGAGACCGTGTCCGGGTTCGCGAGGCTGGCAGCGGCTTGTACCGGCAGAGCCGTGATGTGGCCAGGTGCCTGGTCGGCGGCATCGGTTTGGTACACGGAGGTCGAACTCTCGATCTGGCAGCGAATGCCCGCGTACTGGACTGCGAAGTTGCCGAAGTCGACCGATGCCTCGACGAAGAAACGCCCCGCCGGCAGCGAGAGCGAGGCCACAGCGGTGTCCGTTTGGGTCAGGGCGAGGCCAGCGCCGCCGTTGACATCCCACAAATCGGAGGGTCCGGTCGGTCCCGTTGCGCCCGTCGGTCCGGAAGTGCCCGCCGACCCCGTCGTACCCGTCGACCCAGTCGGTCCTCGCGAACCGGTCGGGCCCTCCGCACCGGTAGCCCCCTTGGCTCCCGAGGAACCCGTCGGTCCGGTCGCACCCCTCGATCCGGTCATACCCGTAGCGCCGCGTGCTCCGGTCGGCCCTGTCTGGTTCCAGTTCAAAGGCGCCTCCCACGACGCACATCTCCCGTTCGGCTTCGCAGTGTCGATCACCCGCAACCCACCGGTCGGGTTCCCGTGCGCGAGGCTGGTGTTGAAACACCCGTGGATCACGCCGTTCGCGTCCGGAATTGACGCCTGCACAGCAGTCGCGATCCCGAACACCCCACCGCCAACCACGACCGCAAGCAGCAACCGGCCGCCGCGGCTCAAACTCCGAAGCCGATTCATACGCAACTCCTGTCTGCCTGCCTACATCGGCCTACGTTCGACCAGCCTCGGCAGTCTCCTTGACCAGGCGGCTAGCGTCAAAGCATCCGCGTCAGTGGACAAACAGGGCGGCTACGTAACCCCAGGCAAGGGCGCCAGCAACCGCCCACAGCACCCATCGCAACAATCCGGGTCGACGCATCGCATCTCTGACCTTAGTCGGGATCGGAGCAGCACTCGACGAGCGCGAGAGCGTGGACGCCACCCGATCACGTCTTTGAGGGATGACGAATACACCGCAACCGCTCTGAATGAGGGGTATGGGCTTAAGGCAGGGCTACGAACTTCCCTATCTCGTGTGGTCACGGCCGCTCGGTGAGCCGGCGAATGGTAGAGACGACCTGAGCCCTGAAGCTCTGACCGAAGCGTTTGTGGAGGAACTGTGGGCGGCTAGCCGTCGACAAACTCTCCGCCTTGTCCGAGCAACAACGGGCGAAGAACCGCTCCTAGTCGCTTAAGCCCGACAGCGCCCGAGGACTGGCCCGAGCTTCTCGAGAATCCGCGCTAAGAAATCAGCGGCCACTGAGTCCGGGCTTTTTGACAAGTAGCGACGGGTCGCACAAGCTGACGGCCCAGGCCTGGAGGTTCTCCGGGGTCATCAACCGAAAGGGGCCGTCATGGAACGAGGCTCGAGGTTCCGTCCGTCGCCGGCGCTGGCGGTTGCCATCGTCGCGCTCGCCGTCGCTCTGAGCGGCACCGCGGTCGCTGCGACGAATGCGCTCGTCAGCGGCGACTCGCTGATCAAGCCGAACTCGCTGTCCGGCAACCGCTTGAAGAACCACACGGTGACCGGGACGCAGGTCAACCTGGCCAAGCTCGGGAAAGTCCCGAAGGCGGCCAAGGCGGACACGGCCAAGACGGCGACGACCGCCACTTCCGCCGGTTCCGCGACGAACGCAACCAATGCGACCCACGCGTCGACCGCCGACACGGCAACCAACGCGACCAATGCCACCAACGCGGCGTCGGCCGCCAGTCTCACGCCGCTCGCTTCGGGTCATTCCGAATCAGGTTTCTACACCGCAGCGGCCGGAGCGACTGGTTGGGTCGGCCAGGGGATCACCTATACGCAGCCACTTTCGACGCCGATCGACGACGGCAACATCATCTGGAACAAGGCCGGGGCCACCTCGAGCCACTGCTCGGGCTTGGGGCATGCCGACCAGGGCTATCTCTGCCTCTACGACAACGAAGAGTCTCCCAGCGGAATCACCACCACGGCCTTCTATTCGACGGGGTTCAGCTCGCCATCAGTGGGAGCGATCCTCTACTGGTACCTGCCCTCGGCCGGCTTCGTCAGCGGCGAGTACACGGTCACCGCGCCTTAGTACAAACCTGCAACCTGCCCCACCGGGAGATTCGCCCATTCCCGGTGGGATACCCCTCCAACACAACCAGATAGAGGTTGGCAAATACCCGATCCATCGTCTAGAGGTGACGATTGACGACGAGCCTCCGTCGACTGCTCGGACGCCGGGGCGCGAGCCATGAACACGTTGCCGACCCTGGCTACCCGTCCACAAGTTTCGCGAGAAGAACTGCGCTATCGCGGCTGGTTGAGCCCCTTTGCGCAGTTCGAACGCTCGCTCAGAGGTGCTGCGCTTACGCGTCCTCGACGGTGACGGTGCCGGCCCTGTCCACCGCTACGATCTCGCGCTTCTCTCCGCCGAAAGATCTCGTAAGGACCCTTGGCAACCTGTCGAGCCCGTGCCCGAGGCGCCGCCCGTGAACGAGCGCGGCGTAGTAGAGGCTGCGGTACTCCCTCATGGGCTCAACCCGTCGGCCGCGCGCTACCAGGAGCGCCACCTGCTCGGCGAGAATCGCCTTCCGCTCACCGGGCGACTTGTCGCCGCCGGCGTGCGTTAGTGACCTCCGCTCCTCAGCGGTAAGTTGCCTGACATGGGCAATGTCGAGGCTAGTGCCTGCCGGTGTCACGGTCGTGGTCATCGCTGGCTCCTTCTTTACACCATGGCGAGTTACGGACAGCATGAGCCGAGGCTGTATCTGCCTGCTGCCTCAGATCGGGCTGAGGGCCGGTTGCAACGAGGAAGAAGAAGCTGGCGGCTTGACGGCGAATCTGGTGCCGTCAGCACGACTGGCTCGGTGTCACCTTTGTGAAGGATAGCACTATCTGGTGAACGCCTCGCCGAGCTCCCGCCAGACTGCTTTGACTCCGGCGTCGTCAGGCAAAGCCGCGAGCAACTCGACGGCTTGCCATTCCGGGCCGAGCCATGACCGGCGCGGGTGCTCACGCGGCGGCCCGAGCAACTTCACCCTGGTCGAGCCCGAGCTGGACGCTGATGTAGTCGCGGGCGCCCGTCTTGGCGAAGCTTGCGCCGACACGGTCGAGTTCGGCGTGGACGGCTGAGCAGTCGTCGTGCATCGGGTCGGGCAGTGAAGCAGGCGACCCGGTTGAACCGGTGCAGGAAGAACGAGGGCCGGAAGTTCCCTCCCGGCCCTCTCAGCGCAACGTTCCCCTCGGTCGCTACGCCTTGCAAGTCAGGTCTGCGCCCGGACAACTCGGGCTGTGGCTCGGCGCCGGCTTCATCGAAGCGGCGGCGCCTCCCGCGAGACCACCCACAGCGGTCAGGGCGGTGATCGTGATCATGGCGAAACGCTTTCTCATCTCACACCTCCTCGTTGTGAGCTTGACCCGTTAATCCACCAATGCCCGGTCAGCCCACCGCCAATCCGACTCCGTGTAAGACGTCCGTGAAGCCTCTTCCTGTACGCACCCGCACAAGCATCGGCGGCGGCTACAGCGAGCCGCGATTGGAGCCGTCCGCCGGAACAGTCCGCATCGCGGTCGGCCGTGCGTTGGGTCGCGCGGGGATCGCCGGAAACGCTCGTCCGGGTAGTGATGGCCGGCTACATCCAACTCTCTCTCCGTGGTGGCAGCGAGGCCAAGCGTGCATCAACGAGGCACCGAAGGACGAGAACACTGTCTCCTTCCAGTTAACGAGTAACGGTCGCTTTCAGGAAGCGAGGGAGATCATCACCTACCGAGTTGAGCGAACGAAGAACCAGGAACGCTGTGGCGACTCATCCGAAGGTCGGCAAGAGGCGGATCCCGTGGCCGGGCTTCGAGACCTTGCTGACCTGCGTGAGCAGGGCGTGTTGAGCGAGGAGGAGTTCCAGTTGGCGAAAGAGCGATTGCTCGGCCAGCTCTGAACCAACGGGCACAAGCCGCGATCCAGTGCCCAAACCCAGCTAATCGGCCGAAAACTGCCGCGAATCATCCCACACGCGACAGAGTGTTCAAGCGAGCGGAGAACCGCTCAACCATGCGGCCTAGAGGACGGAACGGCCGCCATGGCCGTCCCGCCTCTGGACCAAGTAGTCAGGCCTGGCCGGCGAGGAACTCCGAGAGGATCTGCCAGCGCACCTTCGCCAGCGACACCTTCCACGGGTCGAGGTCGGTCGTGCAGTTCACGCACTGCGTAGGGTCCGGGTTGAGACAGTACGAGGAGAAGATCTCGCACTGGCGAGCGGCGAACGCGTCCATGTCGTCCGGCAAGGGATCGCCCGACGCCTTCCAGCATCTGATGTCGTAAAGCGCGAGGAACGACGTCGTGCGGCCGTCACCGCCGTGGCAATGGAAGTGCACCCATGTCTTCGCAGGGTCGGTCGACACCGGCACCGCAGCGCAGAACTCGTCCAGCGCCTCCGAGCTCGGACCGCAGTGATCGGTGACCGTGATCCGGACGTAGTTGACCGTGCAGCCGTCGATCGACGTCTGGTCGAACGCCTGCCGCTCGGTCTGCGGGGTCTTCACGGGGACGTCGTCATAGCTCACCGGTAGCACCCGCTGCTGCTGGCGGTTGTCCTGCTTGTCCTTCCCGATCGTGAACACCTGCACGGTCTGTTCGTCTGCGAGAACGCCGAGCCGCGCTTCTTCGTCCCGCACGATCAGCCCCGGCGACATGCCCACGTTCGCGAAGTCGTCGTCCGCATACCACGAGACTGCCCGGTCGCCGAGGAACCCGTGCGTCTCCTCGCGGAGGTCGACGAGGTAGAGCTCCTGAGTCTTGTACTCGTCGACGACCTTCTGGAGATACATCGTCAGCACCGAGATGTCGAGCTGATGGCTGCCCGAGGCGGGATGCCGGTGCGTTTCGAGATCCCAGGCGCTCCGGAAGTGCTCCTTGCCCGGAGCGGTGTCGTAGATCAGATAGCTCCCGGTGCGGTACGGCACGGAGAGGGGGTTGGTCACGTTCACCTTGGGCACGCTCGCGATCGTCGCCGCGTTCATGCCTCTTGTCAACCCCTCCGTGCGCGAAGATGAGGACAGCACGCGCCCGAGGCAGCCCTCCCTGAACACACCTCGGGGACGCGCGCTGTCCGGCGCTCGGGGGCTGGGGGCGATGCGCTCTCAGCCCCCAAGCAGCCATTCAGTAGGACGGCTCCGAGAGGGCGCGGTTAGCTGAGCGTAAGCAGGAGTCCAGCGGTGACCGCCCAGGCGGCGATCGCGGCCAGGATCGGGGCGTCCGAGAGCAGAATCTCCTCGGGCGCTTCCCCGAGTCCGCTCCTGAAGACGAGGACGAGATAGCGGCCGAGCGCGAACACGACGAACGGGACCGTGAGCAGCATCTCGAGCGAGTCACGGGCGGCGACGGCGTAGGCCGTGTAGGCGCCCAGGGTCGTCACGGCGACCGCCACGAGCAGGCGGTCGAGCGCCGCCGCCGAGTATCCGGCCAGGGCCGGGCGCGCCGACCCGCCGAGCGCGAGTTCGCTCCGGCGTTTCGCAAGACCGAGGAACAGGGCGAGCAGCGCGGCGCACGCGAGCAGCCACGGCGACACGTGGACGCTGACTGCCTCCGCTCCTGCAGCCGCGCGAATCGTGAACAGCCCCGCGATCGCGAGCACGTCGAGGCCAGCGAAGCGCTTGAGCGCGAACGAGTAGGAAAGCTGGACGGCTCCGAACGCGGCCAGGAGCAGCGCGGAGAAGGGACCGAGATACGCACCGACCGCGAAGGCGACGACGGCAAGCAACCCGGCGAGCCCGAGCGCCGTCCGCACCGACATGCGGCCGGCCGCCACCGGGCGGTGCCGCTTGACCGGATGCAGCCGGTCGCGCTCGGCGTCGTGGACGTCGTTGACGAGATAGGCCGCGGACGACGCGGCGCAGTAGGCCGCGAAAGCGAGCCACGCGTCTCCCCACCGCCCGGCATCGCCGAGCTTCGCCGCGAACAACAGCCCGGCGAAGAGCAGCAGGTTCTTCGTCCACTGGCGAACTCGAAGCGCCCGCGCCGCCGTCCGGGCGACACCTGCTCTCCCCCGCGGCGTGACGACAGGGCGCTCCACCGCCGACTCGATCACCGGAAGGGCACCGTCGCGTTCGCGTTGGAGGTCCGGCGGTAGACGGCGAAGAAGTCGCGATCGTCGGGAGTGAGGTACCGCGACGCGGACTGCTGGTCGTTGGGCACGAGCTTGACGGGGCCGATGCCGCCCGGATCGGCGTAGAGGTTGAAGCTCGGCCACTCCGGGTTGATGTCGAGCTCCATCGCCCGGACGGCGCCGGCGTGGATCATCAGCGCCGCGAGCGTCTGCGCGGTCTGGAGGTCGGCGGCCGCGTAGATCAGGTTTCCGTGCCGGTCGATGCCGAGCGCGGAGCGCCACACGCGCACGGCGTTGCCGAGCGTGCTCCCCCACAGGCTCCCGTTGGAGAGCAACGCGTTCGGCCTGCCGTTGTCGACGATCAGCGGCAGGTTCTGCCGGGCGAGCACGAGCCAGCGCGGCAGGCTCGGAACACAGCACCACGAGCGAACGTCGACTCGGCCGTCCAGGTACTCGACGACGGTTCCCATCCCCTGCCGGAACGGCGTCACCGTCTGCCCGTCGACCGCGAAGCCGCCGTGACCGTCGTTGTAGGTGAACCCGCTGTTGAACGTCGCGAGCAGCCTCGGGCGCTGGCCGAGCGGAACCTCCATCGGCCCGCGAGGGGAGGCTCCCGGCGGCTCGTAACGGCCCGGATAGAGGGCGAGCTGCGTCCGCGTATGGTCGATCCAGGCGACGTAGGCCACGACCCGCGGGTACGTGCGATCTGGCCGGAAGGTCGTCACGAGCACGCCGGGCTGTCCGGCGACCAGCTGGCCGGTCGGGTTCCAGACACCCTCGCGCGGCAAGGCGGGACGGATCAGCGGGACGATCGGCGCCGGCCGATAGGCCCGCTGCCGCACGACCGGGCGGACGAGAGGCGACTGCACGCCGACCCTGGGCAGCTTCCTGAGCGCAGGCCCGCCGGGTGCCGGCGTGTTCCACGAGTACCAGTAATGCTCGACCGTGTCGACGAGCCAGGCGCCGTGGTTGGCGCGGATCCACTCGACGGATCGCACCGAGAGGGGAAGGCTCGACGGCTGCGTCATCGTCGAGACGTACGAGTAGAGAACCGGCAGGAGCAGGACGCAGAGGACGGCCAGGAGCGCGCGCCGACGGCGCTTTCGGTAGACCTGCCTGGTTCGCCGCCGGCTTCTGGTACCTGCTCCGCGGCTCACGTCTCGAGGCACGGACGATCACGCTAGGCGCGCTGCGTGAAACCCCGGTGAGCGCGACCGACGCGACGGCGGACGGCGATAATCGAGGCGTGGAGCTGTTCTTCCTCCTGGCCTACGCGCTGGTCGTCTTCGTGGCGTGGGCCGCGGTCGGCACGATTCCCGGCTGCCTTCTGGCCTTCGTGCTCCCCGGCCGGGAGCGGCTCCTCCTACCGCTCGGAATCGCTCTCGCGATCATCGGCTGGATCTGGGCCGGCTGGATCGAGAGCACGTACGGCATCAGCCGCCTCGGTCTGGTCGCGTTCGCCGCCATCGGCGCCGTCGGCTTCGCCCGCGGGTGGATGTTCGGGCTACGGCTCGGGGCCGACTTCCGCGGCCGGCACGCGCACTAGAGACGCTGCGCGAGGGCGAGCACGTCGTTCACGTACACCTGCGACGCGTCGCTGATGCCGTAGACGGAAACCGAGGCCGGCCCCTGGTAGTAGGCGGCGACCGCCTTGGCCGTGTTCCCGCCGAACATCTGCAGGAGGTAGTGCAGGTAGCCGACGCCGATCTGGACGTTGCCTTCGACGCCTGCCGCGACGGGGTGGCCGACGACGAACGTCTCCACGTACGACCACGTCTCGGGCGTGATCTGCATGACGCCCACCGCGCCCGCGTTCGACACGACCGACTCCTGGTAGCCGGACTCCTGCCACGCGAGCCCGCGGACGAGGTGCTGGTCGACTCCGTAGTACGAGGACCACCGGTCGAGCAACGATCGGACGCCAGCCTTCGTCACGGGAACAGCCTGTGCTACGGGCGCCTTGGCCGGGGACCACAAGCACACCGCAAGCTTGCAGAGCGCGTGAGCTGTCACCGGACCGACCACGCCGTCCGGGACGAGTCCCCGGGCGCGCTGGAAGCGGACCACTGCAGCCTCCGTCTTCGGCCCGAAATGACCGTTCGGCGTGGCCGCGAGCAGGCGGTGGCGCACGAGCAGGTACTGGAGCACGCCGACGTCCCAACCGGTCGTGCCCGGCTTCATCACGCGGGTCGCGAACAGCGTTCGCGCGAAGGCGCCGAGCGCGGTGCGCGTCTTCGGCCCGACGATCCCGTCCGGCACGAGCCTGGCGTGCTCCTGGAAGCGGAGGATCGCGGCTTCGGTCATCGGTCCAGGGGTCGCGTCCACGGCGCCGCGGTAGAGCCCTTCCCGCGCGAGCGCGACCTGGAGGCCGGCGAGCTGCGGGTTCGTCGCGGCCGCGCCGGACGACTCGAAGAGCACGATCGCGCCGAGGACGAGAGCGGCGGCTGCGACTCGAACGGGGTACCTCATACGAGGGATATCGGCTCCGCCCCCGGAAGGCTTGAGCCCTATCCGTCGACCAGGAGCCCGTCGACCGGACCGCTGAGCGCGGCTGTCCGGCGCGAGACGTGCGGGAGGCGCTGGAGACGGTGCGTCGGCTCCCGGCCCGCGCGGCGTCGCGCGAGCTGCTCCTCCGCGAGCGGCCGCCAGAGCTCGTCGACTGCGGTCGCGGCATCGACCGCGGCGAGCTCGCCGGCTGCGCGCTCGAGGTGCTCGGCCCAGAGCGTGAGCCGCGTCGAGCGCGCGAGCGCCGCGTCCCACGCGCACACGTTCATTTCCGTGTCGTTGAACAGCGAGTGCTCGTTGAGGTTCGCCGAGCCGAGCGTCAGCCACTCGTCGTCGACGATCGCGATCTTCGCGTGGACGTACACGGGTCGCGGGTCGTCGCTACCGCGCTGGTGCAGCGTGCAGGCGAGCACGCGGCCGTTGCCGGCATCCGCGGCGAGGAGCCGCCCGAGCTGGCCGCGCGTGTGGTCGGCGCCGTTGTTCGGCTTCGCCGGCAGCAGCAGGAGCAGGCGGAAGTCGTCAGCGGGCGGCCGGCGGAGCTTCTCGCACAGGATCTCGCCGATCTCCGGCGACCAGAAGAACTGGTTCTCGAGGTAGACGAGTCGCCGCGCCGAGCGGAGGGCTCGCACGTACGCCTCGAGGATCCCGAACTCGCCGCCGTCCAGCCGGCTGTAGATGCGCTCCGGCACCGTGCGGACGACCTGCACCTCGTGCTCGCCGGCCGGCTCCGGCACCGGCGGCTCGCGGAGCTCCTCACCCGCGACCTCGGCCCAGCGCAGCCGGAAGTGCGCCGCGACGTCGTGCACCGCAGGTCCTTCGAGCCTGCAGGCCGCGTCGTGCCAGCCGACGCCGTCGCGGACAGGATGGTCACGCCGGTCGAAGCGGCGGCCGGCGTAGTCCGTCAGGTCGATCCCGCCGACGAACGCGACGCGGTCGTCCACGACGACGAGCTTCTCGTGGTGGCAGTGCATCGGCCGCTCGAGGTCGTCGAGCGCGCACTGCACGCGGGTTCCCTTCGTCAGCGCCTCGCGCAGGTCGCGACCCTGCGCGCGATCCGGGTGGAAGAGCGGCAGGGGCGATCCGGCCCAGCTCAGCACCCGGACGTCGACGCGACCCGCCAGGTCGGCGAGCAGCTCGCGCAGCCCCGGTCCGCCCCGCTCCAGCCTGAATCCGGGTGAGAAGAACCAGCCGGCGAGGTGGACGTGCGACCGAGCCCGCCGCAGCTCGGCGGCGATCTCCGGCAGCGCGTTCTCGCCGTCCACGAGCACGTCCACGCGGTTGCCGGGACGAGGAGGCGCCCCTGCGGCCGCGTAGCCACCGGCCGGTGCGTCGAGCGCGCCGAGCCTGTCGAGCTTCCGCAGCCTGCGCCGATGGTGGCCGACGACGACGCGCTCGAGGGCGGATCCGAGCCGGTCGTCGAGCTCGGTGACGTCTACTGCCGGGCTCCCCGGCGCGTCGCCGTCTCGCCGGCGTCGCCTTCGACCGCGCGCTCGTCGACCCGCCAGGACAAATCCGGGAAGCGGCGGACGACGGTGCCGTCCTCGTCGAGCTCCACGACTTCGCCGCGCACTGCCTGCGCCTGGTCGTCGGTCTCGTGCCCGTCGGCGTCGTACATCACTGTGTGGGTCTGTGTCGCCATGACTGCGACGTACCCGGGGATCCCGATCACTACGCTCTCGTCATGACGCACGACCTTCGCTTCGGGCTCAAGCTCTCCGGCCAGGGGACGACGATCGAGGAGCTGCGCGACGTCTGGCGTATCGCGGACGAAGGCGGCTTCGACCACTGCTGGGATTTCGACCACTTCGCCGGCATCGGCGGCGACCCCGAGCTCGACGTCTTCGAGGGCTGGACGCTGCTGGCGGCGATGGCGGAGGCGACGTCGCGGGTGCGCATCGGCTGCATGGTCACCGGCAACACGTACAGGCACCCGGCAGTGCTGGCCAAGGCGGCGGTCACGGTCGACCATGTCTCCGGCGGCCGGCTCGAGTTCGGCCTGGGCGCGGCTGGGCGAGATCGAGCACACCATGCTCGACCTCGAGTTCGGCACCGCAGGGCGGCGCATTGCCCGACTCGACGAGGCGTGCCGCATGATCAAGCTGCTCTGGACAGAGGAACGGAGCGACTTCGAGGGCCGCTACTACCGCCTCGACGGCGCCATTGCGAATCCGAAGCCGGTCCAGCGGCCGCACCCGACGATCTGGATCGGCGGCTCGGGCGAGCGCAAGACGCTGCGGGTCGTCGCCGAGCACGCAGACGTCTGGAACGCTGCCGGCGGTGACCCGGCCGAGGTCGCGCGGCTCTCGGGCGTGCTCGACCGGCACTGCGCCGATGTCGGTCGCGATCCGGCGGAGATCCGGAGATCGGTGCAACTGCGCTTCGACGGCGACGCGGAGGCGCTCGCCCAGACGGTGGAGAGCTTCGTCGCGATCGGGATCGCCGACGTGATCGTGATGCTGACCGCCGGCCGGGCGGAAGAGCAGGGCGAGCTCGTCGCGCAGGCGCTACCCCGGCTCCGCAACCTGGGCTAGCCCAAAAAGAAACCGGGCGCCCGAAAAATCGGACGCCCGGCAGCAATGGAACGCTCAGCCCTCGAGCGGGACGACGTTCGTCGCCTGCAGGCCCTTGGGGCCCTGCGTCGGCTCGAACTCGACCTTCGCACCTTCGGCGAGCGTCTTGAAGCCGCTGCCCGAGATGCCCGAGAAGTGGACGAAGAGATCAGCGCCTCCGTCGGCGGGCGTGATGAAGCCGTAGCCCTTGGAGTCGCTGAACCACTTGACGGTTCCGGTTGCCATGACACCTCCTCAAACAAATCACGAACGCGTACTGAAGGCGATGCCACGCAACCAGTTACTCGTTCTCGATGACGTCGGAAGCGTAGCCAAAAGCAAGCCGCGATCAGGCGGGCCGGGGCCTATCCTCGGAGGGATGTCGCAGGTCGTCGACGCGGGCAGGACGTTCCTCGGCCAGCTCGCGCAGGTGGGCTGGGCCTGGCTCGGGATCGGCCTCGCGTTCCACCTCTCGCGCCTGTGGTGCCGCGGACTCGCCTGGCGCAACATCCTGCAGGCCTCGTTCCCGAAGGTCGAGATCAAGCGCCTGCCGATCTTCGGCGCCTACGTCGCGGGCGTCGGGCTGAACTCGGTCGCGCCCGCACGCGCAGGCGACGTCCTCAAGCTCGTCCTCACGCACTCCCGGATCGAAGGCTCGACCTACGCGACACTGACGCCGACCCTGCTCGTCGAAACGCTCTTCGACACGGTCGTGGCGGCGGGCGTGCTGATCTGGGCGCTGACACAGAACGTCCTCCCCGGTCTCGACGTCCTGCCGAAGCTGCCGGCGATCGACTGGCACTGGCCGCTCGAGCACCCGCAGCCGGCGATCGCGATCGGGGTCGTGTGGATCGTCGTGCTCGTCCTGCTCGTCGTCATCTACGCGCGGCGCGTGCCGGCGTTCAAGAAGCGCGTCGCGGCCGGCTTCGCGATCCTCAAGCAGCCGCGGAAGTTCGCAACGGGCGTGATCACGTGGCAGGCGCTCTCGTGGGTGCTGCGCGCGGCGACGGTCTGGGCGTTCCTCCGCGCGTTCCATCTGCCGGCGACGGCCTCCACGACCGCGCTCGTGCTCGCGGTGCAGAGCCTCTCGACGCTGCTGCCGTTCACGCCCGGCGGCGTCGGCACCCAGCAGGGGTTGATCGTCTACGTGTTCCGCAAGGAGCCGGTGGCGAAGAGCCGGCTGATCAGCTTCAGCGTCGGCATGCAGATCGCGCTGACGGTGTTCAACGTCCTGCTCGGGATCGTCGCGTTGGCCTTGATGGCGCGCACCTTGCGCTGGAAGCGGCTCGTCTCGCCGGCCCGTGAGGAGATGAAAAAGACCGAGGTTGAGACTCCGGAGCCCAGCGGGTAGGCTCGCCGTGGTGGCGACACCGCCGTCTCAACATCCCGTCCGGCTCGTCGTCACCGACGATCTGCAGCGTTCGCGTGTCACCGTCTTCTTCCGGCTGATCCTCGCGATCCCGCACTTCTTCTGGCTCGGGCTGTTCTCGATCGGCGCCTTCTTCGTCGCGATCGTCAACTGGTTCGCGACCCTGTTCACGGGCACGTCGCCGAAAGGCCTGCACGACTTCCTCGCCGGCTACGTGCGGTACGCAACGCAGTTCTTCGCCTACCTGTACCTGGCCGCGAACCCCTACCCGCCCTTCTACGTGGGTAGCGACCAGAGCGCCTACGCCGTCGACGTGCAGATCGACCCGCCGGAGCGGCAGAACCGGTGGGTGACCGGATTCCGCTTCTTCCTCGCCTTCCCGGCGTTCATCGTCTCCGGCGTCCTGTCGGGCGGCGGCTCGGTGAGCAGCGGCGGCCGCGGCTTCTCGACCGGCGGCGCGATGGGGCTGATGTCGATTCTGAACTGGTTCTCGTCGCTCGCCCGAGGACGCTCTCCGCGCGGGCTGCGGGACTTCAGCGCCTGGGCGCTCGCCTACACGGCGCAGGTCTACGCCTACCTGTTCCTGCTCACGGACAAGTATCCGAACTCGGACCCGCAGGTCTTCCTGCGCGAAGCGCAGCTCGAGCCGCCCGATCCGGAAGGGCGCCCGCAGGTCGCGAACTCCGACGACCTGAAGCGCTCGCGACTGACCGTGTTCTTCCGGCTGCCGCTCGCGTTCCCGCACATCTTCTGGCTGCTGCTCTGGATGGTCGCCGCCTACCTCGCCGCGATCGCGAACTGGTTCTTCACGCTGATCATGGGCCGGCCGGCGAAGCCGCTCGCGCGCTTCCTGTCGGCGTTCGTCCGCTACAGCGCACACGTGGGCGCGTTCTTCTGGGTGATCGGCAACCCGTTCCCGGGCTTCGTCGGTGCGCCGGGGAGCTACCCGGTCGACGTGCACATCGAGGCGCAGGAGCGTCAGAACCGCTGGATCACAGGCTTCAAGTTCGTCCTCGCCTTGCCGGCGTTTCTCGTCAACTCGGCGCTCGGCTGGGTGCTGCTCATCGGCTCGGTCATGATCTGGTTCTACGCGCTGATCCTGGGCCGGGCACCGTCGGGTCTGCAGGAGACCGGCGCGTACGCGATCGGCTACAGCGCACAGCTGAACGCGTACATCTTCAGCCTCACCGACCGGTACCCGCACTCGAGCCCCCTCGCCGTCGTGGTACAGCCGGCCCCGCCGGCACCTCCCACGCCGTTCGCGCCCGTCCCGCCGCCCGCGCCTGTCCCGCCGGTAGCACCGGCGTGAGGCGGCTCGCGGCGGTCGGCCTCGCGGCCACGTGCGCGCTCGCTCTCTCGGGCACGGCCGGCGCGACGATCGTGATCAACCGCGGCATCGGCGGCGTGAACCTCGGCATGACACAGGCGCAGGTGCGCGCCAAGCGCGGCAAGCCGGCGAAGGTCGTCCACGGGAAGAACGAGTTCGGCCCGTACACCGAGTTCCGCTACCCGGGCTACAAGATCGACTTCCAGCAGAACGACACGGTCACCTCGATCGTGACGACCTCCGCGCGAGAGCAAACGCCGTCCGGCGCGGGCGTCGGCTCGACGTGGGCGCAGGTGCACGCCAGGGTGCCGCACGTCCAGTGCTCGGGCTCGCCGAAGCTCGGCGAATGCCACGTCGGGTCGTTGCTCCCCGGCAAGCGTGTGACCGATTTCTTCTTCGCCCTCGGCAAGGTCGATCGGGTCGTGGTCGGCTTCGTCCTGGACTGAGCCTGGGCGGGCGACGCTAGACTGTTCGGGCCGGGCGCATTCGTCTAGTGGCCTAGGACACCGCCCTCTCACGGCGGCGGCACGGGTTCGAATCCCGTATGCGCCTCTCTCGGCGCGAAGTCTGCGACTTCGCGCCGCTTTGTTCTCCGAGAGCCGCTGCGGCCGTGCGTACAGGGACGATCAGCTGCGGTGAACTATTTGCGCGACCTTGCCGACGATGTTGCGGTACTGCACCGGGCGCCGCCGCACGCGACGAGGACGCAAGCCGAGCCGATCCCGGCACGGGGCACTCACGCCCGGCCCGCGTAGAACGGGTCGAGCGTCAGAGCCTAGATCCGGCTTGTGACGGTGCTGATGGCGCCAGAAACGCCGCCCGCGAGCGCGGTGAAGACACCGACGACGGCGAGAGTGATGACACCGAGCACGACGGCGTATTCCGCCATCGTCTGGCCCTCCTGGCGCTTGCGCGCCCACCTGAGCAAGTCGAAGCAATCGGAGAAGGTCATTTGACTTCTCACATCCTTCCGGGTTGTCGCCCGCAGCACCCAGGCTACGCGCTGATATAGCCCGCTATCGGCCTCACAACCGCCGTGCGAAACCCCTCATCGGAGGGTTCACGCCAGATGCTTTTCCGACCGTCAAAGGCCGGGATCGAGGCCTCCGAGGGACCCGCCGCAGGAGGCCGGCTGCCCCCGCCAAGGAGGACGTCGTCAGGCGCTGTCCAGGAGGCAGCCGCACCAGCCTGCTCGCTGTCGATCGTATCACGATTTATAGCGAGCGAAACTACGGCTCGTCCGAGAGTTGCTCGGCGACCTGGCCGGCCACGCCGCGCTTGCGGACGACCTCGTACTCGTCGTTTCCCTCGACGACCTCCTCGATGTCGAGGCACTCGTGCCCGGGGCGGACGATGAACTGGCGGCCGTCCTCGCGCACCGCTGCATACGTATCCGGCGAGAGGCGAATGCGGTCGGTGCAGTCGGCGTCGGCGCACTCGCAGAGGATCGTCAGCGCTGCTTCGCCGTCCGTGAACGTCTGGATGCGCGACTCGAGCCGCTCGTTGATCACCCGGAACATCGCCTCGTTCCGGGCCAGGCGTTCTTCGCGGCCGCTCATGCGTTCGCCGGGATCGGCTCGCGGCCTCGCCACGGGCGGCGCCCCGGGACGAGATCGAGCTCGAACCACACGCGGCAGCCAGGGCCGGACCGGAACCCCCAGCGGTCGGCGAGCGCATCGATCAGCGCGAGCCCGCGATGGTGGGCGCCCGAGAGTGCGTACTCACGCAGCAGCAGGAGCGCGTTGAAGCCGACGCCTGCATCCGTCACCTCGACCGTGAGCGTGTGCTCGTCGCACTCGATCCCGAGCAGGAACTCCTCGCCCGGTTTGAGATTCGAATGGCGGAGGACGTTGCTGACGAGCTCGGCCGTGAGGAGCTGGGCGATGAAGAGCAGCTCGCCGTCGCGCGCCAGCTCCCTCACACCGGCGAGTGTCCCCCGCGCCGTGCGTGAAGCCGACAGCGAGGCCGTGAGGACGTACACGCCCGATTCCTCGAAAACGAGTGGCCGTATGCCAGTTCTGTTCATCTTTCCGCCATCAGCAGATCGTGTGATGCCTCCTTCGTACCCGCGAACCCGGATCGGTGAACCGCGCCGTCGGTCGGCGCGCCGTCGACTCTCGACAGAAGCGCGGCCCCGAGGACGACGCACGCGAATGCGACCAGGCGCAGCAGGCCGAGCGCGCCGCCGGGGAGGCTCTCGCCGAAGACCGTGGCCCCCGCAACGATCGGCAGCGAGTTCAGCGCTAGCGTCGAGAGTCCGGCCGTGGCGAGCGCGCCGCCTCGCTGGAAGCCGAGCTGCAGCGTCACGAAGCCGAGCCCGTGACAGGCGAGGACGACGAGCGTGAACAGCACGGCGACGCCTCCACCGACAGCGGCTTTCGTGGCGACGTCGCCGGCGGCATAGAGCACGCCCGCCGCGATCCCGAAGCCGGCGCCGCCGACGAGCAGTGGCGCGACCGGGCCTACGACGAGCCCGGCGAGCACCACCGACACCGCTGCCCAGAGCGCCACGGCCTCCGCCGAGCCGTGGTGGCCGGCCGAACCGGCGCCGCCCGAGAGCGAGACCCCGAGCAGCGCCAGTCCGGCCGTTGCCGCACCCACCCCTCCCCACTCCGCGCGATGCAAGCGCACGCCGCTCGTCCGCACGACGAGCAGCGCGAGCACCCCGATCCCTCCCGCCGACACCGCCTGGACGAGCGAGAGCGGCGCGAGCCGGAGTGCCGCCACGTAGAGCGCCCAGCCGGCCAGACCGACCGCGAATCCGACGACCCAGCGCAGGTCCGAGAACAGCGCCCGAAGCGACGCGAGTGGTCGCCGCACCGACAGCGGCGGGAGCGCCGAGGCAGTGCCGTGCTGCCGGAAGAAGCCCCAGCTCAGGCAGCACGACGAGAGCAGCGCCAGGCAGAGCCCGACCGCCTCGCTCCCGGTCACGCCGCGCGCCCGCGGCCGGAGAACGGCAGATACGCCTCGGCCGCGAGCGCCGCGATGCCGATCCGCGGGAGGTCGCGCCGGCGCTCGTACACGACGAACCGCCGCTGCCAGGCCGGGAAGAACTTGCGGTTGAAGAGCAGGAGGTTGTCGAGCTGGAACCGCCCCTTGAGCGCGAGCAGCGCCTGGCGCTGGACGGCCTGCGACCGGCTCAGTGTCGCCTCCGGCGCGAGCAGCGCCGCGAACGGTGCGAAGTTCAGCGACAGCGTCGTGAGGCCGTGCTCGCGCGCCCAGTCGACCGTCTCGCAGATCAGCCACTCGTTGAACCCGTTCGGCGTCGTCCGCAGGCGCGGCATCGAGGACAGCGAGAGGGCGCCGGAAGCGGGCACGACGGCGAAGTGGAGGAAGCCGGCGGGCGTGCCGTCCGGGTCGCGGCCGACGACGAAAACGGCGTCCTCGTCGTCGAGCCGGAAGAGCGCGTCGAGCGCCATCACGAACCCCCGCGTCGGCTCGCTCCCGCGCCAGGCGCTCGCGATCCGCTCGAGGTCGCGCCGCAGCTCGTCGCCGATCTCGCGCGGCCGCAGCACCTCGACGCCGTAGCCGGCCCGGCGCAGGCGCGTCACCGACTGGCGCACCTTGCGGATCGGCCGGCCGTCGAGCGAGAACGTCTGGACGTCGAGGACGGCCTCGTCGCCGTGGTAGAGCGCGCGGAAGCCGTGGAGCGCGTACACGTCGAGCAGCCGCTCGGACGCGCCGAGGATCGCGACTCGCCAGTCACGCTCTCGCGCGAACACGAGGAAGCGCTCGACGAGCGGCCGGATCTCGCCGGGCGGGCCGATCGGGTCTCCCGAGACGATCGCGACGCCGCGCACGACGGAGTAGGCGAGGAACGCCTGCTCGCTTTCGCTGAAGAAGTACGACTTGTCGCCGCGCAGCGCGAAGGGCGCGAGCGTGTCCGCCCCCCACGCTGCGACGAGCGACCGCGCGAGCTCGCGCTCACGCGCCTCCTGGGCGAGGCGATAGCGCCACGGACCGAGCCACGCGAGGAGCAGCCATGCAGCCGCTGCCAGCCCGGCGACGAAGACGGAGATCGGGAACCAGGCTCCGAAGCCGTCCGCGAGGTGAGGCGACCCGCCGAGGCTGAGTCCGGCGAGCGCCCGGGTCGTCTCGTCGAGCGAGAAGCGCAGCGTGAACGGCTGGTCGGCCTCGATCCGGTTCGTCCAGAGCACGATCGCGCCGTACACGTAGAGCGCGACGACGAGGCCGGCGGCACGGAGCAGCAGCCGCGGCCTCGCGTCCGGGTCGCCCGGCGCGTCGAAGGCCTGGCGCCGCGCGACGAGCAGGACGGCGACGAGCGCGGCCGCGACGGCGCCGTAGTCGAAGCGGTGCAGCTCGTGCAGCACCGCGAGCCCGACGAGAAGGACGACGCCCGCGTGGTACGCGCGCCGCTTGCGTCGAGCGAGCCCGCGCGCGACCAGCAGCAGCGCGAGTCCGAGCGGCGCGACCAGCGCGCTCGCCACCGGCGTGACGCGCGCGAGCGAGAGCTGCGCCAGCAGCGTGTCGGGACGGGCCGGGAGGATCCCGTCGAGCACGCTGATCGCGCCGGTCGCGGCGACGAGCGCCGCGATCAGAAACGGCGCGCGCGGCCGGGCAGTCGCGCGCGACCGGCCGAGCATTGCGCCCGCGAGCGCGGCGAGCGCCGCCGGCAGGTAGACGGCCCGCAGGTGCGCGGCGTCGGCGAACGCGTCGTGCGCCGGGATCTGCCGGACGACGAGAATCGAGACGCCGGCGCTCGCGTACGTCCATCCCCACACGCCGAGCGCGAGCAGCACCGCCGCCACCAGCCGCTCGGCCCGAAGCACACGCGCCATCGCGGCCAGCAGCGCGCCGACCGTCCCCCAGACCAGGACGAAGAGCAGGAGCGGCACGCCGTCATGACGCGGGAGCTCGTCGAGCGGCAGCGCGTCCCTGATCACCGGACCGGGCAGCGAAGGCCCGCGCAACGAGTAGAGCAGCCCGGTCGCCGAGACGCACAGCGCCAGGCCGAGAACGACGCCGGCGAGGATCGCCGCGTCGTGCAGGACCCTACGCATGCAGCGGGACCCGCGAGGGCAGGAGATGCTCGTCCGCGGCGAGGAGCGCCCGTGACGCCTGGCCGCGCCAGATACGCCAGTCGTGCCCGCCGCGCACGACGTAGAAGTGGAAAGGGATCCGCAGCTTCGCGAGCTCGCCGGCGAAGCGCTCGTTCTGGCCGAGCAGGTTGTCCTTCGTGCCGGAGTAGAACCAGACGTACGTGCCGGCGGTGCGAAGCGCGTGCGAGACCTTCGGGAAGGTCAGCTCGGGGCTGTTCGCCCGCAGCAGTGCGAGCTTCCGGCCGAAGATCGAGTCGATGTTGTCCGCGACCTCGTACCCGGACCAGCTCTCCAGCACCTTGAACTCGCCGGGATGGTGCGCGCCGATGTTGAGCGATCCGTAGCCGCCCTCGGACAGCCCGACGAGCGCGCGCGCCCAGCCGGCCCGGATCGTCCGGAAGCGTGCGTCGACGGCGTTCACGACGTCGCGGGCGACGAAGGTCTCCCAGCCCTCGTGGCGGTGGATGCCGCTCGCCCACTCCTTGTCCGTGAACACGCCGGTCGAGCCGAACGGCGCCACGAGGATGACCGGCCGCATGAGGTGCTTCGCCAGCAGGACGTCCTCCACCACGCCCAGCCGCACGGTCTTGAAATAGCTCGACGGAACGCCGGGGAAACCGTGCAGCAGGTAGACGACCGGATAGCGGTCGGCCGGATGGGACGAGTACCCGGGCGGCAGGTAGACGTCGACCGGCTGGCTGCGGCCGCCGAGCGCCCTGCTCGACACGGTGAACGACGTGAACGTGCCCTTCGCGGTCACGAACGCCGGATCCTTCGGCGGCGCGAAGCCGCGGTAGAGCCAGTAGTTGTCGAGGTAGTGGTAGGTGCCGATGAGCCCGCCGCTGATCGCCACGATCGCGGTCGTGACGCCGGCGATCCACATCGTCAGCCAGCGCCCACGGAGGCGGTCGAACCACCGGGCGGGTCCGCGCATGGCTCCAGGGTCGCGGCGGAGCCGCATCCCGGCAATCGTCTGTATGGACGATGGAAAGAGGTCGAATCCGGCAGTCGGCCGGTTGAGCCCGCGGTCAGCCGGTCGTCGTCGGCTGCGCCGCGGCCGCGAGACCGTTCCCGAGCCAGGCCGCAGCGTGCTGCGACCACAGGCTCCAGCCGTGCGCGCCGTCGTAGAGCCGGAACACGACCCGGTTGATCCCCGCCTTGCGGATCTCGGCGTAGAACTGCTCGTTCTCGGCACGGAACAGGTTGTCGTTCGTGCCGACGTAGAACGCGAAGTACCCCTTGCCCCCGTAGCCGTCGAGGAACCGCTTCAGCCGCGGGAGAAGGGTGTGCGCGCTCGCCCAGTCGTTCGCTTCCGCCGATCCGAGGTCGAGCGGCGCCGTCCCGGCCGGGTTCGTCGGATGGAAGTAGCCGCTCCAGGACTCGATCACCGAGTACGTGCCCGGGTTGTGCAAGCCGATCAGCGTGGCGCCGTAGCCGCCGCCCGAGATGCCGAGCAGCAGGCGCCCGCTCCGGCTCGCGATCGTGCGGTAGCGGGTGTCCACGACACCGACCAGCTCCTTCGCCGTCGCCGTCTCCCAGTTCCGACCCGGCCCCCAGTCGAGCCACTCCGGATCCGTGTCGCCGTTCCGCGCGCCCTGGACGCCGATCACGATCGCCTCCCGACCGGTCTGCTCGAGCGCCTGGACGACCGGCTGGATCGACCTGTACGCAGTCGGGCTCGCGGGCAGCCCGTGCAGGAAGTAGACGACCGGGTAGCGCGTCGAGCCCACGCCGTAGCCCGCGGGGAGATAGACGGAGTAGTGGTCGCTGCCGCCGAGCGACTTCGAGCGGAACGACGAGTACGAGATCGTTCCGGCGAGCGCCGGGTGTCCCGACGCAAGCTCGGCAACGACAAGTGCTGCGGCGCCGGCCGCCAGCAACGTCGCGATCCCCACGAGGCGCCGCACTCTCCCATCCCAGCACGGCGGACTGAGATCGACCTGAGGATCGCGTAAGGAGTTTGTCGCGCGGGGAGCCGTCGCCGGTCGTAGGCTCCGCCGGTGAGCTTTGGCATCCTGGCACTGATCGTCTGCGTCGGTCTGCTCGGGCCGGTGCTCTCGGCCTGCAGCCCCTCGCTGTTCCCCGTCGTCGTCGGCGAGATCATTGCCGGGATCGTGATCGGCCGGACCGGGTTCCGCTGGGTCGACACGACGAACGCCACCGTCGAGTTCCTCGCGAACGTCGGCTTCGCGATGCTCATGTTCTCCGCCGGGATGCACGTGCCGCTCCGCAACCGGGCGCTCCTCGGCAGCATCCGGAAAGGGTCGATCGCGGCCGGGCTCGTGGCGGCGCTCGCGATCCCCGGTGGCTTCCTGCTCAGCCGGTTCCACGGAGCCGACCATCCCGCCGTGTTCGCGCTGCTCCTCGCAACCGGCTCGGCGGCAATCGCGCTGCCGATCCTCGACGAGGCGGGACTGCTCCAGCGGGCGGCCGCCCTGACGGTCCTGGCGCAGGTGACCGTCGCGGACGTGGCGAGCATCGTCGCGGTGCCGCTCGTACTCCAGCCGGGTCGCGCCGCGCGCTCCGTCCTCGGGACGATCGCCGTCGTCGCCTGCGCCGTGGTGATCCTCGTCGTCGCGAGCGGCGTGCGGCGGCACGGCATCGTGCGGACCTTGCGTGGCCTCTCGAAGAGGAACGAGTGGGCGCTCGACCTGCGGCTGTCGCTGCTCATCCTGTTCGCCCTTGCGTGGCTCGCGACGTTGATCGGGACGAGCATCCTGATCGCCGGCTTCGCGGTCGGCCTCATGGCTGCGTGGCTCGGCGGGCCGAAACGCTTCTCGCGCCAGGTCACGGGTGTCGCGCAGGGGCTGTTCGTGCCGCTCTTCTTCGTCGTGCTCGGCGCGAAGATCGACCTGCGCGCGATCGCCTCGGAGCCGTCGCTCGTCGGGCTCGCGGCCTCGCTCGTCGGGCTGAACGTGGGCATCCGCTTCGTCGTCGCGCGTCTCACGAGCCAGCCGCCGGGCGCCGCCCTCGTCGCGACGTCTCAGCTCGGCGTCCCCGCGGCAGTCGTCGCGCTCGGCTTCCAGGAGCACGTGATCAGCCCAGGGGTCGGCGGCGCGATCATCACGGCCGCTCTCGTGACCGTGGCGCTGACCGCCGCGGGCGCCGCGCTCCTCGGGCGCGAGACACCGACAGCTCAGCCGCAGCCGGCTGCCGGCTAGCGCCGCGGCTCGACGGCCCAGATCGTGGAGAAGCCGTGCAGCAGGAGCCGGCCGGCGTTGCCGGACACCGGCACGTACTCGCCGTGCGGGAAGGTGAAGACGGTCCTGCCGGTCGCGGAGTTCACGCCGATGATCCGGTGCCCGAAGCTGCCCGCGTAGACGATCCCGTCGACGACGGTCGGCGAGCCGGAGATCGACCCGCCCGCGTACGCCGTCCACTGGATGCGTCCGGTCGCCGCCGACACGCAGTAGAGCGTCCCGTTATACGAGCCGAAGAAGACTCGGCCGCCCGAGACGGCCGGTGCGCCGTAGACGTACGCGCCCGTCGACACGCTCCACAGCTCGTGCCCCGAGGTCGTGAACGCGACGAGCGCCCCCGAGTCGCGTGACGGGACGAAGACGCGGCCGTTCGCGACCGCGGAGGTGCCGTAAACCGGGCTGCCGGCCGAGACGGCGAAGCGAAGGCTGCCGGTCGCAGCACGGAGCGCGACGAGCCGGCCGCAGTAGTCGCCGAGATACACCGTCCCGCCGACGACGGCGGCGCTGGCCGTGATCTTGCAGCCGTCGCCGTAGCGCCAGAGCAGACGGTGCCTGCGGAGATCGAGCGCGTAGACGTTGCCGGCCGCGTCGCCGAAGTAGTCGACCCCGCCGACGACGACCGGTGACGACTCGATCTGGCCCGAGGTCGGCCACGACCACAGCTCCTTGCCCGAGATCCGGTCGAAGACGAACACGCGCCCTCCGCGCGAGTGCGCGACGACTGTGTCGCCGTCGACGGCCGGCGAGGACGCCTCCCGGATCGCGCCGAGCGACCTGCGCCAGAGCACGTGCCCGTTCGCCATGGAGAGAGCAGAGAGCGTGCCGTAGTAGTTGTCGACGTACGCGATCCCGTCGGACACGACCGCGGGGAACTCGACGAGGCCGCCCAGGCTCCGCGCCCACGCAATCCGGAACGGCGGCCGCAGCCGGACGCCCGCGGGAGCCGACTGCGACCGGGCGGGGTCGGCGCCGTACATCGGCCACTGGCCGTCACGCCGGTAGAGACGGAGAACGACGCGCCGTTGCTTCTCGAACGCCACCGCGATCGTGCGCGCCTCGTATCCGGGCGCCCAGAGGGCGACGTTCGCGAGGCGCGGTGCGCGCATGGCGAACGCGACGGGTGTCCGACGGACGGCTCCCTTCACCGTCACCGCTGTGTCAGGCACCGACGTGCCCGTGTCGCCGTCGACGACCCGGACCGTGACGAGCGTGGACGACGGTCTTGGCTTCGGACGCGGCAGCGGCGTGGTGGTCGTCGGCACGGTCGTGCTCGTCGCCGACTTCTCGGCGCCGCCGCAGCCCGCGAGCGCTGCGAGCGAGAGGCAGGCGAGAACGGCGAGCAGGCTCGCGCGGCGCATCGGGCCAGGCTAGCCACGGCAGTCGTGGCATAGTCAGCGTCACCCGACTCAGGAGGTTCCCATGGCAGGTGTCGAGAAGCGCAACTTCGACTCGCCGGACGAGACCCGGACGCCGGACAAGTCGAAGGTGGACGTTGTCCACGTCGGTGGAACCGCCGCGGCTCGCCTCGTGCTCCAGCCGGGCTGGCGGTGGTCGGAGTGCATCAAGCCGATCGTCGGCACGGACTCGTGCCAGCTCCGGCACATCGGCATGGTCAGGAACGGCCAGATGCGCGTGACGCACGAGGACGGCACGGTTCTGGAGCTC
Source organism: uncultured Actinomycetes bacterium (assembly GCA_963776735.1). Lineage (GTDB taxonomy): Bacteria > Actinomycetota > Thermoleophilia > Gaiellales > Gaiellaceae > PALSA-612. Next base: position 88,722 of record CAVZNV010000022.1, read on the forward strand.
GGTCGCGGTGACGTGTACGTGATCGAGCCCGGACACGACGCGGAGATCGTCGGCGACGAGCCGTTCGAGGCGTTCGAGTTCGAGCCCCACGCGGCGGAGACGTACGCCCAGGCGTAGCCACAGGTGAGTTTCGGCCCGCAGGCCCGTCTTTACTGCGAGACCGACTAAGGAGGACACCGTGGGCAAGCTGGTCGTAACCGAGTTCATCACCGTCGACGGCGTGATGCAGGACCCGGGCGGCGCCGAGAAGGACACCTTCCCGCGCGGCGGCTGGGCGTTCCAGTTCGACCGGGGCGCCGACGGCGACAGGTTCAAGATGGACGAGCTGACGGCTGCCGACGCGCAGCTGCTCGGGCGCGTCACGTACGAGGGCTTCGCGAAGGCGTGGCCGTCGATGAACGACAACCCGTTCGGCGAGAAGATGAACTCGATGCCGAAGTACGTGGTCTCCCGCACGCTCGAGAACCCGACCTGGGACAACACGACGGTGCTGAGCGGCGATCTGGCCCAGAAGGTCACGGAGCTGAAGGCTCAGTACGAGGGCGACATCCTCGTCGCGGGCAGCGCGCAGGTCGTCCAGGGGCTGATCGCGAACGAGCTCGTCGACCAGCTGAACCTGATGGTGTTCCCCGTCGTGCTCGGCGCCGGCAAGAAGCTCTTCGCCGACACCGACGTCACGCGGCCGTTCGAGCTCGTGGAGACGAGGCCGGCCGGCGCGACGGTGATCTCCATCCTGCGCCGCGCATAGACGAAGGGCGCCTGTCGGCGCCCTTCGGGTGCGCGCAGAGAACCCGGTTCCCTACGAGAGGGGTCTGCTGCCGTGCATGGCAGCAGGAGGCGAGCCGGCCTCGAGCGCGAGGACGAGAGAGAGGTTCAGAACGCACGCGGACAGGTGCAGACCCGATCGAACCCTGTCTCCGCCTACCCCGCGCACGATGAGACCGTAACTCGCGGCCTGCTGAGGCAGGATTGCGTGTTGTTAAGAGAGTGTGAAGACCCGAACGCAGAAATCAGTGCGGCCCGCCGCCGTACAGGTCGTAATCCTGCTCGGCTGCTCGCCGTTGCTCCAGGGCCTCGGCCGCGATGTCCTTACCCTGGCCGCTGCTGCCCCACAAGCGCTTGAGCTTCGCGATCAGCGACTTGAGCATGCGCCGCTCAGGCCCAGGAGGCGGCGTCCTTGAAGCGCGCCACGAGCGGCCGGACGTCGAGCGGGTTGTAGCCGAGGCGTTCGGCGATCTCCTCGCTCGTCGGCTTCGCGCCCTCGAAGAAGAGTCCCCGGAGCAGGTCGCCGGTCTGCGGGCTGCGCCACCAGTCCTCGCCGATCTCCTTCGTCAGGTACTCCTGGAGCTGCGCGTTGCGGATCCAGGCCCGGAGGTAGTCGGCCGAGTAGAAGCCGGAGTCCATGTCGGCCAGGTAGTTCTCGCTCCGGTAGCGAAGCGTCGTCGCCTCGGTCAGCCGTTCCGCGTAGCCCTCCGGCGTCCCGCCGTCGGAGGCGAACCGCGACCAGAAGTCGATCTCGAAGTGGAGCTTCGCCGTGTAGCGGCGGAAGAGGAGCGAGTTCATGAACGTCGTCGCCTGCGCGTTCTCATGCGCCTCCGCGTCGGAGAGCCCGAAGTGGAGCGCGTGCCAGCCGGGCTCGTAGGAGATCTCCTCCACGATGTACGAGTAGATCTCGGTGAGCGCGTGGTCGCGCGAGATGCGGCGGAAGGTATACGGAAGCGACGCGTCGCAGCCGGCGTAGTGCAGCGCGTGTCCGGCCTCGTGCAGGAAGGCCTGGTAGTCGTGCAGGCCGCCCTGCGCGCGGGTGATCAGATGGACGACCTTGGGCGGGTCGGACGCGATCACGCACGCACGCGGGTTCTTCTGCGGGCGATCCTCGAGATCGGGCTTGATGTTCGGATCCGCCGCGAGGTCGAAGCCGAGCGCCTTCAGCGTGTCGAGGCAGATCTCGGTGGCCTTGTCCTTCGTGTAGATGCCGTCGAGCGGCGACAGGCGGCGCATGTACGCGGCGTGCGCCGAGGCCGGCAAGGGCGTCCGATCGGGGCCGAGCAAGCGCTCGAACCACTTCTCACGTTGCGCCGCGTACGTCTCGTCGAGCAGCCCGACGGCGTCGGCGAGCACCTCCGCGAGCTGGCGCAACGAGATTCGTTTTTCGTCCTCGCTCCGCGCGACCGAATCGGGCTCGCCGGAGATGTCCGCCGACAGCGACTCGATCGCCTGCAGCAGCTCGAGCCGTTCGTCGTTCAGCCTGGCCGACGACTCGATGGTCAGGTCGCCGAGCTCTTCGCGGTCGGCGTACGCCGTCAGCACGGCCAGCTTGGCCTGCGCCGCGCGCAGCGGCATCTGCTCGCCGCGAAACTCGACGATGGACGCGAGCTCCGCATTCTCGAGCGCGTCCTCCTTCTCGACCAGCTGGGCCGAGATCACGCCTTCCTCGCAGGTCTTCCGCAGCCGGTAGATGCGCTCGCGCTCGTCCGGGTCGCCGGCACCCGCTTCGGCCTCGCGCAGCGCGTCGACCTGCTCGCGCGAGAAGAGATCCACATAGCGCGCGACGATCGCCGCCTGCTCGGACGTCGTCTTCTCGCCCACGCGAACCGCGCGGCCTTCCTCCGACCGCTCGAAGATGTACGCCTGGAGCCTCGCCTCGAACTCGTTCGGCGTGCGGACGACAATTGTCGCCATTGGCCGCAATCTACCTGGCCGTCCCTCGCTGCGTTTGTATGATCGCGGCACGGTGGCATACGGGCCGGGAACGACCGAACGGGAGCGGTACGCGACTGCGCTGGCCGACCTGTGGGACAGCCTGTCGGCCACGCTGGCCCGTCTGGACGCCGTCGCCAGCGACAACCATTCGCTCGACGCGGGAGCCGAGCGGCTGCCTGTGCTCCAGAACCGGCTCCATTGGGCCGGCGAGCTCGTGGCCGGCTTCGAGCCCCCGCACGGGGCCGAGCGCTCGCACGCGGAGCTCTCGGCCGCGCTCGAGCGGGCGCGCGACGCGACCGGTCACGTCCGGGAGACGCTCGACACCGAAGGGACGGAGGCGGCGTGGCGACTCGTCCACGAGTGGCGCGGCGCGCTCTTCACCGTTCGCCTGGCACGGCACCGGCTCGACCTCGGTCCCGAGCTGCCGGTGCAGCCCGCGGATCCGCCCGCGGGGACGAACTGGGCGGCTGCGATGGCGGCGCTCCTCGTCCTGGCCGGGACGGTCGCGTTCACCGCGGGAGCGATCGCGGCACTGTGGCCGGTCTGGGGACTCGGCATCGGCCTCGTCGCCGCCAGCTACGTGATCTTCCGCGACTAGATCGCGGCGGCTTCGAGGCGTTCGAGCGTCTCCTCGCGACCGAGCAGTTCGATGCTCTCGAACAGGCCGGGCGAGACCTTCGAGCCCGTGACGGCGATCCTGATCGGCTGGAACGCGTCGCGCGGCTTGAGGCCGAGGCGTTCCGCGAGCGCGCGCAACGCCGCCTCGACGTGCTCGGCGTCGAACGGCTCGGTCGCGCGGAGCTCGTCGGCGGCCGCACGCACCACCGGCCCGCCGCCGTCGAGCTGCGCCGGCTCGAGCTCGACCGGCCGGAACAGGAAGCCGGCGTACTCGGGAAACTGGTTCAGACGCTCGATCTTCTCCTGCACGAGCGGTACGCTCGCGCGGATCCGCTCCTCCGGCCAGTCGTAGCCTTGCTCGCGGAGATAGCCGACGAGCGCGTCGGCGTACTCCTCCGGGGACATGGCCCGCAGGTACACGCCGTTCATCCAGTCGAGCTTCTCGTAGTCGAACGTCGCCGGACTGGCGCCGACACGCTCGAGGGTGAACCGCTCGATCAGCTCGTCGCGCGACATGATCGTCGTCTTGTCGTCGTAGCTCCAGCCGAGCAGCGCGAGGAAGTTGACGAGCGCATCCGGGACGTAGCCGGCGTTGCGGAACTCCTCGACACCGGTGGCGCCGTGTCGCTTCGAGAGCTTCTTTCCGTCCGTCCCGTTGATGTTCGGGACGTGTCCGTAGAGCGGCAGCTCGGCGCCGAGCGCCTGCAGGATGTTGATCTGCTTCGGCGTGTTCGTGACGTGGTCGGGCCCGCGCAGCACGTGCGTGATCCCGTCCCACATGTCCTCGAGCGGCGACGCGAAGTTATAGGTCGGACGGCCGTCGGAGCGGACGATCACCAGGTCCTCGAGCTCCTTGTTCTGGACCTCGACCCGCTCCAGCACGAGGTCGTCCCACGCGGTCGCCCCCTCGTCGGGCATACGGAAGCGGATCGCGCCCTCGTCCTCGTACGCCTTGCCCTCGTCGACGAGACGACGGGCGACCTCGACGCACTGTTCCGCCCGGTCGAGTTGGAAGGTGACGGGCCCGTCCCAGTCGAGGCCGAGCCAGCGCACCGAGTCCTGGATTTGCTCGGTCGCCTCGGCGACCTCGCGGTTCGTGTCCGTGTTCTCGATTCGCAGCCGGAACTCGCCGCCCTGGTTGCGCGCGAAGAGCCAGTTGAACAGCGCCGTCCGGACGACGCCGATGTGCAGAAGTCCTGTCGGGCTCGGTGCGATGCGGACGCGGACGGGCATCGGCTGACTAGGTTATCGGCGTGCTGTTCGGAGCCCACTGCTCGGGCGGGATCAAGAAAGCGCTCGACCGCGCTGTCGAGATCGACGCGGATGCCGTGCAGCTCTTCGTCCAGTCACCGCGCGCCTGGCGGTTCCCCGACCACGACCCGGCCGACCTGGCCGCGTTCCGCGAGCGGCGGGCCGAGGCGGGACTCGGCGCGGTGCTCGTCCACTGCCTCTACCTCGTCAACCTGGCCACGCCGAAGGACGACTTCTACGAGAAGAGCGTCTCCACGATGCGGCGCACGATGGAGACGTCCTGCGCGATCGAGGCAGACGGTGTCGTGCTCCACGTGGGCTCGCACCTCGGCGCGGGCTTCGAGGACGCCATGGAGCGCATCGAGCCCGCGCTGGCGCAGATCCTCGACGCCACCTCGGACACGACCTGGCTGCTGATGGAGAACACGGCCGGCGCCGGCGGGACGATCGGCCGCTCGATCGACGAGCTGGAGGCGATCTTCGAGCGGATGGATCGGCACCCGCGGCTCGGCATCTGCCTCGACTCCTGCCACCTGTACGCCTCCGGCACCGACGTGACCGACCGCGACGCGCTCGACCGGCTGCTCGAGGAGATCGACTCGACGTTCGGCTTCGACCGCGTCCGCGCGCTGCACGTGAACGACTCGAAGGCGCCGCTCGGCTCGAACCGCGACCGACACTACAACATCCTCGAGGGCGTGATGGGCGAGAAGCTGGGCTGCTTCCTCGGCCATCCGGCCTTCCAGGGTTTGCCCGCCGTGCTCGAGGTGCCGGGCACCGACGGCCACGGCCCGGACACCGCGGAGATTCGGAAGCTCCGCGAGCTTCATTCGCGCTGGGTCTGAGTTCAGGCATGTCCCCGCAGGCCAAGCCGCGCCTGGCGGTTCCAGCCAGGTCCTAGTGACTGTCCCATGGGACAGTCACTAGTAACGGGGACAGCCCTGAGCTCGCAGGCAGGCCGACGGTGAGAGCGTGTCGTCACGAAGACGTGACAACGGCGTATGACTCGTATCGGACATGTCCCGGTGACTGTCACTCGGACCTGTCCGGAAGGGCGCGGTGCCGGGTCCGCGGAGCGAGGGGCTAGGCGTCCGCCGAAACCTGGGCGATGACCTTGAACGTCGGCTCGCCGACCGGAAGCTCGGAGAACTCCGGGTTGACGCAGCCGAGGTCGCCCACGCGACGCTCATAGGTGGTCGACACTTCGGCGCGGCACATCGGCAGCGGCCGGCGCAGAGCCTTGACCGCGCCGAATCCGAACCGAGACCGCTCGGCCAGCCCGAGCAGGCGGACGTCGATCTCCACCTCGTACACCTTCTGCATGCAGCCGATGTACGTGTGCCCGAACTCCTCGAACGCATACACGAAGGGACAGGCCCGTTCGAGACAGGCGGCCGGGTAGACGACCTTGTCGCAATGAGCCTCGCAGCGCCGGCACTGAGTCTCGTCCTGCGGGTGCAGGGGAAGGCTCTTGACGGGCGCCGACGCGGTCTCCATACAGGGATTTTGGGCATAGAATCCTCGGGCTGCGCAAGACTTGACAAGCGCCCCCCGGAGGGGGTATGCGCGGCTCCCCGCCTGCCTTCCGGCCGGCTTGCTAACGCCGCCGGGTGCCCCGCTAGGGTCCCGGCATGGCGCGCAGGCTCCTCCTTCTCGGCCTCGCGCTCTCCCCCCTTGCGGCCGTCCTGCACTGGGCCACGGACGCCGGCGACGTGCCCGTCTTCTGCGTCTCGGCGCTCGCGCTCGTGCCGCTCGCGTGGCTGATCGGCGAGGCGACCGAGCAGGCGGCCGAGCACACCGGGCCGGGAATCGGCGGCTTCCTGAACGCGAGCTTCGGGAACGCGCCCGAGCTGATCATCGCCCTGTTCGCGATCTCGGGCGGCCTGCCGGACGTCGTCCGCGGCTCGATCACGGGGAGCATCGTCTCCAACCTTCTGCTGGTGCTCGGGTTCGCCCTCGTCATGACGGAGGAGGAGCGCATCGACCGGCGCTCGCTCGTCTCCAACCTCGGCCTCGTCTTCTGGGCGAGCCTGCTTTTCCTGATCCCGTCGATTCCCGGCTGGCACGGCGACCCGAACCGGCACTCGCTCGCCGTCGCCTCGATCCCGGTCGCGGTCATCCTGCTTATCGTCTACTTCGGCCAGACCCACCGGAACCTCGCCAGGCACCGACGGGCGCCCCACACGGAGCCGCGCGAGCAGAGCTGGACCCTGCCGAACGCGCTGCTGCTCCTCGGCGCCGCGACCGCCGTGACTGCAGTGGTCAGCGAGGTCCTCGTCCACTCCCTGGAGGGCTTCGCCAAGTCGGTCGGGCTCTCGCAGTTCTTCGTCAGCGTCGTCATCGTCGCGATCGTCGGGAACGCTGCCGAGCACGGCGGCGCCATCGTCATCGCCCGCCGCGGGAAGATCCGCCTGGCGAGCGAGATCGCCGTCTCCTCCGCCGCTCAGGTGGGGCTGCTCGTCGCTCCCGCGGCGGCGCTGCTCTCCTTCGTCGTCCGGCCGCCGCTCGCGCTCGCGTTCCGGCCGGTCGAGCTCGCGACGATCGGCGGGTCGGCGTTGCTCGTGGCCGCTCTCGTCTGGGACAAGCGCGGCACCCGCCGCGAGGGCGCGTTCTTGCTGGCGGCGTACGGCGTCTGCGTCGTCGCCTATGCCCTGTCGGGAAACCGGTGAGGATCCACCCGTGCTGACGCCGGCCGAGATCGAAAGCGCGCGCAAACGGGCCGCCGACGCGCTCGCAGCCGCCGGCACCGTGCTCCTCTACGTCGCGGGCGAGGCGACCGTCGCTCCACGCGCCCACATCGCCGACGCCGACCGTGACGTCTTCACGGCCTGGCACGAGATCGTCCTCGAGCCGGGCGAGCAGCACACGATCCCGCCCGACACAGTGCACCGGTTCGAGGCCGGTGACGAGGGGGCCGTCGTCTCCGAGTTCTCGACCGAGAGCCGCGACGAGCTCGACGTCTTCACCGACCCGCGGATTCGCCGGGCGACGGTCGTCGGCGAGTAGCTACGCGATCCGCCGCGGGCGGGCGTAATGGCGCACACCGCCCGGAGAGACTCCCAGGCCGCTGCGCACGGCGGCGACCAGCTCCGGGCCGAGCACCGTATCGAGCCGCTCGGCAGCAGTCGGACGGCGCGGGCTGAGGACGTCGAGGGCGAGCAGATCGCGTACCAGACGGGCGGTCTGCGCGGCGGCGAGCGTCTGAGTGTCGCGACGGTGCCTATCGTCCAAGGCGCCCCACTTCAATCTCCTCTGTCCGCCGGAGAGCGAGCGCCGCAGCCCAGGGCGACCCTAACCGCCCTCGACGCGCGGCGAATCACTCTTTCGGGGGAGATGGATCGTCCCGCCGGCGAATCACTCGTTCGAGGGATGCGGGCTTCAAGGCCGGGAGCTTTGCTGCCGATAATCACAGGCTCACCGCTGCGGCAGCGCGAGAACAGAGGGGGATCCCGTCGACGTAGCCTCTGCAACCGGGAACCAACGAGACAGGCTCGGCCTTCGCCTGTCGGCGCGCGAGAGCCAGGCGCCGCTGCTTCGCGCCCAGCTCAGGCTCTGGCTCGTCATGCAGCACGCGGAGGAGGACGAGGTCGGGGACATCCTCCTGGCGGCGAGCGAGGCGTTCACGAACGCCGTCGTCCACGCGCGACGGCCTCGCTCGATCGTCGTCCACGTCGATGCGTGCCTCGAGGACGGCGTCGTCGAGATCGCCGTCCGCGACCATGGACATTGGCGGGAGACGGACGGCGGGGCCGGGCTCGGTCTCCAGCTCATGCACGCGCTGATGGACTCGGTCGACCTCCGGACGACGCCCGAGGGCACGATGGTGCGGCTTCGACGCGTGCTGCGCCCGAGCCTGGCGCGGGTCGACACGCTGTTCTCCGCCCGGTTGGAGCTGCTCGCGCGCAGTCCGATCTTCGCTCCGCAGCCCGTCACCACCCTGGAGCGACTGGCGGGCCGGCTGATCCCGTTCTCCGCCTCGGCCGATGACACGATCATCCACGAAGGCGACAACGGCGAGCTCGTCTACCTCATCGCCCGCGGCCGCCTGCAGGTGCTGGCCGAGGGGGTGCCGGTCGCGACCCTCGAGCCGGGCGACCATGTGGGCGAGATCGCCCTCCTCCGCGGCGTTCGCCGCACGGCGACGATCGTCGCGCTCGAGCCTGTCGAGCTCTTCGCCCTTCCCCGGGAGGACTTCCTCGCGGCCGTCGCGGGCCACGAGGCGAGCACGAAGGCGGCAAGGGAGCTGGTCGCGATGCGCCTCGCCGGACTCGAGGACGCGCTCCGCAGGCCTCCTAGTCCGCCTGTCGCGGACCGAACAGCTCGGGCTGCCGGGTGAGCGGGTACGTCGCCCAGTAGAGCTTGACGACGACGCCCGAGTCGTCGCGCACGACCTCGAGGCGCTCACCGCGCTCGCGCCCCGTGACGACGCGGTAGAGATCGGAGCCCTCGGGCTCGAACACGGACGGCTTGACGCGCGGCGGTGCACCCGGGATGCGCGCCTCGAGGTGCCCGTCTCGCCAGAGGAGCACCACCTCCTCGCCTTCCTCCCACCAGGTGCCGAGGAGCTCCTCGATCTCGGGCGGCGGCTGCTCGTGCCCGCGCCAGATCTCGGGCTCGCGCGGATTCTGCTCGATCGCCGTCTCGGCCAGTTTCAGCGCGAGCTCCATCAGCTGCCCGGCTCCCGTCGACGAGTTCGTCAGTACGCACGCCTGCACGTCCTCGTCGTGCGAGCAGACGAGGGACGCGAGGTGGCCGGGCATCGCGCCGTCGTGTCCGTAGAAGACGCGGTCGCCCCGCCGGTAGAGGATCAGTCCGAGCCCCCAGGCGAGGAGCCAGCTCGTCACGTCGGCCATGATCTGCACGGCGTGCATCGCCTCGCGGTCGCGGAGCCACGCGCCCCAGCGGCAGAGGTCGCCGGTCGTCGACCACAGGTCGCCGGCTGCGGAGACGCCGTCGATCCGGCGTAGGTGGGCTTCCGGACGCAGCACGCCCGAGTGCGGGTCGACGTAGTAGCCGCGCGCCGCCGGCTCGGCGCTGTCGAAGCCCGTCCGCCCGAGCCCGGCCGGGCCGAGCAGCCGCTCCTCGACGAAGCGCTCGTAGGGCGTCCCCGATGCTTCGGCCACGACCCGGCCGAGCAGCGCGTAGGCGAGGTTGGAGTAGTGGAAGTACGTCCCGGGCTGGAGCACCTGTTCGGCCTGGTCGAGGCTTGCGAGCAGCTCCTCCATGGTCGGGAACTCGAACGTCTCCCACACATGGCCGACCGGCTCTCGCTGCAGGCCGGACGCGTGCGAGAGCAATCGCCTGATCGTCAGCGGCCGGTCGCCCGCAGCGGGGACGTACGTGCCGAGCGGGTCGTCGAGACCGACCTTGTCCTCGTCCACGAGGGCCATGACCGCGGCGGCCGTGAACGTCTTCGTGATCGAGCCGATCCGGTACTGCGTGTCCGGCGTCGTCTCGCGGCCTGCGCCGTCGTCGGCGACGCCGATCGCGAGCTCGAGCATCGTCTCCCCGCGCACGACGACGCCGGCGCTGACGCTCGGCAGGCGATGCTCGGACTGCGCGGCGCGAACGAGCCGCTCGAAATCACGCTCGTTAGACGTGCGCAGCGAGCGCCTCCGGCGCGAGCTCGATCGCCCGGTCGATGTCCTCGTCGGACACGTCCAGGTGCGTCACCGCGCGCAGCTTCGTCGGATGGACGGTGTTGGAGACGCCGACGCCTTTCTCCTTCAGCGCCGCGATCACGTCGAACTTGCCGAGGCCGAGCGGCTCGACGTCTAGCTGGACGAAGTTCGTCTCCACCTGCTCGAGGTCGACCGCGAGCCCGGCCGCGTGCCAGCCTTCGGCGAGGCGCCGCGCCCGCGCATGGTCGTCGGCGAGCAGCGCGACGTGGTTGTCGAGCGCGTAGACACCCCCAGCTGCCACGATGCCCGCCTGCCGCATGGCTCCGCCGAACAGGTGCTTGAGCCGCCGCGCCTTCGCCATGCGCTCGGACGAGCCGGCGACGAGCGCTCCGAGCGGGCAGCCGAGGCCCTTGGAGAGGCAGAGCGTGACGGCGTCGAAGTGCCGCCCGATCTCGGCCGCGGACACGCCGCTCCCGACCGACGCGTTCATGAGCCGGGCACCGTCGAGCTGGAGTCGGAGGTCGAGCTCGTCGCAGACCTCGCGGATCGCGGCGATCTCGTCGACGGGCCAGATGCGCCCGCCGGCGGAGTTGTTCGTGTTCTCGATCGAGACGAGCCGCGTGATCGGGCGGTGCGTGTCGCGCCGGTCCCAGACGGCCTCGCGCACCTGCTCCGCAGTGAATCGGCCGTCGACGGTCTCGAGCGGGCGCATGACGAGCCCCGAGTGCACCGCCGGACCGCCGAGCTCGTTGATGAACAGGTGCGACCAGCCGTCGGCGAGCAGCTCGTCGCCGGGCTCGGACAGGATGCGCAGGGCGATCTGGTTCGCCATGGTCGCGGTCGGCAGGAAGACGGCCTCCTCCTGCCCGACGAGCGCCGCGACACGGTGCTCGAGCTCGTTCACGGTCGGGTCCTCGCGCTTCTGTTCGTCGCCGACGTCGGCGCGGGCGATCGCCTCGCGCATGCCGGCAGTCGGCCGTGTGGCCGTGTCCGAGCGCAGGTCGACGAACCTCACGCGGCTATTCTCGCCGAAGGATGGACCTCGACGTTCTGGAGCAGACGCTGGCCGATCGCGGCGAGCCTCGATACCGCGCCGGGCAGGTGTGGGAGTGGACCGCGCGCGGTGCCGCCGGGTTCGACTCGATGACGAACCTGCCGGCCGCGTTGCGGGCCGACCTGACCCGCGACGTGCCGTTCTCGACCCTGTCCCTCGAGGCCGAGGCCCGGTCGAAGGACGGCACGGTCAAGACGCTCTTCCATACGGCCGACGGGCATCCGCTCGAGGCCGTGCTCATGACCTACCGCGACGGACGTCGTTCGCTCTGCCTCTCGTCGCAGTCGGGCTGCCCGTTGACGTGCACGTTCTGCGCGACCGGCCAGATGCGCTTTCGCCGCAACCTGTCCGCCTCGGAGATCCTCGACCAGGCGCTGCACTTCCGCCGGCTCGGGCCGCTGACGCACGCCGTGTTCATGGGGATGGGCGAGCCGATGATGAACCTCGACGCGGTGCTCGAGGCGGCGCGGCGGCTGCCCGACCTCGGGATCACGCACCGGCGGACGACCGTTTCCACCGTCGGCTGGCTGCCGGGCCTGACTCGCTTCGTCTCGGAGGTCGAGGCGCCGATCCGGCTCGCGCTGTCGCTGCACGCGGCCGACGACGCCCTCCGCTCGAAGCTCATGCCCGTCAATCTGCGCTACCCGCTGGCCGACGTCCTGGCCGAATGCGAGCGCTACTTCGAGCTGCGGCACCGGAAGGTGTTCGTCGAGTACGTCATGCTCGCCGGCGTCAACGACCGCGTCGAGCAGGCGGCCCAGCTCGCGAAGCTGCTCGACCGGGGGATCTACAAGGTGAACCTGATCCCGTACAACCCGACAGGTGCGTACGGCGGCTCGACGCGCGACGCGATCGCCGCCTTCAAGGCCGTGCTCGACCGCGCCGGCCTTCCCGCGACGGTGCGGCTGACCCGCGGCCGCGACATCCAGGCCGCGTGCGGCCAGCTCGCCGCGGAGCAGGCGGCTTGAGAGCCTGGCTCTGGGGCCTCTTCTCCGGCGTCCACCGGCTGCTGGCCGTCGAGGACAGGCTGTCGGGCCAGTTCACCGTTGTCCGCCAGGTGAACGCCTCGTTCACGTACGAGGGAGCCAGTCGTGTCGAGGTCGTCGTCAACTCGCAGACGCGCGAGTGGGTGCGCCGGCACGGCAACCGGCTCTACGTCTGGGGCTCCGACCTCGGCTACGGGTCGATCGTCCACGCGGACGTCACGCCCCCGCCCGACCACATCCGTTTCGAACGGCTCCGGCCGCTCGAGGTGCGACCCGAGTCGTTCGACGTGCTCGTGGACGACGGCCTGGCGATCCGAGGCCTCGTGGTTCGCTACCGGCACGCACTGCGTCCACATTTCTTCGTCCGCCCGTTCTGGCTTTCGCAGGCGTGACGGCGGCCGGCGAGGATCCCCGCGCGGAAGCGCAGGCCGAGTCGCTGCGTGACGTCGCGACGCTGATGGACTGGCGCCGGGGCGTCTTCGATCTCTACCGCGACGTCCGCGCCGACTCCAATCCGGAGCGGGCGTGGCGGCACTGGCGCACGACCCGGGACGAGCTCTTCTCGAGCCATGCGCAGTCGCCGGTCCCGCCCGCCGAACGTGCGTCCTTCACGGGTGCGCGCTACTACGACTACGACCCGCGCCTGCGGCTGCTCGGCGAGCTCGTGACAGCCGAGCCGCTCGAGCTCGACATCTCCACCAGCCGCTGGTCGAGCTACCGGTTCACCCGCTTTGCGACGGTGGACCTGCGGATCGGGGGGCGGAAGTGCTCGCTCGACTGCTTCTGGCTCCAGGGCTACGGCGGCGGGCTCTTCCTGCCTTTCGGCGACGCGACGAACGGCGCGACCACGTACGGAGGCGCCCGCTACCTGCTCGACACGGTCAAGGGTTCCGACCTCGGCACGGAGAAAGGGAAGCTCGTGCTCGACCTCAACTTCGCCTACAACCCGTCGTGTGCGTACGACCCCCGGTGGGTCTGCCCGCTTGCGCCCGCCGGCAACAGACTTCCGGCCGAGATCGAGGCAGGCGAACTGGCACCGTGAGCGTGCACGGGTTCGACTTCGAGCAGGCGGTGCGCGACGCGATCGCCGTGCTCCCGCCGGAGCTGAGCGACGCGATGTCGAACGTGGAGATCGTCGTCGACGAGGACGCGCCGGCCGAGTCGAACGTGCTCGGCCTCTACCAGGGCATCCCGCTCACCCGGCGCACGACGAGCTACGCAGCCGTGCCGCCGGACAAGATCACGATCTACCGGCGGCCGATCGAGCGCGTTGCCGGCTCGAGCCCGGAACGGCTCCGCGCCGAGATCGAGCACGTGGTCGTCCACGAGATCGCGCACCACTTCGGCATCTCGGACGAGCGCCTGATCGAGCTCGGCAAGTACTGACCGTGAAGGTCTGCGTCGCCGTGATCGTTCTGGCGGCGCTTGCGGTCGCCGGCTGCGGCTCACAGCAACCGCCGTCCCCGGCTCGTGTCGTTCGCACGGCCGGTCGTCCATGCCGCGAAGCCCCAGCCCCGCGCCGGTACGAGCACGTCGTCCTGGTCGTGCTCGAGAACCACAGCTACGACCAGGTCGCGCACGCCTCGCCGTACCTGAACGCGCTCGCGCGCGCGTGCGGGCTCGCCGCGAACTATCGCGCGGTCGCGCATCCGAGCCTGCCCAACTACCTCGCGCTGACCGCGGGAACGACGGCCGGCATCGACAGCGACTGCACCCGGTGCTCGGCAGACGTCGGCTCGATCTTCCAGCAGGTGGGTGGCGCCTGGCGCACGTACGCGGAGTCGCTTCCGTCGCCGGGCTTCACGGGCCTCGCCGGCGGCGACTACGCGAAGAAGCACAACCCGGCGGCCTATTTTCCGGCGATCGCAGCAGCCTACGCCCGGAACGCCGTGCCGCTGACCGCGTCTTCGCTCGACCGCCTCGGCCGCTTCACGCTGATCGTCCCCGACCTTTGCAACGACGAGCACAACTGCAGCGTCGACACCGGCGACCGCTGGCTCGCCACATGGATCCCGCGGGTTCTCCGCTCGCGCGCATACAGGCAGGGCGGCACGGCAGTGTTCGTCACCTACGACGAGGGCACCGACTCGGACAACCACGTGTACACGGTTGCCGTTGCGCCGTCGGTCCGGCCCGGCACCGTGGCAACGGCCGCGTTCGACCATTACTCGCTGCTGCGAACCATCGAGAAGTTGCTCGGCCTACCGTGTCTTGCGAACGCCTGCACCGCCGTCCCAATGGCCGCAGCGTTCCACTTGCTCGGCCTCTGACGTCCCTCTTGCGGGGGATGAAATGTCGGCCTACGATGGGATACGGGTGAAGGCCGCTTCGGCCTTCGGGGAGAGCAACGAAAGGGGACAAAGCACATGAAACGTGCGTTCATCGCGGCGACACTGGTCGCACTCGGCGCTGCGCTCTGGCTCGCGGCTACCGCCGGCGCCGCCGGACCGATGCCGAGCAATCCGCAGTTCGGCTCCGGGGACAACGGGTACGGCCCGCCGAGCAGCGGCAGCGCGGGACTGGTCACTGTCGGTAGCGCGAAGGTCGCGCAGTTGACGTCGCACCATTACGGGGACGGCCTCGTGAGCGTCGGCTTCCCGAACGGATCGACATTCGGTCAGCTGACGAACCTGAGTACCGATTACAACATGACGGTCGGCGCGTGCGGGGGCGGCGCGCCGCGGTATCAGATCGACCTCCAGCCGCCCGGCGATTCGAATCCGGCGGACGGCGTCAGCCTCTACGTCTACTTCGGGACGGCCCCGTACGGTGGCTGTCCGAGCGGCGGGCCGCAGACGGAGGCGAACATCATCGGCGGGACGGCGCCGCAGTGGTTCATTTTCGGCGGCGGCTTCAACTCGAATCTGATCTATACGTACTCGCAGATCGACGCCATGGTCGGCAGCTACAGCCTGCTCGACGCCCAGATCGCCGATGATGGCGGCTGGTCGCAGACCGGCGACACGCAGACGGTGCAGGTCATGAACTGGAACGTCGACGGGACGGTCTTCTTCGGCTTCCCGGGCGGCAACCTCAACTGCACCGGCCTGGTCAATGGCGGCACGTACACCAACATCACGGTCTCGAACGGCGCGACGTGCACGCTGGCCAACGGCGTGACGGTCACGCAGGACGTGAAGGTCCAGTCCGGCGGAAACCTCAACGTCCTCAGCTCGAGCATCGGCCACGACCTGTCCGACAACGGCGGCGGGCTCCTGTTCGTCTGCAACAGCGCGATCTCGCACGACCTGTCGGTCCAGAACAGCACGGGGCCGATCACGGTCGGCGGCGGCGACGGTTGCGGCAACACGATCGGCCACGACCTGACCGTCCAGAACAACAGCGGCGGCGTCACAGTCGACAACAACGCGGTCGGCCACGACCTGACCGTGAAGAACAACAAGGGCGGCACCGACGTGAGCGGCAACAGCGTCGGCCACGACGCGTCCTGCGGGAACACGCCGCAGACGGGCGGCGGCAACACCGCCGGCCACAACAACTCCTGCCCGGCAGGCGGCGGAGGCGGCGGCGGCGGTTCCTGATCTGAAAGGTGAAGAAAGGCGAAAGGGGAGAGCATGAAACGAGCATTGTTCGTAGCCTCGTTGATGGCTGCGATGACAGTCGTCGGAGCGGCCTTCTCGGGCGGCGCCCTCGGCGCTCCGAGCAGCGTCGTCTACGACTCGACGGTCAGCCCGCTTCCGGGCAACCTTCCGAGCCAGGCATTCCAGGCGACGCAACTCGGGCAGTTCGGAGATCAGGTCAACCTGGCCGGAACCGCCCGCCTGTTGAACAAGGTCACGGTCACGATGAGCAGCTGGGCCTGTCAAAGCGGCGGTGTCTACAGCGGCGATTGCGCATCCGCTGCAGGCTCGACGTTCAGCATGCCGATCACGTTCAACGTCTACAACGTCGCCAATGACGGGCAGAGCGTCGGCTCGCTGATCGCGACGCGGACGCAGACGTTCGCGATCCCGTACAGGCCGAATGCCAACCCGGCTCATTGCGGCGGCGACGCGACGGAGTGGTACAACGGCCAGGGCTGCTTCCACGGGATCGCGAACAACATCACCTTCGACTTCAGCTCGATGAACGTGCTGCTGCCGAACAAGGTGATCTACGGCGTCCAGTACAACACCTCGGGGTACGGGCCGCATCCGTACGGCTATTCGACGGCCTGCGCGATCGCGAACAACTGCCCGTACGACTCGCTCAACGTCGGGCTCAGCTCGCAGGCGAACGTCGGGTCGGAGGTCTTCCCGGGTGAGCTCTACCAGGACTCGGTGACCGCCGGCCAGTACTGCGACGGAGGCACCGGCGGTACCGGAGCCTTCCGGCTCGACTCGCCCGGCAACCCGTGCTGGGCCGGCTACGTGCCCGCGGTTCAGTTCACGGCATCGCCGAGTGGGAACCAGGCGTGCAACGGCACGATCGGGGCGACGACGATCGACGGCGACCTGACCGTTTCCAATGGCGCGACCTGCACCCTCAACGGCACGACGATCACGCACGACGTGAAGGTGCAGTCCGGCGGACACCTCTACGCGACCGGGGCGACCGTCGGCCATGATCTGTCGCTGAACGGGGCCGCCTCCAGCACCGTCTGCGGAAGCAACATCTCGCACGACCTGACCGTGCAGAACAGCACCGGCCCGCTGTACATCGGCTTCGGCGACGGCTGCGGCAACACGGTCGGCCACGACCTGACCGTCCAGAACAACACGGGCGGCGTCACCGTCGACGACAACACCGTCGGCCACGACCTCACCGTGAAGAGCAACACCGGCGGCACCGACGTGAGCGGCAATAGCGCCGGTCACGACGCCACCTGCGGGAACACCCCGCAATCGGGCATCGGCAACAGCGCCGGCCACAACAACTCCTGCCCCGCGTAGGACAGCGGCATCGAAAGAGGGCCCCGGAAACGGGGCCCTCTTTCACAACATCGTCTCCGGATCGCCGCTAGTGTAGGCCCCGCCTGGCTGTTGACGTCGCCGAAATCGGCCTGACGTCAGTGCACGTGGGACAGGCGCATTCCCCCGAACGGGGGGAGCGTTCAACCAGACAGGGGAGAGCATGAAACGATTCAACTGCGGCATGGCGCTCGCGCTCGTTGCGATCGCCGCGATCATGGCGCTCGGCGCGGGCAGCGCCAGCGCGTCGCCGACGTGCACGCCGACCGGCTTCGTCAGGGATTCGATGAACCTGACCGCGGCGCTGATCAATCCGAGCAAGGTCTCGGGCGCGGTCAACGCCACCGGCTGCAACATCGGCGTCTACTACGGCCCCGGCTCGAAGGGGCAGGTCGACAAGGCCGAGATCTTCGGCGCCAACTACTACGGGGTGGTCGACAGCGGCGCCCAGGTGAGCGTCCAGAACTCGTCGATCCACGACATCGGCGAGGTTCCGTTCAATGGGACCCAGCACGGCGTCGGGATCTACGTCGACTACTACACGCCTGGTGCCACAGCAGACATCCACAACGACACGATCTACCGGTACCAGAAGGGCGGCATCGTCGTCAACGGCGGCGGCAACAAGGCCGACATCCACGACAACACTGTCACCGGCCTCGGCCGCGTCAACTTCATCGCCCAGAACGGCATCCAGATGGCGTACGGCGCGACGGGCGACATCCACAACAACACCGTCACCGGCAACGCATATACCGGGGCGAATGACGCGTCGTCCGCCGGCATCCTCGTCTTCGGCGGCTGCGGCGACCCGGTCACCGCGCCGGACACCCATGACAACACGCTGTCCGAGAACGACATCGGCATCTACTACGCGAACTACAACGACGACTGCACCGGCCCGCCGTCGACTCCGACGAAGGGCAACATCCACAACAACACGATCTCGAACAGCGCCGTCACGAACGTCAGCGGCGACCTGGGAGGCATCGGCTACCAGGCCGGCATCGCCGAGTTCGGGAACGGGGACGAGATCCACGACAACAAGATCTCGGGTGCCGGCTATGCGCCGATGAATCCGGGCACGGCGTTCGTCCGCCCGATCGACACCTCGGGCTCGCTGAACGTCCACTCCCACAACAACACGTACAACGGGAGCCCGTACAACGGCTAAGAACCGCCTCCGTGATTCACCGAAGAGCCCGCTCCGGCGGGCTCTTCGCGTTCTAGGCTTGGCCCGTGCCGCTTTTCGTCATCTACGGAACGTTCATGCGCGGGCAGCCGGGACACGCGAACCTCGACGGCGCGCGCTTCGTCGAGCCGGTCGAGACGGCGCCGCGCTACCGGCTGTTCGAGGTCGACGGCCGCTGGCCGGCGCTCGTCGAGGACGACGACGGCGTCGCGATCGCGGCCGAGCTGTACGAGATCGAGCCGGCGCACCTCGCGCGGCTGGCCGAGATCGAGCCACCCGGCTGGAACCGCACGCCGATCGAGCTCGCGGACGGCCGCACGGTCGACGCCTTCGTCGGCGAGCCTCGACTGCGCACCCGGGGCACCGATGTATCCGAGCACGGCGGCTGGGCCGCCTACCGCGCCTCGGTCGGCTAACGCCTACTTCTGCGGCTGCGCGAGCTGGTACGTGATCTTGCCGGTCGGCGTTCCGACCGCGATGCCGACAGGCTTGCCCGCGATCGCGTGCCGGTAGTCGACGATCGCGAGCTGCCCCTTCTTGAGCAGCAGTTTCCCCGCGACCCAGGTCGCGTCGCCCGCCGGCGACTCGCGCACGATCGACAGGACGTAGACCGCGTAGCCGGTGCCGGCGATGTTGCCCTTCGTCCCCTTCGTGTCGAGCGCGACCTGGCCGTCCTGCTTGTCGACGTACATCGTCAGCGCCGATCCGCCCTTGATCCCGACTGCGAGCGTCGCGAACGCGTACTGCGTCTTGCCCTCCTGCACGGCGCTTGCGAGCAGCGGCGTCTGGTCGCGGTGCGGGTCGGTGAAGTAGGTCAGCCCGGTGTCGCCGCCGCGGAAGTAGACGAAGTTCTTCTCGCCCGGCTTCAGCACGATGTCGTCGACCTGCTGGTAGACGCCGGGGCCGATCATGTCGACGCGCTCCTTGTCCTGCTTCACCAGGCCCGAGCCGTCGACCTGCACGGCGACCTCGGTCTTCGGCGGGATCAGGTACGTCGGCTCGGGAGCGACGCGCCAGTTCTGCGACGTGATCGTCGTCTCGACTCGAACACCCGGGATCTGGTTCACGATCCGTCCGTTCACGTACCCGGTCACGCGGCCCTTGCTGTGCAGGACGAGATGCCCGTGGTTCTCCGGGTTGCCGACGAGCGTGAGCTGCTCGTACTGCTTCGACGGCGCGAGGACGGAGCCCGCAGACGACGCGCTCTTGCCGCCGTTCGCACCCGCTCGCCCAGCGCCCGAACAGAACGGGCACGGCTGCTGTGTGATCCCGGGCGTCGTCGGCAGCAGGAACATCGACTGCGTCTTTGCGTCGCCGTCGTAAATCTCGGACGTGTCGCTCGGATCCGGGCCGCCGACGTAGTGCCAGGTGTTCGCGTTCGTGTTCACCTTGATCGCGCGGATGACGCCCGGGAAGTTGTTGTCGTAGACGAGGATCGCGAACTTGCCGCTGCCCTTGTCCTCGATCGCGAACGGCGTGATCGCATGGCCACCGGAGCCGTCGCGCTTGAAGATCGCGATCGTGTACAGCTCGTTCTCCGAGTTCAGCGACTGGACGAGCGCGCGCAGAATCGCGGCGGGCGTGCCGACGACCCGCTTCCGCTCGACGGACGGGAGATCCTGGAACGTCCAGTTCTCCGCGAGCAGCGACTGGAGCGACACGTTGCCCTGGACCGGCAGCTTGAAGGTCGTCTTGGCGCCGTAGTCGGCCGGGTTGCGGACGTGCTTGAAGAACTCGATCGACGTCACCGAGAAGCCCATGCAGTGACCGCCCGCCATGCGCGAGTTCTCGTCCGCCATCCACTGCTGCGCGATCGGCGTCAACTTGCACGTCGCACCCGTCCCGCGCGCGCAGACCTGGGTGCCGAAGAGGTCCTCGACCTGCTTCGCGGTCATGTTCTCCGGCCCGGCGTCGTTGCCGTAGTTCTCGAACCCGAAGCCGTTGACCCAGGGCCGGAAGCCGTCGTCGACGATGATCTTCCCCGTCGGCGTGTAGCTCCGGACGGTGCCGGCGGACTGGCCGCCGACGATCCCGCCGACCCGGTGCACGTTCGACGGCTGCGCGAACTTGTCGCCCGACCCTCCGCACGCGGCGGCGAGCACCGTGACGGCGACCGCGGCGCACACGGCGACGAGCGCGCGCCTCATCCGCGCACCAGGTTCTTGAAGAAGAAGAGCGTGTTGGCCGGCCGCTCCGCGAGTCGTCGCATGAGGTACCGATACCAGTCCGGGCCGAACGGCGTCGCGACAAGCACGGCGAAACCGCGGCGCACGAGGTCGAGCTGCAGCTGCGGCCGCACACCGTAGAGCATCTGGAACTGGAAACGGTCGCGTTCGATGCCTTCCTTGTCGGCGAATGCGATCGCGTGCTCGATCAGGTTCTCGTCGTGCGTCGCGATCGCCGTGAAGCCGATCTCGCGCAGCGCCGTCTCGATCAGCCGTTCGTACGCCGCGTCGACGTCCGCCTTCTCGGGATAGGCCACGTCCGGCGGCTCGAGGTAGGCCCCCTTGACGAACCGCACGTTCGGACGCAGCTCGAGCAGCGAGGCCAGGTCGTTCTCCGTGCGGTAGAGGTAGGACTGGAGCACGGTGCCGGTGTTCTCGTGACCTGCCTCGCGGAGCCGCCGGTAGATCCGCAGCGTCGCGTCGACGAAGGCCGACTCCTCCATGTCCATCCGCACGAAGTTGCCGCGCTCGGCCGCGTAGGCGACGAGCGACGCGACGTTCTCGTACGCGAGCTCTTCGTCGAGGGAGAGTCCGAGATGCGTCAGCTTGAGCGCAACGTTCGTGCGCAGGCCTTCCGCCTGGATGCGGTCGAGGATTTCCTTGTACGCGACCACGACGGCGCCGGCCTCCTCGGGCGAGCGCACGCCTTCGCCGAGCAGCGTCGTGTTCGTGAGCAGGCCCTGCTCGTTGAGGCGCCGCAGCACGGGAACGAGCTGGTCGAGCGTCTCGCCGGCGACGAAGCGGCCCGCGCCGACTCGCATCCCGTGCCGGCGGACGAGGTGGTCGAGCCGCGGGCTGTCGGCGAGCGCGAGGATCGCCCGGCGCGATGCGGCGTTTGCGGCCTCGGTGATCACTTCCCGGCTGGTACCGGTTGCTCTCCGAAGCCGTACTTCACGACGAGCTGCTTGACCGCCTTCACCTCGTCGAGCCGCTTCACCGTCCGCGTGTGCGGCGCGCTCTTCACCACCTCCGCATCGTCGGCCGCCTCGCGCCCGATGGCAAGCATCGCGTCGGCAAACGCGTCCAGCGTCTCCTTCGCCTCGGTCTCGGTCGGCTCGATCATCAGCGCCTCGGGCACGACGAGCGGGAAGTAGATCGTCGGTGGATGGAAGCCGTAGTCCATCAGCCGCTTGGCCACGTCGAGCGCGGTGACGCCGTGCTCCTTCTTCTGCCGTCGCGCGGAGAGCACGAACTCGTGCATGCAGAGCCGGTCGTACGGCAGCTCGTAGGCGTCCCTGAGCAGCGCGAGCAGGTAGTTCGCGTTCAGGACGGCCGTCTCGGACATGTCCTTCAGCTCCGGCCCGTAGGCGCGGATGTACGCGTACGAGCGGACGAAGACGCCGAACGGGCCGGTGAAGCCGCGCACGCGCCCGATCGTCTTCGGCCGGTTCTCGTCCAGCCCGAACGTGCCGTCGTCGAGGCGCACGACCTGCGGCGACGGGATGAACGGCTCGAGGATGTCGCGAACCGCGATCGGGCCACCTCCCGGCCCGCCGCCGCCGTGCGGCTGGGAGAACGTCTTGTGCAGGTTGATGTGCACGACGTCGAAGCCCATGTCGCCGGGCCGCGCGATGCCGCAGACCGCGTTCAGGTTGGCGCCGTCGTAGTACATGAGCGCACCGGCGCCGTGGAAGATCCGCTCGATCTTCTCGATGCCCTCGTCGAACAGGCCGAGCGTCGACGGGTTGGTAAGCATCAGCGCGGCCGTCTCCTCGTTCACCTTGCCACGCAGGTCGTCGAGGTCGATGTTGCCTCGCTGATCGGTGGCGACGCCGACGAGCTCGTAGCCCGCCATCGTCACGCTGGCCGGATTCGTCCCGTGCGCCGTGTCGGGAATGACGACCTTGCGCCGCTGCGCTCCCTCGCCGCGACCGTCGTGGTACGCGCGGATGAGCATCAGGCCCGTCAGCTCGCCCTGCGAACCGGCGGCCGGCTGGAGCGAGACGGCGTCGAGCCCAGCGACCTCGGCGAGGATCTCCTGCAGGCGCCACATCAGCTCGAGCGCGCCCTGTGCCCCTGCGGGCTCCTGGAGCGGGTGAAGGTCGCGGAAGCCGGCCAGCAGCGCCATGCGCTCGTTCACGCGCGGGTTGTGCTTCATCGTGCAGGAGCCGAGCGGGTAGAAGCCCGTGTCGACGCCGAAGTTGCGCGTGGTCAGCTCCGTGAAGTGCCGGACGAGGTCGGGCTCGGCGATCTCGGGCAGCCGTGGCGGCTCGCCGCGTCGAAGCTCCTCGGGTACCTCGGGCGCCGCCAGATCGTGCCGGGGAAACGAGTACGCGATGCGGCCCGGGCGCGACTTCTCGTAGATCAGCTTCATCGCGCGACCTCGCTCAGCACTTCGACCAACCGGTCGATCTGCGCCGGGGTTCGCTTCTCCGTGACGGCCACGAGCAGCGCGTCGTCGAGCCCGGAGTAGTCGCGGCCGAGCCGGTAGCCGGGGTGGACTCCGCGCTCGCGAGCGGCCGCGATCACCTCGGCGGCGGGCCGTCCGACGCGTACGGCAAACTCCTTGAACGTTGCCTTATCTGCGAACACCGGCTCGAACCCGGCCGCCTCCAGCTCGCGTCTGGCATAGGCCGAGAGCGCCATGCACGTCTCCCCCAACTCGCGCAGGCCCTGCGGGCCGAGCCAGGACAGGTAGACGAGTCCGCCGAGAGCGAGCAGCGTCTGGTTGGTGGTGATGTTCGAGGTCGCCTTCTCGCGGCGGATGTGCTGCTCGCGCGTCGAGAGCGTCAGGACGTAGCCGCGCTCGCCGTCGGCGTCGGTCGTCTCGCCGACGATCCGCCCGGGCATGCGCCGGATGTGCTCGAGTCGCGCGGCGAGGAAGCCATAGTGCGGGCCGCCGAAGGACATCGCGTTCCCGGCGCCCTGGCCCTCGCCGATCGCGAGCGCGCAGCCGTAGCGGGCCGGAGCCTCGAGCACGCCGAGCGAGACCGGGTCCACGTGCGCGACCGGCAGCGCGCCGGCCTCGGCGGCGGCAGCGGCCAGGTCCGGCGCAGGCTCGAGGCAGCCGAAGAAGTTCGGCTGCTGGAAGATGACGGCTGCGGCGTCCTTGGCGGCCTCCGCGACCTGGTCGGGATCGGTCGTGCCGCCGGAGTGCGGCACCTCGACCACCTCGAGCCCGAAGCCGGGCGCGTAGGTCTTCACGACCTGGCGCACCTGCGGGTTCGTCGCCTCCGTGACGACGACCTTCGAGCGTCCGGTGACGTGCCGGGCGACGAAACAGGCGTCGGCGGCCACCGTCGTCCCGTCGTACCCGGACGCGTTCGACACGTCCATGCCGGTCAGCTCGCAGATCGCCGTCTGATACTCGAAGATCGCCTGGAGGACTCCCTGGCTCATCTCCGGCTGGTACGGCGTGTAGGCGGTCAGGAACTCGCCCCGCGAGAGCACGACGTTGACGACGGCCGGCACGTAGTGGTCGTAGATCCCGGCGCCGAGGAACGACAGCTCGACGCCGGCGTGCGCGTTCTTCGCCGCGAGCTGCTCGAGGTGCGACACGATCTCGAGCTCGGCGAGCGGCGGCTCCAGGTCGAGAGCCCGGTCGAAGCCGCACGCCCGCCGGGATGTCCCGGAACAGCTCGTCGACCGACTCGACGCCGACGGTCGCGAGCATCTGCTCGCGGTCGTCGTCGGTCAGCGCGATGTATCTCACGCGAGCTCTGCGAGCAGCTTCTGATAGGCGGCCGCATCGAGCAGGCCGTCGAGCTCGCTCGTGTCGGCCATGCGGATCCGGATCAGCCAGCCGTCGCCGTACGGGTCGTCGTTCACCGTCTCCGGCTCCTCGACGACCTTCTGGTTGACGGCGAGCACCTCGCCCGAAAGCGGTGCGATCAGGTCTGACACGGCCTTCACGGACTCGACCTCGCCGTACGGCGTGTCCTTGCCGATCGTCGCGCCGACGTCGGGCGGCTCGTAGTGGACGAGCTCGCCGAGAGAGTCCTGCGCGTACCAGGTGATCCCCAGCGTCGCCTCGTCTCCGTCGATTTTCGCCCAGTCGTGCTCGTGGTGGTAGCGCAGGCCGTCGGGGTAGCTCTCGGACGCCGCCATGTCTCAGTGCTCCTCTCGCTTGTAGATCGGTTTCTTGACGATCTTCGCCCTTCGCGGCTTGCCGCGCACGTCGATCGTGATCTCGGTTTCCGGCGTGGCCAGATCCGCCGGGACGTAGCCCATCCCGATGCCGACGTCGAGCATCGGCGAATGCGTGCCCGACGTGACCTCGCCGCCCTCGGCGATCGGCATGCCATGACGAGGGATCGCCTTCTCCTGCATGACGAACGCGGCCAGCCGCTGCGCCGGACCCGCCTCCTTGATCTCTCGCAGCACGTCGGCGCCCGTGAAGTCGCGGCCGTCGAGGGCGCAAACCCAGCCGAGCCCGGCCGAGATCGCGTCGGTGTCCTGCGTGATGTCGTTTCCGTGCAGCGGGTAGCAGACCTCGAGCCGCAATGTGTCGCGCGCGCCCAGCCCGCACGGCGTGACGCCGCGTGCGAGCACGCGCTCCCACAGGTCGCCGGCCTCGTCGGCCATGACCAGCAGCTCGACGCCGTTCTCGCCCGTATAGCCCGTGCGGTTGACCATGCAGGCGATGCCGTCGATCTCGCCCTCGGCGAAGGTGAACGCGGGCGCGTCGTCGAGCCCCAGCTTCTCCAGCGACCGCGGGCCCTGGACGGCGATCAGCCCGTACTCGTCGGAGATGTCGCGCACGTCCGAGCCGGAGATCTCGCGCTCGCGCAGCCAGTCGACGGCCGCCTCGCGGTTGCCGGCGTTCACGATCAGGAGGTAGCGGCAGCGGTCGAGGCGATAGACGATCAGGTCGTCGACGATCCCGCCGCGCTCGTTCGTCAGCAGCGTGTACTGCGCCTGGCCGACGTCGAGCCGCTTGACGTCGTTCGAGAGCAGCCCGTCCAGCAGCTCTTCCGCCCGCGGCCCCTCGACGTCGATCTCGCCCATGTGCGAAACGTCGAACGCGCCGGCGTCCGTGCGGACGGCGAGGTGCTCGGGGATGACGCCCTCGTACTGGACCGGCATCTCCCAGCCGGCGAACAGCACCATTCGCGCGCCGAGCGCGACGTGATGCTCGTAGAGCGGCGTGCGTCGGAGGCCGGCCTCGGGGGGCACGGCCGGGATGCTAACGACGCGGCGAGATCAGGAGTCGCGCAGGAACGAGGGCACGTCGAGCACCTCGTCCGGGATCTCGAACGACTCGGACCGCTTCTCCTCGCGCGGAGGAGCCGACGGCGTCGCCACCGGCTCGCGCTGTGTGCGCGGCTCGACGGTGGGCGTCGTGCGCCGGCGGCGTCGATGCTGCTCACCGAAGCCGGTCGCGATCACGGTCACGCGCAGGTCGTCGCTTCAACGCCTCGTCCACGACGGCGCCGAAGATGATGTTGGCATCGCTCGACGCGGCGCTCGTCACGACCTCGGCAGCCTCGCTCACCTCGAACAGGCCCATGTCGGCCGGGCCTGTGACATTGAGCAGGATGCCGCTCGCACCGTCGATCGAGGAGTCGAGCAGCGGCGACGAGACGGCCTTCGACGCCGCCTCCTTGGCGCGGTTCTCGCCGTGGCCGATGCCGATGCCCATCAGCGCGCTGCCGGCCTGCTTCATGATCGTACGCACGTCGGCGAAGTCGAGGTTGATCAGGCCGGGGATCGTGATCAGGTCGGTGATGCCCTGGACGCCCTGGCGGAGCACGTCGTCGGCGAGACGGAAGGCGTCCACGACCGACGTGTCCTTGTCGATCACCTGGAGGAGCCGATCGTTCTCGATCACGATCACGGTGTCGACGCGTTCCTGCAGGTCGCCAATGCCCTGCTGCGCGATGCTCGCGCGCCGCATCCCCTCGAACGAGAACGGCCGCGTGACGACACCGACGGTGAGCGCGCCGATCTCCTGCGCGAGATCGGCGACGATCGGCGCGGCGCCCGTTCCGGTGCCGCCGCCCTCGCCGGCGGTGACGAAGACCATGTCGGCGCCTTTCAGCGCCTCCTTCAGCTCGTCGCGCGTCTCCTGTGCCGCGGCACGCCCGACCTCGGGGTTGGCGCCCGCACCGAGACCGCGTGTGACGGCCTCGCCGATGTGGATCTTCACGTCGGCGTCGCTCATCAAGAGCGCCTGCGCGTCCGTGTTGACTCCGATGAACTCGACGCCGGCGAGCCCCGCGTCGACCATCCGGTTGACGGCGTTCGTTCCGCCGCCGCCGACTCCGACGACCTTGATGACCGCGACGTAGTTTCCGGATTGACCTCTCATCGGTTTCTGCCTCTCACGCGGGTATCGACAGAGCGAGACTGAACCTTTACTGGAGCGTTACTACCTCGTTCGGCGAGCAGGTCTCCAGGGTAGGCACTCCTGTTTTCCCTGTCAATCGGAAACTCCTGCTTTTCCAAAACTACAACACTCAGCCTTGACCTGAGACTTGAGAGTTGGTGGAGCCGGCCGGATAGCCGGCGACCGCCCGTGTCGGAACGCTCACGTCGATGTAGGAAGCACCGCTCGACTGCGGGACGATCGCCGCTGCGACGGCCAGCTTGACGGCCAGGTTGCTCAGGTCGCCGAGCCGGACCTGCTCCCCGCCGGCGAGCTGCATCACGATTTGCCCTCCACCGTCGTCCTCGACGGAGAGGACGTGCGCCGGGAAGTGAGCGCCGCGGAGGGCGGCCGCGACCGTGACCGAATCGCCGGTCTCGACCGGGGCGCCGACGGCGACGTCCGTCTCCGCGGCGAGCCAGATGCGCGGCAGCGGCGGGTATGTGCCCGGGCGCAGGGTCCTGCAGTACCCGCCCGCTCGCCGACACGAGCCACGCCTCGGCCGCCTTCCGGAGCACCGCGACGGGCTGCTCGACAGTGACCGCGACCTTGAGCGTGTGCGGGAAGTCGCGGTCGTAGCTCACACGCGCGATCTGCGGGAGCCCGGCGAGCCGACGGTTTGCGGCCGAGCTGCTGAACGAGACGAGGCTCCCGCCCTCGAGCGGTGCGAGCGCGGTCCGGATTCGGGTGGCCAGCGCCGGCGGCGCCCCCTGAACGTCGATCCGCTGCACTGCGAAGATCGACGTCTCGCGCGCGATCACGTATGCGCCCGCGGCGAGGGCGATCAACCCGAAGCCGACGGCAAGCGACCGGCCGCTCGGAAGCCACCGTGCATGCCATGCCTGCCGGGTCGGACGCCGCGCCAGCGCGACCGTGCCCGTGCGCGCAGGCGTCCGCGATCGTCGTCTCCCGGCCACGGCGCGGACTTCGCCTTGGCCGACGCGCTTCCTACCCGGGGAGCTCGCCCGCGGGCGGAAGCTCGAGCGCGCCGACGAGCTCGACCTCGCGCTCGAGCACGACACCGAACTCGTGGAGCGCACGCCGCCTCGCCTCGGCCATGAGCGCGAGCGCGTCCGCAGCCGTCGCGGTACCCGTGTTCTCGATGAAGTTGGCGTGCACCGGCGAGATGCGTGCGCCGCCGATCGCGTGGCCCTTGAGCCCACACGCCTCGATCATCCGACCGGCACCAAGCTCGTGGTCGGGGTTCTTGAACACGCTGCCGAACGTGCGGCGGTTGGTCGGCTGCGTCGCCTTGCGCCGGGCGTTGAGCTCAGCCACGGACTGCTTGACGTCGTCCGTCGGTCGCGGGTGGAGCCGGAACTCGACGCGCGCAACGATCTGCCCGGGTTTCAGAACCGAGTGTCGGTAGCCGAGGTCGAGCTCGGCAAGCGTCAGCCAGCCGGCGCCCGTGGGATCGACGACCAGCGCGCGCTCGAGCACCTCCGACCAGTCGCTGCCGTAGGCGCCAGCGTTCATGCGCACTCCGCCACCGGCCGTGCCCGGGATCGCGCACGCGAACTCGAACCCGCCCAGCCCGGCACGCCTGGCCCGGTGGAGCGCGACCGCATTTGCTGCGCCGCCGCCGGCCACGAGCAAGTCGTGCTGGATCTCGACCATGGCGAGATCGCCGGCGAGTCGGACGACCAGCGCATCGACGCCCTCGTCGGCGGCGAGGAGGTTCGAGCCGAGGCCGATCGGGACGATCGCAAGGCCGCGCGCCGCCGCCCACGCCACGACGTGCTCGAGCTCTTCGAGCGTTTGCGGCTGGGCCAGCACCCTGGCCGGCCCGCCGATACCGACTGTCGTCAACCGCGCGAGCGGAACGTGTTCCTCGACCGAGACTGCCCCGATCTGTGGACTCGTTGTCACAGTTCTTTCACGCTTCGGCGCCAGACAGGTGACGATTTTCGCGCTACCCTCAAAAGCGGGGGCAGGGCGCGAAAGCGCCCCCGGGGGGAGACAAATTGTGTGGGGGCGCGGCGTGGGGTCACCGCGGCTTCCGGGTGGAGAGGGTTTCGAGCAGCGGACGCACCGCCTGGATCACGTCGTCTGCGCCCTGGGCGAGGACGACGTCGCCCGGGCGGGCTCGACGGGCAATGAACTCCGCGGCGTCGGACAGGTCCGGTGTCCACCCGAGCGGCATGCCGGGTCTGAGCTCCGTCAGCCGATCGACCACGAGCTTCCCCGACACGCCGTCCAGGCGCGACTCGCTCGAGCCGTTCACGTCCGCAACCGCCACCACGTCTGCCGTCGCCAGCGCGGCGGCCAGTTCGCGCGCAAGGTGACGCGTTCGTGAGTACCGGAGCGGACGGAAGACGACGAGGACCCGGCCGTCGCCGGCCAGCTCGTGCGCCGTGGCGATCGTCACCGCGATCTCGGCCGGATGGTGACCGTAGTCGCTGATCACCTCGACACCGGCCTCGGTGCCGTGGAGCTCGAAGCGGTGCCCGGCACCGCTGTAGCCGCCGATCACGCGCAACGAATCCGCGCGCGGGATTCCCGCGAGCTCCAGGGCCGCAACGGCTGCGGCCGCGTTCGCGCGGTTGTGCGCTCCTGGGACGCCGAGCTCGACGTCCAGCGGCTCGAGCTCGTTTCCGCGCACGACGTGCTCCGCGCCGGTGAGCCAGCCTTCGAAGAACTCGTCCACCTCGGCCAGTGAGCCGAACGCGACGTGGTGGTCGAAGTCCACGTTTGTGAGCACCGCGATTGTCGGGCGGAGCAGTGCGACCGAGCGGTCGTGTTCGT
Source organism: uncultured Actinomycetes bacterium (assembly GCA_963776735.1). GTDB lineage: Bacteria > Actinomycetota > Thermoleophilia > Gaiellales > Gaiellaceae > PALSA-612. The sequence continues at coordinate 118,334 of CAVZNV010000022.1, forward strand.
CGCCCTCGGTCACGAGCCACCCGTTCCCGGCGCGTGCGCTGCCGCCCAGCTGCGGCACCTCCGTCCCGAGCACGAACGCAGGGTCGCGACCCAGCTCCTGCAGGCAGTACGCGATCATCGCGCCGGTCGTCGTCTTGCCATGGGTGCCGCCGACGACGATCGACGGACGCGCCGAGACGATCTCCGCGAGCAGCTCGCCGCGGTGGAGCGCCCGCGACGCCGCGACGACCTCGGGGTTGTCGCGCGGCACGGCCGACGAGAACACAGCCTCGGCGCCCGCGGGCACGTTCTCGGCTCGCTGAGGCCCGATCCGGACGTCGATGCCGGCCTCGCGCAGCGCCGGAGTGAACCGCGACTCCCTCAGATCGGAGCCGCCGACCTCGCCTCCGAGGCCGGCTGCGAGGATCGCAAGCGCGTTCATGCCGTCGCCGCAGATGCCGACGAACCAGAGCCGCCGTCCGGTGAGCTCACCGCCCGGCAAGCGCGATCAGCTCCTCCGCGATCTCGTCGGCTGCGTTCGGACGGGCCGCCTCCAGCATCCGCTGCGACATCTCAGCCAGCCGGGCCGGGTCGCCGAGCAACTCCCGGACCAGCCCCGGCACCCGGCCGAGCTCGGTGTCGGGCACGACGACCGCGGCTCCCGCCTGCTCGAAGTAGCGCGCGTTCTTCGCCTGGTGATCGGCGGTCGCGTGCGGGTAGGGGACGAGCACAGCGGGCTTCCCCGCGTACGCCAGGTCGTAGACGGAGCCGCCGGCCCGTGCGAGCACGAGGTCGCTGGCGCCGAGCGCAGCGCCGAACCGGTGCGTGTACGGCAGGAGCCGGTAGTCAGGACGCGACACGCGGTCGCGCAGCGACTCGTAGTCGCGCTCGCCGGCGAGATGGAGCACAGCCGGGCCTTCGGCGCCGAACTCGTTCACGACCAGCTCGTTGAGGCTTCGTGCGCCCTGGCTGCCGCCGAACACGAGCAGCACCGGACCGTCCTCCGGCAGCTCGAACAGGCGCCGTCCCTCCTCGCGCGACGTCGGGTGCGATCGGGACGGCACGGGCCGGCCGGTCACACGGAACTTCGGCGGCTCGCGCCCCTCGATGGGAAAGGAGAGGAAGACACGTCGCGCGAACGGCGCCGCCAGCCGGTTCGCGAGCCCGAGGTGCGAGTCGGCCTCGGTCAGCGCGGCCGGAATGCCGCGCGTCCAGGCGGCGAGCACCATCGGCCCGCCGACGTAGCCGCCGCCGCCGAGGACGACGTCCGGCTGCCGCCGGGCGAGGATCTCACGGCACTCGAGCGGCGCCCGGCCCGCCAGAGCGAGCGACCGCAGCAGCGCCAGGCTCGCCTCGCGGGGAAAGCCGGAGACACGGAACGGATCGAACTCGAAGCCCGCTTCAGGAACGAGCTGCGCCTCGAGCCGATCCGGCGACCCGGCGAAGGTCACTCGTACGCCGCGGCTCTGCAGCGCTTCCCCGATCGCGATCGACGGCGCTACGTGGCCGCCGGTTCCCCCGGCCGCGATCACGCACGCGAGCTTGCCGTTCGACTGCATCAGCGCTTCCGATGTTAAGGAGTATCCCCGTCGCGCAGAGCGCGGCAATCAGGCTCGACCCGCCGTAGGACACGAACGGCAGCGTGATGCCGGTGAGCGGCGCGATTGCGAGCACGGCCGCGAGGTTGATCGCCGCCTGGCCGCAGATGAGGACGGTCAGGCCGGCTGCGAGGAGCTTTCCGAACGGGTCCTTGCAGGCGAGCGCGATCCGGAAGCCGGCCCAGCCGAACGCGGCGTAGGCGAGGATCACGCCGGCGGTGCCGACGAGCCCGAGCTCCTCGCCGATCGTCGCGAAGATCATGTCCGTGTGGGCTTCGGGCAGATCGAAGATCTTGACCACGCCGTGGCCGATGCCGACGCCGAAGACGCCGCCGGAGCCGAGGCCGATCATCGCCTGCACGACCTGGAAGCCCGCGCCTTGCGGATCGTGCCAGGGATTGAGGAAGCTGAAGAAGCGCGCGCGGCGGTAGGGCTCGAGGTAGATCGCGAGCATGCCTGCCGCGGCGACGATCGCGAACGCGCGCACGAGCAGCCCGCTCGGCAGTCCTGCGACGACGAGGATTCCCGCGAGCATGATCACGACCGCGATCGCCGTCCCGAGGTCCGGCTCGATCACGATCAGCACGCAGGCGAGTCCGGCGACGAGGCCCAGCGGCTTGCCCAACTCGGCCAGCGTCCGCGGCTGCTTTCGCCCGCGCGCCAGATAGGCCGCGACCCAGACCGCGAGGGCAAGCTTTGCGAGCTCCGACGGCTGGAACGCGAACGGGCCGAGCGAGAACCAGCGGCGCGCGCCGTTGACGCTCTGTCCGCCCAGCTTGACGAGCATCAGCAGGACGATGCTGCCGACGACGAGGCTCGGCGCGAGCTTGCGCCAGACGGAGTACGGCGTGCGATAGGCGGCGATCAGCGCGACGAGGCCGAGCCCGGCGAAGATGGCCTGGCGGGTCAGGTACTGCATCGGCTTGCCGTTGCCGCCGTCGACCGCCCGCGCGGAGGTGGCGCTGTAGACCATCACGAGACCGAAGGCGGTCAGCGCGAGCGTGACCAGGACCAGGACGTTCGACTCGAGCTGTGCCTGCTTCACCCCTCCAGGTTCTGCACCAGGCGCTTGAACTCCTCGCCGCGGGCGGCGAAGTTCTCGAACTGGTCGAAGCTCGCGCAGGCCGGCGAGAGGAGCACGACGTCGCCCGGGTCGGCCTCGGCGGCGGCGCGGGCGACGGCCGCCGCGAGGTCGCCGACCGGCACGGCACGTTCGCCGGCGACGGCACCGATCTCCCCGGCGGCTTCGCCGATCAGGTAGACGGCGCAAACGTTCGGCCCGAGGCCCGCGGCGAGCGGAGTGAAGTCCTGACCCTTGCCGCGCCCGCCGGCGATCAGGCGCACCGCCTCGTTGCGGTACGCGGCCAGCGCCCGCAGCGTCGCGGCGACGTTCGTCCCCTTCGAGTCGTTCACGTAGACGACGCCGTCGATCTCGGCCACCGGCTCGAGCCGGTGCTCGACGCCGGGGAAGGAGACGAGCGCCTGCGCGATCGCCTCTTCCGGAACCCCGATCGTCCGCGCGACGAGCGTCGCGGCCGCCGCGTTGGCGCGGTTGTGCTCGCCGCGGATGCGCGGCTCGGCCGGCAGCGGATCGTCCGCCGCGAACTCCAGTCCGGGCAAGCCGCTCCCTCGCAGGACGATCGCCGCTCCCGCGCGCTCGAAGATGCGGAGTTTCAGCGCCCGGTATGCCTCGAGCGTGCCGTGCCGGTCGAGGTGGTCGGGCTCGACGTTGAGGAGCGCGGCCAGCTCGAGCGCGAGCTCGTGCACGTCCTCGAGCTGGAACGACGTCAGCTCGGCCACCACCCAGGAGCCCGGCTCGACGTCGTCGGCGATCGCACTCAGCGGCAGATGCTCGTTCCCTGCGAGCGTGACCGGCCAGCCGGCCGCGTCGAACATCGCGCCGAGGAGCCGCACCGTCGTCGTCTTTCCCTTTGTTCCGGTGATCCCGATCAGCCGCACAGGCGGCATGAGCCGGTAGCCGAGCTCCGCCTCCGCCCAGACTGGGATCCCGCGCCGCCTCGCCTCGACGACGAGGGCGTTCTCTCCCGGCACGCCGGGGCTCTTGACGAGCAGCCCGACGCCGTCGAGCCGGCCGAGATCGTCGTCGGTGCCGTCCTTGCGGTCGGCCGTGACGACGTCGACGCCGCGCCGCTCGAGGACGGTGCGCGCCGCCTCACCCGACTCGGCCGTTCCGACGACCAGCACGCGGCCCGGGAGCTCGACGCTCACCGCGTCACGCGCGCCGTCTCGGCCGAGTCCGGCGCGCCGATCACCTCGTCCGCGGTGCTGTCCGGCAGCGGGATCACCTCCGCTTCGCCGACGAGAAACCAGACGCGCGGGTCGGCGAGCTCGCCGTAGAGCGCGATCAGCCGGCCGGGTGAGCCGTCGAGCACGATCACGTCCTCGTCGCCCAGGCGTTCGAGCACGCCCGTCACCACACTCGCGTCCGCCCCCACGACGAGCCGCATCAGTCCAATCGCCAATCGGACGAGGAGCGGAACGGCGGTTCGCCACGCGTTGCGAGAAAGGAGGGGGCGCGTGGGGGAACCATGGGTTCACCCACGCTCAGTGGCCCCGGAAGAACTGGAAGTAGTAGCGGTAGTAGAGCGCGAACCCGCAGGCGCAGAGGATGGCGCAGAGGATCCAGAAGCGCACCATGATCTTCGTCCCGGACCAGGCCTTCATCTCGAAGTGGTGATGGATCGGCGCCATCAGGAACACACGTCTGCCGAAGCGTTTGAAGCTGAACACCTGGATCATCACGGAGAGCGCCTCGATCAGGAAGATGCCGCCGATCAGGAGCAGGAGAAACTCGGTCTTCATCACGATCGCGAACGAGGCCAGAGCTCCGCCGATCGCCATCGAGCCCGTGTCGCCCATGAACACCTCGGCGGGCCAGGCGTTGTACCAGAGGAACCCCACGATGGCCCCGATCAGCGCCGCCCCGAAGATGGCCAGGTCGATGTAGATCTCGTCGCGGTGCGAAGGAATGCGGCTCGACCGGATCCAGGCGATCACGGCCATGGCGGTGAACGTGAAGATCGCGATGATTCCAGTGCCGGCCGCGAGGCCGTCGACCCCGTCGGTGAGGTTCACGCCGTTGGCGGCGCCGGCGATGATGAAGAAGAGGAGCACGTACCAGCCCCAGGAGAGCGGCAGCTTGCCGTTGATCACCGGGATGTAGACGCTGGTCTCGAAGTCGCGCCGGTGCAGGACGTAGGAGGCGACGGCGGTGATCCCCGCGAGACCGAGGAGCTTCCACCGGCCTTGCAGACCGAGAGAGCGCTGGTGTGTCTGCTTCAAGAAGTCGTCGACGAAGCCGAGCGCCGCGCAGCCGATGGTGACGAAGAAGACGAGCAACGAGTTCGTCGTGTAATGGCCGAGCGCCAGAAACGGGATCGTCAACGCGATCACGATCAGCACACCCCCCATCGTCGGCGTCCCCTGCTTGACCTGATGGTGGCTCGGCAATTCCTCGCGGATCTGCTGCCCGTACTCGCGGTCGCGGAGGAACCGGATGAAGCGCGGGCCGATGACGATCGAGATCAGCAGGGCGAGGATGCCCGCGACGAGGACTCGAACCACTACGCGCCTACGCCTTCACCGCGGCCAGGGCTTCCGCGACGAGCTCGAGGCCTGCGGCACGCGACCCCTTCACGAGCACGCAGTCGCCGGGGCGGATCAGCTCTCCTGCCGAGGCAGCCGCCTCGGCCGCGTCCGCGTACCACGCTGCCGGCTCGTAGCTCCCTCGCCGGCTCTCCGATTCCGATCACCACGTCGACGCCGAGGTTCTCCGCGACCAGGCCGATCTCCTCGTGGTAGCGCGGCGCGTCCGGACCGAGCTCGGCCATCTCGCCGAGGACGGCGACGGTGCGGCGGCCGTGCGCGCGTTCGACGAGATCTTCGAGCGCGGCCCGCACCGAGAGCGGGTTGGCGTTGTACGCGTCGTTGATCAGCAGCCCGCCGCCCGGCAGCGGCACCTCCTCCCCGCGCCACTTCGAGAACTCCACGTCGACAGTGTCCTCGGGCTCGACGCCGAGCGCCCGGGCTGCGTGGAGCGCGGCGAGCGCGTTGCGCGCCTGGTGGCGAGCCGTGAAGTCGAAGGAGATCTCGGCGGCCGTCCCAGCGGACCAACGTGCGACCGTCGGCGACGCGTGCGTCGGGCTCGCCGAGGCGGATCACCTGGACGTCGTCGCGTGCCACCGGGAGGTCTGCGGGCACGACGGCCGTGCCTCCGGGCGGCAGCGCCGTCACGAGCTCCGACTTCGCCTCGGCAATCGCCTGAAGGGAGCCGAGTTGCTCGACGTGTGCGGGCCCGATCGTCGTGATCACGCCGACGTCCGGCTTTGCGAAAGCACAGAGCTCGGCGATCTGGCCGAGCCCGCGCATCGCCAGCTCGAGTATGCAGACCTCCGTGTCGGGCTCGAGCCGGCAGAGCGTGAGCGGTACGCCGATCTCGTTGTTCAAGCTGGCCTCGGCCGCGACTGCGCGGACTCGCGGGCGGCAGATCGCAGCGAGGATGTCCTTCGTCGACGTCTTGCCGGCCGAGCCCGTGATGCCGGCGACGCGGGCCGGGGAGCGGTCGCGGACTGCGCCGCCGAGCGCGGCGAGCGCCTCGAAGCCGTCGTCTGGGACGAGCGCGGCAGCGGCGCCGTGGGCGAGCGCGTCGTCGACGAAGGAGGCACCGGCGTCGTTCACCGCGACGAACAGCTCGCCGCTTGCGATCCGGCGCGAGTCGACCTGGACGCCGGTCACCCGATCGGCAGCGGGGGCCGTCACGAGCCGACCGGGGCAGAGCCGGGCGACCTCGGCGAGCTCGAGCGGGATCACGTTCGCGCTCCGAGGCGCCTGAGCGCGTCCCGCGCGACCTCGCGGTCGTCGAACGGAGCCGTGCGTTCCTGCGACTCCTGCCCCTGCTCGTGTCCCTTTCCCGCAATCAGGACAAGGTCGCCGGGCCTGGCGGACTCGACGGCGTGCGCGATCGCGAGCCGGCGGTCGGGCTGGACGTCGACGGAGCCTGTTACGCCCTCGAGCACCTCGGCGATGATCGCGTCCGGGTCCTCGCTGCGGGGATTGTCCGACGTGACGATCGCCAGGTCGCTCTCGGTCGAGGCGACACGGCCCATCAGCGGGCGCTTGCCGCGGTCGCGGTCGCCGCCGCAGCCGAAGACGCAGATGACGCGGCCGGAGACGAGGTCGCGGGCCGTGCGCAGCGCGTTCTCGAGCGAGTCGGGCGTGTGCGAGTAGTCGACGACGACGAGGAACGGCTGCCCTTCGTCGACGGGCTCGAAGCGTCCAGGGACACCGCGGACGCTCGCGACGCCGCGCGCGATCGCGGCGTCCGGGAGGCCGAGGAGCCGGGCCGCCGTGACCGCGCCGAGCACGTTCTCGACGTTGAAGCGGCCGAGCAGCGGCGACGCGATCTCGATTCCTGCGACGGTCATCCGGATTCCGCGCGGTCCGAGCTCGAGCCCCTCGGGCACGACGTCGGCCTCGCCCGCGACGGCGAACGTCGCCAGCGGCGCACGCTCGAGCGACCGGAGCTCGTCGGCAAGCCGCCCCCCGTACTCGTCACCGACGTTCACCGCCGCCGGCGCCGGATCGCCCTCGACGAACAGCCGGCGCTTGGCATCGAAGTAGCGCTCCATCGTCCCGTGCAGGTCGAGGTGATCCTGGCTCAGGTTCGTGAAGACCAGCACCGCGAAACGCGTGCCGTCGAGGCGACGGTGAGCCGAGCCGTGCGACGTTGCCTCGAGCGCGCAACTGCGGTCGCCTGCGTCGACCATCTCGCGGAGCGTCCGCTGCAGGTCGATCGCCTCGGGCGTCGTCCTGATCGCCGGTCGTCGCTCGCCGCCGACACGCACCTCGACAGTGCCAAGCAGCCCGGGCCGGAGCCCCGCCACGGCCAGGATCGCGAACAGGAGGAAGGAGGTCGTGGTCTTGCCGTTCGTGCCGGTGACGCCGGCCACCGTGAGCTCGTGCGACGGATTGCCGAAGAACTCCGCCGCAACGCGCGCCATGGCCACGCGCGCGTCGGGGACGACGAGCTGCGGCACGGCGAGGTCGAGGGGCCGTTCGACGACGAGCGCGACCGCGCCCGCCTCCACCGCCTGCGGCGCGAGGTCGTGCCGGTCGACGTGCTCCCCGGGCATGCAGAAGAACAGCGAGCCGGGCGAGACGTCGCGCGTGTCGTACGCGAGGTCCGTCACGTCGACCGCTGCGGGGTGCACGACCTCCGACGGAGCGACCGTGGCGATGAGCCGCTCCAGGTCCACGGCGGGCGAGTCTACCAGCGACACGGGCCATGAGGACGGTCCGAACGGTCGCGAAAATGCGTCAAATGCGGGACTTTTGTGTGAAAGACACTGGCGTCCGCGCCCCGAATGGATTACGCTTGATGCGGGGAGGAGGCCAGGGGCACCTAGCCGCCGGACGAAGCAGACGTGTCGGGCGGGGACGTGGCCGAGGTGGACGTGCCCGACGTGGAGCCGGCCGTCGTGGCCGTGTCCGACGTACCGGTGGTCGTCGACGTCGACGTCGAGCTCTGGCCGAGGTCGGACGGGTTGTCGGGCGGCACGCCGAGATACTGGAGGTCGAAGCGGGCGATCTGCTCGAAGACCGGCGCGGCGACCGTGCCGCCGAAGATCGCGCCCTGCGGCTCGTCCACCGTCACGAGGATCACGAGCCGCGGCGCCGTCGCCGGGACGATGCCGACGAACGACGCGACGTACTTCGTCGTCGAGTAGCCGCCCGTCTGCGGGTCTGGCTTGTTCGCCGTGCCGGTCTTGCCCGCCACGATGTAGCCGGGAACGTGCGCGAGCGTGCCGGTGCCCTCGTCGACGACGTTCACGAGCATCCCCATGAGCTCCTTCGCGATCGCGGGCGACACGACGCGCCGGCGGCGGATCGTGGGCTGGCGGCCCTCGATGACGTGATCGACGAGATGCGGGGTCACGGCCACGCCGCCGTTCGCCACGGCTGCGTATGCCTCCGCGAGCTGGATCGGCGTGACGGCGATGCCGAGGCCGATCGGGATCGTGCCGACCGTCGAGCCGTACCACTTGTCGCGCGGAAGCACGATGCCGGGGCTCTCGCCGGGGAAATCGATCCCCGTGTCGTGTCCGAAGCCGAAGCGCGAGATCCAGCTCGCAAGCCGGTCAGGCCCTACGAGACCCGCGATCGTGATCACGCCGACGTTCGACGACCGGGAGAGGATCTGGCCGACGGACATCGTCTCGGTGCCACGCGTCTCGGCGTCGTGGATGCACTTGTCGGCGACCTGGATGCACGGCGCCAGCGTGAACGAGGTCGTCGGCGTGACGAGGTGGTCGGTGAGTGCGGCCGCGACGGTCACAAGCTTGAAGGTCGAGCCCGGTTCGTACACGTCCGTGACCGGCGAGTTGCGCTGGTACTGCGGAGAGGCGCTACCGAACGAGTTCGCGTCGAATCCGGGTGCGGTCGCCATCGCGAGCACGTCGCCCGTGTGCGGATCGATCACGGTCGCCGTAGCGCGCTTCGCATGCCACTTGAGCACCGCCGCGCGCAACGCGTCCTCGGCCTCGCTCTGGATCGTGTGGTCGAGCGTGAGGAACACGTCGTGGCCGTCACGCTCCGGCACCGAGTCGAGCACGTCGACGACGCGGTTCTGCGGGTCCTTGATCACCGTCTCGCTGCCGGCGCGTCCGGTCAGCGTCGAGTCGTTCTCAAGCTCCATGCCGGCGAGGCCCCGGTTGTCGACGCCCGCGTACCCGATCACCTGAGATCCGACGGTGCCGAGCGGGTAGTAGCGCCGCTGCTCGGGATAGAAGTCGACGCCGGCGAGATGGAGCTGCTTGAGGGCCAGCGCCTTCTGCGGATCGGCTTCCCGCGCCACGTAGACGAACCACTTCGACCGGTCGGTCAGCTGCGGATAGAGCGTGTTCGCGTCGACTCCGAGGATGCGCGCCGCGGCGTCGGCGACCTTGCGCGGGTTGACGACCTCGCGCGGGTTCGCGTAGACCGTGGTCGCCTGCTCGCCGATCGCGAGCTGGACCCCGGTGCGGTCGTAGATCGTCCCCCGCCCGGCAGGCACCGTCACCGTCTCGTGCTGCTGGCTCGCCTCCTTGCTCGCGAGACTGCTCGCCTGCACCGTCTGCAGCCAGGCCGCACGGATGAGCGTGATCGCAAAGACCGCGCCGAAGACGACGAGGAGCCAGCGGATGCGACGATCCGAGACCCTGGTGCTCGGACGGCGGGGCCGCATGTCAGTGCGGCAGGTCGACGACGGTCGTCGCGGACGGGTCGGCCTGCACGACTCCCGTCGCGCCCTGGACGATGTTGCCCGTGCGCTTCGCGCTCGCGATCTTCGCCTCGTCGGCTGCGATGTCCGCCCGGAGCTGGTTGCGCTGCCGGTTGGCGCCGTCGAGGCTCAGGTTCAGGCGCAGGACGGCGACGTTCACTGCGACGACGCCCGCGAGGAGCACCGCGACGATGACGATCCAGACGACGCCGCCGGCGAGAATGCGCCGCCCGGCCCGCCGCTTGCGCACATGGCGAACCCGCGTGCTACCTCGCGTCGCTTGTGGAGCGACGCTCACGCCTTCTCCGCGACGCGCAGCTTCGCCGACGCGGCGCGCGGGTTGAGTGCCGTCTCGCGCGCCGTCGGCCTGACCGCCCGCCTGGTGATCACGCGCAGGACCGGCTCGTGCCCGCAGACGCAGATCGGGAAGTCCGGCGGACACACACAGCCCCGCTCCTCGTCCCGGTAGAAGCGCTTGACGATCCGGTCCTCGAGCGAGTGGAAGCTGATCACTGCGACGCGGCCGCCCGGCCGGAGCATCTCCACGGCTGCCGGGAGCGCCTCGTCGAGCTGGCCGAGCTCGTCGTTGACCGCGATGCGCAGCGCCTGGAAGACCCGCTTGGCCGGATGACCCTCGCCGAAGCGCGCCGGAGCCGGGATCGCAGCCTTGATCGCGTCGACGAGCTGTCCCGTCCGCTCGAACGGCTCCCGCTCGCGCCGGCGGACGATCTCACGCGCGATCGACCGCGCGAAGCGCTCTTCGCCGTACCGCCGGAAGACGATCTCGAGCTCGCGCTCGTCGAGCTCGTTGACGTAGTCGGCGGCGCTCGTCGCGGCGGTCTGGTCCATCCGCATGTCGAGCGGCGCGTCCACGGAGTACGAGAACCCGCGGTCGGGCTGGTCGACCTGCATGCTGGAGATGCCGAGGTCGAGCAGGATCGCGTCCGCCTTGACGCCGTTCTGCGCGAGCTGGCCGAGAACCGTCGCGAACTCGCCGCGCAGGAAGCGTGACTGGATGCCGGTGCGGCGGCGGAAGCGCTCGAAGTAGGTTCGCGCCGACTGGTCGCGGTCGATCGCGATCAGCTTCCCCTCGCCGCGCAGGTCGGCGGCGAGCAGCTCTGCATGGCCGCCGGCGCCGAAGGTCGCGTCGACGACGGTATCGCCACGCTGAACGCGGAGCAGGTCGCGCACCTCCTCCGCCAGAACGGGAATATGGTCAGTCGCGCTTGGCTGCAAGGCGTTCGGCAACATCTTCGGCCCTCCCCTCGACTTCCTCCACCAGCGTTCGCCACGTCGCCCGGTTCCAGATCTCGAGGTGGTCGTGCACACCGGCGACGACGACCTCGCGGCCCAGGCTTGCGTGCGCCACGAGCGCGGCCGGCAGCATGATCCGGCCCTGCTTGTCCGGTGCGGCCTCGACGGCGGCGGCGAAGAAGTAGCGCTGCATCATCCGTTCGTCGCGGCTGAGCAGGTCGAGGTCGGCGAGCCGGGACGCCACGAGGCGATCCCAGTCCGAGCGGGCGTAGGCGTACAGGCATCCGTCCATCCCGCGGGTGACGACGAGGCCCTCCGGGAAGGACTCCCGGAACTTGGCCGGAAGGGTGAGTCGGTTCTTTTCGTCGAGTGTGTGCTCGTACTCGCCCAGGAACATCGTCGCCGCCGCGTCGGCATGGTCACCACTGGGCCCCACTTTAACCCACTCTGTCCCACAGCGCAAGCAGAACGCCCCACGTGAACAACCAGGTGAAACACCTTCGAGGCGAAGGCCGCTGGGCAGAGGCGCTCGAACTGGCCGGCGACGATCCGTTGCTGCGGGCCGAGCTCTTGAACGAGCAGGCGATGTTCGGCGGCGTCGAAGGGGCGCGGGCGGAGGCGGCTCGCGAGCTCGACCGTGCCGAGGCCCGGCTCGAGGCGGAGCGCGGCCGCCTCCTCCACTCGCGCTTTCTCGTCGACCGCGTGCAGGAGGATCCGCGGGAGCTCCAGCACTTCGAAGCGTCGCTCAACGCTGCGCGCCGCGCGGGCGATCGTCGACTCGAAGGCTGGGGCCGCTTCTGGGTCGGGCTCGTCCATCAGGTCGTCCGCGGAAACGGCGAAGCGGCCCTGCCCGACCTGGAGGCCGCGTACGAATCGAGCCTGGCGACCGGCGACACGCTGCTGCAGTCGTACGCGATCCGCCACCTGGCGTTCGCGTGGGACGAGGCCGCGCGCCACGACGACGCGTGGCGCGGGTTCGAGGAGTCGCTCGAGCTGCGGCGCGCGGACGGCTTCCTCCCGGGCGTCGCCGCCGGGCTCCTGGCACTTGCCCAGACGGCACGTGAGCAGGGCCGGGACGAGGAGGCGACGCAACTCTTCGCGGAGGCACGCGAGACGGGTCGATCGTGCAACGCGAACGGCATCCTCGCCGTCGTCGACCGGCTCGAGAGCGGCGAGCTCTAGCGCCGGAGCTGGCCGGCGAAGGCTCCGCGGCCCGTGAGCGCTGACGCCCCGCAGCGGGCGGCGAGTGCCACAGCCTCGGCCGGCGCCTCTCCCGCGGCAAGCCCGTAGGTGAGGCAGGCGGCGAAGGAATCGCCGGCGCCGTACGTGTCCACGACCGGTCCGGGCAGCGGCGCTGCCGCGAACGGGCCGCCCGGCTCGCTGAAGCCGCCCTCGGCACCGAGCGTCGCGACGCGGAGCTTCGGCGGCGGATCGATGCCGCCCGGCTCGTACCTCTCCCCTTCGTCGCGCCCGCTCCCGACGAGCGCGTCGAGCTGGACGTGGGCGGAGCGCAGCGTGTCCATCGTCCGCGGCGTCGCGACGAGCACGCGCGCGGCCCGCGCCGCTCGCAGCGCATCCACGTCGCCGCCGGTGAAGTAGACGCCGTCCATCGCGGCCAGCTCCTCCCAGGGCAGCGCATCGGCGCCGTGCGGCACGAGCCGGTCGCCGATCACCGTGATCGTCCGCTCGCCGCGCTCGTCGACGAACGTGACCGCGCGGCGCTGCGGCTCGTCGCGCCAGACGACGTGGAGCCGCACGCCGAGCGCGCGTAGCTGCTCGTCGACCCGGTGTCCGAGCTCGTCGTCACCGAGCGCCGTGAAGAAGTCGGCGCCGCCGGCGAGCTTCGCGAGCTGCACCGCGGCGACAGCGCCGCCTCCCGCCGGCTCGGCCCAGGTCTCGGCCGCGTGCACGATCTCTCCCGCGAGCGGCACGTGCGGCACGCGGACGAACTCGACCCACTCGACGTGCCCGACCACGGCCAGCCTCATCGAGGCAGTCTCACATTCCGGCCCCGCCCGGCGTTGAGAAGGGATGATGGGGGTCATGACGGTGCCACCGTTCGAGCGGTTCTACGAGGAGCATCGCGGCATCGTGCTCGGTGTCCTCTCCAAGCGGCTAGGCCGCGAGCGGGCCGAGGACGCGTTCCAGGAGACGTTCTTTCGCGCGCTCCGCGCGTACCCGAACCTGCGCGACGGCCGCAACCTGCGTGCATGGGTGCTGACGATCGCCGAGAACGTCGCGATCGACGAGCACCGGCGCACGAAATCGCGCGGCGACATGCCCGAGCAGGAGAGCTGGGACAGCCTGCCGCCGGTGGCCGAGATCGAACATCTCGTGAACGAGCTGCCGCCGACGGAACGCGCCGCCGTCGTCCTCCGTTACGGATACGACCTCGACTACGACCGCATCGGCGCGGCGCTGGGATCCAGCACCGACGCGGCCCGCCAGGCCGCGTCCTCCGGCGTCCGGCGCCTGCGGCGAAAGGAGCTCGGATGAGCGTTCCGGAGGATCTCGACCGCCGCTTCCGCGAAGCGGCCGCCTCGGCCGGACTGGTCGACGCGGCCTACGACCTCGCCGACACGCCGATCGGCACGCTGCTCGTCGCGGCGACCGACAACGGCCTCTGCCAGATCTCGTTCGACCCGGACCGCGGGCTCGACGAGCTGTCCCGTCACGTCGGCCGGCGCGTGCTCAGGGTGCCACGCCGGATGGACGAGACGAAGCGCGAGCTGGACGAGTACTTCGACGGCCGCCGCGTGAAGTTCGACATGCAGCTCGACATCTCGCGGGTCGTCGAGTTCCACCGCGTCGTGCTCGACGAGCTCGCTCTCGTCCCGTACGGCCAGGTCACGACCTACGGCACGCTGGCGGCCAAGGTCGGGCACCCGCGGGCTGCCCGCGCGGTCGGCGTCGTGATGAACCGCAACCCGATCCCGATCGTCCTGCCTTGCCATCGTGTCATCGGCGCAAACGGGAGCCTGACCGGCTACGGCGGAGGACTGCACGTGAAGCAGGCGCTGCTCGAGCTCGAGGGCGCGATCCTTGCCTAGGGCGCGTCGAGAAAGGCGCAGGGCCGCGGGTCGCCGGGGAGCGGTGACGGGCCGAGCTTCGTCACGACCCGGCTGCCGCCGCTGATCCCGACCTCGCTGCCGACGGGCGGCGGCTGGCCTGCACGGCTGAGGAGCGCGTAGCCGGACGGGTTCCAGACGAACAGCACGTAGCCGCGCTCGGCTGCGTCCGGCTCCTCCTCGGCCGGGCTCAGCTCGGCCTCGGCCTCGGCAACTCGCGTGCGCAGCAGGTCGATGCCGCGCGCGTCGTTCTCCATTTCCGCGGTCGCCGCCGCTGCGGCCTGCTCTTCGAGCAGCCACTCGAGCTGGGACGGCGTCAGCCAGCCCCGCTCGACGAGCACCTCGCCGAGCCTGGCGCCGGTCGAGAGGTGCTCCGCCAGAGCGAGCTCGAGCTGCTCTTCGTTCAGTAGCCCGTACTCGAGAACCATCTCCCCCAAGCGCTTCGCCTCCACCGTTTCAGTATCGCGACTCTAGCGCCGGCCTTGAGTAGCATCTTCTTCGGTGGCGACGATCTCCGGAATCTCGACCGAAGCCGAGCTCCGCGAGCTGATCGGGGCGCCGAACGACCTCGTCGTCACCAAGATCGCGGCCCGGCTCAACCAGCTGACGAGACAGTTCGTCGAGCGCTCGCCCTTCATGTGCCTGGCGACCTCGGCACCGGACGGCAGCTGCGACGTCAGCCCGCGCGGCGACCCGGCCGGCTTCGTCCGCATCCTCGACGAGCGGACCGTATTGATCCCCGATCGTCCGGGAAACCGGCTCGCCGACTCGCTCCGCAACATCCTGGCGAACCCGCACGTCGGGCTGCTTTTCATGATCCCGGGCGTCGACGACACGTTCCGGATCAACGGGCGGGCGACGCTCGTGACCGACGAGGAGCTGCTCGCCCCGAGCGTCGTCGACGGCAAGGCCCCGAAGCTCGGGATCCTCGTCGAGATCGACGAGTGCTACACGCAGTGCTCGAAGGCACTGATCCGCTCCGACCTGTGGAACCCCGAGCGGCACATCGAGCGCTCGGAGTTGCCGACGTCGGGCGAGATCATGCGCGCGGTCCGAGAGGACGAGTTCGACGCCGAGCAGTACGACCGCGAGCGGGCCGAGCGGTACGCACGCCGCGAAGGTCTGTACTAGCCGGGCAGCATCAGCCGGTAGCCGAGGCCCCACGCGTTGATCACGTACGGCGTGTCGGTCGCTTCGGCCAGGCGGCGGCGCAGACGCGACGCGTGTGAGTCGAGCGTGCGGGTACGGCCGATCGAGCGATAGCCCCACACGTCCCGGAGCAACTCGTCCTTCGGGAACACGCGCGTGGGGTCCGAGGCCAGCTTCGCCAGCAGGTCGAACTGCTTCACGGGCAGCGGCAGGACCCGCCCGGCGATCGTGACGCAGCGCGTCGAGCGGTCGACGATCAGCTCGCCGGCCTCGAGCACCAGCCCCGGCTCCGGCGCGACGCGGCGCAGCACCGCGCGGATCCGGGCGAGCAGCTCGTCATAGAGGAACGGCCGCCCGACGAAGTCGTCGGCTCCGCGATCGAACGCGCGCACGCGGTCGACGGCGTCCGCCTCCTCGGCACCCAGCACGATCACCGGCACGTCGCGGTTCCACGACCGCCCCGGCTCGCCCTCGCGAAGACGACGGCACACGTCGAGCTCGCCGCCGAGAAGGACGAGAGCCGGCTTCACCCGCTCGGCGAGCGAGAGGGCGTCCTCGCCGTCGGCGGTGCGCAGGACCGCGAAGCCGTCCTCGGCGAGGTGTCGCTCCAGGAAGACGCCGGTGGCCGGCTCGGGTTCCGCGATCAGCAGCGCGCACGACATGAGCCGACGGTAGCCGCGGCTCGGAAGCCCGTCCAGATGTCCTTTCGCGCAGCTTTGTGACGATCTCTCTACAGCCGTCCGGAGCGGACCACGCCCCAGAGGAGCCACGCGCCGAGCAGGCCGGAGAGCACGAATCCGACGACCGAGACGACGTGCAAGCCGAACACGTGCGGGCCGCCTTTTGCGAAGACACCGATGAGGCTCGACCCGATCAGGCCGCCGGCCGCGACGAGCGCGATCACGAGCCGGTTGAAGCCCTGCTCGATCCGCGGCATGAACTCGTCCAGGCCCTTGTGCACGAAGCCGACCTCGATCTGCCCTTCGCGGACCTGCTCGAGGAAGTCGTGCCACTGGTACGGCGCCTCCCGCAGCACACGGAAGAGCGACGTCGCCTCCTTCTGGGCGTCGCGCGCGAGGCGTTGCGGCGTCAGGCGTTGGAGGACGAGGTCGCGCGCATACGGCTTCGCCACCTCGAAGACGTTGAAGTCCGGGTAAAGCTCGACACCGACGGCGCCGAGCGTCGCGATCGCCTTGTCCAGGAGCAGAAACCGCGACGGCAGCTGCAGGTTCATCGCGTAGATCAGCGCAAAGCCCTCGCGGATCAGCTGCATCGGGTCGATCTCTGAGAGCCGCGCGCCGTAGTAGCGGTCGTACAGCTCGCGGATGTACCCGACGAACTCGTCCTCGCGCGACTTGTCGTACCGCACGCCGAGGTCGCCGAGCCGCTTCGGCAGCGCCTCCACGTTCTCGTTCGCGGCGTCGATGAAGAGCCGCGTCAGCTTCGACATGTCGTCGTCGGACAGCTTTCCGGAGAGACCGAAGTCGACGAGGCCGATCCGCTCTGGACTGCCGAGGACGAGCACGTTCGCCGGGTGCGGGTCGCCGTGGAAGAAGCCGTGGCGAAAGATCATCGTCATCCAGGCCTCGGTCATCAGATACGCGAGGCGACGGCGCTCCTCAACCGTGTATTCCTCTCCGGCCACGTCCTGTACCTGCATGCCCTCGAGGTACTCGAGCGTGAGCACGCGGGCGCGCGTGTAGCTCCAGATCACGCGCGGGATGCGGACGTGCGGGTGCCCGGCGAAGTTGCGGTGGAACGTCTGCGCGTTCCGGGCCTCGTTGCGGTAGTCGAGCTCCTGGCGGATCGAGCGGGCGAACTCGTCCACGAGCCCGCGGGCGTCGACGAAGTCGAGGGCGCGGACGCGTTCCTTCGTGATCTTCGCTGCCTGATAGAGCAGCGAAAGGTCGGCCTCGATCTGTCTCGGCGCGTTCGGCCGCTGCACCTTCACGGCGACGCGCCGGCCGTTCGGAAGCAACGCTTCGTGCACCTGGCCGATCGACGCGGCGGCGACCGGCGTCCGGTTGAACTCGACGAAGAGCTTCTCGATCGGCAGGTCGAGCTCGCTCTCGACCACTTCCTCGACCTGCTCGTACGGAAACGGCGTGACGTCGTCCTGCAGCTTCCGGAGCTCGAGGACGATGTCCGGCGGGACGACGTCCGGACGGGTCGAGAGCAACTGGCCGAACTTGACGAACGTCGGGCCGAGCTCGTCGAACATCTCCCGCAGGTGCTGGCCGCGGTGCGAGCGGTCTGCGTCGACGGGCACGACCTTCGTGCCCCACGGCAGCAGGTCGTTCAGCCGGTGGCGTGCGAAGAAGTAGCCGAAGCCGTGCTTGACCGCGACCTGGGCGATCTCCGAGATCCGCCCGAGATTGCGCGTGCGCTTCCGCCCGGCAGGAGTGGCCACGTCCTCAGTGTTGCACGCAAATGCAGGAAGTTCCTGCTTGTGGAGCTAATCCTTGCGCGGAGCGGGCTGCGGCGACTCGATGCGGCTCTCCGCGAGCCGCAGCCGGTGCTCGAGCTGCGCGACCCGTAGCTCGAGCTCGTCGTACGCCTCGCGGGTGACGAGACCGAGCTGGTCGAAGAGCGTCTGGAAGTTCTCACCGGCCCGCTCGGTGAGCCGCGTCGCGTCGCCGCGCCAGCGGACCATCGCCTCTTCGATCGCCTGGCGCACCTCGTCGCGGCGAAGGTCGCCCCTGTCGGCGAGATCCCTGGCGAGCTGGTCGGCCCGGTCGGCGCTCAGTGCGACGGCACCGACCCCTGCGAGGGCCAACCGCTCGACCAGCTCACGGACGGAGGCCGCGTCCTGGCCGGCCGGCTCGGACATCAGCGCCTGCCGTGCGGACGCGTCGAGCGGCGCTGTCGCCGTCGCTCGCGCTTCTGCTGCGAGCGCGACGCGGCGCCGTCGCCGGGCGGCGCGACACCTGCGCCGGCGACCGCGGGTTCGGGCTCCTCGACGCCGTCGACGTCACCGTCGATGTCCACGGCCGCGGCCGCAGCAGCCGCGGCGGGTGCGGGCACGGCCATCCGCCCGCCGACGCCCTTCTCGATCACGTCGGTGCCGAGGCGGCGGCGGTACTCGGGCTCGCGCTCCTTGAAGATCGTCAGCAGCGGCGCCGCGATGAAGATCGATGAGTAGGCACCGGAGAGGATGCCGATCATCAGCGCGAAGGCGAAGTCCTTCAGCTCGGCGCCGCCGAAGATCAGCAGCGAGCCGATCGGGAGCAGCGTGATGAACGTCGTGGCCAGCGAACGGCGGATCGTCTCCCACAGCGAGACGTTCGCGATCGTCGCGTACGACGCGCGCCGCATGATCGGGACGTTCTCCCTGATGCGGTCGAAGATGATGATCGTGTCGTAGATCGAGTACCCGAGCACGGTTAACACGGCGGCCACGGTGGCCGTCGACACCTCCCGCTGCGAGATCGAGTAGACGCCGATCGTGATCAGGATGTCGTGCCCGAGAGCGACCATCACCGGCACCGAGTACTTCCAGTCGAACCGCAGCGCGATGTAGGCCGCGATCAGGAGCAGCGAGACGACGATCGCGAGGATCGCCGAGTTCTCGACCTGGCTCGAGAAGCTTGCCGAGACGCTCTTCAAGTCGGGCGTCCCCGTCACGCCGAGCTTCTGCTTCAGCAGCTGGTTGAACCTCGTGTTCTCGGCGAGCGTGGTCGTCTTCATCCGCACCTGGAACTTCTCGTACGTACTGCTGCCCTTCGGTACGGGGTTGCCCTGGCCCTGCACCTCGGCGTCCGGACGGCCGATCTGACCCGCGACGTTCGCGATCGTCCCGGTCGACTCCGGTTTGGGCGTGACGAAGCTGATCTGGGTGCCGCCCTTGAAGTCGATGCCGAGGTTCAGGCCCTGGACGGCGATCGAGATGACGCCCGCGAGGATGATCCCGCCCGAGATCGCGAACCACGTCCGGCGCTTGCCCATGAAATCGATCTGCAGGAACTTGCCGTGCTGTGCGTGCTCGGCGCCGATGAAGCGCGGGTTCGCGAACCAGCGGAAGCCGCTCAGGAGACCGAGCATCGCCCGCGTCGCCACGACGGCCGTGACCAGCGAGATCACGGTGCCGATCAGAAGCATCAGCGCGAAGCCCTTCACCTGCGCCGTCGCGACCGCGAACAGCACCAGCGCCGTGATCACCGTGACCACGTTCGCGTCGACGATCGTGTGGAAGCCCTTCTGGTAGCCGGTCGCGACCGCGGCGCGCACGCTCTTCCCGGACCGCACCTCTTCCTTGATGCGTTCGAAGATGACGACGTTCGCGTCGGCCGCGACGCCAATTGTCAGGATCAGTCCCGCGAAGCCCGGCAGCGTCACCGTCACGTTCAGGAGCAGCACCGCCGCGTAGAGGAAGACCGCGTAGATCGCGAGGCCGGCGACCGCGACCAGGCCGAGGAAGCGGTAGAGGACGAGCAGGAACAGCGCGACGATCAGCAGCGCGATGATCGCGGCCGTCTTCGCCTGGTTCAGTGAGTCCTTGCCGAGGGTCGCGGAGACGTTCGTCTCCTCGACCTGCTTGAACGGGATGGGCAGGGCGCCGTACTTGAGCACGAGCGCGAGGTTGGTCGCCTCGGTCTGCGTCACGCCGGTGATCTCGCCGCCGCCCGAGATGCCGCCGGCGAGCGTCCCGTCGGTGTAGTCGATCTGCGGGAACGACTTGATGTCGTCGTCGAGCACGATCGCGAAGTGCTGTGCACACGGAGGCTGGTCCTGCGCACACGCCCCGGTGTTGCTCGCGTTCAGCTTCCCGCGCTCGTAGAGCTTCGCCGTGACGTGCTGGAAGACGCTGTCGCCGTGGCTGTGGAACGACAGCCTGACGACCGGCTGGTTGTTCGTGTCGAAGTCCGCGCTGATGCCGCCCGAGTTCAAGTCCTTCCCTGTCAGCTCCGGCGGCCTGTCGAACAGGTAGAAGCTCCTCGTCGACGGGTCGCCGCTGCCGCCCGGACAGAGCACCGTCTGCGTCTCGGTCGGCCCGCCGCACGTGACGATCGTCATGCCTTTGGGCAACCCGAAGATCCGGTCGCCCTTCTTCGCCTTCGGGAGGTCTGCCTTGTTGAACTCAGGGCCGGCGATCAGATTCTTCTTCGGTCCATAGAGGTACCACTGGCTCACGGGGCTGCCCTTGGCCACGAGCCCCTGTACCGGCGCCAGCACCCCGTAGCGCGTCTTGATCGGCTGGACGTTGCCCTCCGCATCGACCGAGACGCCTGCCTTGAGGTCGCCCTCGAGGTCGTAGAGCTGGAGCTGCGCGGTCTGGCCGATGATCTGCGCGGCCTTCTGCGGATCGTGGACGCCGGCGAGCTGGATCACGATCTGGTTCGGGAGCTGCTTGCGGATCTCGGGCTCCGTGACGCCGATGCCGTTGATGCGCTGCTCCATGATCGACACGGCCGTATCGAGGTCGGACGACGTGGGCGCCGGGTGCCCGGGAATCTTCTGCGCCTGGAGCACCACCTCGAGGCCGCCCTTCAGGTCGAGACCGAGAGTCGGGTGCTTCTGGGCAGGCGAGCCTGGGATCTCGATCAGCAACGCGCCAACGAGGGCGGCGACGATGACGAGCAGGAGGATGATGTATTTCCGGCGTTCGCGCACGAGCGGGCTTCGGCCAGATTACCCTGCGGTCACGTCGTCTGGTTCATCGGCGGTTTCGTCGATCGTGGTCACCGCGGCAACCGCCCGCCGGTCGAGGCGAACCTCGACGCCGGGCGCGATTTCGACCATCAGCTCGTCGTCCTCGACCGCCCGGACAGTGCCGTGCATCCCTCCGGCCGTGATGATCTCGTCGCCCGGCTGGAGCAGCTCGACCAGGCGGAGCAGATCCTCGACCTGCCGGCGCTGGCGGCGGCGCTGCGGCACGACCCAGACGAACCAGAACAGGACGAGCAGCGCGATGAGGACGAGGACGACGACGATGGACACGGGTGGGGCCTCAGCCGGTAGGGGCGAGACGCTCCTCGGCCTCGCGCTTGAAGTCTGCCAGCCGTCCGGTCTCGATCGCCTCGCGAGCGCTGTCGGTCAGACGCAGCAGGAAGCGGAGGTTGTGCAGCGTCAGCAGGCGCAGGCCGAGGATCTCCTGCTGGGTGACGAGGTGGCGAACGTACGCGCGCGAGAACCGCGAGCACGCCGGGCAGTCGCAGCCGTCCTCGAGCGGCGCCTCGTCGCGGGCGAACCGCGCGTTGCGCAGGTTGAGCCTGCCCTCCCACGTGAGCGCGGAGCCGGTGCGGCCCGTGCGGGTCGGCAAGACGCAGTCGAACATGTCGATACCCCGCTCGACGACGTCGAGGATGCCGAGCGGGTCTCCGATGCCCATGAAGTAGCGGGGCCTGTCGGCCGGGAGCAGCGGCGCCGTCTCGGCGACCGTCTCGAGCATCGCGTCCCGGCTCTCTCCTACGCTGAGGCCGCCGAGCGCGTGGCCGTCGAAGCCGATCGCGACGATCTCCTCGACCGACCGCCGGCGGAGCGCGATGTCGGTGCCGCCCTGGGCGATGCCGAACAGGAGCTGGCCGTCGGCGCGCGGTGCGGCGGCCTGCCGGCGCGCCCAGGCGGTGGTCAACTCGACGGCCCGTACGGCGTCGGCGGAGGTCGCGTCGGAGGGCGGGCAGACGTCGAGACACATCGCGATGTCGGAGCCGAGCTGCGCCTGGACCGCCGCCACGGACTCGGGCGTGAACCGTGCCGCCTCGCCGTCGTAGACCGAGCGGAAGGTGACGCCGTCCTCGTCGCAGGAAAGCAGCGTGTCGCGGAGCGAGAAGACCTGGAAGCCACCCGAGTCGGTGAGGATCGGCCCCTCCCAGCCCATGAAGCGGTGCAAACCGCCGAGGGCGGCGATCGTCGCCGCACCCGGCCGGAAGTTGAGGTGGTACGTGTTGCCGAGGACGATCTGCGCCCCGAGCGCGCGAAGCTCGCCCGGATCGACCGCCTTCACGGTCGCCTTCGTCCCGACGGGCATGAACACGGGCGTCCGCACCTCGCCGTGCGCCGTCCGCAGCACCCCGGCCCGCGCCGCCCCGTCGGTCGCGGTCAGCTCGAAGTGCCCAACCGCCCCCAGGGGATCCCCGGCGACCCCTGAGGGCAGCGTAGCCGGGATTTCCGCACCTGTCTGTGCCGGATTCGTCACGATTTCGTGTCGTCGTCCGGAGCTGCGGCGCCCGTCACGACGGACTGCGCGGCGAACCAGTCGAGGATCGCCTCCGCGGCCGCGCGGTCGGCTTCGGGATCGGCGGAGGCGTTCAGGTCGTCGGCTCGGATGCGCCCGAGCTCCGACGCGAGCGCCCGCGAGGGCGCGTTGCTCCCCAGCAGCGTCGCGACGCGCTCGGCCGGACGCACGCACGCCTCCTCGGGCGCATCGTGCAGCGGCGGCCATTCGGCGCGCAGCACGGCGCGCAACTCGGCCTCGCCGCCGTGGTGCCAGAACGCCCGCCATTCGCTTGCGCTGCGCGGTCTCACAGGATCAGCATTGCATCACCGAACGAGTAGAAGCGATAGCGCTCGGCCACGGCCGTCCGGTACAGCTCCCGAGTCGTCTCGACGCCGGCGAACGCCATCACGAGCGCGAGCAGGGTCGTCCGCGGCAGGTGGAAGTTCGTGAGCAGGGCGTCGACGCGGCGAAACGCGAAACCGGGCGTGACGAACAGCTCGGTGCGTCCCTCGAGCGGCGTGCCGCGGGCCAGCGTCTCGAGCACCCGCAGCGTCGTCGTCCCCGCCGCGAGCACCCGGCCCGCCCCCTCGATTCGAGCCCACGCCTCGGGCGTCACGCTGTACCGCTCACCGTGGATCGCATGCGTCTCGAGCGTCGGCTCGGTCAACGGCCGGAACGTGTCGAGACCGACGTGAAGCGTCACGCGCTCGACGTCGAGCCGTGCCAGCACCTCGCGCGTGAAGTGCAGTCCCGCCGTCGGCGCTGCCGCCGAGCCCGGATCGCGCGCGTACACGGTCTGGTAGCGCCCCGGGTCGGCCAGCGGCTCGGTGATGTACGGCGGGAGCGGCGTCTCGCCGTCCGGATCGCCCTCCAGCCTGATGAGCCACCTGCCGCCGCCGAGCCGCTCGACCAGCTCCACCGGGCCGAGCCGATCGCCGGGATGCAGCTTCGCGGAGGGCCGCGCGAGCGCCTCCCAGACGCCGTCGCCGGCCGGCTCCAGGAGCAGTACCTCGGCTGCGCCCCCGGTCGGCCGTCGCAGCCGCAGCCGGGCCGGAATCACACGCGAGTCGTTGACCACGACGAGCTCGCCGCACGCCAGCTCCGAGGGCAGCTCGCGGAAGCGTCGATGTCGGATTTCGCCGCTCGCCCGGTCGTAGACGAGCAGGCGCGAGGAGTCTCGCGGCTCGGCCGGCTGCTGCGCGATCAGCTCCGCCGGAAGGTCGTAGTCGAGCTCCGAAGAGTCCATCCGACCCTGAAGCTATCGTCGCGCCCGTGACAGACCGGCCTCTCGAGGAGCAGATCGCGTCCGCCGTCAGGGAAGGCGTCCGCTCGGAAGCCGCGCCGGTCGGCCGTCACCTCGCCGAGGTTCGCGGGCTCAGCGTCCGCGCCGGCCGGCAGCTCGAGCGGATCGAGGCGGCGCTCGGAGCCGAGCGCAACGCGCGCGTCGACGACCTCTCGGTGCTGGTCGAGCTGATCACCGCAGGCTGGCGGACCGTCGACGAGCGGCTCGCACGCATCGAGGAGCTCCTCGGAGGCGACGAGCGCCTCGACGTCATCGGGCTCCTCGGCGCCGAGAACGACGAGCTACCTCAAGCCGACGCTGCGTAGCTCCTAGCGCGTCGCCAGCAGGATGGCGCCGCACACGACCGCCCACGCGACGATCGACGCGAGCAGCGGCAGGTCTCGGAGCAGCACTTCCTCGGGCTCCTCGCCTGCGCCACGGCCGCGCACGAGCCACACGTAGCGCCCGATTCCGAACGCCACGAACGGGATCGTCACGGCCATCCATCGCGAGTTGCCCGCGGTGAGCGTGTACGCCGCGTAGACCAGCACCGTTGCGACGGCAATGACGGAGACGAGCCGGTCGACGAGCTCGCGCGAGTACCCGCTCAGCACCGGCCGGCCGGGCGTCGCGCTCGCCTCGACCAGCGCGATCTCTGCCCGGCGCTTCGCGAGCGCGAGGAACAGCGCGAGCAGGGCGGTGCACACGAGGAGCCAGGCGGAGATGTGGACGTCGACTGCGACGGCGCCCGCGGCGGCACGGATCACGAACAGCGCTGCGATCGTCCCGACATCGAGCAGGACCACGTGCTTGAGGCCGAGCGAGTACGCAGCCTGGAGGCCGAGAAAAGCCAGCACGAGCACGAGCGACCAGACGCCGAGCAGCGCAGAGAGGACGATCGCGGTCGCCACGAGCCCGAACGCCAGCGAAAGCGCCCCGCGCTCCGACAGCTCGCCGCGCGCCACCGGACGGAACCGCTTCACCGGATGCCGCCGGTCGAGCTCGGCATCGCGCACGTCGTTGGCCAGGTACGCGGCGCTCGACGCGGCGCAATACACGGCGAAGCAGACACCCGCCTCGACCCAGCGGTGCCAGTCGCCGATCTCGGCGGCGAAGACGATGCCCGCGAAGACGAGCAGGTTCTTCGTCCACTGCCGCGGCCGCATCGCCGCGAACGACGCGCGCACCTTGCCGCGCCGGACCGGCAGCTCGAGGGCATGCGCGACCGCCATGCCCCGGGATGCTAAAGCGCAGGTGCTCTACACCGCGGGGGTAGCAGGCAGTGACAGCTTGAAGCGGCTGCCCTGACCCGGCGCGGTGTCGACCTCGATCCGGCCGCCGAGCGCCTGTGCCAGCTCGCGCGCGATCGCGAGACCGAGCCCGGTCCCGCTGCCGTCGCCGGCCTTGTCGCGCGAGAAGAACGGCCTGAAGATCCGCTCGCGCTCCTCGGGACGGATCCCCGGCCCGGTGTCGCCGACGACCACCGAGACCGCGCCGTTCGACTGAGTCAGGCCGAGATCGACCCGTCCGCCGTCCGGGGTCCAGCGGAACGCGTTCGTGAGCAGGTTGGAGATGATCTGGAGCACGCGGTCGCCGTCCGTGACGATCACCGGATGGGCGTCGATATCGCAGCGGTAGTCGATCGAACGGCGACGGGCCTCCTCGCCGAAGGTCGCGTACGCCTCGTCGAGGAGCCGCGCCATGTCGACCTCCTCGTGCAGCACCGTGAACCGGTGTGCGTCGAGCTTGGCGAGGTCGAGCACGTCGCCGACGAGCCGCTCGAGGCGCGCGGTGGCGTCCGCGATCACGTCGAGCGACGCGCGTTCGTCGTCGGGGTCGGTCGTCAGGCCCTCCTGCATCGCCGCCACATGCCCGCGGATCGCCGTCAGCGGCGTGCGCAGCTCGTGCGACACGGTCATGAGGAAGTTCCGCTCGCGCTCCTCGGCCTCGCCGAGCCGGGCGGCCATCTCGCGGAAGCGGTCGGCGAGGTGGCTGATCTCGCCGCCTCCTTTCACCTCCGGCACCGGCACGTCGTAGCGGCCGAGCGCGATCTGGTCCGCCGCCTTGGAGAGACCGAGCACCGGCTTCGTGATCCGTCGCGACGCGTACCAGCCGAGCAATCCGGCGACGAGCAGTCCGCCGAGGATCGACACGCCGAAGAACTTCATCAGCGTCTCCCACGTGTCGGTGAGCTCGGTCTGGCGCTTCGCGATCACGAGCGCGCCGAATGTTCTCCCGTTGATGGTGAGCGGCCCGGCGACCGCCACCAGCGGATGGCCGCCCGGCGGCGTGAAGTCGAAGGTCTGCGTGTGTCCCGCCTGGATCCGCAGCGAGTTGACCAGATGGTGAGCCGACCTGGGCAGCGGCCGCAATCCCGTCGCCTGGCCGGGGAACAGAGGGCTCCCGTAGTAGTAGATCAAGTCGCCGGTGGCCTCCTCGAGCTGGGCCGGCTGGATCTGCGGCGTCGCGTTCTGCTGGAAGTCCTGAACCGCCTGCTTCGCGAGCAGAGCGCTCAGCCCGGAGGCCTCTCGGTGCAGCTCCTTGACCGACTGCGA
The DNA here is from genome assembly GCA_963776735.1 of uncultured Actinomycetes bacterium. Lineage (GTDB taxonomy): Bacteria > Actinomycetota > Thermoleophilia > Gaiellales > Gaiellaceae > PALSA-612. Next base: position 144,653 of record CAVZNV010000022.1, read on the forward strand.
CCGCGAGTAGTTCTGGAGGAGCTGGAACGCGATCGCGACGGAGACGATGCCCGCGGCGGCGATTCCCGCCAGGAAGAGCGCCGGCAGCCGGAAGCGCAGCGAGCGCATCATGCCGCCAGGTTAGGAGGGGGCGGCGTTCTTCGCGGGCGAGACCTTGTAGCCCACGCCCCACACCGTGACGATCGGCGACGCGTCGCCCAGCTTGCGGCGCAGCTGCCGGACGTGCACGTCGACGGTGCGCGTGTCGCCGGCGAAGGTGTAGCCCCAGACTCGCTCGAGCAGCTGGTCGCGCGTGAGGACCAGCCCGCGGTGGTCGAGCAGCTCCCAGAGCAGGTCGAACTCCTTGGGCGCGAGCTGAATCTCCTCGTCGCCGACACGCGCCTCGCGGCGCCCCGCGTCGACGGTCAGGTCGCCGTGACGGAGGACCGCGCTCTCGGCCTGGCGCCGCTCCGGCGTCGAGCGGCGGAGGATCGACTTCACCCGGGCGACGAGCTCGCGCGGGTTGAACGGCTTCGTCATGTAGTCGTCGGCGCCGACCTCGAGGCCGATGATCTTGTCGACGTCCTCGTCCCGAGCCGTCAGCATCAGGATCGGAACGTCGGACGTCTTGCGGATCCGGCGGCAGACCTCGATGCCGTCGATGTCCGGCAGCATCAGGTCGAGGATCGTGAGCGAGGGAGGATCCGACGACACCTGGGCGAGCGCGTCGTTGCCGTTCGCCACGGTGCGCACGGTGTAGCCGGCGTTCTTCAGATACAGCGAGACGAAGGACGCGATCGAGCTCTCGTCCTCGACGACCAGAATCGACTCAGCTGTTTGCGCCATCCGTCTCGAGGATGCCAGAACGTCTGGACGCTACGACGTCGGGCTGGAGATGCTCGCCTTGACCGGCTTCGCGCCGGGCGGCGGGATGGGCTGGAAGTTGTCCTGACAGAAGCTGGTCGAGTCGACCGAGTACAGGTTGTCGGACACGTCGAACGTACCTGACGAGAGGAACGCGTAGCCCTTCCCGACGACGCTGAGGGCGAGCTGGGTGGCGTCGCTGATCCTGATCTTCACGGCGCCCTGGCTCTTGAAGCGGATCGGAGCGTTGTTCTGGTTCCCGGTGTACTTGATCCGCCCGTCCGGGAGCACCGTCATCGAGCCGGCTCCGTACACCTTTGGCGTCGCGTTGTCGGCGGGGTTCACGTCCTCGATCGTGATCGAGCTGATCGACGTGACTCGCCCGAAGATCAGGCCCCTCGTCAGCGAGATCGTGACGTTGCCGAAGCCGCCGTCGATGACCAGGCAGCCGTCGCCGGGAACGGCCGTCCGTGCCTCACCCTTCGGGGCGGCCAGACCGACCGCGGCGAGCGAGGCGAGGATTGCGGCTGCACAGACCAGTGGGCGCACGTGTTTCAGGCTATCGCCGCCGGGTGTGCCGACCTTGAGCGGGATGTAAAGAAAGTGTGTTCCCGGCAGGAGCCGCGGGGCTCACGGCGACGAGTGGAGGAGCACGCCGGGCGTGTAGACGCCTTCCGCGTTCCAGAGCAGGAAGCCCTTGGCGTGCATCGCGCGGGCGGCGTCGATCTGCTGGCCGACCTGCTCCGGGCCGTAGCTCACGCGCAGCGAGAAGTCCTGGAGCCACGGCACGATCCGCACCTTCTCGCCATGCGTCTGCGTGTCGAAGTCGTGCAGCGAATGGACGACGGTCGCATACGGGAACGCCTCGGGCTCGATCAGGTTGTACTCGCCCGGGTTGTAGTGCGACGGGTAGACCATCGGGTAGATCGCGTCCAGCACCTTGCCGATGCGGCGCGGAATCTGGCCGATGCCGAGATCGCGCGAGGCCGAGAGGCCGAACACGTCGGCCGAGACCCGGACGTGGAGCTTGTGCAGCCGTCCCGCCGCGTACTTGAGGAAGTCGTAGATCGTCGTCGCCCTCGGCTGCGCGCGCTTGTGCGGCCAGACCGCGGCCGCGATGTCGCCGTCGGTCGGGAAACGGACGTAGTCGAACTGGATCTCGTCGAAGCCCGCCTTGGCCGCGGCGGCGGCGACGTCCACGTCGTACTTCCACACGCGCGGGTCGTACTCGTTCGCCCAGCCGAGGCCGGCCGGCGTCTTCCAGACGCCGCCGTACTTGCTCTGGATGCCGAGCGCCGGGTCGCCGGTCGTCAGCGTCGGATCCTCGAAGACGACGACCCGGCCGATCAGGTAGACGCCGGCCTTCCGCGCTTCGGCGACGACCTTCTTCGCGTCGTAGTACGGCCTGGCGGCGCCGACCCGACGGGCCAGCGCGGGCATGTCCGGGCTGACGAACCCGACGTACCCGTTCTCGTCCTTGACGTCGAGCTCGATCGTGTTCAAGCCGTGAGACTTGAGTGCCAGGTAGCTCTCGAGCTTCCCGGGGATCGACGCGAGGCCCTCGGTGACGTGGACGCCTCGAATCTCGCTCGGGAGCCGGCTGTCGAACGCGCTGACCTGCGTGGCGTGCGTCTGCTTCTGCGTGGTCGTCGTCCTCGTGGTCTTCGCGCCGTGACCGCGCGACGAGAAGTACGTCGCACCTCCGGCGATGGCGGCGACGCCCGCGGCGATCAGGAGGAACGCGATCGCCCGTCGCTGCCGTCGGCGGCGGCGCAGCTGATCGCGCCGCTCGCGGAAGCGGTCGTTCGGGTCGATTCGATCGTGGAGGTACATCCTGAGGGGACCTAAAGCTACGCCCTCTCGCCCTCCGACCGCAAGCCGTTCTCCGCCCAGCGAAAGCCGCTCGGAGCGAGCTTCGGCTCGAGCGGGCTCGCCGGCAGGCCGGGACCGGGCACCGGCTCGTTGAAAGCCGCCGGGCGCGACGTCGTTCGGGGCATCGGCGCTGAACAGGGAGGCGAGGTACTGGATCTGCCCGCGGCCGGGCCCGAGCTCGAACTGGCCGCCCCCGTAGACGACGATCCCGCGCTCGGCGCAGTAGTCGTACGTGTCGAGCAGCGCCCGCAGGCTCCCGAAGCGCGACGGCTTCACGTTCAGGCCCTTCGGCGGGAACGGCAGCGCCTCGACGTCGTCGACGGAATGGATGATCGCGTCCCAGGTGATCCGGTTGCGGTACGGCTCGAGCGCGGCGTCGGCGGCCGGCGCCGTCAGGTCGGGATCCTCGATCCAGGCGTCCGGGAAGCCCTCGGCGACGAGCCGGTAGAGCCCCGGATCGGCCGGGTTGTCGACGATCGTGCCGTGGTAGGCGCCCTTCAGGTCGACGGTCGCGACGGCGTCGAGCGCCGCCAGCTCCTCGACCAGCGCTGCATCCCAGTCCTTCGTCGGGTCGAGCTTGAACCGCGTCCCCGGATAGCCGGCGACGATGTCGCGCACGCGTTTCGTGGACGGCGGGTCGCCGAGGCGCATCGAGACGACGAAGGTGACCGGCCGCGCCTCGCGGCCGAGCGCCTGCGCGAGCGTCGTCCCCGCCTGGCGCAGCGCGAGGTCGAGCGCGGCGCTCTCGAAGGCCCAGCGCCGGTAGAGCCGCCAGCCGTCGATCTCCGGTGCTCCGCCCGGGAACAGGTCGAGCGAGCCGACGAGCCCGGAGAACGAGTCGATCGTGTGCGAGCCGGCCAGGTCGTGGACGGCGCCGGCGTCCTGGAACACCCCCTGCTCGTCCGCGTCGTAGGTGACGTCCTCGCCGATCCCGGTCTCGCCGGCGCCGTGGAGCGAGACGACCGTCGTCCGCCGCGCGAAACCGCTCGAGACGTCCTGTTGCAGGCCGGCGAGGTCGTAGACCTCGAGCTGCAGGGGCAGATCGGCAATGGCGTCGTAGGTGCTCATCGGGTCGCGATCACGGCGGCGAAGACGACGTAGAGTGCCACGACGACCGCCCCTTCGGCGCGGCGCAGCCCGCCGCCGCGGTAGGCGAGCGCGATCGCCGCGACGGTCATCCCCAGGAGCCACCAGACCGAGAACACCTCGATGCCCGACGCTGCGCCCAGCGCCAGCACGAGCGACGGGATGGCGATGCCCGCGATCACGTTCAGGCTGTTCGAGTTGAACGCCTCGCTGACCGTCGCCGCGCCTCGGCCGTGCAGCGACAACCTGACCGCGGTCAGCACGTTCGGCAGGCTCGTCAGCGCGGCGAGCACCAGCGTGCCGATCACCACGTCCGAGACTCCCCAGGCGTCGCCGAGGTCGGTCGCCGCGCGCACCATGCCGACGCTGCCGAGCACGATCGCCGCGAGCGTGCTCGCCAGCAGGGCGACGTCCCGCCTCGTCGCCGGCGGAACGATCTCACCCGTCCGGACGTCGTGCGCTTCTTCCCGGACGGCCAGCGCGATGACCCCGCGGCGCGGAGGGTTCGCGAGCACCCAGACGTACGGCACGAAGACGACGAGCAGGAGCACGATCGCCGGCACGGCGCCGATCGCGCCGAGGATCTGCGCCGCCGCGATCGCGGCGACGGCGAGCCCGACGCCTCCGTTGAGGAGCAGTCCGCGACGGTGCATGCGCACATTCCCGGCCACGATCGCGCTCAGCCCGAGCAGTGCAGCGAGGTTGAAGACGTTCGAGCCGACGACGACGCCGATGCCGATCTTCGAACGGCTTGCGATCAACGCGGCGACAGCGGTCGAGATCTCCGGCGCGTCCGCGCCGAGCGCGGTCAGGATCCCGTGCAGGCCCTCGGTCACACCCATGCGCGCGCTCGCACGATCGATCTCGCGCGCGAACACCATGGTCGCGCCGAGCGTGAGCGCAAGGCTGCCGAGGAAGACCGGGATCGCGACGCCGGTGCTCACCCGCGCACGCGGGGATCAGCGATCGTAGGTGTAGAAGCCGCGGCCGGTCTTCCGGCCGAGCAGGCCCGCCTTGGCCATCGAGACGAGGCGCGGCGGCGGCGCCATCCTCGGCTCACGGAGGCTCTCCCAGAGCGCTTCCGAGGCGTGCACGTGGATGTCGACGCCGATCAGATCGATCAGCGCGCACGGCCCGATCGGCCAGCGTGTCCCGTGCAGCATCGCCTTGTCCAGGTCCTCCGGCGTCACGCCCGCCTCGTCGAGCACGCGGATCGCGTCGTTGAGCACCGGAATCAGCACGCGGTTGACGACGAACCCGGGCGTGTCGGAGCAGCGGATCGGCTCCTTGCCGATGCGCGCGGCGAACTCGTACGCAGCGTCGTGGACGGCCGGGTCAGTGAGCTGCGTGCGGGCGACCTCGACGAGCGGCATCACCGGGGCCGGGTTGAAGAAGTGCATTCCGACGACGCGCTCCGGCCGCTCGGTCGCTGCGGCGATCTCGGTCACGGACAGCGCGGAAGTGTTCGTCGCCAGGATCGCGTCGGGCGAGACGATCCGGTCCAGCGCTGCGAACAGCTCGCGTTTCGGCTCGACCTGCTCGACGATCGCCTCGATCACGAGGTCGCAACGGGCCAGCTCGCCGAGGTCGGTCGCCAGCGTCAGCCGGCCGAGGGCGGCGTCCATTTCGTCCTGCGTCATCCGCTCCTTCTCGACCCCGCGTGCGAGGTAGCGCTCGATCGTCGCCCGGCCTCGCTCGGCGAGCTCCGGCGTCACTTCGTGGCCGACCGTCTCGACCCCGGCCTGGACGCACACCTGCGCGATGCCGGCGCCCATCGTGCCGAGTCCGACCACGCCAACCTTCCGGATCTCCACCCGGCGATCCTAGATCAGCGCGGTGCTCGAGGTGCTATGCGTGCCGCGGGCCGTGCAGGATCGCGATCCGGCGGCGGTGCCGGCGGCGGAAGAAGCTGAGCACGAACGTCGTCATGCCCTTCTGATCGGCACTCAGAGCGTCTTCCTGAAGCTCGAACGTGTTTCAGGCGCCCTAGCCGGGCGCGAGTGGGCCGCGTCACTGGGAGCGCCGCTGAGCGCGTATCCGGCGTAGAGGTTGTCCGGGTTGTTCATCTCGGCCATCGGGCGGGCGTAAATGCCCTTCCCCCACGCCGAGATCGCCTGGTTGAGCGCGATCAGATACGAGTCGCCGCGGCCGGCGGCGATGGCGCGCCCGGCGTGATCGCCTCCTTGCGGATCGGCCCGAACGTCGAGAAGAGCGACGCGAACGGAGCGCCGAACCCCTGGCCCTGACCCCGGGCGCGGCGCGCGATGGCTCCCATACCGGCCCGCGAGTCTACGACACGCTCGCTTTCCCTACACTCAGTGCTCCGCGTGAGCCCGATCTTTCGACGTGCTGGGACGAGGACGAAGCTGCCGCCCGCGGGTGTCCTGCGGCGCGAGCGTCGTGCGCTTCTGCGCTACCGGGAGGAGCGGCTTCGCGACCTCGGCGGCCTGCTGCTGGAGATGTTCCGTCGTGACCGGTTCCGCGAGGATCTCGTCCGCGAGCGGTGCGAGGAACTGCTCGAGATCGACGACCATCTCGCCGCGCTCGACTCGCTGCTCGGGCTGTCCTGGTCGCCGCCCGAACCGGCCCGCTGCGCCTGCGGCGCGCCGCTTCCGGACGACGCCCGCTTCTGTCCCGCCTGCGGCCGGTCGGTCGTCGGCGCACCGCAGGCGGACGTCCAGGTCGTCCACGAGGCGAAGCCGGCCGCCGAACTGCAGCGCCGGAACGCCCGAGGCCGCCGAGAGCTGAGCCGTGTCCTCACTCCCGCCCGAACCGGTCTGCCGGACCTGCGGCGCGCCTGCGGAGCGCGGCCAGGAGTACTGCCTCGAGTGCGGCAGTCGGCTCGTCTCGGCGCGCAGCGTCCCCGCCGTCGCCACCTGGATCCTGCCCTCCGTGATCGCGCTCGTCGTCGCGACCGCGGGCGCGGCGGCGGCGATCGCGGCCACGCACGACCACGCGCGCAAGGGAAGCGGTGCGCTCGTCGCCGTCTCCCCGCTCCGTCCGGCTCCGCGCGTCCCGGTCGTCCCACCCGTCAAGCCGAAGCCGCACACGAAGCCGCAGAAGACGTCGCAGCTCATGGCCTGGCCGGCCGGCAACGGCTACTCGATCATCCTCGCGACGATCCCCCTCACCCAGGGCGCGACCGCAGCGCGGGCGAAGGCGCTCGCGGCTCTGAAGGCGGGCCTGCCCCAGGTCGGCGTGCTCGTCTCGTCGAGCTTCGCAAGCCTCCAGCCCGGCTATTACATGGTCTTCAGCGGCGTCTATGTGTCGCTGGCCGAGGCGCAGTCGTCGCTCACAACCGCGAAGACGACCTTCCCCGGCGCCTACGCGCGCCCCGTCGTCCGCTAGCCGTTCTCTGATCGGCAAACGATCGTCCAGAGTTTGTAACAGCGCCCCGGGAGGAGTAAGATGCGGCCGGACGGGGGAGACGATCCCGATTAACCTTCGCTTAATCAGCCTTTTCGAGCAGTTAACGGGGAGCTGAGATACTGAAACCGATGGACGACCGGGTAGCAGAGATCCAGGCCGGTATGTATCAGTATTCGAGAGCCATCTACCGGTCGATTAAGGACCTGACCGACCCTTACGTCGACCACCAGACGCAGCTGGTCTACCGCCGCGCCGTCCTCGAGGCGTGCGAGCAGACGATGGAGCGCCTGGCCACCGATCCGCACTACTTCGCGACCCCGGACCGGACGCTGTTCCAGGACATCCGGCGCTACTTCCCGATCACGAACCAGGCGCAGGTCGCCTGGGCCGTGACCAAGGTCGTCGGCGCCGCGTGCGACTTCATCCAGGACCAGATCGACGCCGGCGCGTTCGACGGAGGCGTCGCGCGCTGCCGCGCGACGACCCGCAAGGGCAAGCCGTGCCAGCGCACGCCGCTGCCCGAGCGCGAGTACTGCCCGTCGCACCAGCACCTCGAGCAGCGCTCGAAGGTCGCCGCGTAGCGCGTTTCAGCCGCTCGGGTCCGAGGCTGTAAGCTCGGGCCTCGATGTCGCACGACACCGACAAGCTGATCCGTCAGCTCTCGCTGGTCGCGTTCCTGATGGCCGATCGGCGCCCGCTGACCGCCCGCGACGTCAAGCAGAACGTCGAGGGCTACTCGGAGATGTCGGACGAGGCGTTCGCACGCCGCTTCTACTCGGATCGCGCAGAACTGCTCTCGCTGGGCGTGCCGCTGCAGTCCCAGCGCGACGAGTTCACGGGCGAGGAGCTGTACACCCTTCGCACCGAGAACTACTTCCTCAAGCCGCTTCAGCTCACGGACGACGAGCTGGCGGCGTTGCAGACCTGCCTCTACCTGCTCGAGGGCCAGTTCGCCTACGCCGAGCCGTTCCGGCTCGCCCTCCAGAACCTGACGCTCGGCCGGCCGGGCTTCCGCAACGCGCCGACCGACATCGCCGAGCGCGTCGAGGTTCGCGATCCCGACTACTCGCCCGAGCTCGCGGGCCGGCTCAGCAAGCTGGAGACGGCGATCTCGAAGCAGCGCACGGTGAAGTTCGAGTACTGGTCGATCGCCCGCGGCATCCAGCGCGAGCGCACGATCGACCCGTACGCGTTGCTGCCGCACGAGGGAAGCTGGTACGTCGTCGGTCGCGACCACGAGAGCGACGCGATCCGGACGTTCAAGGTGCTGCGGATTCGGCGCGACATCAAGTTCGCGACCCGGCGTGAGCGCGACTTCCGGCTCCCGAAGGAGTTCGACGTCGCCAAGGAGCGGCCGCGGCCGCCCTGGCAGCTCGGCGAGATCGTCGGCGAGGCGCGGATCGAGCTGACCGGGGACACGGCGTGGTGGGTCGAGCGCACCTACCGCAAGCCCCACGGCTACGTCGAGGACGGAGTCTTCGTCACCGAGTACGCCGACCTGTCGCATCTCGCCGCGTGGATCCTGCGCCTGGACGGCCGCGCCGTGCCGCTCGAGCCGGACGGGCTGCGCCGCGAGGTCGCCGTCGGCCTCCGCCGGGTCGCCGCGATCCACACCACGCCACCGCCCGTACCCGCCAAGCCGAAGCCGGTCGTGGCCGAGGAGCTGCCGGAGCGGCCCACCGGCCCGGTCAGCCCGGAGCGGTTCGGGATCCTGCAGGCGCTGCTCGCGTACCTGCTCGCCGCCTGCGGCGAGGAGTCGAGTGCCGTCATCCCCACGCGCGACCTCGTCGAGCGATTCCCGCAGATTCCCGAGGAGGCGGTCGAGGAGCACCTGTCGCTGCTCAACCTCGTCAACTTCGGCGGCGGCTGCTACGCCGTCTACGCGGAGCTGCGCGGCGACGAGATCCGCGTCGACAAGGAGCTCTTCGGCGACACGTTCCGCTCTCCCCCGCGCCTGACGCCGCTCGAGGCCCGCGCGATCCGGCTCGCGCTCGAGTTCGTCGGGCCGATGATCGCCGCCGAGGCGCACCGGCCGCTCGACCGCGTCCGCAAGAAGCTCGAGGAGACGTTCGGCGAGTTCGACCTGCAGCCGACCGCGCCCGCCAAGCCGGACAAGGCCGAGGAGACGCTGATCCGAACCCTCAGCGACGCGATCAAGAACCGCGAGCTGGTCGAGATCGAGTACTGGAAGGTCGGCGAGGACCAGGCCGTGCTGCACGTCGTCGAGCCGTACGTGCTCGAGCGCGAGCTCCCGTACTGGTACGTGCACACGTGGGACCGCACGCGGGATGCACAACGGAGCTTCCGGCTCGACCGGATGCGCGAGGCGCGGCCGGCAGGCGAGACCTTCGAGCCGCGCGAGGGCTTCGAGCCCGTGCGGCTGCGCGACGCGCGAGTCGCCCGCATCCTCTACTCGAAGCAGGTCGCGCGCTGGGAGGTCGAGCGCGGCGCACAGGAGCTCGTCGACGGCACGGCGCTGATGGAGGAGAAGGTCGGCAGCCCCGAATGGCTCGTCAGCGAGATCCTGCGGTTCCTCGGCGAGGCCGTCGTGCTCGAGCCGGAGGACCTGCGCAAGCTCGTCGCCACGCGGGCGAAGACGCTGCTCAGTTCGCTCGGGTTGTCGCGCCTCCGCGTTCCCGCGTAGCGTTCTCCTCGGCGATCCGCGCGTTGCGCTGCAGGTAGCGCCCGTCGTTGCCGGGCACGTAGAGGCGGGCATAGCGCCGTCGCAGCTCGTCGGGATCGGACTCAAGCCACTCCCGAAGAGACACGACCGGCTCGGCGCCCTCGGTGAGCGGCCGGTCGGCGCGCCGCTTCTCGATCCCGCGGTTCCACGGGCAGACGTCCTGGCAGATGTCGCAGCCGTAGACGCTGTCGCCGAGCTCGGCGCGGTACTCCTCGGGCGCGTCGTGCCGCGACTGCGTCCAGTACGAGAGGCACCGAGTCGAGTCGAGCACGCCGGGCTCGTCCAGCGCACCGGTCGGGCAGGCGTCGATGCAGAGGCGGCACTCGCCGCAGTCGAGCTCGAGGCGCGGGGTCGACTCGATCTCGACGTCCGTGACGAGCGTCCCGAGCACGACCCACGAACCGTGCCGTCGAGTGATGATCATCGTGTTCTTGCCGTAGAAGCCGACGCCCGCGCGCGACGCGGCCTCGCGATCGACGTGCTGGTTCTCGTCCACGAGCACGCGATACGTGCCTCCGAGCCGCTTTCCGAGCGCCTCGAGCTTCGCGCGCAGATCCGCGTAGGCGTCGTGCCACGTGTAGCGCGGCAGCCGCCCCTCCCCCGGTCCGGGCTCCGGGCCCGGTTCCCAGTAGCAGAGTGCGGCCGAGACGACCGTGCGTGCCCCGGGAACGAGCAGTTCGGGATGACACGACACCTCCGGCCGGGCCATGGTGAAGCGCATGTCCGCGAAGAGCCCGCGCGCCTGCCGCTCGCGGATGTGCCGCTCGGTCTCGCCGTACGGCTCGGCGGGCGCGGCGCCGACGACGTCGATGCCGAGCTCCTCGGCGAGCCGGCTGAGCTCGGCCCCGGTCATGCAAGGATTGTGCCCGTGTCCCGCCGCCGGCCGGTCGAGCTCCTTCCGAACGCAGCGCTCGACGAGCCGCCGCGGATGCACGTCCTCTTCGACCTGACCGCGGCGCTCAACGTCTCCGACACCTACGTCGTCGAGTTCCTCGGCGACCCGAAGCTCGCAGACAGCTACGGGCTGCTCAGCCTGATCGGGGCGGCGAAGTCGATCACGACCACCGAGGTCGCCGCGCGGCTCGGGACACCCGTGACGACCGCCTCCGACCGGATCCGGCGACTCGAGGAGCGCGGGCTCGCCGAACGCCGGCCGAACCCGGCGGACGGACGCTCGAGCCTCGTCTCGCTCACCCCCGAGGGCCAAGCCGCCTTCGAGAGCACCTGGCCCGCCTGGCGCGACGCGGTCGTCGCGCTCGAGAACGAGCTGTCGGTGCCGTCGTCGCAGGTCGCGGACGCGATCCGCGAGCTCGACCGCGCCATGCGTGCCGTGCTGAGCAGCCGCACGCTGGACAACTAGTCCGAACCCGTGCTAGTTTAGTCCGACTTCGGACTTTCTCTACTGGAGGGTCGCCGTGCTCAGGATCGTCGTCGTCACCTTCGCACTCGTCGCGCTGACCGCCGGACTCGCAGCCGGCGCCGCCGAGCGCGCCCACGTCGTCGCGCGCATCGCCACGGGCATCGCGCCCTGCTCCGAGACCGGCGGCTTCGGCGCAGTGTGGGTCGGCGACTACGGCTCCGCGGACGTCGCCCGGATCGACCCGAAGACGAACAAGGTGACGAAGCGCATCCCGGTCGACGTCAGCCCTTGCGGGATCGGCATCGGCGCCGGGGCGGTCTGGGTGGACGGGTACGGCACCGGCTTCGTCGAGCGGATCGACCCGCGCAAGCTGAGGGTGACGGGCCGCGTGCGCGTCGCACCGGGCAACACGCTCTGGGACGTGACGTTCGGCGCCGGCTCGGTCTGGGGCACCGACTACACGGGCGGCGTCGTGATCCGGATCGATCCCCGCACGCTGCGCGTCGTCAAGCGGATCAAGGTCGACGGCTTCCCGTCCAACCTCCGCTACGGCGACGGGTCGGTCTGGGTCGGCAACCAGAGCGGGACGACCATGTTCCGCATCGACCCGACGACGAACGCGGTGACCGAAATCGACGTCGGCCATCAGAGCCCGGATTCGCCGGCCGTCTCCGCCGGCGCGGTCTGGGTCGCCGACCGGCTCGACAACGCGGTCACGCGCATCGACCCGACGACGAACCAGGCTGTCGCGACCGTCCCGGTCGGGCTCCACCCCGCCAACCCGGCGATCGCACCGAACGGCGTCGTCTTCGTTCCGCTCAGGGGCGAGAACAAGGTCGCCTGGATCGACCCGGCCACGAACACCGTCGGCGGCAAGATCGCGGTCGGCCAGGGGCCGTTCCCGGCCGCCGAGGCGTTCGGCGACATCTGGGTGCCGAGCAACCTCGGGACGCAGGTCTTCCGCATTCGCCCCTAGCACCTCCGCAGGGCCCGTCCGCGCCGACTCCCGCGGGCGGGCCCCGGCGGCGCTGTACGATCCGCCGCCGTGAAGGCGATCCGGATCCACGAGGACGGCGGGCCCGAGGTCCTGCGTTACGAAGACGCGCCCGACCCCGAGCCTGGGACCGACCAGGTACTCATCCGCCTCCGGGCGGCGTCGCTGAACCACCTCGACGTCTGGGTGCGGAAGGGCTTGCCCTCGGTGCCCAAGCCGCGGATCCTGGGCGCCGACGGCGCGGGCGTCGTCGAGGCGCTCGGCGACGGCGTACTCGGGTTCGAGCCGGGCCAGCGCGTCGTCATCAACCCGGGCGTGATCGCCGGCGGGCGCATGCACGTGGTCGGCGAGGCCATGGACGGCACGCACGCCGAACTGGTCGCCATACCCGAGCGAAACGTGTACCCGATTCCCGAGACGCTGTCGTTCGAAGAGGCGGCGGCGTTCCCGCTCGTCTTCGAGACGGCGTACCGGATGCTGGTCACGCGCGCGCGGCTCAAGCTTGGCGAGACGGTGTTCGTCTGGGGCATCGGCGGCGGCGTGGCGACGGCGGCGTTGGCGATCGCGAAGGCGTTCGGAGCGCGCGTGATCGTCACGTCGTCGAGCGAGGAGAAGCTTGCGCGCGCCCGCGAACTGGGCGCCGATGAGACGATCGACCACGGCACGCGAAGACGTTCGCGCGCGGATGAAGGAGCTGACCGAGGGTGCGGGCGCCGACGTCGTCGTCGAGACGGTCGGCGACGCAACCTGGAAGACGTCGCTCGAGATCGCGGCGGCGCGCGGCCGGATCGTCGTCTGCGGCGCGACCACGGGCCCGAACCCGCCGGCCGGCCTGCACCGCGTCTGGTGGAAGGAGCTCGACGTCCTCGGGTCGACGATGGGCTCGAAGGAGGACTTCGAGGCATGTCTCGACCTGGTCACGAGCGGCCGTGCACGGCCGGTGATCGACGAGGTGCTGCCGCTCGAGGAAGCGCGCGCCGGCCACGAACGACTCGAGGCCGGCGAACAGCTCGGCAAGATCGTCTTCAGGATCGACTGAGCTCGGCGGTAGATCCCGCCGGGCTCGATCGACGGCTCAACAGAGACCGTTCGGGACGCTCGTCCGGCAGGCTCACGGGGGAAACCGGCCGTTTCCCCGGTGCTACTAGCCGAAGCCGAGGATGAACTTCGCGTCGTCGGACATGCGCTCGGGCGTCCACGGCGGGTCCCATGTGAGCTCGAGCTCGACGTTCTCGACGGATTCGAAGTTCGACCGGACGGCGCCGTCGATGTCCTCCTGGATCATCGGGCCGGCCGGGCAGCCCATCGACGTGAGGGTGTGCGTGACCTTGACGGTCGGGCCGTCGACCGCGACGTCGTAGACGAGCCCGAGCTCGACGATGTCCATCCCCAGCTCGGGATCTTCGACCTGGTGGAGCGCCTCGAACACCTCTTCACGCGTGGGCATGGTCCGAGTCTAGCCGCGAGCGCGCTACTCGCCTTTCGTCGTGTTGCCGCCCGGATGGGTGGGGCCGGTGATCCGGTGGTGAGTCGTGGTCGGAGCGACGGTCGTCTGCACGTGGGCGCGCGCCCCGCAGGCGGCGAGGACAAGGACAGCGGCGGCAGCGGCAGCGGCCCGCACTCAGCCGGTGGTGCGTCCCGCGACGGCGCGGCTCGTCTCGACGCTCGAGAGCACGAGGTCCATGACCTCGGTGATCGTCCACTCGATGTTGCGGTTCTCGATCACCGGCACGTCGTGGCGGCGGGCTCGGTCGACGATCGTCGACTGGATCAGGCGGATGTCCGTCAATGCGTCGAGGTAGCGCTGGACGGGCCGCATGCCGCCCGAGGTCGTGTCGCGGATCCAGAAATGAGCTGCATGCGCGTCCGGCTCGGCGATGTGGAGGACGCAGTGGACGGCGAGCGCGCCCTCGATCGGCGGCAGCATCCCCGGAACGAGGTGCACGCCCTCGAGCACGATCGACCAGCGCTCGGACAGGGCGCGCTCGATCACGGCGCCCATCCCGACGAGGACGTTTCGCGTCTGGTCGAAGAAGCCGGAGAGGACCGGATTCCCGTCGTCCTCGTGGTGCGCCCTTCCGGCCTCGAAGCTCGAGTAGTGGATCGAGGGCATGAACTGCTCGGAGAAGAAGGCGCGCATCGTGTGCCGGATCACGTCCGTCGACGTCACGCGCGTGATGCCGAGCCGGTGCGCGACCTCGGTGGCGACGCTCGACTTCCCGCTGCCGGTGCCGCCGCCGATCATCACGACGACCGGCACGTCGAGCCGGCGGAACTCGCGGTAGAGCCGCAGCTTGCGGACGGCGGCGGCGGCCTCCTCCTCGCCCACGACCGAGCTCGCGAGCTGCTCGAGGTGGTCGAGCTCGAGCGCCGCGTCGCCGTACGCGGCGAGATCCTGCTCGACGCGAAGCGCGAGCTCGTAGGCGCGCGTCGTCGGCAGCCCGACGGCGGTCAGCGCCCGCGTCAGCATCGTCTTCGAGTACGGCGGCTCGACCGGATGCATGTCGCTCATGCGACTGCGGGCTCCTTCGTGGCCGCTTCGACGAGAGCGGCGAGCTCGGCTTCCAGATCCGGCTCGCCCGGAAGGGACACGACGTCGTTGTCGGCGAACACGACCTCGGAGCCGCGCGCCCGAGCGGTCTCGGCGACGACGTCGATGCCGGCCGCCTTGATCTCGACGAGGTAGACGTCGGCGTCGACCCGCTCGAGCTCGGCACGCAGCGCGTCGCGGTCGGCCAGGCTCGCGGACGTGTGGACGATCTCGGCGTCGAGGTGGTCGGTCGCCGCCGGGCCTGCGGCGAAGACCGCCGTCCGCCGACCGGCGAGAGGCTCGAGCGGGCGCAGCCGCAGCTCGCAGGCGACGACGGGCACGTGCTTCACGTCCGCGATGCGCCGCCGCAGCTCCGCCGTGTCCGGACCGGCCATGGTCAGAACTACCAGGTCGGAGACGAGGATCCTGTAGGCGTTCAGGTATCCCGCGACGACGTCCGGGCCTTGCAGCGCCGAAGCGACGAGCAGCCGGGCATCGGCCGCCACCGGCGGCAGCGCGGCCCCGCTGCCGTCGCAGATCAGCAGCTCCGGTCCCCGCGCCGCGGCAACGGCAAGCCCTTCGAGCGCGTTGGAAACCCACGTCTCGCCCGCGAGCCCACCGCCGCAGCGGCGGCAGCCGACGGTGACGACGCCGGCGACGACAGCGGTCTCGAGGAAGTCCGACGCGGCGTGCGCTCCCGCGCGCGAACGCGCGACGAGCTCGTCGACGGACGGCGGCGACTCGACGACCTCGGGCTCCGCAGGCCCTCCCCGGCCCATCGAGACGACGACGACGTCGCGCGAGCGGGCAGCCAGCCGAGCGAGCTTCCCCGTCACCGCCGTCTTGCCGACGCGCTTCCCTGTGCCGGCAACTGCGATCGACGGCACGGCGACGGGCGCGAAGACCGGCGGATCGAAGCGGAAATCCGCTCCGACATACGGCAGGCCGAGCGCGAGCACGCGGCTCGCGAGCCGGAACCGTTCCGCCGGGCCGAGCACCGGTTCGTCGGACAGGTCGACGACCACCTCGGGGAGCGTACTCGGCGACGGCCTCCTCGAGACTCGCCGCGAGCGGCACGCCGTAGCTCTCGCCGCCGCGCAGCTTCTCCTTCCCGCCCACGAGCAGCGCCGCCACGAACTCGTACGGCAGCTCGGCGAGCGCCTGGCGCACGACCTCGGGATAGTGCTCGCCGTCGATGATCGCGAGCGCACGCGTCATGTCTGGCTCGTCAGCTCCGACTCGATCCGGGCGACGTGCTTCTCGTAGGCCAGCGTCTCGGTCGAGAAGCGGATGATCAGGTCGCGCCCGTGGTACGGGTACTGCTGCCAGACCTCGACCTGCGGGCCTTCGACGAGAACGACGTTGTAACAGGGCCGCGTGTTGCCGCGCAGCCGGAGTGACGAAACGGTGCCGGTGTTGACGATGAACAGGTCCTCGAGCCGCCAGGCGTACGGGACGTGCTTGTGTCCGCAGAGCACGAGGTCGACCCCGGCCCGGATCAGGCATTCGATCGCGTCGCCCGCGTCGTAGACGACGTTGCGCTCGCGCCCCGTGCCCGGCACCGGCAGCAGGTGGTGATGGAGCACGAAGATCTTGCAGCGCGGCCGGCTGCGAGAACTGCTCTTCGATCCACGGATAGCGGCCGCGGCCGATCTCGCCGTGGTCGAGGTCGGGCTCGGTCGAGTCGCAGGCGACGACCGAGACGTTGCCGACGTGGAGCACCGAGCTGCGGTCGCCGAACATCTCCTCGAAGTGGACGTAGCCGACGTTCCGCGCGTCGTGGTTCCCGGGGACGATCACCATCGACTTGCACTCGATCTTGTCCAGGAAGGACTTGGCCTGGACGTATTCGGGCTTGAAGCCGAAGGTCGTCAGGTCGCCGGAGCACACGACGAGGTCCGGCTGCATGTCGTTGATCTCGCTGATCGCCCGGTCGAGCAGCGACGGGACGAAGTGCGGCCCCCCGCAGTGCAGGTCGGAGAGGTGGGCAATCCTGAACGACCCGTCCGCGGCGCCCGGCATGGCGCGAAGTGTACGGAGTGCTACAGGCCGTAGATCGCGCCGAACTTCTCGCGCAGGTAGGCGAGCAGCGGCTGCGGGTCGAGGCCGCCGCCGAGCTCGCGTTCGAGCAACTCCCGTGGCATGAACTTGCGCCCGAAGCGATGGACGTGCTCGCGGAGCCAGTCGCGAAGCGGGCCGAGCTCTCCGGCCCTGACCTGCTCGGAAAGGTCGGGCAGTTCGCGCTGGATGCGTTGCCACAGCTGTCCGGAGATGACGTTGCCGAGCGCGTAGGTGGGGAAGTAGCCGAACGACCCGCCCGACCAGTGCATGTCCTGGAGCACGCCGTCGGCGACGTCGGGCACGTCGATCCCGAGGTACTCGCGGATCTTCGCGTCCCACGCCTCGCTGGCGTCGGCGGGCGCGAGGCGACCGGAGACGAGCTCCTGCTCGAGCTCGAACCGCAGGATGATGTGGAGGTTGTACGTGCACTCGTCGGCATGGATGCGGATCAGCGACGGCTGCACCCGGTTGACGGCGCGATAGAACGACTCGGCGTCGAGGCCGCCGAGCTGGGCCGGGTACGTGTCGCGGACGGCCGGGAAGAAGCGCTCCCAGAACGGGAGGCTGCGGCCGACCATGTTCTCCCACATGCGGCTCTGCGACTCGTGGAAGCCGAGCGACGCTCCGCGCCCGAGCGGCGTGCGGTAGAGCGCGCGGTCGACCTGGTACTCGTAGAGCCCGTGTCCGAACTCGTGCATGCAGGCGAAGAGCGAGCTGATGTTGTCCGCGTGGTGCGTCGTCGTCAGGCGGACGTCGTTCGGGCCGCCGCGAGACGCGAACGGGTGCGCGGTCTCGTCGACGCGCCACTCCTCGTCACGGAATCCGAACGCGTGCAGGACGGTGGCCTCGACGTCCTGCTGCTTCGCGAGCGGGAAGTCGCCGGTCAGCGCCGAGTCGTCGACGGCGTCGGCACGCTCGGCGATTGCGGCGACGAGCGGTACGAGGCCCGCCTTGAGCTCGTCGAAGACGGCTCTCACCTCGGCCGTCTTCACTCCGGGCTCGAAGTCGTCGAGCAGCGCGTCGTACGGCTCGTCGACGGGCTGGAAGCACTCGATGTACCGCTTCTTCAGCTCGACTGCGCGCTCCAGATGCGGCAGGAAGAGCCCGAAGTCGGAGCGTTGGCGAGCCTCGCGCCAGACCGGGTCGCCGAGCGCGCTCGCCCGCGCCATCTCCGCCCGCAGCTCGATCGGCACCTTGCGCGCCTTGTCGTAGTCGCGGCGCGCGACCCGGATCAGGCTGGCCTCGTCCGAGTCGTAGTCGAGGGAGGCGCCCCACGGCTCGAGCTCGTCGAGGAGCCCGCCGATCTCGTCCGACGTGAAGCGCTCGAAGGCGATCCGCGTCAGCGTCGAGAGCTGGTCGGCGCGCGCCGGAGCGCCCGCGGAGGGCATCTTCGTGCGCTGATCCCAGGCGAGAACGCCGGCGGCGGCGGCGATGTCCTGCACCTCGCCGACGCGCGTGACGAGCTTTGCGTAGGTCTCCTCCACCCCGCCTGATCCTACTCACGAGGGCCCCGTCGTTTGCCACCCGACCGGCGCGGGGATCGTAGGTGGCACAGGTGGCCGCGTCCGACCCGATCGGTAGCCTTGCCTCGGTGCCATTGGAAATCCCCGATTTCCAGGCGTATTGCGGGAGCGAGCCGCCTCAGTTCCAGAACGAGGCGGAGCTCGAGTGCGCCAAGATCCTGGACTACTACGCGATCCCGTGGGCGTACGAGCCACGCACGTTCGTTCTCGAGCAGGACGAGGACGGACGGATCACCGAGGCGTTCTCCCCGGACTTCCACCTCCCGGAGCAGGACCTCTACCTCGAGGTGACGGTGATGAAGCAGTCGCTCGTCACCCGCAAGAACCGAAAGCTGCGCAAGCTGCGCGAGCGATATCCCGACGTGAACGTGAAGCTCTTCTACAAACGCGACATCGAGCGCCTGGCTCAGCGATACAGACTCGACCTCGCCTCCTAGGAGACGGGCCGGTCCCGTCCGACTTCGACCGCGGGATCGGCGAGGTCTACCTCACCGCCGACGAGATCGCCGGGCGCGTCGAGCAGCTCGGCGAGCAGATCAGCCAGGACTACGCAGGCCGCGAGCCGATCCTGGTCGGCTGCCTGAAGTCGAGCTTCATCTTCCTCGCCGATCTCTCGCGGGCACTCCAGGTCGTGCACCGCGTCGACTTCGTGGAGCTCGCGGGATACGGCGGGCGCGGAACGGGCGGCTCGAAGGCGATCCGGCTGCTGAAGGACCTCGACCTCGACGTCGTCGGCCAGGACGTGCTGCTCGTGGAGGACGTCGTCGACACGGGCCTGACCCTGCACACGCTCACGCGGACGCTGTCGCTCCGCAATCCGCGCTCGCTCGCGGCGGTGACGTTCCTCGACCGGCCGTACCGCCGACTCGTGGATGACCTGCCGCTGCGCTACGTCGGGTTCACCGTCCCGGACGAGTTCTTCGTCGGCTACGGGTTCGACCTCGACGAGCGCTACCGCAACCTGCCCGACCTGCACCTGGCCGCAAGCGGCAACGGCAGCTAGGTCATCCCGTCCCGGCAGGACGGCTGTACACGAATAGACACGCATTTGTTGCAGTTCGGGCACGCCTTCGTGGGGCTTTTGCGGGTACCGTCGACGACGGGTGGCGGGTGGTTCTCTCCCCACCCGGGTGGGGAGAAGGGCGTTCGAGCCGCCAGATTTAGAGTCGTCTAAATTGCGCTAGACTCGGGCCATGATGGCCACCCGCCCCGAGGCGGTGTCGCGACCGCTCGGTGCGGGCGAGCGGGTCCTCCGCGGGCACAGCAACCGGTTCCGCGTCTGGCCCTTCCTCGGACCCGCCTTCATCGCCTGCGTCGCGTACATCGACCCGGGCAACTTCGCGACGAACATCGCCGCCGGGTCGAAGTTCGGCTACACGCTGCTCTGGGTGATCGTCGCCGCGAACCTGATGGCGATGCTGATCCAGACGCTCTCGGCAAAGCTCGGCATCGCGACCGGGCGCAACCTGCCGGAAGTCTGCCGGGAGGAGTTCTCGCACCGGGCCACGATCGGCCTCTGGCTCCAGGCCGAGGCGATTGCGATGGCGACCGACCTCGCCGAGTTCCTCGGCGCAGCCATCGGCTTCCACCTGCTCCTCGGCATCGACCTGTTCCCGGCCGCGGCGCTCACCGGCGTCGCCGCGTTCCTGATCCTCGGCCTGCAGCGGTTCGGCTTCCGTCCGCTCGAAGCGGTGATCACCGCGATGGTGATGGTGATCGGCGTCTGCTACCTGGCCGAGTTGTACTACGCGCACCCGCCGTTCGGCCTCGCAGCCCGACACGCAGTCACGCCTGCGTTCGGGAGCAACGAGGCCCTTCTCCTGTCGGTCGGGATCATCGGCGCGACGGTGATGCCGCACGTCATCTACCTGCACTCGGCGCTGACGCAGAACCGGATCGTCCCCGACTCGGACGAGGAGGCGCGGCGGCTCATGCGCTACACGCGGATCGACGTCATCGTCGCCATGACGATCGCAGGCCTGATCAACATGGCGATGCTGATCATGGCCGCGAGCGTCTTCTTCAAGAGCGGCCTCCTCAACGTCGCCTCGCTCGAGACTGCGCATCGGACGCTTCAGCCGATCCTGGGCGGCGCATCCGGCACGCTGTTCGCGCTTGCGCTGGTCGGCTCCGGGCTGTCGAGTTCGGCAGTGGGGACCCTGTCCGGACAGGTCGTCATGCAGGGCTTCGTCCGGAGGCAGATCCCCGTCTGGGTCAGGCGCTTCGTGACGATGCTGCCGGCATTCGCGGTCATCGCCCTCGGGCTCGACCCGACGCGGACGCTCGTGCTCAGCCAGGTCGTGCTCTCGTTCGGGATTCCGTTTGCGCTGATCCCGCTCGTCGTCTTCACGAGCCGGAAGCGGTTGATGGGCGCGCTCGTGAACAGCCGCGCCACCGTCGTCGGCGCAGCGCTCGTCACGGTAATCATCGTCTCGCTGAACGTCTTCCTGCTGGCGCAGGTCTTCGGCATCTAGCTCGCGTCGAGCGCCTTGAGCGCGGCGGCCGCCTGCTGGCGCAACGGCCCGACGAGAGCGCGGTAGTCGTCGTCCGACACCTTGCCGGTGCGGTGGTCGAACTCGAGCTCCTTGAGCGCGCCCAGTGCGCGGTCTCGCTCCTCGGCGAGCGAGAGGCGGTACCGTTGCGCCGCGTTCGGCTCAGGGAGGCGGTCCGCCTCGGCGGCGAGCGCGGGCTCGCGCAGGAACGGCCGCGAGACGAAGACGACGCACGCGATCACGAGCAGCGCGCCGATCACGAGCGCGAACGTCGTCACGCCTGGGCGACCACCCCGGCCTCGCCGTACCGCTCGGCCAGCCGCTTCTCCTCACGCGCGTCGGGCCAGAGCGTGATCACGGAGCCGATCACGAAGATGAACCCCGCCAGCCAGATGAAGTTGATCAGCGGCTTGACGAGGATCTTCACGTAGACGCCGCCCTGCTTGGTGATCCCGCCGAGGATCATGTCGCTGTCCTCGGCCGTCACCCAGCTGGAGCTGATCGACATCTCGCTGTTCGCCTGCTGCTCCCGGAAGTAGTAGTCCTGCCCCGGCTCTTGGCGACCGAGGTACGTCTTGCCCTGGTAGCGGTCGAAGATCGCCCGCGTCTCGCGGTGGTTGCCGACGTTGCGGGCGGTCACCTTGCGGAAGACGTACGTGTAGCCCGCGACCTTCACGGAGTCGCCGGGCAAAAGCGCCTTCGTGCCCGTCTCGTAGGTCGACTGGTACGCGCTCGAGCCGGCGATGCCGATGGCGAGGAAGACGATCGCCGCGTGGACGACGTAGCCGCCGTAGCGGCGCCGGTTCCGGGCCACGAGCTCGAGGAACGCCGAGCCGTAGCCGCCGCCGGCGATGGCCCGCCGGGCCGACGTGCCGCGGACGAACTCGATCGCGATCGACGCAAGCACGAACGCGGAGAACGAGTATGCGAACAACCCGGGCAGCGACGAGCCGGCGCCGAACGCGATCAGGATGCCGCCGGTGACGACCGCGACGAGCGCCGGGACCGCCAGTACCCGTTTCACCGAGCTCCACGACGCGCGCCGCCAGGCGATCAGCGGCCCGATCCCCATCAACAGCAACAGCGGTAAGCCGAAGACGCGCAGGAAGAAGTCGTAGTAGGGCCGGCCGACCGTCACCGACTGGCCGCGCACGGCCTCGGTCAGCAGCGGGTAGCAGACGCCCCAGAGGATCGTGAGGCAGAGCGCGACGAGCAGCAGGTTGTTGTAGAGGAACGTGGCCTCGCGGGACACGATCGACTCGAGCTTCGTCTTCGCCCGCAGGAGCGGCAGCCGGTACAAGACGAGCGAGAGGCTCCCGACGGTGATCAGGCAGATGAACCCGAGGAACCACGGTCCGATCGAGCTCTGCGTGAAGGAGTGGATCGAGTTGATGATCCCGGAGCGGGTCAGGAACGTCCCGAACAGCGACAGGCAGAACGCCATGACGACGAGCAGCATGTTCCAGACCTTCATCATCCCCTTCTTCTCCTGCACCATCACCGAGTGCAGGAAGGCCGTCGCCGCGAGCCACGGCATCAGGGCGGCGTTCTCGACCGGGTCCCAGGCGTAGTAGCCGCCCCAGCCGACCTCGACGTAGGCCCAGTGAGCGCCGAGAAGCTGCCCGACACCGAGGAACGTCCACGCCGCGAGCGTCCAGCGGCGAGTGGCGACGATCCAGCGCTCGTCGGTGCGGCCGGAGAGCAGCGCGCCCATCGCGAACGCGAACGGGACCGTCAGCCCGACGTAGCCGAGGTAGAGCATCGGCGGATGGATCGCCATGTACGGGTTCTGCAGGCTCGGGTTGAGGCCGAGGCCGTCGGCGGGTGCCGCCTGCGTCTGGAACGGGCTCGCGACGGCGACGAGCAGGAGCGCGAAGAACGAGGCGACGAGCCCGAGCGTCGGGACGACCCAGGCGATCACCTCGCGCGTTGCGATCCGGTTGAAGAAGACGGCTGCGGCCGAATAGCCGAGGAGCACGAGCAGCCAGAGCAGCAGCGAACCTTCCTGACCGCCCCAGAACGCGGTCAACGTGTAGATCGTCGGCAGCTGGCGGCTGGTGTGGTCGGCGACGTAGGTGAAGGAGAAGTCGTGCCGCGCCAGCGCCGTCAGCAGGACGGCGGCGGCGACGGCCGCGGCGCCGAAGGCAGCGACGAGCGCGTTCTGCGCGGAGACTGCCAGTCGCCGGCGGCGCTCCCAGGCAGCGAGCGAGCCGGCGACGGTCGCGTAGAGCGAGAGCCCCAGGCAGAGGATGAGCGCGGCGCGACCCAGCTCCGGCACGGCTAGCTCAGCTCCGGCACGGCTAGCTCAGCTCAGACATCTACGGTCAGGCGCTTTTCTTCGGCAGGTA
This sequence comes from uncultured Actinomycetes bacterium, assembly GCA_963776735.1. Classification (GTDB taxonomy): domain Bacteria; phylum Actinomycetota; class Thermoleophilia; order Gaiellales; family Gaiellaceae; genus PALSA-612. Next base: position 167,814 of record CAVZNV010000022.1, read on the forward strand.
CTTCGAAGGGCACTTCGTCAGCATCGAGTTGCGGTCGGCGACGAACACGCCGTTCTCGAGCCGCCCGGTCACGAGGATGCGCTTCCACGGCCCGAAGAGCGAGCCCTCGTCTCCCCGGTACACCACGCGTACCTGCTGGGTCGTGTTCCCGCCGATGTCGCGCATGATGAACCGCTGTCCGCTGGGCCCGTACTTGTCTCCCTTGACCGGGCCGATCACGGCTCCGACGATCTGCACCTTCCCCGTGCTGCTCGTCAACTGGCTCGGCTTCAACGTCGGCGTGCCCTGCCCGGCGATGGCGGTGTAGAGGAGGAAGATCGCGAGCGCACCCGCGACTGACAACGCCACGATGAGACGCGCAGGCCCCCGCGAGACTCGCACGGCGTGGATTCTAGCCCCGGCCCGGCGCGGGACGCGTCGTTACGTCTGTGGCGATTCGGCTTTGCGCGGCGGAACCCTGTAGCCGTGCTCGTGGCAGAGCTCGCCCGGGGACTCCTCCGTCAGCGCGTCGCAGTACCCCTTGCCGTACGCAGCGCGCATGAAGGCGGCCACGATCTCGAGATTCCACTCGGTGATTTCGTCCGCCTCGCGCCACAGGTCGGCGAGCCGGAGGTCGATGTCGAGCTCGAGGAGCTCGATGCGGGACGGCTTCTTGGGCATGGAAACAGCGTAGAAACGCCGTCGGACAGATCTCCGCAGCCGTGAAAGCCTGGGCCGATCCGGCCCTGCGGTTCACGGCTGGCAAGCAACCTCGGCATCGCGGCCGCTGCCATCTGCCGCTCCAGGATCGCCCCGGCTGCGACTCGTTCGCTAGCGTCATGGGCATGTCCGCGGTCCGCATCGGCCCCGCACGGGTGCCGTCCAAGGAGAGCCCGGAGCAGGCGATCGAGCTCCTGCTCGAGGGCGGCTACACGGCCTGCGAGATCGACTGCGAGGGCGGCTTCTGGATGGGCTATCCGTTCGCCGAGCGGTTCGGCGAGCTCGCCCGCGAGGCCGGCATCGCGCTCTCGCTTCACGCGCCGATCGCGGGATTTCTCGGGCACCGCGAGCGCGACAAGAAGTACCGCATGGCAATCGGGATGCTCGACCACTCGGCCGGCCTGGCCGTCGCAGCCGGGGCCGCACCGGTCGTCTTCCACCCGGGCTTCCTGCTCGAGCGTCCGCGCGAGGATGCGCTCGCGGCCGTCGTCGAGCAACTCAGCGAGCTCCGCGAGCGCCTCGAGGGCAAGGACCGAGCCGTGCCCTTCGGCGTCGAGATCATGGGCCGCGTCCGCGACTTCGGGACGGCCGAGGACGTGCTCGCGATCTCGGCGCAGCTCGGCTGGGTGCGTCCCGTGCTCGACTTCGCCCATCTGCACGCGACCTCGGACGGCGCCTTCACGACGTCGGAGCCCTTCGTCGACGTGCTGACCGCGGCCGACCGTGTCCAGGAACCCGGCACACCGTTCCACGTCCACTTCTCGGACATCGCGTTCGCCAACCGGAACGAGACGAAGCACCTGCCCTACGGCGAGGGCACACTTCGTGCCGACCCGCTGCGGGACGCGCTCGCCGGCTTCGAGCGGCCGGTGACGGTGATCAGCGAGTCGCCCGACGAGGGATCGAGTCAGGCGATCCGCTCGACCCTGCTGTACAGCTCGGAGGCAGGCGCCAGCTCGAGCAGCCGGCGCTCGAATGCGGCCGCTTCCTCGTCGCGCCCACGCGTGCGGAAGAACTGAACGAGCTCGCCGAGCGCGTCCAGCTCGATCTCCAGGAATCCGGTCGCCGCCAGTGCGACCTGGCCCTCGCGCAGCAGCCGCTCCGCCTCCTCGTCGCGGCCCTGGGCCGCGCGGACGATTCCGAGGGTCATCGTCGTCGTGGCGACCGAGATCCGGTCGAGCGGGCCAACGGTGTCAATCGCCTCGAGCGAGTAGCGCTCGGCCTCCTCGACCTTGCCGCGGTCAAGAAGGATCTCCGCCAGCAGTCGCTGGCTCTCGCAGAGCGAGCCGCGATCCTCGAGCGGCTTGAGGACGCGGATCGACTCGCGGAGGTGGCGCTCCGCCTTCGTGTCGTCGCCCTTCTTGCGGGCCACATGGCCGAGGAAGAGCAGGACACGCGCCACCCGCCACGCCGAGCCCGCCTCGACGAGCAGCTCGCGGGCCTGTTCGCCCGCCGCCTCGGCCTCGTCCAGCTCCCCGCGGAGGTAGTACAGGTTCCCCCAGGAGTTCAGCGCCATCGCCCGGGCGACGATGCTGCCGCTCTCCTCGGCCAGCTCCCGGGCCCGCTCGAGCAGCGGCGCGACACGGTCGAGCTCGAGGCGGATGCGGAAGATCGCCGCCAGCTCGTGCGTGGCCGTGCTCTCCGCGAACTTGTGCCCGGCCTCGCGCGCAACGTCGAGTGCGAGCTGCCAGTAGTGCTCGGCCTCGACGAGATCGGCCAGCCACCACGCGATGTTGGCGCGCATCGAGAGCGCCTCGAACCTGGCGGCGGCATCCGAGCCCTCGAGCGCCTCGAGCGCTCGCTCGACGATCTCCTTGGCCTTCAGCACGTCCGCATCGCGGAGCAGCGCGGCCTCGGCCAGCCCGGTGAGCGCGAGCCCGTAGATCCGCGCCTCGCCCGCTTCCTCCGCGTCGCGTGCGACGAGCTCCATCTCGGCCGAGAGCGCGGGCAGGTCGGCCAGGCGACGCGCGGCGACGGCGGCGCGGTACCGGTTCCTGAGCGTCGGCTCGAGCTCGGCCGAACGGACGAGCAGCTTCCGCGCGGAGCGGTTCGCTTCGCGTGCCAGGGCGCGCTCGCCGGCCGCGTAGAGCGCCTCGGAGGCGTCGTGCGTGAGGTCTTCGGGCGCGGAGCCGTCGAGCTCGTCGAGGAGCGTGACGGCGTGGTCGAGGTGGTAGGCGCGGATCTCGATCAGCTCGTCGCCCGCGCGCTCCTTGAGCCATTCCGCGAAGCGGGCGTGATGGCCCGCACGCGCGGACTTCGACAGCCCCGCGTAGGCAACCTCTCGGATCAGCACGTGCTTGAAGCGGAACGCGACCTCGCCGCTGATCGAGGAGCGGGCCTCCGGGAGCAGGAAGTCGCGGAGGAGCAGGTCGTCGATGACGGTGCCGGCGTCCTCGATGTCCGGCGACAGGTGCTCGATCGCGCCGGCCCAGAACACGCGGCCGATCACCGCGGCGCGGCGGAGCAGCGAGCGGTGCGAAGGCGGCAGGCGGTCGATGCGGGCGCCGATCAGCGCCTGCAGCGAGTCCGGGATCCGCTCGACCGCGCCGTGGCGGCTGCCCCGGTCGAGCACCATCCGGATCGTCTCCTCGACGAACAGCGGGTTGCCCTCGGTCTTGTCGAGCAGCGCCAGCCGCAGCTCCGGGTCGAAGCCGGCCGTCTCCTTGTCGTCGGCGAGCAGCGCCTCGACCAGGCGCTCGCTCTCGGAGCGGCCGAGCGCCTCGAGCTCGATCGCAGTCGCGCGAACGCGGCCTCCGCCCCAGCCCGGGTGATGGTCCAGCAGCTCCGCGCGGGCGAGGCAGAGGATCAGGAGCGGCGCGCGCACCCAGGCAGCCAGGTGCTCGACCAGGTCGAGGAGGGGTTCCTCGGCCCAGTGGATGTCCTCGAACGCGAGCACGACCGGCTGCGTCTCGGCGAGCTTCTCGACGAACGCGCGTGCGGCCCAGGCGATCTCCTGCGGCGCGCGGTCGCCGTCGAGCGCCTCGAGCACGCCTGACGCGAGTCCGAGCAGGTCGGCGACGGCCTCGTCCTCGCAGTGGTCCTTGAGCTTCTCGAACGCCTCTTCCATCGGATCGTCGTCGGAGATGCCCGCAACGGTCTTGACCATCTCGGCCAGCGGCCAGTAGGTGATGCCCTCCCCGTACGGCAGGCAGCGGCCGATCAGCACGGTCGCGCCCTCGAGCCCGTCGACGAACTCGCGCGCCAGGCGGCTCTTGCCGACCCCGGCCTCGCCGTAGATCGTGAACAGGTGTGCGCGGCGGTCGCGGACGGTGCGGTCGAACGTGTTGCCGAGCAGGTCGAGCTCCGATTCGCGGCCGATCAGCGGCGCCCGGACGCTCGACGCGCGGCGCGTCCCGTCGCCGGCGCAGACCGCACGCCAGGCCGGGATCGCGTCGGGCAGGCCCTTCAGCTCGAGCGGGCCGACCTCGTCCGACTCGATCGCGAGGAAGGACAGCCCGCGCGAGACCGGCCCGATCAGCACCTCGCCGGGGGCAGCCGTCTGCTGCAGGCGCGCCGCGACGTTGACGGCCTCGCCGGTGACGAAGGTCGACTCGGCGCCGTCGTCGACGACGACTTCGCCCGACTCGATGCCGATGTGTGCCTCGAGCCCGAGCTCGTGCACCTGGTCGAGGATCGCGAACGCCGCCTTGATCGCGCGCTCGGCGTCGTCCTCGTGCGCCTGCGGGACGCCGAACGCGGCGAGCACGGCATCGCCCGCGAACTTCTCGACGACGCCGCCGTGAGCCTCGATGCAATGCGTGACCTCGCTGAAGTAGCGGTTGACACGGCGACGCACGACCTCCGGATCCGCGCTGGCGACGAGCGCCGTCGATCCGACGAGGTCCACGAAGAGCACGGTTGCAAGCTTCCGCTCCACCAACCTAAGTGTAGGAACGTCCAAGGAGGGCCTGTACGTCCCGGTCAGCCCGTCGGAGCGAGGAGCTCCAGGAGCTTCGTCGACCGCGTCTCCAAAACGGCTCCCGTGGCGGGATCGACGACCGACACGTTCTCGCTCGGCAGGCCGAACCACACGTACGCGAGGCCGTCGGCGGTCGTCACGCTCACCTGCGACGACCCGAAGAGGTGGCCGGCGGACTGCCCGTCGAGGCCGTAGAGCGACAGGCCGTGCCCCGTGGATCCGCCGGAGGAGCTCCAGCCCCAGCCCGCCGTCAGCAGCCGATCGCCCGACGCAGCGATCCAAGACGCCGAGGGATCGACGACCCGCACGGTCCAGTTGCGAGTGTCGACGAGTTCGAGACCCGACGGCTCGAAGTCGCCTGTCTCCGTGCCGTCCGCCGCGACCGAGCCCTGCGCGTTGATTCCCGTCACGGCCAACGTGCCGTTGCCGAGCCAAGTCGCAGTGCGCGACCAGCCGTTCTCGACCTTCGCGAGCGTGCGCGTCCCGCCGTGCGACGTGACCGCGAGCGTCCTCAGGTCGACCTGCACGACCGGCTGGCCGTCACCGACCACGTACGCCTGTCCACCGACAGGATCGACGGCCAGGCCCGGCATCAGCTCTTCTGCGGCGGCGGTCGTCGGATCGGCAGGCGCATCGAGGCCGGCGCGAACCGGGTCGAGAGCGATCGATTGGACGTGCCCGGACGAGTCGATCTCCATGAGGCCTGCAGTGCCGATGTGGTCCGTGGGCGCTGTGAGCGCGACGAGCCGCGGGCCCCACGTTTGGACACCGTAGGTGTCGCGGGCGATCCAGACCTGCCAGCGGATGCGACGCTTCGCCGTGTCGACGGCCACGAACCTCGTGCCCGTCGCCAGCGACAGTCTCGCGACAAGCAGGCGCGGCCCGAGCCAGGCCAGACCATCGGCCCACGTCGCGAGCTTCACGTCTCCGAGGGACCTCATCCCGCGGAGATCGAAGAAGCGCAGCGTGCCCGAGTTGTTCGAGCCGACGGCGAGCTGGGCGCCGTCGGAACTAAGAGCCGCCGAGCCCCAGTAGAACGGGATCGCCGCCGACCGGCCGATCGGACTCAACGTGACCGGATCGACTCGGACGACGCTCGTCCCGGTGAGACCGACGAGCGGAGGACGCGAGACGACTTGCGCACCGCCTGCGGCAGCGGTCGCGTAGGCAACGCCGAGAAGCAGGAAGATCGTTGCGATCCGCCTCATCTCGCAGCCATTACACCACACGCCGACCCGGGGTTCCATAGCATCGGAGCGTGCTCGAATCCAGTGTCTTCAAAGCGTACGACGTCCGCGGCATCTACGGCCGCGAACTGGACGAGGAAGGCGCCTACGCGATCGGCCGCGCCTACGTCGAGCAGTTCGAGCTCGGCCGGATCGCCGTCGGCCACGACATGCGCGAATCGTCGCCGGGAATGGCCCGCGCGGCGATCGAGGGCGCCAGCGACGGCGGCGCCGACGTGCTCGAACTGGGGCTCGTCGGCACCGAGATGCTGTACTTCGCCGTCGGTTCGCTCGGGCTCGACGGCGGCATCGCCGTCACCGCCTCGCACAACCCGAAGGAGTACACGGGCATGAAGATCGTCGGGCGCGGCGCGCTGCCCGTCGGCGGCGACTCCGGGCTGCTGGACGTGCGTGATCGGGCGCTCTCGGAGGCCATGGGCGGCCCGCTCAGGCGCGGCGCGGTCTCGTACGAGGACATCTGGCCCGCGTACGTCGACAAGGTGCTGTCCTTCGTCGACACGTCCGCGATCTCGCCGATGCGCGTCGTCGTCGACGCGGCCAACGGCATGGCCGGCGCGATGCTGCCGCCCGTGCTCGAGCACCTGCCGATCGAGACGGTGCGCTGCTACTTCGAGCCGGACGGCACCTTCCCGAACCACGAGCCGAACCCGTTGCTCCCGGAAAACCGCGAGTTCATCGTGCGCAAAACGCTGGAGGAGGGCGCCGACCTGGGCGTTGCGTTCGACGGCGACGCCGACCGGTGCTTCTTCGTCGACGAGTCCGGCGAGTTCGTGCCCGGTGACTTCGTAACCGCGCTGTTCGCCGAGACGGTGCTGGAGCGCGAGCCGGGCGCGAAGATCATCTACGACGTCCGCGCGAGCTGGGCCGTGCCGGACACGATCAAGGCCGCCGGCGGCGTGCCGGTCGTCAGCCGCGTCGGGCACGCCTTCATCAAGCACGTCATGCGCGAGGAAGGCGCCGCGTTCGGCGGAGAGGTGTCCGGGCACTACTACTTCCGCGACTTCTGCCAGGCGGACACGGGTGTCGTCCCGTTCCTGCTCATGCTCGAGCTCGTGTCCCGGAGGGGGCAGAAGCTGTCCGAGATCCTGCGGCCGTTCCGCGACCGCTACTTCATCACCGGCGAGCTGAACACGCCCGTTCCGGACGTGGACGGCAAGCTGCGCGAGCTCGAGGAGCGCTTCGGGCCCGATGGCACCGTGTCGCACCTGGACGGCCTGTCGGTCGAGGGACCGGACTGGCACTTCAACGTGCGACCGTCGAACACCGAGCCGCTCCTGCGGCTGAACCTCGAGGCGCGCTCGCAGGAGCAGATGGAGCGCCGACGCGACGAGGTGCTCAGCCTGATCCGCGGCTGAGGCGCACGGCCTCGGCGACGCGTTCGACCGAGCGTTCGGTCATCGGCTGCGGCAGCACGATCGCGTGCGAGAAGCCGAGCCGTTCGTACTCGGAGAGCGCGGCGGCGACGTCCTCGACCGGACCGGTGAGCTCGTTCTCGTCTGCCTCCGAGCCCTGCTCCGGGTCGTGGACGACGATGCCGACGGTGCGTTCGAGCGTCGCCGGGTCGCGGCCGGCGGCGGCGAGCGCCTCGTCGAGCGCGGCGGTCCGCTCGCGGAACCGGTCGTCTGGGAGTGCGTACCAGGCGGTGTTCCACTGATCCGCCCATTTCGCGGTCAGCCCGTGCATGCGCGGCTTGTGGGACGCGATCAGGAGCGGGATGCTGCGCTGCGGCTTCGGGACGAGCACGCAGTCGGTGACCGAGTGGTACCGGCCCTCGAACGTGACCTCCTCGCCGCGCACGAGACGGGCGACGATCTCGACCCACTCCTCGAAGCGGCTGACCTTGTGGTCGGTCGGGAAACCGAAGGCCTCGTACTCCGGGTCGTGCCAACCGGCGCCAACGCCGAGAATGAGGCGACCGCCCGAGACCTCGTCCAGCGCGGCCGCCGCCTTGGCGACCATGCCGGGGCTCCGGAAGGAGGCGCAGAGCACGAGCGGGGCGATCTCGACCCGCTCGGTGAGCGCGGCGAGCGCAGTCAGGAACGTCCAGCACTCGTTCATCCCGGCAATCTCGCCGCCGTCCGGCGGCTTGTAGAAGAGGTGGTCGGCGAGCCAGACCGAGTCCAGACCCTCGGCCTCGGTGCGAAGCGCCATGTCACGCGTCAGCCGCCACGTCGCACCGTCGTGGTCGCCGACCGGGAGGATGATCCCGACCTTCATCGGCCGCGAAGTCTACGCGGCTTCTCTGGACGCTTTCGCCGCGGCCCGCGCGGACACGCCCAAACGGCGGTGTCAGACACTGAATTTGTCAAGCGACATGTGTGACAAGAGTGTGACTTTTTCGGGGTTATCCCCTTCATGCCCTGTCCGAGCGGTCCGAGAGACTTCCCGGCATGGCGCCAGAGCGGAAACATCGTGAGCTGGGAATCGGGCTCATCGTGACGAGCGCGACGATTCTCATCGGGGCGGCTGTCGTATGGGGCGAGTTCGTGGGGGCTAGACCCAAACATCCAGAATGGTGGGTCTTCTGGATAACCCTCGCTGCCGGTGTAACTGTTCTGCTGTTGGGCGTCCGGCTCTATTCGGGGTATCCGCGGATCATCCCGGAGCAACTCAGGCGCCACCAGGCTCTCGTCGCGCGGGAGCGACAGCCCCTACCGCGTGCCGAGGCGGGAGACGCGGCCTTCCAGGCTGCTCGCTCACACGCCGAGGCTCTGGGGAAATTCCGCCTCGGACGGTATCGCTGGAGCGTCCGAGCAAACCAGCAAACGCTCGAAGAACTCGCGGCGGCATCCGAACTGTCTCGGCAGTTGACGCGTGCGCGTCAACTCATCTCAGAGGGAGAGGGTTATGAAAATGCCTTGCTAGAGGCTCGCGGCAAGATGCAAACAGCCGACCCTGACCCGACGTACTTTGCCAAGCTCTTCCGTAACGAGATTTCGCAGAACCTAGCGGGCCAAATGCATGACTGGCACAAGCGTGTCTGGCAGGCGATACAGGTTCCCCAACTTCCGGCCTCAGCCAAGCACGAGTTGAGCGAGTGGCCCGAGCCAGCGAACCCGCTCATTACAGGGTCGACTCCGCCCGTCAAGAAGCTTGCCACTGCGGTGGAGAATCACCTGGACATCCTTAGGCAGCTTCGGGATGGTCTGCTTCAGGCTTCACTAGGCGGCGGTACGTGAGCGGGTCGGTCTGCACGAGCCGCGTCATTGTGTCGCGGAACAAGTACGGGTTCTCGCGGTTGTTGAAGCGGAACGCGAACTCATCGAGGTACGCCGGCAGATGCTTGGCGGAGAGCTTGTGATACGAGCCAATCACCGCTCGGTCAAAGAGGCTCCACGCGCTTTCAATCGTGTTCGTGTGGATGTGCCCGCGGACCCACTCGTCCTGCGAGTGGTTGACCGTCTCGTGCGTCGTGTCGTCGTCTCCGAGGCGGTGGTAGGCGTGGGCGTCGTCCGTGTAGATCGCCTCGGCATCGTCCGCGACGACCTCGGAGATAAAGCCCTCGGCGGTTGCCTGGGTCGCGTAGGGATGCGATGTGGCCTTGACGCGGAGCTTGCCGCCGCGCTCGATCGCTCCGATGACCATCGTCTTGTTGCCGCGCCAGCCCTGCTGCCCGTGCCGGTGATACCGGGGCTTGCCACCGATAAAGGTCTCGTCAATCTCCACGATCCCATCGAGCAGCTCGGAGCCCTCGTCCTTCATCGCAGCCCTGATCCGGTGGCAGAGATACCAAGCGGTCTTGTACGTCACCGAGAGCGTCCGCTTGAGTTGGTTCGCGCTGATGCCCTTCCGCGACTCGCACATCAGGTAGGTGGCGAGGAACCACTTCCACAACGGAAGATGCGAGTCCGCGAAGATCGTCCCGCTCGTGACGCTGAAGCGGTAGTCGCACTCGCGGCAGTCGTATTGGTCGCGCTTCGTGTAGGGCGTTACCTTGTCCGTCTCGCAGCGCGGGCAGCGCACGCCGTGAGGCCAGCGAAGCTCCGCCAGGCGTGCGCGACACTTGTCCTCGGAGCCAAACTGCTCGATCAGCTTCACGAGGTTCATCTCGCCTTTGACGGGTTTCGGACGGGAGGCCACTAGATGCCCAAGCGGAAGAAGAAAGCGCACGAGATGACGAGCGAAGAGCTAGTCAAAGACCTCTTCCACCCGCAAGTCGTGAAGGGTGCAAAGAAGGCCGCAAACCCCGATCCGAAGCCAAAACGCGGGGAGAAGAAGTAGTGCATGGACGTAGCATGACAGGGGCATCGGACGGCATGAAAGGGATAACCCCGGACTTTTTCTCCACAGGCTGAGGCGCCTTGACATCGGGCTTTGCGCCCGATCCGAACCTGCGTTCGGACTCCTCTTCCGCCTCGGCTGCGGCGGACGCTGCCCGTGCGGTGTCTGACACCGGGTCTCGAGGGGGCTCGTCTAGATTTTCCGTCGATGAGTCGAGCGGGTGACCGTAAGCCGCCGTTCAAGCTCTCCGCGCGGACGCGGGTGGGGTTCTCGGACACCGACGCGCAGGGGATCGTCTACTACGGCCGCTACAACCCCTACTTCGACCTGGCCCGCGTCGAGTACCTGCGCCGCCTCGAGCTTCTGCGCCGGGACACCGGCGTCGAGTTCGTGATGCGCGCGAACGTCGTCGAGTACTTCGCCCCCGCCGTCTTCGATGACGAGGTCGAGGTCTTCTGCCGCGTCGCGCGGATCGGGCGGACGAGCATGACCTACGAGTTCGCCGCCTACCGCGAGCCCGACGACGTGCTGATGGTCACGGCGACGCAGACACTCGTGATGGTCGATCTCGAACAGCGGCGCGCCCAGCCGATCCCTGACTGGCTTCGAGAGCGGATCCGGGCATTCGAGGGCGACGACCTCGACAGCTGATCCCCCGTTCGGGTTCCCCCGTTCGAGGCACGACGGCCCCGCATCCATGCGGCTTGGATGGGTCTATCCCTCGAAAGGGTGACCCCGCTCCCCGCGCAACTCGACCCCCGTTCGAGGGATTTCCCGTGGGATCACTCGAACGCGGGACACGCGTGCAAGGTTCCGGCCGCTGCGGAGTCTCAACCAGCATGGGAAAGCGGCGTGAACTCCGCGGGGCCTTCATGTGCGAGTGCGGCGCGAGCCTCTGCGACCGGCGCGTGGCGATCTCGGCGAGCGAGTACGAAGGACTTGACGGCGAACCGCTGCTCGCCACCGGACACCGGCCGGCGGACGAATCGCTAGGCGATTGCCCCCGGTGTGGCGGGCGGCAGCGGCGGGAGCGGCGGCGGAGGCGGTAGCGGCGGGACGGGAGGAACCGGCGGCACAGGCGGCACCGGCGGAACGGGGGGAACCGGCGGGACCGGAGGCGCCGAGGCCGGCGGAACGGTGGGCGGAGCCACGGGCGGCACAGGCGGTAGCGCCGGCGGCGTTACCGGAGGGACGACACTCCCCGGATCGGGCAGCGCAGGGACGGCAGGCACCGACGGAACCGCCGGCACCGAGACGGAGGGCAGCGTCGGAAGCGCCGGCGGCTTGGGCTTCGAGGGCTTCGTCTGTCCCGGCGAGGCACGGTGGCCGGAGGTGCCGGAGCCGGCAGCGGCCGAGGACGACTTCGCCGAACCGGACGCGCCACTCTTCGATCCTCCGTGTGCGCTCGCGGCGGCAGGTGCGGCCGCCGTGCTGCTCGCGGCGGTCGCGTTCGGGGTGACCGCACTCGATGCCGCAGCCGAGGAGTCCGTGGCGGCAGCGGCCGCGCCGGAGCCCGAGCGACGACCCGGATTGCCGGAGCCCAACTGCGTCGATGACGCGCCGACAGGCTCCGCAGGCGTGGTTCGGCCCGTCGACGCCGACGTCGTCGCCTTCCGGCTGATCGGGGTCCCGGAAACGGCCGCCTGTGCGCCGGCGGTCGGGGAAACACTGCGGTGCGAGGCGCTCGCGGTCTGCGTGCCGAGGTCGATCGCGACGCCGCCGCCGACCGCGACGACGAGCGCCGCCGTCCCAGCCGCCAGCCCAGCGCCTCCCGTGACACCGCCGAGGAGCCCGCGGAACCAGGAGACGAGCGGCCGCAGCGGCAGGATCGAGGCGATCGCGCGGCGCGACTTCTTCGCCGAGTCGGACAGCGCCTGCGCCAGATGACGGCGGCCGCGGAAGATCAGCGTTTCGACCGCTGAATGCGACACGCCGAGAGCCTCGGCGATCTCCGCGTAGCTCATCCCCTGCCACTCGCGCATGAGCAGCGGGCGCCGAAGGTTCGCCGGCATGTCCGCCAGCGCGTCGTCGAGCCCGAACAGGTCGTCGGCGTCCGGCGTGTGGGCCGCGGCGCGGTCGCCGAGCAGGTCGATGTCGACCGGAGTCTCGACGCGCCCGCGCCGGCTCGCGCTCAGACGCTTCGACAGGCAGACGTTGTGCGCGATCTTGTAGAGCCAGGGCGCCTCGAACTCGGGCACGACGCCCTTGCGCATCGCCGTCGTGACGCGGATGAATGTGTTCTGAACGGCATCCTCGGCCTCCTCGCGCGATCGGAGCTGACCCACGCAGTACCGGAAGATCCGGTCGCCGTACTCCGCGTAGAGCCGCGCCGCCTCGCGATCGGACGCATGGCTTCGGGAAGTGTCGTAGAGAGGCTGTGACAAATGATGCCGCCGGGGGTTCGGCGCGCTATACCCGAACTTCGGTGCGGTCTAAACCTGCTCGATGCGGGTCGCGACGTACACGTCCGTCGTGTAGGGGATCGCGATCGGCTCGGGCATGCCTTCGGCCGCCTCGAGCACCTGGCTGAGGACGCCGGCTCGCGCATCGGGGTCGAGGATCGCGATGTAGCTGGTGGATGCGATCCGGTCGACGAGATGCGCCCGCGAGAGGCGCTGAACATACGGCCACGAGCGCTGCTCGACCGGGCCGAACAGTCCGGACGCCGCGATCGACGTCTCCGGTGCGATGTCCCGGTGCGAGCGAACCTCGGCGCCGTACGGCGTGATGATGTCCTGCAGTCGTGCCTGGAGTGAGTCGGAGAGGTCACGGACGTTCCAGATCAGCGCCAGGCCGCCGCCGGGGACGAGTACGCGATGGATCTCCCGAAGTGCCTCTTCGGTACGGAACCAGTGGAAGGCTTGCCCGCAGGCGACGGCGTCGACACTCCCGTCCGGGAGCGGGATCTGCTCGGCGGTGCCGTCGAACGCGTCGACATCCGGCACCGCGGCGAAGAGCTGCTCGCGCATCTCGTCGATCGGCTCGACCGCAACCACCCGCGCGCCCGACGGGACGAGCGCCCGCGTGAGCTTGCCCGTGCCCGCTGCGAGGTCGAGGACGTTCTTCTCCGGGCCGAGCCCGAGCCGCTCGACGATCCAGGCAATCGCCTCGTCGGGATAGCCGGGCCGCGCGCGCTCGTACTCCGCCGCAGCAGCCGAGAACCCGCCGGAAGCCGCCGGATGCACGTCGCTCACGACGACGGCGTCACGCGGAGCGCGTCGAAGACCGAGTCGATGTTGCGGAGCGCGTTCAGCAGCGGCCGCAGCGACTTCACGTCACCGATCTCGGCCGTGTACCAGTTCTTCGCGAGCTGGTCATCGACCACGCCTCCGTAGGCGACGATGTTCGCGCCGTGCTCCGCGAACGTGCGGGCGACGTCTTCGAGCAGGCGCGGCCGGTCCCACGACGTCACTGCGATCTGTACGCGAAAACTCTGCGCCGCGTCGCCGTCCCACGTGACCGGCGTGATCCGCTCGGCGTTGCGGCGCAGCGCCTTCACGTTCGGGCAGTCCTCGCGGTGGATCGTGATGCCCTTGCCCAGCGAGATGTAGCCGATGATCGGGTCTCCGGGAACCGGCGTGCAGCACTTCGCGAGCCGCACGAGCACGTCCTCGACGCCGGAGACCTTGACGCCGAGCTCCTGGCTCCCGGTGGTGCGGGCGCGCGTCGGCTTGAGCGGGAGCGCCTCCTCCTCGGCGACCTCGCTCGTCTTCAGCCGCTGGATCACCTTCTTGACGATCTGCGACGGCTGCAGCTTCCCGGAGCCGAGCGCGATGTAGAAGTCCTCCGCCTTCTTGAAGCCGGTCTCGCGGATCACCTGCGCCAGCACCGCGGAGCCCTGCAGCTTCTTGATCGGCAGGTTCTGCCGCTTCAGCGCCTCCTCGAGCGCGTCGCGGCCCTTCTGCTCGGTCTCCTCGCGCGTCTCGCGCGAGAACCACTGCCGGATCTTGTTGCGGGCGCGCGACGACTGCGCCAGTGAGAGCCAGTCTCGCGACGGGCCGCGGCCCTGCTTCGACGTCAGGATCTCGACGAAGTCGCCGGACTGGAGCCGGTAGTGCAGCGGGACGATGCGGCTGTTCACCTTCGCGCCGGCCATCCGGTGGCCGACGTCGGTGTGCACGGCGTAGGCGAAGTCGACCGGCGTCGACCCGGACGGCAGTGTCTTCACCTCGCCCTTCGGCGTGAAGACGTACACCTCGTCGTCGAAGAGGTCGGTGCGGAACGTCTTGATGAACTCGCGCGGGTCGGCCTCGTCGGCCTGCCAGTCCATGACCTGCTCGACCCACTTCGTCCATTCCTCGTCGGCCTTGCCCTTGCGGCCGCGCTTGTAGATCCAGTGCGCGGCGATGCCGAACTCGGCCTCACGGTGCATCTCACGCGTGCGGATCTGGATCTCGAGCGGCTTGCCCTCGGGCCCGACGACCGTCGTGTGGAGCGCGCGATAGCGGTTCAGCTTCGGCATCGCGACGTAGTCCTTGAAGCGGCCCGGCATCGGCTTCCACAGCGAGTGGATCAGGCCGAGCGCGCCGTAGCAGTCGCGGGTGCCCTCCTCCCCGTCGCGCTCGACGATCACGCGCATCGCGGTCAGGTCGTAGATCTCGTTGAACTCGCGACCGCGGCGGACCATCTTGTCGTAGATCGAGTAGAAGTGCTTCGGCCGGCCGGAGATGTCGGTGGGGATGTCAGCCTTCTTCAGCTCGCGCTCGAGGATGCGGGACGCCTTCTTGACGTGCTCCTCGCGGTCACCCCTGCGCTCGGCGACCATCGCGCTGATCTCCGCGTACTTACGCGGGTGCAGCGTCTCGAACGCGCGGTCCTCGAGCTCCCACTTCATCGCGTGGATGCCGAGCCGGTGCGCGATCGGTGCGTAGACCTCGAGCGCCTCCTTCGCCTTCTGGATCTGCTTCTGCTTGCCGAGGTACTCGATCGTGCGCATGTTGTGGAGCCTGTCGGCGAGCTTGATCAGGATCACCCGCGGGTCCTGGGCCATGGCCACGATCATCTTCCGGTAGTTCTCCGCCTCGGCGTGCTCGCGGCTCTGGAACTGGATTCGCGTCAGCTTCGTGACGCCGTCGACCAGCTTCGCGACCTCCTCGCCGAACTCGGCGCGGATCGTGTCGCCGTCGACCTCTGTGTCCTCGACGACGTCGTGGAGCAGGCCGGCGGTGAGCGTCTCCTCGTCGAGGTGAAGCCCGGCGAGAATGACCGCAACCGCGAACGGATGCTCGATGAAGGGCTCGCCCGAGCGCCTGGTCTGCCCCTCGTGCGCCTTGGCGGCGAACGCGAACGCCCTCTCGAGGGCGGACCGGTCGACGTCGGGCTTGTACGCCTCGACGTCGGCGATCAGCTGGTCGAGGAGATCCGAGTGCTCGGCAGACTGGACGGCTGCCATACCTCAAGTGTACTTCGGCCCCCAAACGGAGGATCTTGACGATTCCGGGGCGTGCCGAAGGAGCAGACGGGTAGGCCTCGAACATGGCGCTCTTGCTCACTCGGCTCGCAGAACGGCGCCGCCGGCGCCAGCTCCGCCGCGTCGCACGGCTCCTCGTCGAGCTGGATGCGGCCGGCGTGCGGCCTCGCCGCACCGTGCCGCGACTGACGCTTTCCGGCCGCTAAGCGGCTTCGGCCAGCGCGGGCGCCGCTTCCGGCTCGAGCAGAGCGCGGAACGTCTCGGACTCGAGCAGGCTGCGCCAGCTTCCGGAGTCGTCGAAGCCGAGCTCCTCGAACACGGCGCGCGTGTCCGGTCTCCACGCGTCCGGCCCCGCCTTCCATTCGGCAGCCAGGCGCGACCGCAGCTCGCCGTAGCGGTCCGGGCTCTCGAAGATCCGGCGGACGACCAGCTGCGGCACGGTCGTGCCGTTCCACGTGTTCGGCTCGAGGCGGAAGGCGACGTCGTAACTGCCCGGCCGGCGCCAGCGGTCGAGCTGAGTCCCCATCCCGAACGCGATCGCGCCTCCCGCCGGGCCGCCCTCGTCGGCGGCGCGGAAGCGAAGGTGCTTGCCCTCGCCGACGGTCTGGAGGTCGGTGATCTCGCACCCGGCGACGAGCAGCGTCACGCCCGGGTTTCCGAGCCCGAACGGCGCGAGGCGGCGCAGCTCGTCCGCGAGCGCGAGCGTGCAGGCGCGGGCGGGCACGACGGCGTCGACGACCAGCGGCGGCGAAAGGTCACTGTCGGTCAGCACTCCGTCGGCGTGCTCCGCGAACGCGCGGGCGAAGGCGTCGACGTCGCCGGGCCGGATCGAAAGGCCCGCTGCGGCGCGATGGCCGCCGAAGCGCTGGAGGTGATCGGCGCAGGCGCCGAGAGCTCCGTGGAGGTCGAAGGCCGAGATTGAGCGCCCCGAGCCCTTCCAGTCACCGTCCGTGCCGGCGATGAGCACGACCGGACGCCTGTAGCGCTCGACGAGACGCGAGGCGACGATGCCGATCACGCCCTCGTGCCAGTCCTCGCCCGCGATCACATAGCCGCGCTGCGCCTGGCGCGCGGCGGGCCACGACTCGACCTCCTCGACGGCGGCGCGCAGGATGCGGTCTTCGACCGCCTGGCGGTCGCGGTTCAGCTCCTCGAGCCGCTGCGCGAGCCGCGCGGCCTCGTCCGAGTCGTCGGTGAGCAGGAGCTCGAGAGCGGCTTCAGGCCGGCAGAGGCGTCCGGCCGCGTTGATCCTCGGCGCGAGCCTGAACGCGACCTGGCCCTCGTCGACGGTCGCCGGGTCGACTCGGGCCATGCGCATCAAGGCGGCGATCCCGGGGCGCCGGGCGAGGCGGAGCTTCGCGAGTCCGGCAATCGCGAAACCGCGGTTCTCGTCCACGAGCGGAACGACGTCGGCGATCGTCGCCAGCGCGACCAGGTCGAGCTGGTCTTCGAGGCCCGGCGCTCCCAGCGCCTCGGCGAGCTTGTACGCAACGCCGGTTCCACAGAGCTCCGGAAACGGATACGCGGACGGCCGGGTGGCGATGATCGGGCAGGCGGGCAGCTGGTCGCCTGGGCGGTGGTGGTCGGTGACGACCACGTCGAGGCCGAGCCGCTTCGCTTCGGCGACCTCCTCGACGGCCGTGATGCCGCAGTCGACAGTGAGGATCAGCCCGTAGCCCTCCTCGGCCAGCCGGGACATCGTCTGGCTCGACAGGCCGTAGCCCTCCTCGAAGCGGCTCGGGAGGTGCCAGCCGACGTCCGCGCCGAGCGCACGGAGCGAGCTGACCGCGAGCGCCGTCGCGCAGATGCCGTCCACGTCGTAGTCGCCGTGGACGCAGATGCGCGTGCCGCCGGCGATCGCGGCGCGGACTGCGGTGCAGGCGGCATCGACGTCGCCGAGCAGCTTCGCGTCGTGCCCCGGAAGCCGTCCTTCGAGGAATCGCCGAGCAGCCTCGGCGTCGGCGTACCCGCGACGGATGAGCACGCGGGCGGTGGTCTCGCTCACGCCGATCGTCTCCGCGAGGCTGCGTGCCTCGCCGGTCGAGCCTCTGGCGACGGTCCATTGCATCCCGAGCCACGCTACGGAGCGGCCCGGACGGAACCAGCGGAAAGGCCCTGGCTATCCTGAACATCAGGTGACCGAGACGAACTACTGCTCCGGCGAGGACTACGAGGTGGAGTTCCTGTCCTACCGGTTCCAGTTCAACCGGGAGGACTTCGAGGAGCGCGTCGTCGCGGCCGCGGTCAAGCTCGGCCTCCTCGACCGCAACGAGCTCGACGGGGACGAGACCTCCGACCTCGTCGAATTGGCGGCCGACGGCCGGATCGAGGCTCCCCGGAGCCGCCTCGGCTGGTACCTCGTCCGGCACTGGGAGCGGGTTTCGCTCGTCGGCGGAGAGTCGCTCGTCTACTGGCTGCGCAAGCTCGTCTTCCGCGGTGCGTGGCTCGATCACCGCGTGAAGGAGGGCCGGCTCGAGGTGGCCTGGGACGACGACGCGTCCGACTTCGCCTACCGCGACCCGCACGGCGACCGGGCCCTTCTCGAGCTCGCGCCCGTGCCGTCGTGGCACGAGCTCCAGTTCCGGCGCTAGCCCGCCGGCTGCGCGCACATCGTCACGCAATCGGCACGGAAGGGATGACAGAGGTTGCCCGCGCACCGAGCCGTCCAGTGATCCGCCTGCAAATCGGCACGATCTTGTGACAGACAGGTCACGGTTTCGCCGGTACCGTCTTCGGCGTGGGCGGCGGGACGACGCCCCGCCCTTTGGGTGGGGGAGCCGTCAGTTTCCGGCCGGCGAGTCCGTGCCCGGCTTCGAGAAGCCGAACGGCGGGTGCTGCTCCGGCGGGGCGAGGCGCAGCCGGGCGATCGCGCCCACCGGCACGACGATCTCCTCGGCGCGGCGGGAGTGGGGCCGGAGCGTGACGAAGCCGTAACCCGGCTCGGAAAGGATCGACTCGAGGGCGATGACGGAGCCGTCGCGCAGCTCGACCTCGACCTGCACCTCGCCGCCCGGCTGCTCCCTGGCGAAGCGCTCGATCTGGCTGAGGATGCGCTCGACGAGCGCCTCGCTCGACGGCTCTGCCGTCCCCGGAATCCAGAGCTCGGGCACGGCCGAAGGCTAGAACAACGAGTCGGTCTCGCGGGCAGGCGCCGGGGCCGGCGCGCCGGCATGCTCGCGTCCGAGCGCGGTGACCACGCGACCGCGCGGCGTACGCTGGATGAACCCGAGCTGGAGCAGGTACGGCTCGTGGACGTCCTCGATCGTGTCCGGCTCCTCGCCGAGCGCGACCGCCAGCGTGGACAGGCCGACCGGCCCGCCGCCGAACTTGCCGACGATCGTGTCGAGCAGCACACGGTCGGAGCGCTCCAGGCCGTGCTCGTCGACCTCGAGCAGGTCGAGCGCCTCGTGGGCGATCGCCTCGGTGATCGCGCCGTCGTGCCGGACCTCTGCGACGTCGCGAACGCGACGGAGGATGCGATTGGCCACGCGCGGCGTGCCGCGCGAGCGGCGCGCGATCTCGGTCTCGGCGCCGGCAGCGATCTCGACGCCGAGGATGTGCGCGGAGCGGCGAACGATGCGGGCCAGCTCCTCGGGCTCGTAGTAGTCGAGCCGGAACGTGAGGCCGAAGCGGTCACGGAGAGGCGTCGTCAGCAGCCCCGTGCGCGTCGTCGCTCCGACGAGCGTGAACGGCGGCAGGTCGAGCGCAAGCGTGCGTGCCGCCGGGCCCTGGCCCATGACGATGTCGATGCGGAAATCCTCGAGAGCCGGGTAGAGCATCTCCTCGGACGCTCGGTTGAGCCGGTGGATCTCGTCGATGAACAGCACGTCGCGCTCCTCCAGCGACGTCACGATCGCGGCCACGTCCTTGCGTTCGAGCGCCGGCCCGGCCACCGACCGCAGGCCGACGCCGAGCTCTGCTCGGATGACGTGCGCGAGGCTCGTCTTCCCGAGCCCGGGAGGACCGGCGAGCAAGACGTGGTCGAGCGCTTCACGGCGGGAGCGGGCAGCCTCGAGCGCGATCGAGAGCTGCTCCTTGATGCGCTCCTGGCCGATGAAATCCTCGAGCTGCCACGGCCGCAGCGAGCGGTCGAGCTCCTCCTCGTCGGCTTGCAGGACCGGCGCGAGGAAATGGGAGCTCATGCCGCCCTTCGGAGCGCGAGGCGGACGCGCTCCTCGGCGGGCAGGTCGGGATCCACGTCTGCGAGTGCACGCTCGGCCTCGAGGATCGAGTAGCCGAGCTCGACCAGAGCGTCGCGGGCGACGAGCTCGGACGAACCGCCGGTGACTGGCTCGAGCGCAGCGGACGCGAGCTTCTCCTTCAGCTCGAGCACGACGCGTTGGGCCGTCTTGCGGCCGATGCCGGGGATGGCCTCGAAGCGCGCCGTGTCCTCGAGCGCGATCGCGCGGCGGAGATCGGAGGGCCGGGAGCCGGACACGATCGCGAGCGCGACCTTGGGGCCGACGCCGGAGACGGAGAGGAGGTGCTCGAACAGCTCGCGCTCCTCCGCGTCGGCGAACCCGTAGAGCTGGAGCGCATCCTCGCGGACGTGGAGGTAGGTCTCGAGCGTGACCTCGTCGCCCTTCGACGCGGCCTTGACCGCGCTCGGCGTGGCCTGGACGAGGTAGCCGACACCGCCGACGTCGAGCACGAGCGCATCGCCTCTCGAAGACACGGGCTTCCCTCGCAGACGCGCGATCATGTGACGAGGTTACGCCCGAGCGCGGACGTTCCTGCTACACCGCAGCGCGTTGAAGAGGCGACGCGAGCGCGTGGCAGATCGCGACTGCCAGTGCGTCCGCGGCGTGATTCGGCTTCGGCTCGGTGGCGAGTCCGAGGATCGACTTCACCATGCGCTGCACCTGCTGCTTGTCGGCCCGGCCGTAGCCGCAGACCGACTGCTTCACCGTGCTCGGCGGATATTCGCGGCAGTCGACCGCGGCGAGCGCGCAGGCGACGAGCACGACGCCGCGTGCCTGCCCGACAGAGAGCGCGATGCGGGCGTCTGCGCCGACGTACGACTCCTCGAGCGCGACGGCATCCGGCGCGTGAAGGTCGATGAGGTCGCGCACGCCCTCGAAGACCGTCTTCAGGCGCTGTTCCGGTCGCTCTCGAGCGGTCGTCCGCCACCACCCGAAGTCCACGGCCCTGAGGCGCCCGTGGTCGCCGTGGACGATTCCGTATCCGCATGCAGCCGTCCCTGGGTCGATGCCGAGGACCTTCACGGGCAGAGGTTAGGCGCGCCGGCGGACGTTCCTCCCGCCGGCGAACGGCTCAGGAAGCGGTGATTGCGACGACCCGGCTCAGCGTCCGGACGTGCCCGGCGGAGTCGGTCGCCGTCACCTTGACGGTGAACCGGCCTGCCTGCGTGTAGACGTGCGAGGTCACCTTGCTGCCCGTGAACGAGCCGTCGCCGAACGTCCACCGGACCGATGCGACGGCCGACCAGACGTCCTTCGGCGCGACGGAGAAGGCGAGCCGCTTGCCGACCGTCCCGGCGGCCGGCAGCACGAGGTTGTTCAGCGACGGCCCGGTGGCGTCGTAGCCGGCAGCCTGGATGACGGAGAGCTCGCCGGCGACGCGACCCCAGGCCGTCGCTCCGTCACCGTCGGCGTCGAGCGCCGCCAGCGGTGTGATCGCGTCGGCGCCGCCGTTCGAGACGGTTTTCGCCGGAGACCACGTCGTTCCCGTCGCAGGGAGCGCTGCGGCCTGCACCCGCGAGACGCCGCCGATGTCGCGGGCCCAGACGGCGAGCGCACCGCCGTGCGCGTCGATCGCGACCTGAGGTGTCAGGCCTCCTCCGCCGAGCTTCGTGGGCTTGCTCCACGTCTTCCCGGGACGGCGGACGGAGGCGTCGACGGCGAGGCCGGAAGCCTGGCTCGGCCAGACGATGACGCCGTCTCCCCTCAGGTCGGTTGCGATCTCCGGGGAGACTGCGGCCGCGCCGCCCGGGAACAGCTTTGTCACCGAGCTCCACTTCCCGGTCGTGGCGCTTCTCGTGGCGAGCTCGAGGCCGGTCGTGTTCCCGACCGAGCGCGCCCAGACGACGGTTGCGCCGCCGTTTCCCTCGAGCGCGATCTGAGGCGCGACCGCCCCGGTCGCGTCCGGGCCGGAAAGAGTGGCGGGCTTCGACCACACTCCGGCGGCCGTGCGGTACGACGCTCGGACGGCCCAGACCCTGCCGTCGCCGCTCGCGGCCCAGGCGGCGGTCGCGCTGCCGGCGGCGTCCATGACGACGTCCGGTTGCGCGGCGCCCCCCGCCGGAGCGTCGAGCAACGCCGCGTTCTCCCACGAGCCTCCAACCGGCCTGTAGGCCGACTGGATCGTGTAGTTCGGCGTTCGGCCGATGTCCGCCCACACGACGACGACGTCGCCGCGAGCGTCGACCGCCACCTTCGGCGTCTCCGCGTCACGGCCGGACGGCGACAGGGAGACAGGGATCGACCACGAGCCGGTCTTCACGTCGCGCTCGGCGACCTGCAGGATCAGGTTCTTCCCGTTGTAGCGAAGCCAGGTCGCGACGACCGTCGAGCCCGCGACCGCGACGTTCGGCGACTGGACGTGATCGGCCGCAGCCGAGAGCGGCAGCGGCTTGGTCCACGAGCCTCCGGCGGGCCGGTAGGCGCTCTGCACCGTCCAGTCCTGCCCGACGGCCTGGGCCCAGACGACGGTCGTGTCGCCCTTCGAGTCGACCGCGACGTCCGGGATGACGGCGTCGGCGCCCACAGCGGACAGGTTCCGTGGCGTCAGGGATCTCGGAGGCGGCGTCGTGGCGCCGAGAGCCGTCGATGCGGCGCAGATCATCATCACCGCCGCGCCCGCGAGCTTCGGTGTCCGGAAACGCGTCGCACGACGGCACGCACGGCTGAGTCTGCCGGCCAAGGCTTGGCTCATGGTAAGCGCACGGGGGAAACCATGTTTCCCCCGGTGAGCCCCCTTCTTCTGCGCAGCGCGTAGAGAGCGGCTCGGGCTACGCCGCGGCGAAGCCACGGCTTCGCGGACGCTCGAGCCGTCTGGAGAGCGCTAGGAAGCTGCTGTCTCGAGCACGGCTTCCGGAATGTCGAAGTTCGCGTAGACGTCCTGGACGTCGTCGTTGTCCTCGAGCGCGTCCATCAGGCGGAGGATCTTCCGGGCCGCGGCCTCGTCGTCGACCGTCACGTTCGTGTTCGGGATCAGCGCGACCTCGACCGAGTCGATCTGGAAGCCCGCGCCCGCGACCGCGTCGCGCACGGACGAGAGCGTTTCCGGCGCCGTGGTGATCTCGAAGCTCGAGCCGTCCAGCTCGACGTCGTCCGCCCCGGCGTCGGCAGCAACGAGAAGCAGTTCGTCTTCGTCGACGCCATCGGACGGCACGAGCACGATCCCGCGGCGCTCGAACAGGTGTGCGGCGGCTCCCGAGCCCGCGAGGTTACCGTCGTGCTTGGAGAAGATGTGCCGCACGTCGGCCGCCGTGCGGTTCTTGTTGTCGGTCAGCGCCTCGACGATCAGCGCCACGCCGCTCGGCCCGTAGCCCTCGTAGACGATCGGCTCGTACCTGTCGCCGTCGTCGTCGCCGCCGGCACCGCGCGCGATCGCGCGCTCGATGTTGTCCTTCGGCATCGAGTACGAGCGGGCCTTCTCGATCGCGTTCTGGAGCGCGAGGTTCGCGGCCGGGTCTCCCCCACCCTCGCGCGCCGCGACGATGATCGCCCGCGCCAGCTTCGAGAACAGCTTGCCGCGCTTGGCGTCGGCGGCGCCCTTCTTGTGCTTGATCGAGGACCACTTGCTATGCCCCGACATATGCCCCTCCTCTCGCGAGCTCGAGGAAGAGCTCGTGGATCCTCGTGTCGTCCGTCAGCTCGGGGTGGAACGCAGCGACGAGCACGCGGCCGTCGCGCAGCAGCACTGGCTCGCCGTTCAGCTCGGCGAGCACCTCGACTCCGGCGCCGTGCTCGCGCACGCGCGGAGCCCGGATGAAGACACCCCGCACGGGCTCCGGATCGTCGCCGAGCTCGAGCTCGGCCTCGAAGCTCGCGACCTGCCGGCCGTACGCGTTGCGGTCGACCAGGATGTCCGTGAGGCTCAGATGGTCGCGGTCGAGCACGATCATCCCCGCGCAGGTGCCGAAGAGCGCCCCGTGGAACTCCTGGAGCGCCGTGTCCAGCCCGTAGAGGCGCATCAGCCGCATGATCGCGGTCGACTCGCCGCCGGGCAGGACGACGCCGTCGAGGCCTGCGAGCTGCTCCGGCGAGCGCACCTCGACGACCTCGGCGCCGAGCCTGCGCAGCATCTGCGCATGCTCGCGGAAGTCTCCCTGGACGGCCAGAACCCCGATCTTCATGCCGGCAATCCTAGGCGGCGGGACTTACCAGCCGCGGGTCTCGAGCAGCTCTTCCGGCCTGAGCGAAGAGGCGGAGATGCCGACCATCGGCTCGCCGAGCCCGGCGGAGACGCGCGCGAGCACGTCCGCGTCCTGGAAGTGCGTCGTCGCCTCGACGATCGCCTTGCCGCGCAGCTCCGGATCGCCCGACTTGAAGATGCCCGAACCGACGAAGACGCCGTCCGCGCCGAGCTGCATGCAGAGCGCAGCGTCGGCCGGAGTCGCGATGCCGCCGGCGGTGAACGTGACGACCGGCAGGCGTCCGTTCTCGGCGACCCAGCGCACGAGCTCGTACGGCGCGCGCAGCTCCTTCGCCTCCGCGTACAGCTCCTCGTCTCGCAACGACTGGAGCCGGCGGATGCCCCCGAAAACGGCGCGCATGTGTGTGACCGCGTTGACGATGTCGCCCGTCCCGGCCTCGCCCTTGGTACGGATCATCGCCGCGCCTTCGGCAATGCGGCGGAGCGCCTCGCCGAGGTTGGTCGCGCCGCACACGAACGGCACCTTGAACTGCCACTTGTCGACGTGGTGCTCGATGTCGGCCGGCGTCAGCACCTCGGACTCGTCGATGTAGTCGATCTCGAGCGACTCGAGGATCTGCGCCTCGACGAAGTGCCCGATCCGGCACTTCGCCATGACCGGGATCGTGACCGTCTCCTGGATCTCCCTGATCCGCTGCGGGTCGGCCATGCGCGCGACCCCACCTTCGGCACGGATGTCGGCCGGGACGCGCTCGAGCGCCATCACGGACACGGCGCCCGCGTCCTCGGCGATCTTCGCCTGCTCGGCGTTGGTCACGTCCATGATCACGCCGCCCTTGAACATCTCGGCGAGACCGGTCTTGACTCTGAGCGTTCCGACGTCGGCCATGGGGAT
The DNA here is from genome assembly GCA_963776735.1 of uncultured Actinomycetes bacterium. Taxonomy (GTDB): domain Bacteria; phylum Actinomycetota; class Thermoleophilia; order Gaiellales; family Gaiellaceae; genus PALSA-612. The sequence continues at coordinate 192,545 of CAVZNV010000022.1, forward strand.
GATTCTACGGCTCGCGCCGCGGCCGGACGGAGGCCAATCTCCGGCCCATGGCCCGGCGGGACATGGCCGCTCCAATCTCCACCCTGGGTGGGGAGCCGTTCCCGCCTCCCTCTGGAGGCGACGATACCGGCGAATTCGGCACACGTCTGGGCCGAATTCGTGCCGATTTACCGCGGGCGCCGGCTCGGTTGACCGGCCGGAGGGGCGATCAGCCGAGGAACGCGCGGATCGCGTCCGCGAACGCGTCGGGCTGCTCGACGAACACGAAGTGCCCGCAGTCAGGCAGGAGGACGACGCCCTCGACAGGGCCGACGCCCTCCGCGATCTCGCGGACACAGACGGGTCCGCAGATGAAGTCGTCCTCGCCCGTGAGGACAAGCGTCGGCGCGGTGATCCGGCCGAGCTCCGGCCGCAGGTCGAACGTCGTGAAGATCTCCTCGTTGAACAACTTGAGCGCGTCGCCGACCGGCATCTCGCCCTCAAGGCCCTGCACGTAGCGCTGCTCGCGCTCGCCGTACGTCCGGAAGTAGAAAGGCAGCTCCCGCAAGACGATTGCGGCCAGCTCCTCGTCCGTCTCCCATTCGCCGGCCTGCTCGGCCCGCAACGCGTCGGTCGCGTCCTCGTACCACAGCTCGCCGGACTTCGCGGCCATGGCGGCCTCCATCGCCTGCTCCTGCTCGACCTGGAATCGCGCGAGCGTGCTGGCGAGGACGAGGCGCTCGACCCGATCCGGGTACCGCGCCGCGTAGGCCTGGGCGACGACGCCGCCGTGCGAGTGCCCGAGCAGGAGCATCCGCTCGAGGCCGAGATGCGCGCGCAACTCGTCGAGGTCGGCGACGTAGTCGCCCGTGTCGTACGCCCGCGCGTCGGGGGGTCGGTCGGATCCCTCCGTCCCGCGCGGGTTCAGCAGCACAAGCGTGTACCGGTCCCCGAGCCCCGCCAGGTCGCCGAAGTAGCGCGACGAGAAGCCCGGCCCGCCCGGATGGCAGACGAGGACGGGTCCGGAGCCGAGCGTGCGATACGAGAGCCGGCGCCCGTCCGCGGTCGTCATCGCGTCCACGGGGCGAGCGTAACTAGCTTCCGGTGATATCGCTGATGCGCGCGCCGTAGCGCTTCGTCGGATCGCCCGTGTCGAAGGCGACGAGCCGCGTGATCCAGACGACGTAGAAGCGCCGCGCCTCGGGGACGTCGAGCACGAACGTCGTCCTGGACGCGACCGTCCGGTCGGACGAGACGACGTCGAACGGTCCCTGCTCGGAGTCGCCCGCCTCGACCTCGGCTCGAAAGCCCGGTGTCGGCGTCTCGACCGTCAGCGAGCCGAGCTTCACCGGGCCGGCCCCCGTCGAGAGAACGATCCCGACGCCCTTCTTCAGGTTGCCGAACGCAGCCGTCGTGTAGCGCTCGGTCTGCCAGGACGTCGCCGTCGAGCCGTCGGTCGCGAAGTGGAGCAGGTCGTTGCGCTCGACGCCGTCGCCCGGCGACGGGTCGTACGCGGTCGTCGCCGTCAGCTGCACGGACGAGGCGGCTGGCGGCGGCGGAGAGGCGCCTGAGGAGGCGGCCTTGCCGTGCGAGTAGACCAGGTAGGCGGCCCCGCCGGCGACGGCGACGAGCAGGAGGACGAGGAGCGCGACGAGCGGCCCTCGGTCGCGGCGTCGAGCGGGCAGCTGCTCGGTCACCGCGACGGACGGCGGCGGAGCCTGCGACAGGAGCATCGTCTGCGCCGCGTCCGGAGCCGGCAGCTCCTTGCGCGTCGCGACGAGCTCGGCGAGGAACGCGTCCATCGAAGGGAAGCGGTCGGCCGGATCCTTCGCCATCGCCCGCTCGACGGCGACCGCGAGACGCACGGGCGCGTCGGGCCGCTCCGTGAGCACGTCGGGGACGGGGTCGGTCGTGTGCCGCGCCGCGGCGGCGACGGCGCTGTCCGCGGGGTAGGGCACGTGCCCGGTGAGCAGCTCGTAGAGGAGGACGCCGAGCGAGTACTCGTCGCTGAGCTCGGTCGCGTGCTCGCCGCGCGCCTGCTCGGGCGAGATGTAGTCGGCGGTCCCGAGCACGGTTCCGACCTCGGTGTGGCCGGGGCCGAGCTCGAGGTCGTCGGCGCGCGCGATCCCGAAGTCGGTCACCTTGGCGCCGCCGTCCGGAAGGAGCACGTTCTGCGGCTTGACGTCCCGGTGGACGACGCCGTTCGCGTGCGCGAACGCGAGCGCCCGGGCGACGTCGATCGAAAGGTCGAGCGCGCGGCGCACGGGCAGCGGCCCGAGCCGCGCGACGAGCTGTTTCAGGTTCTCGCCCTCGACGTGCTCGAAGACGATGTACTGGCGGCCGTCGGCCTCGCCGCGGTCGATGATCGTGACGATGTTCGGGTGACTGAGCCGCGCGACGGCCCGCGCCTCGCGGCGAAAGCGGTCGACGTAGGCCGGATCGTCCGCAAAGCGCTCGTGCAGCACCTTGATCGCGACCAGCCGGCCGAGCTGCCGGTCGCGGGCACGGTAGACGCGCGACATCCCGCCGGAGCCGCACAGCTCCTCCAGCTCGAACCGCCCAGCCAACAGCTCGCCGACCACGCTCACGACAGAGTGCCTTTTCCCCGGATGGCGGAACCGAAAAGCAGCTAGCGTCCGCGGCATGACCGACGAGAACACACAGGACGTCAAGACCGAGAAGCAGCCCGACTACGAGCCGCCGAAGGGCGCCGAGACCAGGGGAACCTGGACCGCCGGCGACCGGACGATCGACTACACCGCCACGGCGAAGTGGATCGTCCTCCGCAAGAAGGACAAGCCCGCCGCCGAGATCTTCTCCGTCTCGTACGTGGCCGACGGCAACGCGGCCGATCGGCCCCTCACCTTCGTCTTCAACGGCGGCCCGGGAGCCTCGTCCGCGTACCTCCACCTCGGAGCCGTCGGGCCGCAGCGGGTCGCGTTTCCCGCCGACGGCACCCTGCCGGCGATGCCGCCGCGGCTCGTCCAGAACGACGAGTCCTGGCTCGCGTTCACCGACATCGTCTTCGTCGATCCCGTCGGCACGGGCTTCAGCCGCGTCGTCGACAAGGAGGGCAAGCCCGAACCGCCCGACGAGCAGAAGAAGGCCGACGGCGAGGACGACGCGAAGGAGAAGGAGTACTTCGGCTACAAGCGCGACCTCGAGTCGCTCTGCGAGTTCATGAGCCGCTGGCTGTCGGCGGCTGGCCGGTGGGGCTCGCCGATCCTGATCGCCGGCGAGAGCTACGGCGGCTACCGCGTCGGACGGCTCGTGCGCATGCTCCAGGAGACGGCCGGGATCGGCCTGAACGGCGCCATCCTGATCTCGCCGGCACTCGAGATCGGGAACCTCGCCCCGACCGACTACGAGGTGCTCTCCTGGGTCGACGCGCTGCCGACGATGGCCGGCGCCGCGGCGCACCACGGACGATCGCGCGCGTTCCCCGCAGGCACGCCGCTCGAGGACGTGCTGCGCGAGGCCGAGGCGTTCGCAACCGGCGACTACACCGCGTTCCTCACGCGGGGCGCGTCAATGCCGACGGAAGAGCGCGAGCGGATCCTCGGCCGGCTCGCCGACCTCGTCGGGCTTCCGGTCGACCTCGTCACGCGCGCCGAGGGCCGGATCAGCATCACCGTCTTCGTCCGCGAGCTGCTGCGCGACGAGCGCAAGGTGCTCGGGCTCTACGACGCCACGATCACCGTCACCGACCCGTTCCCGGACCGCGAAACCTTCGCCGGTCCCGACCCGACGCTCTCCGGGATCAGCCCGGCGTACACGATGGCGATCAACCGGCAGCTGCGGTCCGAGATCGGCGTCGAGACCGACCGCGAGTACACGGTGCTCAGCTTCGACGTCAACCGGGCGTGGACGAACGACGCGCCGGTGCACTTCTTCGCACCCCCGGTCGGCGCGACCGACGACTTCCGCTATGGCATGGCGCTCAACCCGCACATGAAGGCGTTCGTGACGCACGGGCGCTTCGATCTGGTCACCCCGTACTACTCGAGCGACCGTCTGCGGAACCTGATGAGGCTCGACCCCTCGACCGCCGGGCGCGTCACGGTGCGGCACTTCGGCGGCGGCCACATGTTCTACGCGTGGGAGGAGAGCCGGCGCGAGTTCGGCGCGGCGATCGCAGCGTTCGTCGCGGACGCCACCGGCTAGAAAAAGAAGAGGCCCGCCGGTCAGGAGCGAGCCTCTCCGTGGCCGCGGTGAAGGGGGAGTCACTTCACGCGTGCCTGCTGGTCGGCCGTTTCGGCCGTGTCCTTGTCGGCGTTCGCTGCCGGGAAGGCGGTGCGCCGGTCGAGCGGCAGCAGCCCGCGCCGGAACCCGATGGCGACCGCGTGGACGTCGTGGTTCGCACCGAGCTTGCGATGGAGCGAGCGGCAGACGTCGCGCGCCGACCGGAGGGTGATGCCGAGCGTGTCGGCGATCTCGGCCCGGCTGCGGCCGTCCGCGAGCATCCGCAGCGCGTCGAACTCGAACTCGGTGAGGACGCCGCTGACTCCGCCGATCTCGCCCCGAGACAACGTCGCCTGTCCTTCGCCGGCGACCACCGCCGGCCGTTTGCTCCTGCGCCGATACCGCCGCTCCGCAGGCGCGAGCGCGCCGGAGCCGGAGATCGGGTTGCCCTCCGATGCCGCAGATCCCATGTGCGAGAAGCCCCCCTTCCGCAGAGATACGCCGATACTCCCTCACTCTGGTGGGGACGGATGCCTGGTGCTATCCCCCGAAGACGTGAACTGTCGAGCCGTTTTGCGCCGGGCTCCTCATCGCGATACGACGTAACTCGTCGGTAAATCCCTCCACCCACCGGTTCGCGCACACCGGGCGGAGGGAATCGATTGCTCGGAGAGGAGCCCGTCCTGGGCTCGCTCGAAGGAGGTTTCCCATGAAACGCACGCGAACAACGAAACGCACGCGAACAACGCTGGCAGGCGTCGCCGTCATGGCCGTCGTGGCGGCGTTCGGGATCACGGTCGCAGCAGCAGCTGCGACGACAACGCCCTCGACGACCGTGCGGCTCTACGCAAAGGCCGGCCCGGTGAAGATGCACGCGACGCTGAACGTCACGTTCGCACCGGTGACGGGGACGCAGGCGCTCGCCGCCCTCGGCCAGCTCTCGTCGTGCACCGTCCAGCACACGAGCAACCCGCGCAGCGGCGTCGCCGACAAGCTCAGCTGCACGACGGCGTCGGGTCAGCACGTCGTCGTTCCGGCGAACGTGACGGCTGCGACGCTGACGTACAAGCTCCACAGCATGACCGGGGCGAGCACGACGGCGATGACGGTCCAGATCCGCCACGGCGGTTTCGTCATCGAGACGCTCACGTCGCCCACCGCCACGGTGACACTCCCGGCTGACCACTCGGCGGCTCTGATGAGGGGCAGCGACACGCTCTACGTGATCGCCGGCGCACACACGTACCACGCCAAGATCACGGTCGTGAAGTAGCTCGACTCGGAATCGGGCCTGACGGAGAGGGCGTCCCGAGGGGCGCCCTCTCGCATATCGGATTCACAGAGGGCCCGCCTGGACTCGAACCAGGGACCAGCGGATTATGAGTCCGCCGCTCTGACCAACTGAGCTACGGGCCCGTCAAAGCGGAGGCTACCGCGCAGGTGACACGGGCGTCCGAAATCGTCACAATGTCGGCCGGACAGCGAGGCGAGGAGGAGGCGTGAAGGTCTTTCAGCGCGAGACGAAGCTGCGGACGGCAGGCTGGCTGGCGGTCAGGGACATCACGGACGAGGTCGTCGAGGCGGTCCGCGAGAGCGGCGTCCAGGACGGAATCGTCTGCATCTACTCGCCGCACACCACCTGCTGCGTCCGCGTGAACGAGTTCGAGCAGGGCTTCATCGAGGACTTCAGCCAGCTCCTGAGCCGGCTCTGCCCGCCGGACAGCTACTACGCGCACGACGACTGGGATCGCCGCACGGAGAACATCTGCCCCGAGGACATGGACAAGGGCAACGGGCACTCGCACTGCATGGCGATGCTGCTCGGCGGTGCCGGCGAGTCCGTCCCTGTGCGGAACGGGGAGATGCAGCTCGGCCACTGGCAGCGGGTGCTCTTCATCGAGCTCGACCGCGAGCGCGACCGGCGCTGGCTCGTCCAGATCGTCGGCCACTCCGACTAGGTAGGCGACCGACAGGAGGTTGCGCGGCCCCGGGGAAGGGATCGGGGCCCCGCGGAACGCCGGGCTAGATCAGCCCGCACCACCTGGCCGTGTTCGGCCACGGATAGAAGCCGCGACCGGACTCGTACGCGCGCTCGGCAACCCAGATCTGCTCGAGCGGCGTCCAGTGGTCAGCCGTTCCCTTCGTGCGCAGCAGCGCCGCGCCGTAGGCGGACATGAAGCTCATGTCCATCTGCAACCCGCCGTAGTAGCCGTTGCCGGTGTTGTCCGGCCACGCACCCTCGTAGTGATGGATGCAGAGCCAGTCCTTCAACCGCGGCGGATGCTGCGCCGCGTACTGCGCCTGCTTCGCGCGAGACGTCCACATGTGGAGCACCATCGTGCGATACCTCAGGCTCAGTGAATGCTCGGCCGACGCCGCGTAGGGCGAGCGCCTGGCCGACATCGTGTCCTGCCACTTCCACGTGGTGTCCCGTGCCGTGCGGATCCCGGCGAGCGTCTCGCGGAGCTGCGACTCGACCTGAAGCCGCCTCGCCCTGCTTGCCGGATTCACGCGTCTTGCCTGCCTCGTCGGGCTGCTCACCCCCGGAATCACGCTGCTCACCGGAGCCGCGTGAAGCTCGGCCGTCGCGACCGTCCGGGTCGCCTCGGCACTTGCCGGAACCAGAACCGCTCCCAACGTGAGCGCAACTGCCAGGGCCGTGACGGCACCGAGCAGCAGCGCCCGTGATCTGCTCACGTGCACACTGCCTCCTCTGAAAACACCCTCGCGACGACCCGGCTCCGATCCACCAGACCGGGGCGGCCGCCGCTAGTTGTTTGTCACTTGCTTGATCGGCACGGTAGCAGGAACACTTGACGGCACTGTCACGAATACACGTAACGTGCCTGCAAATTGCCGTGTTTCCAAGTGATTGACGAGGGCCGCTTCGGGTATGCGAGTTGTTACGAACTCGAGCCCAGGACAGCCGTGAGACGCTCCTGGAAGACAGCGATCAAGCGCTCGCTGTCCAGCAAGAGGTGCCCCTCGTCGATCAGGCCCGAGCGAATCCCGCGCTGCACCGATTCGACGAGCTCGCGGTCCTCGCGCCCGACCTGGTCGTCGAACTCGATCAGCTCGCGCTGGGTCTCCTCGGGCACGTCGGGCCCGAAGAAGTAGTCGAGGAAGCCGCCGGCGCTCTCCGGCCCGGTCGGCCAGACCGGCCCGAGCGAAAGGTTGGCCGCGCCCGGGTAGGCGATCACCTTCAGCGCGGGCCAGGCGAGGTGGAACTGACACCCGTCTCCCCCGCCCCGACGCTCGCCGTACTGGCTGAGCAGGCCACCCGCGGTGTCGAGCCGGTACGCGTCCGGATCGACGTCGACGAGCGCACTGAACGCCTTGTGCGCGACCGGGCAGTGGTAGCACTCGAGGTAGTTCTCGACCGCGACCTTCCAGTTGGCGGCGAGGTCGAAGGACACGCGCTCGCGGAAGGCGAGTCCACTCGCGTCGACGAGCTCGGGGAGCGCGCCGAGCGTCGCCGCGAGCGGGGCCGCCTCGAGATCGGTGTTCACGAACACGAACGGCCCCCAGGTGTCGACGAGCGCCGGCCTGAGGCCGAGCGCACACGGGTCGAACTCCGGCTCGCGCTCCGACCGCGGCGCCGAGCGCAGCTCGCCGTCGAGTCCGTACGTCCACGCGTGGTAGGGACACTGGAGCGTCTTCGCTCTGCCACGCTCCTTGACGATCACCGAGCCGCGGTGCCGGCAGACGTTGAGGAACGCACGCAGCTCGCCGTCGAGGCCGCGCACGACCGCCACCGGCGCCTCGCCGGCCAAGGCCGGGAAGCGGTCGCCCGGCTCGGCCACCCACTCGGCCGGCCCGGCGTAGTGCCACGCGTCACGGAAGACGAGCTCCTGCTCGCGCCGGAGCACCTCGGGCGACACGTACCACTCCCAGGGAATCGTCCGGCTGTCCGTCGTCGTCCTCACGCCGCGATTCTGACGGCTTCAGTAGCCTCCGCGCCGTGGAGATCCGCTCCTACGACCGCGCCGAGCCGTTCACGACCAAGGACGGCAGCACGATCCGCGAGCTGATGCGCGCCGCGAACCAGACGCTCGCGGAGGCGACGCTCGCGCCGGGCCAGCAGACGGAGCGGCACTACCACGCGGAAAGCGAGGAGCTCTACTACGTGGTCGAGGGAACCGGCGAGATGGAGATCGACGACGAGCACTCGTCGGTCGGCCCGGGCGACGCAATCCTGATCCCACCGGGCGCGTGGCACCAGATCACCGCGGGCGAGGCCGAGCTGCGCTTCCTCTGCTGCTGCGCCCCCGGGTACGAGCACGCAGATACGTTCTTCACGTGAGGGAGGGCCGGAAGGTCTTGCATATGTCGTCGTCGGGGCCGTAGTGGATACGGTCTCCGCATGATCCGCGTCGGCGTCACCGTTCGTCCGCAGCACGCCGACTTCGCGCCGATGCGGGACGCGTGGCTTCGCGCCGAGGACATAGGCGCCGACACGCTGTTCATCTGGGACCACTTCTTCCCGCTCTTCGGCGGCGCGGACGGCAAGCACTTCGAGTGCCTGACGCTGCTTTCGGCCATGGCCGAAGCGACAGAACGTGTCGAGTTCGGCGCGCTCGTGATCTGCAACGCCTACAGGAATCCGAACCTGCTCGCGGACATGACCCGGACGATCGACCACATCTCCGGCGGCCGGCACTTTCTCGGCATCGGGTCGGGCTGGTTCCAGCGCGACTTCGACGAGTACGGCTACGACTTCGGCACGACCGGAAGCCGGCTGCGCGCGCTCGACGCGGCGCTGCCCGTGATCAAGGAGCGGTTCGCGAAGCTGAATCCGCCGCCGACGCGCGACATCCCGATCCTCGTCGCCGGCGTCGGCGAGAAGGTGACCCTGCGGATCGTCGCCGAGCACGCGGACATCTGGCACGGGATCGGCGACCTTGACACGATCCGCCACAAGTCGGCCGTGCTCGACGACTGGTGTGCGAAGGTCGGACGCGACCCGGCCGCGATCGAGCGCTCGACCTTCGTCCACGACGCGCTCGACCGGCTCGACGACTACGCCGACGCCGGCATCACGCACCTCGTGGTCGGCGCCGGCGGACCGGACTTCGACCTCGAGCCGCTGCGCAAGCTCGTCGCGTGGCGCGACGCGCGCAGCTAGCGGCCGAGCGCGAAGTACTCGTCGTTCGGGCGCCAGCCGAGGCCGCTCGCGAGACGATTCGTGAAGTTGAACATCGCCGTCACCTCGGTGATGTCCATCACGCCCTCGTCCGTCCAGCCCGCGTCCCGCAGTGCTTGCACGTCCGCTTCGGTGCACGTCGACGAGCGCTCGGTCAGCTTGACCGCGAAGTCGAGCATCGCCCGCTCCTTCGGCTCGACGGCGGCATAGGCGTGGTTGCTCGAGAGCTGCTCGACGAGCTTCGGGTCGCCGGTCAGCTTCCGGAGCGCCGCCGAGTGGGAGACGACGCAGTAGTGGCAGCGGTTGGCCGTCGAGACGACGACCGCGATCATCTCTCGCTGCGCCTTCGTCAGCCCGGACTCGCCGCGCATGAGCTCGTCGTAGAGCGCGTTCCAGAGCACGAGATGCCGCGGGCGAACCGAGTAGGCGCGGAGCACGTTGGGGACGAAGCCGAGTTTCTCGAGCGGCAGCGCCCAGAGCTCGCGGACCTCGTCCGGCACCTCGGCCGGCAGCTCCAGCCAGCAGATCGGCTCGGTCTCGATCGCCACGGCTCGAGTCTAGTCGCCGGTTGCCGCCCCGAGCACGACGGACAAGAACTCGGCCTTCGCCTCGATGTAGCGAGAGTTATTTCCTCTTCCAGGCGCCCCAGAACACGACGTACCGGTCCACGACGGGGTCGGAGACCTTCGTGAACGTCAGCGTGCGGCCGGAGACGGCCCACCGGTAGACGTCCGGCTCGGGGTGCCCGAGCTTGACGTGTACCTCGTTCGGCCCGGCGGGGACCACAGTTCCCGTGAAGCCGCCCAGACTGGGGGGTCCCGCGATAGAGGCCTGGCCGCTCTTCTTGATCGTGAGTGTCCAGACGCTGCCGGCGGGGATCGGGACGATCGAGGCCGGGATGCCGGTCCGTTTGATGTCTGTGCTCGTGACTTTGCGGGTCCATTTCCCAACCAGCTTCGCGTCGACCGCATTTGTCTGTCCTGGCGCTCCTATGGCGCTCCCGGCCCAGACAACCGCGATTCCCAGGGCGAACGCCGAACACGCGACCACCATGCGCCAATGCCTGGCCACGACTGGACCTCCTCATCGTCTTGACAGGACTGGAATCTAAGGCCACTTCGTGCATAGCGCAACGAATGCCGACCAGCCGACGATCAGGTAGACGACCGGCTCCCGGTGCTTCAGCCGGCGAGGTTACGCGCCCTTTCCGGCGGTCCGGCGAAGATAGGGACGTGGAGGTCGAACGGCTCACGACGGGCGCGGACGTGCGCGTGACGGGCTCGGGCGAGCGCGTGGTCGTCTGCGTGAACGGCGGCCAGGGCAAAGAGGTGGCAGGCACGTGGAGCGCGACGCTCGAATGGCTCGTCGGCCGGCTCGCGCCGCGCTTCCCCGGCCTCCGCTTCGGCGAGGTGCGCTACCGCGTCAAGTCGTGGAAGCGGCTCGACTGGTGCATCGAGGACGCGCGGGCGGCCGTCGAACGGCTCGGGGGCGACGAGACGCTGATGCTCGGCTTCTCGATGGGCGGCGCCGTCTCGATCGCGGCGGCCGACGAGCCGGGCGTGCAGGAGGTGCTCGGCCTTGCGCCGTGGATCCCGGACCGGCTCGACGTCTCGACGCTCCGCGGCAAGCGGCTCGATGTCCTCCACGGCGCGCTCGACCGCTGGCTTCCGGGCATTCCGGGGGTGAGCCCGACGAGCTCACGGCGCGGCTTCGACCGCGCGCTCGCCGCCGGCGCCGAGGGGACGTACACGACGATCCCCGGCGCCCTCCACGGGCTGGCCGTCCGCACACCGGGCGGCCGGCTGGTGCCGCTTCCGCGCGCCGGGCGCTGGGTTCAACTCTGCGAGAACGTGCTAAAGCGGTTCGAATCCGCCTAGCTCCGTCGCCCTGTTGCGCTTATTACAACGTTGTCCCTGCGTGTGACCATGTTCAGACATACCGATCGCTCGCGAGGACCACCCGTCCACTCGCGGCACTCCCGAAGCTTCGGCGAGAGCGAGCCCTTCGATGCGTGGGTGCATACCGTGGGCTCATGTCGCGGAGACACTCTGGGTGGAAGGCGTTGGCCGAAGCTGTAGCGCCGGGCGCGCGGGTAACGCGCCTGCGTGTGCTCACGGGGGGAGCCGGGGGGACTGATGCCTATGCCGTAACACTCGACCGGGCCCCGCGCAGAGTGGTCGTCAAGCTCTACCCCGACGGTGACGGCGCGGCATCGTTGGAGTGGAATCGTCTCGAGTTTGCCCAGCGGATAACGGCACCGGTGCCTGAGCCGATCGCGGCTGATCTGGAGTCGGTCTGGTTCGGCCGGCCCGCTGTTGTCATGTCCCGGTTGCCGGGGCGCCCGGACGTGACCCCCAAGGACGCCGACTCGTGGGTCGCCGCCCTCGCGCAGGCGCTGACCCAGGTACACGAAACGGTGTTGGACCGGGCCGCAGGTGCGCTCACGCCACCCCCGCCGATCGAGACGTGGCACCCCCCAGCGGGAGAAAACGATCCCCTGACCGCAGCCGCAGTCAGCGCCGTCAGAGCCCGTCTGTCTTCGCTCTCCTCCGAGCGCGTCTTCACGCACGGGGACTTCCATCCGGGCAACGTTCTCTGGCATCGCGGCCGTATCAGTGGCGTCGTCGACTGGAGCGCAGCAGGACTCGACGCTCGATGGTCTGAGCTCGCGTATTGCAGGGCCGACGTGTGTCTCCTCGTCGGGCCTGATGTCGCCGATCGCCTGGCCGACGCATACTCGGACATCGTCGGCGATACCTCCGACGACCTTGCCGTGTACGACGTCATGTGGCTGCTCAACATACGGCACCACGCCCAGGTGGCCCTCGGCGCGTACCGAGAACAAGGCCATGTACCCAACCGTCAATTGTCACTCGCACACCTCGATGAGCAACTGCGGCGAGTACTGAGACGACTCGACTGATAACGCTCACTGCAGGCGGCTACCACTCCATAACCGCCGATCTGCACGCCCCGTCGTGACATTGCTTGACGCTTGCGTGGCCGCCGTAGGATGGAGACAGTGAGCGCACAGACCGATCTGCAGCACGAGATCGACTCGCTGCCGCTCGTCGACACGCACGAGCATCTCCACAAAGAGGATCGGTGGGTCGGCGACGGCCCCGACATCCTCCAGGATCTGTTCGGCAATTACGCGACGAGCGATCTGCTCGTTGCAGGGGCGCCGCCGGACGCTGTCGAGCGGCTCCTCGACTCGTCGGCGGGCGACCTGGGTTCGCGCTTCTTGCCGGTTCGGGACGCCTGGGAGGCAATCCGGCTCACCGGCTACGGCGAGGCGGTGCGGCTGATTGCGCGCGAGATCTACGGGCTCGAGGAACTGACGGTCGACGGGCTCGAAGCGGCACAGGTCACCCTTACATCGTTGCGGCGCGCGGGTGAGCGTCTGCGGCTGCTCCGCGACGTGGCGCGGCTCGACCACGTGCAGGTCGACGACTTCGAGCCTGCGTGCCTGCCCGACGCGTCGGGGCCGGACTTCTTTCTCTACGACATCTCCTGGGAGAAGTTGGCCAGCGGGGATGTGACAGGCCTCGACGTGTCGAGCCTCGACGAACTCGGCGCTGTTCTGGGCGGGGTGTTCGAGCGCTACGCGGCGTGTGCGATCGCCGTCAAGACGCAGCACGCGTACTTCCGCACGCTGGCGTGGACAGAGCGCTCGGATGACGAAGCGTCGCGCGCCCTGGCGGCGGTGTTGGCCGGCGGCGACGTTGACGAGAGCGCCCGTCTAGCGCTCGGCGACTGGTGCCTCGCGCGCGGGGCGGAGCTCGCCGCCGAGCACGACCTGCCCCTCAAGATCCACACCGGCCATCTGGCAGGCACCGGTTCGATGCCGGTCGATCGTGTGCGGCCGAGCCATCTCTGCGGGCTGCTCGCGCGCTACCCGGAGACCCGGTTCGTGCTGATGCACATCTCCTATCCGTACAGCGACGAGCTCATCTCGATCGCGAAGCACTTCCCGAACGTCTGGGTCGATCTGTGCTGGGCGTGGTCGATCAACCCGTATAGCGCAACCGACTTCGTGCGCCGCTTCCTGCACGCCGTGCCCGTCAACAAGCTCTTCGCGTACGGCGGCGACACCAGTTGGCCGACGGCGTCCGTTGCGTATGCGGCGCAGGCGCGGCGCGGCCTGGCGCGCGCGCTCGAGGCCGAGGTCGCCGCAGGGGACATGACGGAACGCCAGGCGATCGCCGTCGCGCACCGGGTGATGCGCGACAACCAGTACGCCTGCTTCGACATCGAAGGGACGCGGGCGGCCGTCTACCGCGCGGCGAGCTGAAGTACGTAGGCGGTGGCGTCCGCTCGTCGTCCTCATCGCTCGTCTGCCAGTTCGACACAGGCCGTGGACCGCGGCTCAGCGCATGAGACAATGAACAGAAGCCTGACCAGAGGTTCCGGGGGGTTTGAAAGCTGTCCGGTTAGGTCCATACCCCTGCGGGCGACGAGGCGAACGACCTCCTCGATCAGCGGCCGCGCGGCAGGCTGCCCTCGCACGAGAACCTGCCAGCCGGGATGGGCGAGCCTATCTCAGGCTGCCGTTGTTCAACAAGACGCGACGGCCTAGGCGGCCCGCCGTTGCATCTGCGCCGCGGTCGGAAGCTTCACGTCCCAGGCGAGCCCGAGCTTCTCCAGGCCGCGGATGATCCACCACGACAGGTCGTACTGCCACCAGGCAAGCCCGTGCCGTGCCGAGGAAGGGAACGCGTGGTGGTTGTTGTGCCAGCCCTCGCCGAAGACGAGGAACGCGACGATCCAGTTGTTCCGCGACTCATCGCGCGCGCGGTAGTCGCGCCGGCCGTACATGTGGCAGATCGAGTTCACGGCGAAGGTCGCGTGCTGGTAAAGGAAGATGCGGATCAGGCCGCCCCAGATCAGCGCCTCGACACCGAGCGCCGTGCCGCCGATCGCGTAGCCGATCGCGAACGGGATGCCCAGCGTGAGCGCGACCCAGAGCAGATAGAGCCTGTCGATCGTCCTGATCACTCGGTCGTCGTACAGGTCCTTGCCGTACTCGCGGCCCTGCTCCATGCCCATGTTGGAGAACATCCAGCCGACGTGCGCGTGCACGAAGCCGGTGAACGCGCCCCACGGCGTCTCCGGGTGGCCTGCGTGCGGCGAGTGCGGGTCGCCCTCCTTGTCGGAGAACGCGTGATGCTTGCGGTGGTCGGTCACCCACTGCGTCAGCGGGCCCTGGACGGTCATGCAGCCGAGGATCGCGAGCGTCGCCTTGACGCCGGGACCGGACTCGAAGCTCTTGTGGGAGAAGTAGCGGTGGAAGCCGATCGTCGTCCCGAAGGCGCAGATCGTGTAGCTGACGACGAGGACCGCGACGTCGACCCAGTGGAAGGCGATCCCCCAGAGCAGGCCCATCGCGAGCAGGATTCCGGCCGGCGGGACGATCACCGCGACGAGCGTGACGATCTGGCTGATCCGGCTCGTGCCCTGACGAACGGTGCCAATCTGCGGTCGGCTCTGGTCGGCGATCTCCACGGCTGCTCCAGTGTACGGAGGGCTTGGGCTCGACAACCGATCTTCGGCGGTGGTCGAATACCGGTTCGCTGATGAAAATTGCAGTGATCGGATCGGGAGTGTCGGGCCTCGGCGCCGCCTACCTGCTCTCGCGCGCGCACGACGTCGAGCTGTTCGAGCGAGATACCCGGCCTGGCGGCCACGTGAACACGGTCCAGCACCGCGGGCTCGGGCTCGACACCGGCTTCATCGTCCACAACGTCCCGAACTACCCGCACCTCGGCCGGCTGTTCCGGGAGCTCGGGGTCGGCGTGCAGGAGTCCGAGATGTCGTTCTCCGTCGCCTGCGGCGACTGCGGGCTGGAGTGGTCCGGCCGCCGGCCGTTCGCGCAGAAGCGGAACGCCGTCAGCCCGCGCTTCCACCGGCTGCTGCTCGAGGTCACCCGCTGGCTGCGAACGGCCTCGTCGACGCTGGACACGTCCGAGGGACTGTCCCTCGGACAGTACGCGGACAGACACGGCTACTCGCAGCGGTTCCGTACGCACTTCCTCGTCCCGCTCACCTCGGCGCTCTGGTCGACCGCCCCCGAGCGGGCGCTCGACTTCCCCGCCGCGCACGCGATCCGCTTCTTCGACCACCACGGGATGCTCGGCTTCGGCCGCTTCCACTGGCGCACCGTCTCCGGCGGCAGCCGTCGCTACGTCGACGCGCTGCTCGGCCGGCTACGCGGCACGGCACACATCGGCCTCGGCGCGCGCTCGCTTCGTCGGACCACAGACGGCGTCGAGCTGACGACGGAGGACGGCGAGACCCGCTGCTTCGACAAGGCCGTCGTCGCCACGCACGCCGATCACGCCGTCGCCCTGCTCGCCGACCCGTCGCCGGCCGAGCAGAGCGCGCTCGGCGCGTTCGCCTACACGGCCAACGAGACCGTCCTGCATACGGACGTCCGCTTCCTCCCGCGCGCCGCCGGCGCCCGGGCGTCGTGGAACTACCACGTGAACGGCCCGCTCAAGCCGACCGTGACCTACTACCTGAACAAGCTCCAGTGCCTCGACGCTGACGAGCACTACTGCGTCACGCTCAACCGCGCCGAGGAGATCGACCCGGAGCGCGTGATCATGCGCACCGTCTACGACCATCCGCTGTTCACGCTCGACACGCTTCGCGGACAGCGCGAGGTCGAGTCGCTGAACGGCGAGCGGCACACGCTCTTCGCAGGCGCGCACCTGGGCAACGGCTTCCACGAGGACGGGCTCGCCTCCGCCGTGCGCGCAGCCGCGAAGCTGGGAGTCGAGTGGACGTGAGGTCGGCGCTCTACACCGGCACGCTTGTCCACTCACGCCGCGAGCCGGCGCGGAACACCTTCCGCTACCCGATCTCGTTCTTCGTCCTCGACCTCGACGAACTGCCCGAGCTCGAGCGGCGCCTGACGCTGTTCTCGGTCAACCGCCCGAACGTCGTGACGCTGCGCGACGCCGACCACTTCGACGGCTCGCTGCCCGTGCGCGAGGCGGCGATCCGCTTCTGCGCCGAGCACGGCGTCGAGGTCTCGCGCGTGCTGATGCTGGCCCAGCTGCGCGTGCTCGGCTACGTCTTCAACCCGGTCACATTCCACTGGTGCTACCGGCCGGACGGGCAACTCGCCTGCATGATCGCCGAGCTGAACAACACGTTCGGCGAGCGGCTGCCCGAGCTCCTCCGTGGCCCCGACCTGACCTACGGCCACGAAAAGCGCCTGCACGTCTCGCCCTTCTTCGGGCTCGACCAGGCCTACGAGTACGCGTTCTCGGAGCCCGAGGACGAGGTCTGGACGCGGGTGCACGTGCGGCAGGACGGCCGCGTGCCGCTGTCGGCAGTGCTCCACGGCGAGCGGCAGGAGCTGACGAACGCGAGCCTCGGCCGTGCGCTCGTTCGGTACCCGCTGATGCCGATGCAGGTCACCGCGCTCATCCACTGGCAGGCCCTCAAGCTCTGGGCCAAGCGGGTGCCGTTCCACCACAAGCCGCCATTCGTCCCGGGCCGTGGCTCGGTGAAGCTGTGAGCACCGTCGAGCGCACGCTCCGCGAGATTCCGCCCGCGCGCGGAGGCATGCTCGAGCGGATGGCCGTGCGCATCCTCACGGGCGCGCTCGCAGGCCTGCACGAGGGAACGCTCGTCGCCAGACTCCCCGACGGCAGCGTTCGGACGTTCGGCGACGGCCCGCCCGAGACGATGGAGATCGCCGACACGAGCGCTCTGATCCGCCGCCTCGCGACCCGGGGGACGATCGGGCTCGGCGAGTCGTACCAGGCCGGCGAGTGGACGAGCCCCGACCTCGTCGGCTTCCTCGAGCTTCTGTACCGCAACGCGGAGGCGGCGGTCGTCCGGCACCCGCGTTGGACGCGCGTGATGAAGGCCCGTCCGCGGCCGAACCGCCGCCAGGGGCTGCTGCGCGCGCGGCGCAACATCGAGTACCACTACGACCTCGGCAACGACCTCTTCCGGCTGATGCTCGACGAGACGATGACGTACTCCTGCGCGGTCTTCGAGCACGACGACGAACCGCTCGCCGACGCGCAAAGGAGCAAGCTGCGTCTGGTCTGCGACAAGCTCGAGCTCGGCCCTGATGACCACGTGCTCGAGATCGGCTGCGGCTGGGGCTCGTTCGCCCTCACCGCCGCGGGCGAGTACGGCGCGCGCGTGACCGGGCTGACGCTCTCGCCCGCGCAGGCCGAGCTCGCCCGCGCGCGCGTCCGCGACGCCGGCCTCGACGACCGCGTGCGCATCGTCGAGGAGGACTACCGCAGCCATCGCGGCGAGTACACGAAGCTGGCGTCGATCGAGATGATCGAGGCGATCGGCGAGAAGCAGTTCCCCGTCTTCTTCGCCGCCTGCGACCGGCTGCTCGCGCCGGGCGGCCGCGCCTGCGTCCAGACGATCCTGATCCCGGATCACCGCTGGCACCGCTATCGCCGCTCGCCGGACTGGATCGAGCGGTATGTCTTCCCCGGCTGCCTGATCCCGTCGGTCGCGGCGCTCGGGCAGGCCGCTGCCGAGACGTCGCGGCTGACGATCGCGGGCGTCGAGGAGATCGGCCTCCACTACGCGGAGACGCTGCGCCGCTGGCGCGCGACCTTCCTGTCGCGGCTCGACGAGGTGCGCGCGCTCGGGTACAACGACCACTTCGTGCTGACCTGGGACTTCTACCTCGCCTCGTGTGAAGCGGGCTTTCGCACCCGTGCGCTCCGCGACGCCCAACTCGTGCTCGAACGATGAGTCTCTATCCGCTCGTCGACCGGCTCACCCGGCCCGTGATGAACCGCGCCTACCGGATCCGCCATGTCGGCGCAGAGCGCATCCCGGCAACCGGCCCGGTCGTGCTCGCGGCCAACCACGAGTCGATCATCGACCCGTGGTTCCTGGGCACCGCAACGCCCCGCCCGGTGCACTACCTGGCCAAGGTCGAGCTCTTCCGCTACCCGGTGGTGAAGCAGATCCTCGACGGCCTCGGCTGCATTCCCGTCCGGCGGCAGGGCGACCTCGGACGCGCCGCCAGCGCCGCCAACATCGTGCTCGAGCGCGGCGAGGTCGTCGGACTCTTTCCGCAGGGGACGTGCCTGCCGTACCGCGTGCGTCCGTTTCGACGCGGCGCTGCCCGGCTTGCGCTGGCCGCCGGGGCGCCGGTCGTACCCGTCCTGCTCGTCGGCACGGAGCGGTCGATCCAGCCACGCACGGGCCGGATCGGGTTCCCGGAGGTGACGATCGTGGTCGGCGAGCCCCTCCCGACCGCCGGCCTGCCGGCGACGAGGAAGGCGGCCGTCGAGCTCACGGCCCGGCTCGAAGCGGCGATCGCGGCGCTTCGCGAGCCCTACGGCGAGCCGCAGCACGCCTGGTTCAGCTGACACCGTTTGACGGCTGAGTCCGAATGCCGGTGCTACCCTGGCGCGGACATGGCTACTGGCATCGTCAAGTGGTTCAACAACGCCAAGGGCTACGGCTTCATCACGCCTGACGGGGAGGACAAAGACGTCTTCGTCCATTTCTCCCAGATCGGGGGCGACGGTTACAAGTCCCTGAACGAGGGCCAGCGTGTCGAGTTCGAGGTTCGCGAAGGCGCCAAGGGCCCCGAAGCGACGAACGTCGTCCCCGTCGAGGACGCGTAACCATCGCCGGCAAGGAAGAGAAGGTCGAGCTCGAGGGCGAGGTCGTCGAGGCGCTCCGCAACGGCATGTTCCGGATCGCGCTCGACAACGGCCACGAGACCCTCGGCTACACGGCCGGCAAGATGCGCCGCTACCGGATCAGGATCTTCCCGGGCGACCGGATCCGTGTCGAACTGTCGCCGTACGACCTGAACCGCGGCCGCATCGTCTACCGCTACAGGTAACGCCGCGTCGCTCCGACCGGTGCCGTCGTCATCATCGGCGGCGCGATGGCGACCCGCATCCCTCCGCCGCCGGTCGAGGAGCGGCTTCCGCGCTTCGACACGTCCAACATCCTCTGGTACTTCGGCGGGGTCACGGCGGCGTACGCGAGCTTCGGCGTCGTCGCGGCGACCAGTCCGGCCCATCGCGGCATCTGGGTCCTGCTCGTCGCACTCGGGCTCATGGCGGCGTACGCCGCGTTCTCCGTGGTGCTGCGTGCGAGCCACTGGTGGGTCCCGGGCGGGATCTTCGCCTTCGTCTTCGTGACGCTCGTGCCGGCCGCCGGTGCCGGGTTCGAGATGCTGATCGGCACGCTCTCACAGAACTCGAGCGGCGGATCGGTCTCCGTCGCAGGGCAAGCCACCCAGACGTCCACGTTCTCGGA
The DNA here is from genome assembly GCA_963776735.1 of uncultured Actinomycetes bacterium. GTDB lineage: Bacteria > Actinomycetota > Thermoleophilia > Gaiellales > Gaiellaceae > PALSA-612. Next base: position 212,124 of record CAVZNV010000022.1, read on the forward strand.
CTTTCGCGGCTCGCTGTTCGTCCTCGCGCTCGGGACGGTCGCGACCGGGCTGATCGTCTACCTGCTCGTCGACTTCGCCTTCGTCCTCCTCCCGACCGCCGTCGCGACCGTGGTCACGGCGCTGTTCTTCCTGCCCGCAGTCGACGACAACGCGAGCGGCAGCGACGTGGCGACCACGCTGATCGTCACGGGCGCCGTGCTCGTGTTCTTCGGGCTGTGGCAGGACAAGAGCGGCCGTCGGCGGACGGCGTTCTGGTGGCACGTCGTCGGGCTCGGAAGCATCGCGCTCGGGCTCGTCTACTTCGTGGGTTCGGCAGGCGACGCAGGCGGCTGGGCGGCCATGCTCGCAACGGCGCTCGTCGTGCTGCTCCTCGCGGCGCCTATCGGGCGCGCCTCCTGGGCGGCATACGGCGTCGCGGGCGCCTACGCCCCACTCGTGCACTACACGCTGAACGGCGGCGGCACCTGGCGGATCCCCCTGATCCTCGGCCTCATCGGCCTCGGGGCGGTCGCGCTCGGTCTCGTGCTGAGGCTCGAGGCGGACAACTGGGCCGCACGCGGCCGCACGCGACTCGGGCTCTAGCAGCCGGAGGCCGTCCGAGTAAGGTCGCGGAATGCGGATTCCGGCCGCGCTCGAACAGGAGTGGCAGCGAGAGCCGGAATGGCTCGAGCGCCTTCCGGCGCTTGTTCACGAGTGCGCAGAGCAATGGGAGCTCGAGCCCGAGGAACCGTTCGACACGCCCCATTCGCTCGTCGTCGGAGCAGGAGACCAGGTCCTGAAGCTGAACGCACCCTCTCACCACGAGGCCGATCACGAGGCAGACGCACTCGACTGCTGGGCCGGGAAGGGCGCGGTGCGGCTCGTCAGGCGTGATGACACGAAGCGCGCACTGTTGATAGAGCGGTGCCGGCCGGGAACACGACTCACCGACTCGGCGGTCGATCACCAATCCGTCGTCGGCGATCTGCTGCCGAAGCTCTCGATCGAGCCCGGCGACGGCCATCCATTCCGGTCGATGACCGGCGAAGCAGAGCGATGGGCGAAGGACGTGCCGCGCGCGTACGAAGGCGCCGGCCGTCCCTTCGAGCGGTCGCTGGTCGCGTTCGGGGTCGACGTCTTTCGCAGTAGCGACCCGAAAGCCGGCGCGCTCGTGAACCAGGACCTTCACGGCGGCAACATCCTGAAGGCGCAGCGCGAGCCGTGGCTCGTCATCGACCCGAAACCGGCGGTCGGCGAACGCGAGGTCAGTGCCGTCGGGCTGCTTCGAAACGCCGCTTCATGCGGGGGTGTCAGGGAGGTGCGACGCTGGCTCTCAGCTCTCGAGGAGCTCGGACTCGACCGCGAGCGCCTGCGCGGTTGGGGCGTCGCACATGCGCTGGCGTGGGGTTGGGACACGAACGGGCACTGGTCGTCGCGGGCGATCCACGCGGCGCGAACGATCTCCGCCGCGTGACGCGATCAATTGTCTAGACGCAGCGGACGCAGATCCGGCTCGACCCAGTGGTCGCGTCCGTGGGCAAGCGCTTCGGCCGAGTAGTAGCGGGCGAGGAGGCGACGGTCGCGCAGCTCCGGGTGGCGGTCGAGGTCGTCCACGGGGGCGATCAGCTCGAACCAGGCCCGCGTGATCGTCTCGTGGTACGCGCCGGGGTTCCCTGCGCGCGCGGCGATGCCCTGGAGACCCGCGCGCAGCCGGTTCAGCGCGTCGTCGTGTCCGTACCGTCGGGCCAGCGTCCACGCGACCTGAAGGTGCGACTCGTGCGGGAAGTTCGCGCCGTCGACCTCGTCCGTCTCGAAGGCATCCGTCAGCTCACCAGCATTCATACGGTTTCGTACTATACGATATCGGATCATGATCGAAGACATCGAACGAGCCGCTCACCTCATCGCCGTCCACCTCGAGCGGGCTGCCGGCGATCTCGGGGTGACGCAGGCCGAGGCGCACGTCCTTGCCCAGCTCGCCCGGCGTGGAGCGCTCTCCGTCGCCGTCCTCCACCATGAGTTCGGGCACAAGCGCTCGACGCTCACGAGCGTCCTCGACCGCCTGGAGGCGCGCGGGCTCGTGCGGCGGACGGTCAATCCCGCCGACAGGCGCTCGTTCCTCGTCGCGCCGACGCCGGCCGGAAAGCGCGCCGGAGACGCCGTCGTTCGCGTCGTCGACGAGCTCGAAGAGACGATCAGGACGCGAGTCTCGGAGCGTGACATCGCCGGCCTCCGCGCCGTCGCCGACGCTCTCCGCGAGACCGTCGCCTAGCCGGCTCGGCCGACGACGACCGCGGTTCTCGCGATGACGTTGCCGTGGATGTCGTTGATGTCGTCCAGGCGCACGCGATAGCGCACTCCGGCTCGCACGAGGCGGATCGGCAACTTGAAGTCCACGTAGCCGTCGATTCCGATCCGCGCCTCGGGCGTCGCGCGGCCGATCCGCCGCCGGCCCGCGTACACGGTGATGACGGAGCCGAGCCTGCCGCCGACGCCGTCACGGATCGCGAGCTCCCACACCGGCAGACGGAGCAGCGGTCGCGACGCGCCCGCCCGGACGGTGACGACGGGATCACGCGCGTCGAGCGGGCCTGCGGCGTCCTCGAAGGCGGCAAACGCCGGCTTGTGCGTCCCCGAGTCGGCGATCAGGCCGCTGTCCCACGTGCGCATGGCCGGGTCGTCCCGGAGCACGAACCAGATGAACATCTGCACGCGCGGGTCGGCGGCCGCGATTGCGAGCGATTCCTTCACGTACGCCGCCTGTTGCTCGACGCTCACCCCGCCGTGTCGCCACGGTCGCGTCTCGAAGCCGTACTCGCTGATCCAGATCGGGATGTTCGGGCGGTGGAACCACTGGTCGAGCCGCTGCTCGAACATGTGCAGGGTCGCCAGGTTCACGTTCGGGAAGCGGTAACGCTGCAGCGGCCCGTAGCCGAGATCGGAGTACGGGTGGTGCGCCCAGGCGTCGAACGGCACCTGCGGCTTCACCTGCGCCAGGAGCCAGGCAAAGGTCCCCGGCGCCATCGACGACGCTCCCGGCCGGTAGCCGGGGCTGCCGCGCGAGGCCGTCTGGCCAATCGCGACCGTCGCCAGCGGGTTGGCGTCCTTCAGTCCCGTGTAGACGGCGCGGCAGATACCGGCGTAGGTGACCGGGGCGACCGGGCGGCCCGTGTCGTCGAACTCGGGCGAGAGGAAGCGCGCCGAGTTCGGCTCGTTCCAGACGGTGTAGTAACCGACGAACGGATAGCCCGGATAGCGCCCGGAGTAGCGGTCGGCGAGCGCGAGCGCGAACTCGAACAGGTCGCGCGTGTCCGTCGGCGCGACGTTGGGTGGGTGTCCGCCGTTGGCCCAGCTCGGAGTGCCCCACAGGGTCAGCATCACCGTCATGCCGTCCATCGCGGCGCTGCGGATCAGGTCGTCGAGGTCCGTGAAGTTGTAGGCCGGATCGAACGCGTTCTCGGCGTTCGACGGCCGGGTCGGCGCGATCTGCCACCAGTTCGCGGTCGCGCGGATGATCGACGCGTGTGCGCGTGCGGCCGCGGCGAGCGTCGCCTTGCGGTCGGGGCTCCAGCGGAAGCCCGGGTCGTCCTGGAAGCCGACCAGCATCGGGCGGGCCGCGTGCGGCGCCGAAGAGGTCGCGGCAAGCGTCGCCAGGACAAGAAAAAGCGCGCCGAGGAGGCGCGCCACGGAGGCCGGCCGCAGCACCGGCCGACCCTATCGGGCCAGCCGGTGCCGGTCTAGAGGGAGCGCGCGGTCTTAACCGCAGGGGTTGCTAGCCACAGCCCGTGTCGTTGTGGCCGACGTGGTTCGGCCCGTCCTCGGGGCCGTCCTTGCTCAGCGCCGGCGAGTTTCCGACGCAAGTGGCGTCGTGGCTGACGGTGTTGTCGTCGACGCCGATGCCGGCCGCCGCGTTCGGGTCACCAGAGTCGTAGTCGTAGGTCGTGTTGTTGCTCACGGCCAGGTCGTGCGCCACGGAATTGTTGCCGACGTCGATGTGCCCGGCGTGGTTGCCCGACACGACGAGGTCGTGCCCGATCGTGTCGGGTGAGAGGCCGCCGCAGAACTCGTTGTCCTGTGGACCCTGGTCTCCGATCTCGATTTCGTACGCGACATTCGCGCCCGTGATCGAGAGATCGTGCCCGATCGTGGTGCCGCAGACGTCCCAACCGCCGTACTCCATCGTCGCGGGGCTTGTGCCGGTGGCGACGAAGTCGTGCCCGACCTTGTTCGGCCCGGTGTAGTTGAAGAAATAGATCACGGCTGCGCCGTTCGCGGTCACGTCGTGGCCGATAGTCGAGTTGTCGGCTTCGAGCGAGCCACCGGGCTGGACGGTCGCGTCGTGCGAGATCGTCGCGCCTTCGAGAAAGCACCAGTAGCCGGCGGGGACATTGAGATCCTTCGCCGTGCCTGTGAAATACGCGTCCGGGCTGTATGGATCCGGCGACCCGCAGTTGACCGCACCGTTTCCAGCCGAGACGCCCTGTGCCGCTGCCAGCGAGAGCAAGCCGGCCGCAGAGACCAGCAGCAGCATCTTGCGCATTTTTCTCTCCCCTCTGAGGACGCTCATCGTCGTCCGAACCGAAGCCTAGTCGTGTGCGAACGATGCGCAACAGGCATACGCTCCCGCGTCTACCCACCAAGGAGGACACCGAAATGGCAGAGCACCCCAACGTCGACCTGATCCGCCGCGGCTTCGACGCGTTCAACGCCGCCGACATGGTCGCCCTCGGCGAGCTGATGGACGGGAACGTCGTCCAGCACATGTCCGGAAACAACGCGGTCTTCTCCGGCGACCACCGCGGCCGCGACAACGTGTTCGCGATGTACGGCCGCATCGGCGAAGCGTCCGGCGGGACGTTCCGGGCGGAGCTCGAAAACGTCTGGGCAAACGACGGCACGGCAGTCGCCGTCTATCGAGCCAAGGCCGAGCGCGACGGCAGGCAGCTCGACATGTTCAACACACTCGTCTTCGCAATCTCGGACGGGATCGTCACCGAGCTCACCGACATCCCCCACGACGCCGACGAGCAGGACGAGTTCTGGAGCTAGCCGACGCGCCACGATCCTGAGCAGCCGCTCGCGGGCGGGCGTGTCACGCAGGGAGTCGTGCGGGTCGGCGACACGGTTCGCCGGCCCGTCGGGCCTCGCTCGGACTTCGTGCGCGAGCTGCTGCTCTTCCTCGAGCAGGCCGGCTTCGACGGAGCGCCGCGCTTTCTCGGACTCGACGAGCGCGGACGCGAAGTTCTGTCGCTGCTCCCCGGCGAGCCGCTGCCCGGCACGGCGATCCTGACGGACGGACAGATCCGCTCCGCCGCGAGGCTCCTGCGCCGGTATCACGATGCCGCGGCGCCGCTCGCCGGCGCTGCCGAGACCGTCGCCCACGGCGATCCCGGGCCGTGGAACGTCCTCTGGCTCGGAGAGCGCGCGGCGGCGTTCGTCGACTTCGACGAGGCGCGGCCCGGCCGGCGGAGCGAGGACCTCGGGTACTTCGCGTGGAAAGGGCTGCGGCTCGTGGCCGATGGCCCGGCGCCCGAGGAGCAGCGGCGCCGCCTTGCCCTGCTCGCCGAGAGCTACGGCGTGCCCGTCGACGACGAGCTGCTCGCGTCGATCGTGGGTGCGATCGACCGGTTGCACGCGAAAGGCGTCCGTGAACGCTGGCCCGCGGCCGCGCTGAGGGAGATCGCGGACGAACGGTGCTGGGTCGACGAGCGGATCCCGGCCCTCCGCTGAGCGGCGACAGCCCTGTCTCAGAGACAGGCTTCGACACTCTCTCTGACACTTCCTCTGCGACTTGCTCTGAGGCCGGACACGGCCCGGCGGGACAGAGCTATCGGGCTCAGCCGGCCGTGATGTAGTCAGTGAGGTACTGAATCTCGAAGCTCTGCTGCTTCGACTTGAACTTGACGACGTCGCCGATCGAGACGATGCCGACGACCTCGCCGCCCTCGACGACCGGGACGTGACGGATGCGACGGTCGGTCATCACCGCCATGCACTCGTCGATCGACGTGTCAGGGTTCACGACGACCAGCGGCGCCGACATGATCTCGCCGACCGCCGTGTCCCGGTCGGTCCGGCCCTCCAGCGTCACGCGGCGCAGGTAGTCGCGCTCGGTCACGATGCCGACGATGTTGCCGCCGTCCGTCACGAGCAGCGACCCGACGTTCGCCGCCACCATCTGCTCGACCGCCTCGTACACCGACGCACCCGCGTCGATCTCGAGAACGTTGCGCCCCTTGTCGCCGAGGATTTCCGACACCGTGCTCATCGCGCCTCCTTTGATCGCTCCAGTCGTTGCATACCCCGGAGACCACTAAGCTCTAACGCCGATGACGTACGTCGCCGCCGAGACCCGGTATGACGGAATGACCTATCGTCGCTGCGGCCGGAGCGGGCTGCTTCTTCCGGCGATCTCGCTCGGTCTCTGGAACAACTTCGGCGGCGACCATCCGCTCGAATCGAGCCGCGCGATGCTCCGCCGGGCCTTCGACCTCGGCGTGACGCACTTCGACCTCGCCAACAACTACGGGCCGCCGTACGGCTCCGCGGAGGAGAACTTCGGCCGCCTGATGGCGCTGGACTTCCGGCCGTACCGCGACGAGCTCGTGATCTCGACCAAGGCCGGCTACGACATGTGGCCCGGGCCGTACGGCGAGTGGGGCTCTCGCAAGTACCTGCTCGCGAGCCTCGATCAGAGCCTCAAGCGCATGGGGCTCGACTACGTCGACATCTTCTACTCGCACCGCGTCGACCCGGAGACGCCGCTCGAGGAGACGATGGGCGCGCTCGACACCGCCGTGCGGCAGGGCAAAGCGCTCTACGCCGGCATCTCGTCGTACTCGGCGGAGAAGACCCGCGAGGCGGCGGCGATCCTCCGCGACCTCGGCACGCCGCTCCTCATCCACCAGCCGTCGTACTCGATGCTGAACCGTTGGATCGAGGAGGACGGCGTGCTCGACGCGCTCGAGGAGGCCGGTGCGGGCGCCATCGTCTTCTCGCCGCTTGCGCAGGGGATGCTGAGCACGAAGTACCTGAACGGGATCCCGGAAGGCTCGCGGGCGAGCCGGCCCGGCCCGCTCTCGCCCGATCTGCTCACCGAGGAGGCGCTGGCGAAGATCCGAGCGCTGAACGAGATCGCCGCCGCGCGGGGTCAGACGCTTGCGCAGATGGCGATCGCCTGGACGCTGCGCGACCCACGCGTCACCTCTGCGCTGCCGGGCGCGTCGAGCGTGAAGCAGGTCGAGGAGAACGTCGCCGCGATCGACCGGCTCGACTTCAGTGACGAGGAGCTCGCCGAGATCGACCGCCACGCGACCGACAGCGGCATCAACCTCTGGGCCGCCTCGAGCGCGGTCTAGCTCCCGAGTTCGCGCTCCGCGTCGGCGAGCAGCAGCAGCCCGAAGAGCCGACCGTCCGAGGTCGTGATCGGCGCGCTCGTGGCGCCGCGCTTGCGCATCCAGTCGACGGCTTCCTTGAGTCGGGCGCTCGGCCGTAGCGTGCCCGGGCCGGGGCTCATCGCCTCGTCGACCGTCACATCGTCGTCGCGTCGCAGCGCCTTGCGGCCCAGCCGGCCGAGTACGACGCCGTCGGCGTCGACGACGAAGCACGTGCCGAGCTCGGCCGCCCGCTCGCGCACGTCCTGCAACCGGTCGCCGGGCAAGCACGTCGGCGGGCCGCGGAGCGCGAAGGCGCCCGCGCGTCGCGCGCTCGGATCGTCACCTTCGAGCTGGAGTCCGGCCGACCCCCAGTCCGCCTTGCCGGCCTCGTAGTCGTAGGTCTCGAACCCCATTGCGGCGAGCCGCGCCGCGGCCCGTGGCGAGACGTCTCACTGGTAGTCGTAGCAGTAGACGACCACCGGCCTGGAGCGGTCGAGCGTCGCCGCGCGCTCCGCGTCGAGCTCCCGCAGCGGCAGGTTGACGGCGCCGGGCAGGTGCTCGTCGTCGTACTCCTCGGCCGGTAGCACCTCGACGATCTGCGCTCCCCGCTCCATGAGCTCGAGCACGCGCTCGCGGTCGATACCTCGTGGCGTCACGCGAGCAGCCTAGAGTACGCCCGTGCTCGTCAGGATCGTCGTCGTCCTCCTGATCACGGTCGGCATCGTCGCCGGCCTCTTCTACGGGTTGACGAAGCGCTACGCCGTGCCGACGAAAGCGATGGAACCCACGCTCGAGAAGAGCGACAAGGTCGCCGTCTTCCGCTTCTGGAGCACGTTCTCAAGTCCCGAGCGGAAGAACGTCGTCGTGTTCACGGCGCCACCGTCAGCCAAGGCGCAGTGCGGCGTGAGCGGAACGCAGGTCGAGCGCGTGATCGGGCTGCCGGGTGAGACCGTGTCAGAGCAGACCGGTCAGGTGCTGATCGGCGGGAAGCCGCTGAAGGAGCCCTACGTGAAGCCCGCGCGGCGCGACAGCCGCACCGCGGCCTGGCACGTCCCGCCGGGCCAGTACTTCCTGATGGGCGACAACCGCAAGGCCGCCTGCGACTCGCGCACGTTCGGCAGCGTGCCGAAGAACGACATCGAGGGCCGGGTCCTGCTGACCTACTGGCCGCTCAGCCGCGTCGGCAGCAACTAGCGCCTACGCGGTGCGAGTCTCGCGCGCCGCGGCGAGCAGATCGCACGCGAGCCCCAGGTCGATCTCCGGCCGCACGGCGAGGAGCAGCGCTCCGACCGGCTCGTGACCCGCGTCGCTGAGTGCCTGGAAGCGGGACTCGAGCAGCGTGGCGGCCTGGTCGACGTCGAGAAGCTCGAACTGTGCTGCGGTCATCTGTGTCTCCCTGGTTTCGACAACGGCAGGTGCCGATTCGCCAAGCCCATCGGCATCCGCACGCGACGACTTGAGCCCTCTTAGACTCGCCCGATGCAGCGGAAAGTCGCGTTCGTACTGGGCGGCGGCGGCCATGCCGGCGCGGCCGAGGTCGGGATGCTGGACGCGCTGCTCGAGCGAGGCATCTGGCCCGACCTGGTCGTCGGAACGTCGGTCGGCGCGCTGCACGGGGCGATGGTCGCGGCCGACCCGAGTGCGGCGTCTGTCGCCAAGCTCCAGCAGGCCTGGCAGGAGCTCTCCGGACTCGGCGTCCTCGGTCGCTCCTGGTTCGACGACGCGGTCAGCCTCCTGCGCACGCGCACGCACGTGCGGTCGAACGCGCCGATGCGGCGGCTCGCCGAGCGGTTGATCGGCGTCGGCACCTTCGAGGAGCTCGCCGTCCCGTTCCAGTGCGTGGCCGCCTGCATCGAGCGGTCATCCGAGCACTGGTTCGACACGGGGCCGCTCGTCGACGCGATCCTCGCCTCCTCCGCCGTGCCCGGGATCCTGCCGCCGGTCGAGATCGGCGGCGAGCACTTCATCGACGGCGGAATCGTCAATTCGATCCCGGTCGACCGCGCGGTCGCGCTCGGCGCCGGCGAGATTCTACGTCCTTCACGCCGGGCGGATCGAGCAGCCGCTCAGCCCGCCGCGCTCGATGCGCGACGTCGGCTTCGTCGCCTTCGAGATCGCGCGCCGGCACCGCTTCGTGCGCGACCTCGCCGCGGTGCCCGACGACGTCACCGTCCACGTGCTGCCGACGGGCGATCCGGCGGCGCCCCGCTACAACGACCTCTCGCAGCTCCGCTTCCGCGACTTCCGTCGCGTCGACAAGCGCATCGCGTTCGCCTACGCGGCCACGTCCGAGTACCTGGACGCCCGGGAGTGAAAGGCGTGCCGCCGCTGATCGTGAGGCGGCTCGTCGTCGCGCCGCTCGTCGTCGTCCTCTGCGTCGTCCTGACGCTGCTCGCGCCTCTCTGGCTGCTCGCGGCGCTGATCGCGGACGCGGTGCGTCGGCACGGCCTCGGGACGACGCGCCTGGTCGCGTTCGGCGTCGTCCACGTCGCGTCCGAGGCGGCGATGATCGTCGCGCTGCTCCTGCTCTGGGTCGCGTCGCTCTTCGGCCTGCTGATGCGGTCGTCCGCGATCCAGTCGGCGCACTACGCGGCGCTGCGCGGCTGGCTGCGCTGCCTGTCAGCGGCGGCGATCTCGCTCCTCGGCCTGCGGATCGAGGTCGTCGACCCGCCGGAGCCACGTCCGGGGCCGCTGCTCGTGTTCGGCCGCCACGCGGGCGCCGGCAACTCGCTGATGATGATCCGGACGCTGATGCTGCGCTACCGGCGCCGCCCGCGAGTCGTGATGCTCGCGTTCCTCCAGTGGGATCCGGTCATCGACGTCGTCTGCCACCGGCTGCCGAGCCTGTTCATCGCACACGACCCGGCGCGGAGCGACCACTTCGTCGAGCGGATCGGCAAGCTCGCTTCCGGCATGGGCGACGCGGACGCGCTCGTGCTCTACCCGGAGGGGCACGATTTCACCGAGCAGCTGCGGGAGCGGGCGATCAGGCACCTGCGCCGCCTCGGCCACGACAAGGCCGCCGAGCGTGCCGAGGCGATGGAGTACGTCCTCCCGCCGCGGCACAAAGGCCCACTGGCGGCGATCCTGGCCGCGCCTGACGCCGACGTCGTCCTCGTCGCCCACACGGCGCTGGAGGCGCTCGGCTCGTTCCGCGAGCTACCCGAGCGCGTGCCGCTCGAACGGCCGATCCTGGCCCGGTACTGGCGCGTACCGGCCGCCGAGGTGCCGCACGACCAGGAGAAGCTGATCGAGTGGCTCTACGACTGGTGGCAGCGGATCGACGACTGGGTCGAGGAGCACGCGCCCGTCAGCGCGGGAGCCTGACCGGCGTCGGGCACCACGACGACTCGAGGTCGCCGCGATTCCACCCCGCCGCGTCGGCTCCGGCCTCGTACGCGCTCTCGAGGAACTCGAGCAGCGTGGCGCGCGGATCCGCCGACGTTCGCACCGTCTCGTAGCTGAGGAGCGCCAGGCCTTGCTCCGACCAGGAGGCGCCGTCCGGCCGCAGCGGTCGGTCGCGCAGTCCGGCCGGCTCCGGCGCGGCGTACGAGTAGTAGGCAGGCTCGCGAACGTTCGCGTCCCCGGCCCAGAAACCGAACGAGACCACCTCGTGCGTGTACGCCTCGCGCGTCACCGCGTCCGCGTCAGGCAGCGCGGGCGCGCGCCGGCCGTTGAAGCGCGTAACCGCGAGATCGAACGAGTGCCAGAACAGGTGCACCGGGCTCGTCTTGCCGCAGAACCAGCCGGAGAACTCCTCGAACACGCCGTCCGTCCAGTCGAGGATCCGCCAGAAGCGGTGGACGGCGTCCGGGTCGTAGGACGCGTGCTCGCGATCGTCCGGAAACGGCGTCGTCATCGGCACGCCGAACGGGTCCTCCTTGATCTCGACGTCGACGCCGAGCCCCGCGAGCGTCTCGTGGAGCTTCCGGTCGAAGTCGGAGACGGTGAGCCCGTCCACGAGCGGGAACGACTCCTCCTCGCCGCGCGACGTGCGCACGACGAGCCGGTGCTCGACGAAGTCGAAGTCGATCTCGAACGAGACGCCGTCAGGCCCGTGCAGCAGCCGCGTCGTCAGCCCGCGCACGTCGACGTACAGCGGCACGTGCCACCAGTGATTCCGTGGCGGCGACGACGCCATCCGCATCTTGCCGACGATCTGCAGCCAGAGGTGCAGCGTGTTCTTCGTCGGCTCCCACTCCTCGAGCGGGAGCGGCGGCAGGTTCACGGGCGGTCGCCGGGCGCGACGACGAACGCGACCTCGTCGACCACGCACCAGCTCCAGTCCTCGCCCGGCTCGGCCGAGCGCATGATCGGATGGTCGTCCTCGCGCGCGTGCTTGCTCGCGTGGCGGTTCGGCGAGGAGTCGCAGCAGCCGATCTTCCCGCAGGTCTCGCACATGCGTAGGTGCAGCCAGCGGCCGCCGATCTTCAGGCACTCCTCGCACCCGGCGATCGTCTCGGGGAGCTCGACGACCTCGATCCGGTCGAGATGGCTGCAGACGGGGGCGTTCACAGGACCGAGGCTACCTGTCGAGGGATGTCCAGGGATGCGCGCACGTCGCGACGCTCCTAGCCTCTGCGCTTGCGCACTCTGGCCGTCGCAGCCGCGTCGGTCGCCGTCGGGCTCGTGATCGGTCTGGGCCTCCACTCGTCGGCCGGCGACGCGCGCGCCGACTCGTCGCCGAACGTCGTCGACGCCTTCCTCGCGGCCGTACGCCGTCCCGCGCCGTAGCCTATGCGCGGCCGATGAGCATCTGGTCCGAGATCTCCGAGACACTGTGGCCGAGCCCGGGGAGCCGGGACGGGCCGTTGCCGCCGCTTCTGCTCATCCTCACGCTGATCACCGGCATGGTCGACGCCGCCAGCTTCCTCATGCTCGGCCGCGTCTTCGTCGCGAACATGACCGGCAACGTCGTCTTCCTCGGCTTCGCGCTCGCGGGGGCGAAAGGGCTCTCGATTCCGGCCTCGCTGGTCGGAATCGGCGCGTTTCTGGCCGGCGGGATCGGCGGCGGCCTGCTCGGACGGCGCCTCGGCGGCCACCGCGGCCGCTTGCTGCGTGGAGCGCTCGCACTTCAGCTGGCGCTGTTCGTCGTCGCGGTCGTCGTCGCCACGGCCGGCGGCGGCGATCCGATCGAGCACGCGCGCCGCTACGTCCTGATCGCACTGCTGGCCGTGGCGATGGGAATCCAGAACGCGACCGCGCGACGCCTCGCGGTGCCCGAGCTGACCACGACGGTTCTGACGATGACGCTGACCGGCATCGCCGCCGACTCGCAGCTCGCGGGCGGCAAGGGCGCCGGGCTCGGACGGCGAGTGCTCGCGGTCGGCGCGATGCTCGCCGGGGCCTGCTTCGGTGCGCTGATCGTCCTCGACGTCGGCACGGCCGTCGCGATCGGCACCGCGGCAGGCATCCTCGTCTTCGTCCTGCTCTCCGCGCATCAGAATCTCGCGCTCCGACGACGCCTGGGCCAGATAACGTCCCGGGCATGGACGAGGCACGCGCACGCGAGTTGCTGGCCGCCGAGCGGGAACGCATCGAGCGGGCGCTCGCCGGCATCGACGACGCGAGCCCTGACGAGGCGCCGGACGAGATCGACCCGTCCGACGAGGGCGAGGCGCTCTACCAGGAGGCGTTCGACGAGGGCATCGCCGAGGATCTCCGCGAGCAGCTCGCCGCAGTCGGGCGAGCCGAGGCACGGCTCGAGGCCGGCACCTACGGCCTGTCGGTCGAGAGCGGGCAGCCGATCCCGGACGAGCGGCTCGAGGCACGTCCCACCGCCGAGCTCACGGTCCAAGAAGAAGAACGCGCCGGCGGCTAGCCGTCAGGCGAAGCGCTTGACGAACGCGAGGGCGATCTCCGCCACGTCGCGCCAACCGGAGTCGATCGTCAACGCGTGCCCGCGGCCGGGCACGGTCGCGAACTCGGTCACGCCCTCGTTCGTCCTCTCCTTCTTGTAGGACGCCTTCGCGATCGCCGCCGGGACGGTGTGGTCCTTCTCGCCGGAGACGATCAGCAGCGGTCCCCGCTTCGGGTTCTTCGTGTCGACCTTGGCCTCCGTCCACGGGTTGAAGTTCGCGCTCGCGGCCTGGAAGATCGGCTCGCCGGGGCCGGGCACGGAATAGGTCTCGTACAGGCGCTTCGCCTCGTCCTCGTCGACCGCGTTCGCGAACGAGTAGCGGAACTGCTCGTAGGTGAGCGGGATCGCGCGGTGCTTGTTCCGCGGGTTTCGGAGTACGGGACTGCCTGAGCGAAGAGCCGAGATCGGCAGCGGCAGCACGCCGCGGAACGGGGCCGGGCTGATCGCGACCGACACGGCGGCGCGGCCGCGTCCGGCAAGGATCTCCGTCAGCAGACCGCCGAAGGAGTGCCCGATCACGGCCGGCTTCTTCTCCAGCGTTCGGATAACCGCCTCGAAGTGGTCTGCGACCTCGCCGATGCTCTTGCCGGCGAACACCTCGGGATGCGCTTGCGCCTCCTCGACGGTCTCGGGATCGTCCGGCCAGCCCGGCTGGACGGCGGTGTAGCCCGCTTCCTCGAAGAGCTCTGCCCAGGCGTCCCAGCTGCTCGGCAGCAGCCACAGCCCGTGGACGAAGACGACCGGCGTCCGCCCGGACGCGTTTGCGTGCTCGACCTGCTCAGCCTCGTGCTCGGCGATCCTGCTCATGATTCCTCCTTCCGGCGTTTTCCGGATGGTGCCGGAACCGAAGAGGAACCTAGCCCGGAAGCGGCGCCTCGCGCCGGAGGTCCCCTAGTCGAGCACGGCCCGCAGCGCGTATTCGCCGCCGCTCCACGAGCCGTGGAGCTTGCGGGCCGAGCGCGAGAGGAGCGAGGCCACGCGCCGGGAGTCGCCGGTCACCGTCGCGTGCAGCTCGACGATCCCGGCCGCACGGGCGTCGTCCGCCAGCACCCGTGCCAGGGCGGAACCGATCCCGCGGCCCTGGAGGTCGTCCGCGACGGCGAACGCGACCTCGGCGACGCGACCGCTGCGCACGAGCCGGGCGATGCCTACGGGCTGCGGGTCGCCGTTCGCATAGGCGACGAGGACGTGGTGGGTCGAATCGACCCTGGCGAGGGCAGCCAGCTCGTCGTTCGAGAGCCTCGGCTTCGCGCCGCCGAAGCGCTGACGGCGAGACTCGTCGCCCATCCGGCCGAACAGCGCGCAGATCGTGGCCGAGTCGCCGTTCCGCAGGGGCCTGATTGTGACTCCGTTGACATAACGCGAATGCACCTCAGCATGGTGAACGCGCCGCCCGCAGCTCCGCTTCCCCGGCGCGGGCCATCTTTTCGACATGGCCCGATCGGGCCATCGCGCGCGCGGGTGATCGAGCTAGGCTCTCGGCGTGGAGCAGGAGATCCGGTTCTGCGAGCTGGAGGGGCGCCGGCTGGCCTACGCGACGGTCGGCGAAGGGCCGTTGCTCGTCTTCAGCGCCCGCTGGGTGAGCCATCTCGAGGACGAGTGGGAGCTGCCCGAGGTGCGGAGCTTCTTCGAGCTGTTCGCGCTGAGCCACCGCGTCGTGCGCTACGACCGGCTCGGCGTCGGGCTGTCCGATCGGGACGCTCCGACGCCGTCGGTCGAGAGCGAGGCGCGCGCCCTGGGCACCGTCCTGGACGCCGTCGCGGGCGACCAGGAGGCGGTCATCTTCGCGTGCTCCTGCGCCGGGCTCGCGACCGCGACCTTCGCGCAGGCGAACCCGGAACGCGTGAGCCGGATCGTCTTCTTCGGGGGCTATGCGGCGCGCGACGACGTGCCCGAGGCGACGCGCAAGTCGCTCGTCGACTTCGTCCGCACGAACTGGCCGCTCGCCGCCCAAATGCTCGCCGGGCTGCTGGCTCCGCACGCGAGCGGCGACGAGATCGCACGGCTGAGCGCGCACAAGCGACGCGCCGCGAGCGCCGAGGTGGCCGCAGCGTTTCTCGAGCTCGACCTGACCGCGAACCAGCGCAGCGTGCTGCCCCAGGTGACGACACCTTCGCTCGTCCTCCACCGCCGCGGCGACCGCGCCGTCCCGGTCAGACACGGACGCGAGCTTGCCGCGCTGTTGCCGAACGCACGCTTCGTGCCGCTGAACGGCGACGCGCACTTCCCGTGGCTCGACGACCAACGCGAGCTCCACCGCGCGCTCGCCGGCTTCCTCGACGACGGCCCGCGTCCTGCGCTCGACGGGGAATCACCGCTGACCCTGCGCGAGACCGAGGTGCTGAAGCTCGTCGCGTCAGGCCTCTCGAACCGCGAGATCGCGAGCTCGCTCGTGCTCAGTGAGCACACGGTGCACAGGCACGTCGCGAACATCCTGCGCAAGCTCGCCCAGTCGTCCCGCGCCGCGGCGACGGCGCACGCAACCCGCGTCGGCCTGATCTGAGCCGGCGCCGTCGTTGCACCGTGTAATACTTGCGCGATGCAACGAAATGGGGACGCGACGCTCGTCGACCGGCTCGAGCAGCTCTTCTCGCTCCTCGCGCGCACGGACGCCGGTGCGGACGCCGGACCGGCGATGACCTCGACGCAGCGCGTCGTCCTGATCGAGCTCGTCTCGTCCGGGCCGGTCCGGCTCGGCACGCTGGCGGCGCGCATCGGTGCGAGCGACCCGACCGTCAGCCGAGCGGTCGCGGGGATGGTCTCCGCCGGCATCGTCGAGCGCAGCGCCGACCCCGACGACCGGCGCGCCGTGCTCCTGGCCGCGACCCCCGCCGGCCGAGAGTGGGTCGAGCGGCGGCGCGAGGAGGTCGCAGCGGCGCTCGCCAAGGCGCTCGAGCACATGCCCGCCGACGGTGAGGCGCGGCTCGTCTCGCTGCTCGGATCCCTCAACGACGAGCTGCGCGCCGCGGGCACAGAGCCCCACTCGGCGACGCTGCTGGCCTCGCGATGACCGTCCGCCGCGGGGATCCGCGCGTCACCCTCGCCGTCCTGTCGATGGCCGGCCTCGCCTACGCCGTCCTCAGCTCGTCCGTCGTGCCCGCGCTGCCGACGATCCAACACGACCTCGGCGCCTCCGAGACCGCCGTCACCTGGCTCCTGACCGGCTATCTGCTCTCCGCGTCCGTCGGCACCGCGATCATCGGGCGGCTCGGGGACATGTACGGCAAGGAGCACGTCCTCTTCTGGACGCTCGTGCTGCTCGGGGGCGGCACGCTCCTCGCCGCGCTGTCGCACACGCTGGCGCTGCTGATCGCGGCGCGCGTGATCCAGGGCGTCGCCGGCGGCATCTACCCGCTTGCGTTCGGGATCATCCGCGACGAGTTCCCGCGCGAGCGCGTTCCCGGCAGCATCGGCCTGATCTCGGCGATCCTCGGCATCGGTGCGGGGATCGGCATCATCTCGGGCGCGATCATCGTCGAGCACCTGAGCTGGAACTGGCTCTTCTGGATGCCGCTCGCCGTGATCGTCGTCGCCGCCTTCTGCACGTGGCGCTTCATACCCGAGTCGCCCGTCCGCGTGCCCGGCCGCGTCAACTGGCTCTCGGCCGCGCTGATGAGCACCGGCATCTGCGCCGTGCTCGTCGCGATCAGCGAGACGACCACATGGGGCTGGGGCTCGCCGAAGACGATCGGCCTGCTCGCGGCCGGTTTCGCCGTCTGCGGTCTGTGGATCTCCGTCGAGGTGCGGTCGAAAGAGCCGTTGATCGACATGGCGATGATGCGCATCCGCGGCGTCTGGACGGCGAACCTGACCGCGTTCCTGCTCGGCGCCGGCATGTACTCGGCGTTCATCGTCTTCCCGCAGTTCGCGCAGCTTCCGAAGAGCACCGGCTTCGGGTTCGGCGCCTCCGTCGTCGCGTCGGGCCTCTACCTGCTCCCGTCGACGATCGCGATGATGCTCGTCGGCTTCGCGGCCGGGCCGATCTCGGCGAAGTTCGGCTCGAAGTCGGCGGTCGTCGTCGGCTCGCTCTTCTCCGCGGCCGCGTTCGCGCTCATCGCCGGCCAGCACGGGCACCCGTACGACATGCTGCTCAGCTCGGCACTGATGGGCATCGGCATCGGTCTTGCCTTCGCCGCGCTCGGGAACCTGATCGTCCAGGCGGTTCCGGCGCACCAGACGGGCGCCGCCGGAGGCATGAACACCGTGATGCGGACGATCGGCGGCGCGCTCGGCGGTCAGCTCGCGGCGACCTTGATCGCGAGCAACACCGGCTCGGACGGCCTCCCGGCCGTAACCGGCTTCACGGACACCTTCCTGATGGCGACCGCGTTTCTCGTCGTCTGCGGCTTCGCCGGGCTCCTGATCCCGGAGCGGCGCGCGGCAGCCGCGCAGGCGCGCACGCTCGCCGTCGCCGAGGATTAAGCCCCGGCTTCGGGCGCGATCGCCGACGGCGACTTCGTGCCGACGGTCGTGCGCAGCGGGACCTCCTTCAAGAGCCAGGAGAGCCCGAACGGGATGATCGAGATCAACATCCCCCACAGGAACGCGCCGTGGAGCGCGTTGGCGAACGCCTGCAGGAAGTCCGCGTGCACGGCCGGCGACAGGTGGCTGACCTGGGCCGGGTTCAAGTGGACGCCGCTGCCCAGGCTCGCCGTGACCTTGTGCGGAAGCTTCGCAAGCTCGTTCGTGAGCCGCGTGGCGAAGATCGTCCCGAAGATCGCGACGCCGAATGCACCGCCGACCGACCGGAAGAACGTGGCCGTCGATGTCGCGACGCCGATGTCCTGCGGCTTTGCGTCGTTCTGGACGACGAGCACGAGCACCTGCATCACGAGCCCGATGCCGACGCCGACGACCGCCATGTACACCGACGCGAGCAACGGAGCGGTGCCGACGCCGAGCAGCGAGAGCAGGTACATGCCGACCACGAGCACGGCCGTGCCGGCGATCGGGAAGGCCTTGTAGCGGCCGATCCGGCTGATCACACGGCCTGACCAGACCGCCGCGACGAGCAGCCCGGCCATCAGCGGCAGCATCCGCAGGCCCGAGCTGGTCGGGCTGGCGCCGTAGACGATCTGCAGGAAGAGCGGGATGAAGATGATCGCGCCGAACATGGCCATGCCGATCACGAAGCCCATCGCGTTCGCGACGTCGAACACCCGCGAGCGGAAGAGCCCCAGCGGGATGATCGGCTCGGCAGCTCGCGACTCCCACCAGAGGAAGAGCGCCAGCAGCGCGATGCCGGCGATGCCGAGCCCCCAGATCACCGGCGACCCCCACGGGTACTGGCTGCCGCCCCAGGTGGTGAGCAAGATCAGCGCGCCGACCGAGCCGCTCAGCAGAGCCGCGCCGAGGTAGTCGACCTTGTGGCTGCGGTGCGGCGTGTGCAGGTGCAGCCGCGTCGCGACGATCAGGATCGCGAACGCGCCGACCGGGATGTTGACGTAGAAGACCCAGCGCCAGGAGAGGTTGTCGACGAAGAAGCCGCCGAGAAGCGGGCCGGCCACGGACGCGACGGCGAAGACCGAGCCGATCAGCCCCATGTAGCGGCCGCGCTCGCGCGGGGGGACGATGTCGCCGATGATCGCCTGCGCGCCGACCATGAGGCCGCCGGCACCGATGCCCTGCAGCGCGCGGAAGCCGATCAGCTCCGTCATCGTCTGACTCAGGCCGGCGAGCATGGAGCCGGCGAGAAAGATCATGATCGCCGCCATGAACACCGGCTTGCGACCGATCATGTCGCCGAGCTTCCCGTAGAGCGGCGTCGAGACGGTCGAGGCGAGCAGGTACGACGTCACGACCCAGGACAAATGATTGAGCCCGCCGAGGTCGCCGACGATCGTCGGCAGCGCCGTCGAGACGATCGTCTGGTCGAGAGCGGCAAGGAACATTCCCAGCATCAGCGCCCCGAAGACCGTCCACAGTGCCTTGCCCGTCAGCCGCTCCTGCTCCACCCTCACGTCTCCTTTCGCTTCGACGCGCGCGCGAGCTGCGTCCGCGTCAGCGCCGGTGCCGGCAGGGGCGTCGCCGACTCGGCGCGGAGCCCGTCCAGAACGAAGGCCAGGTAGCGGCGCCACGCATCGGGCGCCACGTTCTTCGTGACCTCGAGCACGCGGCCGCTCGCCCAGAAGAGGACCGGCATGTCCTCGACGGCGAGGTCCGCCCGGAGCGTCCCCTGCTCCTGCGCGCGTGCGATCACCTGGCGCAGCAACGGCTGCAGCCGAGCGCGCATCGCCTCGGCGCGCTCGCGGCCCTGCTCGCTGGAGGCGAGGACGTCCTTCAGACCCCAGTTCGCCGCGTGCTGTGCGAGCGTTCGCTCGAGGAAGCTCGTGAACCCCGTCCAGCCGTCCTCGCAGGCGGCGGCGTCCTCGGCCGCCTGGACGATCTCGGCGAACGCGTCCTCGAGCACGGCGTCGACGAGGTCGGCCTTGGTCGGGAAGTGGCGGTACAGCGTGCCCATGCCGACGCCGGCCTCGCGGGTTATCTCCTCGACCGAGGCGTCGACGCCGTCTCGCGCGAGCAACGCGCGGGCCGCGGCCAGGATGCCGTCGCGGTTGCGCTGCGCGTCGCGGCGGAGCGTCTTCGTGTCGGTCGTCGAGACGGCCACCCGCATGAGGGTAGCACAAAGCGGAGCGGTCACTCCGCTTATGCCGTGAGGTGCTGCTCGAGGAGCTCGGCGAGATCGGGCACGACGATGTCCGCTCCCTCGTCGCGCAGCTCGGCCGCAGTCGCGGGTCTGTGGATGCCGACCACGTACGCGAAGCGTGCCGCCCGGGCGGCCGCGACGCCGGCGCGGCTCGTCTCGAACGCTGCAGCGTGGGCCGGCTCGACGCCGAGATCGCGGCAGGCGGCGAGGAGGCGGTCCGGCGCCGGGCTCTCGCGCAACTGCTCGGCGACGACCGCATCGCCGTCCACCCACGCCTCGACGACCTGCGCCAGTCCCGCGCGCTCGAGGATCGCCCGGGTGTTCGCGCTCGCCGACACGACTGCCGTGCGGACGCCTGCCTCCCGCGCGGCTTCCAGGTACTGCCAGGAGCCGTCGAACGCGCGGACTCCGAGCCGTTCGATGCCCGCGCGCAGGAGTCCGTTCTTTCGGTTCGCGAGGCCGTGAACCGTCTCGGTCCCGGGCTGATCGTCCAGAGCCCCCTCGGCCAGCGCGATGCCGCGGCTGCCGAGGAACGCGCGGACGCCGTCGAGACGAGGCCGGCCGTCCAGGTAGCGCACGTAGTCGCGCTCCGGGTCGAAGTGAACGATCGACTCGCCGGTGCGGTGTACGTGACTCGCCGCGAACTCGTCGAAGACCTGGGACCAGGCGGCGACGTGGAGCGCGACGCTGCCGACGAGCACGCCTTCGAGGTCGAAGACGCAGGCCGCGACGCCGGAAGGCAGGCCGAGCAGGCGCCGCTCGTCGTGACCGGGCGTGAGATGGACGAGCCGGGCGCTCACGCCCTCGTCACGCGCGAACTCCTTCAGCAGCTCGAGCGCCGAGCGGCGCTCGGCGGCGAGCCCGGCCCGGTGCCGGGCCAGCTCCTCGGCCGGCAGAGCCCGCGACGCCGCGTCGAGCGCGCCTTCGGCCGCGTCGAGAGCAAGGCGCCAGCGGACGCACGCCTCCTCGACCTGAAGCGGTGAGATTTCGGCGGCAGCAGACGCTCCCATGCCAGAATGCTCGTCCGCCGCGCGGCGGCAGGCATCGGCGCCGGACCGGTTCCGCCTGCGGGAAACTACGAGCCGTTTACGCTCCCGCCGTGGCCACCCAGATCGAGCCCAAGCACGAGCTTCACCACCGCCACCCGCACGCGCTCGACGCGGTGCCGCGGAACCCGGCGATGGACATGGCGCCGCCGGCGTCCCCGAACATGGTGCGGGCGCCCGAGGCGAAGGGCATCCGCGAGAACTTCGTCGAGACGCTGATCTTCAAGGGGCTCGCGTCCCCGCTCGCGCTCGTCCTCGTCGTCGTGCAGAGCCGCTACCTGCACACGTCGGGCCGAGGCTCGTACGTCCTGGTCATCCTCAGCGTCACGATTCTGACGCGCCTGCTCGGCCAGCTCGGGTACGCCGTCACGAACCGTGCCCAGAAGCAGGACGTCCAGCTGCGGCCGCTGGTTCAGGAGTCGTTCGCGATCGGGATCGTCCTCGGCGTCCTGGGGACGGCGGCGATCGTCGCCTGGGGAGCCGCGAGCGCGGACATCGGCCTGAAGGTCTCGGCGATCGCGGCGACCGCACTCGTCCCGCAGGTCGTGTGGCAGGGCATCTGCGGCGTCCTGCTCGGCCTCAACCGCGTGCGGCTCTGGAACGTGATCCAGACGCTGCCGCCGGTGCTGAACCTCGTCGGCATGCTCGTGCTCGTCGTCGGGCTGAAGGAGGGCGTGACCGGCGCGGTGATCGCCTGGACGCTCTCGCACTTCCTGACGGCGTTCTTCGCGCTCGCCGCGACGCGATTCACCTGGGTCCCGATGCCGTGGCGGAAGCTCTTCGACCTGTTCAACGTGCCGCTCGCCGAGCTGGCGCTGACGATGGGCGCCGTCCAGGTCGTCAACCTGATCGCCTACCGCGCCGAGTTGCTCGTGCTCAGCCACGACCGCAGCGTGAACGAGGTCGGCGTGTACTCGATCTCCGTGCAGACGGCAGAGATGATGTGGCTGGTCGCCGGTTCGCTGGCGACCGCGATGACCGCTCCGTGCCTCCACGAATCGGAGGACGACGCGGCGAAGCTCGTGCGCAAGTCGGCGGCGAAGACGCTGATCTACACGGCCGGCGCCGCGGTGCTCGTCGGCGCCTTCGTGCCGTACGCGTTCGGGCCGCTGCTCGGCAGTTCGTTCGACGGCGCCTCGACGCCGCTGCGGCTCCTGCTGCCCGGCGTGACGATCTACGCGCCGGTGACGATCTTCGTCGTCTACCTGTCCATCCGGCACGGGCGCCCGCACCTGAGCCTGGCCGTGTCGGTGCTGGGCCTGGTCGCGACGGTGATCGCCGCGCTGATCCTGATCCCACGCTACGGCGCCTCCGGGGCGGCGCTCTCGAGCACGATCGGCTACGCGGTGGGCGCCGTCCTCGCGTGGGTGTTCTTCGAGCGCCTGCGCCGCGAGAAGTCCGCCGCCGTGCCGGCGACGCCGACACCGGCAGCAGCCCCCGCGAGCTAGCCGCCGCTGATCGCCGTGATCACGTCGAGCCGCGAGCGGTCGTCGATCGGCGTGTCGAGAGCAGCACGCTCCTGGTCGACGTAGACGTGGATGTGCCGGCGGAGCGCCGGGCCGGGCTCGCACAGACGGTCGCGCAGGCCCGGCCAGGACTCGTCGAGGCGGTCGATCGCCTCGCCCACGGTCGGCGCGTCGATCTGCAGGTGCCGCCCCATCCCCGGGAAGAGGGGCGGCAGCGTCGATGGCAGGTGGACGTCGGCCATGGCTAGTCGACGATCGCGACCTCGACCGACGAGATCGCCGGCAGGTAGCTCGCGATCTCGCTCCAGCTCTCGCCTTCGTCGGCACTCGCGTACACCTGGCCGGTGCTCGTACCGAAGTAGAAGCCCGGCACGTCGTGCGTGTCGTTCGCCATGCCCTCGCGCAACACGCCGACGAATGCGTCCTCCTGCGGCAGGCCTTTCGCCAGCTTCTCCCAGGAGCTGCCCGCATCCCGCGTGCGCCAGACCGCGGCCTTGCCGTCGATCATCGTGCGCCCGTGCCCCGGGTCGAGCGGGATGACGTAAAACGTCTCGCGGTCGTGCGGATGCGTCGCCGCGGCGAAGCCGAACTCGGTCGGCAGGCCCTCGGTGATCTCCGTCCACGTCTGCCCGCAGTCATCGCTGCGGTGCATGCCCACGTGGTTTTGCTGGTACATGCGGTCGCCGTCGACCGGCGATCGAACGACCTTGTGGACGCAGAAGCCGACCTCCTCGTGCGGCCGCGGCCAGTCGGCGCGGAGACCGCGGTTGCGCGGCGTCCAGTTCTTGCCGCCGTCGGTCGTCTCGAACAGGCTAAACCCCTGCACGATCGCCCAGAACCGCTCCGGGTCGTCCGTGTCGAACATGAGCGCCGAGACACCGAGGTGGCCGGGCGGCTGGTTGGCCGGGTCGTCCCAGTCCTCGCTGCCCGGCAGGTCCGCCAGGTTGGAGAGCAGCGACCAGGTGTCGCCGTCGTCGCGGCTCTCGAAGATGCCGGGCATCTCGACGCCGGCGAGCAGATGGCCGCCTTTCACGGCGAGGTTCGAGACCTTGGACATCTTCTTCTCGCCGTCGGCCTCGTAGGCGAGACCCTCGCTCGACTGCGTCCAGGTCTCCCCCAGGTCCTTGCTGCGCCAGATCGTCGAGCCGTGCCACTCGCTGGCCGCGGCCGCGTAGATCGTTCCCGTCTCGCCGTCGTGGATCGCGTGGTAGATGGGCCAGTTCTCGCAGAACGGGCCGCGCACCTCCCACTTTCCACGTGCGCCGTCGTCCTCCAGGAGGAAGCACCCCTTGCGGGTTCCGACCAGGAGCACCGTGCGTGACATGCCCTTCACCTCCGTGTCGAGATCTCAACGATGCCTATCAGACTCCGTGCGACCGGAAAAGTCATCGCTCCCGTGTGCGAACATCTGTTCGTGTCCTCGCCGACCATTCTGCACGCGGATGCGGACAGCTTCTTCGCCTCGGTCGAGCAGCGCGACGACCCGGCGCTGCGCGGGCGGCCGGTGATCGTGGGCGGCGGCGTCGTGCTCGCGGCGAGCTACGAGGCGAAGGCCTTCGGCGTGTGCACGGCGATGGGCGGGCGCGTCGCGCGGCGGCTCTGCCCGGACGCCGTCGTCGTGCCGCCTCGGATGGAGGCGTACACCGAGGCGAGCAAGGCGCTCTACGCGTTGTTCGAGGACACGACACCGGCGGTCGAGGGATTGTCGATCGACGAAGCGTTCCTGGACGTGCGCGGGATGGAGCGGATCGCCGGAACGCCGATCGAGATCGCCGTGCGCCTGCGCCGGCGCGCCCGCGAGGAGGTCGGACTGCCGCTCACCGTGGGCATCGCGCGGACGAAGTTCCTCGCCAAGGTCGCAAGCGCCGTCGCCAAGCCCGACGGGCTGCTCGAGGTGCCGGCCGAACGCGAGCTCACGTTCCTGCACGCGCTGCCGGTCACGCGGATCTGGGGCTGCGGGCCCGTGACGGCGGCGAAGCTGAACGCGCGCGGCATCGCGACGGTCGGCGACCTGGCGCGCGTCCCGGAGCGGACGCTGTGTGTGATCCTCGGCGCCGCGCTCGGTCGACATCTGCACGCGCTCGCGAACAACCGCGATCCGCGGCCCGTCAGGCCGCGCCGGCGCAGCCGCTCGATCGGCTCCCAGCATGCGTTCGGACTGTCTCGCGCGCCGCTCGACCAGCTGGACACGGAGCTGGTCGCAATCGTCGACCGGGTCGCGCGCCGCCTGCGTGCGGGCCATCGCGTCGGCCGGACGGTCGTCCTCAGGCTGCGGTTCGGCGACTACACGCGCGCGACTCGCTCCCTGACGCTTCGCCACCCGACGGCGCAAACGGCGACGTTCCTCGCCGCCGGCCGCAGGCTGCTGGCGGCGGCGCTGCCTACGATCGAGCAGCGCGGCCTGACGCTGATCGGCTTCACGATCGCGAACCTCCAGGACGACCTGCCGTTCCAGCTCTGCCTGCCGCTCGACGCCGCCGCGAGTTCGCTCCTCGACGCGACGCTGGACGAGATCCGCGACCGCTATGGCGCCTCCGCCGTCACCCGCGGCATCCTCGTCGGACGGAGGGCTGCACTGACGATGCCGCTGCTCCCCGACCCGTCGCCGATCGACTGACGCCGCCCGGCCTGCACGTCGTCGACCTCGCTAGCCGTCTGCTGCGACTGCCGCGCTCTCCTGCTGGAAGGCGCAGTGCGGCAGATGCTGCCGGGCGAGCTCCCTCAGGAGACCGTGAAGCGTCGCCCGCTGGCTCTCGTCGAGGTTCGACAGGAAGTCGTCCTCGAGCCTGACCGCGAGCGTCCGGAGCTTCGCGAGCGCCTTTTTGCCCTCTGGCGTCATCCGGACAGACTGGCGCCGGCGGTCCGACGGATCGCGCTGACGTTCGACCAGACCGCGCTCCTCGAGCTCGTCCAGGAGCCCGACGAGCTGGCCGCGGTCGTAGTTGAGCGCATCCGCGATCGCACCCTGCGTCTCGCGTGACCCCTCGTCGAGCACGGCGAGCACCGCATGGTGGTACGGGTGGAGCCCCGCTTCGTCGTACGCCTCGAACGCCTGCTCCTTGGCGGCGAAGCCCAGCCGCTTGAGCAGGAACGTCGTCGAGGACGCCAGCTCCGCGGGCAAGCGCGGGTTCTTCGGGACTGATGTTTCAGTTGTCACGGGAATAAGTGTAGCGCGACCAAGCGTTGTGCTGATATAACGTTGCGGTACTCAACGATTCAGGAGGTCAAGATTTTGTTGCAAGACGTCACAAACAGGAGTCGCAGCCGCTGGAGCGCCCTCGCGTTGATCGTCACGGCGCAGTTCATGGTCATCCTCGACGTTGCGATCGTCAACGTCGCCCTCCCGTCGATCAAGACGGATCTGGGCTTCTCGCAGGACAGCCTGCAGTGGGTGGTCTCGGCGTACGCGCTTCTGTTCGGCGGCACGCTCCTCCTTGGCGGCCGCCTCGCGGACGTGCTCGGGCGCCGGCGGATGTTCGTCGCCGGGCTCGGGCTGTTCGCGCTCAGCTCGCTCCTCTGCGGGCTCGCCTGGTCGGAGACCTCACTGATCGCGTTCCGCGCCCTGCAGGGGCTCGGCGGTGCGTTGCTCGCCCCGGCCGCCCTGTCACTCCTGATGACCACGTTCCCCGAGGGCCAGGAGCGGAACAAGGCGCTCGGGATCTACGGCGCGGCGTCCGGGAGCGGCGCCGCAGTCGGCGTCCTGCTCGGCGGGTTGCTCACCTCGTACCTGAGCTGGTCATGGATCTTCTTCATCAACGTTCCGGTCGGCGCCGCGGCGATCGCGCTGACGCCGTTCCTGCTCCGTGAGAGCCGGGCCGACCTCGAGCACCGTCACTTCGACGTCCTCGGCGCGAGCACGATCACGGCCGGGCTGATGATGCTCGTCTATGCGCTGACGCGGGCGACGACCGACGGCTGGGGCTCCCCCGGCACGATCGCGCTGCTCGCCGGCGCCGCGTCGCTCGTCTTCGCCTTCGTCGTCGTCGAGACCCGCTCCCGCTGGCCGCTGCTGCCGCTGCGGATCTTCCGCTCGCGGACGCTCTCGGCGGCAAACGGGACGATGGCGATCGTCGGCGGTGTCACGTTCTCCGAGTTCTTCCTGTTGACGCTCTACCTGCAGAACGTGCTCGGCTACTCGGCCCTGCGCGCGGGAGCGGCATTCGTCGCCTTCGCGGGCTCGGTCGTGATCGTGTCGAACCTGGCGCAGCCGATCGTTGCGCGCTTCGGAGTGCAGCGGACGCTGGTCGCCGGGCTGCTCATGTCGGCGCTGTCGGTGGCTCTGCTGACGCGGATCCCCGTCCACGGCGACTACTTCACCGACCTGTTCCCCGCGTTCGTGCTCGGAGGCAGCGGGCTCAGCCTCACGTTCGTCCCGGTGACGATCGCGAGCCTCTCCGGCGTCGGCCGTGAGGACGCTGGCGTCGCGTCCGGGCTCGTCAACACGAGCCGCCAGATCGGCGGCGCAATCGGCATCGCCGCGATCAGCGCGATCGCCGCCACGTCCACGTCCAGCTACGTCAACTCGCATCCGGGCACCGTGGCCTCGAGCGGCGTCGCGCTCCACCACGGGCTCCAGACCGCGCTCTACGTGCTCGCCGCTCTCCTCGTCGCAGGCTCCGTTCTCGCCGCGACGCTCGTCCGCCCCGCCCCCGTGGCAGCTGCGGTCGAGAGCCCCGAGCCCGCCGAGGAAACCCCCGTCGTACTCGAGGAGGCAGCGTGACAGCCATAGCCATCGATCGTTTCACCGAGCTCGACGACCTCGTCCTGCGCCTCAAAGGCCTCGTCGTCGTGCGCAACCTGCTCCGCAGCCGCGGCGCAGGTCCCGACGAGCTCGGGATGTTCAACGCGGCGATCGACCGCGCCCGCGACCGCCTGGCGGAGTTCGTCCGCCGGGACGGGCCGCCGAGCTAGCCGAGCAGCTCTGCCAGCCACGTGCGGGCGACCTCGCCGACAACGGCGAGGTCGCCCGTCAGGCTGTGTGTCCCCTTCACGGGGACGACTCTCCGTGCCGGGCCCGGCGGCGGCATCCCGAACTGATCGCTCTCCCCCTGGACGACCAGCACAGGAACCGGCACGGCGTCGAGCTCCGCCAGGCGGCTCGGCGCCGGCTTCGACCCGGTGCGACGCGGCGGCTGCAGCGGGAAGGCGAGGCAGAGCACGCCTGCGGCTTCGGCCGCCGCCGCCGTTCGGCACGCGACGCGCGCGCCCGACGAGCGGCCGCCCGTCACCAGCAGCCCGCGGACGAGACCGTCCGCGCGCAATTGCTCGACGACGGCCAGCCACGCGGCATCGAGCTGAGCGGCGGGCGCCGGCGAGCGCCGTCCGGCGACGCGGTACGGCTGCTCGACGAGCACGACCGTCAGTCCCTCCGTTTCCGCTGCGCGCGCGGCGGCGGCAAGGTCGCGCGCTCCTACTCCTCCGCCCGCGCCGTGCCCGAGTACGAGCGCGCCGCGCGGCTCGGGCGTCGCACGCACGTGCGCCCGCGCCGGCCCGTGCGGCGTCTCGATCTCGATCGGGCTCACTCGGCCGGCGCCTCGACCAGCAGCTGAGAACGGACGCGCGCACGGGCATCGGCGAAGCGCAGCGCCTCGTAGGCGATCAATCCGACGAGAAGCGCCGTCAGCAGCGAGAGCGCGGCCAGCGGCGGCACCGACCACCCGGCCGGGATCAGGGCGAACAGCACGCCCGCAGCCACGAGCCGCTGCCGGTTCAGCGTGTGGACGTTGCGGAGCCGGAACGCGACGTGGGCCAGCAGGTAGATCGCCGCTCCGCCGAACATCGCCGCAGCCTCGACGTTCGTCAGCTCGTGGTGCACGTGGAGAAGCGCCTCCTTGAGCCCGACCGCGACGAGCGCGATGCCCGCGACCATCCAGTAGTGGAGGTACGAGTAGGAGTCCCGCGCCATCCGGTTCCGCTCGCGCAGGTCGGGCTCGGCCGCAAGGCGGCGGGCCGCGACGAGTGCGACGACGTCGAAGTAGAGCCACCAGAGCGCAGCAGCGACGGCGACGCCGAGCACCGCGGCGAGCACCTCGGGCGCGTCCAGCGCCGTATCGGCCGCGATCCCGATCGCCACGATCGACTCACCGAGCGCGATGATGATGATCCCGCTGTGTCGCTCGGCGAAGTGGCCCGGCACGAACCGCCAGCCTCCGACGTCGATCACGAGCGGCCCGCCGACGTCGAGCGCGATCGCAATCAGCCAGAGCGCCAGCCGAACGTTGCCGCCCGCAGCGGCCGCGGCAAAGAGCAGACCGACGCCGATCGTGGTGCTGATCGCGAGGCCGACGACCGAGTGCCGCAGTCCCGCATCGTCGCGGCTGGCGAGGAGGAAGAGCACGAGGTGCGCGACCCGGAGAGCGGCATATGCACCCGCGAACAACCAGGCCGTATCGGTGAACGCACCGTGGATGCTCAGCGCGGCGACGAGCATCGCCGCCATCGCCGCGAAGATCGCGAGGCGGACGCTCGTGTCCTCGGGGTCGATCACGCTCGTCAGCCACGTGTAGCCGCCCCACGACCACCAGAGCAGGCCGAGGATGAGCATGGCCCGAAAGGTGTTCAGCCAGGTCGGATCGGCCACGATCAGCGCCGTGCACTGGGTCAGCGCGAGGCCGAAGACGAGGTCGAAGAAGAGCTCGAGCGCGCTGACCCGCTCGCCGTCCCGCAGCGAGGGCGACAGCCGGCGCGTCCGCTCCGGAGCCGTGGCGGTCATCCCGGGATGGTGGCAGAGACGCCACTCCCGCGAAGTCAGCCACCTGTCCGTTCCCGCCAGGTCCTAGTGACTGTCCCATGGGACAGTCACTAGGACCTGGCCCGCGGGGAGACGGCCGAGGGGCGACTCGAGAGCGCACGCGGGGTCGGAAGCGGACGTTTCGGTCGTCGCCATGGAGCCGCCCGGCGCGGGCTATGGCCGTTCCGGCCAGGTCCGGGTGACTGTCACTCAGACATGGCCGAAACCGACGCTGGGCGAGGCGGGAGAGCTTCGCGTCGCTCTCCCCTGTTCCGTCGGGGGTTCCTACTACTCAGACGGAACGGAGGCTGCAAACTCATCGCCGTGCACGTGCCGCGTGCCGCGCGACCAGGACGCGGCGGCTGCGACGAGGCAGGCGACGATCGCGAACGCAAACGCCTCGTGCAGGCCGGACTGGAACGGGCCGCTGAGCAGGCTCGGGAAGAACGTGCGACCGCTGACCGTGGCCGCGTTCGCCGCGCTGAGGTGATGGAGCACGTGCGGCCCGAGGAGCTGCTCGGCCGGGTTGTAGCCGAGGAACGACGCGAACAGCACGGAGACCGGCGGCACGTTCCCGATACGCGTCGCCTCGCTCGCTGCGACGCCGTGGGCCTGGAGACCGGCCGACAGCGTGTGCGGCAAGGTCGACGACAGGCCGACGATCATCAGCGTGAAGAAGATCCCGATCGACAGCACCTGCGCCGAGTTCTGGAACGTCTGGTTCATGCCGGCGCCCGCGCCGCGGTGGCGGGCGGGCAGGCTGTTCATCACGCTCGCGCGATTCGGAGATGCGAAGGCACCCATCGCCGCGCCGAGGAGAAACAGGATCGCCGCGAACTCCCAGTAGGTGAACTCGACCGGCAGCAGCATCAGCAGGCCGAAGGCGAGCGCCGTGGCGAGCATCCCGCCGGTCGCGAACCAGCGGGCGCCGTAGCGATCTGACAGGAAGCCGGACAGAGGCCCGGCGAAGAGGAAGCCGACCGTCAGCGGCAGCATCAGGATCCCGGCCCAGAGCGGCGTCGACGTGAAGGAGTAGCCGTGCTCGGGCAGCCAGATGCCCTGGAGCCAGATGATCAGCATGAACATCAGCCCGCCGCGCGCCACCGAGGACAGGAAGGTCGAGAGCGTGCCGAACGTGAACGCGCGGCTCCGGAAAAGGTCGAGGTGGAACATCGGCTCGCGCGCGCGGCGCTCGATCAGGACGAAGACGGCCAGCAGCATGGCCCCGATCGCGAGCGCGGAGATCACGAACGGGTTCTCCCACCCCATCGCCGAGCCGCCGTACGGCCGGATGCCGTAGGTGATGCCGATCATGATCAAAATCAGCCCGGCGGCGAAGGTGACGTTTCCCGCCCAGTCGATGGATGCGTGCCGGCGACTGTGGATCTCGCGCAGGCTCGTCCGCGACCAGATCGTCCCGAAGAGGCCGAACGGCACGGAGACGAGGAAGATCAGCCGCCAGTCGATCGGCGCCAGCACGCCGCCGACCACGAGCCCGATGAACAGGCCGCTGATCGAGACGACGTTCGTGATGCCGAGCGCGAGCCCGCGCTGGTTCGCGGGGAAGGCGTCGGTCAGGATCGCCGCCGCGTTCGCGAGCAGGAAGGCGCACCCGATGCCCTGGACGATGCGGAAGACGATCAGCCAGTCGGCTCCGGCCCGGCCGTGCAGCCAGTCGACCGAGAGCAAGAGCGACGCGACCGTGAAGATGACGAATCCGAGCGTGTACATCCGCACGCGGCCGTAGAGATCGCCGAGGCGCCCGAGGCTGACGACGAGGACGCTCGTGACGACGAGGAACCCGAGGATCATCCAGAGCAGGTAGAAGCTGTTGCCCGAGGCCAGCGGGTCGAGATGGATGCCGCGGAACACGTCCGGCATCGCCACGAGCATGATCGACGCGTCGATCGTGGCCAGCAGCATCGCCATCGTCGTGTTCGACAGCGCGACCCACTTGTAGCGGTCGGGCGCGGCGTGCGACCGGACCGCCTGCTCCGGTACGAGCGGCTCGAGAACTTCAGTCATTCTGTTCAGTTTACCTGTAGACTTTGGCCATGCCTGCGACGACCAACGTGACGAAGTCGGCCGCCGAGCTCCGCAACGTGCTCGGCCGGCTCGTCCGGCGGCTCCGCGCCGAGAACACCTTCCCGCTCTCGCACGGCACCGTCCTCGCCCGGCTCGAGAGCGAAGGCCCGCAGACGACCAGCGCGCTGGCCGCGGCCGAGCGTGTCCGCCCGCAGTCGATGGCGCACACGATCGCCGAGCTCAAATCCGCCGGGTACGTCGCGCGCCGCCCGCACCCGCTCGACAGGCGCCAGATCCTGATCGAGCTCACCGACGAAGGGCTCGCGCGCTTCCAGGACGACCGGCGGCGCCGCGAGGGCTGGCTCGCCGAGGCGATCGCGACGCAGCTCACCGCCGAGGAGCAAGAGATCCTGATCCGGGCCGTGCCGCTGCTCGACCGGCTCACCCAAAGCTAGGGGAGGACTGCAATGCGCATCCGCTGGTACGGCCAATCCGCCTTCCTGCTCTCGGGCGAGCAGACGGTGCTGATCGACCCGTTCGGGGCCATCGGCGAACAGGCCAAGGCACGCGGGATGACCTTCGACTACCCGGAGATCGAGCCGGTCGCAGCCGACGTGCTGCTGATCACGCACGAGCACGGCGACCACAACGGCGTGGAATGCGCCATCGGCTCGCCGGCGACGTTCCGCTCGACTGCGGGCACGTTCGAGTCGCCGATCGGCGAGATCGTCGGCGTCGCCTCCGAACACGACGACGTCGCCGGCACCCAGCGCGGGCCGAACACGATCTTCCGCTTCGAGCTCGACGGGCTCCGCTTCTGCCACCTCGGCGACTTCGGCCAGCCCGCGCTGCGCCCGGAGCAGGCGCAGGCGATCGGCGAGGTCGACGTGCTGTTCGTACCTGCCGGTGGCGGGCCGACGATCGGCGGCGGCCCAGCGGCCGAACTCGTGAGGGCGCTCTGGCCGCGACTCGTCGTCCCGATGCACTACAAGACGCCCGCGATCGGCTTCCTCGATCCACCGGACGCGTTCCTCGATGCCCTCGGGGCGCCGGTGGAGCAGGTCGAATCGGAGTTCGACCCGGCCGCTGTCCTCGGTGACTCCGACGGCACGAGAGTCGCGCTGGCGGCGGCACCGGTCAGCGGCTGACCGCGGCTACGCGCGCGTCCGTCAAACGCGCGAGGTCGCGCGGGTCGAGCTCGATCTCGAGCCCGCGCCTGCCGGCGCTGACGAAGATCGTCTCGTGGTGGAGCGCCGACGCGTCGAGATGGAGCGGCAGGCGTTTCCGCTGGCCAAGCGGGCTGATCCCTCCGGCCACGTAACCGGTCGCCGACTCGGCACGGCCCATGTCGGCGAGCTCGGCTCGCTTGCCGAGCGCCTTCAGGTCGAGCCGGGCGGCCGCGGGAATGACCGCGACCTCGAGCCGCCCGTCGACGGAGACCACGAGCGTCTTGAACACGCGCGCAGCGTCGACGCCCAGCTTCTCCACGGCCTCGAGCCCGTACGATTCGGCCGCCTCCTCGTGCTCGTACTCGTGGACCCGGAAGTCGATCCCGGCCCGTTCCGCCGCGGTGATCGCGGGCGTCCTCGCCATCAGGCCGCCTCATGCCCGTCCGCGAGCAGTCGGGCGTCTCCTGCGAACGCCTGCGCGGCCGCGTCCAGCGTCGCGCTCGTCCGACCGAGGCAGCCGCTCGCGCCGCACTCGCAGCCGAACGGCACCGGCGACGCGGCCGGGTCGCCGGCGCCCGGCACCCGCGAGAAGTAAGCGGACACCTGCCGGTGCACCTGGCGGTTGTGGCGCCGCCGCAGCTCGAAGCGCGCCGCAGCCGTCGACGCGCGCGGCCCGGCGGCGATCGCCTCGCCAAACGCTTGCTCGACCTCGGCCGCGACCTCGAGCAGCCCACGCGACTCGTCGACGCGGATCACGCGGAAGCCTCGCTCGCGCGCGCCATGCTCGATCAGCTCGCCGACGGCGACCTCGCGCTGGACTCGGTTTTCCAGCGCACGCTCCGGATC
Source organism: uncultured Actinomycetes bacterium (assembly GCA_963776735.1). GTDB lineage: Bacteria > Actinomycetota > Thermoleophilia > Gaiellales > Gaiellaceae > PALSA-612. The sequence continues at coordinate 245,268 of CAVZNV010000022.1, forward strand.
GGACGTCCGTTCGAACGAGATTCGCGGGCGTTCCAGCAGCCGAGCGCGCTGGAACTCCGGACTCGGGACGAGCCAAACGGCGTGCCCGGGACCGGCGACCCGATCGGCGACGAGCCACGGCAGGAGCGGCGTGCCTTCCGCGACGACGAGCGGCGAATCAGGCAGCGCCTCGATGTCCTCGAGCATCAGCCGGCACCGCTCCGCGTTCGCGTCCAGCGTCCGGCGAACGATCTCGTCGGGCTCGGTGAGCCACTGCTCGTCGGGTGTCGCGGTCTCCCAGAACGTCCCGGCCGTCCACCCGCGCTCGACCGCCTTGTCATGGTGCTCCCAGGTGTGGAGGTCGGAGTTGTAGGCGCGCAAGTCGCGCCGGCCTGCGAGCAGCAGCGCGATCGAGGTCTTCCCCGAGCAGGGCGGCCCGCCGAGCCAGAGAACGTGCGGAAGCGGCGCCGCGGCTACGGGCCGACCAGCTCCCGGAACGCCGGGCCGTCGCGGATCGGGTCGAAATCGGTGTCCTGCCGGGCCATCTCGCGACAGCCGTCCCACATGTCGATCGCGCGGCGCAGGTGCTCGACGGCGTCTGCCGACCGGCCGGCGAGGCTCTCGCAGCACGCGACGTTGAAGTAGAGGTACGGCTGATCCGGGCGTGCCTCGATCAGCTCCTTGCCCCGATCGGCCGCCTCCGCGTACCGACCGGCCACGTAGAGCGGCCGCGCCGAGTCCCAGAGCTCCGGCGCGTACTGGATGATCGAGTCCGGCAGACCGACCCACGCATGCCGTCGCGAGTCGTAGCCGGACTCGGTCGGCTGTGGGAAGGCCGGGTCGGCGAAGGCGCCGACGAAGACGACGACCCGGTCAGGCTCGTCGGGCTCGGTCTGGAAGACGGACGAGCCGCAGTCGGGACAGAAGTGGAAGACGTGCTCCTTGCGGTCGGCCTCGTCCGAGACGCGCGAGAAGTCGTCGAAGCGTCCGTGAACCTGCACCTGGTCGGGCCGGAAGCCGGCCTGCACACCGAACGCGCTGCCCGTCCGGCGCTGGCACGGCAGGCAGTTGCAGATCGAGACGCGGATCGGCTCGCCCTCGACCTCGAGCCGGAGCTGGCCGCAGTGACAGGCTGCCTCGCGGGTCGGCATCGCCGCAAAACCTAGCGACGTGCGACGATCCCGGGCGTGATCGAGGCGAGCCTCACCACGAGCTCGCCCGGCGAGTTCGTCACCCTCGTCGCGATCAGCGCCGCGCTCGCGATGCTGATCTTCCGGCACGCCGACCGCCGCGGGAACCGCCACGCCACCGCCTGGGGCATTTTCACGTTTCTGGCGGTGACCATCGCGATCCCGATCTACTTCATCCGCTACTGGCTGCGGACCCGCGACGGAGGCTAGGCGGGCGCAACGATCCTGGTCATGACCCAGCGGTGCTTGCCGATCTGCCGGTCACGCACGAAGCCGAGCTGCTCGTAGGTGGAGAGCGCGCCGTTGAAGAGGAAGCCGGCCGGCACCGACGCGGCGTCCTCCGGGTAGCCCTCGACGATGCCGCCGCCGAGGCCCGCGATCAGCTCGAGCGCGCCCGCCAGACCCGCCGTGGCCACGCCCTTGCGACGGTGGCCCTTGCCGACGAAGTTGCAGGCGATGCGCCAGTCCGGCGAGTCGGTAAGACCCTTCTCGTACGCGGCGCGGCTCTTGATCTTCGGCAGCTCGGCGGGCGATCCGAACTGGCACCAGCCGAGGCAGTCGTCCCCGTCGAAGACGAGCGCTGCATGGGCCGTCCCTGCCCGGACCCGTTCGAGCTTCCGTTCGCGGTTCACCGTCGGCGGGGTGTTGCCGACCCCGTCGGGGTGGAAGCCCATGCACCAGCAGCCGCCGAAGACGCCGTTGTTCGCTTCCACGAGCTCGGCGAAGGCGTCCCACGTCGACTCGTCCAGCGCCTTGATCGTGAACGCCCCCGCGGCCACGCGTCCACACTAGCCCCCGGAAGATAGAGTCGCCCCGTGGCGCTGACGCTCTACGACTTCCCCACCTCGGGGAACGCGCGGAAGGTGCGGCTGCTGCTCGCAGAGCTCGGGCTCGAGTTCGAGCATGTGCCCGTCCCGCGGGCGCGGCCTCGCCCAGACTGGTACCTGGAGCTGAACCCGTTCGGCGGCGTACCCGCGATCAAGGACGGCGAGCTCGTGCTGGCGGAGTCGCAGGCGATCCTCCGCTATCTGGCTGCTCGCGAGGGCCGCGACGACCTGTATCCGAGCGACCTCGCCGCCAGAGCGCGCGTCGACTGGGCGCTCGACGCCTGGGCGACGATGATGTTCCCTCGGATCGTCCCGCTCTATCGTGTGCTCGTTGCCGAGACCCGCGACGAGGCGGGCACGCCGCACCCGGAGAACGCCGACCCGGAGCGGGTCGAGCGCGAGCTTCCGGGCGCGCGCGAGGGCTTCGAGCTGTTCGAGCGCTTCGTTGCCGACGACGGCACCGTGACCGGCGGCGCCTTCACGATCGCCGATTGCGCCTGCGGCCCGGTGCTGCTCACCGTCGTCGGCTGGCCGCTCGACCTCGCGGCGGAGTTTCCGCGGACCGAGAAGATCCGCGCCGCCGTGGCCGGCCGCCCGAGCGCGTCGGCACTCTCCTAGCGTCCCGACTGCAGCTCCCAGGCGCTGATGACGGCGTCCTCGACGGCATCGGCGTTGCCGCGTTCGAGGTCTGCGACGACCATCATGTGCTTCGCGAAGCGCCCCGGCGCCGTGAACGTCTCGGGAAACGACTGGAGCAGGAAGTCCCGGAGCTCGAACGACGCGCGGATGACGACGTGCGTGTCGTCCAGCTGCCGCGCGACCAACCGCCCGCGGTAGCGCCAGTTCAGCTTGCCTTCGCGGCGACTCTCGGAGACGCCCTCGAGCTGGGCCGCCAGCCGGCTGACGTCGGCGAGCTCCATCGTCCGGAAAGTAGCCTCTCCGGATGAGCACGCCCGAGACGAGGCCACCGGTCCCGCCGTTCACCGAGGAGACAGCACGTCAGAAGGTACAGGCCGCCGAGGACGCGTGGAACACACGCGACCCGGAGCGCGTCGCGCTCGCCTACACGCCTGACTCGAAGTGGCGCAACCGTGACGAGTTCTTCGAGGGCCGTGACGCGATCGTCGACTTCCTTCGCTGCAAGTGGAGCCGCGAGCTCGACTACCGGCTGAAGAAGGAGCTCTGGTGCTTCGCCGGCAATCGCATCTCGGTGCGCTTCGAGTACGAGTCGCGCGACCCGGACGGCCAGTGGTGGCGGAGCCACGGCAACGAGCACTGGGAGTTCGACGACCACGGCCTCATGCGCCGTCGCGACGCCAGCATCAACGACTATCCGATCGAGCCGGACGAGCGCCGCATCGCCACCGACAACTGAACGAAAGGAGCTCCATGAGTCCTGCCGCCGACAAAGGAAAGAAGCCCGCCGCGGCCACGAAGAAACCAGGCTTCTCCGCGGAGGAGAAGGCCGCGATGAGGGCTCGCGCGAAGGAGCTGAAAACCGCGGCCGAGGGCGAAGACGCCGTTCGCGCCGCGCTTGCCGGCATGTCGCCGCGCGACCGCGCCATCGGCAAGCGGGTGCACGCGATCGTCAAGGACGCCGCACCCGATCTCACGCCGAAGACCTGGTACGGAATGCCGGCCTACGCCAGGGACGGCAAGGTCGTCTGCTTCTTCCGCGACGCCGGGAAATTCAAGGAGCGGTACGCGATGCTCGGCTTCAACGACAGTGCCAAGCTCGACCAGGGCGCGATGTGGCCGGTCGCGTTCGCCCTGAAAGAGCTCACCGCTGCCGAGGAGAAGAAGATCCGCGCGCTGGTGAAGAAGGCCGTCAGATGAGCTGCGCCTGCGCAGCGGCGACTGCGGCCTGCTCGTAGACACGGTCGCGGTCGTACTCGTCCAGCTCGTCGGAGAGCAGCTCGCTCGAGCTCGGCGGGTCCCCCGGCGGCAGCGGCACCGGCTCGCCGTCGAGCGCCACGCCCTCGAGACGCTCGGCGGGCTCGTGCTCGAGGCCGACCGGGTGCCCGAGACGTGACGCAAGCCAGCCGCGGAGGAGATGCGCCTGTGCCTCGGTGGCTCGCACGCGAATCGTCCGGACGCTTGCGATCTCCGGCCAGAACGTCGCCAGGTGGGCGCGCCAGCGGCTCGTCCGCGCCCAGGCGATGTCGGAAACCGCCGCCTTGTCGAACAACCCGGACAACTCGGCGTACGGCCGCGGCAGCCCCGGCCATTCGGTGCTGTCGACGATCAGGCGGTCGGTCACGTCGACGAGCTGCTCCAGCTCGCTGCTCCCGAACGGCGGCAGGCCTCGCCAGCGCAGGAACACGGGCAGGTCGAAGACGAGCAGCGGCTCGACGATGCTCGCCGGCGCCCTGGTGCGCTCCCCGAGTAGGTGCAGCTCCACGACCTCGGTGGCAATGTCGCCCTCGTCCTCCCCGCCCGAGAACTGCTCGAGCCGGACGACCGCGTCCAGCCGATCGCTGCCCGCGTCCGGTTGCGGGACGAGCAGGATCGTCCGCGACGGGTGCCGCTCGCCCAGACCGGCCAGAGTTTCGCGGCCGCGCTCGACCCACTCCGGCGGGAGCCACGCCAGGTGCGTCATCACGCTCGTCCGCAGCAGCGGCGTCCCCTCCGGATCCTCGCTGCGCAGGTCGGCGAGCGCCCGCTCGATCTGGCCGATGGTCACGTTCTCGCCTGACCAGCGCCTGACGGCGTGGCCGGAGGTCAGTGCCGCCGCCACGTGCGTCCGTCCTCGAGCAGAAGCTCGTTCGCCGAAGGCGGCCCCCAGTCGCCTGCCGCGTAGTTGGGGAACGCGGGCCGGTCGCGCTGCCAGGAGGCGATGATCGCGTCCACGAGCGCCCACTGCTCGTCGACCTCGTCGGCGCGGGTGAACAGGGTCGCGTCGCCGAGCAGCGTGTCGAGGATCAGGCGCTCGTAGGCCTCCGGCAGCCCGGTGCGGAAGGCGCCGCCGTAGAGGAAGTCCATGTGCACGTTCCGCAGGGACATGCCCTGGCCCGGCACCTTCGCCCCGATTTCGAGCGACACGCCCTCGTGCGGCTGGATGTGCACGATCAGCACGTTCGAGCGGAGGCCCTCCGCGGCCGTTTCCTCGAACGGCGGGTGCGGCGCGCGCTTGAACTCGATCGCGATCGTCGTCTCGCGGCGCGGCAGCCGCTTGCCTGTTCTGACGTAGAACGGCGTGCCGGCCCAGCGCCAGTTGTCGACGTACAGCTTCGCGGCCAGGTACGTCTCGGTCATCGAGTCCGGTCGAACACCCGTCTCCTCGCGATAGCCCGGCACCTCGACGCCTTCGATGTAGCCGCGTCCGTACTGGCCGCGGATGACCTGCTGCGGGCCCGGCGTCTGCAGCGCCCGCAGCACCTTCACCTTCTCGTTCCGCACCGACTCGGCCGTGAAGTCGATCGGCGGCTCCATCGCCGTCAACGCCAGGAGCTGGAGCAGATGGTTCTGGAAGATGTCGCGGATCGCGCCCGCCTGCTCGTAGAAGCCGGAGCGCGAACCGATGCCGAGCGACTCGGCGACGGTGATCTGCACGTGGTCGACGAACTGCCGGTTCCAGACGGGCTCGAAGATGCCGTTCGCGAACCGCAGCGCCAGCATGTTCTGCACCGTCTCCTTGCCGAGGTAGTGGTCGATCCGGAAGATCTCGCTCTCCTCGAAGTGCTCGGAGAGCTCGGCGTCGAGCGCGGCAGCCGACTCCCGGTCGTGCCCGAACGGCTTCTCCACGATCAGCCGCGTCCACCCTTCGGTGCTGCGCCACTCCCCGAGCCCGGCGACGATCGTCGAGAACGCCGACGGCGGCACCGCCAGGTAGTAGAGGCGGTTGCCGGCGGTACCGCGTTCCGCGTCCAGCTCCGTCAGCGCATCCGCGACGCGCCCGACCGCAGAGTCGTCGGCGAAGTCGGCGGCGACGTACGCGATGCCGGCGGCGAGACCGTCCCAGACGTCGTCGCGGAACGGATCGCGGGCGTGCTCCTCGACCGCTTCCTTCATCAGCTCGCGGAACTGCTCGGTCGTGTGCTCCGAACGGGCGACGCCGACGATCCCGAACCGCTCGGGCAGAAGGCGCCGAAACGCGAGCGAGTAGAGCGCCGGCATCAGCTTCCGCTGCGCCAGGTCCCCGGAGGCGCCGAAGATCGTCAGCGCGCACGGGTCGGCCACCCTGCGAGCGCGCAGGCCTTCGAGGAGCGGGTTGCCCTCGGCCGGAGCGGATGCCATGGGTCCGGAGCCTATCTGCGTGTTGTCGCACGAACGCTCGCGCTAGCGTCCGCGTGTGAGCGAAGTTCAGTCGGAGCAGGAGCAGCGGGTCACGCCCTTCGAGCTCTTCTTCGACCTCGTGTTCGTGTTCGGGCTCACCCAGGTCACCGCCTACCTCGCCGACAACCCGACGTGGCACGGACTCGCGCGCGGCGTACTGCTCCTCAGCACGCTCTGGTGGGCCTGGACGGGGTACGCCTGGCTGACGAACACGATCTCGCCCGACCGGGACGCCGTGCTGGCCGCGCTGCTCGTGGCCATGGCGGCCATGTTCGTCGCGGCCCTCGTCGTGCCGACCGCCTTCACCGAGCACGCGCTCCTGTTCGGCATCGCCTTCCTCGTCGTCAACCTGATGCACGTCACGCTCTACGCACTCGCGGCGCGCGGCGATCCCGATCTGTTCGGGGCCGTGTTGCGCATGGCCCGCTCGTCACTGATCGCAGCGACGGTGATCCTGGTCGCCGCATTCGTCTCCGACGACCTGCGCCCGTACTTCTGGCTGGCGGCGCTCGCGATCGGGATGTTCGGGCCGGCGCTGAACGACACGAGCGCCTGGCGGCTCCATCCCGCCCACTTCGTCGAGCGGCACGGGCTCGTCATCATCATCGCGCTCGGCGAGTCGCTGATCGCGGTCGGCGTGGGCGCCAGGGAGACGTCCTTCAGCGCCCGGGTGGTCATCGCCGCGTTGCTCGGTCTCGCGGTCGCCACGTCGTTCTGGGTCGCCTACTTCGACTTCTTCGCCGTCCGTTTCGAGCGTGTCCTCAACGAGCGGCAAGGAGCCGCCCGGATCGCCCTCGCCCGGGACGTCTACAGCTACCTGCACCTGCCGATGGTCGTCGGCATCGTCCTGACGGCCTTCGCGATGCGGACGGCGGTCGCCCACGTCAGGCACGACCTCGACACGGTCTCGGCGCTGGCGCTCTGCGGAGGATCCGCACTGTACGTCGCCAGCTACGTCGCGATCCGCTATCGCACGTCGCGAACCCTCGGCCGCGGCCGGCTCGTCGCGAGCATCGTCTTCGCCGTGCTCTTTCCCGCCGCGCTCGTCGTACCGGCTCTCGCCGCCCTCGCCCTCGTGACCGCGACCTGGGTCTGCCTGCACGGCTACGAGATCATCTGGTGGCGCGAGGCCCGCGCCGAGACGCGCAATCTCCGTCCATCGTGACGCCGCCGTTCACGCGCGAGCAGATCGAGCGAGCGCACCGCTACCACCGGCCGCTCTATCTCGCAGCCGTGGCCGCGATCGGGCTCGATCTCGCACTGCTCTCCCTGCTCACCTTCGGCCCGCTGGGCTCCAGGCTCTACGGCGTCACGGACGGCCTGCCCTGGTGGGGGCGTGCGTTCACGTTCGCGGCGCTCGTCCTGGCCGTGACGACGCTGGCCGGGCTGCCGATTCGCTACTGGGCCGGCTACCGCCACGAACACGAGTGGGGCTTCTCGACGCAGACCCGCCTCGCCTGGGCGATCGACCGCCTCAAGGGGCTTGCGATCGGGCTTGTCCTCGGCTGTACGTGGCTCGTCGGGTTCGTCGCCGCCGCCCACGCCTGGCCTCACTTCTGGCCGGTTCCCGTCGGGCTGGCCGCAGCCGGACTCGTGCTCGTCCTCGGATTCCTTGCTCCGCTCCTCCTCGAACCGCTGTTCAATCGCTTCCGCCCGCTCGACGACGCCGGCCTCGCAGCGAGCCTCCGCGCACTTGCGGACCGGGCAGGCGTCCCGATCGGACACGTCCTCGTCGCCGACGCGAGCAGGAGGACCCGGAAGGTCAACGCCTACGTCTCCGGGATCGGCCGCAGCCGCCGTGTCGTCGTGTTCGACACGCTCCTCGGCGAGGCCACGTCGCCCGAGCTTCACCTCGTCGTCGCGCACGAGTTCGGCCATCGCCGGAAGCAGCACGTCGTCAAGGGCACGGTCCTCGGCATGCTTGCCGCCGCCGGCTTCGTCGTCCTGGTCTGGGCGATGCTCGAGTCGGCCGGCCTCCGCGCTGCGATCGGCGTCACAGGTGCGGGCGACCCGCGCGTGATCCCGTTCGTTCTCCTCGTCGCCTCCGTTCTCGGAGTGCTGACCTCACCGCTCGGCTCGGCACTCTCGAGACGCTGGGAGCGCGAGGCGGACGCGTTCTCCCTGCAGCTCACGAACGACCGCGACGCCTTCGTCAGCACCCACCACCGGCTTGCGCTCGCCAACCTCGCCGACCTCGCCCCGCCCCGGCTCGCCTACCTCGCCTGGTCGAGCCACCCCACTCCGCCCGAGCGGATCGCGAGCGCCGCCGGCTAGGAGCCTCTCCCAGCCTCTCCGCGACGACTACTCTCGTCCGATGGAACCCCCGGCGAGCCCGGCGCTCTCCCCCTCGCAGCTCTCGATGCTGGCCGGTCTCGGCGAGGAGCGCAGCGCTGCCGTCGGCGATGTGCTCTACCGGATCGGCGACCGTGGCTATCCGTTCATCGCGATTCTCGAAGGCGAGGTGACGATCGTCGACGCCGCGGGCAACGAGATCGTCAGGCACGGGCCGGCGGGCTTCCTCGGCGAGATGAACCTGCTTTCCGGCCAGACCGTGTTCGTGACCGCGAGGGTCACGAAACCGCTGCGCTACCTCGCGGTCGACCGCGAGGTGCTGAAGCCCATCCTCTTCGAGGACGGGCCGTTCAGCGACCTGCTCCTGTCGACCTTCATCGCGCGCCGCGAGGCGCTGCAGACCGTTCAGGGCATCGGCATGGAGGTGATCGGCCCCCAGTCGTCCGACCCGACGATGCGGATGCTCGACTTCGCCCGCAGCAACCGGATCCCCTTCACGTGGCGAGATCCGGTGCACGACGAGACTGCGGCCGAAGTCGTCGCCGGACTCGACGCAGCGAGCCTGCCTGTCGTGCGACTTCCCGGCGGCCCGGAGCTCCACGGACCATCGACCGGCGAAGTCCTGCGCTTGCTCGGCGTCGGACGCGAGCTGGCGCCTCGCGAGGAGGTCGACCTGCTCGTCGTCGGCGCCGGTCCGGCCGGCCTCGGAGCCGCGGTTTACGGCGCGTCCGAAGGCCTGAACACGCTCGTGATCGAGAGCACCGCGCTCGGTGGCCAGGCCGGCTCGTCACGGCGGATCGAGAACTACCTCGGCTTCCCTGCCGGGATCAGCGGCGCCGAGTTGACGAGCCGTGCCGTCACGCAGGCTCGCAAGTTCAACGCCCGGACGGCGACGCCGTACCGCGCCGAGGCGCTCGAGCGGCTGAACGGCGGCTATCGCGTCCGGCTCGAGGAAGGTCACGAGATCGTCGCGTCCGCAGCCCTGCTCGCGACCGGTGCGCAGTACAGGCGCCTCCCGCTCGACGAGCTCCACGAGTACGAAGGGATCAGCGCGTTCTACGCGGCCGGACCACCGGAGGCGCAGGTGTGCGGAGCCTCGCGCGTCGGCGTGGTCGGCGGCGGCAACTCGGCCGGGCAGGCCGCCGTCTGGCTGGCGAAAGGAGGAGCGCTCGTGACGCTCTTGCACCGCCGCGGCGACCTCCGCGAGACGATGTCCGACTACCTCGTGCGCGAGCTCGAGAAGTCCGGCGTCGTCGTCCGTGACCGCAGCGAGATCGCCGGTCTCCACGGCGACGACGGCAAGTTGGAGGCGGTCACGCTGAAGGGAGGCGAGCGTCTTCCGTTGCACTTCCTGTTCTTCTTCCTCGGCGCTGCGCCGTGCACCGACTGGCTCGGCGACGCGGTCAGCCGCGCCGACGACGGCTTCGTGCTCACCGGGTCGGCGGCAGGCGCGAACGCGCTCCTCGAGACGAGCCTGCCGGGAGTGTTCGCCGCCGGCGACGTCCGCTCTGGCTCGACGAAGCGTTGTGCCACCGCAGTCGGCGAGGGCGCCATGGCGGTGCAGTTCGTCCACGGCTACCTGGCCGACAAGGTCCGCGAGAAGTCGACGAGAGGAGCGTCATGAGCACCGCAACTCCCGGGTTCGAGACCGACATCAAGCCCCTGTTCAACGCACGCGACCGCGGTTCGATGCAGTCGCACTTCGACCTCTGGTCGTACGACGACGTCAGCACCCACGCCGACGCGATCCTCGAGTCGGTCAGCACCGGAGCGATGCCCTGCTACGGGCAGTGGCCGCCCGAGCAGGTCGATCTCCTTCGCCGCTGGGTCGAGGGCGGCAAGCCGGCCTAGGCCTCGATCGCTCGCAGCTCCAGGATGCCGAAGCTCGCGCCCGGGTTCCTGGCCGCAACTTCGATCGCCTCGTCGACATCGGCGCATTCGAGGATGTTGAAGCCGGCGACGTGGTGAAGGGCCTGGTCGTTCAGCGCCCCCTCGCCGACCTCGGTCTCGCCGTCTCGCACGCGGATCGTCCGCGCCTCCGCGGGAGCGGCGAGTACGTGACCGCCGAGGCGCACGCCGCGCGCTTCCATCTCCTCGCACCACGCCGCCACGGCAGGCGGGATCGCCGCCCGTTGCTCCGGATCGAGCTGCACGCTCGGGTCGCGATAGGTGAAGAGCATGAACTTCATCGTCCCTCCTCGGGTCCGTGGGTCATGACTGAGACCGTGCACGCCGGTCGAACTCATCGGCGCCACCGGTAGGGCGTCGTGGTCGAGACCTTCACGAGCCCGGCTCGTTCGAGGATCGGCCGCGAGTCCTCGGTCGAGTCGCTGTGGATCAGCCTCTTGCCGAGGCGCAGCGCCGACCGTGCGCGGGCAGCCGTGAGCGCCCGGTAGATGCCGCGGCCGCGCCATTCGGGGAGCGTCGCGCCGCCCCAGATGCCTGCGAACTCGCTGCCGGCGACGGGCTCGAGCCGGCCCGAGCTCACGATCTCGCCTTCGGCTTCGGCGACCCAGAGCTCCATTCCGTCGTTGCGGGCCAGCCGACGCAGCAGCGCGTCGGTCATCTCGTCGGCGAAGTCCCCGCCGAAAATCGCTTCCTGTTGCTCGCTGAGCGCTCGCACGTCGGCTTCGGTCGTCACCGTCCTGAGCTCGACGCCCTCCGGCGGCGGGCAGTCGACCGCCAGGAGCGCGACTCCGCCGATCATGATCGACTCCGGCTCGTCCGGCACGAAGCCGTTGCGTACCAGCGCTTCGTGAAGCCCGGGCGCGCGATCGTGCCCCCGCGTCTTCCACTCGACACGCGTGATCGCAGCATCCTCGCGGTAGTGCACCAGAGCCTCTTCGACCCAACGCGCGATCGTCGGAGCGTCGGCGCCTCCGAGATCGCGGTACGTGACGAAGCCGCGGCCACCCGCGAACGTGACGAGCCGCAGCGGCCCGAGCCGCGTCACCGCAATCGCGCTCGGAGTCTCGGCGTCGGTCCGAAGCTGGGAGTCGTAGGCGTCGAGGTACTCCTGCACGGCGAGCCGAGCCGTCAACGCTTGCGCGCGAATGCGAGCACGGCGCTGTCGGCGGTGACGTAGACGGCCCGCCCGTCGCGGCTGACCGCGAGGCCCTGGACCGGGCCGAACGGCCTCACGTGCGCGCACGACTTCGCGTTCAGAGCAACACACCCGAACGGCGCCGCGAGCCGCTTCAGCTTCCCTGTGGCATCCCGCGCGGCGATCGCGAGCGAGGCGCCGCCTGCGTACAGGGTCGCCGAGTCCGGGCTGAGTGCGACCGGCCCGGCGAACGAGCCGGATGCCCGGAACGAGAGCTTCCCTGTCGCCGGATCGCGCGAGAGGATCGTCGAGAACTCGTCGTCCGTGACGTAGACGTTCCTGCCGTCCGGCGAGATCGCGAGCGCGGTGGCGCCGGACGCCGCGTTCGTCGCGGTTCCGCAGTCGCCGCCGCGGTCGAGGCAGCCGCCGAAGCCCGTGTCGGCGAGCGCTCCCGTCGCCGCGTCGCGCCTGAGGATCGCCATGCCTGCGGCGCCCGTCGCGGAGTCGAGGTCGCCGCCGGCGACGTAGACGTCGCGCCCGTCGGGGCTGATCGCGATCGTGTCGTCGTCGGCGAGCCACTTGCCGGCCGCGCACTGCTTCGACTTGCCCTGAAGGATGCAGCCGTTCGGCTCCGGGAGCTGCGTCAGCGCGCCGGTCTTCGCGTCGCGCGAGAAGACGGCGACGCCGCTGAACACGAGGACGTACACGTTCTTGCCGTCCGGGCTCACGACGAGCCCGCCGTTCTGCATGCCGCCGAGCCTGGCGAACGCCGTGCCGGTCGCACAGCCGGCGACGCCGGAGTCGGCGATACAGCCGGCCGTCCCGGCGAGCTGGGTGAGCGCTCCGGTCTGTCCGTCGCGCGCGAAGGAGAGGATCGCCGAGCCCGACCCGACCGTGCCGAGGGCGTAGACGTTGCGTCCGTCCGGGCTGACCGCGAGCGCGGCCGTGTCCTCCGAGGGCGTCTCGACCTTCCCGTGGCTCGTCGTGCACGCGCCGCCGGTACCGGTCGGAGTGAGGCAGCCGGCGGGGCCGGCGAGCTGGCTGAGAGCGAGCGTGGTCGGGTTCCGGCGGAGGACGACAAGACCACTCGCGGTCGCAACGTACGCGGTCCTCCCGTCCGGGCTCAGGGCGATCAAGCTCGCGCCCGCGACCGCACGCGCCGGCGTGCAACTGCTGCGCGCGGCGACGCTCACGCAGCCCGCCTTCCCTTTCAGCTGCGTCAGCGCACCCCTCGGCGGTGGCACGGGCTTCGCCGCTGCAGCGGCGGCAACCGTCAGCGCGGCGACCAGCAGCCCGAATCCGACGCGCCCCCTCACGCGCGCCACCCTAGCCCAGGCCGTCCGGAGGCTGGGGCAGTGTGGCTGGTGCCGATGCACCGATACTGGGAGCGTGCGGAAGATCCTGGCTTTCGGACTGTTCGCGTCCTTCGCAGTCACTGCTGTCGCCTCCGGCTGTTCCGACACAAGTAGCGTGAGGCGCCTCGGTAGTGGAGGCTGGTACGGGAGGATCGTCTCGGTGAGCGTGGCGCAGCGAAGGCTGATTTTCGCTCCCGCTTGCACCTTCGATCGCGCGGGGCGCTGGATTGCCGTGGCGGACCATGCTCCCGCCACGGTGCCGGTGTCGCCGAGGGCTGACCTTGGGATCTACTACCGTCCGAATGGAGAGGCGAGCCGGGGCCATGTTCAGAAGGCCGGCCTGAAGAACGTCGCCGACGTGGCCCCGAATGTTCACTCTCCGGACTTCCCACCAGGGTGGTTCGTGACGGTGCATGGGCGCGCTGCACGCTCGGTACAAGAGGACTCCGGCGTCAGGTCGGTAGGCAAGGCCGACCGACGGACGTTCGCATGCGTTTGGAGCGCACGTACCCAAGCCTTCGTCAGTCACTGATCAGCCCAGATCCAGCGAGGAGTTCGCTACGCCCGATGTTCCGAAATCTCCGAGCGTGGTGGAATCGCCGGAAGCGGAGCGGCGAGCTGCCCGAAGAGAGTCCGGCTCTGGACACGCCGGAGAAGGCAGCCAACCTCATCAAGCTGATTCAGTCGGCGCAGTCGAACCTTCCCGGTCGGCCGCAGTAGCCCATCCGACCGGCAGAGATAGCCCGCCTAGTCGAACGGGTCTTTCAGGAACGGATAGCGGAGGTTGCCGACGTTCCGGAACAGCCTCGCTGTGAACCTGTCGCGTTCTTTCTGGGCCTCGGACTCTGCCTTCGCGATCTCGTACTCGTCGCCTTGGAGCGGAGGCGTCGCAACTCGTCGAAGATGAAACCATCCGAGAGAGACGCGCATCTACCGACGAGACTAGCGCGAGCTCACGCGGGCGGGCCCGGAAGCGGCGGCAACCGTCAGCGCGGCGACCAGCAGCACGAATCCGACGCGCCCCCTCACGGGCGCCACCCTAGCGCGCATCGATGCGAGCGCTCACTCGCTGCCCTGCGGTCGCCCAGGCACTAGCATCTTCTCGACGTGAGGCTTCTTGCCTTCTCGCACGGCACCGGCGTGAGGGTCGCCGAGATTGCGTTCTTGCTGTTCTTGATCGCAGGAGTGTGGATCGCGTCGGCGTCGCTCACGAAGGTCGAGAAGACGCACACCTGGCACGGCGTGGTCGTGGCGTCGAGTCGGTTCAGGATGACCGTCGCAGGACTCCTCCTGGCCGTGGGCGGACTGCTTCTCGTCATCGCCTCACACTGGGGCCACCTCTTCTCCTAGGAGACCCGCACGCCGACGACACCGTCCTTGATCCATCCCGACCGCAGCGAGCAGAACGACGCGCGTGTGTCCTCATGGGTGCGCGCGAGCCGGGCCGAGCTCGACGTGCCGCTGTGGCAGGCCGTCACTGCCTGGCTTGCGGAGACGTGGCCCTTCGAGCACGTCGCCTGCGCCGAGCGCGTCCACGGCGCCTGACCTTCAGACGCCGCCTAGGTCGGACAGCTGTTCGTTCCGGTGGCCGTGTTGCCGTTGCCCGTCTGCGGGCTGTTGTTCTGGCAGGTCGCGTTGTGCCCGGCCGAGTTGTTCCGGATCTTCGCGCCGCCCGGCTTGTTGCCCTGCACGGTCAGGTCATGGCTGACGTTGTTGTTGCCCACGTCGACCGGGCCTGCATTGTTCTGAACCACGAGATCGTGACCGACCGTGTTCCCGGCCGAACAGCCCGCGAGCCGGTCTCCGATCAGCATCAGAGCGGAGCCGGCTGCGTCACCCTGAACCGTCAGATCGTGCGCGACGCTCGAAGCACAGATCGTGCTGCCGCCGGCGCCGTCCACCTTCACGTCATGACCGACCGTGATCCCTTGCGCGTTCAGCACACCGCCTGACTGGACGGTCAGATCGTGTGTGACGGATGTACCCGGCACCAGATGGCAGCTCGCTCCGCTCGCAACGGTGACGTCGGTGCCCGACCCCGTGAAGTAGCCGTTACACGTCCCGCCCTTGGGCGGAAGCTGTGCCGCTGCTACGTACTGGACGGTCGTGGAACTCGAGTTCCCCGCCCTGTCTGTCGCGGTCACGGTGAACGAATGCGCTCCGTTCGACGTGTCGATCGGCGAACCGCTCGCCACGGTGCCGACACAGGAACCCAGACCCGAAACGGCGTCCGGACACGAGTAGGCGGCGTTGACAGCCTGGCCTTGCGCGTAGACCGCGTTCGCTGCCGGCGCCGAGAGGTTGATCGTCGGCGCCGTCGTGTCCACGTTGAGCGGGCCGACGACGACGGAACTGCTGTTCCCGGCCTGGTCGGTGATCGTCAGGCTGTGCGTCTGGTTCGCGCCCTGCGGGAACGTGTAGGACGACGGACACGCGACTGCGAGGCCGGACAGCGTGTCCGCGCAGGTGTAGCCGGCCGTCGGCGCGCCGGTGGCCGCGTTGTACCAGCCCGTCCCGGCCGGGTTCGTCGGCGTCACAACTGCGGAGAACGACGGCGCGGTTGCGTCGATCTTGATCGTCGCCGTGCTGCCGGAGGCCCCGGTCGCGCTGGAGTTACCGGCGTTGTCGGTGGCGCCGCAGAACAGCTGGTGGATGCCGTCGCCGGACACCGCGACCTTGCCAGCGACGATCGCGACCGGGCTGTTGTCGAGCGTGCAGCCCGTGAACGCGACGCCGCTGCCGTTGCCGTCGCCGGCGGTGACGCCGACCATCACGGGCAGCGCGTCCTGGCCGTTGAACCATCCGTTCGTGCCGTGGACGATCGAGGGCGTCACGACCGAGACGACGGGTGCCGTCTTGTCGATCTTCACGGCCGGGCTTTCCTGAGTGACTGCGTTCCCGGCCACGTCCGAGACCGACGCACTCGCCGTAAGGCTGGTGCCTTCGCCCGTGATCAAGCTGTCCGCGGGACAGGAGCCGCCGAGGATTCCCGAAGGGACGTCGCTGCACGTCCAGTGGATGACGACGTCGTGGTTGTACCAGCCGTTTGCGTTCGGCGGGCTCGTAGGCGCTCCGTCGAGCTCCGGGAGGATGGCGTCGATCATCAGGGTCGCAGTCGCGGGCGAGCTCGTCTGCCCGGTTTCGTCGCTTGCCGTGCAGCTGAGCGTGTTCGTGCCGTTCTCCTCGACCGGCGCCGTCGCCGACGCGTTCGTCGAGCCGATCCCCGACGCGCCCGTCAGGTCGAGCGAAAAGCCGTTGAGCAAGCACGAGATGCCCGTGACGTTCGATCCGTCGGAAGGCTTCGACGCCCTGACGGTCACCTCGACCGGGGGCGAGTCGGCGGCGTCGTACCAGCCGTTCTGCCCGTGCGGCGGTGGAGGCATGACGGCGACAGTGGGCGGGCCTGTGGTGTCGATCTTGATCGTCATCGATACGGGGGTACTCGTGTTCCCGACCGCGTCCGTCGCAGTACAGGTCACGGTCGTGGTGCCTTGCGACGAGACGTCGACCTCATACTCTTGGAGCGGGGTGATCACCTTCGCCGACGGGGTACAACTCACGCTCGCCACCCCGCTGCCCAGGTCGGACGCGCTCACGTTCACGGCTACTGGCGACGTGTACCAACCGCTAGGCGAGTCAGGAGCGCTCAGCGAGACGTCCGGCGCGGCGAAGTCGTACCAGACCTCGCCGACGCGGGCCGACGTCTGCCTGCCCGAGTAGCTGTGTGCCCTGACGTCGATCGTGTGCTTGCCGGAGTTGGCAAGAACCGGATATTTGTCCGACGTGACGTGGAATCCGTCGTCGTCGGGGGTGAAGGGCACCGAGTTGTCCGAGTTTCCGTCGACCGACACTGCGATGTCGTCGAGGCCGAGACCGGCGGGCGCATCGGCGGCGTGGACAGTCAGGTTGACCTTCTGGTTCGTCCACGTTCCGAACGTGTAGTTGCTCCCGTCCTGAGTCGTGGCGGTCGCAGTCGGTGTTTCCGGATCTGCGGGCGGCGCGAGCGTGTCGTAGAGGCAGCGTTGATCCGAGTTACTCCACTCTTCCTGGATGACGAAGTTCTCGCTCCCTAGCCTGTACGTCCCTTCCTGATCCTGCCTATCCGGGGGAGGCGGGCCGCCGTGCCCGCTTTGGTTCCAGAACGGGTCGAACACATAAGCGCACTTGTCGCCGATCTCGCCGAGTGTGCTGCCGGCGGCGTCGTCCCACCAGCCGCTGACCGGCAGGCCGTTGTGGACGTTCTGGGGCGGGTCTGGATCGGTGATCGCCTCGAAGAGCTCGTGCGACATGATGTTGATCGAGGCGTCAGCGGATTTGGCCGGGCCTGACTGGACCCACAAGTTCTCGACCGTTCCATCCTGCCATGTGTACTTCGCGCCGCAACCGCCTCCCGACGGCGGAAGATCCTGCGACGGAGCCGGGATGACGACGTCGGGAGTCTTGATGATCGGCCCCCCGTTGCCGTCCTGGTGTTGCTCGACGCCGTGGAAGGCGCAGAAGTCGCCCGGCGAGCACTGACCCACAGAGCAGACGTTGTAGCCGGTCGGGAGGAAGACGATGACGATCGACGAGAGGCCCGATGGCCAGCCCATCGCCTTCGACGCTTTTTCGACTTCGCTTGCGACGTCTGAGGAGTCGATCGGGTTGGCGGTCGGTGGGGTGAAGTCCGTATAGCTTCCGCCGAAGTGCGTGTACGGCCCCACGTAAGGCCCTCCGAAGCCGTTCTCGTAGTACTGGCTGAGGATGTGGTAGTAGGTCGTCCCCTCGAGGTGCGAGAGGAAGTACGCAACGCGGTCCTCGTACGCGGACTGGTCCCCGCCGGAAGCGAAGCCGACGCCCGCGTCCCACCACACGACGTAGGTCGTGTTGTGCAGGACCACGTCTCCGTTGTGGTAGACCATTTCGTCGGTGTTCTGGGCACGGGCGCCCACGGCGGGCGCCTTACCGCCGCCCGTGCGCGCCCCGGCCTGCGACGCGGTCAGGCCGGCGACGACGAGACCGACGATCAGCACGAGTGGAGCGAGGCCCCTCCAGGCGCGCGCTCCCAAAGCCGCAGAAATCATTGCTCTCCTCCCCTCGTGCGAACCGATGCCAGTTGTTGGCTCGCCGCCCATGCGGAGCGTATATCGGCTTCCGCAGGAGTCAAGTACCTCGCACGACGATGTGTGCGCGCCCGATCAGAAGAGAGTTCGCCATCTGGGAGCACGAAGCCGCAGACGCGGAGGATCGCCGGCCCATCCACTATCTCGGCAGCAAGCTGCGCCTGCTCGACGTGACCGAGGAACTGGTCGACGACGTCAATCCGATTCCTTCGTCGAGACGCGCGGCCAGTGTCCAGGCGGCTGCGTAGAAGCCACGTTGCACTGCACAGCAGCGCAGCGGCCGACGCGGGCGGAACGCCCACCGAGGTTACGAGACGTCTGCGTCGCTGCCGTCGCGCGCTCCAGGCCTGTTGCCAGGGTTCTTAGGGCTCGCTGCCGTTCTGCACGGCTCTTTTACTCCTGCGCAAGGTGCAACGCGGTACCAAACAGCGTTCTCTTGATCGTTCGGCGCCATTTCGCGCCGGCCTGGGAGAGTTCGTCCCGTTCGGCCTGGAGCCGATCGACGGTCACTGCCATCTCTCCGAGGCGATTCTCGGCAGCACGTAGCTCTTCCTTCGTTGCTGCAGCGTCCGCCCGCGCTGATTCGTAGGCGGCGCGCGCCTGATCGAGCGCCAGCTGAGTGTCAGTGAGGTACTGGGTCAATTGCGAGATGTGTTGCTTCAGCTCATCTGCAGACTCGGCCATTGGCGTGAGCTGTTGCTCAGGCATTCGGGAAGCCTGACGCCGGATCTCCGACCAAAGAGCAGACCCAAAGCCCTCCTCCTTCGCAACCTTCCGTCCCAACTGCTCCATGAGGACCTCTGTCATCTCGGGAGAAGAAATCAGACCCTGGCCGACGAGCACTTCGCCGAGCGGCAGCCCACCCGCAGCCTGCACGGCAAGCGCCTGCTCGAGCTCCGACCCGGTGATCAGGGCTTTCTCGATGAAGAGCTCACCAATCCGCCCCCACGCGTTCCGACCGTCTTCCACCTCCCAAAGATCGGCCCACATCGACCCCAACTTGAGCCGACGGCATGGTGCTCCGGAGTCAGGCTTCGAAACGGTATGCACGAGCGTCGTCTGGATCAGAGGACGACGCATGACGACGAACGCTCTAGCAACCCCTAGTGAGTCGTCGGAGTAGACGACGACGATACCTTCTTCCTGGGCGTACACCTCGGCCGCAGCGGCGATCTGCACGGCGCGCTCGGGACGGTGCTCGACCGCCTCGGCGGCTGCAAGCCCCAGGAGCGAGAGCCCCACGCCGCGCACGCTGGCGACATCGGTGTGCGCCTGCACCGAGTCGAAGAAGTAGCGGCGGGCCAGCGCGACCTCTCCGCTGTCGAGGCAGGCCCAGGCCATCTCGGACAGGATCCGCGCCACCTCGCCCCGGTCGCCGACCGCCTCGAACGCGGCAAGCGCCTGCCGGTAGAGGTCGAGGGCCGCCGTCGATTCGCCGCGGCCGGCGGCCAGCTGGGCGAGACCGCCGAACGACGTGCCAATTCCTTCGCAGTCGCCGAGCCGCTGTTGAATCTGGAGTGCCTCCAAGTACCGCGCCTCTGCCACGTCGACCTCGCCGCTCAGCGCGTGGGCGATGCCGTTGAAGCTAAGGGCGAAGCCCAGCGCCCACTCGAACTCACGACCGCGGCTCTGCTCGATCCCGCGCGCCGTCCACTCGAGCGCGCCCTCGTTGTCCACTCCGAGCAGCCCGAGCCCTTGGCACAGCTCGGCGAGGCACAGCTCACGACCGGCCCCCACCTCCTCGGCGATCCGGTACGCCTCGCCCCATTCCTCGTTCGCGCGCTCGATCTGGCCGGTCATCCAGGAAGCAAGGCCGACGTTGATCAGCGCCCCGGACCGGCCTACGCTGGGAGGGAGACCCTGATCGCTGCGAGAAATGCCTCGGCGTACTCGCGTGCGCTGACGTTCTTGCCGCGGATGTGCCAGTACATCCACAGGTCGCCGCAAAGCTGCATTCCCTCTTCGCACGCGGCTGCGTCACCGCCCTGGGCTCCGGCGAGGAGCGTCTCGAGCGCCGCCTGCAGGTTGCCTTCCTCGGCGATACCGCGCTCCACGGATCCAATTTGGTCGGGTCCCTCGATTGCATCGCGAACCTCGCGTGCGACCTCTGCATAGCGGCGTGCGTGTCTCCCCGCGATCTCGCCCGCCTCGCCGGCAAGGTCGAGCCGTTCCGCCGCGAACTCGCCGATCGTCTGCAGCATCCGAAGCCGGCCGCTCCGCCCGTCCACCTGGACGAGCGCCTTGTCGACGAGCGACTCCAGCTCGTCGAGACAGGTTGCGCCGGGGTCCGCACAGACCGCCTCGACGTCGGCCAGCGTGCACCCGCCGGCGAAGACGGCCATGCGCCGGAACAAACGCTGCTCTTGCTCGCTCAAGAGCGAGTGGCTCCAGTCGATCGTGGCGCGCAGCGTCTGCTGCCGCTCGTGCGCATCACGACGACCGGAGGTGAGCACGTCGAGAGCGTGATCGAGCCGCTCGAGCAGGGCGTCCGGCGACAAGAGCCGAAGCCTGGCGGCGGCAAGCTCGAGCGCGAGCGGCAGGCCGTCGAGACGCTGGCAGATGGCCGCCACGGTCGCCTCGCTGTCGGGCGACTCACGCGGCCGTCCCGCGCGCGCTCGACGAACAACACGACCGCAGAGTCGATCTCGAGCGGCGCGAGCGCTGGTACTCGCGCTCGGCATCGATTCTGAGCGGCGTCCTGCTGGTCGTGACGATCCGGAGCTCCGGGCAGCGGTCGACGATCCGGGCGATCTCAGGAGCGGCAGTGACGATCTGCTCGAGGTTGTCCAGGAGCAGGAGCGCCTTTCTGTTGCCGATCAGCGCGATGATCCCCTCGCCGAGCGTCCGCTCCTCAGCCTCCTTCACATCGAGTGTTTCGGCGAGGGCCGGCAGGAAGTCCTCAGCCTCGGTGATGTCGGCCATCGGCACGAACGCGACACCATCCAGGAACTCGGGCGCGAGCCGGCGGCCGAGCTCGGAGACGATGCGCGTCTTCCCAACCCCGCCCGGCCCGGTGATCGTCACGACCCGGTGCTCGCGCGCGAGCTTGAAGAGCGCCGCCAGGTCGTCGGCCCGCCCCACCAGCCCCGTCGCCGGGTCGGGGAGATTGCTGGGCAAGCTCGCCAGCCGCTCGCCCTTTCCCTCCAGTGCACCGGGATCCGGGACGACGATGCCGTCGGCTGAAACGGCGTAGAGCTCAAACGGCCGACCGACGTGCTTCAGCCTGAATCGCCCGAGCGCGACGACGGCGACGTCGCTCCGGTTCCTGATCTGGTCGTACGCGGCGTCGGACAGCATCACGCCCCCGGGCACGGCGAACGATTCGATCCGGGCGGCGATGTTGACGGCTTCGCCCGTGAGCCGCTCGGGCTCGACGACCACCTCGCCGACATGGACGCCGATTCGAACCGGGACGTCCTGCGCGGCGAGTTCCTGCTGCATCGCGACCGCGGCCCCGACCGCGGCAAACGAGCTCGGAAACATGCTCATGCTCCCGTCCCCGAGCCGCTGGACGATCGTCCCGCCGAAGGCGTCGTGCTGGCGGTCGAGCGCGGCCACGTACCGTGTCGCGTGTCGACGGCCAGAGATTCGTCCGTCTGTATCAGGGCTGTGTAGCCGACATGTGTGGAGGCGGGGGGAATCGAACCCCCGTCCGCGGTCGCACCGAGCCGAGCGTCTACAAGCGTAGTCTGCGATTTGATCTCGCCCGGCGGCCGGTGCGCAGACAACCTACCGACGGGCCAGCCGATCCTGTGGTCTCGCCCCTCCGGCGATCAGCGCTCCTTCGGGGCCAGCCCGTTTGCTGACGCCGCTACCCGAACCACGGGCCGAATTTCGGGGCGACGCGTCACCTAATTACTTAGGCGGCGAGTGCGAGATCGTGATCCGCACTTACATGTTCCCGGTGGATTTACGAGGCCAACCGGGGACCTCGGCTTGCAGCTCGACCGGAGAACCGACCACGTCGAAACCTGGTCGCCCCCGTATGTTCCGTACCGGCACACTCTAGCCGCGGGACTACTCGTGGCCGGAGATCGCGTGCGGGATGTACGGCTCTTCGAGCCGCGCCACCTCGTCCGCAGAGAGCGTCAACTGCTCGGCCGCGAGCGCGTCGGCCAGGTGATGCTCCTTGGTGGCGCCGACGATCGGCGCCGTCACGCCGGGCTTGTGCAGGAGCCACGCAAGCGCGACCTGCGCGGCCGCGACGTTCCGCTCACGCGCCACCTCCGCGACGCGGTCGACGACATCGAAGTCGACCTCCGGCGTGTAGAGCGAGTCTCCGAACGAGTCGCTGCCGGCGCGCGCGGTCAGCCGCTCGCCCTCGCGCGTGCGGTTGCCCGCGAGCAACCCGCGCGCGAGCGGGCTCCACGGCAGCAGCGCGACGCCCTGATCGATGCACTGCGGGACCATCTCCCGCTCCTCCTCGCGGTAGACGAGGTTGTAGTGGTTCTGCATCGACGCGAACCGCGTCGGCGCGACGGACTGCGCCTTCGCGAACTGCCAGGCGAACATGCTGCTCGCGCCGACGTAGCGGGCCTTCCCGGCCTTCACGACGTCGTGCAGCGCCTCCATCGTCTCCTCGATCGGCGTCGAGTAGTCCCAGCGATGGATCTGGTACAGGTCGACGTAGTCGTGGCCGAGGCGCTCGAGCGACGCGTCGATCGAGGCCAGGACGTGCTTGCGCGAGAGGCCGCGGCCGTTCTCACCCGGCATTGTCTGCATGCAAACCTTCGTCGCGAGCACGTACTCCTCGCGCATGCCGAAGAGCTTCTTCAGCAGCCGGCCCGTGAGTACCTCGCTCTCGCCGCCGTTGTAGACGTCAGCGGTGTCGAAGAACGTGATGCCGCCCTCGACCGCGCGCCGCACGATCGGCTCCGCCTCCTCCTCCCCGATCGCCCACGGCCGGCCCTCGTACCTGCCGTAGCTCATCATCCCGAGGCAGACGCGCGAGACGCGGAGGCCCGTCCGGCCGAGATTCACGTATTTCATTCCCGGAGCCTAGTCACCGGGCGGCGTGCCGAGGAGCACGTGCCAGCGCTCGATCGAGACGTTCCGCAGCAGGCCCATCGGCTCCCACGGGTCGTCCGCGAGCCGCTCACGGATCTCGTCGGGACTGCCCGCGACGATCACGTGCATGACGTGGTCGTCGCCGAGCGGACCGCCGAGGTGGATGAATCCCTCCTCAGCGAGCGCCTCCATGAACGCGGCGTGCTCGGCCCAGGCATCCTGCTCGCGGAGGCCGCGGCCGGGGTCCCAGTTCGGGCCGCGCTCGCGGGTCAGGACGAAGAGCACCGGCATATCTTGCCGCGGCCCACCCGCCCGTGAGTAGCGTTCGCCCCGGGTGCGGAGATCAGGGGCACATCACCTCCTGCTCGCGGGGCTGTTCGCCGCGTCGCTGGGACTCCGCCCGCAGATCGTCGCCGTCGGGCCGCTGCTCCCGTCGATCCAGCACGGGCTCGGCGTGTCCCACTCGGTTGCCGGCCTGCTCCCGACGATCGTCGTCCTCTGCATGGGCGTCTTCGCCCCTGTGAGCGTCGTGCTCGCAAACCGGATCGGCTCACGCGCGTCGATCTCGATCGCGCTGGCGCTGATCGGCGTCTTCGGTGTCGCCCGGGCACTCGTACCCTCGGTCGCTTTCGTGATCGTCCTGACGGTCCCGGTCGGGATCGGGGTCGCCGTCGCCGGCACGCTGATGCCGCGTGCCGTCAAGGAGGCCTGGCCGGAGCGGCCCGCGTTCGCGACCGGCGTGTACGCGACGGGGATCAGCCTCGGCGCCGCGGTGTCGGCCGCGCTCGCCGTGCCGCTCGCCTCGCTCGCGTGGGGCTGGCGCGGGTCACTGACTGTCCTCTCGGCGTTCTCAGGGGTGTTGCTCGTCGTCTGGCTGATGCTCACCGCACGTCAGCCGCCCCATACCCGCGACGAGCACAGGCCGCACTTCCCGTGGCGCAGCCCCGTGGGCTGGCGACTCGTCGCGATTTTCGCACTGACGTCGATCGCCTACTACGGGATCACCGCCTGGCTGCCGTCCGTGTACGTCGATCGAGGCTGGAGCCATTCGAGTGCAGGCGCGCTGATCACGGTGATCAGTGTCGTCACGCTCCCGGTCAGCCTGCTGATCGCGTGGGCCGGCGACCACCACGGTTCGCGTCGCCTGTATCTGACCAGCGGTGCCGTCCTCCTCTTCCTGACCGGGATCGGCGTCGTCCTGCTCCCGGACGGCGCGTGGGTCTGGGCGACGCTGATCGGCGTCTGGGTCGGCATGACCTTCCCGTCGCTGATGACGATGCCGCTCGACGTGGCCACCGGAGCGCGTGAGGTGGCTGCACTGGCGTCGATGATGCTCGGGGTCGGCTACGCCGTGTCCTCGCTCGCGCCCTTCGTGTTCGGCGCGGTGCGCGATTCCACCGGCTCGTTCACGGCCGTGCTGTGGCTGATCGTCGGCACCGCGGGGCTGCTGGCAATTGCGTGCCTGTTCGCGCCGCACCGGCGCGTCGCTCCTCAGGTGTCGCGCCGGACGAGCAGCACCGCCGCGATGCCCAGCGACAGCGCGGTGTAGCCGAGGAAGAGGAAGAAGCCCGGCCACGGCGCGAGCGTGTCGGAGCCGTGCGTCAGCGAGTGGATCGCGTCACCCGCCGTGCTCGGCAGATACGGGTTGATCGCGTTGTACCAGTCGCTCGGCAGGATGTTCAGGAGGGGTGGGATCACGAACATGATCGCGGCGAACACGGCGATGCCGCCGGCGGTGCTCCTGACGATCGCGCCGAGGCCGAGCGCGAAGACGCCGACGAGCATGAGGTAGACCGCGCCGCCGATCACCGACCGGGCCACGCCCGGGTGCGTGAACGAGAATCTCGAGGATGTGGTGGTTGTCCAGGATCGCCTGGCTGCCGAAGAAGGCGATCAACACGGTCGGCAGCATCAGCGCGAAGCTGACGACCGCGAACACGCCCGCCTTCGCCCAGAGCACCGGCAGCCGCTTCGGTACGGCGACGATCGTCGAGCGGATCATCCCCGTCGAGTACTCGCCGCTGATCACGAGCACGCCGAGGACGCCGATCGCGAGCTGGGACACGTTCACGCCTGACAGTGCAACATCGAGCGGGCTCCGGTTGGCGCGCTCGTGCGGGCTCAGGTGGCTCCAGCGGTGCGCGAGGATGGTCGCGAACAGCATCGGGAAGCCGATCCCGAGGACGATGGCGACGAGGAACGACCAGCGCGTCGACCGGAGCGAACGGAGCTTCGTCCATTCCGAGACGGCGACCCGCCACTGGTTGAGGCGGCCGACCCGCTCGAGACGCGGCAGCGCGGCGGCGGCCGTCGGCGCGGCGCTCACGCGGCTGCCTCCTCGGCGGCCGTGTCCGGCGTGACGTCGACAGCCTTGAACTCGACCTGGTCGCGCGTCAGATCCATGAACGCCTCCTCGAGCGACACCTGCACCGGCGTCAGCTCGTGGAGGACGAGGTGGTTGGCGGCGGCGATCTCGCCGACCTGGTCGGACGTCAGGCCGCTGATCTGCACCTCGTCGCCGGTCACGGTCGCGGTCACGTCCGGCTGGACGACGAGGTCGCGGAGCTGCGCGGCCTGCGGCGTCCGCACCTTCACGAGCTTGCCGGAGGCGCGCCGCACGAACTCGTCCACGGTCATGTCTGCGATCAGGTTGCCGCGACCGATCACGATCAGGTGGTCGGCCGTCACGGCCATCTCGCTCATCAGATGCGAGGAGACGAAGACGGTTCGCCCCTCGGCGGCGAGACCCTTGAGCAGGTTCCGGATCCAGTGGATGCCCTCGGGGTCGAGGCCGTTCACCGGCTCGTCGAGGATCAGCGTCGCCGGATCGCCGAGCAGCGCGGCGGCGATGCCGAGCCGCTGGCCCATCCCGAGCGAGAACTGGCCGGCGCGCTTCCGCGCGACGTCGTGCAGCCCGACGAGGTCGATCAGCTCCGAGACGCGGCGCTTCGGAATCCCGTGCGTCTGCGCGAGTGCGAGCAGGTGGTGGTACGCCGACCGGCCCGTGTGCACGGACTTCGCCTCGAGGAGCGCGCCCACCTCGTGCAGCGGTGCAGGGAAGTCGCGATAGCGCTTGCCGTTGACGGTCGCCGTGCCGGCCGTCGGGGCGTCGAGGCCGAGGACGAGCCGCATCGTCGTGGACTTGCCCGAGCCGTTGGGGCCGAGGAACCCGGTCACGAGCCCGGGCTTGACGGTGAAGGTGAGATCGGAGACGGCCCGCTTGGCGCCGTAGTCCTTGGTGAGGCCGACGACCTCGATCACGTCACGTTGACGCCGATCCGCCTGTCTCGCTTGCGAGGCACGTTCTCATCGTACGCCGCTCGGCCGGCGGCGCCTTCCCCCGAAGCGGTTCCTTAGTGACTTCTTAGCTCTTTTCTCATCATCACCGCGGTCTCGGCGTAGCCGAGCGAGCGGTAGAGCGAGCGAGCGACCTCGTTGCCGCCGAACACGTTCAGCGCGATCCGGTCGAGGCCGGCAGCCCGCACCTGGTCCTCGAGCAGCTGCATCGTCTCGCGTCCGTAGCCCCTGCCCCGGAACTCCGGGCCGATCTCGATCGAGTAGACGAAGGCGCCGGCTCCCTCGAAGTCCGTCGTCCGCTCGGCGAACCAGAGGTCGCCGACGCGCCGGCCGTCCTCGTCCTCGACGACGTAGATGTGGTGGCCTGACGGGATGCGGCCGTTCGGGAGAAGTCGCGCCCAGTCCTGGTCGGTCTTCGTGCGCGCAAGCTCCTCGGTGAGGCCGGCGTTCTCGATCATGTCCCGCGCGTACTCGGCCTTTCCGTGCTCGATGTACGCCGGGAGCTCGTCGTCGTGCATCGGGCGCAGGCGCAGCGGCACCGGCCGAGTCTACGGCGCAGTCGCGGGCTCGGCCTCGGGAACGAACGATCGCGAGTCGTAGTGCCGGAAGGCGGGCAGGAGCAGGGCCGCGACGGCGACTCCGGCGACGCAGAGCACTCCGCCCGAGACGATCGAGGCGCGGACGCCGGCGAGCGAGCCGACGACGCCGGCCTCGACGTCGCCGAGCAGCGGCCCGGACGAGTAGCTGACCTGCTCGATTCCGGCCAGACGGCCGCGGAGCCGGTCTGGGATCGTCTGGTTCCAGATCGTCGAGCGGAAGATGCCGCTGACCATGTCGGCCGCGCCCGCGAGGGCCAGCGCCGCGAGCGCCAGCGGCAGGTTCGGCGCGATTCCGAGCAAAGCGATCCCGACTCCCCAGACAGCTGCGGCGACGATCACGCCCATGCCGTGGCGGTGGACGCGCTTCGTCCAGCCGCTCGTCGCCGTCGCGACCAGCGAGCCGATCGTCGGCGCCGTGTAGAGCAGTCCGAGCACGCCCGGGCCGCCGAACTCGGTCGCGAAGGCCGGGTAGAGCGCAGCCGGCATGCCGAAGAACATCGCGACCATGTCGACGCCGTACGTGCCGAGCAGCTCGGGCCGGGAGCGTGCGTAGCGGAAACCCTCGGCGATCCGGCTCAGGCTCGGCGGCTCCGCGTCGGGCGGCGGCGGAACCGCGCGCATCATCCCGAGCACCACGAGCGAGACGAGGAAGGTGGCGATGTCGATGCCGAACACGCCCGGCAGGCCGATCGTCGCGATCAGCACGCCTCCGAGCGCCGGGCCGCCGATCAACCCGATCTGGAAGCGAAGCGAGTCGAGCGCGCCGGCCGCCGTCAGCTCGTCGCGGTCGACGAGGCGCGGCGTGAGCGAGTCGAGCGACGGGCGCAGGAAGCCGCCGAGCGCTGCCGCACCGGCTTCGACGACGAAGAGGACCCACACCCGGGGCGACGGCAGCAGCGAGTTGACGAGCAGCGCGGTCGAGCAGAGCGCGAGGCCGCCTTCCGCGATCCGCACCATCCGCCGCCGGTCGACCGCGTCCGCGAAGGCGCCGCCGACGATCGCCGACAGCAGCAGCGGCACGAGCGCCGCGAGGGCGAGCAGTCCGACGACGGCCGTCGACCCGGTGAGGTGGTAGACCTGGTATGGCACGGCGACGAAGGCGACCTGCGAGCCGAAGAACGAGACGGCGAGCCCGATCCAGAGCAGTCGGTACTCGCGGTGCCGACGCAGCGGCCCGATGTCGATCGCGGCCAGCCCGACGATCCGGCGCGCGCCCGACTCGGGAACTGGCGGCGCCGCGCCGAGGCGCTCGGCCTCGTGCAGCGGCTGATCTCCTGGCTCAGTCACTCAAGAGACTTTGACGGAACGTGGCTGAGGCCGCCGGAGCGCGCTGGGCGCCGAGCTGACTGCGTCCTCAGTCGCGCCCGTACCCTCCGGGTACGAACACTCCCTGCGTCCTTGCATCACGACGCCCATCACGCCCCGTCGACGGGCACGTTCCGGCAAAGCCTCCTAGCAACACTGTGTTACAAGGAGCTAGCGGGTGCGGGACTTGAGGGCGCGCTCGATCTGGCGGTCTGCCTCGCGCTTCGAGATGTCCCGCCGCTTGTCGCGCAGCTCCTTGCCGCGCGCAAGCGCGAGCTCGACCTTCGCCCGCCCGTCCTTGAAGTAGAGCCGGGTCGCCACGAGGGTCAGACCCTTCTCTGCGACGCTGCCGCGGAGCCGGTCGATCTCGCGCCGGTGCAGGAGAAGCTTCCGGTCGCGCTCCGGGTCGTGGTTCGCGAAGCCGCCCTTGTCGTAGGCGGCGATGTTCGCGCCGACGAGCCAGATCTCGTTGCCGCGCACGTCGGCGAAGGCACGCTGGATCGTCGCCCGCCCTTCGCGGAGCGCCTTCACCTCCGTGCCCTGCAGCACGATCCCGGCCTCGACCCGCTCGAGCAGTTCGTACTCGTGCCGGGCACGGCGGTTGTCCGCCACCAGCTTCTCTCCGCGAGGCTTCGCCACGTGGCCAGTCTAGGGGGCCGGTACGAGGATCTGGCCGGGCGGATCGGCCGGCGGCGCGGCGAGCCACTGCGCGTACGCGGCGCGGATCAGCCCGCAGATCCGCAGATGGAGCACCGGCGTGACGCGGAAGCCGTAGCCGGTCGTCACCGCGCGCGTGAGCCGGCGGTGGAGCGCGCAGAGCGCATACGAGTCGGCGAAGTACTCCTCGCTCGTCGGCGTCCGCCAGGCAAAGCCCTCGAGCGCAGCGAAGCGATCGCGCCAGCCGATCGGCTTGAGCACGTACTCGTCAAACACGTGGCCCATCTCATGGGCGAAGGTGAAGCGGTCGAGACGGTCGGAGCGCACGATCCGGACTGTCGCGACCGGGTAGGTCCACTCCATGCAGCCGATCTCGAAGTTGCTGGCACACGAGCCGATGCCGAAGTCGACGTAGCCGGGCGGGCCGGGCACGGAGAAGTGCGCGAGCCAGGCCGTGTACGGCTTGGGAGCGTACGGGCGGCCGTCGTGGACGAGGACGGTCGTCGCCAGCAAGGCGCCCATGGCACCGACGACAAGCTTGCCCGCCACCCAGCCGACCACGCCGCAGACCTCCTCCCCACGAGGATCCCGGACTCATTTACGTCGAGGAACGGCGTGCTGTCTACGGGCGCCGGCACTTAAGAGGGCGCCCCTTTCGAGGCGCCCTCTCGGCGATGCTCTCCCTGGGTGCGGTCGCTAGACCGCGGGGCACTTCCTGACGTCGGCCTTGTAGCGAGCGTTCGCCTTCGCAACCGCCTTGGCGTGGGCCTTGAACGCGCCCTGCCGGGCCTTCACGTACTCGCCCCATGCGGCAGCGAGCGCCTTCTGGAGCTTCTTCGCCGAGCCCGTGGACTGCGCGTAGCGGCCCTTGGCCTTGGCGACGGCGGCCTTGTACGCCGTGTTCGCGGCCGCCAGCTTGGTCTTCAGCTTCGCGTTGGCGGCGCGGATCGTTGCGGCATGACGGTTCGCCGCCGTCTTGACGCAGCTCGCCTTGCGGCCGTACTGGTCGGACGCGGGCGTCGCGCTCGGGGCGGACTGGTGCGCCGGCGAGCTGATATGGACGACCTGGGCGACATCCGTGAACGCGCTGCGCACGCTCGACGACGCCGCGGCCATGCCGCCGGCGACCGCGAACGATCCGGCAAGCAGCGCCGTGACCGTTGCTGCCAAGCCGAAACGGAGGCCGGGAAGGCGGCGCGGGGCACGCGCGTCCTCGACCTGCTGCTCGATCGACGCCTCGAGATCGGACGAGGGCCGGGCCTTCGAGGCCCGCAGCTCGCGTCCCAGGCGTTCGTCGTCGTTCCAGAACTTCTTCATCGGGCTCCTCCGTGACGTAGGTATCTAGCTGAGCTGTCTAATTGGGATACCGGCGCGGGGCCAGAAACCTCACAGGGCGCGGCTCCGGCTTCCCGGGGGTCTCGAGGCTCTTGCGCAGTCGCTCGAGCGTCCGGGAAAGCGCGACCTCGACCGCGTGCGTCGACTTGCCGGTCAGCTCGGCGATCTGGCGGGCGCTGAGATCGGCGCCGAAGCGCAGCGCCACGAGCTCCCGCCCGGCCTCGTCGAGCGAGGCCACCGCCTGCCGCAGCTCGAGCCGGCGCAGCGTGTCGGCCTCGACGTCGCCGGGCGCGACCGGCTCGACGGTGTCGTCGAGCTCCTGGAACGAGCGCCGCGACAGTGCCGCGTCGGCGATGCAGCGCCTGGCGATGCCGATCAGCCAGCCGATCGGCTCGCCCCTCCGCGGGTCGAAGCTTTCGCGATAGCGAAGCGCCCGCGCGAACGTCTCGCTCGTGACGTCCTCGGCCTCGGGTCCGTCGCCGAGCCGGTAGGCGACGTACGCGTAGACGGAGCGGATTAGGGGTTTCGGGTCGGAGAACGGATCAGCGCGCCACATGGGTCGCTCCTGCTCGAGGGATGTCCGGGTTCTTAGGATCGAGGGCGCGAGCGCGGGCGAAGGCCGCTGTCGACTCGGAGCCGCTGGTCGCGTAGCCGAGGTCGAACCAGAGCTGCCAGTTCCTCGGATCGGCCGCGATCGCCCGCCGGTACGACGTCGCCGCGGCGGAGAAGTCGCCCGCGCCGAATTGCGCGTTTCCGAGGAGCTCCCACGGCCCGGCCGACCACGGCAGCCACGTGTGCGCGGTGCGCGCGTCCGCGGCCGCCGTGCTCCACCTCTTTGCCGCTGCGGCCGAGACGCTCGCGGACGCAGCCCGGTTCCCGGCGAAGCAGACGAGCGCGAACGCGCCGACGACACTCGCGAGCGCAACACCCGCGTAGCGCACGCGTGGCGAGAGCGTCCGGGGTCGGCTCTCGTCTCGGGCTGCGATCAGTGCCGCCGCGCCGCAGACGAGCGCGGTGACCGTGACCGCAGGCATCTCCCAGTCCCAGTCGACTCCGGCGTGGACGAGGTAGGCCGCGTACGCGCCGAGCGCGACGGGCACGAGCGGGAGCCGGCGGGAACGAGCGGCGAGGAACGGCGCGGAGAGCATCAGGGCGAGCAGGCCGAGGCCGACGAGCCCGAGCTCGGCCGCGGTCTCGAGGTAGAGACTGTGCGCGTCGCGCACCTCCTGGCCGTTCGGGCGGTGAACGCGCCAGTACTGCTCATAGCTCCCGGCCCCGCCGCCGAGCAGCGGGTGCGCTTCGAACTCGTGCCAGGCGGCCGTCCAGAGGTCGATGCGCCCGTTGCTGGAGAGCGTGAAGACGCGGCTGCTGAGGAGCGTACCGCTGACGGGCGCCGACTCGAACGAGTGCACTGCCTTGCGGACGACCGTGAGCGGGCCGCCCGCTGCGACAAGGGCGAGAACGACGCCGATGAACGCGCCGGCGAGAGCCCCGACAAACGCGCGTCGTGCCTGCCTACCAGGCTCGATCCGCGACTCGACCGCAGCGAGCACGAGCGGAACGACGGCGCTCGCGGCGACGAGGGCGACCAGGGCGAGCGCGAGGCGGTGCCCGTCATGCGCCGCGCGGCCGGCCGTGCTGTCGACCGTCGTCAACGCATGGGAGCGCGACGCGAGCAGGACGACGGCCGCGGACGGAGCCACGAGCGCGAGCAGCGAGACGAGCAGCCGCAACCGGGTCGGGTCGAGCGCGACCGCGACGGCGAGACCGACGGCGAGCGCCAGCCAGCTGCCGCGACTGAAGGTGAAGTAGAGCGCCAGGACGAGCACCGGCAGCGTCGCCGCAGCGGCCGCGCGTCCCCGGCGGCTCGCGGCCCTTGCCGCCTGGCCCGCCGCGAGCACGGCGCCCATCGCCGCGAAGATGCCGAGGGCGTTCCAGTAGCCCACGGGCTCGGACAGCCGGTAGCCGCCGATCGAGTCGAACGATCCGATCCGGTCCGGCAGCAGGCGTGTGGCGACCGCGTAGCAGCAGATGACCGCAATCGCGGCCGTCGCCGAGCCGAGCAGGGCCGGAACGGACCGCGGCCGCACGAGCAGCACGAGCGCGGCGAGCGCAGAAACGTACACGAGCGCGCGCTCGAGCTCTTCCACCGACTCGACGCGAACGGCGGACCAGGCGATCGAGAGCGCGATCCAGCCGACGAGCGCACCCGCTGCGCCCAGGAACCAGACCTCGGCGCGCGACAGCGACACCGCCTTGCCGAGCAGCAGCACCATCGCCGCCGCCCAGAGGAAGACGAGCGTGCTCCACCCCCAGCTGGTCGGGAAGTAGCCACCGTGGGCGGCCGCGAGAATGCCGAGGACGAGCGCGATGCCCGCCGCGCCGGCGTGCCGTCGCCAGTCCGGCGACGAAAGGCGTGCCGCGGAAGCCGCGTAGCTCGTCATCGCCGCGACACCGCTAGAGCGAGCCGTGCAAACGCCGGAAGGCCGTCCTTCAGGTACCTCGATGCCATGCGCCGCGGCTCCTGCGCCAGCCGCCAGAGCCATTCGAGCCCGGCGCTCGACACGGCCGCGGGAGCGGTCTTGCGAAGACCCGCCGCCATGTCCACCGCGCCGCCGACGCCGATCACGACGCAGCGGTGCCCGGTGAGGAGCCGCGCGATCCGGTCGGCGATCAGCTCGCCGCCCGGCGGCGAGACGGCGATGAGCACGAGGTTCGCGTCGCGGGCGTGCACGTCGCCGACCAGGCCCTCGATCCACCAGTCCGCGACCGCTCCGTGCTCGCGCACGACGAGCTCGCGGCCGGCTCTCGCGATCAGCGCCCCGAAGCGATCGCCGGACTCCGCGGAGGCGCCGAGGAGCGCGATCCTGGTCGTGCCGGGGGCAAACGACGGGTCGTAGGCGAGCCTGCCGCAGAGCTCGCGACCCGTCACGCGTCCGGTGCGCGAGCCGAGCCGCTTCAGCGCCAGCTCGACCGGCCAGCCGTCCGCTGTCCACGCACCTGCTCGCCGGGTCGCCTCTCGAAACTGCGGGTCGCGCTCGAAGAGGTCGAGGTGGTGGAGGTTGAGCGTCTGGATCCGCTTCGGGCTGCCGTCGCGCAGCCCCTGCGCCAGAGCGTCCATCGTTTCGACGACCCGCCCGTCGCCGACGGCAGCAGCCAGGAACTGCCGGAGGTCGGCCGAGCGCTTCATGCGGCAAGAAGCCGGGCGACGGCGTCGGGGGCACGGAGATCGGCGACCGCCTGGACGCAGGCGCCGGACCGGCTGTCGGACGCGGCGAGGATCGCGTCGGCGAGCTGTTCTGGCTCGCGGCCGGAGGCCACGGCGCCTGTCGAGCCCGGCCGGACGAGCCCGTCCGGGTCGGACTCGGGCGTGCAGGCGACGGGCAGGCCACACGCGAGCGCCTCGATCAGCGCCCGGGGCGAGCCCTCGAAACGGCTCGACATGACCAGGAGCGAGCTGCGTCGAAGCGCCTCGGCGGTCTTGCGACGCGGCTTCTGCCCGGTGAGCGTGACGGCGTGGACGACCCCTTCGGCGGCGATCAGACGCTCGACCGCCGGCCGCAGCGTCCCGTCGCCGACGACAGTCAGACGCGCATCCAGGCCGCGGCGCGCGAGGACGCCGAGAGTCCGCACGGCCAGCTCGGGATCCTTCGGTGCTTCGAGGCGGCCGACCCAGACGAGCTCGAGCCCGGTCGGCCGGTCGGGCGCCGGATAGAAGAGCTCGGGATCGAACCAGGTCGTCATCGCCCGGGCCGGAATGCCGGCGCGTCGCAGCCGCTCTGCATCACGGCTCGAGAAGGCGACGACGCGGCTCGCCCGCCTGAGCGAGGCGCGCTCGACCGTCCGGTAGACCCCCGGAGCGAAGCGCCAGATCGAATCGGTGCCGCGGGCGAGCGCCCGCTCGGTGTCCGTGTGGATGAACTGCACCGTCTCGCGGCCCGGCAGCAGCGACTGCGCGGCGGCGCCCAGGTCGACGCGGTGCGTCTGCGTGAGCACGCGAGGCATGCGGCGCCGGTAGCGCGCGAGGCCGGCCGCGACCCGTGCCGCGTGCGGCACGAGGCGCTGCTGGCGGTCGGGGGCGAGATGCGCGAGCGGCATGAACGCGATCTCGCGCCCGTGCATCGTGCGCACCGTCCATTCGCCGAGCTGCTCGTCAGCCTGGTCGGAGACGCCGGCGATCGCGAGCGCGTAGCCCGACGGTGCGTAACGCACGAGGTCGGAAATGCAGGTGTTGATCCCGCCCGGCACCTCGCGCCCGGGGTCGAACTGGTGGACGATCAGGCGGTCGGCATCCACGTGGGCTCCTCCCGTTGCGGCGCGCCGAGCGCCAGTCCGATCGCGACCGCGGCCAGGTAGACGGCGGGCGTGTAGTTGAAGAGGTTGTCGACGAGCGCGTCGACGCAGGCCGCGATCAGCACCGCTCTCCCGAGCGAACCGACGAGCGAGGACGAGGCTCGCCGCCGCACCGCCCGCCATAGGCCGAGGAGCCCGGCGGCGACGACGAGCGCCCCGACGACACCGCCTTCGACGAGCACGCGGACGTACTCGTTGTGCGGCAGCGTCCCGAGCGGCTGGACGAACTGCTGCGTCGTGCTGGCGCCTGTTCCGAAGAGCTGATGCTGCCCCCAGACGCCGAGCAGAAGATGCCAGTTGAGAAAGCGCCAGTCGAGGCTGTTCGTGACGTGGCCCTGGGCCGCGGCGCTGTAGGACGTGGTCGACTCGAGTTGGCTGAGGCGCTCGGCGCCGATGGGCGTGAGCGCGAAGATCGCCACCGCTCCCACGATTCCGGCGAGGAACAACCCGCGTTTGACGCCCTGGAGGCGGAAGTGTGTGAGTGCGTAGACACCGATCACGGCTGCAGCGAGTGCTCCCAGGCTCCGGGTCGTGAAGATCGCGGCGCAGAACAGGACGACCAGGTACCAGTCGGCGCGGCGTCGCGTGTGCAACGCGAGCGCGAGCGAACCGAGCAGCGCGAAGGTGAACACGGCGCCGGCGGCGTTGGGGTGCGAGAAGGTGGCGAAGGCGCGCGCGCCGGGGGAAAGATGCCCGACACCGGCAAACTGCGCGAGCGCGATCAGAGCCGGCACTCCCGCTGTCATCACGGCGATTCGGAGATAGCGCTCGATCGACCCGACGGTCTGTGCTGCCGAGAGAGCGAGAACGCCGATCGCACACATGGAGGCCAGCCGCAGCCACTCGCGCACGAACCAGGACAGGTCGCCGTAGCGAGTCGACGCAAAGAAGGTCGACGCGGCAAGCAGAACGTAGACGGCCACGAGGGTGGTCCGTACTCGTCCCGAGACGGGCACGACCAGCGCGAGCACGACCACGGCGACGGCGAGCGCGCCGACGACGAGGTCGGCGTAATGCCCGACCGAACCGCTCACGTCGCCGTACATGCGCACCGAGAGCAGCGCCACGAGGGGCGGCCAGGCGCCGACGACGAGGAGACTGAGCCCGGCCACGACCGCAGCGCACGAGACGGCGAGCGTCGGAGCGACGACGACTCCCGCACTCGCGACAACCGCGGCGATTGTCGCCGCTCCCCCCGCGATCAGTCCGTCGGCAGTCGACCGGTAGCCGGCCGTCGCCTCACGCAGCCGCACGACCGACTCCGAGACGCGTGAGTACCGGGCGAATCCCGTTGAGCCCTGCCGAGAGCAGTCCGGCGGTCGAGCGTCTCCGGACGAGCGCGTCGAGCAGCGGGACGTCGCTGAGAGCCGGGTCGATCGAGCTCAGGCGCGGGACGTCGGAAAGCGGCCGGTCGTAGAAGGCAGCGGTCGAGACGGCGCGACACCAGGCCGCGGCGGCCCGGCGCGGATAGTTGATCGCACCGAGCTCTTCGCGGGCTCGCTCCGTCTCG
This sequence comes from uncultured Actinomycetes bacterium, assembly GCA_963776735.1. Classification (GTDB taxonomy): domain Bacteria; phylum Actinomycetota; class Thermoleophilia; order Gaiellales; family Gaiellaceae; genus PALSA-612. The sequence continues at coordinate 281,394 of CAVZNV010000022.1, forward strand.
GCGAACGTCCGCACTGCACTCAGGTGGCCCCGCAGCATCCCGCCCGAGCGCGTTGTCATGCTCGTCGGTCGGAGGCGGAGCAGGCAGTGGCGTTGCCGTGTTCGCAAGAGGTCGTAGCCGGCTCCGTAGAGCCGAAAGAGTAGGTCGTAGTCCTCGCTGCCGGGCAGCTCCCGCCAGCCACCCACGCTGCGAACCGACTCGGCGCGCAACATCGTCGCGCTCTTCACAAACGGGTTGCGCCGCCAGAGCGCGGCTGCGTCGAGGCGCTCCGTGCTTCCGCCGGCCTCGTCGAGGTGGCGCCAGGGCGGCGGCGTTCCATCCCAGAAGCGCACCGCACCTGCGCCCACCGTCGCCACGGATGGAGCAGACCGTCGAAACAGGCCGACGAGTTGCTCGCCGGCGCGCGGACCCCAGAGGTCGTCCGCGTCGACGAACGCCACGAGCGGCGCCTGGACGGAATCGAGCGCGAAGTTCTGTGTTGCGCCGAGCCCCGAGTGAGGGCGTCGCAACACGGTGACGAGCGGTTGGCAGAGCCTGGGGACGACGGAGTCGAAGCCGTCGGTGCTGCCGTCGTCTACCACCGTCACGGACAGAGGCGGCACGGTCTGGGCGAGGAGAGACTCGACCGTCTCGGTCACCGTCGCGGCGTCGTTGTGGCACGGGATGACGACCTCGTACGTCACGTGCTCGCTCCCGAGACGGCAAGCGAGTCGGCGTGCTCGACCCGGGCCAGCCGAAACCAGGTGAAAGCGGCGGCAGCGACCTGGCCCGCGCATGGCGCCAGCGCGACGACACCCAGATCGGAGTTCCTCCAGACCGCGAGCCACGCAGCCTCGACGCCCAGCAGGACGATGGCCTGCAGCACCACCGTCCGCCGTCCGCAGATGAACGGGAGCGGGATGTTGACCAGCGAGTACGTGAGCAGCGGGACGTACTGCAGGAGCAGGATCGACGTGAGGACGCCTGCCTTCGCGTAGCTCGATCCGAATACGAGTGGCACGCCGAGCGGCGCCGAGAGGGCGCACAGGGCGACGAGCGCCATGATCCCCAGCAGAGGCACCTTGAGCCGACCGAGCGCCCCCATCGCCTGGGAGCGGGTGGAGGCCGAACCGATGGTCGGAAGCCCGACGACAACCAGCGTGGCCGTCAGGAGCGAGAACCCGGAGACGACGCGGTTCGCAATCGCGTACTGGGCCACGTCATTCGAGCTGCGGGTCGCCCCGACCCACAGGAGGTCGAGCCGCTGGAAGATCCCGAAGCCGATCGTGCCGGCGGTGAGCGCCAGAGCGAGCCCGCGAAAGTCTCCGGATCGGCCGATCTCCGCTCGCGGCGCCCGCTTCCTCGACCGCACGAGCTTCCAGCCGAAGCAGGCGAGAACCGGAAGCGACCCGAGGGCAGAAGCAGCGACCAGGCTGCCGGCTCCCGGATCCACGAGGCTCGCCACGAGCGCCGCAACGAGAACGGGGACGCTGAAGATCGCCTGGATCGCCGCCTGAAGGCGAATGTTGCCAGACGCCTGAGGCTCGTAGCAGAGGACGTAGGCAGCGCACGCTCCGGCTGCGTAGACGACGAAGCAGCCGATCGCGAGCCAGCGGGTGCTCTGCCCGGCGCCCAGCGATCCGCCCGCATGCAGCAGGTACGCGACGAGCGGGACGAGCGAGATCCCGAAGCACACGAGGCGGAGCCGGGATGCTCGCAGGAACAGCGCGCCGTCGCCCGTGCCCCCGGCGCGGACGGCCGTCCGCGCGGCGGCTGCATCGATGCCGGTACCGAGAGCGGCGGCGAGCGCGCCCGTCGCCAGCACCAGCGACACGACCGCGACCTCCGACTCGGGCAGCAGACGTGCGACGAGCAGCGTCAGGGCGAAGGTGCAGACGCTCGAGATCCCGTAGGCTCCGGCGGTTCCGCCGTAGCGACGCAGCAGGGCCATGGTCAGGCGCCCACCGGCACGGACGTCCGGATGGCGACGTCGACGTACACCTCGGTTCCTCGCCCCGGCGTCAGCGAGCCGAGGCTCCTCCCCTGAGTACCTGCGGGACGGTCTTCAGGATCAAGCCGAGGTCGAGCCAGGGCGACCAGTTGGTGACGTAGCGGTAGTCGAGGGCGACCATCTCCTCGAACGGCAGGTTGCTGCGGCCGTTCACCTGCCAGAGGCCGGTGACGCCCGGCTTGACGGAGAGCCGCTGCCGGCGCCAGTCGGTCACGTGCAGGTGCTCCTCGGGGATGAGCGGCCGCGGCCCGACGAGCGACATCTCGCCGGCGAGGACGTTGAGGAGCTGCGGTAGCTCGTCGAGCGAGTAGCGCCGCAACACCCGGCCGACGCGGGTCACGCGCGGGTCGTCGTCGGCCTTGAACATGTGCGCCTCGCCGCCGTCGCGGGCGTGGATGTTGAGGTGGGCGATCTCGTGCTTGCGCTCTTCCGCGTCCACGACCATCGTCCGGAACTTCCACATCCGGAACATCCGGTCGGCGTCGCGGATCCGTTCCTGGCGGAAGAAGACGGGGCCTTTCGAGTCGAGCTTGATCGCGACCGCGATGACGGCGAACACCGGTGCGAGCAGGACGAGCGTGACCGTCGAGACGGAGACGTCGGCGAGTCGCTTGAGGGCTCGTGACGAGCGCGAGAGCTTGAAGGGCCGGAGGCTCCAGAGCGTGATGCCCCCGGCCGTGTGCACGTCGACTTCCGGCCCCATCAGCTCGGGGAAGCGCGGGAGCACGTCGACCTGGACGCCCTGCGCGTTCAGCTCGCGGATGTGGCGAAGCATGGGCTCGTGCCCGTCGGCCGTGAACCCCATGACGACCCGGTCGACGTGCTTCTCGTGGACGAGGTGCGGGAGGTCGTCGAGCGTCCCGACGACGCGGAGATCTCCGAAACCGGGGACAGCCGCACCGGAGTTCCCGTCGACGAAGCCGATCACGCGCAGCCCGAACTCGGGATGCTGCCCGAGCCGCTTCGCGATCTGCCGCCCTTCCGGCCCCGTTCCGACGACGAGCGTGTTCTGGAAGTAGCTCTCGTGCTTGCGGCAGATGCGGCGCGCGACGAAGCGCAGGACGACGATGGCGGTGATCGTCAGCGCCCAGAACACCGTGACGCGGACGAGGTAGGGGTGGGCGAGGCCGGTGACGCGGGCGCCCGCGATGACGATCCAGGTTCCGACCGTGGCGAGGTGGAAGACGCCGCCGAGGTCGTCGACCGTGTGGTGCTCGGTTCGGCTCTCGTCGCGGTCGTAGAGCCCGTAGAGCTTCGCGAGCAGGATCCAGACCGGCAGCGTGAGGAGGAACAGCCCGATCTCGGTTCGCGTGCTGAAGGTCTGCCCCTTCGTGACGCCGCCGAAGATGTTCTCGGTGACGATGAATGCGAGTAGCAGCCCCATCACGTCGGCCGCGACAAGAGCGCGCCTGATCAGCCAGCCGCGCGGCCACTCCCGGCCTTCGGCGTAGGTACGGCCGAGCTCGAGGCTCTCGCCGACGCTGGTCATCGCACCTGGGCCGGCTCGGCTGCGGTCTCGAGCGTCGGAACCGTCGTCGTGTCGCCGTAGCCGTATCCGTACCCGTAGCCCTCGCTCTCGTCCTGCTGCGCCGCGGTGACGACGATTCCGAGCGCCGTCGCGCCGGAGCTCGAGAGCACGCGGTGGAGTTCGTCGACCGTCGGCCGGCGCAGGAGCTCGAGCCGCGTGACGAGCACGACGGCGTCGACACGCGGGATCAGCGCGAGCGAGTCCCCGAGGCCGAGGAGCGGCGCGGAGTCGATCACGACGGTGTCGAAGACCTCGCTCAGGTGCAGGATCAACCGGCCGACACCCCGCGAGCGGATGAACTCGCCCGGGTTCGGCGGGATGCGACCCGAGCAGAGCACCTGTAGGCGGTTCTGCGGGCCGTCGTCGGGCGCAGCCATGGCCGCGGGGCCGACGGGGAAGGAGACGAGGGCGTCCTCGAGGGTGACGTGGCCGACGGCCATGGTCGTGAGACCGGGCTCCGGCGGAACGTGGAACAGCTCGTGAACGAACGGCCGACGCAAGTCGAGGTCGACGAGCGCGACGCGCTTGCCTGCGCGGGCGAGCGTGACGGCGAGATTGGCCGCGGTCGTCGACTTGCCCTCGCCGGGACGGGCGCTGGTGACCATGATCGTCTTCGGCTGCAGCTCGTGCGTGACGAACTCGAGATTCGTCGCCAGGACGCGGAACGGCTCGGCGGCCGGGCTGGCCGGCTCATCGACCATGACGAGCTGGTTGTTCTTGCGCAGGTTGCGCGACGGCGCCGGGATGCGCGCGAGCAGCGGCAGGCCCAACCGCTCCGACACCTCGGCGGCGCTGCGGATCCGGGTGTCGAGGTGGTCGCGGAGGAAGGCGAGGCCGAGACCGAGCACGATGCCGACGAGCAGCCCGAGCAGACCGTCCTTCACCGGAGTCGGTTGCACCTGCAAGGCGTTGTCGGCCGACTTGATCAGCGTCGCGTTGCCGGTCTGGAGCGCCTCCATGGTCGCGAGCTGCTGGTCCTTCGAGAGCAGGTCGGCGTAGAGCGCCCCACGGCTCGACCCGTTCGCCTCCAGCGTGGCGATCTTGGCGTCGACCTCGCGGCGCGCGGCACGGATCGACTGCGTCGACAGCGTGTTCGCGAAGTCGATGTACTGCCGCGCGTAGAGCGTGGCCAGCGACCGGGCGTTCGCCGCGTGGCGGTCGTCGACCGTGAACACGAGCACGTCGGTACCGGTCCTGGACGTCACCGAGGAGGTCTCGAGGAACTTGACGGGCGTCGTCTTCAGGTGCCCGGCGGCGATCACGCCGCGGGCGATCTCGGGCGACTGCGCGACGCTCGTCTGCGTGTCGACGAGCCACTGAGGGTCGACCGCTGTGGTCGGGTCGGTGACGTTGTTGAGACTGTAGGCCAGCGTCTGCCGGCTCAGCAGCACCTCGGCCGACGCCGAGTAGCGCGGCTGTTGCAGCATCGCGACGGCGACGGCAGCCGCCGGTGCCGCGACGAGCACGGCGAGGACGATCCACTTCCGGCGCCTGAGAACCTGCAGGTAGTCCCGCAGCGTCGACGACTGGACGTTCATTCGGCCCGCCCCACGTGTACGTGCCTCACCCCGAACCCTTTCCTCACCCGTTTTCGGACGACCGGTCGATCGTCCCTCGATCCAGGGATGTGATCGGACGCGAAGGCCCGATTCTTGAGGGGGAACTCGCCCGGCTAGTGCGTTCTGTGGCGAGCGGGCCCGAGCGAGACCTTGCCCTGGGCCCGATCGATCGACTCGACCCTGACTTCGATGGGGTCGCCGAGGCGGTACCGCCGCCCACTGCGCCGCCCTTCGAGCGCGGTCGCGAGGACGTTCGGCTCGAAGTAGTCGCCGCCGAGCAGCCGGG
>CAVZNV010000023.1:0-195562 GCA_963776735.1 uncultured Actinomycetes bacterium
AGGCGATCGGCGTCGCCGGCACCGTCACGGCCCTGGCCGCGCTCGACCTCGGCCTCGTCGAGTACGACCCCGGGCTCGTGCACGGGCACCGGCTGTCGCGGGACAGCGTCGAGCGGCAGCTCGAGCGGCTGGCCGCGCTTCCGCTCGAGGAGCGGCGGCGCGTCCCCGGCCTCGAGCCCGAGCGCGCGCCGGTGATCGTCGCGGGAGCGGTCATCCTCCGTGAAGTGCTCGACGCCTACGGCCTCGCCGAGATCGAGGCGAGCGAGCGAGACATCCTCGACGGGGCTGCGTTGGCGGCCGCGGAGCTGCCCGAGCCGGTCGAAGACGCTGCTCCGCCGGGCGCATACACTTGCTGCTGATGAGGCTCGTGCTCGCCGTCCTCGCCGGGCTCTGCGTCTCGGCAGCCCTCGCGGCAGCCGCCACGAACCCGTGGCCCGCCGCGCACGCGAGGCTGAGCTATCCGATCTTCCAGCCGACGCAGCCGCTCGGCTACAAGGTCTCGGGCTTCGGCTACCAGCCCTGCGGCAATGCGAAGAGCAAGGACTCCCTCTACGCGACCTACGGCACCTACAAGGGCGTCCTGAGCGCCAAGGCCAAGGGCTTCGGGATCTTCGAAGGCTCACCGCAGATCTGCTCGAACCCGGCCGATTACTGGCCGGTGGGGACGCGTACGGTCGGCGGGATCAAGGCGAATCTCGGCGTCTACTGCGACCTGCCGAAGCACTGCACGCTCGCGCAGGGCCCGAAGAACGGGTGGATCCTGGTCTGGAGGCGCAACGGGACGAAGATCCAGATGGACGGCGTCCACCTCTCGCTGGCGCAGTTCCTGAAGGTCGCGAACAGCCTGAAGCCGGTCAGCTAGCGGCCGATTCGGGCTCGTCGTCCGGCGGTTCGTCCTCGGCCAGGCGGCGCGTGAGTGCGCTCCGGGAGAGCACGCCGACCAGCCGCCCGTCGTCCGTGACCGGCAGCCGCTCGACGTCCTGCTCCTCCATCAGCCGGTACGCGTCCTCCGCGGCCATGTCCGGAAGGGCTGTGAGCGTGACCGGCTCGGCCACGTCCCCGACCGGCGTCGCGCACGGATCGCGGCCGGCGGCGACGACCCGGTCGACCAGCACCTCGCATGTCACGACGCCGACGAGGCGGTCACCGTCGACGACGAGAACCGCGCGCACCTCCGGCCGCGTCAAGAGCTCACCCGCCTCCTGCGCGGTCGCCGAGGCCGGCAGGGCCTTCGGGTCGGGCAGCATCGCCTCGCGAACGAGCGTCATGCGCGGACGCTAAAGGAAAAGCGCGCCTAGGGGAACAGGCCGCGCGCTTCGAGGGCCGCGGCGACCTCGCGGATCCCGACCACGAGTGCCGCGCTGCGCAGCGTCAGGCCCTTCTGTTCCGACAGGTCCCACACGCGGTCGAACGCGTCGGACATCTTGTCTGCGAGGCGGTTGCGGATCTCGTCGCGACCCCAGAACAGCCGCCCGAGATCCTGCACCCATTCGAAGTACGAAACCGTTACGCCACCGGCGTTCGTGAGGATGTCAGGCAGCACCGGGATGCCTCGCTCGGCGAGAATCGCGTCCGCCTCCACCGTCGTCGGGCCGTTGGCGCCCTCCGCGACCATCTTCGTCTGGAGCCGACCCGCGTTCGCCTCCGTCACCTGGCCCTCGAGTGCGGCGAGGACCAGCACGTCGCAGGGATGCTCGAGGAGCGCGGCGTTCGTGACGTGGTCGACGCCGGGGTAGTCCGCGATCGAGCCGTGCTCGGCAGCCCACGTCGCGAGCGCCGCGAGGTCGAGGCCCTGATCGTTGAAGACGCCGCCCGAGTAGTCGGCGATCCCGGTGACGATCGCGCCCTTCTCGACCAGCTCGGTCGCCGCGACGCCTCCGACCTTCCCGAAGCCCTGGACGATGCACCGCTGCCCGGCAAGCTCGATGCCGAGCCGTTGACAGGCGCGTTCGATCACCATCACGACACCCGCTCCGGTCGCCTCGTGCCTGAAGACGGAGCCACCGATGGAGATCGGCTTGCCCGTGACGATCTCGGGCGTCGCGTGCCCGACCTGCATCGAGTACGTGTCCATCATCCAGGCCATCGTCTGCTCGTCCGTGGCCATGTCCGGCGCCGGGATGTCCTCCTGCGGGCTGATCATCCCGCGCAGCTCGACCGTGTAGCGCCGCGTCATCCGTTCGATCTCGCCCTGCGACATGACGCGCGGGTTACAGCGGATGCCGCCCTTGGCGCCGCCGTACGGCAGGCGGAGAATCGCGCACTTCCAGGTCATCCACATGGCGAGCGCCGCGCACTCGGGCAGCGAGACGTGCGGGTCGTAGCGGACGCCGCCCTTCGTAGGCCCGAGGACGCGCGAGTGCTGAACCCGGTAGGCCGGGAAGACCTTCACCACGCCCGAATCCAGGTGGATGGGGACGGAGACGAGCACCGCGTGCTCCGGGTAGCGGAGGCGCTCTGCGATGCCGTCCTCGATCGCGGCGTGCGGAAGCGCCTGCTCGAGCTGTGTGATCGCGGTGCGCCAGAGCGCGGCGTCCCATTCGAGCGGCGCCGTTTCGAGCGCGATGTCAGCGGCTCCCGTCACCGGGGAGCAGCGTACCCCGCTCCCTAGCGCGAGTGCCAGAGCAGCGCCGCCGTCCCGCTCACATACGCGAGAAGCGAGAGCACTGCAGTGAGACGGAGCGGATGCCGCACGCTCATCCCGCCGCGGCGACAGACTCGTCGCCGGTGTACGTGTACTTGTCCTCCCAGCTCCCGACCGCGTAGCCGAAGACGCTCGTGAGGACGTTGTCCTGCTGCGGACTGGCCTCGCCGGGCTTGAAGCTCCAGGCGATCTCGCGGCGACCGTTGTCGACGCGGACGATTTGCAGGTTGCCGGGCTCGCGTTGCCAGAGGACCTCGTCGAAGACGAAGTCGGTCGCCTCCATGAACGTCTGCGTGGTCTTCAGGAGCGCAACATCGGTGCCCGTGTCCTCCAGGACCTCGAAGTGCGCCTCGGGCCGCTCGGAGGGAAGAATCGCGGCCTCGTCGGTCGACCCGGCGGCGCGACTGACGTCGAAGTCGAGCCCGAGCTGTGCCGCGAGCGCGAGCACGAGATCGGCCGCGGTCAGCCAGCCCTTGTCGACCAGGATCTCGCCGAGGAATCCGCCACCCTCGTTCTGGGCGGCGAGCGCCTGCTTGAGCTGGACGTCGGAGATCATCCCTTTCTCGACGAGGAGCGTGCCGAGCGGCTTCCAGTTCGAGCCGCGGGACGGCGCGCTCTCGGCAGGAGCGGCGGCGGCGGCTTCGGCCTTCTGCTTCGCGACGGCAGCCGCGATCGAGAGGGGGGTCACCCAGCCGCGCGAGGTGAGGATCTCACCCAGCATGCCGCCCTGCTGGCGCTGGATCGCAAGCGCGGCGTCGAGCTGCTCGGCGCTGATGACACCGCGCTCGACGAGCAGATTGCCCAGGTTCGAACGGCTCGTGTCGTTCGACATGAGCTGAATATCGTCCGCGCGGGCTCGAATCTTGAGTGTCGGCGCAGCGCGCGCCGTCCTACGCCCTCGAAGCGGGGATCACCGCTCGGATTCGTCGGGCGGACGCTCGCGTGCCGCCTCGTCGCGGCCGTCCTGGATTGCCGCCCAGACGAAGAGTCCGAGCACACCGACGACGACCACCGCCGTCGAGACGACGACGATGACGACCGCGGCGATGTCGGCGACGGGCAGCGTCAGCCGACGGAGTCGCGGAAGGCGACGGCCTCGTGCGCGATCGCCGTCGACTCCTCGATCGCGACGACCGGCGTGACCGTGAACCGCAGCCACGGCGTCCACGGCGCGGTCGTCCGCTCGAGCGTCTCCGCGCTGTCGACCTCGATCAACGCCACCCCGCCGCGCCCGTCGGCGAACCCGTAGAAGCCCTTGAACTCGGCCCCGGCGGGCGGCTGCCAGGCGGCGAAGACCGCGAGCGAGCGCTTCGCGCCTGCCTCGGTCTGGTCGATGAAGTCCCAGGTCACGTGAAACAGCACGGCATCGCTCCTTGCTCGCTAGAGCCGCCGGTCGTCCGGCCGACGCGGAGCCTGCGGCGGCGAGAACGCACGCCACGAGTCACGCGGACGGTCGCTCGCCGGCTGTAGACGGCCTTCCGCAACTGCGCGGAACCACGCCTCCGACTCGATCTCGAACCGCTCCGAGTCCATCCTTCCCCCATTCCCCGGACAACGCGCTCGACGTCCTGTCGCCGGGACTCTACTGCGCTTAGGCTTCGCGTGTGTTCTTCCTGGCCGCGATCGTGCTGGCGTTCGTCCTGCCGTCGCCGTGGAACTGGATCGGCTTCGGCGTCTGTCTCGTGCTGTTCGCGGGCGAGGTCGGTTTCTGGCAGCGGAAGGTGCGAGGCCAGAAGAAGGTCGTCGGGCGCGAGACGCTGATCGGTGCGACCGCCCTCGTCGTCGCCGCGTGCCGTCCTGACGGCCAGGTCAAGCTCGACGGCGAGACGTGGTCCGCCCGCTGCGAGCAGGGGGCCGACCGCGGCGAGAAGGTCACCGTCACCGCGGTCGACGAGCTGACGCTCGTCGTGGAGCGGCGGGCGTAGGATCGGCCGAACGTGCCCGACGTGATCCGCGGCAGCGCCTCCTGCTACTCGAGCGCCACGCCGGGGCGCGCGATCGTCCAGATCAGGGACAACCACGTCGTCACCGACGATCCTTCCGAGCCGGCGAGCTACTACCAGGGGCCCGGCGAGGCGCCTGGCTCGCTGGAGCTGTTCCTGGGCGGGATCGTCAGCTGTGCGGTGCTGATGCTCGAGCGCATCGCCCGTTCGGAAGGTCGCTCGCTCGGTCCGATTCGCGCGGAGATGGAGGCGACCCGCGACCCGACGTCGTCGTCGCAGCCGCCGGTGCTCGACTCGGCCCGGCTCACGTTTGTCTTCCAGGGCCTGACGAACGAGGAAGCAGGCCAGCTGGTCGAGACGTTCAAGGGCAGGTGACCGCTGTACGGCTCGGTCGCGGTCGCGACCCCGGACACGGTGGTGGACTTCCGGGTCGAGTAGGCGGCGCTACTCGTCCTCGGCGAGCCGCTCGGCCTCGTCCGGGGTGTCGTACATGCCCGCGTTGGCCATGAGGTCGGCTTCCATGCCTTCCATGTCGGCCTGGTTGAGCTTCCGCTCCTCCGGCGTCTCGATCGCCATCTCCTCGGCGCGCTTTATCGCCTCGGCCTCTTCGTGCCGCTGAAACCTGCGCCACCAGCCGCGGATCCCCATGCCCGAGGTTAGCGCCTCATGGTCGACATCGCGGCGCTTTCGTGCGCTGGCGACGGTGGACGAGCGCGATGCCGAGCAAAGCGGCCGCGACGAAAGCGAGGAGCGCCGTACTCCGCGCCGAGGATCCGCCTCAGCGTTCGGGCGGTTCGTGTGTGCCTGGTGCCCGTTCGCCTTCCGTCTGGAGCGAGCTCCCCCGCGTCAGCTCCCGCTCGGCGCGAGCCCAGTTCTCGCCGAGACTGCCGCTGTCCGGTTGTTCCGAGATCTCGTAGGCGCGCCGGCGGATCGCTGCGAAATGCTCATCGTCTCTGCTGCTCATCGCGTCTCCGTTCGCTGTCGTGCCTTTCAGGTCGGTACCTGGGCTTGAGCTCATTGCCTTGTCGTCTGCCTGCTTGGTCAGCTTCTCGGCGATCAGGGTTTCGACCATTGCCCCGGTCATCACCTTTGTGGTCACTGGCGGTTCCTTCTCTCATGCGTCGTCACGACGCGTGTGGGCCGCTCGGGCGGCGCCGAGCAAGGAGCCTGGCCTGGTGGACCCGACTCCCGCCGGCGTCAACTGCTAGGCGAGAACTGCCGCGCCGGGCGCGACGTACTCGACGTCCTTCGCCTGCTCAAGCGCCTTGAGCAACTCGTCCTGGGTCATCAGCACGGTTGTCTCGAACTTGCTGAACGCGCCGCTCGCACTGATCGCGATCATGATGCTGGCTCCGGTGACGTTTCCCGGCGCCTCGATCAGGGCGAAGCCGTCGCTCTTGCCGAACGCATACCAGAGGCCCTTCAGCTTGCAGCCCGCGCTCTCGAGCAGGCGGCTGACGGTCTCGGTGCGGTTCTCCGGATGGCTGATCAGCTCGGACCAGACCTCGGGCTTGTACTCGAAGGTCGACATATACAGGGGCATAGTGCTCCTTCTCCGACCCCGCTCCGCTCCGTCCCTCGGGTCGGCGAACAAGAACAGCGCGGCGGTCAAGTGAGCGCACAGCGGACAAGGGTTGTCCGACTCGCGCGCCTCGTACAACCACAGTTGCACAACCCCACCGGCACCGCATCGGGGAACGCACTGGCATGAAAATCGAGAGTGCTAAACTCCGAAACGAAGAATCGCACCCGGAGTCCCAAACGACGTGGCTTCCGGTGCGGCAGAGCGAAACTGTTCGTGGCTCTGTGAACTGTCTGCCCTTAGCAGCCGGGCCGACGCAGGTACATGGTCGACCGCAACGGTCGAAGTCCGCGTTGGGAGGCTCAGGGTGGAATCGAGTGTGAAAGCAGCACATCCGGCATCACCGGATGTCGAGTTCGGAGTGGCGGTCCAGACGTTCGGCGGGGGGACGTTCATCGTCTCCACGTACGGGGACGTCGATCTCGTCACGGCGCCGGAGCTCGAGCAGGAACTCCTGGAGGCGGTGAATGAGGGCGCGCGCCACGTCGTCGTCAACCTCACCAAGACGACGTTCTTCGATTCGAGCGGCGTTCACGTGCTCGTGAGAACCGGCGACCGGCTGGAGTCGAGAGGCGTGCGGTTCGGCATCGTCTGCGCGAACCCGCGGATCAAGAGGATTCTCGAGATCACCGGCATCGATCGCGCCGTCGGTATCCACGACACGATCGAGAGTGCGATCGGCCCACGACAGCCCCGGAGACGTGGCCGGTCGTGGTTCCGCCCCGACCGAGGGACGGTGAACCTCTGTGCCTGACGAGCCTGCAGCGCACCTTCGTGTCCTGATCGCGAACGAGCGGGCCGACCGGCTGGAGCGGGTCGCGACGATCGTCGCCGACCTCGGGCACGAGGTGATCGGACGGGAGCTCGAGGTGAACGATGTCGGTCAGGTCACCCGCCAGGAGCGACCCGACGTTGCGCTGGTCGGGCTCGGCGCCAGCTCCGACCACGCGCTCGAGCTGATCTCACGAATCGTCTACGAGGCGGCCTGCCCGGTGATCACCCTGCTGGAGGCCAGAGACTCGACCTTCGTGCACGAGGCGGCCAGACGAGGAGTGTTCGCGTACATCACCGACACCGACCCGGAGCAACTCGCCGGGGCGATCGACATCGTCCTCCACCGCTTCGCCGAGTTCCACAACCTGCAAGGCGCGTTCGGACGCCGCGCCACGATCGAGCAGGCGAAAGGGATCCTGATGGCCCGCCACGCCGTCGGCCAGGAGAAGGCGTTCGAGATGCTCCGCGCCCATTCGCAACACAACGGGCGCAAACTCGTCGACATCGCCGAAGCGATCGTCGACAGCCACCTCCTTCTCCTCCAGCCGGTGCCTGCACGGACGGCACCGTCCGTCGACGGGGCGAAGCACGAGATCGAAGGCGCGCGACCCGCCTGACCCGGCCGAGTTGACGCTTGACCGTGCTGCTGTGCCCCGCGTTCAGAGCGAGAGGGGCTTTGAAGGCGGGGCAGAGCAGCATGAGGCGAAGCGTGCGCCGGTCAGCGCAGATGCGTCTTGATCGAGGCGATCCAGCCGGCCGGAGGGACGCTGCTGCCGGTTGCGGTCGCGGCTTCGAGGATTCGGGCTGCGGCGCCGAGGACGAACGAGGCCCCCGCCAGTTCCCGAAAGTCGCGGCTCTGGTTGGCCGTCGGGATGGTGCGGATGAGGCTCTCGAACCGGCGATAGAGCTCCGGCTGGGAGACACCGAGCTTCGCGAGCAGCTCTTCGAGGCTCGCCGTGTCAGCCTCCGACGGCCAGGCTCCGAGACCGTAGGCGAGCACCACGACCGGATCCGTTCCTGAAACGTCGGCGCTGCCGGCCCGCTCTGCGTTCAGTGCCGCCACGGCCTCGTGCAACAGCTCGCTGCCGCCCGCGACCCCGCCCGAGGCCGAGATCGTCTCCGACGCCACCTGGTAGCCGTGCCCGTACACGACCCGGAGCGGACCTCGCCACCGGCGAGCGGAACGTCTCAGCGCGCCGATGACGCCGGATCCCGTCCCCGGCAGCGTTCTGCGACCGGTCGGCCTCGTCCCGACGAGAAGAGCGAGAAGCTGGTCGAGCCTGCGTGAGAACGGACTTCGATTCCGGCCGAACCAGAGCAGGAGAATCCAGCCCTGGAGCAACAGCAGCCAGGTCAGCGTGAGGCCCGGCAAGACCGACACGATCACAGCGACCTCCCAGATTCAACGAGCGTGGACACGGGTGCCTCCTCTGGCGACGAGGGAGAGTTCCGGGCCGCCAGCAGCGACCAGCCGCTTCGCCAGCCGACGGCCACGAGGAAGATCGCGCTGCCGGAGAGAACCCCGAGCGCCCCGACGGAGAGCGCGACCGCGAGCGCCTGGGCGGCGCTGATACCGGAGGCGACGAGCGCCGCGCCGCTGGCAGCCGCCTGGGTGGCAGCTCCGGCCGGACCGATCGGCAGCGCCGCGGCCGCCGCGCCGGCGGACAGGAACACGAGCGCGAGCGGGAACGAAAAGCCGACGCCGAGCGTGCCGAGCAGCAGGAAGAACGCCACGGCGCGAACGAACCAGCAGGCAGACACGAGCGACCATGCTTCCGTCGCACCTCGCAGCGAGGTCGTGCGCAGACTCAGCCACCGCCCGAGCCGGAACCGCACGGAACGCCTGCTCTCCGCGAGCTTCGGGAGAGCGACGATCAGCGCGGCGGCAGCGACGCCGGCGCCGGCCACGGTCGCGAGCCCGGCCCGGATGCCGATCCCTGCGTCCGGAGAGACTGCGCCGGCAAGTGCGAGCGGCACCAGGGCGACGCTGTCGATCAGGCCGAGCATCACGAGAGAGAGGCAGAGCATGCGAACGCCGGCGGGGCAGCCTGGAAAGCGCCGAACGACGGCGACCCGCATCGCATCGTCGAAGCGTCCGGGAAGGACGACGCCGGCCAGAGCTGCGCCCCCGTTGCCCGCGATCAGCGCGAGTGGCGGAGGTCGCTCGGCCGGCGGGAACAGCCTGCCCCACCCGAGCGCCTTGAGGCCATGAGCGAGGACGAGAAGCAAGCCCGCCGCCGCGAGTACGGCCGGGCTCCCATGTGAGAGCGGCCACGAGCTCGTCGCGAAGTGGCGGGCTGCCAGGACGGCGAGCGCGGTCGCAACCGTGCCCGTAGCAACTGCCATCCCCCACCGCCCTCGGCGCGACCGTCGAACGCGCAGCAACGCTCCGACCAGCAGGCGATGCCGGCCCTCGAGCACGATTGGAATGCCGGCAGCCGTGATCACGCGCACTGGGTCTGCGCGGTGCCCGGCACCGGATGCTCGCGCAATCGGGGAGGTGTTCAGGATTTTTCCGTCTCCCGGAGATCGGTCGGTGGCGTGATGTCTCAGCGGCGGGCGAGTCGGCGGCCGCTCTCCGTCGCGGGCGGGGTGTAGTTGAGCCCGTAGTGGTGGTAGAGGGTCGATTCGTCGGTCTGCGAGAGCTCCTCGCCCTCGGTCTCGATGTCGGGGGCGTCCTTCACCTGATCCTTGGTCACGGTTACCTGCAGGTCGTCGGGGCCGATGGTCAGCCCGCCCAGGGGCACGAAGGTCAGATGACGCCCGACCAGGCCTTCCTTGACGGTGCCGAACATCGGCTGGTCGGTCTCGACGTCGACGTAGACGGCCTCGAGCTTGCCGATCTTGTCGCCGTCGCAGTCGACCAGGTGCTTGCCGTGCCAGTCGGCGATGTTGCGATGCGTGATCATTTGCGTCCTTCTCTCGTCGTGTGGAGGGGCAGGTCATTCCCCGCCCCTCCTTGTGACTTCTGGTTGTCGGCTAGTGCGCGGTCCTCTGGATCTGGCCGCGGATCTCTCCGCCCATGTTCTTGGCGGTGTGCACGTTGGCGTAGTCGCCTCCGTGGAGAAGCGCGGTTGCCTGGGTGGCCGTGACGGGCGAGGTGCCCTTGACCGTGGTGGCGCAAGGCCCGCAGAGCGGGATCTCGACCGGGCCTGCGTGGCCGATGGCGCCGAGGTGGATGTGGGCGGCCGTCGCCGGACCGGTGAGCCCGGAGAAGGTCAGCCGCCAGGCAAGCGTCCAGCGGACGCCCGCGACCTTGGGCAGCGGCAGCGTCAGCCGGCCGTTGTCGCAGACGATCTTTGTCGGCAGGCCGCTCCTCGGCGAGGGGCTGACGACCTTGCAGCCGGCCGGCAACGCTCCGACCTTTGCCGCCTGGCCGGGGCCGGTCCTGACGAGGAGCCCGTCGAAGCGGCCCTTCGCGCTCGTCGACCCGGTGCCGGCCGGAACTTCCTGGGCGGCGGTGAGCTGGGCTGTCAGCCGGTAGCCGGCCGACGCCGTTTGCGGCGAGCTCGGCGCCGCGAGCGCGAGCCCGGCCGCGACGAACACAAGCGCGCCGCCGAGCGCTGCGAGCACGCTCATGCGGACGGCTCGTTTCCTGGTGTGTTTCCTCATCTCATCTTCCTCTCGTGATGTCGATCGTGCGTGCTTCGGTTGGTGGGCCCCGCCGCGGGCCAGGGGGTTGGCGACCCGCGGCGATTGCTTGGCGACTCGGGCGCCGTTTACCCGCGGACGGGTGCCGAGACGAGGCGGCGCGTCGAGATGCCGCCGAGGGTGGCGTCACCCGGCTGGCGGGCTCGGATGAACATCGCCAGCAGCTGCTGGTGGACGCTCGAGGGGTAGCCGGCCATGACGTGGAAGGAGACGGTTGCCCAACCCGTCGCGTCGGTTGCGACCTCGCCGGCGTTGTTCAGCTGGTTGTACGGCACGCCGGTCGCGTAGACGAGCGCTCCCTGGACCGATGCTCCGCAGGCGGAGACGTGGAAGCGGGCGACGAGGCTGGTCGTGCTTCGTTTCAGGATCGACGGCGTGAACTGCATCCGGTCGATGCTCAGCCGCGCCGGCGGCGACAGGTCGGCGACTGCGATCGTCTTCGAGCCGACCGGGCAGCCGTTCGTCTTCGACGACACGACCGCTGTCGGCACGGTCGTCGCCGCGGTGGAGCCGTTGGCGTTCTTGGCCGTCACCCGTGCACGAAGCGCGTGCCCTGCGTCGGCTGCGGTCAGCAGGTAGCCGGCGCTGGTGGCGCCGGTGATCGCAGTACAGCTTCCGCCGTTGGCGTCGCAGAGGCGCCACATGTACGTGAACGTGATCGGTCCCGGGCCTGTCCAGGTGCCGTTGCTGACGGTCAGGGTCTGTCCGATCAGGGCGACCCCGGTGATCTGCGGCGGGATCGTGTTGGCCGGCTGCTGGGGAGCCGCCACGACCGCTGTCTGAGCGGAGGCGGCGGTGCCCATGCCGGCGGAGTTCTTGGCGGTCACGACGACCCGCACCGTGTTGCCGACGTCCGCGGACGTCAGCGTGTAGTCGTTGCTCGTTGCGCCGCTGATGTTCGAGCAGTTGGCACCGCTCTGGTCACAGCGTTGCCAGCGGTACGTGTACGTGATCGGCTGCGTTCCGCTCCACGTACCCGAGCCGGCGTGCAGCTTCTGCCCCTGCAGGACAGTGCCGGAGATCACCGGCGACGACGTGTTGGTCGGAGCCGCTTTGGTGGCAGCGGCACCGCTGGTAGCGAAGACGGCGATTCCGGCGACGAGTACGAGCGTCGCGATCGCGCCGAGGGACGCTCCGAACAGCGTCCAGCGCTTCTTGGCAGGCTGAGTCATGTTGCCTCCGGTTTCAAAGAGTGATTTCGAGTAGGCCAACCGTCCGTGCGTCGAGCGGTTAGTGGTGGCCGAGCTGGCGTTTCAGCTCTAGAAAGGTCTGAACGAAACCGGGAGATTTGGTTCCGTCTGCACAGATCGTAGCACGAATCACTAAATCATCTGCCCGGACGGATTTAGACTCGAGCCGTATGACCGACGATCACCCCGAGCATCTCCGCGTCCTGATCGCGAACGAGCGGCGAGACCGACTCGAATTGCTCGGACAGGTCGTGGCCGGCCTCGGCCACGAGGTTGTCGGCCGGGAGATCGACGTCAGCGAGGTCGCCGCCGTGACGGCGATGGCGCGCCCCGACGTCGCGCTCGTCGGGCTCGGCTTGAGCTCCGAGCACGCGCTCGATTTGATCTCACGGATCGTTCGCGAAGCCGCCTGCCCGGTGATTGCCCTGCTCTCGGCCAAGGATCCCGCCTACATCCACGAGGCTGCGAAGAGGGGCGTGTTTGCCTACATCGTCGATGCCGACGCGGAAGAACTGCAGAGCGCGATCGACATCACCCTGCAGCGCTTCGCCGAGTACCACACCCTGCAAGGGGCGTTCGGGCGCCGCGCCACGATCGAGCAGGCGAAAGGAATCCTGATGGCAAGCCGCGGCATCGACCAGGAACAGGCATTCGACATGCTCCGCACCCATTCACAACACACCGGGCGCAAACTCGTCGACGTCGCACAGGCAATTGTCGACAGCCACCTCCTGCTCCTACAACCGCTCGCGCAATCCCCGGCCGACGCGACAGAACTTCCCTCGCCGACGTCGTAACCGAGGAACAAACACAGGTAGACTGGCTGGTGCAGCGTCGTTCGTCGACGCCGCGCATCGTCCACCGGGCCTTAGCAATCGGCCTCGCGGAAGATCCGCCCTCAGCAGCGTAGGTCGGAGGCGTTCTGGCCGACCGCAACGCCTCGGTCGGCGACGAAAGCTTCGCGTCGCTGGGAGGACGGACGGTGGTCATCAACATCGGACTGGCAGAACTGGATCTCGGCGAGATTCGCAGCCTCGCGACTCGGCTCGCCAGCATCGTCGAGCCGGCTTCGATCTGGCTGGAGGGAAACCCGGACAGTGTCAGCGTGCACGTCGAGGTCGAGTCGGAGCGCGCGATCAACCGGGTCATCGACGCTGTCCAGGAATGGCTCGCAGCCCACGGCGCCGATTCCGCCTCGCTCTCGATCGGGGACCGCTCCTACACCCTGGTCGAGCAAAGGAACACCGCGAGCGTCCTGTGACCAGCCTCCGGGGACATCGGGGACACGCAGGGGAGGGCAGATCATGATCGACATCGGCACCCGAAAGCACGGCCCATTCGACCCGCGCTACCCGCGACCGCGGACGCGCGTCGCAAGCCCGGGCGTCGAACGGACCGCGGATCGAGAGTTGCTCGACACCTGGGAGGGAGAAGGCGGCAACGTCGAGTCACGGACGCGCGCGAACGGCCGCGGGAACGGCCATCGCCCCCTTCAGCCGGAGACGCTTGGAGACGGGCTGAGCTGGGAGCGCTTCTACGAGCATGCGTATCCCGGCAAGCGGAGGCACTACTTCCCTGCGATCGCACCCTGGTACGGCTGCCGGGACCGCGACCGTTCTACCGATTAGGCGGAGCCGACTCCGAAGTCTCGGCGTTGTTCGGGCAGACCTTCCGGTGCTCGGCCAGAAGAGCCGGGCCACGGTACTTCTCCGTAACCGCGACCCAGCCGCAAGCCTCGCAGGCGATCTCCCTCTCGGCCGCCTTCACGGCGCGCCGGGTACGCGCTGCCTCACCCGCAGGGCAATCGTGCTCCTCGAACTCGCGGACAGCCCAGCGCAGCGAGGGTCGCTCCCAACGTCGACCGCAAACACCGCACGACGCCACGCCCGGGTTGTCGAGTGCCGACTCGGCCTCCTCCCGGCGTTTCGCGCTGCCCCACGTCACCCACCGACTTTACTGTCTGCGCAAGAGGTCACGAACCTCCCGGCCGGCGGCGGTGGCTACTGTCACCGAGGAAAGAGATGCAGGGGAGTGTGAGATGGGGAACTTGTTCTTGCGCGTTGCCGGCGGTCTCCACGCCGGTCTTTATCAGTTGAGCCGTGGCCGGGTCGGCGGCAGGGTCGGGAAGACACCTGTGCTGCTGCTGACGACGACGGGGCGCAGGAGCGGCAAGCCTCGAACCCAGCCGCTGCTGTTCACGCGGCAGGGTGATGCTTATGCGGTGATCGCGTCGAAGGGCGGAGCGCCGGCCCATCCGCTCTGGTATCTGAACCTGAAGGAGAACCCGGCCGCCGAGATCACGGTCGGCGCGGAGACGCACAAGGTGCGCGCCCGCGACGCGGAAGGCGACGAACGCGAACGACTGTGGCGCGTCCTCGCCGACCAGTACTCGGGCTACGACAAGTACGCACGGAAGACGAGCAGACGCATCCCCGTTGTCGTGCTCGAGCCAGCCGGCACACCCGGCTGACATCGACCAGACAGCGGCCGGCTGAGGCCGAACCCGCGTGAATCGCGGCTGGCTAGGCGCGACCCCTAGTGACTGTCTCGGTCGAACGTGGCCCTAGTCCTGCGTGTTGTCGATCCCGATCTGCCCGGTCAGCGTGCCTCGGTTTCCGCACGTATCCGCCGCGGTGACGGTGATTCGGTAGCTGCCATTCGGCACATTCGGCACATTCGGCCGATCGGCGGACGCCACGGTCCGCGGTCGTACGCCGGCTGTCGTCCGGCTCAGGTCACCTCGAGCGCCGCGGAGAGTTCAGCCAGAAGCAGGCGCGGTTCGGCAGTCCGCGCAGAGACCGAAGACTTCGAGGCGGTGGTCTGTCACTTCAAATCCAGCATCAGCCGCCGCTTTGTCGAGCCATGCCTCGAGGCCACATTCGTCGAGTTCCGCCACCCGGTGGCAGTTCGTGCAGACGAGATGGTGATGGTGGCCCTCGCTACACAGGCGGAAGCAGCTTTCACCGGGATGGTGCGCGAACGCGTCGATCACGCCTTCGTTCGCCAGAGCGTTCAACGTTCTGTAGACGGTCGCCAGGCCAATCCGGTCTCCGTCGGCGCGCAGTCTTCGGTGCAACTCGAGAGCGGTGACGTCGGAAGGCTCAGCCGCGAGCTCTTCGAGTACGCGGACGCGCTGCCTGGTCGGCTTCAGCCCGCCTGCCCGGAGCCGGCTCTTGACGTCTTCCTCACTCAGTTGACGAGCTACCTGCACAGCACCTAGGATAACCTCACAGTAATGATAATCGTTCTCATTATCTCTAGAGCGTCATGAAGACGAAAGTCCTTCTCGCAGCGCTTGCTGGTCTCATCCTGATCGGCATCCTGGCAGCCGTCCTCGGGACGGGCTCGAGCTCCGGGAAGAGCGGGAAGCTGCAGGTGGTCGCAGCTGAGAACTTCTGGGGGAGCCTGGCTTCGCAGCTCGGCCGAACTCAGGTGCGGGTGCAGAGCATCATCACGAACCCGAACACCGATCCCCACTCGTACGAGCCGACCGCAGCCGACGGGCGTACGATCGCCGGCGCGCAGCTCGTGATCGTGGACGGGATCGGCTACGACACCTGGGCCTCGCATCTGATCGCGGCAAACGGCTCGCATCCAACCGTGCTTGACGTTGGAGGACTCGTCCACGTGTCCGCAGGCGGGAACCCGCACCAGTGGTACTCACCCGAGAGCGTCGCTGCGGTGATCGACCAGATCACGGCCGACTACAAGCAGCTCGACCCCAAGCACACGACCTACTTCGACCAGCAGCGCACAACACTTTTGCACAGTGGTCTTTCGACCTACCACCGGCTGATCGCGACGATCAGGTCCCGCTACGCCGGGGTGTCGATCGGCATCTCCGAGAGCATCTTCGAGCCCATGGCGCAGGCGCTCAAGCTCCGGCTGATCACTCCTTCCGGTTTCTACGACGCCGTCGCCGAAGGCACCGACCCCACCGCCCAAGACAAGGCGACCGTTGACAAGCAGGCGACGAGCGGCCAGATCAAGGTCTGGGTCTACAACAGCCAGAACGCGACCCCCGACGTGCAACGCGTGACGAGCGAGGCGAAGGCCGCTCACATCCCGGTCGTCACGGTGACCGAGACGCTCTCGCCGGCAACCGCCAGCTTCGAAGCCTGGCAAGTCGCCGAACTCCAGGCGCTCGAACGAGCGCTCAAGCAGGCGACGGGCCGGTGACACTCGACGCCGAGCCCTCGAGCGCGTCTCACCCTGATCAGGCTGTGCCGGCAATCGAGGTCGAGGGAGCGTCCGTTCGCCGCGGCGGAGACCTGGTCTGGCATGACGTCTCGTTGACGATCGACCAGGGTGAGTTCGTCGCACTCCTGGGGCCAAACGGTGCCGGCAAGTCGACGCTGTTGCACGTGTTGCTCGGCCAACTGCCCCTCACCGCCGGGCAGGCCAGAGTCTTCGGATCAGCGGCAGGGAGCGCGAACGCGCAGATCGGCTACCTGCCGCAGCGGCGAAGCTTCGACTCTTCGATCCGGATACGCGGGGCCGATCTCGTCCGCCTCGGACTCGATGGCAACCGCTGGGGCTTGCCGCTGCCGTTCATCAACCGAGACCGCGAGCACGCAGCCGAGGAGCGCGTCCGTGAGGCGATCCGCCTGGTCTCCGCGGAGAGCTACGCCGGCCGACCGATCGGCGAACTCTCCGGTGGCGAGCAGCAACGGCTGCTGATCGCACAGGCGCTCGTTTCCGACCCGAAGTTGCTGATCCTCGATGAGCCGCTCGACAGCCTCGACTTGCCGAATCAGTCCGCGGTCGCAGCTTTGCTCAACCGCATCTGCCGCGAGGAAGGCATCGGCGTGCTGCTGGTCGCACACGACATCAAC
Source organism: uncultured Actinomycetes bacterium (assembly GCA_963776735.1). GTDB lineage: Bacteria > Actinomycetota > Thermoleophilia > Gaiellales > Gaiellaceae > PALSA-612. The sequence continues at coordinate 16,620 of CAVZNV010000023.1, forward strand.
CCGATCCTGCCCTACCTCGACCAGGCCATCTACCTCGCCGGTGGCCGAGCGATCTCCGGTAGCCCGGACGAGGTCGTGACCAGCGAGATGCTCACTCGTCTCTACGGAGTGCCGATCGAGACGCTCAGGACCTCCGACGGCCGGGTGGTGGTCGTCGGTGAGCCGGACGCGCCGCATGTGCACGGGCACCGCCATGGGCACTAGCCTCCTCGCCGCGTTCGGCTGGAACCTGCTGGACGACCTGCGCCAACTGTTCGCCTACCACTTCATGACCAACGCGTTCGCGGCCGGGACGATCGTCGCCGTCATGTCAGCTGCGATCGGCTGGTTCATGACGCTCCGCAGACAGACGTTCGTCGGCCACACGCTCGCGGTGATCGCCTTCCCGGGCGCGGCAGCCGCGACGCTTGCGGGGCTGCCCGCGATCGCCGGCTATTTCACCTTCTCGACTCTCGGTGCGCTTGCACTCGGCCGAACGGGAAGCGCACGCGTCGGCAGCCGCAGCCAAGAGAGCGCCCTGATCGGCACCGTCCAAGCCTTCGCACTCGGACTCGGCTTCCTCTTCGTCAGCCTCGACCACGGCCTGCTCGACAACGTCACCGCACTCCTCTTCGGAACCTTCCTCGGTATCACCGACAACCAGGTCCTCGCCCTGCTCGCCGTCGCGGTTGCGGCACTCGGTGTGCTCGCGCTAATTGGCCGGCCGCTCCTGTTCGCATCGCTCGACCCGGACGTCGCCGCCACCAAGGGAGTACCGGTCGGCAAGCTCTCGGTCGCCTTTCTCTTGCTCCTGGGCCTCGCGGTTGCCGAGACGAGTCAGATCACCGGAGCGCTGCTCGTCTTCGCCCTCCTCGTCACCCCCGCCGCCACCGCACAGACCTTGACCACGAGCCCGATCGAGAGTCTGACGCTCTCGATCGCGATCGCGCTCTGCGTCATCTGGCTCGGCCTCGCGATCGCCTACTTCTCCCCGTACCCGGTCGGGTTCTGGGTCACCACCCTCTCCTTCGGACTGTTCGTGCTCGCCCGACTGAGCCGGACGCTCGAGCTGTCCGGCCGGCTGCGTCCGCACACCGAGGCCGCCTGATGTTCGCATCCGCCTTCATGCAGAACGCCCTACTTGCGGGCAGCTTCGTCGCGGTCGCGAGCGGGCTCACCGGCTACTTCCTCGTCCTCCGCGCCCAGGTCTTCGCCGGCGACGCGCTCAGCCACGTCGCCTTCACCGGCGCCCTCGCTGCCGCGGCCTTCACGATCGACATCCGCGTGGGGCTCTTCGCAGCCACGATCCTGGCCGGTGTAGCCATGGGCGCCCTCGGCGAGCACGCCCGGGCCGACGATGTCGTCATCGGCTCCTTCTTCGCCTGGATTCTCGGACTCGGCGTCCTCTTCCTGACCATCTTCACCACCAACGCCAGCGCCAGCGACGCGACCGCCGGCGTCCGCGTGCTGTTCGGGTCGATCTTCGGTCTCAGTACCAGCGACGCGCAGCTCGCCGCGGTGATCGCAGGAGTGATCATCCTGATCACCCTCCTGATCGCCAGACCACTCCTCTTTGCCTCGCTCGACCTCGACGTGGCTCGAGCCAAAGGCGTCCCGATCCGGCTCCTCGGCATCGGCTTCCTCGCCCTCTTCGGCGCCGAAGCAGCCGAAGCCACCCAGGCCGTCGGCGCCCTGCTCCTCCTCGCGCTCGTCGCCGCGCCCGCCGGCGCCGCCCAGCTTCTCACCGCCCGCCCCTACCGCGGCCTCGCCCTCTCCGCGGGGATCGCACTCGGCTCCATGTGGGCGGGGCTCGCCCTGGCTTACGAAATCCCTTCCGTGCCGCCCAGCTTCTCGATCACCGCCGTCGCCACATCCGCCTTCGCGATCGCACTGCTCACGAGACACCACGATCGGCTTCGACGACCCCGTACCGTCTCGGCCGTGAGCACCTAGACTGCCCGCGTGTCCGGGTGGCGACTCCTCGCCCTGGCCACGGTTTCCACCGCCCTTTTCGCTGCGACTCTCGTCGCGCCCGTGGCACGCGCCGACGGCGATCCCGCCAGCGACGTCCTCCTCAGCCAAGACGTCTTCCTCCCACAAGGCCAAACCACGCCGGCAGAACTCGCCGACCGACTCAACACCCTCACACGCGAAGCCGGCCAAGCAGGCAGCCCGATCAAGGTCGCGCTCATCGCCGCACCAACCGACCTCGGCTCGGTGAGCACCCTGTACGGCCAGCCGGACAAGTACGCACGCTTCCTCAGCCTCGAAATCGAGTTCGTCACCAAAGCCCCCGTTCTCGTCGTCATGCCCCAAGGCATCGGCTTCGCACGTGCCGGCGAGTCCATCCCCGGCAACCACCTCGCAGGCGTGACTGTCGGCAGCGGACCGCAAGCCCTCGCTCAGACCGCGATCGCCGCGATCAGCCGACTCGAGCCAAACCTCAAACCAGCCCCGACGCCAAAGCCCCACGGGAACGTCCAACCGCCGCCCCCGCCCGTGAGCAACCCGCCGGCTCCGACCCAGGCAGCGCCGGTCCCCGGAAACGGAAGCGCGTTGCACGGCCAGACGCAGCCCTCCGACTCATTCGCACAAGTCATCGCAGATCGCTTCGAAACAGGCGCCAGCAAACCGATCGTCTGGGCGTCGCTCGGAATCACACTCGCCCTCGTCGGATTCGGGGCGTTCGGCGTCTACCTCGCCACCACGTGGAGGACGAGGCGAAGGCCGAGACGATAAGCGGTCAGCACATCGGAGTCACACGCACGGGAGCTGGGCCGAGCGGAACGCCGTAGTGCTTCGTAGTGGCGCTTCGCATAGGCAGCAGTCTCGGCCTTCCGCTTGGCTCCGAACGGAATCGGCTTCCAGACGATCGCCGGCCGCGGCACAACTCGCGGCGACGCGGCGCCCGACTCGCCTGTCACCAGCAGATCGGGGGGGTTGTCGCCCGCTGTCGCCTCTCGCACACTGAGAACGTGGCCAGGTCGGCTTCGACACTCCTCGGCGTGATCGCTTTCCTTGCGCTTCTCGCCGGCTGCGGCCAGTCCGACCACGCAGCCCGGCGAAATGCCGCGATCAGCTTGCGGCCGGCCCCGTCGCGGCCCGCAGCCGCTGAGCGAGGGTTGCTGGCGGTGGGTTCCGACGAAGCCGTCTTCGTTGCGTGGACGCGGATCGGCAGGTTCCTCGTAGGCACCGTCTACACGAGCAGCCCGCCAAATGGCGAAAGGTTCACGGGCGAGATCGACGGGGCGCTCGTCACGCTCGAGCCGCGCCTCGGCAACAGTTGGCACGGCACGCTCGTGGGAGGCAGCCTCACCATGAGCACCGTCGAGGGCAACGGCGCTGTGCGGACGTTCGCCTTCCGACGCGCCCAGGGTGCCGAGTACGACGTCGCGGAGAGATCTGTCCGGGCAGGCTCACATTTGCGACCAGATGCGGCGCGGGTCAGCGCCGACCTCGAGGAACTCCGAAACGATCTCGAGGCGGCGCGGCTCACCGGCCTGTCGACACCGAACCTGCTCGCCGCGGAGCAACGCGACGCCCGGGCCAGAGTCGTCGGCAGAACGTGCGCGTTCGTGGCGCTTCTGGATGGCGACACGAGGGCGATCCGCGCCGCGGGCCATGCCTTCGGGCAGACGGCCGTGACGGCGCAAACCGAAGCACGCCACTTACGGATCGCTCTTGCCCGCCACGGCGCCGCACCGCGGCTCACAAGCGCGGCCCGAAGCACGCTCGCGGAGGTTCAAGCCACACTCACGAACCTACGCGGCCTCGTCGCCGCAGAGATCACTGCCGCGGAGCGCCTGGACACGCGGGTCGGGAGGCCACGATCTGCCTGTGATGCCTCCCAAGCGCAGCGATCGTCGCAGGTCGCGCAGACACCGGACGGGTCGCCCGGGCTCGACCCGTTCGGGTCCGAAGGATGATCAACGCCGGCCGCTCGTATGGCAGCGCGGATGCGCCCGATCGGATGACGACCCCGGCGCGCTGGCCGTCACGGGCCTCCGACCGGCGCGGTGATCGAATCCATAATGCCTGCTTAGCAGGCGTTTCCAGTGCCGGGGGAGGGAGTCGAACCCTCATGCCCCACGGGGGGACACCTGATTTTAAGTTGCTCCGAACGATCTCCGGCTGTCTCCGTCAATCAGCGAAAACGCGCTGGAGCTTGTCTTTCCTCCACTCAGAGCGGTGGTCGGTCTACCGTTGTCTCAGAGCTTCGTCTTGCCACTCGCTTGCCACCCGATCTCTCGCACGTCTCGGACCGTCAGAAGGTGCCATTTGTCGTGAGGCGCTCGCTCGTACCAGAACATGCCGTCGAAATCGAGCGTCAGCCTGTACATCCTCGGATCGACGTTGCGGGCCAGAAGGGAGAAGTGGAGGGCCGGTGGACCCGGCCCTCCAGTCAATCCGCTGCGTCGTGACCCTAGAAGGTGGGGTCGTTGACGATGTTGTTCGGGTGGTTCAGGAGCACGAGGCCGCCCGCGACAGTGAGGGTCGCGCCGTCGGCGTTGAACACGCCTCCGCCGGTGATGAAGGCCTGGTTGCCGACGACGACCGCACCTGTACCGAGCGTGACGTCGGCCGGGCCTTGCATGGCCCAGTTGAAGATGCCGCCGCCGAACTCGGCCTGGTTCGGGTTGAGCGAGTAGGGCGGCTGCAGCCTCGTTGACCCGATCGTGGTCGACACGATCGAAGTGCTTGCGTCGGCTCCCTGGCTGACGTTGGCGATCGCTCCTCCGAGCCCTTGCCGTGCGAGGTTGCCGACGAGCGTCGATCCGGACATCGTCAGAACGGCGTTTCCGCCGCCGCTGCCCGGATCGCCGCTGATGTTGGCGATCCCGCCGCCGCCGGACTGCGCCCCTTTGACGATGTTCAGCGACACGTCCGTGCTTGTCAGTTGCAGGGAGGCGTCGCCGCCGAAGGCACCGCTGAAGATGCCGCCGCCAAGGCCGGACTGGTTGCGCGTCACCTGGCTGTTCGTGATCGTCAGCTGGCCCGTGCCGGGAACGCCGAAGTTGGCGTTGAAGATGCCGCCACCATTCCCTTGATCTCCAGAGTTGTCGTCAGGGGCGAGGTTCCCGTTGATGGCGCTGCCGCTGATAGTGGCGACGCCGTGGTTGAGGATGCCGCCACCGACCCCGCCAACGGCCTGATTCCCCGACACCGTGCTGTTCGTCAATGTCAGCGTGCCACCGTTCGCGATCCCGCCAGCACCACCGGGCGGCCCGCCTGTCGCCGAGTTGCCCGAGACCACGCTGCCCGTGATCGTCATCGTGCCGCCTGCACCGGCGCTGCCACCGTTGCCGTTCGCGATCCCGCCCCCGCCCTGGGCAGAGTTGCCGCTCACGACGCTGTTGTTCAGCACCGCCGTGCCGTTGTGGTTCAGGATGCCGCCACCACCACCGTTTCCGGGGGCGGCAAGAACGACGTTATCCGTCACTCGCGTCGAGTTCAGGGTCAGCATCCCACCGGGAGGGCCTGGATTGGCTCCGCTGACAATCCCGCCACCGGCGTCCGCGGCGGTGTTTCCCGTCACCAGACAGTTGTTCAACGTCAGCGTGCTCTTGATGCTCCCAATGCCACCGCCCACGTCGGGCGAGTTGCCTCCCGTCACCGTCAGATTGTTCAACGTCACCGTGTGGCCCGGGAAGACTTTGAGCGTGCTACCCGCCCCCTGGCCGTCCAAGGTCGCGCTCGGTGAGCCCGTGACCGTCACGTTCGCCGTCACCGTGAACGTGCCGTCACACGTACCACTCACAAACACGGTCCCCGGCACGCCCAACGCCGCCTGAAAGGCCGCCGACCCACCGACCGCGTTGCAGTTGACCGTGGTCGATGCCGAAGCAACCCCCGCCCCAAACACCAACACCGCCAACACACCTGCCAACAACACGACTGGCGCAAAGTGGACCCGCCGACCGCAGTTCCCTACTCGCATCACAACCCCTTCTCTCAAAGTTTTTGCCAAACCCAACACCCATCCAGCCTGTTCGTTCGTGCCAGTATCCACGAATCCCTCCGACAGCGGCAGAACCGGAAAACACGAGCCCGCGAGGGGCACGTTCGGGGAGCCGTACGAGCAGAGGTTACGCTGGCTAAAGGTTTCGGAGCGCGTCGCCAGCCGGGCTCGACCGCGTCAGCGGCCCTCTAGCGGCGACGAAACGCACGGCTAAGACGACAGACAGGCCAGCAGTACGCGTGAGTAGTCGGGATGGACGTACTCGCCCCACTCGATAACGACGTTGCGGTGCTGTTCGACGAACTGGTTGAGTCGCCACGAAGGAGACGGGTAGAGCTTCCTCACGATGCGTAGAGCGGCTCGGAAGTACGCGTCTTCGGCAGTGCTGTCGGTGAAGAACGAGACGTAGCTCTGGTTCGGCCCCTCGCCCGACGGCGAGGAGCGGCCTCGAAATGGAGCGAAGGTGAGAAAAAGCTGCGGCACACCGGGAGGGTCTGCCTGAACCCAGATGCCGTCGCTGCCCGGACGTCTACGCACGACGCTCAACTCCGGTATCGGCCCTACCGCGCTTGGTCTATCGAACTCAGGACGGTGACGCAGACACGCTGCCGTCTGCGCCGCCGAGTAGTTGTGCGGCTCCCCGCCTCCGCAAGCACCGCCGCGAATAAGAACACCGCACCGACGAGCCAGAGCCAAGACACCAGCGGCGTCAGCGGCGACGCCGCCGACCGTTCTTCTTCGGGTCGCCTCCACTCGACTTGCGGGCCACGAGCTTCCGCGAGATCGCGCTCGTACACGAGTACCTCCTGCCATCCAAACGGCCACGCTACGACCGCCGAGTCCGTGTCCCGGTACGAGCTGGCGATCCCTTTCGCCCGCAAGATTCCGCACACCACCTCGGCCTCCGCCGACGAGGCAACCGCCGTCAGGTGCACCTCGTTCGTCACTTCAGCACCATCGGCACCGCGACGCACCGCCGCGACCTCCTGGCGAGTGCCTGTCCCCCGCTCGGCCAAGCAGCATCGACGGCCGCTCCGCTACGTCAACCGCCCCGCCCGAGGGATTCGTTCCGCCCGTTGTTAGCGCACCCGGGCCTGGACAGCGTGCAAGTGCCGCCGGGCGGACTTCAGCAGGGCGAGCGCCGCCGGGACGTTGCCGGAGTCGATGGTGTCGGCCGAATCGGTGACGACCCCGACGAGCACGCTCCCGTCGGCGACCGCCAAGACCGTGATCCCATTCGTCACCGTCTTGCCGAAGGCGTTCTTGCCGGTGATCGACCCGGTGAACCAGATGCTCGGCAGCTTGTAGCCCGGCACCTTGCCCTGAACGTGGACGCTTCCAGGCGGTTTCGCGCCCGACAGGTCGGCCCGCGCGTCGCTCGGGTTCGGGAACACGGCGTAGAAGATCGCGTCGTCCGGGTCGGGGCCATCCACGGCGACGCCCACCTCGCCGACGACGTGGTGTCCCTTCGCCTTCGAGGACGGCTGCTCCAGGCTCACCTTCGCCGAGGAGAACCCCGACGGGAGTTGCGAGTCCGGGTAGGCGGTCGTGAGCAGGGCCGTGTACAGCGACTTTGGCGAGGCCGAAGCCGTCGCAGCGAATACCCCGGCGACCAGCGCGGCGATAACCAGAAGCCGTCTCACAACGCAGACCCTAACCCGGGCCGGACCCGTACAACTTGCCACTTTGCTTGCTACCCAGCCCTCTGGCGCTTCGGCGGCGCTTAGCGGCCATACCCGCGAATGGCTTGAATCCAGTGCCGGGGGAGGGATTCGAACCCTCATGCCCCACGAGGGGACACCTGATTTTAAGTCAGGCGCGTTTGACCAATTTCGCCACCCCGGCGCGAAGGGAAGCGTAGAGGGCGAGCGGGCTAGTAGCCCAAACGGGCGAAGTCGAACGAGCTCGGGATGCTGGACGGCTTCTTGCCGAGGACGAGCGCGATCTCCTGGTGGCTCTTGAGGACGAGCTTGGCCGGGTTGCCGACGTACTTCTTCCCGTTCACCCACATCTGCACCCGGCCGCAGCTGCCCTTGAAACTGCCGATGCAGCTCCGCGTCAGCCTCACGCCCCAGACGCCGAAGAACTGGCCGAGGTTGAACGTCACAGGACGGCCGGTCTCGACGTGGAGGATGTCGTTCGGCGCGTGCGTGTGCATCTCCGCGAACGTCGCCGACTGGCCTCCCGGCGCGATCTGGATGCCGACGTACTGCGGCACCGTCACCTTCTGGCCGTTCACCCAGAGGTCGAGGTGCTGGTGGATGTGGTAGACGAGCTGCTCGTTGGCGGGCGGCTGCAGCCCGATGTCGCCCACGCGGGCGGTCAGGAGCGTGGCGTTCGCGGGCCAGGGCGGCGGTTTCGTCTGCAAGCCGGGCAGGTCGTGCCAGCTGATGTTCCCGGTCATCGACGGCTTCAGCTTCGTCGAGCTGCGCGTGAGGCCGATGCCGAGAGCGATGCCAAGGATCGCGAGCAGGACGACGACGGCGGCGATCGGCCAGAAGTGCTTCGAGGCCCAGCCGGTCGCGGACCCGCCCGAGCCGGGCGGCTTCTTCGCAGGCCCCGAGCGCTTCTGCGGCGCCTGCACCTGGCGTGCGCCGGCGTCGGTCGCGCGTGGAGGCTTCGGGGTGCGCGCCTTCTTCGCCACGGCGCGCCAGGTTAGCAGGCTGCCGCAGTCACCTGGCCGGAGAGAAAACCGGCCACCTGCTCCCGGTCCGAGACGATCCGGCACGGCGGGAGCGCCTCGACGAACGTCCGCCCGTACGGTCGCGTCCGCAGGCGCGGATCGAGGATCGCGACCACGCCGCGGTCAGAGTGCGTGCGGATCAGCCGGCCGAAGCCCTGACGGAGCTGGAGCACCGCCGCCGGCAGCGAGTAGTCGGAGAACCAGTCGCCTCCCTCGGCCGAGATCCGTTCGCAACGGGCCTCGACGAGCGGATCGCCGGGGGCCGGGAACGGCAGCTTGTCGATCACGAGCAGGCTCAGCGCCTCGCCCGGGACGTCGACCCCTTGCCAGAACGTCGCCGTGGCGACGAGCACCGTGTCGACCTCGCGCGCAAAGCGTTCGAGGAGGCGCTCGCGCGGAGCGTCGCCCTGGGCCAGCACGTCGTACGGCAGACGTCCGCGGAGCCGGCCGGCGATCGCGTCGAGCGCGCGGTACGAGCTCGTGAGGACGAGCGCACGGCCGGACGAGAGCGCGCACAGCGCGGCGACCTCCTCGGCGACGAGCTCGAGCGCACCGTCGGAGCGCGGATCCGGCAGCCCCTCGGGCAGGTAGAGCAGCGCCTGTTCGTCGAAACGGAACGGCGAGCCGACGCGAAGCTCGGCGGCGCCGCGCAGCCCGAGCCGGTCGCGGACGAAACCGAAGTCGTCGCCCGTGCCGAGGGTGGCCGAGACGAGAATTGCTGTCGGCCCGTCGTCCCAGAGCCGCTCGCGTAGCGGCCGAGACACGTCGACGGGAGCCCAGGCGACCGCATCAGGCTCGGCCCAGACGACCCGCTCCAGCTCGCCGGGGTCGAGGCAGGCCTGGACGTCGAGCACCGCGCCGAGCGCCCGCGCCGCGAGCGCGTCAAGCTCGTCGTTCTCCCCGGACAGTGCTGCGGCGAGCTCGGACAGCCGCTCTGCCAGCGCGCCGAAGGCGAGCACCGGCGGCCGCCGCAGCCGTGTCCGCCCCGTCCCCGGGCAGACCTCGTCGAAGAGATCACCTGCAGCTCTCTCGACGCGGTCGAGCGCACGGGCGGGTGCCGGGACGTTCGCCTCGCGGCACGCTCGGTCGACGTCTCGCGCGAGGCGGTGCAGGCCCGAGCCGGAGACGCGCCCGCCGAGCCAGGTCGCCGCCGTCTCCTCGAGCCGGTGCGCCTCGTCGAAGACGACGGCGTCGTGCTCGGGCAGGACGCCGGCTCCGTCCCGGCGCTCGCGCAGGCCGAGGTCGGCGAAGTAGAGCGCATGGTTCGCGATCACGAGGTCGGCGTGCGAGGCGCGTTCGCGGGCCGCCTCCGAGAAACACGTGCCGACGTGAGCGCACGTGCGGCCGAGGCAGCGGTCCGACCCCACCGCGAGCTCCGTCCAGAGCGACGGCGACGGCTCGATCTCGAGCTCCGCCCGGTCGCCGGTCTCCGTCGCGTCGATCCAGCCGCGCATCGCGTCGAACGCACGCCCGTCCTCGGGACGCGCAAACAGTGATCCGCCGAGGAGGGCGAACCCCTGCAGGCGGTTGCGGCACAGGTAGTTCTGCCGGCCTTTCAGCACGGCGACGTTCACCTCACGGCCCAGCGCCGCCGCCGCGATCGGCACGTCCTTCGTGAGCAGCTGCTCCTGGAGCGCCTTCGTCGCGGTCGCGACGACGACGCGCCGGCCGGACGCGAGCGCGGGCACGAGATACGCGAGGCTCTTCCCCGTCCCGGTGCCTGCCTCCGCGAGCAGGTGCCGACCGTCCGCGAGCGCCCGCTCGACTGCATCGGCGAGCTCGGCCTGCTCCTCGCGGGCCTCGTACCGATCCAGCACGCGGGCGAGCGAACCGCCCACTCCGAACACCTCACGCATGGAGTCGAGCTTAGGGATCGCGACGGCCGTGGAACAAAAATCCGCTCCGAGCGGCTTTTTCCACTTCGACACCACTTGACGACCGGCCCGCCACCGTCGTATTGTCCTCGCGTCAGATCCGGTCGGCTTTCGGGCCAGCCGGATCTGGCGTTTTTATTGGGGTTTTTCGCGGCCCCGCAAGCCCTTTCAGTGGAGTGACGTCCGACGGCAGCCCTACTGTCTGTCGGCTCATGATCGTTCTGGGATTCGTCCTCGGCCTCCTCGTCGGCGCATTCGCGGTCTGGCTCGTGATGCGCGCCCGGTCTTCCGCCGCCCGTGAGGCGCAGCTGGAGCTCGCAACGGCCTTCCGCGCCCTCTCCGCCGAGGCGCTGAAGTCGAACAACGCGCAGTTCCTCCAGCTCGCCACGACCCAGTTCGAGGGGTTTCGACAGCAGGCACGCGGGGACCTCGACCAGCGCCGGCAGGCGTTCGAACAGCTGCTGGCTCCGCTCAAGGACACGCTGACGAAGTACGACCAACAGGCGCAGTCGCTCGAGGCATCCCGCCAGAAGGCGTACGGAGAGCTCTCGTCGCAGGTCGAGACGCTGACGCAGACACAGGAGCGGCTCAGGAGCGAGACGAGCGACCTCGTCAAGGCGCTCCGGTCGCCGAGCTCACGCGGGCGCTGGGGCGAGATGCAGCTTCGCCGGACGCTCGAAACGGCCGGCATGCTCGCTCACTGCGACTTCGACGAGCAGGCCACGGTTTCGTCTGAGGACGGTGTTCTCCGGCCAGACGTCGTGATCAGGCTCGCAGGCGGCAAGCAGGTCGTGGTCGACGCGAAGGTTCCGCTCGAAGCGCTGCTGGACATCTCCGACGCCGACGACGAGGCCACGCGCGAGCTGCACTACCAGTCGTTCATCCGTCACGTCCGGACACACCTCGCAAAGCTCAGCCTGAAGTCGTACTGGCAGCAGTTCGACCGGTCGCCCGAGTTCGTCGTGATGTACCTCCCCTCGGAGGCGTTCTACCGGTACGCCCTCGAGAAGGACGACACGCTCATGGAGGCAGCGGCGAGCCAGAACGTCGTCCTGGCCGGCCCGATGAACCTGATCGGGCTCCTCAAGATCATCGCACTGGGCTGGCGCGAAGAGGCACTCGCGGAGAACGCCGCGCACGTCAGCGAGCTCGGCCGCGAGCTCTACGCCCGCCTCGCCACGATGGGCAGGCACTTCGCGAACCTCGGCTCGAAATTGACCAACGCCGTCGAGGCGTACAACGAGACCGTCGGGTCGCTCGAGACGCGCGTGTTGCCTTCCGCGCGCCGCTTCCGCGATGTCGGCGTGCCGGCGAAGGACGAGATCGGCCAGGTCGCGTCGATCGAGAGGCTGGTCAGGCCGCTGACCGCCGACGAGCTCGTCGACGTGGACGTCGACGCCGCCTGACGTACCGCCCGCAGGCGTACGATTGGCTCGTGGCCGACGCGTCCACGATCGAGCTGCTCGCCTGGGTGTCGAGCCGTCGGCGCACCTACGCCGAGGCGATGGACGCCTGGCGGACGCACTGCCCGCGGCTGACCGTCTGGGAGGACGCAGTCCTCGCCGGTCTCGTCCGGGTCGTTCGTGGGCCTGACGGGCAGCTCGTCGAGCTGACGGAGGCCGGCGAAACGGCCCTCGCGTCCGGGAATCGAGCGATACCGGCAATCGTTTGACTACTCAAAGACATTTCTTCGACCTGGAGGGAACGTGGCGACGAACGACGCACGCGAGCTGATCATCATCGGAGGCGGCCCAGCGGGGTACACGGCCGCCCTGTACGCGGCCCGCGCGAACCTGAGCCCGCTCGTGATCGAGGGCATCCAGTGGGGCGGCCAGCTGATGATCACGAGCGACGTCGAGAACTATCCCGGCTACCCCGAGGGTGTGCTCGGCCCGGCGATGATGGACGAGTTCCGTGCCCAGGCCGAGCGGTTCGGCGCCGAGTTCCTGACCGACGACGTCACCCGTGTCGACTTCTCCGAGCGGCCATTCCGCGTCTCCGTCGGCGACGAGGAGCATCGCGCCTGGACGGTGATCGTCGCGACCGGCGCGAACGCGCGCCAGCTCGGTCTCGAGACCGAGGTCGCTCTACAGGGTCGCGGCGTCTCGTACTGCGCCGTCTGCGACGCGGCGTTCTTCCGCGAGAAGACGGTCGTCGTGGTCGGCGGCGGCGACTCGGCGATGGAGGAGGCGACGTTCCTCGCCAAGTTCGCCAGCAAGGTGACGATCGTCCACCGCCGCGAGGAGTTCCGGGCGTCGCCGATCATGGTCGACCGGGCCCGTCAGAACGAGAGGATCGACTGGGAGCTGAACGCGCTCGTCGACCGCGTGCTCGGCGAGGAGACCGGCAAGGTCACCGGCGTCGTGCTGCGCGACGTCCACTCCGGCGAGACCCGCGAGATCCCGGCCGACGGGGTCTTCGTCGCCGTCGGACACGACCCGACGACGAAGCTGTTCCTCGACTGGCTCGACCACGACGCCGCCGGCTACCTCGTGACGATGCCGGGCTCGACGAGGACGAACATCGAGGGTGTGTTCGCGGCCGGCGACGTCCAGGATCACGTCTACAGGCAGGCGGTGACCGCCGCCGGATCGGGCTGCATGGCCGCCCTGGACGCGGAGCGCTTCCTCGCCGCCGAGCATCACCGTCAGCAGACGGCTGCCGTCTAGCAGGCCAAAAGACACGGCTACGCTGAATCAAGTGCTCCGCCCAGCGATGCATACCGGCCTCTGGCCCGCGATCACGCAGCGCGTTGCCACGTCCTCAGTCGCGCCCGTATTTGCCAATACGAGAGCTCCCTGCGTCCTTGCATCGCTTGGTGCTCACGACCCAGCGACCCGGCAGCACCACTGGACGGAGCACTGATGCCGTACTTCATCTGCCCGAACTGCAAGGCGCGGTCGATCGACCACGACCGGCGCGAGAGCCTGACCGACCCGACCGCGGTCGGCTGCCACCGCTGCGGCTTCGGCTTCCTGTTCGAGTTGATGGACGACTACTACCCCGCGCCCGGAACCGGCATGGTCGTCTGCGACGCGGACGGCCGGATCCTCGCCGCCGGCCGCGGACTGTTCGAGCTGACCGGCTATGAGGAGAAGGAGCTGATGGGACGCGAGGTCGTCGACGCGCTGCGCCTCGACGGCTTCCAGAACGGCCAGAACCCGTTCGCGCTCTCGCTCGAATGGGGCGTCCGCCGGCTCGGCGAGCAGTGCGAGCTGACCGCGGCCAGCGGCCTGCGCAAGCCGGTGACCGCGGACATCTTCCCCGCGTACGACGACGACGGCGGGTTGCTCGTCGCGTTTACCCCCCGCTAGCGCGCGTCAGCTGCTCATTCGCTTCCTCGGCGCGGCGGGCGGACGTCATCAGGCGTTTGCTCCGTCGCGTGAATGCGAACAACCACCATCCGGCAACGACGAGATAGAGGGCGAACATGATCCACTCGCCGTCGACTGCGTGCGTTATCCCAATGCCGACCCAGCCTGCAGCAAGGGAATACATCAGCCAGGGCGACCTGATCCAGATAAGACGACCCTCGCCCGCCTGCAGCTTCCGTGCGCGCTCGACGGCGGCCGGCGCCAGGGCCGGATCGTGAACCGCTCGTCCCTCCACCACCGCATGGACGACTTCCGACCGCTGGTGAAATCGCCCGAACGCGAAGTAGAGCCGGTCACGCCACCGATCCACGACGCTCGACCCCATGCAACACAGTGTTGCAAGGTCGGACAGGGCTCGGCTAGACGCGGCTGCTCGGGCAGAGGTCGCTGAGCACGCAGTCCTCGCACCGTGGGGCACGCGCGATGCAAACCCGGCGACCGTGCCAGATCAGGAGGTGCGGGAAGATCCCCCACTCCGTCCGCGGCACGAGCCTGATCAAGTCGCGCTCGATCTTCACCGGGTCCTGCTGCTTCGTCAGCCCGAGCCGCTGCGACAGCCGCCGCACGTGCGTGTCGACCACGATGCCCTGCGGGTCGCCGAGCTCGGAGGCGACGACGTTCGCCGTCTTCCGCGCGACGCCCGGCAGTCGCACGAGCTCCTCGATCCGCCGCGGCACCCGCCCGTCGTACTCCTCGATCAGCATGCGCATCGTCCCGCGGATCGACTTCGTCTTCTGGCGGAAGAATCCGGTCTGGTAGATGTCGCGCTCGAGCTCCTCGACCGGCACCGCGAGGTAGTCCTCGGGTCGGCGGTACTTGACGAACAGGCGCTCCGTCACTTTGTTCACGTTCACGTCGGTCGTCTGCGCCGACAGCATCACGGCGACGAGCAGCTCGAGGTCGGATCGCGAGCGCAGGGCGATCCCTGCGTCCGGGTGCGCACGCTTCAGCCGTTCGACGATCGGACCGATGCGCTCGCGCTTCGGCCCGACGCGCCGTCGCGCTTCCTCGACGTAGCTACGCGGCACCCTGGGCCGCGCCGGTGAGCTCGGGAACCGGCTGCGGACCCCGACCCGGAAGTCGAGGACCTGCGCAGACGACGTCGAGAGCGGGACAGCCGGAGCATGCGCGTTCGCTCGGCCGCGGCTCGAACACGCCCGATCGCACGCGGGCGATCGCCTCGGAGAGCTCGGCCTCCAGCGCCGGGACATCGGCGCGGGAGTATTCCGCCGACACGGTCTCCTCCGGCCGCTCGAGGAACGTGTAGACGACCTCAACCTCGTCGGCTCCCGCCCGGAAGCACGCGAGCGCGTAGACGAGCCGCTGGATCCGGTACTCGTCGTCGACCACCTCGGCCGGCGACAGCTCGCCGAGCGAGTTCGTCTTGTAGTCGACGACGAGCGCGCGTCCCTCGGCGACGTTCAGCAGGTCGAGGAAGCCGTGGAAGAGGACGCCGTCGTGCTCGAATGCGAACGGACGCTCTGGCCGCACGCCCTCGAGCCGGGCCAGCCGTGCCGCCAGCGCGGAGCCGCAGTACGCCTCGACGTGCTCCTGTGCCCGCTCGAGCTCTTCCCCGGTCACCGCCGGGTACCAGGCCCGTACCTGCTCGACGTCGGGCACGGCGGGCGACGCCGGATCGACCAGCTCGAGCAGCCGGTGCACCGCGTCACCGAGCTCGGTCGCGAGCAGCCCGCCCGCCGTCTCGGCCGGCACAGCTCCGGGCCGGCGCTCGCGCATCCCCGCGACGCGCTCCGCGAAGAAGCGGTAGGAGCAGCGCTCGAAGAGCGCGATCGCGCTGTAGGACAGCGAGCGCACGTTGTAGAGCGGTGGTGCCGGCAGCGGTGCCAGCGCAGGCAGCACCGGGGCGATGCGCGCTTCACCGTCCGGCTCGGAGTCGAACAGCGAGAGCTGCTCGTTCGCCTTCGTCGGCTCGAGCTCTGACGTGGCCGGCTCGCCGACGGCGTCCGCGTCGTACCGCTCGAGCCGCAGCAGGAGACGCGCCGTGCCGCGCTCCAGCTCCACGGGCGCCTCGGCCGAGCGTGCCAGGTCCTCGCCCGGGTCGATCCGTTGCAGCACCCAGCCGATCGGCGTTTCGTCGGCCTTGTCGGGATCGAGCGCGCCCGAGACGATCAGGCGGTCGATCGCCCGCGTCATGGCGACGTAGTAGAGGCGCAGCCGCTCGGCGCGGTCCTCCGCCTCGCGCGCCGCGCGCACCTCGTCGTAGGCGAACGCGGCGCGGCGCTTGCTCGTGTACGGGTCGGCGACCTTGAACCCGAAGCGACCGTCGGAGAGCGCGAGGATCTCGTCGGCGGCCGGAGCCGGCCGGTCGCGGCCCGCGTCGGCGACGATCACGACCTTGAACTCGAGTCCTTTGGCAGCGTGGATCGTCAGGAGCCGCACCGCGCCCGTTCCCTCCTCCTCCGCGACTGCTTCCAGCTCCCGCGCTCCGACGGCCTCCTGCCGCCGCACGAAGCGAACGAAGCCCTCGATGTCACGGCCGCGCAGCTCTTCGTACGACCGGGCAAGCCGCGCGAGCTTGCGCAGGTTGGCGTAACGGCGCTTGCCGTCCCACTGGGCGAGCACGGCCAGGTCGTAGTCGTGCTCCGAGACGATCTGCTCGCACAGGTGCTCGAGCGGCAGCCGCGCAGAGGCGGCGACGAGCCGGTCGTAGCGCTGGCGGAAGGCGCGGAGCAGCCGCCCGTCCTCCGGGGCGAGTGCCTGCGGAAGCTCGCGCTCGACCCCCGTGAACAGCGGCCGCCGCGGCGCAGCGCGACGGATCAGCACGAGCGCGTCGTTCGAGACGCCGACGAACGGCGAGGCGAGCACGGTCAGCAGCGACTCGTCGTCGTACCGGTTGTGCAGCAGGCGCAGGTACGCGAGCAGGTCGACCACCTGCTGCTGCCCGAAGTACCCCTTGCCCGTGGCGCGGTATGTCGGCAAGCCGGCGCGGCGCAGCTCCTCCTCGTACCATTCGGCGTCCGTTCCGGCGGCGAAGAGGAGCACGATCTCGCCGGGCTGCGCGGCGCCGGTGTCGACGAGCTCGCGCACTCGGCGGGCGATGTTGCGCGCCTCGCCGCGCCGCCAGTGCTCACCCGTTTCCTCGTAGCTCCCCTTGTCGGTGACGAGCAACTCGACCGGGTGGCCGAAGACCGGGTCGGGGAAGTCGCCGGAGGCTGCGAGCGGCTGGAACTCGTCGCCGAACTCGTCGCCGAAGAGATGGTTGACGGCCGCGAGGACCTCCGGCCGCGAGCGGTAGTTCCGCGTCAGCGCCAGCCCGCCACCCGACCGCTCGCGACGGTCGCGGAAGACGGCGACGTCCGCGTGCCGGAAGCCGTAGATCGACTGGAACTCGTCGCCGACGAAGAACATCTCGCGCTCGCCCGGGCCTTCGGTCAGCAAGTCGACGAGCTCGCACTGAAGGCGGTTCGTGTCCTGGAACTCGTCGACCATGACCGAGCGGAACCGCAGCTGCTCGCGCTCGCGGATCTCCTCGTGATCCGCCAGCAGGTCGCGCGCGGCGAGCTGGAGATCCTCGAAGTCGAGCGCCGACTCGCGCTCCTTCGCCGCCGAGTACGCGGCGTGGAAGCGCCCGAGCAACTCCTGCAGCAGCTCGCGGTCGCCGGCCGCGATCGTGTCCAGCGCCGCCTGCTCGACGCGCTTGCGCGCCTCCTCGTAGCTCGCCGCGCGCTCACCGCTCGCGCGGAATGCCGACAGGTCGAGCAGCCGATCAGGGATCGGATTCGCGTCGAGCAGATCGCGGAGCGCCGTGGACTGGTCTCGCTGCCGCGCGGTGGCCTTGACGTCGCCGGCGAGGCAGCCAGCCGCCTCGCGCAGCTCGTCGAGCCGCGCCTCCAGCGGCGCCGCCTCGCCCAGCTCAAGCTCGAGCGGCCGGCCGGCTGCGCGGAGCGTCTCGTAGATGCCGATCAGCATCCCGCGGAGGCGGCCGCCACCGTAGGCGACGAGCAGCCGCGTGCGGTCGGGCTCCCCGCCTGCGCAGAACGCGCCGAGCGCCTCGTCGAAGGCCTCGCCGCGTAGGACGGACGCCTGCGCCTCGTCCAGCTCCCGGAAGCGCGGGTCGAGCCCGGCGGCGAACGGATAGGCGCGCAGCAGGCGGTTGCAGAAGCCGTGGATCGTGGAGATCCAGGCGCCGTCCAGCTCGCGCGCCGCGTCCGGACGTCCGCGCGCGAGGAGCGCCTCGCGGATGCGCGACCGCAGCTCGCCGGCCGCCTTGCGCGTGTAGGTGATGACGAGGATCGAGTCGACGTCGAGCCCGTCGTCGCAGACCGCACGGACGAAACGCTCGACGAGCACGGCCGTCTTGCCCGTACCCGCGCCGGCCGAGACGAAGACCTCGCCGCGCGCGTCGATCGCGGCCTGCTGCTCGGGGTTCGGCTGCCAGCTCATGCGCGCCGGATCCTGCAGACGGTCCAGAGGTCGCACCAGGACGGGCATTCGTCGCCGCGCGGGTCGTGGCGCACGTCGCCCTCCTGGATGCGTACCGCGAACTCGCGCGCCTTCTCGCGGGCGGTCTCGACGCGCGACCAGAACGTCTCGTCGTCCACGTAGTCCTTGTCCGAAAGCCCGGGGAGCCCGTCCTCGCGTGCGTCCTCACGCAGGAGCCCGCGCATCTTGCGCGCGCCCGCGAGCGGCCGGTAGAGCCCTCCGAGTGGCTCGATCCCGACCAGGTCACGCAGGACGAGCATGTAGAGCGGGATCTGGAGCCGCAGCTCCTTCTCGATCTCGGTCGCCGAGTGCGCCGCCTTGCCCGACTTGTAGTCGATCACGATCCCGCGCGCGCTGAACGGGTCGACGTCGATCCGGTCGATCTTTCCCGAGAGCGTGACGCCGCCGAGGTCGAGGCCGCGCTGGAGGTTCTGCGGCGAGCGCTCCGAGCCGAACGAGACCTCGAACCGCCGCGGGACGAGCGGCAACGGCTGCTCCGCCTCGGCGTGGACGAGCGCCTCGAGGTCGCGCCAGAGCGTCTGGTCGAGCTCGCGGCGCTGCAGGTCGCTCATGTCCATGCGGATGCCGGAGAGTGCGTCGTCGAGGCACGAGCGCATGAAGCGCACGGCGTCGTCCACACGGTCGGGCTCGACCCGGTCGGAGCCGAGCTCCTTCGGGAGCCCGTTGAAAAATCGGTTCAGCGCCGTGTGCGCGATGCTCCCCTTCAGCTTGGCGTCGACTTCCGCGTCGATGGAGCGCGGGTCGAGGAAACGCTCGACAAACCAGGCGGACGAGCAGTCGGCGAAGCGCTCGAGCTCGGTCACGCTGAAGGAGTCGCGTGCGCCGAGCGACTCGAGCACGAGCGGGTGCGTGAGCTTCGTCCGCCGCGTGAACGCCCGGCGAGCCCGGTCGAGGCGCCGATCCCAGCCGTTCGCGCAGGCGAGCGCCGACGCCTCGGCCGAGTCGGTCGCGTCGAGCCGCGCCAACGCGCGCAGCCGCTCGCGGTCGGTCCTCGCCTCCGGAAGCTCCCGCGTGAGCGCCGACAGCGGGCGGCGGATCGTCCAGCGGGCGACGTCGTCGGGCTCGAAGACGGCGCGGACGTCGTCCCAGAACGGGCTCGCCTCGCGCGGCGACCCGTCGTCCGTCGCGGCTTCGCGAACGAGGTAGAGGCGTCGCGAGGCGCGGGCGCAGGCGGTGTAGAAGAGATAGCGGTCGCGCTCGACGGCGCCGGCTCGCGCGAGCCGACCTCCGAGTCGCCGCCGGGCGGCGTCGTCGAGGAACGGCGACTCGCGCTCGCGCCGCGGCAGGCCGCCCTCTTCCAGCCCGAGCACGAACACGACCTCGAAGCGCCGCGTGCGGGCGCGGGCGAGGTCGAGCACCGCGAGCCGGCCCGATTCGCCCGCGCGGGGGCCGGGCACGGTCGCGTCCTCGAGCGCCGCGAGTACATCCTCGCGGGACAGGTCTCCTCCCCCGATCTGCCAGGCGGCAAGCTCGTCGAGCAGGCGGTGGACAGCCTCGAACGCGCGTAGATCGCGTCGTGCGTCCTCGGTCGCCGCAGGGCGGAAGGGCGAGTGCGCCGCCGCAGCCATGGCGCGGGCCTGCTCGCGCACGGCCTCGACCGGGTCGAGCTCCGAGCGCAGCGCGTTCACGTCGTGCAGCACGCCCGGGCGAAGCTTCTCGATCTCCTCTTCGACCCGTTCCGGCTCCGCGATCCCACGCCCGCGCAACCGGCCCTCGGCGAAGTCGACCTGGCGGCGCGAAAGGCCGGAATACGGCGAGCGCAGGAAGCCGAAGAGGCTCGCGCGGTCGCCGCCGAGCCACGCGAAGCGCAGGAGCGAGCACAGCGCGGCACCGAACGGCGTGCGCGACAGCCGCGCCGGGCCTTCGAGCGCGTAGGGGATGCCGGCGGTCCCGAAGGCGGTGCCGAGCGGCCCGGCGAAGCGCTCGACCGACGGGCCGACGACGGCGATCGCCTCCGGCGCGAGCCCGCCGCGCACGAGGTCGAGCACCTCGTCTGCAACCAGCTCGAGCGCGGCCCGGGTGCCGGCGCCTTCGAGGAAGCGAACGGCCCCTCCGATCTCGACCGGCGAGGGCGGTGCATCCGCGAAGAGCGCCCGTTCCAGATGGGCCAGTGCGGGGTGCGCAACTTCGCCGAAGCGCGGCGGCAGTTCCTCGATGCGGCCGCCCGCGAGCCGGGCGAGATCCTGTGCTGTCTCCTGCACCGCGGCAAAGGCGGGCCGCCCCGGCTCGTACGGGAGCGAGACGGTGACGTCGACCCGGCCGGCGAGGGTCTCGAGCAACCGCCACTCGGCACCCGTGAGGTCCTCGAAGCCGTAGGCGAAGACCGGGCGCCCGTCCCAGGCGTCCAGCTCGCCCGAGATCCGCTCGGCGGCCCTGGCGCGGAGGAGGTCGCGGTCCCAGAGATCGGCGCGGTCGAGCTCGGCACGATAGGCCGCGTACAGGCGGCCGAGATCCCCGTCGACCGCGGCCGGCTCGTGCAGCCCCGACTCGAGCTCGCCGATCGCGGCCAGCAGCACCGGGACGAACCCGCTCCGCCGAGCCGAGGCGCCGAGGCCGTTGAGCGTGACCGAGCCGAGTGCCCGCCTCGCGACGAGCGCCCGCTGCGCGTCGGACGCGGACGTGCGGTAGCCGGGCGAGGCCTGCGCGATCTCCGTGAACAGGTCGTCGAAGGTCACGATGCGCCCGCCGAGAAGCGCGCCGGCCGTCGCGAGCAACTCCCGCTCGACCCGGTCGACGTCCGCCCGGTTTGGCACGATCAGGATAGGCTCCCGATCGATGTCGGCCAGGTAGCGATCGAGGAGTCGTGCGACTTTTCCGGCGTTCGCGGGGCCCGCGAGCAGCGTCAGCGGCATCGCCGCCAGTCTACGGACGGGGTGGGACGATTCCGGGCGCGCCCGGAACGCGCTGTCCGGAACGTGCGGAGAAAAGCGAACGGGCGGTCGGCCCGCCCGTTCGCACGCCTGCCCTAGCCCATGGTTGCTACGCCGTGACCGACTTCGGCCGACGCCCGCGCCGGGCGACTGCGTTGCCGGGCATCCCGCCGGCGCACCCGTCGCAGAGATCTGCCTGCTTCGATCCGCGACGTGCGTCGGTGTAATTGATGCGCATGAGGGCGCCCTTCCCGTCGCCGACTTCTGTGCCGCAGCTGTCGCACACCAGAACTGTCTTGCGAGCCACTTCTCGTCCTCCTTCGTTGGTTCGCCGCAGAACGGAAAAGAGTGTAGAGCAAAACGAGCGCGCGAACGAGTGAACATTTCTCTTCCATTTCACTGCCACTTGTCAATAGCAGCGCCGCGTAGAATCGCGCGATGGACGCGAACACGATCGTCGTGCTGGAGGGAGACGAGACCGGTCAGGAGCTTCTCGAAGAGGCGTTGCGAGTTCTCGAACCGGGCGTCGTCGACCTTTCGCTCGACTTCGAGCACTTCGACCTGTCGCTCGAGAGCCGGCGCGCCACCGACAATCGCGTCGTCTACGACGCCGCGCACGCGGTTCGCGACCGCGGACTTGGACTGAAGGCGGCGACCGTCACGCCGGAGCAGGCGGGCGACGTCGGTTCGCCGAATCGCATCCTGCGCGAGGAGATCGGCGGGCGCGTCATCGTCCGCACCGGACGGCGGATTCCCGGTATCGCACCGCTCGGCGGCGTGCACGCCCCGATCTCGGTCGTCCGGATGGCGGTCGGCGACGCGTACGGCGCGAAGGAATGGCGCGAGGGCGAAGGCGAGGACGAAGCGGCATTTCGAACCGAGCGGATCGAGCGGCGCATCTGCCGTTCGGTGGCCGAATTCGCCTTTCGACTCGCCGAGCGGACCGGCGCCCGTGTCTTCGGCGGCCCGAAGTACACCGTCAGCCCGATCTACGAGGGAATGCTCAAGGAAGAGATGGACGCAGCCGCAGAACGGCATCCGCTCGTCACCTACCAGCCGCAACTCATCGACGCCACGTTCGCGCTGCTCCTCTCCGCGAGCGGTGATCCTCTGGTGATCCCGGCGCTGAATCGCGACGGCGATATCCTCTCCGACCTCGTCCTGCCGCTGTTCGGGTCGATCGCCGGATCGGAGTCGCTGATCGTCGGCTTCGGCGACGACTACGTGCCGACGGTCGTGCTGGCGGAAGCCGCGCACGGGACCGCACCGGCGTTGCGGGGGAAGAACGTCGCGAACCCGATGGCGATGATCCTCGCTGCCGCGGCGCTGCTCGCGTATCTCCCGGGTGGCGAGCCTGCGTCTCGGGCGATCCGGGAGTCGTGCCTGGAATCGGTCGCCGACGGCATCCGCACGGCCGACCTCTCCGGCCACTCCTCGACGACCGAGTTCACGGACGAGGTGATCCGGCGCGTGCGCCAGAAGCTCGAGATCTGGTCCGCGCTCTAGCCAAGTAACACTGTGTTACTTGGTCAGGCGGTGGCGGCACTTGCGCGTGCGTCCTCGCGCGTGGCGTCCGCGAGCGAGCCGTCGCGCTCAGCTTGCTGCACGCTGGCGCGTGTCTGACGCGACGGTCAAGGAACCGTCGCGCCAGGCTTCGGCGAATACGCGCACGACCTCGGGGTCGAACTGTGTCCCGGCGCAGCGCTCGAGCTCGGCGAGCGCGAGCTGCTCCGTCATTGCGCGGCGGTAGGGCCGGTCGCTCGTCATCGCGTCGAACGAGTCCACCACCGCCAACACACGCGCCTCGGGCGGGATCGCCTCGCCCTCGACGCCGACCGGATAACCGCTCCCGTCCCACCGCTCGTGGTGGTAGAGCACGCCCGGCACGGCGAGGCGCAGCGAGCGAACCTTCGCGACCATCCGCGCGCCTTCCTCGGGATGGCGGCGCATCTCGGCAAGCTCGTCCGCGCCCAGCGGCCCCGGCTTGCGCAGGATCCGCTCCGGGACGCGCAGCTTGCCGACGTCGTGGAGCGCCGCGCACATGCGCAGCACGTCGACGTCCGCCTCGTCCCAGCCGAGCCGCTCGGCGACCACTTCCGCCATCACGGCGACCCTGGCCGCGTGTCCGGCCGAGTGGGGATCGCGCGCTTCGATCGCGCGCGACAATGCCAGTAGATCCGACATGGCCCGGCTGAGTTCTCCCCGGGCCGCCGCGCTCCTTCCCCGGGCGGCCGTCCGACCGAACGGTATAGGCTCGGCTACGGCATGCGGATCGGCGTTCCGAAGGAGACCGCGCCCGGCGAGCGCCGCGTGGCCCTCGTGCCAGAGGTCGTAGGCAAGCTCGCAGGCTCCGGCTTCGAGGTGCTGGTGGAGAAAGGCGCCGGAACCGACGCGTCCTTCACCGACGCGGCCTACGCGGACGCGGGCGCGAGCCTCGTCGACGACGTCTTCGGCCAGGCCGAAGGCGTCGTCAAGGTGCAGAAGCCGAGCGCGGACGAGGCCGCGAAGCTGCGCCGGGGCGACGTCCTGATCGGCTTCCTGCAGCCGCTGACGGATCAGGAGGGGATCGAGCAGCTCGCCAAGGCGGGCGTGGTCGCCTTCGCGATGGAGTCGATCCCGCGCATCACGCGCGCACAGCCGATGGATGCGCTCTCCTCCCAGGCGACGGTGTCCGGCTACAAGGGCGCGCTGCTCGCGGCCGACCGCCTGCCGAAGTTCTTCCCGATGCTGACGACCGCTGCGGGCACCGTGCCGCCCGCGAAGGTGCTCGTCCTCGGCGCGGGCGTCGCCGGCCTGCAGGCCATCGCGACCGCGCGCCGTCTCGGCGCCGTCGTGTCCGGCTTCGACGTGCGGCCGGTCGTGAAGGAGCAGGTCGAGTCGCTCGGCGCGAACTTCCTCGACCTGGGCATCCGCGGCGAGGAGACGGAAGGCGGGTACGCAACCGAGCTGACGCCGGAGCAGCAGACGCAGCAGCAGGCCGAGCTCGAGAAGCGGCTGCCCGACTTCGACGTCGTGATCACGACCGCCGCGATCCCGGGGCGGCCGGCACCGAAGCTGATCCCGGCGACGGCCGTCCGCGCGATGCGGCCCGGCTCCGTGATCGTCGACCTCGCCGCCGAGACGGGTGGCAACTGCGAGCTGACGAGACCCGGCGAGGAGACCGTCGAGAGCGGCGTCACGATCGTGGGCCTCACCAACCTGCCGAGCACGATGCCCGCGCACGCCAGCCAGCTCTACTCGCGCAACGTCGCCGCGCTCCTCACGCACCTGGCGCCCGAAGGCACGCTCACGCTCGACTTCTCGGACGAGATCACGGCCGGCGCGTGCGTGAGCAGAAAGGACGATGCCGCGTGACCTCTTCGTTCATCATCGAGCTGACGATCCTGATCCTGGCCGCGTTCCTCGGCCTCGAGGTGATCTCGAAGGTGCCGACGCTGCTGCACACGCCGCTGATGTCGGGCACGAACGCGATCCACGGCATCGTCGTCATCGGCGGGATCATCGTCGCGGCGCAGCCGCATCAGTCCACGTGGATCCATATCGTTGCGCTGCTCGCGGTCGCGCTCGGCACGGCCAACGTCGTCGGCGGGTTCGTCGTGACGGACCGCATGCTCCAGATGTTCAAGCGGCGGAAGCCCGCGAACGAGGAGAAGCCCGAGTGACCGTCGCTCTCCCGCTGGCGTCGATCAGCCGGACCGACTGGATCTCGCTCGCTTACATCGTCGCGATCGTCAGCTTCATCCTCGCGCTGCGGTTCCTCTCCGACCCGGCCCGCGCGCGGCACGGAAACTGGATCGGCGCCTTCGGCATGACCGTTGCGATCGTCGCGACGTTCTTCCTGCCTGAGCTCGATTCGAGCCAGTTCGTCTGGATCCTGATCGTCATGGCCGTGACCGCGCCGATCGGCGCTTATGCCGCCCGCGCCGTGAAGATGACCGCGATGCCGCAGATGGTGGCGCTGTTCAACGGCGTCGGCGGCGGCGCGGCGGCGCTGATCGCGCTCGCCGACTTTCACCAGCACGCCCCGGCCCCCGGACGGCTGGCCCTGAACAGCTCCGTCGCGATCGTGCTCTCGGCGATGATCGGCTCGATCTCGTTCGCGGGCAGCATGATCGCGTTCGCGAAGCTGCAGGAGCTGATCGGCGGCCGGCCGATCCAGTACCCGGGGCAGAAGTTCGGCAACCTCGCGCTGCTCGCAGCGATCGTCGGCCTCGGTTTTGCGATCATCGCGGGCTACGAGCACCAGTGGGTGCTCGGCCTGATCATTCTCGGCTCGCTCGGGTTCGGCGTTCTGTTCGTGCTGCCGATCGGCGGCGCCGACATGCCGGTCGTCATCTCGCTCCTGAACGCCTTTACCGGCGTCGCCGCCGCCGCCACGGGCTTCGTCCTACATTTGAACGTGTTGATCGTGGCCGGCATGCTCGTCGGCGCCTCGGGCACGCTCCTGACGCTGATGATGGCCCGCTCGATGGGCCGCTCGGTCACCAACGTGCTCTTCGGTGCCTTCGGGACGCTGCAGGTGACCGGCGAGGCGCTCGCCGCCTCGGGCGGGTCGGTGCGCCCGACCACGCCGGAGGACGTGGCGGTCATGCTCGCCTACGCCCACCGCGTGATCATCGTCCCCGGCTACGGGCTCGCGGTCGCGCAGGCGCAGCACGCCGTGCGAGAACTGGCGACCGAGCTCGAGAAGAGGAACGTCGAGGTGGTCTACGCGATCCATCCCGTCGCCGGCCGCATGCCGGGGCATATGAACGTGCTCCTCGCGGAGGCCAACGTGCCGTACGACCAGCTGAAGGAGATGGACGAGGTCAACCCGTCGTTCGACCAGACCGACGTGGCGCTCGTCATCGGCGCCAACGACGTCACCAACCCGGCGGCGCGCAGCGACCCCGGCAGCCCGATCTACGGCATGCCGATCCTGAACGTCGACCACGCGCAGAACGTCGTCGTCCTCAAGCGGAGCATGAACCCGGGCTTCGCGGGGATCGACAACCCGCTGTTCGTCGACCCGAAGACGGTGATGCTCTTCGGCGACGCAAAATCGTCGGTCGAGAAGCTCGTCGCCGCCGTCAAGCAGGTGTAAGTGCACTAGTGGCAGTCCCGCTCTTCCGAGCCGCCGACGTGTACGAGGCCGTCTCGCCCGAGCGGGCGGTGGACGCCGTGCGCGACGCGTTCGTCGCCTACGCGCGGAACGAATGGTCGATGCCGCCGAAGGTCTACGTGCCCGCGTATCCGGCCGGGGACTTCCGCGCCATGCCGGCACACGGCGGCGGCTTCGCGCTGCTCAAGTGGATCTCGTCCTTCCCCGGCAACCCGGCGCAGGGCCTGCCGACCGTGCTCGGGACGGCGCTGCTCTCCGACGCGTCGACGGGGAGGCTCGTCGCGGTCTTCGACGCGGCCTCGCTGACGGCGTTGCGGACCGGCGCTGCGGCCGTACTCGCGGCAGAGACGCTGGCGCGCGAGGACGCGGGCTCCGCGGCGGTGATCGGCTCCGGCGTGAACGGGAAGGCGGTCGCCCGCACGTTCCTCGCCCGCGGCCGCAAGGTTGCGATCCACGACGTCGACCGCTCGCGCGCCGAGGCTGCCGCGTCCGAGCTGGGCGCGGACGTCGCCGAGTCGCAAGACGAGGCCCTCGCGGCGGACATCGTCGCCACCGTCACGCCCGGCAAGAACGTCCTCTTCCCCGAGGGGTCGCTCCGGCCGGGCCAGCACGTGAGCCTGATGGGAGCGGACGGGCCGGACAAGCAGGAGATCGCGGCCGGCGAGCTCTCGCGGGTCTCGACGTTCTGCGACGACTGGGGCCAGGCGAGCCACGCCGGCGATCTTGCGCACGCGGTCGAGGTCGGCCTCGTGACGCGCGACGACGTGACCGAGCTAGGCACCGTGCTGCTCGGCGATGCCCCCGGCCGCCGCTCGGACGACGAGATCACCGCGTTCGACTCGACCGGGCTCGCGATCCAGGATCTCGCGATCGCACTGGCCGCTTTCGAGGCCGCGGGCAGCCTCGACCTGGCGCGCATCGACCTCTAGCCGCTGCGGCGGTAGACGCAGCTGCTGTGATCGGGCCGGAAGCCGGCGCCGAGGTAGGTCTTCTTCGCGCCGGGGTTCTTGTCCCAGTAGCTCACCTTCAACCGCTCGCAGCCGCGCGCCGCGAGCCGATCGACTCCAGCCGTGAAGACGTGCCGTGCCAGGCCGCGGCGCTGATAGTCGTCCTCGGTGCGCATCGGCTCGACGAGGCCCACGCGGGTGACCGGGTCGGGCCAGAACAGCCCATATGCGGCCACATCTCCGTTGGGAGCCTCGACGAACAAGTCGAGCTCGGGGTCGTAGAGCGAGCACTCGGCCAGACGCTCAGCGACGTGCTCGCCGTTGCGGCGAACGAAGTGATGTGGCCGGTCGGCGGTCTCCGCCCGCGAGCGGAGCCGGAACCCATCCGGGAGGGGCGCAACCGGAGGGCGTCGCGCCGCGTCGAGCCAGCTCGTCGTGTCCTCGTCGCCCCCGGCCGCAAAGCCGGCGTCGCCGAGCGCGCCGAGCAGCAACGGATCGTCGTTGCGGGCGCGAATCGACACGGACTCGAGCCCGAGCTCGGCGAACCGCTCCAGCGCGCGCTTCCAGACCGGCCCGAAGTCCCCCGGGTCGACGATCACGTCGCACTCCCACTTGCCGTCCCAGTCGTTGAGCGTGACGGCCGCGACCGGCTCGTCCGCGTCATCCAGCCAGAACAGCTGCCCGAGCTCGTCGGACGGCCGCTCCCTGCGCCACCACCAATGGAAGTCCGCTGCCTCCCAGACGCCGCCGGTCGGATCAGCGAGTCGCCGTCGCTGCAGGAGCCGCGTGATGGCGTCGAGATAGTCCCGTCCGGCGAGCTCGACGAGGCGCACTAGAGAAGCCGGGCCGGATCGAACAGCTCGAGGTCCGGCGCGTCGCGGCCGAGGATTGCGTTCGCGACCAGCTCGCCGCACATGAACCCGAGCACCATCCCGTGCCCCGAGTAGCCCCCGGCGACCCAGAGACCGTCTTCGCCCGGCACAGGCCCGACGACCGGCATGAAGTCCGGCACGAGCCCGAACAGCCCGGCCCAGCGGTGCGTGACGACGACGGGCCAGCCGACGAGGTCGGACACGAAGCCGTCGAGTGCCGCCTGGATCTCCTCTGTCGTCTCCTCGTTGGTCGTGAACTCGGTCGCGAGCGACGTGTCGCGGAAGCCGCCGGCCAGGATGCGCCCGTCCTCCCGCTGCTGCCAGTAGTCGAAGCCGTGGCGGCTGTAGTGCGGGCAGTCGAAGAGGCGCTCGGGGATCGGCTCGGTGGCGACCATCTGCGCCCGCGTCGGGATGATCGAGCCCTCGAGCGGGCCGAGCAGCCCGCTGGGGTAGCCGTCGGTGCAGACGACGACCTGCTCGGCGTCGAGCTCGTCCCGCGAGTCGACGCGGCTGCCCTCGCGGATGTCGGCACCCGCCTCGGCTGCAAGCGCGGCGAGACGTCGCGTCCAGCGCGCCGGCTGCAGCGCGCCGTCGCCCGGGTGGAAGATCGCCGCGGTGAACGTCGCGTCGAGCGGGTGCTCGAGCCGGTCGCGCCATTCGACCTCGAACCCGTCCTCGCGTAGCAGCTCGTACTCGGCGCGGAGACTCTCGCGCTCCTCGTCGTCTGCGGCGAGGCGCAGGCTCCCCGTGCGGACGAGTGCGTCGCCGCCGAGCACGGCCATCCGGTCGAGAGCCTGCTCGGTCGCGCGCCAGTACGACGCCGTTCGCTCTCTTCCGATCGCCTCGGCGGTGACGTCGTACGACGCCGCACCGCCGCGCAGCGCGAAGCCGCCGTTGCGTCCGCTCGCGCCCCAGCCCACGGCGCGCGCGTCGTAGAGACGCACCCTCTTGCCGGCTTCGGCGAGGGCGCGGGCGCACGCACAGCCCGTGACACCGCCGCCGACGATCGCGACGTCGACGGGCCCGTCCAGCCTCCGGTCGAGCCGCTCCGGGAACGGCTCCTCCAGCCAGTACGTCGAGCTCACGCCGTCCGCTCGTACAGCTCGACGAGCGCGGCTCTCGGATCGTCGTCGATGTAGCCGCCGTGCGACAGACAGAGGAGGTCGATCTCGAGGTCGAGCAGGCTCGCCAGGCTGTCACGGGAGATACCGGCACGGAGCCGGGTGTGGTCTTCGGAGAGCTGGAGCGGGCCCGACGAGTCGCGGCGCGTGACGAGATCGCCGATGAAGAGGATGTTCGGCTCCCCCGGCCGGTAGAGCGAGTAGTGGTCGTACTCGGGGCCGGGGGTCCGGATCGCCCGGAAGTCCGCCGGTAGGTGGGTGCCTTCGACGTAGTGCTGGTCGGGCTCGGTGAGCAGGCCCCACGACCCGCGAGGCGCGACGACGCGCGCGCCGTGCTCGAACCTGTAGCGCCACGAGGCGCGCTGGTGGCAGCCTCGGGTGAGCAGCGCATACGACACCGCGGGGAACCGGTCGGCGGCCGCGTAGGTCATCGGGAGCGGGTCGACGAAGATGACGCCCGCCCGCGTGTAAACCGAGTACGAGTCGCTCTGAGCGCCTCCGATCCGCTCGTCGGAGACAGACCAGTGCTCGGTCGCCTCGGCGATCGACCGCGTCCTCTGCGCCCGTTCGGTCGGCTCCTTCACGCCGATCATCCTAGGGGCCGGGCGAGCCGAAAGAAACCGTCTCTTTCGGACACGGCTCCGGCGAGCTCGAGCTCCGTCAGGGCTGCGGCGAGCGCACCCGGGTCGAGCTCGAGCGCGCGCGCGAGCGCGTCCGCTGGCAGCGGCTCGGCCTCGAGCCGGGCGAGGACGAGGGCCGCTGTCTCCCCCAGCCCGGCCGCGACGACGACGGGCTGCTCGGGCTCGATGCCGAACGTCTCGAGCACGTCCGCGATCGCGGTGAGCGGTGTCGCGCCGTTCCGGAGCAGCCGGTTCGAGCCGACCGAGAGCGAGGAGGTGATCTCGCCCGGCACCGCGAACACCTCGCGCCCCTCCTCGAGCGCGAGGTCGGCGGTGATCAGCGCGCCGCTCCGCTCGCGCGCCTCGACGACGATCGACGCCTGCGCGAGTCCCGCGACGATGCGGTTCCGAGCGGGAAAGCGCCACGGAGCCGGCTCGACACCGGGCGCGTATTCCGACACCACCAGGCCGCGCTCCCCGATCCGGGCGGCGAGCTCCGCGTGCGCCGCGGGGTAGTCGCGGTCGACGCCGCAACCGAGGACTGCGACGGTCAGCCCTCCCGCGTCGAGCGCGCCCCGGTGGGCATGGCCGTCGACGCCGCGCGCGAGGCCGCTGACGACGACGAGCCCGGCGGCGGCGAGTTCGCGGCCGAGCATCCGCGCGACGTCGGCGCCGTAGGCGGAGCAGCTGCGGGCACCCACGACGGCGACCGAGGGACGATCGAGCATCGCGAGCTCGCCCCGCCCGCGGACGAAGAGGCCTGCCGGCGCGTCGAAGATCGCGGCCAGCGCCGACGGGAACTCCCTCGCCGAGCGCGGCAGCCAGCGCAGGCCGCGTTGCTCGAGGCCGGCAAGGTACGCGCGCTCGTCGAACTCGCGCCGGAAGCGCGCGAAGCGATCGCTCCGTGGAGCCTCGAGCACGTGCGAGTCCGTGTGCGCGGCGAACGCGGCGAGGGCGAGCTCGCTCACGCGGACTGGAGCTCCGTCGGAGTGCGGTACGAGAGCGCTTCCGAGACGTGTTCGGGCAGGACGTCCGCCGTCCCGGCCAGGGCCGCGATCGTCTGGGCGGTGCGGGCGACTCGGGCACGCCCGCGGCCGGAGAGAGGAAGCCGCTCGACCGCGCGCGTGAGCAGCTCGTCGGCCTCGGCCGTGCGCAGAGGCAACTTGCCGCGGAGCCGCTCACGCGCTGCGCAGACGCGCTCGCGTACCGGCGCGGAGGCTTCGGACGGCCCGGCTGCGAGCTCGGCCCCGCGCGGACGCGGCACGGTGACGACGAGGTCGAAGCGGTCGAGCAGAGCGCGCGAGAGCTTGTTCCGGAAGGCGGCGAGCCGCTGCGGCGAGCATGCGCACTCGGCGGCCGGATCGCCGCGCGCCCCGCAGGGGCACAGGTTCATCGTCGCAACGAGCTGGAACCGCGCCGGGTACAGCGCCTGGCCGGCGGCCCGCGCGACGCTGACGATGCCGTCCTCCAGCGGTTGCCGCAGCGACTCCAGCGCCGGCCGCATGAACTCGGGCAGTTCGTCGAGCAACAGGACGCCGCGGTGGGCCAGCGTTCAGGAATGTCGCTTGAGACTCGTGAGGTGTCGTAGGCGCTCAAAGGACGGGGCAATCGGTGAGCGACGAGACTTTCAGCGTGTTGCCGCCTACACGGTCGCCGATACCGAGCGTGAGGCAACCAAGCCGATCGCCGTTCCCGTTTGTGACGAGCCACCAGCTCGTCCCGTCTCCGTAGTCGTGGGCGGTCACGGAGACGCCGGGCGGCAGGTACTTGACGTACCGAAACCGGTCGCACGCTGACGTGCGGCAATCGCGAACGACAACCGCGGTCGTTGTGTCGTTCCGCAGCGCTATCGTCCACGTCCCGTCCTCCCGGTTCAAATCACAGCCAGCGGCCGCCCAAACGAGAGCAAGCAAGGCCACACACCCGGTGATCGCGCGCATGGGTTAGTTGTACGCCACCTCGCTAGTCAGCGCATCGCCAGAACAGGCGATCAGGCGGGAAGGGTCTCGGATGGGCCAGCGTGCGGGAATGTCCCTTGAAGTAGTCCGCTGTCCGACCGGGGCGTGCTTCTAGCCGCCAGCAGCCCAGCCTTGGAAGGGTGAGAGCGAGCGTCCCGGCGGATCGAGAGTGCCTGCGGTGAAGTTCCAGTAGCCGGGGCCAAACATCACCCGACGCACGATGATCCGCTGGGCGCGTGCCCTTGCCCATTCGAGGGCCTCTGACAAGCGGACGCCGTCAACTTGCTCGATCACCGTCGCGTCGAGTTCGGTGAACTTCTCGACTTGTTGATGCGGGTTGTACTCGAGCAGTTGCCCCGAGTACATGCGCGTGCCGATCCGACGCTCCGGCGTCCACTGCTCTGTGACGTGGACGTAGCCTCCGTAGCGGCGCTCAGTCTCCGGCTCGCGCTGTCCGACTGTCGCGATGTGTGTCGGCCAGCGAGGGATGTCCGCCGTCTCGTCGCAGAGTTCCCCGGCCTCAAACTGCTGTTCGGGTTCCTCGTCGTCGTCTGCGTGTTTATCCGTGATTACGTTCACGTAGACGTAGGGGGCACGCTGACGACCCCACGTGATCGCGTCTCCGACGTCATCGAAGTACGGCCCGGTGATGTCGGATCGCCCCTCGGCGTCGGCCACGAGCCAATAAGTGCCGAACTTCCCTTCACTGGCTTCGTAGGCGAACTCGTACGCCGATTCGCTTTCGACGCGTGCCAGACCACTGACCAACCGATACCCCTCGGCGATGACAACAAGGCGCTCGCCCATCGACCCGAAACCATAGAGCGAGGGCAACGGTCAGTAGTCGTGGTTCCGCCTGATCGCGCCAAGTTCCTGGCGACTACGCCATGGCCTGCGCGAGGCTCGCCTCGCCCGGCCTCGGCCCGGGGCCACCACCGACGATCGCCGCCGTCGAGGCAGAGTGGTGCGGCGCTCGAAACGGCGGCTCGTCGATCAGCGGTCGTCCCGGCTGGAGCGTGCCGGCAACGGAGTGGATGCGCGTCACCTCCAGCGCTTCGTCCGACGCGAGCGGCGGCAGGATCCCCGGCAATCGGCGGGCGAGCATCGTCTTCCCCGTCCCCGGCGGCCCGGCGAACAGCAGGTTGTGCGATCCGGCGGCTGCGATCTCGAGCGCTCGGCGGGCGCGTTCCTGACCACGGACGTCGGCAAGGTCGGGATGGACGCGGCGCGGCCCGTTGCCGTTCGCGGGCGCCGAGTACGGCGGGGGTTCGCCCTCGCCGCGCAGATAGGCGACCGCCTCGGCAAGGTGCCGCAGAGGCACTGCGTCGACGCCGGCCAGCTCGGCCTCCGGGGTCGACTCGGCGGCGCAGAGGAGCCGCGTGAAACCGGCTCGTCGCGCGCCTTCGGCAGCCGCGAGGACGCCGCCGACGGGCCGGATGCGCCCGTCGAGCGCAAGCTCGCCGAGCGCCGCGTGCCCCGCCAGCGCCGTCGCCGGGATCTGCCGCGAGGCGGCGAGAATCGCAAGGGCGATCGGCAGGTCGAAGCCCGAGCCCTCCTTCCGCAGCCCGGCCGGAGCGAGGTTGACGGTGATCCGCCGAACCGGCCACTCGAGCTCGGCCGACGCGATGCCGACGCGGACGCGCTCCTTCGCCTCCTGGCAGGCGCGGTCGGCAAGCCCGACAATCGCGAACCCGGGGACGCCGAGCTGGAGGTGCGCCTCGACCTCGACGCGGCGCGCCTCGAGGCCGACGAGCGCATGCGTGACCGTCCGCGCAAGCACGGGTCGACCGTAGCCCGGACTTCGTGACGTGTCTGTGCCGGTTTTGCGCCTATTCGGGCACGGCGACGAGCACGTCCTCGAAGTACTCGCCGGCCCGGCGACCGGTACGGCGGTTCACGTGCCTCCGCAGCCGTCCGCGGAGCTTCAGCCCGGCCTGCGACAGGATCCCCGGATAGAGCTCGCGGCGGTCGTTGACGACGATCAGCAGCGGCGCGCCCGGGTGGAGCGCGTCTGCGGCACGGCGCAGTGTCGCGGCGATTCCGTCGCAGTAAGCCGCCAGCGACGCCTTGCTCGTCCCGCCGGCAGCAGCGCCGATCTCGTGCTCGCGCCGGTCGTCCAGGTCGAGTAGCTCGTAGGCGTAGCGGTGCTGCTCGTGGTAGTCGATCAGACCCGGATAGGGCGGCGAGGTGATGACCGCGTCGAAGCGGCCGTCCCAGTCGAGCTCGCGCGAGTCGCCGTGCCGGACGAGTGCCTCCCGACCTCGGGCGCGCACGCGCGCGAACGCCTTGATCCGTGCCAGCGTGTCGAGCGCGTAGCGGCTGAGGAAGTGGGAGGCGTGGTCGACGGGCCGGCACTCGCGCCGGTGCTTGTGGCACCAGTACGGCTCGAGCTGCGGCGTCCGCGGGAAGTCGAGGTCGAAGTGTGTGGTCAGCCGGGCCGACCGCGCGGCGCGCGCGAGCACGACGCGCATGACGTCGGCGTGCTCGTACTCCTCGAGCAGCGTCCGCCAGCAGAGCAGGTCG
Source organism: uncultured Actinomycetes bacterium (assembly GCA_963776735.1). Lineage (GTDB taxonomy): Bacteria > Actinomycetota > Thermoleophilia > Gaiellales > Gaiellaceae > PALSA-612. The sequence continues at coordinate 50,965 of CAVZNV010000023.1, forward strand.
GCGGCCGCCTGCGGAGCGAACCACTGTCCGACGTAACCGTGTCCGAGGGACAGTCCCTCGGACGTGTCCGGACCGGACGCGATGCGCCGGACTGCGTCGCGCAGCTCCTTCTCGAGGACGAACTCGTTGTACCGAGCAGTCTTGACCCGCATGAGCAGGCAGTTGAACGCAGCCAGGTCGGCGCCGGCCGCGTCATGACCGGACTCGAGCGCCTGCACGAGCGTCGTCCCCGAGCCGGCGAACGGGTCGAGGGCGCTCCCGCCGGGCGCGACGTACCGGTCGAGCAGCACCTCGACGAGCTGCGGAATGAACTTGCCCAGGTACGGATGGAGCCGGTGAACGTGCTTTGTCCGCTCCCGCTCCGGTAGCTGCCCCTCCGACCACGACAGGTCGAGGTCGATCTTCGCGTAGAGCGCGCTTTGAGTGTGCGCCATAGTCCTCTCTCAGTTCGTCGAGACTGAAGAGGACCCCTTCTTCGACTCGTGGCCGAAGGACCCTTCTAGGTCACGTCCTGGTCCGTTGCTTGACCGCGGCTCGGCGAGTCAAATCCGCAGTCAGATCCTCGGAGCGAGTGCCGGGCTCGGCCCGGTACTCGCACGCTCAGGACGCATGACCGACTAGGAAACGGGGCTCACGGGGGAAACCGGCCGTTTCCCCCGTGCTGTCAGCCGTAGTGCAGACCCTGCGCCGCGTCATACTCGCGCAGGCGGCGGATGCGCTCCTCGAGCGGCGGGTGCGTCGAGAACAGGTTCGCCATGCTCTGACCGCGGAACGGGTGGACGATGTAGAGCGAGGCCGTCGCCGGGTTCACGTTCAGCGGCGCGCCCGACTGCACGCCCCGCTCGAGCGTCTCGAGCGCGTCCGCGAGCGGCTTGCCGGTGCCAAGCAGGCGCGCGCCGGTGGAATCGGCGAGGAACTCGCGCTGTCTCGACACGGCCATCTGCAGGAGCGCGGCCGCGATCGGCGCGAGGATGATCGTGGCCAGCGCGCCGATGAACCCGAGCGGGCCGTCCTCGTCGTCCGAGAACCCGCCGAACAGGAACGAGAACTGCAGGATGTTCGCGACGGCGGCGATCGCGCCGGCGATCATCGCGGCGACCGACGTGACGAGGATGTCGTGGTTCTTCACATGCGAGAGCTCGTGCGCGAGCACGCCGCGGATCTGGTCCTCGGGCAGGGAGCGCATCAGCCCTTCGGTCACGGCGACCGCGGAATGGCCGGCGTTGCGGCCGGTGGCGAAGGCGTTCGGCTGCTCGGACGGGACGATGTACACGCGCGGCATCGGTAGCTCGGCGCGCGCCGTCAGGTCGCGCAGGATCTTGTAGAGCTGCGGTGCCTCCTGCTCCGACACCGGCTTCGCGCGACTCGCCGTCAGCGCGATCCTGTCGGAGAACCAGTAGCCGGCCACGTTCATCAGCACGGCGAAGACAACGAAGACGTAGAGGAACTTGCCGCCGAGCAGCGCGCCTATGCCGATCAGCAGCGCGGTCAGGGCGGCAACCAGGATCCACGTACGCAGCTGCGACGTGAACCTCGCCTCGGTGATGCTCATGTTGGGCACTCCTTTCGACTGAACGTCGGAAAGCAACGAACAGCCGAAGGTTTCTCCCGCCCCATGAGGCCGACGCGCCCGGGCAGATTGGGCCTGCCTTTCTGCCGTTCTGACGAGCCACGTCCGATCGGGGATAGTGCCCCTCGGCACCTTGAAGGGTACCGGAGAGGCTCTAGGCGAACGCGTCGCGGATGCGCTCGAGGCGGCCGTCCCGCACGGCGACGACGTCGAACGTCGCCTCGAGGCGCGCAAGCTCGGGATGTTGCGCGAGCCACGACTCGGCAGCGCGACGCAACCGCCGCTGCTTCTCCGGACCGACCATCTCCAGCGGATCGCCGCGCCCCGGACCGCCTTTCGACTTCACCTCGCAGAACACGATCCGGTTGCCGCGGCGCGCGATCACGTCCAGCTCGTTCCCGCCCGCCCACACGTTTGTCCCGAGGATCCGATAGCCGCGGAGGCGGTAGTGCCGGACTGCCTGACGCTCCGCGTCGTTCCTCACACCGCGTAGCAGAGCGCCTGGAACGAGCGGCGGTGCACCTCGGACGGCCCGTGCTGGCGGACGCGCGACGAGTGCTCGGGCGTGATGTAACCGACGTGCGAGGCGAAGCCGTACGCCGGGTAGAGGCTGTCCATCCGGTGCATCAGCCGGTCGCGGACGACCTTGGCGACAATCGAGGCGGCGGCGATCGCGGCACTGCGCTCGTCGCCGTCGACGACGGCCGTGTGTTCCGGCGCCTCGGGGCCGAGCCGGAAGCCGTCGACGAGGCAGACTTCGCCGGGCGGCGTCAGCGCGCGGAGGCAGCCGCGCAGGCCGCGGAGGTTGCAGACGTGAAGCCCGTTGCGGTCGATGCACGCCGGCGAGAACGCGTGCACCGAGAATCTGCTCGGCGCAGCCGACGACGGCGTGGAACAGCTCCTCGCGCTGTGCGTGCGTGAGCTGCTTCGAGTCGTTCAGCAGCGCGAGCGGGCGAACCTTCGAGCCGCGCAGCGCGTCGTAGTCGAGCAGGACGCCGGCGACGAGCAGAGGGCCGGCGAGCGATCCGCGGCCGGCTTCGTCGGCGCCGACGACGTAGCGCGCGCCGATGCTGCGGTCGAAGCTAAGAAGTCTCTTCCCCGTCCGCCTCGGCGGCGACGGGTGCTTCCTCGGGCTCTGCGTCGGGCTCTGGCTCGACGTCGGCGGCGGCTTCGGGTTGCTCTGCGACGGGCTCTTCGACGACCTCTGCCTCTGCCGCGGGAGCTTCTTCGGGAGCTTCCTCGGCTGCCTCGTCGACATCGGCCGAGACTACCTTCCCCCCGTACTGCTTGGCCCTCACGCGCGCCTTCTTTCCCACTTTTTCCCGCAAGTAGTAGAGCTTTGCGCGGGAGACGTCGCCGATCTGGACGACTTCGATCTTCTCGATCTTCGGCGAGTGGAGCGGGAACGTCCTCTCGACGCCGACGCCGAACGATTGCTTGCGGACGGTGAACGTCTCGCGGACGCCGGCGCCCTGGCGCTTGATGACGATGCCCTCGAAGACCTGGACGCGCGAGCGCGAGCCCTCGATCACGCGGAAGTGCACGCGCACGGTGTCGCCGGCCTTGAACCGCGGCAGACCTTTGCGCAGCTGGCGCTTCTCGATCGTCTCGATAGCTGTCATAGCGAGAGAGCGGCCCCACGACGGGGCCGACGATTCATGCTAGCGGAAGCCGATTCGATTAGGTGGCCAGTAGACGAAGAAGACCGTGCCGATCAGGTTGCCGCGCGGGACCGTGCCCCAGTCGCGGGAGTCGCACGACGACGGACGGTTGTCGCCCATGAAGAAGTACTGGCCCTTCGGAATCGGCCCCCACTTCATGTTGAAGTGCTGCGTGTCCCCCAGACGGACAGTCTTCGAGATGTACGGCTCGTTGAGGCGCTTCCCGTTGATGTAGATGTAGCCCTGGCCGTCTTCGTGGATCGTTTCGCCCGGGAGCCCGATCAGCCGCTTGACGAACGTTCCGCCTTCGCCGCATTTCGCGGCCGCCGCGGGCGGCGTATTGAAGACGATGATGTCCTTGCGCGAGGGGCTCGAGAAGTCGAGGCAGATGCGGCACGCGAGGACCCGGTCGGAGAAGTGCGCCAGGCAGCCCGGGCCGGGATGCGCGCAGTGAAGCGTGGGCTCCATTGACGACGACGGGATCCGGTACGGGTTGACGATCCACTGCTTGAGCGCGAGGACGATCAGGATCGCGCCGATGATCGTCACTGCCCAGTCGATCGCGATGCGCCACGGGCGCGGGAGGTTGCGGGTCATGCGGTCGACCGGGTTCCGCGACGTCCGCGCCGCGCCGGTCGGGGTGTACGCGGACTCCTCGCTCAGGCGCGCGCGGTCGTAGGCAGCCCGTCGCGTGGGGTCGGAGAGCAGGCGGTAGGCAGCCTGGATCCGGGCCAGGCGCTCCTCGCGCGCGGGGTCGGTGCCGAGCCAGAGATCGGGCGCCTGCGAGTACCGGCCGTACGCCTCGCGAATCTCTTCGTCCGACGCGTTCGGCGAGACGCCGAGGATCTCGTACGGATCGGCCGAGCCGGCGGCAGCGCTCGGACCGTCGGGCGGCGGTGACGGAGCCTGGCTCTCGGGTGACGGATCGGGTGGCGTCTCCGGCGGAGTGTCCGGCGGCGTCTCCGGCGGGTCCTGTCCGTAGCTCAAGGCGTGCTCCGAAGCCGGCTCTGGTCACGGCGCCACACGTCGATCCGCTCGTGGTGGCCCGAGAGCAGAACCTCCGGCACGTGCCAGCCGCGGAAGTCGGCCGGCCGCGTGTAGTGCGGGTACTCGAGCCCGCCTTCGAGCTCGGCAGAGAAGCTCTCGATCCGCGTCGACTCCTCGCTCCCGGTCGCCCCCGGCAGCAGCCGGGCAACCGCGTCGACGACGACCATCGCCGCCAGCTCGCCGCCCGAGAGCACGTAGGGGCCGATCGAGATCGCGCCCGAGCAGAGGTGGACGAGAATCCGCTCGTCGAACCCCTCGTATCGCGCAGACAGGAGCGTCAGGCGCTCCTCTCCGGCGAGCTCCTCGACCACCTGCTGGTCGAGCGGGCGGCCCTGGGGAGTCAGCGCGACGACCCGGTGGGAAGGAGCGCCGCCGTAGACCGCGTCGAGAGCAGCCGCCGCAACGTCGACCCGGAGCACCATCCCGGCCCCGCCGCCGTACGGCTCGTCGTCGACCTGCCCTGCGCGCAGCGGCGAGAAGTCGCGGTAGTTGAGGAGCCGCAGCTCGAGCTCGTCGCCGAGAACGGCTGCGAGCGGCCGCTGCTCGGTGAGCCAGGCGAAGGCGTGAGGAACCAGCGTGAAGACGTCGAGCTGCATGCCTAGATCAGTGAGGGTAGTCGGGATCGACGAAACCGGGCGCGACAACGATTCTGCCTGCGTCGAGGTCGACCTCGAGGATGCAGTCCTCGTGCATCGGAAGGAGAAGGCCGGATTCGAGCTCCAGCACGTCGTTCGCGACGCTCGGCGTCGACGTCGCGAACTCGTCCGAGCGACCGCCCGCCCTCCTCCTCGACGGCGAGGCCGACGAGCTGGAAGACGTAGAAGGCGTCAGACTCCGCAGGCGGCAGCGCCGAGACGGGAACGGCCAGCTCGACACCACGCTCGACCGGGCGGTCGAGCCGGATCACCACGCGGCCGCCGGCACGCTTGGACGCGACGACCCGGGCCGGCTCGCCGCCGACGAGCAGCTCGGCACCGGCCTGGAAGCGTGTCGGGTCGTCGCTCGGCCTCTCGACGACGAACGACCCGTCGAGCCCGTGCGGCTTGCCCACGCGGCCGATCCGGACGGTGCGCTCGGTCGTCGCGCTACTCGGCAATCTCGAGCAGGACACGGCGGTCGGATCGTGCCCCCGCCGCTCGGGCGAGCGTGCGGAGCGACTGCACCATCCGGCCGCGCCTGCCGATCACCTTGCCCCGGTCCTGCTCCGCGACGTGGAGCCGCAGGATCAGGTCACCGCCCTCCTCGACCTCCTCGACCCTGACGGCGTCGGGCTCGTCGACGATCTTCTTCGCCAGGAAGCCGACGAGATCTGCGGGGACGGACACGAGCTAGCCCAGATTCCTGGCTTTGAGCAGGCGCGCAACCGGGTCCGACGGCTGAGCGCCCTTCGAGAGCCAGTCCTTGACCTTGGCCTCGTCGAACTCGATCAGCGAGGGCTCGTGCTGCGGGTTGTAACGCCCGACGATGTCGATGAACCTGCCGTCGCGCGGCGAGCGCGAGTCGGCGACCACGACGCGGTAGATCGGGTTCTTCTTCGAACCGACCCGCGTCAACCTCATACGTACTGCCATACCTCTCCTCTCTCCGTACTAGCGGCCCATGCCGGGAAGCACGGGCATCTTGCCTTTCGAGAACTGCTTCATCATGCGCTGCATCTGCTTGCGGGCGGCGAGCAGCTGGTTCACCTGCTGCACGGTCGTCCCGCTTCCTCTGGCAATCCGCTGGCGGCGCGAGCCGTCGATCACGTGCGGGAGCCTGCGCTCGCGCGGCGTCATCGAGAGGATGATCGCCTCGACGCGCTTCAGCTCCTGCTCGTCGACGTCGACGTCCTTCATCTGCTTGCCCATGCCCGGAATCATCGAGACCACGCTCTTGAACGAGCCCATTCGCCGCATCATCCGGTAGCTCGCCAGGAAGTCGTCGAAGTTGAGCTCGCCGGCCATCAGGCGCGCTTCCATGTCCTTCTGCTCGTCCTCGCTGGCGGCGGCCTCGGCTTTCTCGATCAGCGTCAGCACGTCGCCCATGCCGAGGATGCGCGAGGCCATGCGGTCCGGATGGAAGACCTCGAGCTGGTCGAGCTTCTCGCCGACCGACGCGAACTTGATCGGCTTCCCGGTCACGGCTTTTACGGATAGCGCCGCGCCGCCGCGCGCGTCACCGTCGAGCTTGGTCAGGACGACGCCGTCGAACGCGATCCGGTCGTGGAACGCCTCGGCGACCTCGACCGCCTGCTGGCCGGTCATCGCGTCGAGCACGAGCAGCACGTCGTGTGGGCGGATCTTCTTGTGGATCTGCTCGAGCTCGTCCATCAGCTCCTCGTCGACCTGTAGCCGGCCCGCGGTGTCGACGATGACCGCGTCGAATCCCTGCGAGCGGGCCTGCTCGACGCCTCGTATGGCTGCGTCGACCGCGTTCTCGCGCTCGGAGCTCGCGACCGGGATCTCGGATCTGCTTCCCGAGCTGCTCGAGTTGCGTGATCGCAGCCGGACGCTGGAGATCGGCCGCCACGAGCAGCGGTTTCTTCTTCTCCTTGCGGAGCATCAGCGCGAGCTTGGCGGCGGCCGTGGTCTTGCCGGAGCCCTGGAGCCCGGCGAGGAGGATCACGGTCGGAGGCCGGGACGCGAACGCGAGCCGCGAGTCGCTCGAGCCCATGATCCGCGCCAGCTCGTCGTGGACGATGCGGACGACTTCCTGGCCCGGCGTCAGGCTCTTCGTGACCTCGGCGCCGAGCGCGCGCTCCCTGACGGCGGCCGTGAACTCCTTGACCACGGCGAGGTTGACGTCGGCCTCGAGCAGCGCGAGCCGGATCTCGCGGAGAGCTTTCGAGATCGTCTCCTCGTCCAGCTTCCCGCGCGAGCGGAGGCCGCCGAGGATCGACTGCAGCTTGTCGCCGAGGGCGTCGAACATCGCGGAACAGCGTACCGAGGTCTATTCGTCGTCTTCGCCGACGCCGACGAGCGCCTGTGCGAACTCGGCCGGATCGAACGGCTGGAGGTCTTCGAGCGTCTCCCCCACGCCGACAAGCTTCACGGGCAAGCCGAGCTCGACCGCGACCGGGAGGACGATGCCGCCCTTCGCCGTCCCGTCGAGCTTCGTCAGCGCGACGCCCGTCACGTCGACCGCCTCGCCGAAGAGCCGCGCCTGCTGGAGCCCGTTCTGGCCCGTCGTCGCGTCGAGGACGAGCAGCGTCTCGTGCGGCGCGCCGTCGAGCCGGCCGGAGATCACGCGGCGGATCTTGCGCAGCTCGTCCATCAGATTCGACTGCGTGTGCAGGCGACCGGCGGTGTCGACGAGCACGACGTCGCGGCCTCGGCCGACGGCCGCCTCGAGCGCGTCGTAGGCCACCGCTGCAGGATCGGCGCCCCTTCGCGAACCGACGAAGTCTGCGCCGGCGCGCTGCGACCAGATCTCGAGCTGCTCGTCGGCGGCGGCGCGGAAGGTGTCGGCGGCCGCGATCAGCACCGAGCGCCCGTGCTCGGAGAGCCGGTGGGCAAGCTTGCCGACGGTGGTCGTCTTGCCGGTGCCGTTGACGCCGACGACCAGGACCACGCTCGGATGCTCGTTCACGGCCAGGGTGCCCGGCTCGCCGAACAGTGCGGTGATCTCCTCGGCGAGCGCCAGCCCGAGATCGTCGACGTCGCGCCGCCTGCGGAGCCGCTCCACCAGCTCGTCGGTCGCGGCCATCCCCACGTCGGCCGTGATCAACGCCTCCTCGAGTGCCTCCCACGACTCGTCGTCGCGCGGGTCGAAGCGCCCAATCGGGAGTCGGATCGCGGTGCGCGTCCGGCCGAGCGAGCTGCGCAGCCGTCCGAAGAAGCGTCGTCGCTGCTCCGGCTCGTCGGCGTCGTGCTCGTCGCCGAGCAGCTCTGACCAGCTTCGCGCCATCCGGGCGCGCAGGATAGTCGGGCGAGCTCTGGTATCGGCTGCGCAGGAGTCGTCACAGTCCCGCCACCCACGCGTGCGACTTTCCGAGCTACGCTCAAAACCGGGGGCAGGGCGCGAATGCGCCCCCGGGGGAAAGACAAATGGAGTGTCTGTCGGCGGCTCGGCCGGGACGGGTCAGGCGGCGGCTTCGGCGTCCTCGCGCGGGAGGCGGCGGGACACGACCTGCGAGACGCCGTCGCCGCCCATCGTCACGCCGTAGAGGATGTCGGCGGCCTCCATCGTCCGCTTCTGGTGCGTGACGACGATGAACTGCGCCCGCTCCGAGAACTGCCGCAGCAGCGCGACGAAGCGGCCGATGTTCGTGTCGTCGAGCGCCGCCTCGACCTCGTCAAGGAGGTAGAACGCGCACGGCCGGGCGAGGAAGAGCGCGAACAGGAACGAGATCGCGCCGATCGCCTTCTCGCCGCCCGAGAGCAGCGACAGCCGGGTGATCCGCTTGCCCGCCGGACGCAGCTCGACCTCGACGCCGGCTTCGGACTCTCCGTCCTCGGCTTCGGCCTCGGTCAGCCGCAGCCTCCCCTCGCCGCCCGGGAACAGCGTGCCCGCGACCTCGGCGAAGTTCCGCTCGACGGCGGCGAACGTCTCCGCGAAACGCCGCTCGACCGTCTCCGTCAACTCGCGCCGCAGCTTCTCCAGCTCGTCGAGCGACCGCTCGAGATCGGCGCGCTGCGTTCGCAGCTCTTCGAGGTGCTCCTTCTCCCGCTCGTACTCCTCCTTTGCGAACGGGTTGACGCCGCCGAGCTGCTCGCGCCGGCGCTCGAGCCGTTCGAGCTTCGTCGCCAGCTCGTCCCGCGGACCTTCCGTCGGCTCGGCGTTCGCCTCGGCGAGCCGGCGCCTCGCCTCGCCTGCCTCCGCCTCGAGCCGCGCGAGCTCGACCTCGACTGCCGACGCCCGCTCGCCCGCGGCGGTCGCCTCGTGACGGAGCTCCGCCTCGGCCGCACCGAGCCGGCGCAGGTCGGCCGCGAGCTCGCCCGCCCGACTCGACTCCGTCCGCGTCTCCGCTTCGAGCGGCGACTCAGAGCGCCTACTCGCCTCGACGCACCGACCGAGCTCGCGCTCCAGGCGTTCGGCGAGTGCGACGAGCCGCGGGTCGGAGTGCCGGAGACGCGGCTCGGCGGCTTCGGCCCGGGCGGCGAGGTCGCGCGCCTGCGTCTGCATCAGCCGGAACTGCGCCTCGAGCTCGAGCTGCACCGCCTCGGCAGCCTCGCCCACGAACCACAACTCGCCGCGGCCCGGGTCGAAGCCGATCCCCTCGCGCGTCACGGCCGGAACGGGCGAGCCCAGCAGCTCCTCGAACGGCACGACCGGAAGCTCCGCGACCAGCTCCGAGGGATCGCGGCCGACGAGGACGACGAGGTTCCCGAGCCCGGCCTTGCGAGCATGCTCGACGAGTTCGAGCCCGCGCTCCGGGGTGTCCGCGAGCACCGCCGCCGCGCGGTGGCCGAGAGCCGCCGCAACCGCCCGCTCGAGTCCCGGCTCGACCTCCAGCTCCCCGAGCGCGAGGCGCTCGCCGCGCTCGGACAGTGCGCGCGCCGCCGGCGGCAGCCCTTCGCGCTCGTCGAGCGCGCGCCGGAGCACGCCCGCGCGCGACTCCGCGATCCGCGCCTGCTCGAGCAGTTGCTCGCCGTGGTGCTCGACGACCGGCTCGCGGAGTCGCGCCGCCAGCTCCCCGGCCGCCTCACGCCGCAGTTCGATCCGCTCGCGGCCCGACCGCAGCCGGTAGAGCACGGCGGCGGCGCCCTCGCGACCGCCGGCGACCGCGGCCAGCTCTTCCTCGGCCCGCTCGCGCGCCTCCAGAAGCGCTTCGAGCTGCTCCTCGAGCTTGTGCCGCTCGGCCACGACCGTCCGTCCGCGACCCTCGGCGTCCGCGATCCGCACGTCGAGCTCGACGAGATCGATCGTCGCGATCCCCGCCCGCAGCCCGGCGATCTCGACACCGAGCTTTTCCGCGCGCTCCGCTGCGGTCGCCTGCAGCGCCAACGGACGAAGGCGCTTTGCGACCTCGGTCTCGAGGTCGCGCGCGCGTTCGACCTGCTGCGCCACGCGGGCGAGCTTCAGCTCGGCGCGGTGGCGGCGGCGCTTGAAGCGGCCGAGGCCGGCGGCGTCCTCGACCAGCGCACGCCGCTCGGGAGCGCTCGAGGTCAGGATCGCCTCGACCTTGCCCTGGCTAACGATCGAGCCGGCGCCCGGCCCGAGGCCGGCGTCGGCAAGCAGCTCGACGACGTCCAGCCGGCGTACCTGCGCGCCGTTGACGATGTACTGGCCCTCGCCGCCGCGGTGGAGCCGCCGGACGATCGAGACCTCCGAGAAGTCGAGCCCCGGGATGGCCTGGTCGGCGTTGTCGAAGAGGAGCTCGACCTCGCAGAACTCCGCGGGCGAACGGCCGGCGGCGCCGTTGAAGAGCACGTCGTCCGGCTTCTCCGCACGCAGCTCGCTCGGTGCCAGCGATCCGGACGCCCAGACGATCGCGTCGCCGATGTTCGACTTGCCCGACCCGTTCGGGCCGACGACGACGGCGACGCCCGGCTCGAGCCGCACCTCGACCTGGTCGGGGAACGACTTGAACCCCCGCATGCGAACGGACCTCAGGTACACGAGGGTGCAACGCTAACGAGCGTCGCGGACGGGCCCCGAACCTCTATGCCTCTGCTCCCTCGGCCACCCACTCGAGTGCTTGGAGCGCTGCCTCCTGCTCGGCCCCCTTTTTCGTCGAGCCGCTGCCGACGCCGCGCTGCTCCCCGTCGACCGTCGCGGCGCACGTGAAGCGCCGGTCGTGCGCCGGTCCCTCCATCTCGACGACGGCGTAGACGACCTGCTTGCGCATCCGCGCGAGCTCCTCCTGGAGCTCGGTCTTGTAGTCGACCGAATGCGTCGCCGCGTACTCCATGTGGCCGCGAAAGGCGTCGACGATCGGCTTCTCGACCGCCGCGAAGCCGTGCTCGAGGAAGATCGCAGCCAACGCCGCCTCGAGCAGTGCCGCGAGCACGTTGCGGTTCTTGGCGAGCCGGGTCAGCTCCTCGGGCTGCGTCGTCGCGCCGCCGCGCGCGAGCAACTCGGGCCCGAGCTCGAGCTCGTCCGCGACGAGCGCGCAGGCACGCCGCGACACAGCGTGCGAGCGGATCTTCGCCAGGCGCCCCTCGGTCAGGTCCGGATAGCGGTCGTACAGATGCCGGGCGACCGCCAGCTCGAGCACGCTGTCGCCGAGGAACTCGAGCCGCTCGTACGACGACGCGCGATCGCCCGCCCAGGAGGAGTGCGTGAAGACGTGCTCGAGCCGGTCCAGCGGCAGCGTGCGAATCAGCTCGGCGAGCGGCCGAACGTCGCCTGCCTGCGTGTCGCCGCTACTGGTGCGTCGTGACGTAGTCGACGGCCTGTCCGACTGTCGTGATCTTCTGGGCGTCCTCGTCGGAGATCTTGATTCCGAACTGATCCTCCAGCTCCATGATCAACTCGACGAGATCGAGCGAGTCGGCGTCGAGATCCTCCTGGAAGGACGCCTCGTCGGTGATCTCGTTCTCGTCGACGCCGAGTTGCTCGACCAGGACCTCCTTGACTCGCTCGGAGACTTCCTCGCGCGAAGCTGCCATGTCACCTCTCTTGCGGGTTGGATTCGGAAAGCGCGCGGATGCTAACACGGTCGACCGCCATTTCCTCGGCTTCGCGTGCCATCCGCTCGCCGAGCCGCGTGACGACACCGTGGTCGATGCCGCGCGCGGCGTGCCGGATCGCGTTCGCGATAGCCGCTCTCGACGAGTTCCCGTGGGCGATCACCGACAGGCCGCGAAGGCCGAGAAGGTAGGCGCCGCCGTACGTGTCCGGGTCGAGATGGGCGCGGAGACGGCCGACCGCGGGCTTGATCAGCACCCCTCCCGCCTTGCCCCGGGCGGTCGCCGTGATCTCGCTGCGAAGCCAGTCGAACGTCGTCCGGATCGTCCCCTCCATCGTCTTCAGGACGACGTTGCCCGTGAAACCGTCGCAGACGACGACATCGGCGGCATGCGCGAGGATGCCGCGGCTCTCGATGTTGCCCTGGAAGCGGAGGTCGCTCGCCCGCAGCAGCTCGTGCGCCTCGAGCGTGAGCTGGTTTCCCTTCTCCGGCTCCTCGCCGATCGAGAGCAGCGCGACCGTCGGCGCGGGGACGTCGAGGATCTCCTGCGCGAACACGGAGCCCATCAGGCCGAACTGCAGGAGGTGTTCGGCGCGGCAATCTGCGGTCGCGCCGGCGTCGATCAGCACAGACGGGCCTTTCGGCGTCGGGATGACGACGGCGATCGCCGGCCGCAGCACGCCCCTCAGGCGCCGGACGTAGACCAGGCCGGCGGCGAGCATCGCGCCGGTGTTCCCGGCCGAAACGACCGCCGCGGCCTGTCCTTCGTGGACGGCCCGGCAGGCGGCGACGAGCGAGCTGTCCGGCTTGCCGCGGACGGCGTCGGCCGGCTTCTCGTCCATGGCGATCACCTGCGTCGTCACGACGAGCTCCAGCCCGTGAGTGACGAGTCCCGCCGGCCCGAACAGCACCGGCTCGATCCGGTCGGAACGGGCGTCGATCGCGCCCGCGACGATCTCCTCGGGCCCGTGGTCGCCCCCGAGGGCATCGACCGCAACCCGGATCGGGCCCGTCATTGGCGCGGAGTCTAGAGCTACGGGAGGGGAGTGCGAAGCGGCTCGATCTCGCGCCCGCGGTACTGCTTGCAGTTGGGACACATCTCGTGCGAGCGCTTCGGCTGGTGGCAGTGCGGGCAGACGCTCAGGCGGGGCGCCTTGATGCCGTGCTGCGCGCGACGCTTGTCGCGGCGCGCCTTGGACGTTTTGCGCTTCGGGACTGCCATGCGGCCGCGCAGTATAGCGGCGCGTTAGGCTCCGTCCGCATGGGCTACAGCGTCGTCAACGTCGAGGAGATCGAGGGAGCCGGGCCGGGCGGCGCGGTTCGCTTCGTCCGCCGTGAGCTCGGTCTCGAGGCGTTCGGGATCAACTGGTTCGAGTTGCCGCCCGGCGCGCAAGGCCTCGAGCACGACGAGTCGTCGACCGGGCAGGAGGAGGTCAACGTCGTCGTCCGCGGCTCGGGGATCTGGCGCGTCGACGGCGAGGAGGTCCCGGTCCGCGAGGGCTCGTTCCTCCGCTTCGACCCGGGGACGACCCGCTGCCCCGTCGCCGGACCGGACGGGATGACGTTCATCGCCGTCGGCGCCCGCCGCGGCGGGTACGAGCCTCACGGCCCGTTCTAGAGCCGGATCTCCCGCGTAGCGCGGAACCGTTCCAGGAAACGCCGGTCGTGGCTGACGAGGACGACCGTGCCGTCGTAGTCGCGGAGCGCCGCCTCGAGCTGCTCGACTGCCTCGAGGTCGAGGTGGTTCGTCGGCTCGTCGAGGACGAGCAGGTTCACCTTGCGTGCCTGCAGCTCGGCGAGCAGCGCGCGCGTCCGCTCGCCGGGCGAAAGCGACGAGCCCGGTCGGCCGACGTGCTCCGGGGCGAGCCCGAACTTCGCGAGTAGCGTGCGGGCCTCTTCGGCGCGGAGGCCGGCACGCCTCCGGAAGTGCTCGAGCAGCGGCTCGTCGCCGGCGTAGGCGCCGCGGCCCTGCTCCAGCGTCCCGATCACCGTCCGGCGTCCGACGAACCGCGTCCCGCCGGCGAGCGGAACGTCGCCGAGCAGCAGCCCGATCAGCGTCGACTTGCCGCTGCCGTTGCGCCCGGAGACGACGACCCGCTCGCCGGGACCGAGCAAGAGGTCGACGGGGCCGAGAGTGAACGCGCCGCGCTGTGCAACGGCGCCCTGCAGCGCCGCGACGCGGTCGCCGAGGCGCTCGCCGGCTTCGAGCCGGAGCTTCAGCTCCCACGGCTCGAACGGCTTCTCGGGCCGGTCGGCCCGCTCGAGCGCCCGCTCTGTCTGCCGCACCTTGCCGCGGAGCGCATTCGTCCCGCGCCGGTCCGCCATTGCCCCGCCTGCGCGCGCCTCGGTCCGACGCTGCACGAGCAGCGTCTCGACGTGACGCCGACGCTCCTCCGCCTGCTCGAAGGTCGCGTATGCGGTCTCTCGCGCGGCATCGCGTGCCGCCTCGTACTCGCTGAAGCCGCCCGCCCACTCCCGTACGTGACGCGAGCCGGGCTCGATCTCGACGATGCGCGTCACCGTGCGGTCGAGGAACTCGCGGTCGTGCGAGACGACGACGAGCCCGCCGTCGCGGCCGCCCAGGAACCGTTCGAGCCGCTCGAGGCCGTCAAAGTCGAGGTCGTTCGTCGGCTCGTCGAGGAGCAGCACGTCGAAGCGGGAGAGCAGGATCGCTGCCAGCGACACGCGTGCCGCCTCGCCGCCCGACAGCGCCGTCGTCGGCCGGTCGAGCGAGACCGGCAACCCGAGCTCGGCGGCAACGGTGCGGGCGCGCGCCTCGAGGTCACCGCCGCCGAGCCCGACGAACCGGTCGAGCGCGACCGCATACCGGTCGTCAGCGACTTCGCCGGCCGCGAGCGCCGTCGAGGCGAGCTCGAGCTCGCGTTCAGCCGCGGCGACGCCGGTGCGGCGCGCGAGCAGCCCGAGCAGCGTCTCCCCCTCGTGCCGCTCCGGCTCCTGCGGCAGGTATCCGACCGTCAGCGTCGCCGGCGTCCTCAGCACACGGCCGTCGTCCGGCTCGTCGAGCCCGGCGATCAGCCGGAGCAGCGTCGACTTGCCGACCCCGTTCGGGCCGACGACGCCCAGCCGGCGCTCGGGCGTGACCGAGAGCGTGACCCTGTCGAGAACCGTTGTGGCGCCGTGGTGCTTCGAGACGCCGTCGAGTGAGATACGCATGACCGAGACCTCCGAGAACGCAGGCGCGCCGCTCGCTTCGGGCGCGCAAGAGACGTGGATGGCTCGGTCAGTCCGTCATGGTGAGGCGCCGCAGCGCCGACACCGATCCTACAGCTCGTCGCGGAGCTCGGCGAGCGCGGCCCAGCGCGGGTCGCTCTCCTCGCCTTCGTGCTCGTGCGGCTCGGCGTTCAGGTCGAGTCCGCAGACGGGGCAGAGCCCGGCGCAGTCGGCCCGGCAGAGAATCTTGTCCGGAAGCGCGAGCACGAGCCCGTCCCGCGCCCAGGCGGAAAGGTCGAGACGGTTGTTCTTCACGTACGGCGTCGTCAGCTCCTCGGCTCCTCCCGGACTCTCAGCCTGGTACTCGCGCAGAGAGAGATCCTCGTCGAGAGCCGCGTCGCCGAGGCACCGGAAGCACGGGCCGTGGAGACGGACGTGGAAGCGGAGCTCGAAGACGGTGCCGGTCGACGCGCGCGTGATCGTCAGCTCGGCGGGGACGTTCTCGGGCACGACGAGATAGCGCTGGCCGCCCAGTTCGATCGGCGCGATCTCGACTTCCTGCTCGTCGCGGAGCGACTCTCCGGACCGCAGCCGGTACTTCCTCAGATCCAGCGTGGTCACAGAGCCAGACTAGCTAGCGACCCCGCACCGGGACCGCGGCCGGCTCGGTCGCGATCTCGCCCTTCGGCGGCGTCACGATCAGCGCCACCGCGCAGAGGATCACGGCACCCGCGACGACCGTCCGCACGCTCACGGACTCGTTCTCGACCGCCCAGCCCAGGAAGACGGCGACCAGCGGGTTCACGTACGCATAGGTGGAGACGAGCGACGTCCGGGTATGCCTGAGGAGCCACGAGTAGCAGGTGAACGCGAGCCAGGATCCGATCACGATCAGATAGAGGAGGGCGAGCAGCGACTCGGTCGAGACGTGGTGAACGTCGGTCACCTCGCCGGTCGCGGCAGCGACGATCGCGAGCAGCACACCGCCCGCGATCATCTGCATCGAGGCGTTGACGAAGGGCCGTCGCGGCAGCGGCGCGCGGCGCGAGTAGAGCGAGCCGGCGGCCCAGCCCGCGCCTGCGATCAGGAGCGCGACGGCACCGGCGACGTCGATGTGACTCGGCCCCGTCGGCCACGCGAGCAGTGCGACACCGGCGAACCCGAGCGCGAGCCCGATCACGGCGGTCCGGCTCAGCCGCTGCCCGCACACGGCGCGGTCGAAGAGCGCCATCCAGAGCGGGACGGCGGCGATGATCAGGGACGCGACTCCCGTGTCGACGCGCTTCTCCGCCCAGGCGACACCCGCGTTCCCGATCAGGAACAAGAGGGCGCCGACGACGGCTGCGGCAGCCCACTCCCGCTTTCCCGGCCGGTCGCCGACCGTGTCGCCGCGCCGGATCGACCACGCGTACAGCAGCGTGCCGGCGATCAGGAAGCGCAGGGACGACATCACGAACACCGGCAACGCCCGGCTCGCGAGCAGGATGAACAGGTAGGTCGAGCCCCAGACGACGTAGACGACGGCGAGCGCGGCCCAGACGCGGGCCGGGCCCGCAGGGCCGCTCACGACACGCCTAGCGATAGTTCCGCCAGGAGCCGCGCTTGTCCCTGAAGCGCAGGTCGCGAGACCCGGCCAGCGGGGAGAGCACGATCACGGCGAGGGGGATGAGAAGCCAGATAGCTGTCATAACGATCGTCACGATGCCAGTCGAAGGTCAATTAGCACAAATCGTGTTAGTGTTGGTTTCCATTATGCAAACTGATGAATGGATGGGACTGGAACTGCGCCACCTCGTCGCGCTCAAAGCCGTCGCCGAGGAAGGCTCGTTCGGACGCGCCGCAGGGCGGCTCGGATACACGCAGTCGGCCATCAGCCAGCAGATCGCGGTGCTCGAGCGAATCGTCGGTCAGCGCCTGATCGATCGCCCCGGCGGCCCGCGCCCGATCTCGCTCACCGAAGCCGGCCGGCTCATGCTCTCTCACGCCGACGGCATCACGGCCCGGCTCCGCGCGGCGCAGGCCGATCTGAGCGCGCTCGGCGCCGGTGACGCAGGGCCGCTCCGGGTCGGCACGTACCAGAGCGTGGGCGCACGCGTCCTCCCGTCCCTGTTGCAGAGCTTCAAGGCGGACTGGCCGAAGATCGACGTCACGCTCGTCGAGTCGACCGACGACCGTGAGCTGCTCGCGCTGATCGAGAGCGGCGAGGTCGACCTCAGCTTCGTCGTCTTCCCGCTCCGCCCGGGCCCGTTCGAGTCGGTCGACCTGATGCGCGATCCCTACGTCCTGCTCGTTCCGCGCGACTCGCCGCTCGCCGGGCGCGACCGGCCGCCCTCGCTGCGCGAGATCGTCGAGATGCCGCTGATCGGCTACCGCTCCTGTCGCACCACGGAGCAGGTCGAGGAACGTCTCCGAGTCGCCGGCCGCGAGCCGCACGTGGTCTTCCGCTCCGACGACAACTACACGGTGCAGGGCATGGTCGCCGCCGGTCTCGGCGCCGCGCTCGCTCCGCTCCTGACCGTCGATCCGAGCGACGACCGGATCGCGGTGATCGACCTCGCCGACCGCGTGCCGGCGCGCCTGATCGGCATCGCGTGGCACCGGGACCGTCTCCGAACCCCGGCTGCGACCGCCTTCGTCGACGCGGCACGGAGCCTCTGCGAGCAGTTCGAGGCGCGCTCCGAGGCCGCCTGAGAAACCGGAATAGCCCCCTCCGCGAACACGTTGTAGTCGACGTGCGATCACTAAACGACATCCGAGCCGAGATCGAGCAGCTGACCGAGCGGAGGGCGCGGCTTCTGCGCGTCCTGAGCGAGCAGCACGATGCGACTCTGACCGCCGAGCACGCGAGCCTCGAAGACGAGATCGCGAAGCTGTGGGAGGAGCACCGGATCGAGCGGGCCCGTATCCGTTTCGGCGAGCGTGACGAGATCATCCAGCGCGCCAGGCACGAAGAGCGCCTCGAGCGCGCCGCGTAGCCCAGGGGCCCACCCCCCTGACCCAGGAGCCGCCCCGTCTAAGATGGGACGGCTCTTGGTCGTTGGTTGGGGGCGTTAGCTCAGCTGGGAGAGCGCCGGCTTTGCAAGCCGGAGGTCACCGGTTCGATCCCGGTACGCTCCATTTTCGATGAAGTTGAAGTGTGTCGGCTATGGGGCGGTCGCGCAGTAGGCGCTCGCCTCCGCCGTGCCAGAGATCGACCCTGACGGGTTGTAGAACTGCACCTCCCAGGTCCTGAGCGACGGCCGGTATGAGACCGTCGCAACAACAGGCGCGGCCCCGTCGAAATGGGTTACGAAGTAGCCGCCTGAAACAACGATCGTTCCGACAGGGCACCTTGCCTGCGCGTCCACGAGGGTCTGCGGCGGGACGCTCACGGATTGACTGAAGACGTCGGTTGTGTCGAGGGAGGAGGAGCCTGTCGGACCGGTCGCACCCTTCGTCCCGGTAGCACCCTTCGGGCCTGTAGAGCCGGTCGGTCCATGCGCGCCGGTCGGGCCGGTCTGATTCCAGTTCAGCGGCGTCTCCCAGGACGCACAGTTCCCGTTCGGCCTGGAGGTGTCGATCACCCGCAACGCCCCGGTCGGGTTGCCGTGCGCGAGGCTGGTGTTGTAACAGCCCTGGATCACCCCGCTCACGTCCGGGATGCTCGCCTGTACCGCCGAGGCGATCCCGAACAATGCTCCGCCGACGGCGAACGCCAGCACAAGCCGCCCGCCTCGACTCAACCGTCGAAGTCTGTGCATACCAGTCCCCCTCTCCACCTTCGATCCGTACTCCGTTGCACCGTCTCGAACTGAGCCTCGGCGCCTTCGGCGAGGGAACGCACGAGCTGTGAGGCGGGCAGGACGGTGTTGACGAGGGCGACGGATTCGCCTGCATACATGCACATCGCCTCGATGTGACCCGCTGACGTCTCGGGTCGGCGGTATCCAGGAGCGGCGCGGCACGGGCATCTCCCCGTCGGCGCCCTGCATCGTCCCGACCACGTCGACGTCGATCGCCTCCACAGCATCGATCGCCGAGATGAGCACCCGCGCGCGCGGCGATGACGCGCACAGCGGACAGTCGTCGAACGCGTCGGTGATGCGCGTGCTGTTCGCGCCTGCCGCGAGAATCGCGGCGACGTAGTCGGAATGCGCTGCCGATTCCTCTGTGGCGATGAACCGCGTCCCCATCCGCACGCCCGAGGCTCCCGCAGCGAGAGCGGCGGCGACGCCGCGGGCGTCCGCGATGCCTCCGGCGGCAAGGACGGGCACGTCGACGGCGTCGAGCACCTCGCAGAGCAGCGGCAGCAGGGGGGTGTCGCCGCGACAGTGACCGCCGGCCTCGACACCCTGGGCGCTGACCATGTCGGCGCCCGCCCGGGCCGCGGCTCGCGCCTCCCCCACCGATCCGACCTGCCAGTTGACCAGCGCTCCACCCCTGTGGGCGAGGTCGACCAGATCCGGCCGGGGGTCGCTCCAGAAGAAGTCGACGATGCGCACACGCGATGCGGCATCCGCGACGGCGTCGTCGTCGATGTCGTCGGTGAGGAAGCTCACCGCGAGCACGCCGTCGGTCTGCTCACGCATCTCGTCGAGACGCTGCCTGAGGGCTTTCCGCGCAACGCCGAGGGTATTGATCGAGCCGATGCCCCCGGCCTCGGCGACGGCGACCGCGAGGCGCGGCGAGGAGACCGTGCCCATCGGAGCCTGCTGGATGGGCGCCGTGCATCCGACGAGATCCGTGAGGCGCGTCCGAATCATCCTGTCCGTGTCTCCCCGCGTGCCCGTGCACGGCCGGCACCAGACAGCCCGGTCGCGCGCTTCGGCCTTACCGACATCCCAGCCTCCCACGATCACTCACGACGGCCACCGCACAAGCTTCCCCGCCGAGCAGTGAACGCGCCTCGGGAGAACTGCCGATCTTTCGGTCAGACGAGCCCGTGCTCGGTGGCGAAGAGGCTCGCGCCGACGCGATTGGACGCGCCGATCTTCGTGTAGATGTGCTCGATGTGCGTGCTGACGGTCTTCGGCGTGATCACGAGCTCCTTTGCGATCTGCTTGGTCGGCAGTCCGCGCGCGAGCAGCCGCAGCACCTCGATCTCGCGCGCGGTCAGGCCGGCGGCCTGCTCCGGCCGCTTCGTGACCTTGTGCCCCGCCGCCTGCAGGACCGCGGCGGCCGCGTTCGCGTCGATCCTCCCCGCGTGCACTTCGGCGCGCAGCTGCGCGCCGGCCTCGGCGCCGGAACGGCCGTCGCGGTGCGGCCGCGGCTCGGTCATCGCCTGGTAGACGTCGGCCGCGGCGAGGATCCGCGCGCTCGGCGAGAGCGCGTCCCCGCGCAGCCCGCGTGGATAGCCGGAGCCGTCCACGCGCTCCTGATGCGAGGAGGCGAGCGGCGCGAGGACTGCGAGCTTCGGCGACCTCGACAGCATCCGCTCCGTCAAGTACGGCGCCAGGCGGATCCGCTCCTGCTCGGACGCCGACAGCGGATCGCGCTTGTCCCAGATCGCGTTCGAGATCCCGAGGCGCCCGAGGTCATGCAGCAGGCCGGCGCGCCGCACGAGCTCGACCTCCTCCGCCGGCAGCCTCGCCACGCTCGCGGCCTCGGCCGCGAGGTCCGCCACGGCGCGGGAGTGCCCGAGCGTGTACGGCGACTTGAGGTCGATGAAGTCCGCGATCGCCTCCAGCGCGGCCGTCACCTGCTCGTCGGACAGCGGTGTGTTGAGCGCGGGCTGCGCCGTGAGGACGTCCCAGCTGAGCGCCGAGTCGAGCGGCGCGAGTACCTCGGCCGCGTGCGCGCAGAACAGATCGACGATCTCGGGATCGAATTGCGTGCCGCGCCGCGCCCTGGCCATCTCGACCGCCGCCTCGACGCCGCCCTCGCGGTGGTAGACCTCGGCGGTGTCGGACAGATGCACGATCCGGACCGCAAGCCCGATCTCCTCGCCTGATGCCGCGCCGGGGTCGCCCTGGCCGTCCCAGCGCTCGAACATCTGCAGCAGCGCCGGCCGGATGTCGTCGCGCAGGCCGAGACGAAGCGCGAGCTCGCCGGCGAGCCGGCAGTGGCTGGCGCGCATGCCGACCGTCAACTCTTGCCCGACCGTCACGAACTCCGCCAAACGCCGCGCCCGCTGGACCGGTGGGAGCCCCGAGCCGACGAGGCCCATGATCACGCGCTGCTGGGTCCGCGGCGTCCGATCGATCGCGTGCAACGCGGCGCGCCTTGCGATGTCGTCGCCGAACCAGTACGCCTGCTCGTAGGAGTCGGTGTGGCAGCCGACCCAGGCGAGCAGTGCGGTGAGAGAGACGAGCTCGGTGTCCACCGGGTCGAGCGGCGAGCGCTCCGCGAGCGCAACCGCGATCGTGCAAGACCGCAGCATGTGCTCCATCGACAGTCCGAGGCCGAGGTCGATCCCGAGAGAGAGCACGCCCAGCAGCTCGCCGACGCTCGCGCCTGAGCCCGGAGCAGCGGCCGCCACGCGGCCAGTCTATCTCTCTGCCCGCGCCATCCTGGCCCGCGGGGGTTCAGATCGGCGGTGGAGCTGAGCGAGGAGGGATCGGATTCACCGCAGCCTTGTCCACCAGCCGGACGCGAAGCTCCGCCAACCGGCAGAGCTCAACCCTGGCTTGAGGCTTCGAACGTGCCCCGTTGTCTTCCATCGCAAGGCGTCGCCGCGTGCCATGCCGGCGACTTCGATGCGGTTCTTGCCGAGCTGCTTCGCGCGCCGTTGCGCTTGCTGTGCGCGAGCGAGGAAGACGCGGGGCGACTCGCCGTGCCCGAGCGTCGCGACGCCGGCCGAGAAGGTGATGCGCCCGACAGCGACGATGGGCGCCTGGAGCTCGGCCAGCAGGCGTCTCGTCGTGCTCACGGCGTCCTCCGGATTCGCCTCCGGGAGCAGGACGACGAACTCGTCCCCTCGGTAGTGCGCGACGAGAGCGTCGACTCCCGGGAGCGCGCGGGCGAGGCGCGCGCCGGTCTCCGCCAGCACGTCGTCGCCGGCTCGCAAGCCGTGCGTGGCGTTGACCTCGCGGAGATCGTCGCCGTCGAACACGATCAGCGAGAGCTGCGTGTCCGGCTCCCGGCGCCGCGCACGGTGCGTTCGCCTGACGTGCTGCTCGAGCGCTGCGAGGAAGGACGGCTGGTTGGAGAGCATGGTCCTCGCATCGAGGGACGCCAGCGAGCCGTTCTGCGTCGGCCGCACGCCGGCCTGCGCCGCGTCGAACTCGTCCCGGCTCACGATTCCCTCGTGCGTCCCGTCGCCCATGTAGACGGGATTTCGGATCAGCGCGGCAACCTCCGGCTTCGACCAGCGCTCACCCCCGGTGGTCGGGTGAACGTCGCGCGCTGTCAGGAAGTCGGCCAGCTCAGCCCAGGACGCCCCGATCGCCCGCCTGCGGAACGCTTCTGCGATCTCGGACGCTTCGGGCTCGTCCCGCACCAGACGGCGCGAGCCGTTCCGCCGGTAACCGGCAGGGCTCCTGGCGATGTGACGAAGGACTCGCATGTGCCGTCTGATTCGATCCGGTTGCGAGTCTCGGCCCCTGCCGGACGGAAGTCAAGGGTCGTGCAGCTCGAAAGCCCTGGAAACAGGGCTTTCGGCGCGCAGGCCGAACTCTCCGGACGTGGCGACTGCTTCGCTTCTGCCTGCGATCGGCGGATACCGGCTCGACCGTGTCCTCCGGCACGACGAAACCGGAACGGTCTACCTCGCCGAGGAGATCGCTGCGCGCCGCTTCGTGTCGCTGAAGGTGGTCGCACCGGAGCTCGCCGGCGACGACCGCTTCCGCGCGCGCTTCCCCGGCGACTGCCTGCTCGTCGCCGAGGTCGACCACCCGGCCGTGCTGCCCGTCTTCGACGCCGGCACTGCCGACGGCACCGTCTGGGCGGCCTCGAAGTTCGTCGAGGCGACCGACCTCGGCACCGTCCTGGCCGACGGGCCGCTCACCGCCGAGCAGGCAGTCGCGGTCGTCGAGCAGGCCGCCGCCGCCCTGCACGCTGCGCACAGCTCAGGCGTCGTCCACCGCGGCTTTCGGCCCGCGGCCGTCCTCCTCGAGGCCGGCACGCACCGCACGCTCGTCACCGACTTCGGGATTCCCGGCGCGCTGGACGAATACGCAGCGCCGGAACGAATTGCCGGAGAGCGGCTCGATGGCCGCGCCGACGTCTACTCGCTCGGCCGGGTTCTCGCACGCTGCCTGCCGGACGAGGACTTCGAGACCGTCGTGCGGAAGGCCACGGCCGACGATCCCGACGACCGTTTCACGACGACGGTCGAACTCGCGCGGGCGTGCCGGCGGGTGATCGCGTCACGTCCGGCCCCCGGCCCCGCACCGCCCGCTGTCCCCACGAAGCCGCGACGGCGCAGCCGGCGAACGCTGCTGCTGGTCGCCGCTGCCGGACTCGTGGTCGCGGCCGTCGCGGCGCTCGTCCTCACGACGCACCACGGCAAGCACGCCCCGCCTGTCGCTGCGCCTCCGCCTCCGGCCCCGTCTCCGCCGTTCCGTCCGGTCATGCCTGCGCGGACGGCAACTGCGCTCGCCCTGACGCTGGCGCCGATCCCGACGACGCTGAACGGGCTCGCGGCGGCCGCTGCTGTCTCGCCGGAGCCGACCGTCGTCTACGACCGGGTCGCCGGCTCGGGCGACGGCGTTCGCTACCGCTCGACGCCGAACCACTGGTGCGGCTCCGGGCCGGGCAATCCCGTGCCGCAGAGCAACCCGTGCTGGCGCGACGTCCTGCCGGGTGCCGGCGCAGCCGACGGCCAGCTCGTGCGCGTCTACTGCTACGCCGCCGGGACCCCGGTGCACGGGGACTCGCTCTGGGCCAGAGTGCGGCTCCAGCCCGTCGAGTACGTCCCGGCCACGTTCCTCGCGGCGAGCAGCTCGCGTAAGCTCGCCGGCGTCGCGACCTGCTAGAAGCGGCCGGCGGCGTGCGGCGGCTCGCGATGCCCGCAGAGGTCGCACACCCACTGGTCGTAGGTGATCGCGCGCTCCCACCCGCCGATACCGCCTGGATGGACGACGCGGCGCTGGTCGATCCGCACCTGGTGGATCCGCATCTCGTGCCCCCGCGGGCACAGATGCTCGGAGCCCCGGCTTGTCCGCTTCGCCTGCACGAAGAGTGAAACGGCTGTCGCGAAGTCCGGTTGTTGAGCACGCGTAAGGTTCTCGTTCACCGCGGTTAACCCGCGACTAGCCTCTCGGCGTGCCCAGCCGCGCGACGGATCCGACCGGCCCCGCCGCCGCGTGGCGGCTCATGCGGACCCGCGACTTCGGGCCGTACTTCGCCGGCAACGCGCTCTCCGGCAGCGGCACGTGGTTCCAGAACCTCGCCGCGTCGCTCCTTGTCTACCGGCTCACGCACTCGCCGTTCCTGCTCGGCGTGCTGAACGTGGCGCAGTTCGCCCCCGTGCTGCTGCTCGCGCCTTGGACGGGCCTCGCCGCCGACCGCTTCGACCGACGCCGGCTCCTGCTCGTCACGCAGATCGCGGCAGCGGTTCTCAGCGGAATGCTCGCGCTGCTCGCCTGGGCAGGCCTGGCGCCGGTCTGGGTCGTGATCGTGTTCGCACTCGCGCTCGGCGTCTCGAGTGCCTACTCGGCACCGGCGTCGGGCGCGCTCGTCGGCCAACTCGTCGACCGCCACGACCTGCCGACCGCGGTCGCCCTGAACTCGATGACGTACAACCTGGCGCGGGCCGTCGGCCCGGTGTTGGCAGCCGTGGCTGTGCACACCCTCGGCATTCCCGCCGCCTTCGGCATCAACAGCGCCTCGTATCTCGCACTCGTGGCGGGGCTGCTCGTCGTGCGGGCGCGGCCGCAGGTGGCGGTGCCGCGGGAGGAATCACGGTTGAGGGCGAGCCTGCGCTTCGTCTGGGAGCGCCCTCGCCTCCTCGCCCTCCTGCTCGTGATCGCCGCCGTCGGCTTCGCCTCCGATCCGGTGAACACCGAGGCGCCTGCGTTCGCCCACGCATTCGGCGAGATGGATACGAAGGCCGGCTTCCTGATCGGGATCTTCGGCGCCGGAGCGGTGCTCGCCGCGTTCACGCTGGCCGGGCGCGTCGCAGGCTCGCCGAGCCGTATGGCGGCGACGCTGATCATGCTCGGCGGGGGGATCGTGGCGCTCGCGCTCTCGCCCTGGCTCTGGCTCGCGTATGTCGTCCTTTTCGTGGCCGGCTTCGGCTACCTCGCGTCGAACACGTCGGCAACGGCTCGGCTCCAGCTCGGCGTCGAAGAGGCGCAGCGAGGCCGGATCATGGCCCTCTGGAGCGTTGCCTTCCTCGGCCTGCGGCCGCTCGCGAGCCTCGTCGACGGGACGCTCGCCGGAGCCTTCGGCGTGCGCGTGGCCGGCGTCTGCCTCGCGCTTCCGGCCCTGGCCGCCGCGGCTGTGATCCTCCGACTTCGTGACCGGCCCCTACGCGAAGAGCAACCGGCTCGCGCCTAGATGAGTGATGCCACGAGATCGTGGCGTCACCCATCTAGGTCGTCGCGGGCCGTCCGAAGCGGGCGCGGGCGGCCGCGAGGAACCAGGCCACGTCGCTGCGGCGGGGAAGCAGGTCAGACGGCCTCGCACCGAGGGCCCGGACGAAGAGCGCCGCCATCACCAGGCCGCCCGCGGTGTAGGACACCATCGACGCGAGCGAGGCGCCGAGATCCGCGTGCGACGGGATCAGGACGATGTCGGTGACCGCCGTGACGGCGAAGGCGACGAGGATGCCTGCCGTCTCGAGCCAGGGCTTGTTCTGTGACGTCAGGGCGGTGCCCAGCTGCTTGATCGCCGCAATCCCGAAGGCGCCGAGGGCGAGGATGCGGAGATCGCGGATCGAGCCGTGGAAGTCGCTGCCGAAGATCGTGACGCAGAGGAACGGCGCGGCGGCGATCAGGAAGACGGCCGAGACGAGGGTGAGCAGCGTGCCGGCCCGGAAGCCGATCGACGCCTGACGCGACGCCTCCTTCCCGTCCGCACGGACGAGGTCGGGCCGCTGGACGTTCGCGACCGCGTTCGGCAGGAAGAACAGCACCTCCGACCAGGCCACGGCGACGCTGTACAGGCCGAGGGAGCGAGCGCCCGAGACGGCGCCCAGGATCCACTGGTCGAGGCGGTAGTTCCCGACCATGCCGATCTGGCCCGCATGGGTCTTCAGACCGAAGCCCACCATGCGTTTGGCCAGGCGCCGGTCCGCGCGGCCGAAGCTGCCGAGACGGGCGTGGACGTACCAGATCAGGACGACCAGGCCGGCCCACTGGCCGGCCGACCAGGCGATGACCGCACCGCGAACGCTGAGATGCCCGGTGGAGGCCAGGGTGAGGTTCGTCAGCGCGTTGAAGATCGGCCCGAGGAGGACGACGATGTTGGCGACCGCGAAGCGGTACTCGACCATCGCGAGCATGTAGAGGTAGTACGCGAGGATCAGCCCCGGCACCGTCCCGAGGGCGATCCAGCGGGTCGTCGGGTCGACGTGGCCGCCGATCGCCGGGAACAGCTGGATCAGGACGGTGATGACGACCATCGAGAGGCAGCCGAGCACCAGCGAGATCGCGACCGACGTTCCCGCGAGCGACGGCAGCAGCTTGCGGTCGCGACCGCCGAAGTTCATCACAGCGGTCTGGACGCCCAGATTGGAGAGCTGCGAGACGAACATGGCCATGGTCAGGACGAACGCGACCTCGCCGCGGCCCGCGGGACCGAGCGCCCGCGAGACGATCAGGACGTTCACGAGGCCCAGGGCGGCGCCGGCGACCTGCTGGCCGTACGTGCCGATCATGTTCAGGATCGGCGAGCGCCGTTTCGGCACGCCTGCGCCGGGGTCTCGACCCATGGACTCATCTTCGGCTCGAATCGGGCTCCTCTCAAGGGGTTGCGACGTTCACCCAATTGACTCATAACGAGACGAGACCCCGAAACTCACCCGGCACGGGGCCAAACCAGGGAGACGCGTGATGACACTGAGCCTGTCGCGGAACGGCCATTCCTCGAACGGCCTGCATGAACCCGCTCACCGGCCGGCGAGAGCGACGATCAAGAGCTTGCTCGCAGGCCCGAAAGCGGCCGTGATCTTCGGCGTGCACAACGCGCTCGGGGCGAAGATCGCCGAGGAGGCAGGCGCCGACGGGCTCTGGATCTCGAGCTTCGAGCTTCACGCCGCGCACCGGCTCCCGGACGCCGACATCCTCGGCGCGGAGGACTACGTCTCCGTCGTCCACCAGATCGTCGACCGCGTGCAGATTCCCGTCTTCGTCGACGGCAACGCCGGCGGCGGCAACGCGATCAACACGATCCGGCTGGTGCGCGAGTTCGAGAAGGCAGGCGCGTCGGGGATGTGCATCGAGGACAACCCGTTCCCGAAGCGCTGCTCGTTCTACGACGGCATGCAGGAGGAGCTCGAGCTCGAGAGCACCTTCTGCGGGAAGATCGAGGCCTGCCTCGACAAGCGGCGCCATCCGGAGTTCGCGGTCGTCGCGCGCACCGAGGCGCTGATCAAGGAGCTCGGGCTCGACGTCGCGCTCGACCGCACGAAGGCGTACGCGGCGGCCGGCGCCGAGGGGGTCCTCATCCACCACAAGGGCTCCGACCCTGAGCCGGTGCTCGAGTTCGCCGACCGCTGGTACCGCACCGAGGACGTACCGCTCGTGTGCGTGCCGACGACCTACAACTCGGTCACCTACCGCGAGCTGAACGACGCGGGCTTCCGCCTGATCATCTTCGCGAACTACGGCGTGCGCGCGATCGTCAAGGCGCTGCAGACGACGTTCGAGGCGGTCATGGCCCACAAGCGCCTGGCGGACGCCGACGAGCAGGTCGTCCCGATGGAAGAGGTCTTCCGCCTGATCTACGTGGACGAGCTGAAGGAGAATGAGGCGCGTTACGTCAGATAGCGGACTGCTCGACGAGCTCGTCGCCGAGGGACACGACTTCTTCACAGGCGTCCCCGACAGCGGGCTCAGGCGCTTTCTGGAGGACGTCTACGCGCTGCCGCCCGAGCAGCACGTCGGCGCGACCTGGGAGGCGGAGGCGGTCGGCATCGCGGCCGGCGCGTACCTCGCCGGGCGGAAGCCGTGCGTCTACCTGCAGAACGCCGGCCTCGGCCACGCCGTCAACCCGCTCGCGTCCCTCTGCATCCCCTACGGGATCGAGATGACGCTCGTCGTCGGTCACCGGCACACGCTGCCGCAGCACCGGGTCATGGGCGAGATCGACGTCGAGCTGCTCGACCTGCTCGGCTGGGACGACTACGTGCTCGTCGAGGGGGAGAACAATGAGGGCTAGGGACGAGGCGATCCGGGAGATCCTCGACCGGCACGGCCCCGACGCCGTGTACGTGGCGTCGACGGGCTACGTCAGCCGCGCCGTACACGCAGTCGCCGGGCCCGGGTACGCCGTGCTGTACATGCAGGGGAGCATGGGCCTCGCACCCGCGATCGGCCTCGGAATCGCGCTGTCGACCGAGCGGCCCGTCGTCGTGATCAACGGCGACGCCTCGCTGCTGATGGCGCTCGGGACGACGCACACGATCCGCGACCACGCGCCGGCCGCCTTCTTCCACTACGTCCTCGACAACGGCTGCCACGAGTCGGTCGGCGGCCAGCCGTCCGCGGCGCTCGAGGCCCGCTACCCCGGGGTGACCGAGATCGTCCGCGTCGAACGGGCCGGCAAGCCGCCGCGCGTCGCCGTCTCCCCCGAGGAGAACGCCCAGCTCGTCCGCAAGGCGCTGGCGGTCGAGGCTCCCGCCCGGTGAGCGCGACCGTCACCGACTGGCACGCCGTCTGGGAGCGGAAGGGCAAGGCGTCGGTCGGGACGTACGACCTCGCGACGCTGATCGCTCTCGACGGCTTCGACACCGGTGCGGGCGCGATGGGCGCCGGTCAGTTCCGGCAGGTCGCGCAGCTCGTCGAGCGCACGCTCGGCGTCGGCCCGGGAACGCGGCTGCTCGAGGTCGGGTGCGGTGCCGGAGCGCTGCTCAGGTGCCTGCGCGAGACGGGCGCGCAGCTCCTCGGCGTCGACTACTCGGCGCGACTCGTCGAGCACGCCCGCGCAGCGGTGCCGGAGGCGACGATCGAGGTGGCCGAGGCGGCGGAGCTGCCCTTCACGGCGGACGCGATCGTCTGCCACAGCGTCTTCCAGTACTTCCCGGACCTCGACTACGCGGCGCGTGCGCTCGAGAGCTTCCGCCGGGCTGCTCCGGTCGCGCTGATCCTCGACGTGCCGGATGTAGCGACGCGCGAGCAGGCCCAGGCGGCACGGGCGGCGCTGGGCTCGAAGCCCGGTGTCCACCTCTACTACCCCAGGTCGTTCTTCGCGGGGGCGACGACCTTCGACAGCGAGGTCGAAGGCTACGGCAACGCGCCGTTCCGCTTCAACGCGCTCGTTCGTTTCGGGGAGCCGTCGTGACGCGCGTCTACGCCGACATGGTCGGCGACCTCTTCCACTACGGGCACGTCCGCTTCCTCGAGCGTGCGAGCAAGCTCGGCGACGTGCTCGTCGTCGGCGTCCACTCGGACGAGACCGTGACCGCGTACAAGCGGCAGCCGGTGATGACGATGTCGGAGCGCATCCAGGTGATCGCCGCGTGCCGGTTCGTCGACGAGGTGATCCCGAACGCGCCGCTGTCCGTGACCCGCGAGTGGATCGACGAGCATCGGCTCGATCTGGTCGTCCACGGCGACGACCTGGACGACGAGTTGCTCGGGACGATGTACGGCATCCCCCGCGACCTCGGCATCCTCCGGCTGGTGCCGTACGCGAACGGGGTCTCGACGACCGAGATCATGGAACGCGTCCGCCGGCAGAGCTTCACCGTCGTCCGGTCATGATCGCCTCGGCACCCGCACGTCCTCGGTGCACGGCGGCGACCCGGGAGTGCCAGTTCTGGAACTGGGGCGAAGGGAACTTTCGGCCGGACTGCTGTACGGAGCACCTGCTCGAGCTGATCGGCTTCGCCCACGAGCTCCTCGCCGAGCACGGCATCGTCCACTGGCTCGACTTCGGCACGCTGCTCGGCGCGGTTCGCGACGGAGCGCTGATTCCCTGGGACTGGGATGCCGACTTCGGGATCCTGGCCCGCGACGCCGACGCCGTGCTGGCGCTGCGGGGAGAGATCGAGGCGGCGGGCCATCACGTGTACCTGGGAGACCCGGCGTCGATCCGCGTCTACTACTCCGAGCTGAACCAGCTCGGTCTCGACCTGTGGCTCTGGCGCGAGCAGGACGACATGCTCGTCTCGGTTGACGAGAATCCGCTCGTCCTCTGGCCAGGCATGCACGACCGGGCGTCGTTTCCGGCCGCGTTCGTCGAGCAGCTGACCGAGGTCGAGCTGGACGGGGCATCGCTTCCGGCGCCGTCTCCCGTCGACGTCCTGCTGGCCGAGCACCGCTACGGCCCGGACTGGCGGAGACCGGTCCGGCCGATCGTCAGCCTGGCCGCCAGGCAGGTCGTGCCGTCGGAGCAGATGACGGACGAGGCGCGGGAGCTTCTCCCCCTGATCGCAGAACGCGACGCCGTCCTCCGCGGCTTGCTCTGGGAGGGCCGCTCGGGTCGGTTCTGGGGGTCGAGCGCCGGCCGCCTGTACGTCCGGGCCGGTCTACCGCTCGAACCCAAGCCGGTCGACGGCGCTCTCGCACGCGCACGCGCGTCGCTCGCCTGGACGGAGCAGGCCATCGACGAGCTCGAGCGTCCGCCGCGGCTGATCGGCGCACGGCGGATGCGCCGCCGACTCGTCAGGCTCGCGCGGCGGGCTTTCGGCTAGCCGAGCGCCTTGCAGGCGGGCTCGTTCGCCGCGGCCTTGTCCAGCGCCGGCGAGTCGTACTTCGAGAGCACCTGGAACGAGTCGCCGATCCTCGACCCGCTGGCGCTGATCGCCTGGCCGAGCGCGACGGTGCGGCCGGCAAACGCCTTGCGGTCGTTCGTCGGCAGGGAGAGCGCCTTCTTCCTCGCGTCACGGAACAGCTTCGACACCTTGGCGAAGCCGCCGAGCACGCCCTGCTGGAGCTTCGCGCCGTTCGGGACGTCCGGCGCGCCGGTGCCCTGCACCTTCGACGTCATCGCGCCGGTCGCGGCGACCAGCCCGTCGAAGAACCGCACGAACCGCTTCTTCGCGGCCTTCAGGTCGACGGCGCCGCCCGACTGGATCTTCGTCATGTCGTTCGTGAACCCGGCCGAGCTCGACTTCACGGTGTGCTCCCAGGTGAGCACCGACCCGCAGAAGGCCGAGACCCACTTCTGCGGGCTCGAGCTCGGCCGGGCTTCCGCGGCGGCTGCTCCGAGGAGCAGGGCCGCGAGCGCGGCGACGGCTGCGGCCGAGCGCCTCATCGTCGAACCACCGTGGCGTGTCCGCCGTTTGCAGGAGCGAAACCGAACGCCTGCGAGGGCGTCACGCAGCTCCAGTAGATCGCGAGCGTCGTCGGGCCGGAGATGCTGACGTCGTCGACCCAGCGGCCGGTCGGGATCCCGTTCGTCGTCTCGCCCTCGTTGAAGCTGTCGCGCTGGAGGAACGCGGTCGGATCGGTCGACTCGACCCAGGCGTCCTCGGCGATCTGACCCTGCGGGCAGTCGAGGACGAGCGCGTACTCGCCGATGTCCGCTTTGAGCGTCTTCGTCCCGATCGACTCGACGGCGCCGGGACCGGTCGGCCCCGTCGCCCCTTTCGGGCCGCTGGCGCCGGTCAGGCCCGTCGCGCCGGTCGGCCCGGTGACGCCGCGCTGGTTCCAGCTGAGCGGATGCTCGTTGAACCGGCAGCCCTCGCCGCGGTCGGCGTCGATCACCCGCAGGACGCCCTTCGACGTGTTCGGCGCGTTGAACTGGTAGCAGCCGTGGATGACGCCGTTCGAGCCGGGGATGCTCGCCTGCACGGCGGTCGCGAGCGCGAACGTCGCGGCCGCAGCAGCGCAGGCGACGGCGATGCGCTTCGTCAGGTGCCGGCCCATGCCCTGGTTGTAGACCCGGGGCTCGCGCGGCGGTAGAGGAGGACTCCCTATACAGCGGCGGGGAGCCGGCTCGGTACCGGCTCCCCGACCGTCACTGCCTCAGCCTCCCAGCTTGGCGCAGGTCGCGTCCGCCTTGAACGCGTCCTCGAGCGCCTTGCTGTCGTACTTCGCGAGCCCGGAGAGCACGGCCTGCGACTGGTTCCCTGCTGCCGTGATCGCCGTACCGATGTTCTCGGCGCCCTTCGCGAACGCGGCGCGGTTGCTCGTCGACAGCGCGCGCGCGGCCTTCTGGCCGTTCGCGAACGCCGTCCGGATCTGGCCGATCCCCTTGAGCAGCACCGCCTGGAGCTTGGATCCGTTCGGAAGCGCCGGAGCACCCGTCGACTTCAGCTTGTGCACGAGCGTGTCGGTGGACGCGACCACGCGGCCGAGGTAGCCGACGAGCTGCGTCCTGGCGGCACCGAGGTTGACGGAGCCCCCCGTCTTCAGCTTCGTGATCGTCGCCTTCAGGTTGGCGGTCTGCTTCGTGACCGTCTTCTCCCACGTGTAGATGGAGCCGCAGAAGACCCCGACCCACTTCTTCGGGGGTGCGTTCCCGGTTGCACCTGCGGCGACACCGCTCAGCGCGAGGGCGAGCAGCACGCACGAGGTGACGGCCAGCTTGGTCGTCAATCTCACGAGGATTTCCTTTCGTCGTTGCCTGCGGGGCGATGCAGATGCGGCCAGCTTAGCCAGCGGCGGACACGTCTAACGACCGGCCTCGCGGTCCCGGCGGGCGGCGCGCCAGAAGATCCAGCCGACGATCGCGAGCGCGACAAAACCCAGGACGATCACGGCGGCGGCGATCACCGCTGACGCCGTCGCCTGCGAGACCTTGAACAGGAGCACCGGCAAATGATGGCCGCTGGGTGGGGTAGGCTGCGCGCCCAATGCGGGCGGCCTTTCTTCTCCTCGCCGTGTCAGCCGCTCTCGCGGCGGCCGCCTCGGCCCCGGCGGGCACCGCAGCGTGCTCGCGCTCGACGGCGAACGCGGCGATCCGCGCGGCGATCCGCGCGGCGAAGCCGCACGTGCCCAGCCTCGCCGGCGGCTCGGTGCTCGTGACACCGAAGGAGGTCGACGGGCTCCTCTGCCTCGACTTCACACGCGACGGCCGCACGGACCTCGCGTTCACCGTCGCCAGCGGCGGCACAGCCGGCGACGTCGCCTGGGTGGCGCTGGCACGCGCGAAGTCCGGCTGGCGTGTCGTGCACTCGCAGGGCGGCTACAAGCTCGGCCTCTACCGCGTCGGCACGGATTCTCGTCGACTCCCAGCCGGTTTACAGGAAGACGGATCCGAACTGCTGTCCAACCGGCGGCTTCGACCACACGCGCTGGCACTGGAACGGCACGCGCCTCGTCCTTGCACGTACGTACCACACCTCGTCGTACCGCCCCTAGGGCGGGATTCTCATCTCAGCACGTCCCGGCGCACGCGTGTGTGCCTGTTTCGTGACGATCTAGCCCGAGGGCAGACGAGTCCAGTTCGGCGGCCGCCCGCGCCGAAACCACTCGACCGTCGCGTACGCTTGCCTCCAGTCGGAGGTCTCTTCCGCGACACTCGCGCAGTAGCGCGCCGCGAGCTTCGAGACCGGGTAGTGCACCCCCGGGCCTGAGCGCGAACCGACCATCAGGATCACGCACGGCCCCTCGCCCGCTCCCACGAAGGCGTGCTCTGCCCAGGGAGGAGCATGGAAGAAGTCCCAGGCCCGCAGGCGTCGCTCTTCCTCCTCGACGAGCAGCGTGCACTCACCCGAGAGGACTAGGAACCCCTCCTGGTTCTCCTCGGCGTGGTAGAGGCCGGTCTGCCCGGGTTGCAGGACGGTGAGGTTGATCCTGAGCTGCCCGAACTCGACCGGCGGCTCGCCGTACTCGTTCTCGAAGGCGCACCTCGCTCCCCTCGTCTCCGAGAACCACCATTCGGCGTCGCGCACGTTGACGACGAACCAGCCCTGGGTGACGGGCGCGAGGCCCGATCCGAAGTCCTCGAGCTGTGCCGGAGGCACGGACATCGCGCTAGTACAACGGAATCGACTGCTTGAAGTGGAACAGGTTGCCGGGGTCGTACCGGCGCTTGATCGACTTCAGACGCGGCAGGTTCGAGCCGTAATAGGCCTGCGGGCGGGTGGCGAGGTCGGGGTCGATGTAGTTGACGTACGCCTCGCCGGTCCCGTGGGGGCGCATGGCCGCGTAGAACGAACGGAGCCAGGCGACCGCGCCGGGCGACTCCATCACGGTGTCCCAGTAGACGAGGTACTGGAGCGAGCAGAGCATGTCCCGGTGGACGAACGCCGTCGCCGTCTTCGGCACCCGGTTCAGCGCGCCGCCGTAGGAGTCGAGCAGCAGAGCCGCGCGGGTCGGCACGCGCTCGAGGGCTGCCGTGATCGTGCTGACGGCAGCCGCGGAGAGCGGCTTGCGCACGTAGTCGGACTTGGCGAAGAACGTGCCGCGCGTGAGCTCACCCGCCGGCTCCAGCCGGCATTTCGTGATCGGCCCGCAGCCGGCCCAGTACTGCACGGCCTCCAGGAACGGCCTGTCCTTGACCGAGAGGCTGTCCGGCGGAACGGCCGACACGAGCGGCCCCAGCAGCGTGTTCAGGGTGCTCGCCGGCCCGACGAGCTGGCCCGACACGTGGAGCGTCGGCGACCCGCCGCTTGCGTTGGACAGGTTGACGACCGAGAACAGCTCGTCGGGCGCGTGCGGCGCCCACGCCTGCCACGCGGCGACGACGGCAGCTGCGCGCGCCCACGGGAAGGTCGCCGAGAACGTCGATACCGCCGAGACGGCGTGCGTCCGGAAGACGTACTCGGTCGCGAT
This sequence comes from uncultured Actinomycetes bacterium, assembly GCA_963776735.1. Taxonomy (GTDB): domain Bacteria; phylum Actinomycetota; class Thermoleophilia; order Gaiellales; family Gaiellaceae; genus PALSA-612. The sequence goes on from CAVZNV010000023.1 coordinate 85,714, forward strand.
CCCGAAGTTGCCTCCTCCCCCGCCGCGGCTGGCCCAGTACAGGTCGGAGTTCTGCGTCGGTGAGCACGTGCGTGCCGACCCGTCGGCGGTCACGAGCGTCAGCCCGGCGAGGTTGTCGCACGTCGCGCCGAACTTCCGCGAGAGAAACCCGATGCCGCCGCCGAGCACCTGGCCGCCGATCCCGACCGTGGCGCAGGAGCCGGCCGGAATCGCCATGCCATGCGCGGCGAGCCCGGCGTAGACGTCGATCAGCTTCGCGCCCGCGCCGATCCGGGCCTTGCCGCCGGCGAGGACGGAGACGCGCTTCATCCGGGACACGTCGACGATCACCCCACCGGGAACGGACGAATAACCGCCGTAGCTGTGCCCGCCGCCCCGAGGCGTGATGTGGATGCTGTGACGCTTCGCCCACGCGATCGTCTGCTGGACGTCCGCCACGGTCGAGCAGAACACGACCGCGAGCGGCTTGTAAGCGTCGAACCGCGTGTTGTAGAGCAGCCTGGCGCCGTCGTAACCGGCGCTCGCGCGCCCGACCACCGCGCCGGGCGTGACGTGGCGTTGCAGCTCTGCGAGGACAGGCGGGAGACCGGCGACGACCGCGCCCGACCACCGGGCAGACGGCGCCACGAGCGCCACGGCGCCCGCCCGGCGCAGAAAACTCGCGCGGTCGACTGCCTCCACGGTGCGAGAGTAGCGCGCTACGAGTCGAAGCCGAAGGTGCGCTTGAGGCGCGACCAGAAGCTGCCGCTGAGCCGGTCGTCGGCGTTGTCCCACGTCGCGGTCTCGTCGGCGGCGGGCTCCGCCGGCTCGGCCGGAGAGGCAGGTGCAGGAGCAGGCGCCGCAGCGGCCGCGTCCAGCTTCGCCTGCAGACTCTCGACCTCGCCGACCAGCATCAGGATCGCCTTGCCGGCGGCGCGGGTCTCCTCGTTCGAGCCTTTCTCCTCGAGGCCCTGTGCCCAGCTGCGGAGCTGCGTGATCCGATTCGTTTCCACGCGTGCAGTATCGGCGCTCCGGGCGTCAGGCTCAAATCGTGTCCCGAAACGACCTGCGGCGCCTCTCGGCGCCGCAGCAACTTCCGATCGTGCGACGGGGCTAGTCGCCCCAGTCGAAATCGCGCGAGCGGCCCCAGAGGCCCTCGTCTTCGTAGACATTTGCCGGGGCAGCGGCTGCCGGCGCACTTGCGGCCTCGCTCCACGCCTGCAGCGCCTCCTCCGGCTCGACGGTGTCGGCGAGGTCGGTCCCGTCCGCAGTCGGGACCGGTGCCGGTGCCGGCTCGATCGGGGCCAGAGCCGGCTCCGTGCCGTCCATGGTCTCTTCGAGACGCGCCTGCTCTTCGGTCTTGAACAGCGGGTGGTTCTGGAAAGGATCGTCGTTGGCGTAGCGAGAAATCGGAAGATTCTGCTCGAGCTCGGCGTTCCGCCGCTTCAGCTCGAGATGTTCTTCGATGATCTTGGAGAAGATCGAGGGTGTCTCCACCGGCATCCGTACCTCCTGGGCGGGTTGAAGGCTCGCCGATTGTAACGGAGAAATGAAGGCTTCGACCCGGGAGCCGCCGCTCCTTCGCGGTTTCTCAACGAAGCTCTAATGAAGCCAGGGCCATCTCGGCCTCGGCCAGAAGCAGCGTGGCTCCTGCCTTCGCGCTCTGCTCGCCGGCCACGCGGAGCTGAGCCGCCGCCCCCTCCTCATCGCCCGCCAGCGCCAGCGCCTGCCCGAGCGTCACGTGCGCGCGGGCGAAATCGATCACGCTGCCGTGCCGCGACAGGATGTCGAGTGCCTCGTCCGTCCGCTCGCGCGCGAGGGCCGCGTCGCCCGTGGCCGCGGCGACGTATGCGTTCGCGACGAGCGCGGTTGCGCGAGTTTGCGGATCGCCTTCGGGCACCGAAGCGAGAGAAGCCGCTCCAGCTTCGACGGCCTCGTCGAGCCTGCCGGCACGGGCGAGCACCTCGGCCAGCACCCCGTTCAGGTCGGCGACGAGCCAGCCGCCCGACGGCTCGGCCAACTCGAGCCCTGCTTGCAGCCGGCGGACGGCCTCGTCGACGTCGCCGCGCTCGAAGGCGTACCGGCCGAGCGCGCGCAGGTTCTGGATCCGGAAGTAACTATCGCCGGTGCGCTCGAACCACTCCTGCGCTCCGACGGCCAGCCGCTCGGCTTCCTCGACCCGGCCCCGGAAGAAGGCGGTGTAAGCCTGCATGAAGATCGCCCGTGTCTCGTCGCGACGGCTGCCCAGCTCGGACCCGATCGCGGCGCTCCTGGCCAGCGCGGCCTCGGCCCGCTCGAGCGCCCCGTCGGCGAAGAGCAGGAAACCGAGCCGTAGCTCTCCCTCCCCGAGCAGAGCACCATCGCCGAGGCCCGCCGCCAGCTCGAGTGCCCGCTCCAGCTCGGAGACGGCGAGCTCCTGGTCGCCGGCGAAGTCGTGGTCGAGCGTCGCGAGCTCGAACAACGTCTGCGCCTGCAGCTTCGCGTCCCCCGTCTCCTCGGCGATCGCGTTCGAGTCCGCGAGAGACACGCGGGCTTCCGCGCCGCGCCCCAGCTTCTGCAGCACGTTGCCGAGCCCGACGAGCGCCGCCCCACGCAGGTCGGCGCGGCCTGCGACGGCTGCATCCGCGGCGACCCCGCGGAAGCGCTCCTCTGCGCGGTCAAGGTCGCCGAGCGCGGCCAGGAGCCGGGCCCGGCGCAGTCTGAGCTCGACGGCGGTCTCGGGACGCTCGTCGGCAACGAGCGCAAGAGCACGCTCGTAGAGGCAATCGGCCTCGCGCAGTCCTTCGCGCCTCTCGGCCTTGTGCGCGGCGGCGCTCAGCGCCTCGACCGCCGCATCGACCGGAGGCGGAACCGGGCTCCGTTCGAGCTCACCCGCGAGCCGGCACGACTGCTCGAGATGGTGCGCGACGATCTCCACGAGCTCGTCTTGCTCCTGCTGCGACGAGAATCCAATCGGCGCACCGAAGGTGCAGCTCGGCACGGAGGCCCTTGGGCAGGCGTGCGTAGGCGACCTCGCGGATCAGGTCGTGCTTGAACGCAAACTCGCGCTCCCCCTGGATCGTCGACGGGGTTCGCTCGTCGGCGACATCGAGGCCGGCGAGAGCCTCCAGCGCGCCCTCGACGTCCTCGACGACGCCGTTCAGGCCGGCGACGGCGCCCGGCCAGAACGAGCTGCCGACGACCGAGGCCCGCAGCGCGAGGTGTCGCTGCAGGTCCGGGAGCCGGTCGAGCCTGGCGCCGATCATCGAGCGCAGGCTCGGCGGCGCCGCGAGCGCCGTCGCAGGGCCGCCGCCCTCGGCGAGCATGTGCACCGATTCTTCGATGAAGAGCGGATTGCCCTCGGCGGCCGCCAGGACGGACTCAAGCCCGGACGGCGGGGTGTCGGAGCCGAGCAATTCGGAGACGAGCTCCTGGCTCTCGGCAGAGGTGAGCGGCGGGAGCGAGACGGCGAGGCGCCTGTCGCCGCCCGCGACGAATGCCGGCTGGGAGCGGGCGAGCTCCGGTCTCGCCGAGCCGAGGATCAGTAGGGGTGCGTCGGACTCCTCGAGAAACAGCACCAGCTCGACGAAGGCCGGATCGGCCCAGTGGAGGTCGTCGAACGCAAGCACGATCGGCGCCGTCGCAACGAGCTCGAGCGCACGACGAACGCCCCAGCGGAGCTCGCCCTCGGTGATCCCTCCAGCCGTCTCACCGGCGCCGAGCACCGCGTCGAGCGCGGCGGCGATCGTCCGCAGCCCATCCGTGGCAGCCGAAGCCTCGTCGACCACGCGATCGGCCCCGGCGGCGACGAGCAGCTCGGCGAGCGGTCCGTAGCCGCCCGACTCGCCGTACGGCAGACAGCGCCCCCAGTACACCGGGGCGCCCGTCCGCTCGGCGAACGCGGCGAGGAGCCGCGTCTTGCCGGTCCCGGCCTCGGCCAGCAGGAGCGCCGTCGCCGGCCGACCGTCGTCGCGCACGCGGCGCCACAGGTGGTCGAGCACGGCCAGCTCGCGCTGTCGACCGACGAACGGCGCGTTCGAGTGCCGGCGAGCTCGCAGCTCCTTCAGGCCGGTCGCCTCCCAGACGTCGATCGGCTCGGACTTGCCCTTGGCGCTCACCGGCGTCGCGGACGCGTACTCGACTGCGTGACGGGTCGCGTCGAACGTCGCCCTGTCGACGAGGACGCCGCCGGGAGATGCGGCGGACTGGATTCGTGCCGCCGTGTTCATCACGTCGCCCATCGCCAGCGACTCGCCGGCCGGAGTGGTCGCGCGTGGCCGGACGAGCGCTTCCCCGGTGGCGATGCCGATCCGCACCTGAAGCGCGAGCCACGCGTCGGCCGCGTTCAGCGCGCCGATCCCCTCTCGCACCGCAAACGCGGCGCGAAGAGCCCGTTCGGGGTCGTCCTCGTTCGCGATCTGTGCACCGAAGAGCGCGACGACGGCGTCGCCGATGAACTTCTCGACCGCCCCTCCGAAGCGCTCGAGATCCGAGCGCACCCGGTCGTGGTACGCGCGCAGCCGCGAGCTGACGTCTTCCGGGTCGTGGCGCTCCGCGTGTGCCGTCGACCCGACCAGGTCGACGAAGATCGCGGTGACGAGCTTCCGTTCCTCGGTCGAAACGGAGGCTGCAGCCGGCTCGAGCGGCAAGCCGCAGTTGAGGCAGAAGCGGGCGCGCTCGGGGTTCTCCTCGGCGCACCGAGGACAGCGCGTCATCGGTTCCTCAGCAGCACCTCGGCGTCCCGCGCGTCACGGGCGGGCGGAACGCGAAGATCTGGCCGGCGATCTCCCCTGCCGGATACGCCGTGGTGTCGACCTCGACGAACGTCCGGTCGCCGCTCATCAGATAGCCGACGTCGGGATTCACCGTGACCGTGCCGGACACCATGGAGACCGGCAGTCCTTCGTTCCCGCGCTGCGCGCGAGGCCTCACGTTGCACGGGCCGCAGAGGACGGCGTACGTCGCTCCGGTCGCGCGCGAGCGCACGACGACGCGGAAGGCGGAGCCGCTCAGGCCCTTGAACTCGAGGTGGTACGCGAGCCGACTCGTCCGCACCGTGTACGTCCCGTCGAAGGCACCGTAGAAGCCGGGCGGCTTGACCCGCGGATGGCTGCTGTGCGAGACGCCCGGTCTCAACGTCAGGTCGGCGGTGACGTACAGGTAGCCGGTCGGCCGTGAGGCGCCGGCGCCCGCGGCGAGGACTCCGAGCGCAGTACCGACCACGACGACGAGCAGAACGAACGACTTCGTCTTCACGGGGCAACCTCCGGAGGCCAGGGAAACGCCCTCATCGTACGGGCGACCCGCCGGGCTCACAAGCCGGCGGTGCGGCTCAGCAGCACCTCGGCGCTTCGCCGTGCGCGTACCCGGGTGTCGCGGGCGGCGGGGGCAGGAGCGGTCCGCCGATCTCACCGGACGGATACGCCGTCGTGTCGATCTCGAGGAACGTCCGACCGCCCGCGATCAAGAAGCCGACGTCGGGATCTACGGTGACCCGGCCGCCGATGTGGCTCACCGGCAGCCCTTCACGGCCGTGACCGGCCGGCGTCGAGTGGCACGCGGCGCAGAGGGTCGCGTAGACCGTACCGGTCGCCCGAGAGCGGATCTGGAGCCGGAAGGCGGAGCCTGCGAGTGCCTTGTAGTACACGGAGTAGGTCAGCTGTGACGTGGCCGAGTTGTACGCCGCACCGGCCGCCCCGTACGCGGGCGTGCCGATGTGGGGATGACCGGCTGTGCTGACTCCCGGCCGCAGCGTCAGGTAGCCCGAGACGGCGCTGATCCGGCCGGACCCGGCGCCCGCGCTCCCGGTCCCGGCCACGGCGGCGAGCGCCAGCAGGAGGAGAAGGACGACAGACTTGGTCTTCACGCCAAACCTCCGACGGCGGGACGAGAGCCGCTCGATCGTACGCCGTTGGAGTTGCTTTACAAGACCGGCGCGACGCCGAGGGCGTCCTGCACGATGCGCTGCTGCTCGGCCAGGTGCGCCGTCGGATAGCCCTCGCTCGGGCTCGCACGCCACGGCCTGCCGACGTAGCGCAGGTGCACGCGCCGGCCCTCGCTCTCGGCGAGCGCGTCCTCGAGCCGGTGCCGGATCGAGCGATAGGCGCCCATGTTCAGCGGCTCCTCCTGCGCCCAGACCAGCTCGGCCAGGTCCGGGTAGGACGCGAGCAGGGACGCGAACTGCGTCGTCGGGAACGGGTAGAGCTGCTCGAGCCTCGCGATCGCGACCGACGTCGCGCCTGCGCGCTCCTCGTGGCCGGCCAGGTCGTAGTAGATCTTCCCGGAGCAGAGCACGAGCCGGCGGACGGCCTCCTTGTCCGTCACCGACGGGTCGTCGATCGCCGGCGCGAACGCGCCGGAGTCGAGGTCGGCGAGCGTCGCCGAGGCGTCCTTGAGCCGCAGCAGGCCCTTCGGTGTCATCAGCACGAGCGGCCGCGGCGTCGCGTCGAGGGCCTGGCGGCGCAGCAGGTGGAAGTACTGCGCGGACGTCGTCACGTTCGCGACGCGGATGTTGTCCTGGGCCGCCGACTGCAGGAACCGCTCCAGACGCGCGCTCGAGTGCTCCGGCCCGTTGCCCTCGTACCCGTGCGGGAGCAGGAGCACGAGCCGCGAGGTTTGACGCCACTTGGAGAGGCCGGAGACGAGGAACTGGTCGACGATCACCTGCGCGTTGTTGACGAAGTCGCCGAACTGCGCCTCCCAGAGCACGAGCGCCTCCGGCGCGGCGACCGAGTAGCCGTATTCGAACCCGAGCGCGGCGAACTCGGAGAGCGGCGAGTTGTGCAGCTCGAAGGCGGCCGCGCTCTCGGCGAGGTGCTGGATCGGCGCGTAGCGCTCGCCCGTCTCGGGGTCGTGGAAGACGAGGTGCCGCTGCGAGAACGTCCCGCGCTCCGTGTCCTGGCCGGTCAGGCGAATCGGGATGCCGTCGACGAGCAGCGTCGCGAACGCGAGCGCCTCGGCGTGGCCCCAGTCGATACCGCCTTCCGCAAGCGCCTGTGCGCGCCGTTCGAGCTGGCGCGAGAGCTTCGGGTTGACGGAGAAGCCTTCCGGGACGGAGACGAGCTCGGCGTCGAGAGTCCGCAGCCGGTCGGTGGGAACTGCGGTGACGACGTCGGCCGGGCGGGCGCGCTCGGTCACCGGCTCGACGTTCGGCGGCTGGGCGAGCTCCTGCTTCAGCCGCTCGTGCGCTTCGCGGAGCTCCTCGAGAGGCCGGTCGAGCATCGCCTGCGCCTCTTCGGCCGTGACCACGCCCTCGGCGACGAGCCGCTCGGCGTACTGCTCGCGCGCCGTCGGCTGCTCCGCGATCAGGGCCGCCTGGAGCGGTTGCGTATACGCAGGCTCGTCCTGCTCGTTGTGTCCGAAGCGGCGGTAGCCGACGAGATCGACGACGACGTCGTGCGCGAAGCGGTGTCGGAACGCGAGCGAGAGCCTGATCGCGGAGATCGCGGCTTCGGGATCGTCGGCGTTGACATGGACGATCGGGGAGTCGAAGCCCTTCGCCAGGTCCGACGAGTAGCGCGTCGACCGGCTCTCCTCGGGGTCGGTCGTGAAGCCCACCTGGTTGTTCGCGATCAGGTGCAGCGTGCCGCCGGTCGAGTAGCCGTACAGGCCCTCGAGGTTGAAGGTCTCGGCGACGACGCCCTGGCCGGCGAACGACGCGTCGCCGTGGATCAGCAGCGGGAGCGCGACGGCCGGGTCGTGAGTGCCCTCGCCGGCGGAGCGGTCGGTCTGCTCGGCGCGGGCGAAGCCCTCGACGACCGGGTCGACCGCCTCGAGGTGGCTCGGGTTCGACGCGAGCGTGACGGCGATCTCGCCGTGCTCGGTCGGGTGCATCCCCTCGGCGCCCAGGTGGTACTTGACGTCGCCGGTGCCGCCCTCGGGGTTGCCGACGACCGCGTGGATCGTCCGCTCACCCTCGAACTCGCGCAGGATCTCCTCGTACGGCTGACCGACCGTGTGCGCGAGGACGTTGAGCCGGCCGCGGTGGGCCATGCCGATCACGACCTCGTGCGCGCCCCCCGCAGCGGCGAGCTCGACCGTCTCGTCCAGCATCGGCACTATCACGTCGAGCCCCTCGGCCGAGAACTGCTTCTGCCCGAGGAACGCGCGGCGCAGGTACTGCTCGAACGCCTCGGCGCGAGAGAGCCGCTCGAGCAGCACGCGCTTCTCCTCGGCCGGAAGCGGCTGGCGGAACGTGCCCGACTCGATCACCCGGCGCAGCCAGCGTCGCTGCTCGTGGTCGGAGATGTGCTCGGTCTCGTACGCGAGCGTGCCGCAGTAGGTCGCGGCGAGGTTGGGCAGCGCTTCGGCGAGCGTGTCGCCCGGAACGTAGAGGCCGAGAGCGGAGGCCGGGATGCGCGCCTGCAGCTCGGGCGTGAGCGGTGGGTCGGACTGCTCGGGCTCGAGCGACGGATCGCCGACCGGCTCGGCGCCGAGCGGGTCGAGGCGGGCGCCGAGGTGGCCGCGCCGCCGGTAGGAGCCGACGAGCCGGGAAGCCGCGGTCATCGCGCGCAGCAGCTCGTCGTCGACCGCAGCCGGGACGGCCGGGGGCGGCGCGGGTGCGGGCGCAGGCGCAGGCACGTGCCCGTTGCCGTCCGGCTGCATCGTGTCGAGCAGCCGCCGGAGCCCGGGCAGCGCGGCGACGACCTCGCTCGAGCCGCTCTCGAACAGCCGCCGCCATTCCTCCGGAACGGCGTCGGGGTTTTCGAGGTACTCCTCGAGCAGCGCTTGCGCGTAGCCCGCGTTCAGGTCGTCGACGTCGTGCATCGGTCTCGCTCCACTCTTTCTAGCATCGGCGCCCCGGCTCCTGTCTTGACAGGAACCGGGCCGTGATCACCAGAGCGAGTGTCCGGTGACGATCGCGATCACCATGCCGGCGACGAAGCAGGTGCCGGAGACGATCACGGCTGCGAAGCAGAGCGTCTTGTGGGTCGTGCTCATGCCGCTCGCGACGAGGGCGAGCAGGCAGGCGGCGACAGAGAGCGGGACGGGGTGGTACGCGAGCGCGACGAGGCTGACGAAGAGGGCCGCGGCCGCGAAAAAGCCGGCGAGCGCCTCGACGCCGCTCCGTCGCGCGTCCGCAACGGGGTCGTACGGCACCGGCTCATAGCCGTTCCCGGTCGTGCTGCCGTTTCCGGCGGCGCTCACGCCTGGGGCTGCTTCCAGCTCGGGTTGAGCCACCCGGCGGGAATGGGCGCGCGGCGGTGCACGCGCGGAGGCGAGCCGTGCGGGCCGCGCCGAGGCCGGGACGGATGCCCGCGGCGCAGGAAGCGCCAGCCGGGTCGCACGTCAGGGCCGACGGGAGCGGTGACGAGTGCCGGCTCCTCCGGCTCGGGCGGCGCCGGCTCGGCGCGGATCGCCCACCAGATGACTCCGCAGAGGTAGACGAGCGGAATCTTCAGGATCAGCAGCAGGAACACGATCTCCCAGACCACGCCGAGAGTGTACGCAACGTGGCACGGGGGAAACGGCCGGTTTCCCCCGTGAGCCCCCTTCCCCTTCGTCGACAGGGCGGATCGAGCTTCGCCCCGGCCAAGCCCGGGCTTCGCGACAGGTGTCACCGTGTGGCGCCAGGGTCAGGAAGAACCGAAGCCGCCGCCGCCCGGCGTCTCGATCCGCAGCAGGTCGCCGGCTCGCAGCTGGCGCGTCGCCTTCGGCGGGAGCTCCTCGCCGTTCAAGAGCGTGCGACCGGGCGAGCCCGGCTCACCTCCGGCCGCGCCGGCAGGGCCGCGCGTGCGCCGTTCGGCGAGCACGGACAGCCGGCAATCCTCGAGCACGCGGAGCTCGCGGACGACGCCGTCGCCGCCGCGGTGCCGGCCCGCTCCGCCCGATCCTTCCCGCAGCGAGTACCGCTCGACCCGCAGCGGATAGGACAGCTCGAGCGCCTCGACCGGCGTGTTCAACGTGTTCGACATCGCCACGTGGACGGCACTCGGCCCGTCCGCACCGGGACAGGCGCCCTGGCCGCCGGCGATCGTCTCGTAGTACGTGAAGCGACGGTTGCCGAAGGTGACGTTGTTCATCGTTCCCTGACCCTGGGCCGGCACGGGGATCGCCTGCCCGAAAGCGGCGAAGACCGTGTCGACGATCCGGCTCGAGGTCTCCGTGTTCCCGGCGACGACCGCCGCCGGCGGGAGTGCGTTCACGAGCGATCCCTCGGGCGCGAGGATGTGCACGGGCGCGTACGCGCCGCCCGAGGAAGGCAGGTCGGGCGCGGTCAGGCAGCGGACGACGAAGTAGCAGGCTGACCGCGTCACCGCAGGCGGGCAGTTGAGGTTGCCCTCGTGCTGGGGCGACGTTCCCGCGAAGTCGATCTCCACCTCGTCGCCGGCGATCGTGACGGCGGCGTGGATCTCGAGCGAGCCCTCGAGCGGCTCGAGCACGTCGTACGCCTCGTAGCGGCCGTCGGGAAGCTCGGCGAGCGCGGCACGGACGACACGCTCCGAATAGAGGTACAGCTCGTCCATCGCCGCAGTCACGGTCTCGGCGCCGCGACGCTCGACGAGCTCTTCGAGCCGCCGTTCGGCCAGCAGGTGCGCGGCGATCTGGGCCCGAAGGTCGCCGCGGCGCTCGTCCGGGTTGCGCATGTTGGCAAGCAGGAGCGTGAGCACCTCGTCGTCGAGCCGGACGGGAGGGATGATCACGCCCTCCTGGTAGAGCTCGCGCGACCCGGCCGGCAGGCTTGCGGGCTCCATGCCGCCGACGTCCGCGTGGTGGGCGCGCGACACCGCGAACCCGCACGGCACGTGCGAGACGATCGTGATGTCGGGCAGGTGCGTGCCGCCCGTGTAAGGGTCGTTGAGGACGTAGAGCTCGCCCGGCTGCGGGTCGCGAGCGCGAACGGCCGCGACCGCTTCCGGCATGGCTCCGAGGTGCACAGGGATGTGCTCGGCCTGGACGATCATGCGCCCCTGCTCGTCGAAGAGCGCGGTCGAGCAGTCGCGCCGCTCCTTGATGTTGGCCGAGAACGCCGAGCGCACGAGCACGGCGCCCATCTCCTCCGCCGCCGCCCGCAGGGCAGCTCCGATCACCTGCAGCTGAATTTCCACGAAATCGTCACACCCTCGTGAGTCGGAGCGTGCTACTTGTTCGATCTCCGCTGGTCCCGTCCCTAGCCCCCGCCCACCCGGGGGGCAGCCAGCAGGTCGCACCGTCCAGTTCGAGCAGGGCCGGCCCGGCCAGGGCCGTTCCTGAGATGCCGAGCCCGGACACGTCCAGCGGGTCGGCGGGTGGCAGGACGAGCTCGGGGCCGGGGCGGACGTCCGCGGTCCGCACGGCGACGAGCTCCAACGGACGCTCGGGATCCGCGTAGCCGTACCGCTCCTCGTGAGCCCGTTGGAACCGCTGCGCGAGCCCGTCGCCGAGCGGCACCGTCAGCTCGAACGACTGGCCGCGGTACCGCAGGTCGGCCTCGCCCTCGGCCGGCAGCTCACCGGCGTCCTCGAGCAGGCACACGTACGACCGCACCCGGTCACGTCGCTCGTCGCTCGCGACCAGCCCCAGCGCCGACAGGACGCCCGCTGCCGCCGGCACGAGCACCGTCGTGATTCCGAGCTCCTCCGCCAGCGCGCAGGCGTGCAGCGGTCCGGCGCCGCCGAACGCGACCAGTGCGAAGTCCCGCGGATCGAGGCCCCGCTCCACCGAGACGACACGCAGCGCCAGCAGCATCTCGGCGTTCACGACCTCGACGACGTCGGACGGGTCGAAACCCGCCATCGCCCGCTCAGCTGCGTCCCGGTCGAGCTCGACGCCGCCGGCGAGCCGTTCCGGCAGCCGTCCGAGCAGCAGGTTCGCGTCGGTCACGGTCGGTCGCTCGCCGCCGCGCCCGTAACACGCCGGCCCGGGGATCGCGCCCGCGCTCTCCGGCCCGACCCGCACCGCACCGCCGGCGTCACGCCACACGATCGATCCCCCGCCGGCTCCGACGGTCTGGATGTCGACCATCGGCAGCTTGATCGGCAACCCGCCGACCGAGCGCTCGAGCGTCCGCTCGGCCCGCCCGCCCGAGATCAGGCACACGTCCGTCGACGTCCCGCCCATGTCGAACGCGATCGCGTTCTCGATCCCGGCCAGCTCGGCCACCCGCGCCGCGCCGACGGCGCCGCCCGCCGGCCCCGACACGAGCACGAGCGCAGCGTGCTCGGCCGCTTCCTCGACGGTTGCGACACCGCCCGAGGAGCGCATGACCAGCGGCTCGGGAAGGCCCTCGTCGGCACAGCGAGCCGCGAGCGAGCGGAAGTACCGCGCGCACACCGGGCCGAGGTAGGCGTCCGCCGCGGTCGTCGAGGCCCGCTCGTACTCGCGGAACTCGGGTGCGACCTCGTGCGATGCGACGACGTGCACGCCGGGCAGCCGTTCCCGCAGCGCCGCCGCGACCGTCTGCTCGTGCGACGGGTCGCGAAACGAGAAGAGCAGGCACACCGCGACCGACTCCGCGTCGCCGACGTCCGGCACCGAACCGAGGTCGAGCGGGAGGAGCACGCCGTCCGGGCCGATCCGCTCCCGCACGCCGAAGCAGCGGTCGAGCGGGACGAGCGGCGCCGGGTGCTCGTCGCAGAGCCGGTACAGGTGCGCGCGGGTCTGCCGGCGGAGGTGCAGCAGGTGCTCGAACCCCTCGGTCGACACGAACGCGGTGCGCGCGCCTTTCCGTTCGAGCAGCGCATTCGTCGCGATCGTCGTCCCGTGCGAGAAGCGCTCGATGTCGGCGGCACCGACTGCCCGGGCGGCCGCGACGACCGACTCCTCCTGCGCGGCCGCGGTCGGCACCTTCGCCGTCACGAGCTCGCCGTCCCGGAGCAGGACGGCGTCCGTGAACGTGCCGCCCACGTCGATGCCGAGGATCGCCACGGCCCGACTCTACGGAGAAACACGCGAGGCCGGGACCCCCGACCCGGCCTCGCGCAAGGCGCGTCTATCGTGCAGTACTAGGCGACGCGCACGGAGACGAGGCGCCGCGTGGAGACACCGGCGAGCAGGTTGTCGCCGGGCTTCCGGGCCCTCACGAAGATGACGACCAGATTGCCGTGCGAGAGCTGGAAGGTCGGCAGGATCTGGAACGTGACCTGCGCCCACCCGGTCGAGTCGGTGGTCACCTCGGGCTCGTTCGACAGCCGGTTGAACGGCACGCCGAGCCCCTGCACGACGGCACCGCTGACGCAGTAGCCCTTCGTGCTGACGACGTGGAACCGGGCGACGAGCGGCTGCGTCCGCGAGTGGATCTGCGACGGCGTGTACGTGATCTTGTCGACCACGAGCCGCTCGGGCAGCGCGACCTTGGCGATCGGCTGACACTGGCCGGCGGGCGGACCGTTCGAGGTCACGACCGCGGTGGCGTCGGCGATCGCCGCGGCGGAGCCGACGTTGTTCGTCGCGGTGACGAGCACGCGGAGCGTGAAGCCGACGTCGGCCGCGCCCAGCGTGTACGTCTGCGCCGTCACGGCCGTGCTCTGGCAGTCCCCGCCCTTTGCGTCACAGCGCCGCCAGCGATACGAGAACTGGATCGGCTGGCTGCCGCTCCATGCGCCGGGGTTGGCGGTCAGCGTCGAGTCCTGCTGGGCGGTGCCGCTGATCGACGGCTCCTTCGTGTTGACGGGAGCCTGAGGCGGCGCCTTCGTGACGACCGCCGTCGCCGCCGACTGGGCAGTGCCGGCACCGTCGTTGTTCACGGCGGTCACCAGCACGCGCAGCCTGTGGCCGACGTCGGCGGAGGACACCGTGTAGATGTTGTCCGTCGCGCCCGAGATGTTCGAGCAGTTCGCACCGCCGGTGCCGCAGCGGCGCCACTGGTACGAGTAGTCGATGGGGGTCGAGCCGGACCAGGTGCCCGGATCGGCCTTCAGCGTCTGCCCTTCCTGGGCCTTGCCCGTGATCGTCGGCGGCGACGTGTTGCTCGGCGCCGACTTGGTGCTTGCGCCGGCCGACCGCGTCAGGCCGACGAGCGCAGCCGCTGCCAGCAGCCCGAGAACGAGCGTGGCACCGGCGATTCTCGACATGCGTCGTGTTTCCAAGGAAATCAGCCTCCAGGGATCGCTTGCCTACCTCCGGGCTGATTCCCGACACGTGCAGGGAAAAACCTCCCTTCACGGGATGCTTGCGAACGACTTACGGCCGACTTACGCCGTCTGGAGCGGCTCGCCGACCCGGCCGCCCCGCTTCGAGCGGCCGGCCGCGCGCTGAACGCGCGCATACGCCTCGGAGACCGTGGCGCCGCCGGCCATCACCTCGCCCGTCGACCGCATCTCGGGACCGCGGTCGCCCGCGGCGGCGAAGCGGTCCGACGGAAACACGGCTTCCTTCGCCCAGGCGCGGGTGGGCACGGCGCGCTCGGGCAGGTCGAGCTCGGCCAGCGTCGCACCGAGCATCAGCCGGCACGCGTGCTCGACGAGCGGCAGGCCTGTCGCCTTGGCGACGAACGGCACGGTTCGCGACGCGCGCGGGTTCGCCTCGAGGACGTAGAGGTCGCCGTTCTTGACCGCGAGCTGCAGGTTGAGTAGCCCGCGCGAGCCGAGCCTCCGCCCGAGCGCCGTCGCGACCGCGTCGATCTCGGCTTCGAGCGCGCGGTTGACGGACGGCGCCGGCAGCACGCACGCGGAGTCGCCGGAGTGGACGCCGGCCGCCTCGACGTGCTCGAGGATCCCGGCCACCCACGCCGACTCGCCGTCGCAGAGCGCGTCCACGTCCAACTCGAGTGCGCCTTCGAGGAACTCGTCGACGAGGGACGGCTCCGCGATCTCGAGCTGCTCCGGCGAGCGGGCGACGTGCATGCGGCGGCCGCCGATCACGTAGTGCGGTCGAACGAGCACCGGATAGCCGATCTCGCCGGCGACGGCGATGCCCTCTGCCTGTGTGGCCGCGACGCCCCAGCGAGGCGCGCGCAGCCCGAGCTCGGCGAGCACCTCGCCGAAACGGCCGCGATCCTCGGCGGCGTCGATCGCGGGCAGCGGGTCGCCGAGCAGCGGCACGCCCTCGGCGGCGAGGTCGTGCGCGAGCCCGAGCGGGGTCTGACCACCGAGCGTCACGACGACGCCGAGCGGCTGCTCGAGCGCGCAGACGTCGAGCACGCGCTCGAACGTGAGCGGCTCGAGGTAGAGCCGGTCGGACGTGTCGTAGTCGGTCGAGACCGTCTCCGGGTTCGAGTTGACCAGCACCGACTCGTAGCCGAGCTTGCGGAACGCCTGCGCGGCGTGCACGCAGCAGTAGTCGAACTCGATGCCCTGCCCGATCCGGTTCGGGCCGGAGCCGACGATGACGATCGAGCGGCCGGACGGATCGGGCGCCGGGTCGCTCTGCTCGTATGACAAGTAGTAGTACGGCGTCTCGGCCTCGAACTCGGCCGCGCACGAGTCGACCGCGAGCCGGCCAGGACGCGGGCGCCGCGCGCGCACCTCGCGCTCCGGCACGCCGAGCACGTACGCGACGCGCGCATCCGGCAGGCCGAAGCGCTTCGCCGCCACGATGTCGCCGGTCATCGCGAGCGAGAACTCGGCGGCGCGGATCGACTCGAGCTGCTCGACGAAGTACGGGTGCGCGCCCGGGAGCTCCGGCAGCGCACCGTCACCCTCGAGCCCGTCGAGGGCCTTCAGCAACGCCTCCGGGAACGTCCGGCCGAGCCCGAGGGCTTCGCCGGTCGAGCGCATCTCCGAGCCGAGAACGCGCGGCGCGCCCGGGAACTTCTCGAAGTCGAACCGCGGCGCCTTGACGGCGACATAGTCGAGCGCGGGCTCGAAGGCGGCCGTGGTCTTGCCGGTGATGTCGTTCGGCAGCTCGTCGAGCGTGTAGCCGACCGCGAGCAGCGCGGCCAGCTTGGCGATAGGGAAGCCGGTCGCCTTCGACGCGAGCGCCGACGAGCGAGACACGCGCGGGTTCATCTCGATCAGCGCCGGCTCGCGGGTCGAGGGCTCGTACGCGAACTGGACGTTGGCGCCGCCGGTGGCGACGCCGACCGCGCGGGCGCACGCGAACGCGGCCTCGCGGAGGCGCTGGTACTCGGCGTCGGGAAGCGTCTGCTGCGGCGCGACCGTCCACGAGTCGCCGGTGTGGACGCCCATCGGGTCGATGTTCTCGATCGAGCAGACGACGACGCAGTTGCCGGCCGCATCCGACATGACCTCGAGCTCGAACTCCTGCCAGCCCGCGAGCGAACGCTCGACGAGCACCTGGCCGACCGGGCTGGCGCGGAGGCCGCGTTCGACCCGCGCCAACAGCTCTTCCGTCGTTTGCGCCAGCCCGCCGCCCTGCCCTCCCAGCGTGAACGCAGGCCGCACGATCGCCGGCGCCGGGAAGCCGTCGAGGTCGGCGACCGACGAGACGACGACGCTGTCGGGCACCGGCAGTCCGGCCGCGCGCATCGTCTCGCGGAAGGCGAGCCGGTCTTCGGCGCGGCGGATCGCGTCGACGTCCGCCCCGATCAGCTCGACGCCGAACCGCTCGAGCACGCCCGCCTCGTGCAGCTCGACGGCGATGTTCAGCGCCGTCTGGCCGCCGAGCGTCGGCAGCAGCGCATCGGGCCGCTCGCGCTCGACGATCTCGGCGATCGTGCCGGCGTCGAGCGGCTCGAGGTACGTCGCGTCCGCCCACTCGGGGTCGGTCATGATCGTCGCCGGGTTCGAGTTGACGAGGACGACGCGGTAGCCCTCGCGCCGCAGCACGCGACAGGCCTGCGCGCCGGAGTAGTCGAACTCGCACCCCTGGCCGATGCGGATCGGACCGGAGCCGACGATCAGGATCGAGCGAAGGTCTTCGCGGCGTGGCACGTGCGCGCGATCTCCTCGAAGAAGGGCAAAGCGTCGAGCGGCCCGGGCGCCGCCTCTGGATGGAACTGCACGCTCGCGAAGTCCTCGCCGGCCAGGCCCTCGACCGTCCCGTCGTTCAGCGACACGTGCGTGACCAGCTCCTCGTCGACGGCCGAGACCGCGTAACCGTGGTTCTGGACGGTGACGAGGACGCGGCCCGAGCGCAGGTCCCGGACGGGATGGTTCGCGCCGCGATGGCCGAAGTGGAGCTTGAACGTGTCGAGGCCCAGCGCGAGGCCGAGTAGCTGGTGGCCGAGACAGATGCCGAAGAGCGGCACGTGGCCGAGCAGCCCGCGGACGGCTTCGATCGGCCCGTCGAGCACGGACGGGTCCCCGGGTCCGTTGCCGACGAGCACGGCGCGCGGCTCGGTGGCGAGGATCGCATCGGCGTCCCAGTCGCCGGGCACGACGTGGACCTCGAGCCCGGTTGCCGCGAGCCGGCCCGGAATCGAGCGCTTGCAACCGAGGTCGACGAGCGTGACCCGCGGGCCTGAGCCAACGGAGAACGGCACAGTCGTTCCGACGCGGCGCGCGAGCGGCCGCCCGTCGATCGGCGGCTCGGCGAGCGCGCGCTCGAGCAGCTCGTCCGGTTGCGCGGTGCCGAGTGCGCAGCGCAGCACCCCGGCGTCGCGGATCCGCCGCACCAGTGCACGCGTGTCGACGCCGTCGAGCGCGACCGTCCCCTGCTCCGCGAGCCAGCCGGCGAATGCCGGCCGCAGCGTCCGCGCGACGACGCCCTCGCAGTGCACCCGGTCCGACTCGTGACGCGACGCGTCGACGCCGTAGTTCCCCACGAGCGGGTACGCGAAGCAGAGCACCTGCGCGACGTAGCTCGGGTCGGTGACCGACTCCTCGTAACCTGCCATCGCCGTCGTGAAGCAGGCCTCGCCGGCGGCGACACCGGGCGCGCCGACGCTGCGGCCGGTGAAGACGGTGCCGTCCTCCAGGACGAGATGGGCGGGTGCGTTCTGCATAACTAGCTTTAGTTTGGCATAATACGCGCCTGATGGTCGCAACTGCCATTCTCGGATGCAGCGGCTACGCCGGTCAGGAGACCCTCGACCGCGTGCTCGCGCACCCCGCGCTCGAGGTCGTCGCGCTCGGCTCCGACTCGCTCGCGGGCAGCGGCGCGTCGGCGCTCGACGTGCGGCTGAACGGCTCGCTGCCGGCGTTCACGACCAACGCTGAGGCGCTCGCGGGCGGCGCAGAGCTCGTCTTCCTCTGCCTCGACCACGTCGACGCGGCGGCGATCGAACCGCCGGGAGGCGCCGTGGTCGTCGACCTGTCGGGTGCGCACCGGCTCGTCGACCCGGCCGAGGCCGGGGACTGGTACGGAGTCGTGCCCGGCGCGTGGAGCTACGGGCTGCCCGAGCTCTACCCTCCGGCCGGGCTGCTGGTCGCCAACCCCGGCTGCTACGCGACCGCGGCGCTGCTCGCGCTCGGGCCACTCGTCGGCTCGATCGACCCGGCCGGCGTCGTCGTCGACGCGAAGTCGGGCGTGTCCGGCGCGGGCAGGACGCTCAAGCCGGGCTCGCATGCGGGCTTCGTGCTGGAGAACTTCGCGCCGTACGCGGTCGGCGCACACCGACACTCGCCGGAGATCGCGCAGCAGCTCGGCTTCCCCGTGTGCTTCGTGCCGCATCTGCTTCCCGTGCGGCGCGGTCTGCTCGCCACGTGCTACGTGCGGACGGACGAGGACGTGCGGGCGCTCCTCGAGGCTTCGTACGCGATGAGCCCGGTCGTGCGCGTGCTCCCGGAGGGCGCAACGCCCGAACTCAGGCGCGTGCAGGGCACGGATGCGGCGGAGATCGGCGTGTTCGCCGACGCAGCGACCGGCACGGCGATCGTGATCTGTGCACTCGACAACCTCGGCAAGGGCGCTGCGGGCCAGGCGGTGCAGAACGCGAACCTGGCGCTGGGCCTGGACGAGACGGCTGGGCTCAGGCTGGCCGGAGTGCCGGTATGAGCGTGACGGCGCCGAAGGGGTTCGTCGCCGGGGGTGTCCACGCCGGCATCCGCTACTCGCGGCCCGATCTCGCGATCGTGCGCTCCACCGAGCCCGCGGTCGGCGGCGCCATGTGGAGCCGCAACCGCGTCCAGGCCGCGTGCCTGACCGTGAACCGCGGGCACATGGCGCTCGCCGAGCCGCAGGCGGTCGTGATCAACTCCGGCGTCGCCAACTCCGCCACCGGCGAGCGCGGCAAGCTCGACGCGCTGGCGACGGCAGCCGAAGCCGGCCGCGTGCTCGATCTCGACGCCGAGGAGGTGCTCGTCCTCTCGACCGGCGTGATCGGCGTGCCGCTGCCGATGGGGAAGCTGCTGCCGGCGCTCAAGGTGGCCGCCGCAGCCGTCTCCCCGGAGGGCGGGCCCGACGCAGCCACGGCGATCATGACCACGGACACGCGCTCGAAGCAGGCTGTCGCGGCCGGCCCCGGCTTCGCGGTCGGCGGCATGGCCAAGGGCTCCGGGATGATCCATCCCGACCTGGCGACGATGCTCGCCGTCGTCACGACCGACTACCCGCTCGCGCCCGGCGAGCCGATCGAGTTTCTGCGGCCGGCCGTCGACGAGAGCTTCAACTCGATCTCGGTCGACGGCGACTGCTCGACGAACGACGCGGTCATCCTGCTCGCAAACGGCGTGTCCGGCATCGACCGCACACCGGCGACCGACCTCGCCTTCGCAGCCGCGCTCCGCAAGGTTTGCCGCGACCTGGCCGAGCAGATCGTGGCCGACGGCGAGGGAGTGACCGTCCTCGCCGAGATCGCCGTCACCGGGGCGACCGACGACACGCAGGCGAAGGCGATCGCCCGGCGGATCGCGACCTCCGCGCTGGTCAAGACGGCCCTCTTCGGCCGCGACGCCAACTGGGGCCGAGTGCTGATGGCGGCCGGCTCGGCCCCGTACAACGGCGGCTACGCCGAGGTGGACGTCGACCGGATCACCCTGTCCTACAACGGCTCCGTCGTCCTCGACCGCGGCGCGCCGATGGGCGTCGAGCCCGACGTCTCCGGCGCCACCTGCACGATCGGGCTCGACCTGGGCCTCGGCTCCGGCTCGGCCTCGTACCTGACGAGCGACCTGTCCTACGACTACGTCCGCATCAACGCGGACTACCGCTCGTGACCCGCATCGTCGTCAAGGTCGGCGGTGCGGTCGCCACGTCACTCGCCGGGCACATCACCGACCTTGCAACACAGTGTTGCAAGGTCGTCGTGGTGCACGGCGCTGGGCCGCAGATCTCCTCGGAAATGGTGAGACGCGGGCTCGGTGTCGAGTTCGTCGGCGGGCGGCGCGTGACGACCGCGGCCGGGCTCGAGGTCGTGCGCGAGTCGTTCGCAGAGGTCAACGCGATGCTCTGCGCCGCGATCGGGCCGCGCGCGGTCGGGCTGTTCGGCGACGAGATCGGGCTGCAGGCGCGGCAGATACCGGCGCTCGGACTCGTCGGCGACCCTCTGCCGAGCTGCCCGCCGGCCGTCGAGGCAGCGCTCGACGAGGGACTGATTCCGATCGTCGCGCCGCTCGCGGAAGGCCCGCTCAACGTGAACGCCGACGAGGCGGCGTCGGCGCTCGCCATCGGGCTCCGCGCCGAGAAGATCCTGTTCTTGACGGACGTGCCCGGGCTGCTGCTCGAAGGCGCGGTCGTGTCCTCCATCGACGCGGACGAAGTGGAAGGGCTGCTCGCCGCCGGCAGCCTCGAGGGCGGGATCGTCCCGAAGCTCCAGGCAGCGGTGCAGGCCGCGAAGCTGGGCGTGCGAGCCGAAATCGGCGAAACGGCGGTCATCGCGTGATGCCAAGTAACACTGTGTTGCAAGGTCGGGGTCGGGG
The DNA here is from genome assembly GCA_963776735.1 of uncultured Actinomycetes bacterium. Lineage (GTDB taxonomy): Bacteria > Actinomycetota > Thermoleophilia > Gaiellales > Gaiellaceae > PALSA-612. Next base: position 106,290 of record CAVZNV010000023.1, read on the forward strand.
GCGGGTGCTCGAGACGTACGCGCGCCAGGACGTGACCTTCGTGTCCGGCGAGGGCTCGTGGCTCGTCGATGACGCGGGCGAGCGCTACCTCGACCTCGTCGCCGGGATCGCCGTCGTCGGGCTCGGCCACTGCCACCCGGCCCCTCTCGCCGCCGCGCGCGAGCAGCTCGACCGGCTCTGGCACACGTCGAACCTGTACTGGACGGAGCCGATGGCCGCGCTCGCCGAGCGGCTCTCGGCGCGCTTCGGCGGCGCGCAGGCGTTCTTCTGCAACTCGGGAACCGAGGCCGTCGAGGCGGCGCTCAAGTACGCACGCAAGTCGACGGGCCGGCCCGGTCTCGTCGCCCTCGAAGGCTCGTTCCACGGGCGGACGATGGGGGCGCTGTCAGTGACCGGCCAGCCCTCGAAGCGCGAGGCGTTCGGCCCGCTCGTCCCAGGCGTCACCTTCGCGACGTTGAACGACGTCGAGTCGCTCGTCGCCGCGGCCCGGACGGACACGGGCGCGATTCTGATCGAGCCGGTGCAGGGCGAGGGCGGCGTCAACCCGGCGACGGACGAGTTCCTCACCGCGGCGCGCACCCTCGCAGACGAGCTCGACGCCTTGCTCGTCTTCGACGAGGTGCAGACCGGCGTCGGCCGGACGGGCAGGTTCTTCTGCTTCGAGCAGACCGGCGTCCGGCCGGACGTCGTCACGCTCGCCAAGGGGCTTGCGAACGGACTGCCCATCGGCGCGCTGCTCGTCGCCGACGACGCGTCCGGCGCCTTCGTCCCCGGCGACCATGCGAGCACCTTCGGCGGCAACCCGGTCGCCTGCGCCGCGGCCTGCGCGGTCGTCGACGAGCTGACCGACGACCTGCTCGCCGAGGTGCGCGCGAAAGAGCAACTCGCGCGCGACGTCTTCCCGGCGTTCCGCGGCCGCGGGCTCCTGCTCGCGCTCGACGTCGGCCGGCCGGCGGGCGAGGTCGTCGACGCGGCTCTCGAGCGCGGCGTGCTCCTCTGCACCGCAGGCCCGGAGACGATTCGCATCACCCCACCGCTGACCATCACACCCGGCGAGCTCGAGAGCGGCCTCGCCGTGCTCGAGGAGGTGCTCGCGTGAACAAGTTCGAGAGGCAGGGAGCGATTCTGCGCCTGGTGCAGGAGCGTCCGCTCGCGACGCAGGCCGAGGTCGCCGACGCACTGCGTCAGACAGGCATCGAGGCCGTGCAGACGACGGTCTCCCGCGACATCGCGCAGCTCGGCCTGGTCAAGGTTCGCGCCGCCGACGGGCGCCTCGTCTATGCGCTCCCCGGTGCGGCCGACCTCGACCGCATGGCCGAGCTGACGACCGCGCTCCGCCGCTGGACGAGCTCGATGACCGCTGCGAACGGCCTCGTCGTCGTCCGCACGCCGCGCGGCTACGCGACCCCGCTCGCGGACGCGATCGACGCCGCCGGGCTCGCCGACGTCGTGGGCACGGTCGCGGGCGAGAACACGATCTTCGTCGCGCCGAGGGACGGTGTGTCAGGCTCCGAGCTGGAGGAGCTGCTGCGGCACCATCTGGAGGGGGACACGTGAGCGACAGGCACGTCATCCTGAGCGCGCTTCCCGTCGGCGAACGGGTCGGCTTCGCGTTCTCGGGCGGCCTCGACACGTGCTGCGCGCTCGCCTGGATGCGCGAGAAAGGCGCTGTCCCGTCCGCGTTCACGGCCGATCTCGGCCAGTACGACGAGCCGGACATCTCGGCGATTCCCGACAAGGCCGCGCAATACGGGGCAGAGGACGCGTTCCTCGTCGACTGCAAGGAGGCGCTCGCCCGCGAGGGCATCGCCGCGCTCCAGTGCGGCGCCTTCCACATCCAGACGGCCGGCCGCCGCTACTTCAACACGACGCCGCTCGGCCGCGCGGTGACCGGGACGCTGCTCGTCCGCGAGATGAGCGAGCACGGCATCGACATCTGGGGCGACGGCTCGACGTACAAGGGCAACGACATCCAGCGCTTCTACCGCTACGGCCTGCTCGCGAACCCGCGCCTGAAGATCTACAAGCCGTGGCTGGACGAGAAGTTCGTCTCCGAGCTCGGCGGGCGCCGCGAGATGAGCGAATGGCTGGCCGAGCGCGGCATGCCCCACGGCGCCTCCATCGACAAGGCGTATTCGACCGATGCCAACCTGCTCGGCGCGACGCACGAGGCGAAGGACCTCGAGCACCTGGGGACGAGCATGAAGATCGTCGAGCCGATCATGGGCGTCGCCCACTGGGACGCGGCTGTCGAGATCGAGCCCGAGGTCGTCGTCGTGCGGTTCGAGCACGGCGTCCCGGTGGCGATCGACGGCGAGGAGATCGGCGACCCGGTCGAGCTGATCCGGCGCGCCAACGAGATCGGCGGCCGGCACGGGCTCGGCCTCTCCGACCAGATCGAGAACCGGGTCATCGAGGCGAAGAGCCGCGGCATCTACGAGGCGCCCGGCATGGCGCTCCTCCACATCGCGTATGAGCGGCTGCTGACCGCGATCCACAACGAGGACACGCTCGACCGCTATGCGACGGAAGGACGGCTCCTCGGGCGGCTGCTGTACGAGGGCCGCTGGTTCGAGCCTCAGGCGCTGATGCTGCGCGACGCGCTGCAGCGCTGGGTCGCCGCCGTGATCACCGGCGAGGTGGCGGTCGAGCTACGGCGCGGCGAGGACTACACGATCGTCGACACCACCGGCGACTCGCTCTCGTACGACCCGGAACGCCTGTCGATGGAGCGGAGCGCGACAGCGTTCACCGCCGCCGACCGCATCGGCCAGCTCGCCGTGCAGGTGAACGACATCGAAGACACGCGCCGCATGCTCTCCGCCCAGCGCGCGCTGCGGCTGCACGCCCCGGAAGGCCCGCTCGATCCGCTGGAGCTTGAGCCCGCGTGACGCTCTGGTCGGGCCGGGTCGAATCCGGCCTTGCGACGGAGGTCTGGGCGTTCCTGAAGGCGGACGACGCCGAATTGCTGCCGTACGACATCGCGGCGACGCGCACGCACGCGCGGCGGCTGCACGCGGCCGGCCTGCTCACGGACGACGAGCTCGCCGAGGTCTCCGAGCGGCTCGCCACGATCACGCCGGAAGACCTCGACCCGTCCGACGAAGACGTCCACTCTGCGCTCGAGCGGCTGCTCGGGCCGGTCGGCCGCAAGATCCACGCCGGCCGCTCGCGAAACGACCAGGTCGCGGCCGCCTTCCGGCTCTACGTCGAGGACGCGTCACGCGAAGCGGCGGACGCGATCGGACGCTTCGCGGAGGTCGTGCTCGACCGGGCCGAGGCCGAGGCGGACACGCCGATGCCGGGCTACACGCACCTCCAGCGTGCGCAGCCGGTCACCGTCGGCCACCACCTGCTGGCGTGGACGGAGATGCTCGAGCGCGACCTCGGCCGTTTCCGCTTCGCGGCTGCTCAGGCGGCGCCGTCGCCGCTCGGGGCCGGGGCGCTCGCCGGTTCGACCGTGCCCCTCCCCGCTCCGGCAGCGCAGATGCGGAACTCGCTCGACGCCGTCTCCGACCGCGACTTCGCGCTCGACTACCTCTACGCCTGCGCCGTCTGCCACTCGCACCTGTCGCGGATCGGCGAGGAGCTCTGCCTGTGGGCGACGAGCGAGTTCGGCTTCGTGCAGCTGCCCGAAGCGGCTGCGACCGGGTCGTCGATGATGCCGCAGAAGCTGAACCCCGACGTGGCCGAGCTGGCGCGCGGCAAGGCGGGCACGGCGCTCGGCCGGCTGACCGGGCTGCTCGCGGTCGTCAAGGGCCTGCCGCTCGCCTACGACCGCGACCTGCAGGAGGACAAGGCACCCGTCTTCGCGGCGCGCCGCGACCTCGCCGGCACGCTTGCGGCGCTGACGGTGCTCGTCCGGGAGCTCGAGCTCGACCGCGGCAGGCTCGCCGCGGCGACGGCCGATCCGCTCCTCCTTGCCACGGACGCCGCCGAAGCGTTCGTCCGCGAGGGCGTGCCGTTCCGCGACGCGCACGAGCAGGTCGCAGCCGAGGTTCGCGCCGGGACCTTCGAGGCGCCGTCCCCCGGCGACCGACCAGCGCCAGGCCCGGGCTCGGCCCGCGAGGCGGTCGCGGCCGCCCGTGCCCGTTGGTCCGGCTGAGCTTCTGCTTCACTGGCGGCGATGAAGACGAGACTGATCGCGCTCGCAGCAGGCGCCGCACTGCTCGCAGCCGGAGCCGCGTCCGCCTCGAGCTCGATCGCAGGCGTCTACGTCACGACGGTCACGGGCAAGACACCGGCGAACCTGAACGGCGACTGGGCGATCCGGATCGAGCCGACCGGGAAGTACGAGATCGAGAAGCGAGTCGGCAACTACGCCCAGCTCGTCGTCGTCGGACACGGGAAGATCGCCGGAAGCACGATCACGTTCCGGAAGGAGACTGGCCTTGCAGCCTGCACCGGCAAGCAGGCCGTCGGACGGTACGGCTGGTCGTTGAAAGGCACGACGCTGAAGTTCGTTCGCTACTCGGACAAGTGCGTCGGCCGCCGGATCCTGCTCGCCGGCAAGATCACGAAGGTGCGGTAACCGGCTCCGGATCGCCGACGACGGCGTCGACCCCTTCGACGGGCAGCCTGACCACGAACGTCGTTCCGCGACCGACCTTGCTGTCGACCGACACCGAGCCGCCCATCCGGTCCGTCAGCTCCTTCACGATCGCGAGCCCGAGGCCAGAGCCGATCCGCGCACGGCCGTCCGGGTTGCGGTCGTGGAGATAGAAGCGCTCGAACGTGTGCGGGAGATCCTGCGGCGGCAGCCCGACGCCCGTGTCCTCGACCGCGAGCATCCCGGCGCCCGCGCGTACGCGCACGGTGCCGCCCGCGGGCGTCGACCGGAGCGCGTTCTCGACGAGGTTCGAGCCGATCTGGAGGGCGCGATCCTGGTCGGCCGTCGCCGGAGCGGGCTCGTCGGCGTCGCACTCGAGCTCGACACCGGCCGCCCTCGCCTCCGCCTCGTACCGCCGGACGACCTCCCGGGCGACCTCACCGAGGTCGATCCGCTCGTGGTGGACGACGAACTCGCGCCGGTTCATCCGCGCCAGGTCGAGCAGGTCGCGGACGAGCCGCTCGAGCCGCCGCGCCTCCTCCCTGATCGTCGCCGCCGCCTCGTCGCTCGTGAACACGCCGTCCTCGAGCCCCTCGGCGTACCCGCGGATCGCCGCCAGCGGCGTCTTCAGCTCGTGACTGACCGAGAGCAGGAAGTTGCGCTCCGCCTCGCGAGCCTTGTTGAGCTGGGAGGCCATGTCGTTGAACGTCTGCGCGAGGATGGCCAACTCCGCCGAGCCGGCAAGCGGAACCGGTTCGGGAGAGATGCCCTGCGCGAGACTCCGCGTCGCCTGCGCGACGCGGCGCACCGGGCCGGCGATCCAGCGCGCCAGGATCAGCGAGCAGAGCGCCGCCAGCGCGGCGCCGATGGCCCCGCCGATCAGGAGCGCGCGCAGGTACGGACCCCAGCCCGCGGCCCGGAGGCTCGCCGGCCGGAGCAGGATGAACGCCTTTCCCGGCCGATTGTGGATGTTCGCCGCGGCGGCGTCGAGGAACCTCGTCCCGCCCTTGGTCACGGTGCCCTTCGCCGACCCCGCTGCGACCAGCGCCGCCCGCTGCGCGGGCGGAAGGTAGTCGGGCGGCGACTTCACCGGGAACACCTGGATCTGCTCGTGCTGGCCGCCGAGCACCGTGTTCAGGTGCTTCACGTTCGCCGGGCTGAAGGGGTAGATGTTGCTCTCCTGGTCGTTCTTGAGCAGCTCCGCCTGGCGGTTGAGGCCGTCGATGTTGGCCGACTCGACCGCGTTGCGGGTCAGAAGGGCGCCGACGCCCATCGAGATGCCGATCGACACGAGCACGATCAGCACCGTCGCGAAGAAGAGCCGCCGCCACAGCGGCGGGAACGAGCGCAGCGAGCGCTCGGGGCTCACGGCGTGACGGCTTTGTACCCGGCTCCGCGCACCGTGCGGATCAGCTCGGGACGGCCGAGCTTGCGTCGCAGCTGGCCGACGTGGACGTCGACCGTCCGGGTGCCGCCCGGGTAGCTCATGCCCCAGACGCGGTCGAGCAGCCGGTCGCGCGAGTGCACGACGCCGGGGCTCTCGACGAAGTAGGTCAGCAGGTCGAACTCCTTCGCCGTCAGCTCGACCTGGCTCCCGTCGACGGTGACCTCGCGGCCCTCGACGTCGATCGTCACGTCGCCGAGCGCGAGCATGTTCTCGCGCGGAGCGGGCTCGGCGCGCCGGAGGATCGCCTTCACACGCGCGAGCAGCTCGCGCGGCGAGAACGGCTTCGGAACGTAGTCGTCGGCGCCGATCTCGAGCCCGGCGACGCGGTCGGGCTCCTCGTCGCGCGCGGTGAGCATGATGATCGGGACCGCCGACCGTGCCCGCAGGCGCCGGCAGACCTCGAAGCCGTCCACGCCGGGAAGCCCGATGTCGAGGACGACCAGCCGGACAGGGTGACGAGTGAACTCGGCCAGCGCCTCCTCTCCGGTGCGCACCCAGAGGACGCGGAACCCGTTGCGGTCGAGGTAGGTGCGGACGAGCGTCCCGACCGACTCCTCGTCCTCGACGAGCATGATCAACCCGCCCGTGGCACGGCTCGACGGCATCGTCCGTCCTCCGATCAGCGTGCTCACCGGGCGAATCCCACGACAGTCGGCGCCAGCAACACCTGCTGTGCAGCGGCGGTGTCGACGCGCACCGTGATCGCTTCCAGGCCCTTGACGATCGCGCTGGTGTCGACCGCGACGCCGTTCTCGCTGACGGCCGCCGTCGGCGCGACGGCAATGGCCTGCCGCGTTCCGTCCCGCTCGAGGAGCGTGACCGAGCCGGGATGGACGGCCGTGATCTTGCCCTCGTCGATCTGGACGTCCTGCACCTTCCCCGCGAACGTGACGATCTCGGCCCGCGCGAGCGTCGGACCGAACAGCGCCTTGCCGAGTGCCCGCGCCGTCGCGGAGGGCCGGACGAGCATGGCGGCGCCGCCGTTGTCGGTCAGCGTGACCACCCGTGTGCCGCGCAGACCGATCGCGACCCCGGCCAGGCGACCGCCGGGCATCTGCGTCTGGCTGTTGAGCGCGACCGTCTGGCGGGTACCGTCCCGCTCGAGCAGGTCGATCGCGTTCGGCCGCACGGCGATCACTCGTCCTTCGTCGATCCGGTAATCGTGCACGACCCGGCCGACGACGGTGAGCACCTCCGCCCGTGTGAAGGTGCTCGTGAAATAGGTCTGGGCGAGGCTGCGCGCGATGGTGGGCGGAGCGACCTTCGCGCTCTGCGCCGCCGTCGCCGCGGTCAGCGCGACGACGAGCGATGCGCCCGCGGCGAACAGCGTTCTGGCGCGCGCGAGCGGTTGGCGGCGTACCCTCATTCTGTCTCCATCCTCGGTACCACGAATCAACCCTGGATATTCACTCTGTAAGCCGGGTGTAAAACAGGCTCCGTAGCAGCCCAATTGTGCCCGTCCGGTGCTCTGTCGCGGCGTGGACGGACGAGCTCGGCCGACGCGAGGAGCTCCTCGACCGTCTCCGCGACGTCCAACCTGGACTCGAGCAGGCTGATCTTGTCCGGCGCGGCGCGCGTCTCGGCGAGCGGGCTGGCGAAGAGCGTGCAGCAGTCTTCTGCCGGAAGGGCAGACACCTCGTAGGTCCCGATCCCTTTCGCCTCGGCCACGATCTCGGCCTTGTCCCACGCGACGAGCGGGCGCAGAACGGGCAGATCGGCGGCGCGCTCGACGACACCCATGTTGTGGAGCGTCTGCGACGAGACCTGTCCGAGCGAATCACCCGTCACGAGCGCCTCGTCCGCCTCGCGCCGGGCGAGAGCCGAGGCGACCTTCAGCATCAGCCGCCGCTGAGTCAGCACCTGCAGCCGGCCCGCTCCGGCGGCCGCGATCCGGCGCTGCGCAGCGCCGAAGGGCACGAGGAAGAGCCGGGAGCCGCCCTGGAAGCGGTCGAGCTGGGCGACGTGGGCGTACGACTTGTAGATCGACTCCGGCCCCGTGTACGGGCGGCCGCTGAAGTGGACGTAGTCGCAGCGCAGTCCGCGCTTCATCGCGCGGTAGGCGGCGACGGGCGAGTCGATGCCTCCCGAGAGCAGCACGAGCGCGCGGCCCGAGACGCCCACGGGCAGACCGCCGCGGCCGGGGATCTTCTCGGTGAAGACGAAGATCTCGCGCTTGTCGACCTCGACGAACAGCTCCAGGTCGGGACGGGTCAGGTCGACGCCGAGCCCGAGCGCGTCCTGAACCGACCGGCCGACGAGGGTCGCGATCTCGCGCGAGTCGAGCGCGAACGTCTTGTCCCGGCGCCGCGCGCGCACCGCGAACGTCGCGCCCTGCCGCGCGCGCAGAAGGTCGATCGCCGCGGCACAGACGGCCTCCGGAGTCTTCTCGATCACGACCGCCGGGTGCAGCAGACTGGCGCCGAGGAGGTCGCGTGCGCGCTTGACGAGCTCGTCGGGCGGAGCCGGAGAGAGGACAGCGAGCGCGCCGCCGCGCTGCCGGAGCTCGAGCGGCCCGAGATCGCGGAGGAGCCGGACGACGTTGCGGCGAAGCTGCCCGTAGAAGAGCGACCGGTTCCGTCCCTTGAGCACGATCTCGCCGAACTTGATCAGGACGCAGCCTCGCACCCTGACCACTCTAGTCCGGAGGCGAGCTAGGCTGGCCTCCGGGATGCCGAGACTTCGCATTCCGGCCGCGGCGGGCGCTGCCGTCCTCGCCGTTGCCGTTCCGGCGGTGTGGGCCGCGGAGGCCGCGCCGGCACCCGCGCCGAACCCGATCCAGGTCGAGAACGCCCACTCGGGGACGACGAGCTGGCGTGTCCGGCTTCTGCCGCAGCACGTGCTCGAGGGTTACGCGTCCGAGGTGAGCGTGGCTCCGGGCGACACCCTGCACCTGCACGTCTCGAGCTCGGCCGGCCTTCGCTACCAGGTGCGGATTCTTCGCATCGGCTGGTACGGCGGCACCGGCGGCAGGCGGATGCCGTGCCGTTCGTGCCGGCCGCACACGGCGAAGGCCGAGCCGCTGCCGACGCCCGATCCAGGGAGCGGGCTGCTGCGCCTTCAGTGGCCGATGACGGACGCCGTCGCGGTCGGCGCGAACTGGGTGAGCGGCTACTACCTGGCCGACCTCGTCACCCGCGGCGACCGCGGCTCCTGGGTGCCCTTCGTCGTCCGGGCTCCCGCGTCGCGGCGCTCGGCGATCCTCGTCCAGGCCGCGGTGAACACGTGGCAGGCGTACAACCGCTGGGGCGGACGCAGCCTGTACTGGAACCACACGGGCGTCGGCGACGACCACGTCTCGTTCGACCGGCCGTACGCGCTGCACGGCGCGCCGGGCGAGGGTGGCCGCGGCGCGAACCTGCCGCCGGCGTGGGAGTTCCCGCTCGTCCACTTCCTCGAGCGCTACGGCTACGACGTCGCGTACACGACCGACGTGGACACGGACCGGGACCCGGCCGAGCTCCTCCGCCATCGCCTCGTGATGACCGCCGGGCACGACGAGTACTGGACGAAGACGATGCGCGACGCGTTCGAGGCGGCGCGACGAGCCGGCGTCAACCTCGCGTTCATGGGCGCGAACACGGGCTACTGGCAGATGCGCTACGAGGACGAGCGCAGGACGATCGTCGAGTACCGGTCGGGGAAGCGCGACCCGGAGACCGACCCGGCGTTGAAGACGGTGCGCTTCCGCGACCTGACCCCGCCGCGGCCCGAGTGCTGGCTCGAGGGCGTGCAATGGGGCGAGATCGGCAACGCCGACTACACCGCCGTGGGCGCCGCGATCACGCCGACCGATCCATGGTTCAAGGGCACGCGGTTCAAGCCGACGGACACGCTGCCCCACCTCGTCGGCTACGAGTACGACACGCTCTTCGACAGCTGCCGCCTGCCCTGGCCCGTGACCGACCTCTTCCATGCGACGATCCCGAACCACCTCAATGCGGACGCGATCCGGTACACGGCGCCGTCCGGCTCGAAGGTCTTCGCGTCCGGCTCGATCCGCTTCGCCGTCGCGCTCGACGACCTGACCGGCCACGGCGATCCGCGTCTGCAGCGGTTCATGCGGAACGCGCTCGCCGACCTCGCGCACTAGTCTGCGCGCGTGACCGACGCGTTCCTCCCGCAGGCCGACGAGACCGCGTCCGCGGACGTTCTCGTCTCGGCCGACCCGGCACAGACGTACGCTGCGATCGGCTCGACCGACGTGACGCAGAATCCGGCTCTGGGGGCTGCTCGGCGGGCTCGACGATGCCCGCAAGCGGTTCGGAGCGGATCCGTCCGGACCGCGGACGCTCGACGCGCTGCTCGCCGCGGGCGTCGGCCCGGTCGAGCTGGCAGCCGAGCCCGGCGTTCGGCGCGTGATCGGCATCGCCGGGCGCTACCACTTCGACCGACAGGTGGCGAAGGTCAGCGCCGACGAGTTCGCCGCGTTCGACGAGCCGGGCTCGCTGAAGGCGGTCGCCGAGGTCACGCTCGCGCCCGAGGGCTACGGGACGCGGCTGCGGTGCGACCTAGGCGTCCGGGCGACCGACGACGACACGCGCTCGACGCTGAGCACGGCGTGGCTCGTCGCCGGCCCGGCGCTCAGGTTCGTCCTGCCGCGGTTCCTCGACGCGGTGCGGGCGCAGGCCGAGAGCTCACGCACGCAGGGCGCTGAGCAGGGCGACGCCGACGGCGACCACGGCGATGCCGGTGATCTGCACGCGGGTTAGCCGTTCGCCGAAGAAGACGTAGGCGCCGATCGCGGCGAGCGCGGCGAACTGCGAGGCGAGCACGGCCGCGATGGCGATGCTGTGGCGGGCGCCGACCGCGTACGCGGCGAAGCCGGCCACCTCGGCGAGCCCGGTGGCGACGACGAACGGCAGGGCCGCGCGGGTCAGACGCAGCCGGCCGAGGACAGCGAGCGGCACGGTGATCGCGAGGACGCCGACGACGCGCGCCGGCAGGATCGCCCAGGCGATCGACAGCTCCTGGCTCACGCGGCCGGTCGCGTAGATGCTGACGCCGAAGGAGAGCGCCGCACCGCACGCGAGCGCGATGGCGACCGGCGGCGTCCGGCCGTCGGTTCCGCGCGCCGCCGCCGACAGCGCCACGCCGACGACGACGAGCCCCAGCGCCGCGCCGACGCCGGCCGACAGCTCCTCGCCGAGCGCGACCGCCAGCACCGCCGCCACCGCGCCTTCAGTCGACGAGATCGGCGCGACGATCCCGACCTTGCCGCGCCGGACGGCGGCGTAGACGAGTCCGAGCCCGGCGACGTTCCCGACGCCGGACGCGACGAGCCAGCCGAACGACTCGCCGCGGGGCGCCGGACCGCCGGCCGCGAGCACGGCCGGGACCGCCGGCACGAGGCCGACCAGCATCACCCAGCCGAGCGTCGGCAGCGCGCCGATCGTCCGGCTCGCGCGCGTCGAGCAGAGCGTCGTCGCCGCCCAGCAAAAGGCGGCGACGAGCCCGCCGGCGATCGCGATCACTAGGCCGTCACGAGTGGATCACGAGCTCGGAGTGGCCGCCGAACTCCTTGCGCATGGCCGAGAGGAGCTTGTCGGCGAACTGCGCCTCGCCGCGCGAGGAGAACCGCTCGAAGAGGGCGCTCGACAGGACGGGAACCGGCACGCCCTCTTCGACCGCGGCCAGCACCGTCCAGCGGCCTTCGCCCGAGTCGGAGACGAAGCCTTCGAAGTTGTCGAGCGTCGGCGACTGGGAGAGTGCGTGCGCCGTCAGGTCGAGAAGCCAGGAGGCGATGACCGAGCCACGGCGCCAGACCTCCGCCACATCCGGGACCGGAATGTCGTAGCGGTAGTACTTCGGGTCGCGGAGCGGCGTCACCTCGGCGCTCGCCTCGGCTTGCGTCTCGCCGACGTCGGCCTTCTGGAGAACGTTCAGCCCCTCGGCGTACGCGGCCATGATCCCGTACTCGATCCCGTTGTGAACCATCTTCACGAAGTGCCCGGCGCCGCTCGGCCCGCAGTGGAGGTAGCCCTGCTCCGCGGACGACGGCGTCCCGGTCTTGCCCTCGGTGCGCGGCGCCTCGTCGACGCCCGGCGCGAGCGACGCGAAGATCGGGTCGAGACGGTCGACGGGCTCGTCGTCGCCGCCGATCATCAGGCAGAACCCGCGCTCGAGGCCGTGGACGCCGCCCGACGTGCCGACGTCGACGAGGTGCACGCCCTGCTTGGCAAGCGCCGCGGCCCGGTCGACGTCGTCGCGGTAGTAGCTGTTGCCGCCGTCGATGATCGCGTCGCCCTTCTCCAGGTGCTGCATCAGCTCGTCGACGATCTTCCCGACCAGGCCCGCCGGCACCATGATCCAGACGGCACGCGGCGCGTCGAGCTTCGAGACCAGCTCGGCGAGCGAACCGGAACCGACCGCTCCCTCCGACCCGAGCTGCTTCACCGTGTCGGCGTTGACGTCGTACACGACGCACTCGTGCCCGTCCTTCATCAGGCGCCTGACCATGTTCGCGCCCATCCGGCCGAGACCGATCATTCCGAGCTGCATTTCAGCCTCCCGTCGTCGTTCGTTGTCCGTAACCTACGGGACTGCCGTGAGTGCGCGAGACGATCTCGACCTCCACCGACAGCTCGGAGCCGAGCTGTTCAACCGCGTCTGGGATCTGCTTGCGATCGAGCAGCGCACACCCGCGCAGGACGCCGAGATGATCCACACGGCGCACGCCTCGCGTTACCACTGGCACCAGGTCGACCAGGGCGCGCGCGGCGCGCGCGGCGAGTGGCTGTGCTCGTGGGTGTACTCGGAGCTCGAGCGTCCCGAGCCCGCTCTTTACCACGCTCACGTGTGCGAGCGGATCTGCCGCGAGCACGCCGACGAGCTCGAGGACTTCGACCTGCCGGCGATGCACGAGGCGTTCGCCCGCGCGCACCTCGTCGCCGGGAACCGCGAGGAGGCCATGCACCGGCTCAAGCAGGCAACCGACCTCTGCGCGCGGATCGAGGATCCGGACGACCGGCAGATCATCCAGGCGCAGATCGACAGCATCGCCCACCGGGCCGCGTGAGCTCGGAGGGTCGGAGGGGGGTCGGCGTGCTCGTCGTGCGCGACGGGAAAGTGCTGCTCGGGCGCCGGAGGTCTCCGCACGGACACGGGACGTGGTCGCCTCCAGGCGGCAAGACCGAGCCGGGCGAGACGGACGAGGAGGCGGCGCGGCGGGAGCTCCTCGAGGAGACAGGGCTCGTCGGCGCGGTGCCACAGGTCGTCGCCGAGACCCTCGACACCTTCCCGAGCGGCGACGTCTGGCTCACCCGCTGGGTGCTGATGGAGTGGGTCAGCGGCGAGCCCCAGGTGCTCGAGCCCGACGAGCAGGACTCGTGGGGCTGGTACTCGTGGGACCGGCTCCCCGCCCCGCTCTTCCTGCCGATGGCCTCGCTCGTCTCGAGCGGCTTCAGTCTCTAAATGGTTGATGCCACGAGATCGTGCTCCTCGGGGCGTGGGCTGGCTGCTCTGGCGCGCGGCGACGTGGCGTCGCCGATACGCGGGCGTATCGGCGGCGACGCGACGGCGTGAAGCGCACGTCCGGTGGAGGCCGGCTTGGCCGGGCTCTATCGGACGGGAGCGGCCCAGACACGCCAGACCGCGCCGCCGAGTGCGCGAGATCGTGGCATCACCCATCTAGCCGAGCGTGCGCGTGAAGGCGCCGCCGGCCAGCACCGTGCCGCCGGAGACGGAGAGCGTCATCGCAGCCGTGTACTTCGCGACGTTCGGCGCCCAGCTCGTGAAGCGGCCTGTGTGCAGGTTCACGGCGGCGAGATTGTGTCGGCTCGCGCCGCCGACGGCGACGAGCGGATCGCGGATGTCGCCGCCGAGATACGCGATGCCACCAGCTTCGGCGAAGGCGCCCGCCGAGTATCTGACACGCCGCGACCACGGGAGCTGTCTCGCAGTGACGGCGTCGAACGCGCCGAAGCCGCGGGGGCCGGCGAGGACGCTCCGGCCGGAGGCGAGGATCGCGTCGACCTCGTCGGCGCCGACCTTCGGCGCCCAGGACGTGACCGTTCCGGTCGTCGGCGTGACCGCGCCCAGGTTGAGCCGGGGCCGACCGCCGACGGAAAAGAACACGCCGCCGAGGTAGACGCGTCCGTTCCCGACCGCGACGGTCGTCACCACACCTTTCTGGATGCGCGGCGCCCAGGAGCTGAGCGCGCCCGTGCGCGCGTCGAGCGCAGCGGTCGTCCAGCGCCGCTGCGTCCCGACGCGGTCGAATCCCCCGGCCACGTAGACGTGGCCCCCGCCGACCGCGATGCTGCTCACGGGCGAGCCGCCGCCAGGGGCAAGCACGAAGCGCGGCGCGTGGAAGCCGAGTCGCGCGCCGGTGCGCGTGTCGACGGCGACGAGGCCGAAGGAGCCTCCGGCGTACAACCGTGTTCCGACGCGCGCGAGGGCGAGGACGTTCGGGAGACCGGGCAGGCGTGTGCTCCAGGCCGTGTCAAGCGACCCGTCGGCGCGCAGGCGGGCGAGGCCGAGCCGCTGCACCGACCCGATGTGCCGGAACAGGCCGCCGACGAACCAGCCGCCGCGGCCGTCTGGCACCGAAGCATCGACGAACCCGTCCGCGTCCGGAAAGCCGCGGTCGACGACACCGGTCGAGGCCGAGATCAGCACGAGGTGCCGACCCGGGAACGGCGCCGCCGTGCTCGACGCCGCGAAGAGCGAGGCCGCGAGGAGACCGGCCGCGAGAGCGAGCTTCACGCTGTTCACGGGTACACGGAAGCACAATCTCGGGTCAACGAACGCCGTTGTAGGCTCCGACCCGCGAAAAGATCGGCGGGCGTGACCCACATCGACACCGACAGGCAGCCGTGGCAGAGCCGTCAGAGGGAACGGGCCCGTTTTGCCGAGCTGCTCGAGGACGCAGCCGACGTCCTGGAGCGCCAGGGCGAGCTTCCCGACGCAGTTCGCTGGTTGCGGAAGGAAGCTCGCGCGTGGCGGCAGGGGCCGGCTATCGCATCGGGATCGGATGGTTGGCGAGGAACAGCTCGCCCGGGTCGTACGCACCCCTGATCCTGCGCAGCCGGCGGTACGTCTCCTGCGTGTAGAACCGCGCCGGGTCGACAGATCGCTCGGCGAAGTTCAGGTACGTCCGCTCGGACTCCCACGGCGCAAGTACCGCCTTGACGCGGTCGACCGCTGCATCAACGGCAGCCCGCATCTCCGGCGTTATCGCCATGCCGACCGCGAACATCACCCAGCCCGCGTCGATCGAGCCGACGGCGCCGTGGGCTGCGGACGGCCGTGCGAGCGCGCCGCCGAGTTGCCGCACCTCGAGCGAGAGCAGCGGCGGCGTGCCGGTGGCGACGACCGCGTCGACCGCGTCGCCCGGGAACGCGTCGAGGAACATCCCGTCACCCGTCCCCGGCACCGGCTTCGGCGGATCCATGTGCAGGTGCGGGAGCGCGGTCGGCGGGACGGCGGCGAACGTGTCGATCGCCGGGCCGAGCTCGCGCAACGGCGCGGTCAACTCGCGGCCTTCATTTTCGGCGCCCGTGAAGACCGCCTCGACGACGACGAAGCTGTTGCCGCGGAGCGGCTCGGGCACGTCCGGGATCGGCGGGAAGTGCAGGATGCGGCCGACCGAGGTGACGGTCTCGGGCAGCGTCTCCGTCCATTCGCGCCAGGCCTGGAGTACCTCCCCCGCTCGCTCGACAGGCCAGAACATCGCGCCGGCATAGAGCTCCGGCTCCTCGTAGAGCGCGATCTCGAGCGCGGTGACGACGCCGAAGTTGCCGCCGCCGCCGCGCACGGCCCAGAACAGGTCAGGCTCGTTGTCGCGGTCGGCGCGAACGAGCCGCCCGTCTGCGGTGACGACCTCGACGGCCGTGACGCTGTTGGCCGAGAGGCCGCGGCTGCGCGCGAGCCAGCCCATGCCGCCGCCGAGCGAGTAGCCGGCGACGCCGACGTCCGGCGAGGAGCCGTGCAGGACGACGAAGCCATGCTCGGCCGCCGGCTCGACGACGTCGGCCCAGACCGCGCCGGCTTCGACGCGGGCGCGGCGGGCCGCCGCGTCGATCTCGACGCCGCGCATGCGCTCGACCTTGACGAGGATCGCGTCCTCGAGGGCGCCCATGGCGGCGGCGCCGTGCCCCGTGCTCTGCGGCGCGATCCGCAGGCCGTGGACGTGGGCGAAATCGACGACCGCGACGACGTCCTCGGCCGACTCGACGAGCGCGACTGCGAACGGCTGCTGGTCGACGGCGAGGTTCCAGGCCTGCCGGGCGGCGTCCCAGCCGGAGTCGCCGGGCATGACGATCTCGCCGGCGACGCGGGCGCGGAGCGCCCGGATGTCGGCGCCGCTCGGCGGTTGGATGTCGATGCTGAGAATGGACATCGGGGCTCCTTTCGATTGCTTGCCCCGTTTGTAGACCGGCGCCGAGCCGGCGACTGTGGTGCTTCCTGGCGTCTTCTGGTGCGGGTGCCTCTACTCTCGTAAGATTCCGGCCGTGAGGCAGGCGCTCGTCCTCGTCGTCATCTGCGGCCTCGCCGCCGCCGGAACGGCGCTCGCGCGCACGGCGGACTCGACCTCGATCGTCAAGTGGAACCGCATCGGCGACGCCGGCATGAACACGAGCCGAGCGTCAGTGGCCGCGCACTACGGCTCCTTCACCGGGAGCATCAAGGTCCACAAGACCTCGGAGGGCGGCGAGCTCGACGTCATCGTCGCCCGCGGCCGCGTCGTCGCGGTGTCGGCCGACAGCCCGCGCTACTCGACCTCGGACGGGATCAAGGTCGGCATCAAGACCCCGAGCACCCCGACCTGGAAGGGCTTCACGTTCATCAAGGACTTCCAGTCCTGGCAGCTCGCCACCTGCTACGGCGGCATCCACACGCTGGTCAACCTCGACACGGAGAACCGGATCATCCGCCGGATCGGGATCGCGTTCGCCGCCGGTGTCTGCCCCGGCCTGAAGCCGAAGCAGCCGCTGACTGCGGCCGACAAGGCGGCGATGACGGCGGTCGCGCAGGCGGCGTCGAAGCCGGCGACTGTGCACCTGAGCCAGTTCAAGGTCGCGATCGACTCGAAGAAATGGGCGTCGGCTCTGATCACCGGCAAGGACGCGCAGGGCTACCCGCTCCAGTCGGCGCTTGGAGTCTTCCACCACGGGACGAAGTGGACGCTGGTCGAGGTCGGCACGGACCAGGTCGGCTGCAGCAAGGTGCCGATCAAACCGCTGACCCAGATCGGCAGCGAATGCGCGGGCGGCTAGCGGGCGCCTGTCTCAGAGCCTTGCTCTGAGCCTGTTCTTCTGAGACCGGACGTTTCCGGTTCAGCCTTTTCGGGCTGCGCGATAGCGCTCGATCAGCGTTCGCGTCGAGGAATCGAGCGAGGGGTCGAGCTCCGCTCCCGGCTCGAACTGCGCGGCCACGGCCTTCGCCAGCTCCTTGCCGAGCTCGACTCCCCACTGGTCGAAGGAGTCGATCTCCCAGATCGTGCCCTGCGTGAACACGGAGTGCTCGTAGAGGGCGACCAGGCGGCCGAGCGCGTGCGGGGTCAGGCGCTCCAGCACGAAGACGTTCGTCGGCCGGTTGCCCTCGAACTCGCGGTACGGCTGGCCCGGCGGCGCCTCGCGGCCGAACGCGAGCGCCTGCGACTGCGCGAACACGTTCGAGACCAGCAGGTCGTGGTGCGGCCCGAGCGGGTTGAGCGTCTGCTCGAAGCAGATCAGGTCGCACGGGATCAGGTGCGTGCCCTGGTGAATGAGCTGGTAGAAGCTGTGCTGGCCGTTCGTGCCGGGCTCGCCCCAGAACACCGGGCCGGTCGGGTAGTCGACGCGCAGGCCGTCGACGGTCACGGACTTGCCGTTCGACTCCATCGTCAGCTGCTGCAGATAGGCGGGAAAGCGCTTCAGGTACTGCTCGTACGGCATCACGCCCTGCGTCTCCGCGCCGAAGAACTCCGCGTACCAGACCGCGAGCAGCCCCATCAGCACCGGCAGGTTCTGCGCCAGGGGCGCCGTGCGGAAGTGCTCGTCGACGGCATGGAAGCCGGCGAGCATGTCCCGGAACGCGTCGGGGCCGATCGCGATCATCGTCGAGAGGCCGATCGCCGAGTCCATGGAGTAGCGGCCGCCGACCCAGTCCCAGAAGCCGAACATGTTCGCGGGGTCGATGCCGAACTTCTTCACCTCGGTCTCGTTGGTCGAGACGGCGACGAAGTGCTTCGCGATCGCCTCCTCGTCGCCGAGCGCTGCCAGCGCCCAGGCCCGCGCGGAGCCGGCGTTCGTCATCGTCTCGAGCGTCGTGAACGTCTTCGAGGAGATGACGAACAGCGTCTCGGCCGGGTCCAGGTCGCGCGTCGCCTCGACGAAGTCGGTGCCGTCCACGTTGGACACGAACCGGAAGGTCATGTCCCGCCGGGAGTAGAAGCGGAGCGCCTCGTAGGCCATCACCGGCCCGAGGTCGGAGCCGCCGATGCCGATGTTGATCACGTTGCGAATCGGCTTTCCCGTGTGGCCCGTCCAGTCGCCGCTCCGCACGCGGTCCGAGAACGACGACATGCGGTCGAGCACCTCGAGCACCTCCGGCCGCGCGTACGGGCAGCCGGCCGGCGCGCGCAGCGCGACGTGCAGGACGGCTCGATCCTCCGTGACGTTGATGTGCTCGCCCGCGAACATCGCGTCGATGCGCCGGCGCAGCCCGCACTCCTCGGCCAGCCTGACGAGCAACTCGAGGGTTGTGTCGGTGACGCGGTTCTTCGAGTAGTCGAGGTAGACGCCCTCGGCCTCGAGAACGAGCCGGGTGCCGCGATCGGGGTCGGCGTCGAAGAGGTCGCGCAGGTGCTCGCGCTCGATCGAGCGGTAGTGCTTCTCGAGCGCCTTCCAGGCGGGGCGCTCGCGGAGCGGCGGACGGCTCACGCCCGGCATCGTACGCTGCGCGCTGCATGAAGAACCCGCTGCTCGTCGCCGCCGACCGGCTCCGCCACGCGTGGTGGTTCGTCGCGCGACCCAGGTCGCTCGGCGTGCTCGCGCTCGTCGTCGACGAGAACGGCCATGTCCTGCTCGTCGAGCACACGTACCGCCACGGCTGGTACCTCCCCGGCGGCGGCGTGCACCGCAAGGAAGGACTTGCCGACGCGGTGCGCCGGGAGCTGCGCGAGGAAGTCGGCGTCGTTCCGACCGCGGAGCCGCGCCTCCACGGCGTCTACTGGAACTTCCGCGAGGGCAAGTCCGACTACGTCGTCGTCTTCGCCGTCGAGCGCTGGGAGCGGCGCGACGTGAAGAGCCTGGAGATCGAGAACAGCGCCTTCTACGCGACGGACGGGTTGCCGGACGACGTGTCCGAGCCCGCCCGGAGGCGCATCGACGAGCTGGCCGCGGGCAGCTCGGGGGTGTTCGGCGAGTGGTGAGGTGGACTTACGTCGTGCCGGCAACCCGGCGACGGGAGATCTGCCTCAGTGTCGGCAATCCCGCCAGCGCCGGGATCATCGGCAGCCACAGGTTCATGAACCGGTAGACGACCACGGCGACGATCGCCGGAGCGAGCGCGATCCCGACCAGCACGAGCGAGATCGGCAGGAGCAGTTCCACGATCCCTGCGCCGCCGAGCGGCAGCGTCCGCCGGCTGAGTGCGTACCCGGTCGCGTACCCGAGGACGAGTTGCGCGAGCGGCGGCGGTTCCTGGAAGAACACGTGCAGCGCCGCCCAGAGACAGGCGATGTCGCCGGCCCAGTAGAGCGCGATGCCGGCGAACGCAAGGCCGCATGGGAACGGCCGGATCGCCATCGCCTTGACCAGGTTCAGCGCCTCGACGGCATGGCTCACGTGCTTGCCGATCCAGCGAGGCAGCGTCACGCGCCGACGGTTCAGCATCAGCAGCCGTCACGGCGACGAACCCGAACGGGACGCCGACGATCCACGGGAAGGTCAGGCTCGTGTCGATGTCGGGCCGTGTCTGCAGGACGATGTAGATTGCCGCGCCCATCGCCGCCGGTGCGAGTACGACGTACTCGAGAGCGCCGAGGCCGAGCACGCGCGACCTGGCCTCTTTCCGCGGGACGCCGGCGTCGCGCAGCAGCGATTCGTCGAGCGCAAAGCCGCCGGAGGCGACGAAGACGCCGAAGCCGGTCGAGACCATCGCGGCAGTGGACGTCAGCGGCAACTCGGTGCCGTGCTCGGCGCGCGCGACCTCGCGGTACGCGACGATGTAGCCGAGGTACGCGACGAACTCGGCTGCGAGAGCGACGAGGATCCACCACCAGTGCACGTGCACGAGACGGTGGTAGACGATCACGAACCCGGCCCACCACGAGAGCCCGGTGAAGGCGCCGAGGGTCAGCACGGCCGCCGCGACCACGAAAAACGCGACGCGATGAGCCTTGTAGAGGTGCTCGACCGACACCGCTGTACCGACGATACCCGTCCTGGCGCCACACGAACCGCGCCGGGCCCGAGCTCTTCGTGGATCCTTAACCCGCCGCGACGGCCTCGAGCGCGCCGACCTCCTGGTCCAGCCAGGCGAAGACGTCGTGCCGGTGCACCCGTCTCGCGAGCCGTTCGATTCGGTAGCGGCGGTCGTCCTCCTCCAGCTCGAGCGCGAGCTCGATCGAGCCCGCCAGCCCCTCGACGTCGAACGGGTTGCACGGAAGCGCCTCGCGGAGCTCCTCGGCGGCGCCCGCGAACTCGCTGAGCACGAGCACGCCCGCGGACTCGACGGCGTCCTGCATGACGACGAACTCCTTGGCGACGAGGTTCATCCCGTCACGGAGCGGCGTCACGAGGCACACGTCCGCAATGCCGTAGTGGCCGAGCAGCTGGCCGGCCGAGAGCCCGCGGTACAGGTAGTGGACGGGCACGTCCTGGCCGGGCGCCGTGAAGCGGCCGTTGATCCGTCCCACGATCTGCTCGACCTCGGCGCGCAGCTCCCGGTACTCGCGGATGTCGCCCCGGCTCGGCACCGCGATCTGCAGCACGGCGATCCGCCCCCGGAGGTCCGCACGCCGCTCGAGCAGGAGCTCGATCGCGCGGAACCGCTCGACGATCCCCTTCGTGTAGTCGAGCCGGTCGACACCGACGAGGACGCGGCGGCCCGCGAACTGCCGGCGCAACCGGCCGAGCGCCCGGTCGATCGACTCGCTGCGCGCCTGGTCGCGCATCCCGGCTGCGTCGATCGAGATCGGGTGCGTGGCCGTCAGCACCGTTCTCCCGTCGCCGAGCCGGATCCGGTGGCCGTCGATCTCGATGTCGTCCTTCAGTCGCCGGCAGGTCCGCACGAAGTTCTCCCGGAACTCCTCCGTCTGGAAACCGACGACGTCGGCGCCGAGCATCCCGTCGACCAGGTGCTCGCGCCACGGCAGGCGCGCGAACAGCTCGGGCGCCGGAAACGGGATGTGGAGGAAGAAGCCGATCGGGCGGCCGGTCCCGGCGCGGCGGAGCAGCGCAGGTACGCACACGAGCTGGTAGTCGTGCACCCAGAACAGCGAGTCGCCGGTCGCGGTCTCGATCGCGCGCTCTGCGAACTGCTCGTTGGCGGCGCTGTAGTCGTGCCACCAGCGGCGGTCGATCACGACCCGGTCGGCGAGGCCGTGGAAGAGCGGCCAGAGCGTCCGGTTCGAGAAGCCGTGGTAGTAGCCCTCGACCTCCGACCGGGGCAGCGAGACCGGTGCGAGCCGGACGTCGAGGTCGGGAAGCCGGTGCGGCACGCCCGTCGAGCCGCCGTCCCAGCCGATCCAGGAGCCCGGGCGGGCGTCGAAGGTCGGTCTGAGCGCCGTCACGAGCCCTCCGTCAGCCGTCCGCCAGCCGCTACGGGTCTTCACGACGGGCAGCCGGTTCGCCACCGTCACGAGCGGTGCCGAACGGAGCCCGCCGTCGCTCCGCTGCTGCGCACGGCCGGGACGGGCACTGGTCATCCCGGCCTCTGCTCTCGTCACCGCTCCTTCCCTTCTCCGCTCCGGCGCGCGGTGAAACGCCTGCGTCCCGGCGTGTTTCGGAACCGACGACACGTGCGACTACACAGTATGACCTCCCATGCCCCGCAGCTGATCGGTCTCGCCAGCTCCACCTGCGTCTTGGCGGCGATGATCGTCCTCGGCGTGTCCAGAGGACTGCTGAACCGCACGCCGCTCCGCCACTGCCCGTCCTGCGGGAGGTACGTCCGCAACGGCGCCCGCTGCAGCTGCGGCTAGCGACTACAGCAGCGCTGCCAGGAGTGCCTTCCGGCCCGGGATGATCCGGCCGAGGAAGGCCATGTACGAGCGGCCGTTGGCCCTGTCGACGAGCGTCAGGCGGGTCCAGAAGAGGCGCTGCTGGACCTCCACCTCGAGCGATTCGCGGTCGATGCTGCCGATCGTGTACGTGTCGGTCTTCCGGTAGCCGAAGACGTGGACGGCGGTCTTGCCGGCGGCGATCGTGACGAACCGCGGCAGGTCGACGGCATCGTGCCGCCGCAAGCGCTTCACGCGCGCGCCGAGCACGGCGGACGACGCAGCGCCGCCCGCCGCCACGGACTTGCCGTAGCGCGACTCCAGGCTTTGCGCGTCGGCGAACGCGACCACCGGCTCACCGACGATCTCCTCGACCCGCTCCTTCGTGATCCGAGCCATGCACCGAGGCTAGGCCGAGGCGGCGGCCGCGGCTAGAGGGATCAACCCTCGACGGAGCCGTTCGAGGCCGGTCCGCCGTTCGCGCGCGGCGTCGCGAGGCGGCGGCTGAGGCGCACTTCGGTACCGCCTGCCTCGCGCGAGACCTCGACGTCGTCCATCAGCGCCTCCATCAGCTTGAGCCCGTAGCCGCCGCTGTCACGCGACGGATCGGGGTCGCGCCAGCGGCCGAAATCGCGGACGACGACGGAGATGCGGCCGTTCGAGCGCGTGCCGCTGAGCTCGAACTCGTGCGGGCCGGGGACCGCGTCGGCCGCGTGCACGATCGCGTTCGCGCACGCCTCGGAGCACGCGACGAGGATGTCGTTCGCCTCCTCGGGCTCGATCCCGCCGGAGTCGAGCCAGGCACGGAGGCTCCGCCGCATCTCGGCGAGCGAGGAAGGCTCGGAGGCGAGCCGGAGCGCGAGGCTCGGTGCCGGGAGCCAGCGGAGCGCGACGAGCGCCACGTCGTCCTGCCGCGTGTCGACCTGGAGCTTCTCGCCGACGTGGTCGAGGAGCCCGTCCAGCGAATCGGGCCCGGTCTCGACCGCCTCGCACAGCCGGTCCATGCCCTCGTTCAGCGTCATCGTGCGGCTCTCGACCAGGCCGTCCGTATAGAGGACCAGCAGGTCGCCGGGCTGGAGCTCGACGGATGCCTGCCTGCCGCGCGTGTCGAGGCCGATCCCGATCGGCGTCGAGCGCCCGCCCTCGAGGTAGACCGCCGGCCAGCCCGGCCGCAGGTGCAGCGGCGGCGGATGACCGGCGCTCGCGTAGCGGCACGTGCCGCGCTCGGTGTCGATCACGAGATAGGCGACGGTGGCGAAGGGCGCGCCGACGGTTCGGGCCAGGTCGGCCAGGCGGCTCAGGACCGAGCTCGGCTTGAGCCCATCGAGCGCGTACACCCGCAGCGCGTTCCGGAGCTGCGCCATCGCGGCCGCCGCGATCACGCCCTTTCCGACGACGTCGCCGACGACGACCCCGACGCGGTGGTCGCCGAGCTCGATCACGTCGTACCAGTCGCCGCCGACCTCGAGCTCGTTGCGGCCGGGCAGGTAGCGGACGGCCACGTCGAGCCGGTCGATATCGGGCAGCTGGCCGGGAAGGACGCTCTGCTGGAGCGTGATCGCAATCTCGTGCTCGCGCTCGTACATCATCATCCGCTCGAAGGCGAGCCCGGCGCGGTCGGCGGCGAGGCCGAGCAGCTCGAGGTCGTCCTCGGTGAACGTGTCCGGGGTCAGGCTGCTGACGTGCATGACGCCGAGGACGCGTCCCTTGACCGTCAGCGGAACGCCGATCAGCGAGCCGCCCGCATCGCGAAGGTACTCGCTGACCACGTCCACCTCGGACAGGTCGGCGATAAGGCGCGGCTCGCCGGTGGCGGCGATCCGGCCCGCGATGCCGCGCCCCACCGGCACACGGACGCGTTCCTGGACGTCGGCGCCGACGCCCTCGGCGGCCCGGATGAACAGCGCACCCTCCTCCTCGTCGAGCGTGAGGACGACCGCGCGGTCGGCGTGCAGGATGCGCCGGAGGTGCGAGAGCAGCTCGCGGAGGAACTCGTCGACCGTCTCGGCCGACAGTCCGGTCTCCACGATCGTCTGCAGCTGGTGGAGGCGGCGGCTCGCCTCCTCTGCAGCGCGCCTCGCCTCCTGCTCGCGCTCGTACAGCCGGGCGCGCTCGAGCGCCTGCCCGCACTGCTGCAGGAGCACGTCGATCAGCGCCCTGTCCTCCTGGCTCAGCGTCCGGCGCTGCTCGAAGCTGACGGTGAGCAGGCCGAGCGGCTCCTCGGCACCTATGAGCGGGATGAAGCCGACGGCCTCGAGCCCCTGCCGCACCTGCGCGTGGTCGGGATAACGGGCCGCGAGCTCGTCGGCGGACTCGAACCAGAGCACGTTCTTCGTGCGGACCGCGGCGACCGCCGGCACCTCCTGTGACGTGGAGAGCGTGCCGTAGCGGCCGAGCAGGTCGCCGAGGTGGCCCGTGGCGGTGGCGAGCTCGAGCGCCGAGCCGTCCTCGGTCAGAAGCTGGGTCGCGGCCGCGTCCGCACCGAAGGCAGCACCGCTCTCGACCGCGACCGCGCGCGCGACCTCCTCCGTCGTCACCGCCTGCGCGAGTGCGGCAGTGATGCGGTGCAGGTGACCGAGGCGTTCGGACGCGCGTTCGGCCGACGCCCGCGCCTGGCGCTCGCGGTCGTAGTCGTACGCGTTCGTGAGCGCGAGGGCGGCACGGCTCGCGAACTCGCCGGCGAGGTCGAGGTCGCGCTGCGAGAACGCGCGGTCGCCGGTCGTCGCCATCGTCAGCACGCCGGTCGCCTCGCCGTGCGCGACGAGCGGCAGCGCGTGCCAGGAGCGCATGCCGAGGGACTCGAGCGTGCGCAGCTGGGTCTCGTCGAGGGACAGCGCGTCGAGGAAGCCCGAATCGAGGCGCGGGATCGCGACCGCCTGCTTTGTCCGCACGACACGCGCCAGCGCGGACTCGGGCTCGGCGTCGAGGTCGATCCGCACGTTGCGCAGCTCGCGCATCAGCTCGGTCTTCACCGGGTCGACGTTGACCGAGGCGGCGCGTCGAAGGAAGTGCCGTTCCTCGAGCAGGAAGAAGCTGACGGCGTCGGCGAGGCGCGGGACCGTGAGCGACAGCAGCGTGTCGAGCAGCTCGTCGACCTCGAGCGTGCCGGCGAGCGTCTGCGACACCTCGCTGAGGAACTGCAACTCGCCGCGGTGCTGCTCGGCGGCCGCCCGGGCGGCGCTCTCTCGTTCGAAGAGCTGGGCGCGCTCGAGCGACTGGCTGCACTGCCCGACGAACGAGGTGATGAGCGCCTTCTGGTCGTCCGGGAACGTGCGCGGGCCGTCGAACCGGAGCGCGAGGAAGCCGAACGGCCGCTCGGCCGAGACGAGCGGCAGGGCGGCCAGCGCCTCGCCGCCGGTCGCCTGCGTCGCCTCGGCGAACTCGGGGAACTCGTCGGCCGCCTTCTCGGCGGACCCGAGCCAGATCGACTCGCCGGCGCGGGCCGCCTCCGAGACTGCGAGGCCGGCTTCGAGCGGGATCCGGCGGTACTTCTGCGCGAAGTCCTCCCGGTAGCCGCTGGCGGCGAGCAGACGGAGCTCGTCCGCGCCGTCATCGAGGACGCTGACCCATGCGGCTCGCGCGCCGAGGACGTCGCGGCTCTCGTCGACGATGATCTGCGCCACGTCCGTCGGCGACACCGCGGCCGAGAGCCGCGCCGTCAGCGACTGGAGCCGCTCCATCCGGAACGCCGTCGCCTCCGCGCCTTCGCGCGCCTCCTGCTCGTCGCGGTGCAGCCGCGCGTTGTCGATCATCAGCGCGGCCAGCTGAGCGACCTCCTCGACGAAGTGGAGATCCTCCTCGTCGTAGCGCCGAGGCGTCTCGGCGGCGATCAGTGTCAGCGCGCCGATCGTGCGGCCGCGGGCGCGAAGCGGCGCCACGATCGCCGAGCACGGGTCGAGCCGGCGGTAGAGGTCGAGCTCCTCGCTGTCGCGGGTCGCCTTGACGAGGAACTCCTGCGAGACCTCCGAGTAGAGCTCGGAGCGGCCGCTCTGGAGTACCGCCGCGGCGCCGTACGGATCCTCGGGAACGACGGGGAAGCGCCGCCGCAGCTCCCGCGCCAGCTCGCCCTTCGCCGGATCGGCGTGCTGCGTGACGACGTTGCGGATGCTTCCATCGTCCTCGACGAGGTCGATCCAGCACCAGTCGCCGAGCTCGGGAACCGTGAGCCGGGCCAGCTCGACGACCATCCCCTCGTAGTCGGAGGCGACGGCCAGCGACCGCGTCAGACCGCCGACAAAGCGCTCGCGCTCGACGCTGCGCCGGCGCGCCGTGACGTCGCGCGTCAGCCCGGCGACCAGCTTGCCGCGCAGGCCGCGGACATCGCCGCGAACCGAGCCCTGCAGCTGGATCCAGCGCCAGCCCTTCTCCGTCAGCGAGGTGCGAACCTCGACCTCGAAGCTCGACCTGGCCGCGAGCGCGTCGGCGACGGCGGCGCGGAACCGCGCGCGGTCGTCCGGATGGATCCAGGCAAGCAGCTGGTCGAACGTGTCGGGACGGCTCGTGCGGCCGAAGCCGTAACGGCCGCGCGCGTCGTCCGACCAGCGGACCCGGTCGCGCTCGACGTCCCACTCCCACATCGCCATGCCCGCCTGGTCGAGTGCGTCGTTCACCTCGCGCGCGCCGGCCGAGACCGCTCGCGCCCGCCGCTCGCGCGCGACGATCCAGGCGACGAGCACCTCGCCGAGCCCGAGGACGACCAACGACACGATCTGGCTCGAGGAAACCTGCCAGCTGCCGGAGGGCGCGAGGAAGTAGTAGATGAACGGGACGAACGAGAGCGCCGCCGCGAGCAGCCCCGCTTCGAGCCCGGCGACGCTCGCCGCGGCGGCCACGGAAACGAGGTAGACGACCTGGGCGCCTGGCTTCGTGTCGAGGTCGAGCGCGAGCGCGATCCCGGTCGCGGCGCCCACGGCGACGACAGCTGCGCACACGGACAGCAGAAGGCGGTTCGACTGGAGTGCGCGGTCCCGGATCGAAGGCATCAGGACTTTCGCGAAAAGTGTAGTCACCGCCGCCGCGGGGAGCCATTCCCCGAGTCCGGCAGGAGCAGGGAATTTACGGCCGGCTGCGGCTCAGGCGGCGCGATAGGCCTCGTCAAGGCGGAGCGCGACGATCTCGCGCGGCGAGTGGCAGCCGAGCGGCGCCGCGGGGACGCCGTAGCCGCGTAGCTCAATTGCCAGCTCGGCCGCGCTCGCGACGTGCGTGCGGCGACCGCTGTAGGCCGGCTCGAGGACGTGGATGCTGGCGGGGTAGGCATTGGCACCGCGCCAGCCCTGCGCGCAGTCGACGATCGTGCCCCAGAGCGAGACGAGCCCCAGCGCCGCGCCGAGCACGGGCCGGCCCAGGCAGTCGCGGAAGCGGGCGGTCGCGCAGTCGGCGATCTGTGCCGCCCGATCGACGCTCCGCGCGGCGTAGATGCCGCAGCTGCAGTCGATGGACGGCACCGGATGCTCGGCCCGGAGCGGTGGCCCAGCACCGTTGTGGAAGCCGCGGCCGCACTCGGCCGTCAGGTGCTCGCGGCGCGGCCAGAGCGCCGGGAAGGAGACGCTGGCCAGCCGCGCGCCGTCGTGACCCTGCACCACGAGCCACGTCCGCCAGCCGCGGACGGGCTCGACGAAGTCCGGCGCGTTGTCCCGGCGCGCGGTCGTCACGAGGCGGCTCAACTCGGGACGAGCTCTGGCGTGGCGGGTTCCCGCTCGGGTGCGACCGGCTCGGGCGACCGCGGCTCCGGTTCTTCACGCGGCACCGGATCCTCGATCGGCTCGATCTCGTACTGGCGTCGAGGCGTCCCGATGTCCATTGACGCTCGATCCCCCTGCACTCGCTTTCCGAAACCGGAACGCGATTCGATCCGCCGCGAAGCCCGGGCTTCGCCCGGGCGTAGCTCTGGCCGCCGGAAACACGCTGCGACGGGAAGGGGGCACACGGGGGAAACCGGCCGTTTCCCCCGTGATAAGAGACGGACGGCCGGACCACGTCAGGGAGGGCAGTGGCTAGACGTTCGGGCCGCCAGGGGACGACCCGCTGTCTCGGCTCGTACTCGTCGAGCCGATCCGTACCCCCGCGCTGCCTCGCCTAAACCAGCTCGCGGTCGTGGACTCCGTCGGAAGCCGGAACCTGCCGGCGATACGCCGCCGGAGCCGGACCGAGTCGCGATCCCGTCACGGGCGGCTCAGCGGCCGGAACGGGCCGGCGGACGGCGCCCGGCGCCGAGGCGAGCAGCGCGCCGACTCCGAACCCGAGCACGGAGACGTACGTCGTCATGTGCTCGACGAAGCCGCGGATGCCGAGGCTGCCCGACCAGGAGAGGATGTGGTCGTGAAGCCAGCTTCCGTGCGGTTGGCCGGCGAACGCGATCCACGCGCCGCACACTCCGGCGACGACGAGGGCGAGCAGGAAGCCGAATGGCGTCACCTCTGCCCAGGCGCCGTATGCCGTCCGCTGTGTCAGCGCGAACGCGAGCCCCGCGCAGGCGAGCAGCCCGAGCACGGCCCAGTAGCGCCAGTTCGTCGACTGGCCGACGCGGGTCGCCAGCCAGATCAGCGCCCCCGCGGCGACGATGCCCACCAGCAGTGTGTACGTCCGACCTGTCCGGGCGGTCATGCCGCACCTCCTTGAACCTTCTTCTTCACCTCACGTTCGAAGCGGGCCTCCGCCCGGACGCGGCTCAGGATGCGCTCGCGAGAGCCGGCGCGGACGGTTGCGCGTCGCGCGCGGGCCTCGGCCCACAGCCGGTTGATCCGGTCGGAGAGCGCCTTGACCTCGGCGGTGATCCCAGGGTGGGGATTGAGCGACTGCTCGTGCCAGAGCTCGGTTCTCTGCTCCATCAGGGATTCGAGCTCCGCCTCGACCGCGCCCAGACGCTTCGCGGCCGCCACTCGCCTGGCGGCGTCCCGGATCGCCTCGGGGCGGGAGTCTGCACGTGCTGTCGCCACGCCAGCTTGCTACCCCCCACTCTCCGGGTCCAAACCGGCTCCTCCCCGTTTGCGGTTGCCTCTCGCCGGGAAGCCGGAGAGCATGCCCCCTGGGAGTCTCCTCGTGATCGTCCGACGGAACGGCGGACAGCCTCTGCTCCCGCTCGTCCGCGACCTGGGTGCCGACGCGCAGCGGCTCGTCGGCTCGGCGAACAGAAGCCCCACGGTCTGACGGTTCCGGCAGGCGGCGACGATGGATTCGAGGACCCACCCGGCCCGGCGGACGTTCGTGATCACCGCAGTCGCGGTGCTCACCGTCGTCGCGGCGCTCGCGCTCTGGAAGCTGCGTCTGGTGGTCGCGCTGCTCTTCCTCAGCTTCATGATCGCGTCCGCGATGCGCCCGGGCGTCGACGTCCTCGCGCGCCGGCGGGTGCCGCGGATCGTGGCGATCCTCGCCCACTACGCCGTCTTCTTCGGTGCCTTCGGCCTCCTGCTCTGGTTCGTGATCCCGAACCTGCTGCACGAGGTCGAGCATGCGATCGGCAGCGTGCCGCAGACGCGCGCCGACCTGAGCAAGGCGGCGAAGAACTCGACCGGGATCAAGCACGAGGTGCTGCAGGCGCTCCAGAAGGAGCTGCGCAAGGCGCCGTCGTTCCAGAGCCTGATCCACCCGGCGATCGACATCACGCAGAAGGCGCTCGAGGTGCTCGTGGGCATCTTCTTCGTCCTCGCGTGTGCCGTGTACTGGATCTACGACCGCGACCGCTTCGTCGGCCTCGTCGTCTCCTTCGTTCCGGCGCGAAAGCGCAAGCGGGTGCAGGACACCTGGGACCTCGTCGAGCTGAAGCTCGGGGCGTATGTCCGGGCCTCGCTGCTGCTGATCTGCATGACCGGCACCGTCCTGTCCTTCTCGTTCTGGCAGATCGGTCTGCCGTACTGGCTCTTCCTCGGAATCTTCGCCGGCATCGTCGAGCTGATCCCGGTAGTGGGGCCGCTGATCGCCGGCATCGCGGCAGTCGGCGTCGCCCTGACCGTGTCGATCGAGGCGGCCGCGCTGACGGCGGTGGCCGTCTACGGCTTCCGGCTGCTGCAGGACTACGTCATCCAGCCCCGCGTGATGGGGAACACGGTCGGCGTGGCGCCGATGGCGATCCTCGTCGTCGTCTCGGCGTTCGGGATCCTGTTCGGCGCCGCGCTCGTCCCGCTGGCGGTGCCGTTCACGGCCGTGCTCGTCACCGTGCTCGACGTCCTCGTTCGCGGGCGCGAGCCTGCCCACGAGGAGGTTCCGTCGGTGCTGATGCCGTCGAAGTCGCTCGGCAAGTACCAGGAGGAGAACGAGAAGAAGACGCGCCGGAGCCGGATCCGTCGCCGTTCGCGCAGCCGAACAAGCTCGGGATGAGGGTTGGGAACGGGCCAAACGAGGTATCGAAGAGGTGAGTCGTTCGAGCGTCGCCCAGCCCTCGCACGAGTCCGCCGCCTTGCGGCGGGCTGCGCGAGGACCCGAGCTGCCGGAGGTGGAATGCAGATGGAAGCCAGCACGGTGCACGACCAGAGGAAGCGGCAGCCGATCCTCCTTTTCTTCACGAGACGAACGTCAGGTCCGGCGCGCCGCATGGAAAGCCTGATCGCACACGTCGCACGGAAGCAGCGGGGCCGGTTGACGGTCGTCAGCGTCGACGCCGACGAGAACGCCGACCTGATGGAACGCCTCGACGTCGAGGAGATCCCGACGCTCGTGCTCGTCAAGGACCGCTCGGCTGTCGGGCGTCTCGAAGGACGGGCGACGGGCGGGCAGATCGACGCGTTGATCGAGAACGTCGTCTAGTCGCGGAAGGAGAGACCATGCCGCCACGCGGAGTCAGGAAGGGAACGAAGCGCGCGCGCCAGTACGAGCACATCAAGGACAGCGAGCGCAAGCAGGGTCGGTCGGAGAAGCGGGCGGAGGAGATCGCCGCCCGGACCGTCAACAAGGAGCGTGCCCGGTCGGGCGAATCGCGGACGAGCTCACGCCTCTCGCGCACCGACGTGTCGTCGAGCCGCCGCGGCGGGCAGCGCTCCGGGACTGCCCGCGCGAAAGGCCGCACGCGGGAGCAGCTCTACCAGGAGGCGCGCCGGATGAACATCTCCGGCCGGTCGAAGATGAACAAGGCCCAGCTCCAGCGCGCCGTCGACGCGAGGAAGCGCTAGGGGAGACCCGGCCCGGAGCCTCCCCGCTATCGTCCTGCCGTGTCCGACGCCGTCTTCGCCGAATCCTCGCGCCGGGTCGCCATCACGCTGCCCGGGGAGAAACGCGCCATCGGGATCGTCCGCCTGTTCGTGGGCGGGCTCGCCGCAAGGCTCGACCTCGGCTACGAGACGATGGACGACCTCCAGCTCGCGGTCGAGAGCGTGCTGCTCGGTGCGCAGCTCGGCCCCGAGATCACCGTCGCGGCGCACATCGACGGCGACGCGGTCTCCCTGAGCATCGGTCCGTTCGAGCGAGACCCCCTCTCGGCCGGCACGGACGAGACCGGCGAGCTCGACCTCGAGCACCTGCTCGCGGCGCTCGTCGCGCGGTCCGAGACCACGACGGAGGACGGCGCGTGCTGGCTCCGTCTCGACGTCCGCATCCCGGCGGGCAGCGGAGCCTGAGCGGTCGCGTGAGCCTGAGTCCGAACCAGATCGAGGAGAACGAGCTCCTCAGGGCTTACCACGAGCGCGGCGACCAGAGCGCGCGCGACAAGCTCGTCGAGCTCAACCTGCCCCTTGCACGCGCGATTGCCCGCCGCTACGCCGGACGCGGCGAGCAGCTCGACGACCTCGTCCAGGTCGCGTCGATCGGCCTGATCAAGGCGATCGACCGCTTCGACCTCGAGCGCGGCGTCTTCTTCCGCACGTACGCCGTGCCGACGATCGTCGGTGAGATCAAACGCCACTTCCGCGACCGCGCCTGGGCCGTCCACGTGCCGCGCCGGCTCAAGGAGCTGAACCAGATGCTCTCGAGCCTGATCCAGGACATGAGCGCCCAGCTCGAGCGGTCTCCGACGATCGCCGAGCTGGCGGAGGCCGCCGGGGTCGAGGAGGAAGAGGTGGTCGAGGCGCTCGAGTCGAGCCGTGCGTACACGGCCGAGTCGCTCATGGCTCCGGCCGAGGAGGGATCCGATCTCGACCGGCTCCAGACGCTCGGGGTCGTCGAGGAGCAGTTCGAGCGGACGGAGGACAGACAGCTGCTGGCCGCGGGCATGGACGCGCTCGAGCCGCGCGAGCGACGGATCATCCAGCTCCGGTTCCAGGACGGGCTGACGCAGACTCAGATCGCAAACGAGCTCGGAATCTCCCAGATGCACGTGTCGAGATTGATCAGGCGGGCACTGGAGACCATGCGCGACGAGCTCGAGCGAGGAGGGGTGAACGCAGATGAGCACTGACGGTGCCTACGTGGTGTCGCTGGTCATGCCGGCGGAGCCGAAGTGGCTCGCCCTCGGACGGCTCGTGCTCGCCGGCGTGTGCCAGGTCGGACGGGTCGACGAGGAAACCCTTGCCGACCTGAAGCTGGCCGTGACCGAGGCGTGCTCGAACTCGGTCCGGCACGCGTACGCCGATGGCAGCGGCCGGGTCGAGGTGCGCTACGCGCTCGAGCGCGACTCGCTGGCCGTCGAGGTCTCGGACGCGGGCCGCGGCTTCCGCTTCGACCGTCCGCTCCCCGAGCTCGGCCCGCAGCCGGACGAGGAGCTGCGCGAGGACGAGATGGGCCTTGCGATCATCCACGCTCTCGCCGACGAGGTCGAGGTCGGCGCCGGCCCGGAGGGGCTCGGGACGCGGATCCGCTTCCGCAAGTCGCTCTCGACGGCCGGCCCGAACGGCGCAGCCGCAGGCTAGGCGGAGGCCGGCGAGCCGAGCTCGGCGAACGCCTCGTCGCGCGTGTCGACGATGGCGAACACGCGGTCGAGCAGGGTGATCTCGAAGATGCGGCGGACGTTCCGGTCGGGACAGACGAGGACGACCGAGCCGCCCTCGGGCCGGACGCGCTTGACGACGCTGAGCAGCACGCCGAGCGTCGTCGAGTCGATGAAGGTCGTCTCCGACATGTCGATCACGATCCGCGTCGCGCCTTCACCGACGAGCCGGTGCAGCTCTTGCTTGAGCTCCGGAGCCGTGTAGAGATCGACCTCGCCGCCGAGCGAGACGACGTAGTCCGCTCCGCTCTCGGGCTTCTCGGTGGAGAGATTGAAGTTCAAGGACGCAGGGGCCGTCGGTCGATCAGGTGCATCGGAAAATCGTGATACCCCGGTTCCGCCCTGCTCTAAACCTGCGCGAGGTGCTCGAGCGCCGCGTCGCGCGTGTCGAAGATCGTGAAGACGCGGTCGAGCAGCGTGATCTCGAAGATCTTGCGGATGTTGTGCTCGCTGCAGACGACGAGCAGCTCGCCTCCGCCCGGCCGCAGCCGCTTGCTCACGTTCAGCAGCACGCGCAGCATGGTCGAGTCGATGAAGGTGGCGTCGGTGAGGTCGACCACGATCGACCGCCGGCCGTCGTCGACGAGGCGGACGAGCTCGCGCTCGACGTTCGCGGCGGCGTACAGGTCGGCATCACCGCTGACGGTGACGACGCAACTTTCGTCCTGCTCGACGTCCAGGTGGACGCTCATGCGCTCCTCCTCGGCCACGGCCGTACGGTAACGCGCCGGCCCGCTTGTGTTCGCCGGTGCTTTCCGCGTTCGGCTCCGGACTAAACCTCCACTCGTGCCAGGCGAAGCTTCGCAATGCGTAGGATGAGCCTCTCTGGCCGGCCCGAGCGTGGAGGGGACACATCGAACCTGAACCGTTTTCGATCACGAGGAGCACCCACGGGACGACGGAGGTCGTCACGCTCCAGGGAGAGCTCGACATGGCCCACGCCACGGAGGTCACCGGGCTGCTGGACGACCTCGCCGCGAGCGGTCAGCCGATCGTCGTCGACTTGACCGAGCTCGAGTTCATCGACTCGAGCGGCATCCACGCGCTCGTCCGGCCTCGCTCGGACTCGGCCCGCATCGAGCTCGTGTGTCCTCCCGGGAACGTGCGGCGCGTGCTCGAGGTGACGAAGCTGGAGCGCGTGCTTCAGGTTCACGACACGCTCGACGCGGCGCTCGCGGCAGCCGGATGACGGACGCGCCCAAACTCAAGACCGGCGTCCTCCTCTGGAACCAGAACACCGACTGGCCGGCGCTGCGCGACGCGGGCATGCTCGTGGACGAGCTCGGCTTCGACTCGCTCTGGACGTGGGACCACCTCTACCCCATCGTCGGCGACCCCAACGGGCCGATGTTCGAGGGCTACATGACGCTCGCGGCGTGGGCAGCGCTGACGAAGCGCGTCACGCTCGGGCTCATGGTCGGTGCGAACACGTTCCGAAACCCGGCGCTCGTCGCGAAGATGGTCACGACGCTCGACCACATCTCGGACGGGCGCGCCTATCTCGGCATCGGCGGCGCCTGGTTCGAGACCGAGCACACCGCGTTCGGGATCGAGTTCGGCTCCAGCCCGGGCGAGCGGCTGCGCTGGTTCGACGAGGCCGTCGAGCTGATCCGCGGGATGCTCCACGACGAGACGACGAGCGCCCGCGGCACGTACTACCACGCAGAGGACGTGCGCAACGTCCCGCCGCCGGTGCAGAAGCACCTGCCGATCCTGATCGGCGGCTCCGGCGAGCGGAAGACGCTGCACACGGTCGCGAAGTACGCCGACGCCTGGAACACGGGCGGAGGCGTCGAGCGGGTGCAGCAGAAGGACCAGGTGCTGCGCCGCTGGTGCGAGGAGGTCGGTCGCGACCAGTCCGAGATCGAACGGACGCTGCAAGGCGGCTCGCCCGTGATCCGGGAGACGGTCGAGGAGGCGGAGAAAGCGGGTCAGACGATCGCCGACCACAACGGCTGGGATCAGCACCGAGGGCCGTTCGGAACGTCCGAGTCGATCGCCGAGAGCCTCGTCGACCAGATCGCGCTCGGGTTCCACCACGTCTACTTCGACGTGTGCGCGCCCTACGACCGCGAGACGCTCGAGCGCCTGATCGGCGAGGTCAAGCCGCTGCTCGAGCGCTCGATCGCGCCGCCGACGGCCTGAGCTCTCCGGGCTTCCGAGCCCGGAAGGCGATGTCGTTCGCGAACAGCGGTCCGTTCAACCTGACGAGCCTGCCCGCGATGCAGCGGATCTCGACGTCGTCGAAGGAATCGAGCAGCCGTGCCACACCGGCCGGGTCGAACAGGTGCAGGAGAGTCGGGTCGCTCTCCGGCGGACGGCCGAGCAGGAAGCGGAGCCGCGACTTGAGGCGAAAGCAGTTCGGCACCGAGCCGACGAGGAGACCGCCTGGCCGCAGCACACGCATCGCTTCCGCAAGGGCCCGCTCGGGCAGGCGAAGATGCTCGAGCACCTCGGCGGCCACGACGACGTCGAACGACTCGTCCGGAAACGGCAGCGTCTCGTCGGCGTCGGCCCATGCGGTCTCGAGGCCGCGCTCCTGCGCCCGGGCGAGAGCGGCCCGGTCGACGTCGACGCCGATGACGTGATTCCCGTCCAGGTACGTCTCGGACAGGGCCCCGTCACGGCAGCCGAGGTCGAGGATCTGGAGGCCGGAGCCCTCGATCCAGGCGCGGAAGAGCGGGATCCGGTCGGGCGCACAGAAGACGAAGCCGTCCTCGCGGTTCGACTCGTGGTGCCGCCGATAGGCGCGCTCGAGCGCCTCTTGACCAGCCTGGTTTCCCCCCAAGGCCCACCGAGTCTAGGAATCCGTGTCTGAGCTGCGGGTAAAAGTCTTGAGAACTCTCAGGACGCCGTCTGGCCGCCGTCGACGACCAGCGTCGTCCCGGTGACGTAGTCGGAGGCGGCCGACGCGAGGAAGACGATCGCTCCCTTGAGGTCGTCCGGGCCGCCGTAGCGGCCGAGCGGGATCCGCGCCTTCAGGCGGTCGCCGCCGGCGTCGAGCGTGCTGCCGGACAGCTCGGTCGGGAACCAGCCGGGCGCGATCGCGTTCACGTTGATGCGGTGCCGCGCCCACTTGACGGCGAGGTCGATCGTGAGCGCCACGAGCCCGCCTTTGCTGGCGTTGTAGGGAATCGCGTCCATCGCCGCCTGCGGCGCGCCGCGGAACGCGGCCACCGAGGCGATGTTCACGATCTTGCCGCCGTCGCCCTGCTCGATCAGCACGCGGCCGACGCTCTGCGCAAAAAGGAAGGCGCCGGTCAGGTTGACGTCGATCACCTTCTGCCAGCCGGCGAGCGGCACGTCCTCCGGCGGCGCGCCCCAGGAGGTGCCGGCGTTGTTGACGAGGATGTCGACCCGGCCGAGCTCGTCGACGGTTCGACCGACGACGGCCTCGACCGCCTTCGGGTCGCGGAGGTCGCAGCCGAGCCCGAGCGCGCGTACGCCGAGCGCCCGGAGCTCCTCGGCCGCCTGCTCACAGCGGTCGGCTTTCCTTGCGCAGAGGACGAGTCCGGCGCCGGACTCGCCGAGCGCCTCCGCCATCTGCCGTCCGAGCCCGCTGCCGCCGCCGGTGACGATCGCGACCTTGCCGTGGAGGTCGAAGAGCTCCTGGACGCGCATCAGCTCGCCACCGCCGCGATCGGCAGGTCCCGCTCGGCCGCCCACGTCTCCCACTCTGCCGGCGTCCGGGCGGCGAACGAATCCTGCTCCGGCGCCCCGCCGAGCTCCGCTTCGAGACGTTCGCGGAAGCGCGGCTCGAGCGCGGCGACCGCGATCCAGCCGCCGTCCGCGCCGTAGAGGCCGTAGAACGGCGACCCGCCGCCGAGCGGGCCTCCCGGCGTCGTCAGGCCCTGCTCGTGCGGGAGCGCGAAGAAGGCGGCGGCGGCGGCGAGCGCGACCTCGGCGTATCGCTGCGTTCCGCCGCGTTCGCGTGCCAGGAGGAGCGCGACCACGGCCGTCGCTGCGCGCTCCGCCCCTCCGAGGTCAGCAACCAGCGCCTGCGGCAGCCGGGGAGGCGAGACGAGACCGTGCTCGGCGACGTACGTGAGGTCGTGGCCCGGGCGATCCTCGTCCGGCGCCGGGTACCCGACGACGGCGACGTGGACGAGTTCCGGGTGACGCGCCTCCAGCTCGGCGCGGCCGAGGCCGAGCCGGGCGAGCGCCGACGGCCGGCTCGACGTGAGCAACGCGTCCGCGCCGGCGAGCAGCTCTTCGAGGCGCGAACGTCCGGCGTCGTCCTTGAGGTCGAGCCGGCGCACGTCCTGCCCGGCCGCGAGCCGAGCGTAGAGCTCCGGACTCGCCGCCTCGAGCGGATCGCCGCCGGGCGGCTCGACCTTGGTGAGGGAGGCGCCGAGCTCGACAAGCCGCGCCGCTGCAGCCGGCCCGGGCAGGTTGACGGCGATCGAGACGACGCGAATCCCGGCAAGAAGACCGTCGGCCACGGGCAGATCATCCCACGTTCGAACCCTCGCCTCTACGATCGGCCGATGGAGCTGTTGCTGGAGCGCACCGACGAGCTCGAGCTGCTGGGCTCCGCCTGGGAGGAGGCTGCGACGGGCCGCGGTTCGGTGCTGCTCCTCGTCGGCGACGCGGGAGGCGGCAAGAGCTCGCTGGTCAGGGCGCTGCGCGAGCGCGTGGGCGATCGTGCGGAGTTCCTGGTCGGCGGATGCGAGCCGCTGTCGGTGCCGGTGCCGCTGGGTCCGGTGCGCGAGCTCGCAGCCGCCGTCGGCCAGCCGGATCTGCCGGAGCTGGCGGGGGACGATCGGTTCGCGCTCGCCGGATCGCTCATCGACGCCGTCCGTGCTCGCGGCCCTGCTGTCGTCGTCGTCGAAGACCTGCACTGGGCCGATCCGGCGACACTGGATGTCATCCGCCTGCTGGTCAGACGGGTCGAAGAAGCCCAGGTCGTTGCCGTCTTTACCTACCGCGAGGAGGAGCTCGGCGCGAACCCGCCGCTCGCCATGCTGGTCGGCGACCTCGCGACGAACCCCGCCGTTCGACGGGTGGGGTTACGGCCGCTCTCGGAGGCCGCGATCGGCGAGCTGGCCGAACCCGCGGGCCTCGATCCCGGTCAGCTCGCGGCCCTCACGAGCGGGAATCCGTTCCTGGTTGTCGAGGCGGTCGCCTCCGGAGGTGTGATGCCGGCGTCGGTGCGGGAAGCGACGATGGCGCGTGTCGCCCGCCTCGGCCCGGACGCGCGGGGGATCGTCGAGGTGGCGGCCGTCATCGGACAGCGGATCTCCCCGCAATTGCTGTCGGCAGTGGTCGCAGACAGTGTCGAGGCAACCGAAGAGGCGATCGCCCGCGGCGTACTGGTCAGCGACGGCGAGACCCTCGGCTTCCGGCACGAGCTCATGCGACAGGCGATCGAAGAGTCGATCTCGCCGCTGCGTCGCGCCGAATTGCACGGCCGTGTCCTGGCGGCCCTGGCCGTCTCGGCCGGAGTCGATCAGGCACGGCTGGCAGATCACGCGGAGCGCGCCGGGCTCGCGGAGGCAGCGAGCCGGTACGCGGAGCTGGCGGCGACGGAGGCAGAGCGGGTAGGGGCACTCCGGGAGGCCAGCCTGCAGCTCGCCCGTGCGCTCCGAAACGACACGGGCGCCGCTGCAGCGCCTCGCTTCGAGCTGCTGCTCCGCTACGTCCGCGCGACGAATTTCGCCGGCGACCTCGACGAGGCGCGCCGCGCGGGCGAGGAAGCCGTCGAGCTGGCAGGGACCGAGCTGGGATCCGTGGAGCGGGGTCGAGCGCTGACCGTTCTCGCCTGGGCGCTGTGGTCGCTCGACCGCGTGGTGGAGGCGAAGCGGGCGGCAGAAGAAGCCGTCGAGGTGCTCTCCGCCACCGACGACGCCGGAGAGCTGGCACGCGCCTGGGCTGCCGACCTGCGGATCGATGCGGTTTCGTTCGACGGCACCGCGGCCGTCGCCTCGGCTCCCCAGGCGATGGGCCTCGCGGCGCGGGCCGGCCTCGAGGACGTTCGCATCGACATGGCGATCAGCCTGGGTCTGGCCTGCGGCCATCGCGGCGAGACCGAGGCGCAGCAAGGGCTTGCCGACGCGTTGGCGGCCGCGAAAGAGGCGGGCCTTCCGTTCCAGACGGTCCGCGCGTACGTGAACGCGATCGACGTCGCCGTCGAGTTCCGCGACCACACCAGGGTCGACGCGCTCGCCGGCGAAGCGCTCGACCGACTCGACGCCTTTCAGACCTCGATTCCGCGCGAGAACGTCCTGATCTCGGTCGCGCGCAGCCTCGTCGACCGCGGCCGGTACGACGACGCGATCGAGCAAGCGGCGCTCGGACGACGGAGTCGGCACGGCGGCGTACCGATCTCGCTTGCGCTCGAGGGGCTCGTCCGCGCGCGCCGAGGAGAGCGGGGTGCAGACAGCCTGCTACGCCGGGCCTGGGAGGAGATCGCCGACCTGCCTGCTGGCTGGCGGCATGCGCAGATCCGCTCCGCGCTGGCCGAGGCCGCATGGCTACGCGGCGACCTCGACGCCGCCCTCGCCGAGACACGGGCCGGGCTCGCCGCCGACCACGCAGTTGAGCTCGCGCGCGCCGGCGGCGAACTCGCCCTCTGGGCGCTTCGCTGCGGCCAGCCGGCCGAGCCGCCCGAGAAGGCCGCGCCGGCGGTGCTCTTCGAGCTGGACGGTGACTGGCAGGAGGCCAGGCGCGAGTGGCACCGGCTCGAGGCGCCGTACGAGCACGCCCTCGCAGCGCTGCCCGGTAGCGATGGGGACGCACGCGAGGCCATGGCCGCCCTGCATCGGCTCGGCGCCGTCGCCGCAGCGCGGGCCTTCTCACGCGAACGCGCGCGGCGAGGCGAGCGCCCGCCGCGCGGCCCCCGCCGCAGCACGCTGGCGAACAAGGCCGGGCTGACGCGGCGCGAGCAAGAGGTGCTCGCTCACCTCGCACAGGGAGAGACGAACCCTGCCATCGGGCGGGCGCTTCACCTCTCCGAGCGCACCGTCGCGCACCACGTCTCCTCGATCCTCGCCAAGCTCGGCGCCTCAACCCGGATGGCCGCGGTGGACGCTGCTCGACGCGGCGGGCTGCTCGCGCAAGATGGGACGGTGTCCGGGCAAACATAGGCCGGTCTGCCGATGCGGCGGCGAACCGCCGCTTCTAGCCTCCTCGCAGTCCATCGAGCAAGGAGGCAATCATGGCCACACAGACACAACAGGGCACCTCGACGATTCAGGGGCCGCTCTGGAGCGAACGCGCCGACGACTGGGCGCGAATCCAGGAGCCCTTGATGCGGCCGGCGTTCGAGGCCGGCCTGGGCGCACTCACGATCACCCGCGAGACTCGTCTGCTCGACGTCGGGTGCGGATCGGGGCTCGCCCTGCGCCTCGCCGCCGACCGTGGTGCCGCCGTCAGCGGCCTCGACGCGAGCACGGCCCTGCTCGAGCACGCACACCGCCGAGTCCCGGCGGCGCCGCTCGTCCAGGGCGAACTCGAGGAGCTTCCGTTCGCAGACGGCAGCTTCGAGATCGTCACCGGCTTCAACTCCTTCCAGTACGCAGCCCGGCCGGCGGCAGCGCTGGCGGAGGCGGTCCGGGTGCTCGCTCCGGGCGGGTGCGTCCTCTACCTGAACTGGGCTCCGCCCGAGCAGTGCGAGGCCGGCGCGTACCTCGCTGCCATCGGAGCGCTGCTCCCGCCACCGCCTCCCGGCGCGCCCGGTCCGTTCGCCCTCTCCGACCACGACGCGATCGTTCGCGTGTTCGGCGAGGCCGGCCTCGACGTCAACTCGACCGCCGACGTCACCGTCGTCTGGAGCTATCCCGACGAAGCGACCGCCCTTGCGGGGCTGATGGCGGCCGGCCCGATCGTCGGTGCGATCAACCACGCCGGCGAAGAGGCCGTCATCGAGGCCACGACGGGCTTCCTGCAGCCGTTCCGCACCGAGGACGGCGGCTACAGGATCACCAACCACTTCCGCTATGCGACCGGCGAGCCGCGCCAGGGACGAGGCCGTGCTCGGCGACATACGTGAGGTCGTGGCCCGATCGCTCCTGGTCGGGCCACGGCGCCGATCATGTCCGATTCCCGCTCGCTCAGGTGGGGAGCACGAAGAAGGCGACGACGGAGTACTGGACTGCGACGGCCGCGACGACGAGCGCATGGAAGACCTCGTGGTAGCCGAAGACAGCCGGGAACGGGTCGGGCCTGCGTCGTGCATAGACGATCCCGCCGAGCGTGTAGCACACCCCGCTCGCAAGCACGAGCGTCGACGCGAGTATCCCCGTCCGGGTCAACAGCTGGGGGAAGACGACGACACCCACCCAGCCGAGTGCACATCCGATCAGCACCGGCAGCCACCGCGGCGGCCGCGCCCACAACAACCGGGTCAGGATCGCTGCTCCCGCTCCTCCCCACACGATCGCGAGCACCGTGATCCGCCAATCGCCCGACAGCACGAGCAGGCCGAAGGGCGTGTACGAGCCGGCGATCATCGCGTAGATGCCGGCGTGGTCGACTCGCCGCAGCCAGCGACGCCACGGCGGCGACCACGCCACCCGGTGATACAGCGCGCTCGCGCCGAACATGCAGACGACGCCACCGGCGAACACGGCCGCGGCCACCTTCGCAGTCGACGTGTCCGCGAACAGGCCGACGACGACACCCAGCGGGATCGCCAGGTAGAACGCCCACTCGTGCAGGACTCCCCGCAGCCGAGGCTTGGCCTGCTCGAGCCGTGCGAGCTCGCTCACGTCTGCAATCTCGCTCTGGGTTGGGCCGGCTCGGGTCGGCGTCCTCGAACTCGACGCGGGAGCCGAGCCGGTCGAGCACCGATGGATCGCACCGTTCTCAGAATGGAGCCGAGGGGGATCGAACCCCTGACCTTTTGGCTGCCAGCCAAACGCTCTCCCAGCTGAGCTACGGCCCCGAGCCGATCAGTCTAGCCTCAGGCGGTCGCGGCTTCGACCTCGATCGAGGGCACGTCGCCCCACAGCTCCTCGAGCCGGTAGTACCGGCGCGTCTCCGGCGTGAACACGTGCAGCACGACGTCGAGGTAGTCGGCCACGATCCACGTCGACTCGCGCTCTCCCTCGACCGACCGCGGGAGCACACGGCCGTCCTTCTTCAGCCGCTCGTGAACCTCGTCGTGGATCGACTTCGTCTGCCGCGGGTTCTGGCCCGTGCAGATGACGAAGTAGTCCGTGTAGGTACAGACGGGCCGCATGTCGAGGATCACGACGTCCTGCGCCAGCTTGTCCTGGGCGAGGCCGGCGATGCGGCGGGCTTGTTCGAGGGACGTCAGGTCGGTTTCGTCTCCGGAAGCGGAACGGGGCAAGTCTAGCCGCCGTGTCGGTAGAGGCCGAGTCGCGCGACCTCGGCGGCGACGGCCGGAGGGACGAGGCCGTCGATCGGCTCGCCGTGCGCCACCCGCGCGCGAACCTCGCTCGAGGAGAGGTCGACCCGCTCGATCTCGAAGAACGAGACGCGATCGGGACGCCGCAGCGAGGCAACGACGGCATCCAGCGCTTCGAGTGGATATCCCGGCCGTGTGGCGACACCGAGCCGCGCGAGCTCGAGCACGTCGTCAGGCTCCTTCCAGGTGAGGAACTCCGCGAACTGGTCGGCGCCGACGAGGAAGACGGGATCCTCGAAATGCCGCTCGCGGAGCATGTCGACCGTGCGCGGATGCGGATCGAGCTCGACGTCGTCGTCCGGGAACGCGAGCCGTGCGAGCTCCAGGCGCACCGCGGGATCGGTGGCGACGCGCTTGTGGCCCGGGTCGACGACGACGAGCACGACGACCCGGTCGAAGCCGAAGTGCGTGCGGGCGTCGCGCAGGAGCGCGGCGTGCCCGTCGTGCGGCGGGTCGAAGACGCTGCCGAAGAGCCCCGTCACCGGTACTCGAACTCCTCGTCGCCGATCGCGACCTCGTCGCCCTCGCGGGCTCCGGCCGCCCGCAGGGCTTCCGCGAGCTCGTCCTCGTCCGGTGGTCGCCCGACGACTCGGAACCCGCGGTCGGTACGCAGCAGCCTGAAGGCTGCGCGGCGCGGCTTGGGCCGGTAGACGAGGAAGCCCGGCACCGCCTCGTCGTCGACCGGCTCGTCGTCGGGCTCGGGCACGAGGGAGAACAGAGAGCGCTTGAACCGCTCGACGCCTTCGCCGGTCGCGCACGAGAGCGGGAACACAGCGACGACACGCTCGTCCTGGACCTCGAGCTGCGGATCGGGGGCGATGTCGATCTTGTTCAGCACGACGATCTGCGGCAGCTCGTCGAGCCCCGCGCCGTAGGCGGCGAGCTCGTCGTCGACGGCCCGGAACTGCTCGGCGGGATCGCCGTCGGCTGCGTCGATCACGTGCACGAGCGTCCTGGCGCGTTCCAGGTGCGCGAGGAACTCGTGACCGAGTCCGACGCCTTCGGCCGCGCCCTCGATCAGCCCGGGAACGTCCTCGACGACGAGCTGGCGGCCGTCCGGCGCGTCGACCGTGCCGAGGATGGGCGCGAGGGTGGTGAACGGGTAGTCGGCGACCTTCGGCTTCGCGTTCGAGATCCGCCGCAGGAGCGACGACTTCCCGGCGTTCGGGACGGCCGACGAGCGCCGCGTCCGCGAGGAGCTTCAGGTGGAGCTCGACATCGGCCTCCTCGCCGGGCACGCCGATCTCGGCGAACCGCGGCGTCTGGCGGGTCGGCGTCGCGAAGTGGCGATTTCCGCGGCCCGGAGCGCCTCCGCGGGCAACGACGACTCGCGCGCCGGCACGGGCCAGGTCGGCGACGAGCTCGCCCGCGTCGTCGCGC
Source organism: uncultured Actinomycetes bacterium (assembly GCA_963776735.1). Classification (GTDB taxonomy): domain Bacteria; phylum Actinomycetota; class Thermoleophilia; order Gaiellales; family Gaiellaceae; genus PALSA-612. The sequence goes on from CAVZNV010000023.1 coordinate 150,032, forward strand.
ACCTCGGTTCCGACGGGCACGTGCACCTCGACGTCTTTCCCGGCCGCGCCGTGCTTGCCCGAACCGCCGCCGTGACCGCCACGACCGGCGACGATCTTGCGACCGGTGCGGAACGCGGACAGGTCGCGCAGCTCGGGATCCGCGACGAGGACGACCGAGCCGCCCGGGCCGCCGTCACCGCCGTCGGGGCCGCCCTTCGGGACGTGCTTCTCGCGACGGAAGCTGAGCGCGCCGTCGCCGCCGCGACCGGCGAGGACGTGGAAGCGGGCGCGGTCCGAGAACATCGTTCACAGTGTGTCAGCGATGCCGCCGACGACCGACGAAGCGATCGAGTCGCTGCGGCGCGACGAGTTTCCGCTCGCGCGGGAACGGGTCTACCTCGATTTCGCCACGTTCGGCCCGCCGCCGATGCGCGCCGTCCGGGCGGCCGCCGAGCGGCTCGAGCGCGACGCGGGCGAGGGATCGCTCGGACTGGACGGCAACGCGCTCGTCGAGGCGGTTCGCGGCGAGGTCGCGGCGCTCCTGCATTGCGAGCCACGCAGCGCCTGCCTGCTCACGAGCACCAGCGAAGGGATGAGCCTGGTCGCGGCCGGGCTCGATTGGCGGGCGGGCGACGAGGTGCTCGTGTACGAGCAGGAGTTCGAGGGCTGCGTGGCGCCTTTCCTCGACCTCCCCGCCGCGACCGTGGTTCGCGCCGCGCGCCCGACCGAGATCCCGGAGCTCGTCGGTGAGCGCACGCGCGCCGTCGCGCTCAGCCTGGTCGACCGGGTCACCGGCGCCAGAGCGCCCGTCGACGAGATCGCTGCCGCGTGCCGCGAGCACGGCGCCTGGCTCGCGCTCGACGCCGCGCAGGCGATGGGCGTCCTCGACGTCGACCCGCGGGAGCTCGGCGCCGATGTGGTCAGCGCGCACGGCTACAAGTTCCTGCTCTCGGGCTTCGGCCTTGCCCCGACCTACTGCTCCGACCGCGCACTTGCGGAGCTGCGCGTGCCCCGGCCGGGGTGGAAGAACGCCGACGCGGGCCACGAGTCCGCAGCACGGTTCGAGCCGACGATGTTCCCGCTGCCGGTCCTGGCGGGGATGCTCGAGTCGCTTCGGCTGCTGAATTCGCTCGACGCGCGGGAGCGCGAGCGGCGTGCGATCGGCGCCGCGAGGGCGATCGCGCAAGGACTCGACCTCCCCGAGCCGCTGTCCTCGCTCGTCTCGCTGCCTCATGAGCACGCCGAGAAGCTCGTCGCACGACTACGCGGGGCGGATGTCATCGCAGCGGCGGTTGAGGATCGCCTGCGTCTGTCGACGCACTTCTTCACGACCGACGACGACGTCGACGCGCTGCTATCGCAGCTTTAGGGAATCTGCACGGGTACGCCGTCGACCACGAGCTCGGGACCCGAGAAGACGCAGTCGACGTGAATCGACGCGGCGTTGTCGCCGCCGTACGGGCCGACGTTGCTGCCGATCGCCACGTGGGCGGTGCCGGCCGCCTTCTCGTCGAAGAGGACGTGTCCACGAACGCGGATCGCCGGGTTGAGCCCGATCCCGAGCTCGGCGATCACGTCGGCGCCTTCTCCCGACTCCTCGACCAGCCGGCGGAGTGCATCTCCCGCCTCGCCGCCCTCGATCGAACGCGCACGGCCACCCTCGAAGCGCAGGACGACCGGCTCCGGTAGGAGCTTCCCCCGAGGCCCGACAGGGATCGTCAGGTCGGCGACCAGCACGCCCTCAGCGCCGTCCGCGAGCGGCGCGATGCAGATCTCGCCGCCCGGGAAGTTCGCGATCCCGCCCGGCTCGAGCGGCAGCGCGTCGTCCATCCAGCGTCGCCCGTCGACGCGGAGCCGAAGGTCGGTGCCCGCGGCGCCGCGCACGTGCAGCTCGCATGCGCCCTCGACGGCCGCGAGCAAGCTTCGCGCCGCCGGCTCGACGTCCGTCATCGGCCGGGACAGCTCCCCGAGCAGCGTCTCGTGGTCGATGCCCGGCGAGCCGAGCACGCGTCCGCCGTGGGAGAGCAGCACGTCCAGCACCGCCTTCCTCGCAGGCAGCTCCTCGATGAACAGCTCGTGGAGCAGGTTGATCGAGACGTCGGCCCACTCGGCGGTCTCGAGCAGCTCGGGCGTCGGTTCGAGCAGCGGCCGTTTCGTCGGAAGTCGTGCGATCCTGGCCTCGGCGCCGAGCGCCCGCGCTGCCGCCGCCAGCTCCTCCGCCTCGGCCGCGAACGGCTCGTCGACCTCGACCCTCACTCGCTCGCGAGGTCGGACGCAGGCGGCCGCGAGGTAGTTGTCGCACCAACCCGGCATGAGCGGCGATCATAAGCTGCGATGGACGACCAACCGTCACGGGAGCACCGGCTCGCCGAGCTGCTCGTCGGCCGCTCGCTCGGCGTCGAGCCGGGCTGGCAGGTGATGATCCAGGCGACGGCACTGGCGCGGCCGCTGGTCGAGGAGCTCGTGCGGTCGCTCGCGCGCCGCGGCGCCTACCCGCTCGTCCGCCTGTCCTTCACGGATCTCGAGCGTGTTCCGTTCGAGACGATCTGGGCGGAGGAGGCGCCGGACGAGCTGCTCACCGAACCGGCGTCGATCGACGTCCGCGCCCGCAAGGAGGTCGACGCACGGCTCATCCTCTTCTCGTCCGAGAACGTGTACGCAGGCTCGGAGCTGCCGTCGGAGCGGCGTCTCGCGCTGCGCGCGGGCGCGCGCAAGGCGATCGACATGACGGCCGACATGGACAAGCCGTGGGTCTCGTGCCCGTTCCCGACGCAGGGACTCGCGCAGGAGGCCGGAGTCAGCCTGACGACGTACGCCGACATCCTCTACGCCGCGTGCCTCCGCGACTGGGACGCGGAGGGCGAGCGGATGCGGCACTACGCCGAGCGGTTCGACGCCGCCGAGACGGTGCGCATCGTCGCGCCCGGGACAGACCTGACGCTCGCAGTCGCCGGGCGGCGCGCCGAGGTCGACGACGCGCACCGGAACATGCCGGGCGGCGAGCTCTTCCTCTGCCCGCTCGAGGACTCGGCCGAGGGCGTGATCGAGTTCGGCGAGTACGGCGCGACGTACCTCGGACGCCGCTGCGAAGGGATCCGTCTGCGATTCGAGTCAGGCCGGGTCGTGGACGCGTCCGCCCGTGCGGAGGAGGACCACCTGCTCGCGGTGCTCGACACCGACGACGGCGCTCGGCGGCTCGGCGAGCTCGGGATCGGCTGCAACGAGGGCATCCCACGCCATGTCCGGCACATGTGGTGGGACGAGAAGATCGCGGGTACCATCCACCTCGCGCTCGGCCAGGGCTTCGCGCACCTCGGCGCCACGAACGAGAGCGCGATCCACTGGGACATCGTCAAGGACGTCGCCCGGGGACGCATCGAGCTGGACGGCGAGACCGTCCAGGAGCACGGCGAGTGGCTGATCTAGTCCGCTAGCTCGCGGCTTCGGTCACCTCGACGAAGCGGCGCTCGCCGCTCTGCCGGAAGGCGACCGTGCCGGGGCGCTTCGCGAAGATCGTGTGGTCGCGGCCGAGACCGGTCCCGGGGCCGGGGCGGAACTGGGTTCCGCGCTGACGGACGATGATCATGCCGGCCTTGACCTCCTGACCGGCGAAGATCTTCACGCCCAGCATCTTCGGCTTCGAGTCGCGGCCGTTCCGCGACGATCCGAGTCCCTTCTTGTGCGCCATTACTCCGCTCCCTCGTCAGTCTTGGGCTTGGCCGTCCGCGTGCGCGGCTTGGCCGGCGCCTTCGGCTTCTCGGCGGTCGCCGTCGCAGCGGGCTTGCGGGCGGCGGGCTTCGGCTTCGCGGGCGCCTTCTCGGCGACCGGCTTCGGCTTCTCGGCTGCGGCCTTCGCGGCCGGCTTCGCCGCGGCGGTCTTCGCACCGATCGACGTGATCTCGATCTGGCTCAGCTTCGCGCGGTGACCGGTGTGCCGGCGGTAGCCCGTGCGCTTCTTGTACTTGCCGATGCGGATCTTCTCGCCCAGCGTCTCGCCGAGCACCTTGGCCGTCACCTGCGTCTTCGGGGCGAACTCGGCCTTGCCGTCGCCGCCGAGAAAAAGGACGTCAGGGTGAAAGGTCTTGCCCTCGGCGTGACCGACGCGGTCGACGAGGAGCCGCTGCCCCTCCTGGACGCGGTACTGCTTCCCGCCGAGTGAGATGATCGCGTAGGCCATTTCGCTGCTCTCCAAGCGTGCAAATGCGGGCAGAGCCTGCCCGCGAGCCGCCACTATAGCGACAGGGCGTCGCTATTCGGGCGCCGTCTCGGACGCCGCGGCCGGGGCTTTCCGGCGCCTGCGTCCACCTCGCGAACCCCGGCGCGTCTTCTTGCGCTTCGGCTCGCCCTCCTCCGGCGTCTCGCCGGTCTGCTCAGCCTCGACGGCCGGCACTGCCTCGCCCGCCGGAACTGCCTCGCCCGCCGGAACTGCCTCGCTTGTCGGAACGGGCTCGCCTGTCGGTTTCGGCCGCTTCGGCTCCGCTACCGGCGCCTCGGGCGCGGCGGCCCCTTCGGCCGGAGCCTGGGCTCCCTGGCCACTGCCGCGGCGGCGGGAGCGCGACCGGCGCCTGCGGGCGGCAGGTGCGGCGCCGTTCTCGGACTCTTCCGCGGCTTCGGCTTCCCCGGTGCCAAGCGACGGGTCCGGCAGATGGATGCGAGGCCCGGCCTCTTCGGCCTGCCCGGACTCGTCCGCCGACGGTTCGCCGTCCTCGGCCTCGGCGCTGTTCGCCGCAGCCGCCGGCTTCCTGCGTCGCCGTCCTCCGCGCGAGCCGCGCCGCGTGCGCTTGCGCGGTGCCGCCGGCTCCGTGGTCTCGTCCTCGTCCTCGCCGGTTGCGTCACTCTCGGCTTCCGGCTCGGCGACCTCTTCCGACTCGGCGACCGCTTCCGTCTCTGTCTCCGGCGCCGCCTCCGCCACAACCTTCTTGCTCGGGGCGCGCGTCGGCTTCTCGGCCAGGCCTTCCGCCGTGATCGGCACGGGACCTGCCTCGGCCTTCGGCCCGGTGGCGAGAGTGGCGTAGATCATGGTTCCGATCACCCGCTCGACCCGAACCTTCACCTTCTTGCCGACCAGCTTCGCGGCGCCGCCGACGCAGACCTCGTAGCCGTCCAGCTTGGCCATGGCTGCACCGGAGTCGTGGAGCGCGAGCTCGCCGAGCTTGACCTCGAGCTCCTGGCCTTCTGCGTAGTCCGCCTTCGGCTGGAGCTTCTCGACCGTGCCCTTGTCGAGCACAGCGAAGTGGTCGAGCGGCACGCCCTCCTTGCCTTCGACGAGGAAGACGCGCTTCGTGGCCGCGTCGATCTCCTTCAGGCGCTCGGCACCCGGGCCGATCAGCATCGCGGCGACGTGCGCGTTCAGCTCGACCTTGAACGCCTTCGTCCGCGGGCTCTGCGCGGCGAGTGCGCGCAGCCTCCGCTCGGCTTCGACGGCCTGCGACGTCTCGGAGACGACGATCCCGTCGCCGGCGCAGGTCGGGCAGCGCTTCGTCAGGATCTCGCGCGGCCCGTCGGTGACGTTCTGTCGCGTCATCTCGACGAGGCCGAGCGGCGAGATCTCGACGACGTAGGTCTTGGTCCGGTCGCGCTCGAGCTCCTGCTTCAGCTCCTCCTCGACCTGCTCCCGGTTCTTCGGGTTGGCCATGTCGATGAAGTCGATGACGATGATCCCGCCGATGTCGCGCAGCCGGAGCTGGCGGACGACCTCTTTGACCGCTTCGAGGTTGTTCTTCGTGATCGTGTCCTCGAGTCGCGCTCCCGAAGTCTTCGAGCGCGAGCCGACGAAGCGTCCGGTGTTGACGTCGATGACCGTGAACGCCTCGGCGTAGTCGAAGACGAGGTAGCCGCCCGACGGCAGGTCGACGCGCCGGTTCAGCGTCGAGCGGATCTCGGCGTCGACGCCGGAGGCCTCGAAGAGCGGCTCCTTCCCGCGGTAGCGCACGACGCGTTCGGCCATGTGCGGCGAGGTCTTCTTCAGGTAGCCGACGATGCGCTTGTAGGTGAGGTCGTCGTCGACCTCCGCCTTCTCGAAGTCGCCCGTGAACAGGTCGCGGACGACGCGAAGCGGCAGCTCGGCCTCGTTGTAGATGAGCGACGGAGCGGGCGCCTTCTTGGCTCGCGCCTGGATCTCCTTCCAGATCTTCTCGAGGAAGCGGATGTCGCGCTCGACGTCCTCGGCGGACGCGCCCTCTGCGGCCGTGCGGACGATGACGCCGCCCTTCGGCAGGTCGAGCTTCTTGAGGATGTCGCGGAGGCGGGCGCGTTCGTCGTCGTCGAGCCTGCGCGAGACGCCGATGCCCTCGCCCTGCGGGACGTAGACGACGAAGCGGCCGGGCAGCGAGAATCTCCGTGGTCAGGCGTGCGCCCTTCGTCTTCATCGGATCCTTGACCGCCTGGACGAGGATCTCCTGGCCGCGGCTGATCAGGTCCTGGATGCGGCGGCCGTGACGGGAGCGGCCCTCGAGCTCGGGGCCGACGATCTCGTCGACGTAGAGGAAGCCGTTCTTCTCGAGGCCGATCTCGACGAACGCGGCCTCCATCCCGGGCAGCACGTTGTCGACGACGCCCTTGTAGACGTTGCCGGCGATCGAGCGGCGGCCCGGGCGCTCGAGGTAGACCTCGGCGACGCGGTCGTCCTCGAGGACTGCGACGCGCTGCTCGCTCACGTTCACGGAGACGAGCAGTTCGCGCTTCGCGGCCGGCAGCGGCTTGCGGGCCTGCTGGCGGCGGCGAGGCTCGGAGCGGCGTGCACGCGGCTTCGCGGACTTCGACTGCGCGCCGCGGGCGGGCTTCTCCTGCTGTTTCGCCTTCTTGGCGCCGGAGCCGTTCGCGTCGGTGCCGTTCGCGTCGGCTTCGGAGACGGTCTCGGCCGTCTGAGCGGTGGTGCGCTTGCGGCCTTTGCCGCCGCGGCTGCCGCGCCTGCGCCGGCGACGAGCCGCCTGTGAGCCGTCGGGATCGCCGGCGGGCTCCGCTGAAACAGGATCCGCGGTTACAGCCGGAGGGCGGCTCTCCTTCGGCTCTGCGAGTGTTTCTGTGTTCGAATCGTTCTCCGACTGCCGCGCACGGCGTCGGAACCAAGGCAATGGCAAGTGTGTTCTCCTTCGTATGGAGCGCGCGCGCCGCCGAGGGCCACAGCGGGGAGGGTCGATGCGCGCAGCGCGTTCCTATCGGTTGGCAATTGGATAAACCTCGATTCCAGGGTAGCAGCGCGACGCACGGAGCCGGTTTCCGCGGACCGGGCCGGTGCGGCCGGGCTCAGGCCGCGGTGGCGGGCTTGAGCTTCGCGCGGCGGGCGCCGAGGGCGCGGAGGCGCTGGTTGAGACGGGCCCACGCCCAGGGCTCGACCTCGCCGTAGCGCGTCACGGACTGGTTCCGCGTCGACTCGAGGTACTCGAACCAGGCGTCTGCCTCCTCGATCTCGAGCAGCTCCTCCGCTTCCTTGATCGACCGGGCCAGAGCGTCGTCGTGATCGTCCACGGCCGCGATAGTAGGACCCAGGTCGGACGGCGAGTGTACGCTCGCACCCACCGTGGGAGACGATCGGTACGAGCTGGGCTGGGAGCGCCTGCGCGAGCTGGCCGGGGAGCAGGGCGAGCGGGCGATCGAGGGCGTGCGCGACGTCTCGCCCGACCTGGCGCGCTACGTGGTCGAGTTCGGCTACGGCGACGTCTACCGCCGGCCGGGGCTCGACGACCGCACGCGGCAGATCGCGGCCATCTCGGCGCTCACGGCCCTGGGGGGAGCCGAGCCTCAGCTCGAGTACCACATCGGCATCGCGCTCAACGTCGGCGTCGAGCCGCGTGACATCGTGGAGACGGTCATTCACCTTGCGCCGTTCCTCGGCTTCGCCCGGACGCTGAACGCGGCCCGCTCGGTCAAGCGGGTGTTCGCCTCGCGAGGCATCTCGCCGAACGGCTAGATCTAGGCAGCGGCGGCCCGGCCCGGCTTCGCGAAGAGCTGCTGGAGCCGCTCCGGCGTGAGCGGCCGGAAGAAGTGGAAGCCCTGCGCGAGCTCGCAGCCCATCTGCTGCAACGCGGCCGCCTGCTCGGCCGTCTCGACGCCTTCGGCGACCGTGACCATGCGCAGGCTCTTTCCGAGCTGGACGATCGTCCGCAGCAGCTCGGCGTCGGAATCGGAGCCGCCGAGCCGCTCGACGAAGGAGCGGTCGATCTTGATCACGTCCGCCGGGAAGCGGTGCAGGTAGGCGAGCGAGGAGTAGCCGGTGCCGAAATCGTCGATGGCGAGGCCGACACCGAGCTCCTTGAGCCTGACGAGGAGGTCGACGTTCTCCTCGGTGTGGTCCATCAGCACGCTCTCCGTCATCTCGAGCACGAGACGCGCCGGCTCGAGCCCGCTGTCCGCCAGCGCGTCCTGCACGTCGTCGATCAGCGACGCGTCCTGGAGGTGGCGTCCCGAGATGTTGACGCTGACCGTCATGTCCGCACAGGCGGGGATCGTCTGCGACCACTCGGCGAGCTGACGGCACGCCTCCTGGAGACCGAATCGTCCGAGCTTCCGGATCAGGCCCGTCTGCTCTGCCAGCGGGATGAACTCTGCGGGTGAGATGAAGCCGCGGCGCGGGTGCTTCCAGCGGGCGAGTGCCTCGACGCCCTGGATCTCGCCGGTGGCGAATGCGAGCGTGGGCTGGTAGTGGAGTTCGAGCTCGTCCGCGGCGAGGGCCTGGCGCAGCTCGGCCTCGAGCTGCAGCCGCTCGACGAGCGCGACGTGGAGACGTGGGTGATAGCGCTCGAAGCCACCCGCACCGGTCGCCTTGGCGCGGTACATCGCGAGGTCCGCGTTGCGGAGCAGATGATCGGCGTCCTCGACGTCCTGGTCCGTGGCGGCGATGCCGATCGACGCGCCGACCTCGATCTCGCGGCCCTCGAGCTTGAACGGCTCCCGCAGCGCTCTCGTGATCCGGTCGGCGACCGCCGTCCCGTCCCGCTCCGAGCTCTTGTCGGCGATCAGCACCGCGAACTCGTCGCCGCCGAGCCGCGCGACGGTGTCGATCGGTCGCACGCACGAACGCAGCCGCTCGGCGACCTGGATCAGGAGCATGTCGCCGGTCGCGTGCCCGAGGCTGTCGTTGACCTCCTTGAAGCCGTCGAGGTCGAGGAAGAGCACGGTCAGCTTGGCGGGGCGTCCGTTGGCCGTGCGGAGCACCCGCTCGACGCGGTCGCGGAAGAGTGAGCGGTTGGCGAGAGCAGTCAGCGAGTCGTGGGAGGCCTCGTGCACGAGCTGGTCCTGGAGCACCTTGCGCTCGCTCATGTCGCGCGTGTTCAGGACGACGCCGCCGACGCTCGGGTTCTCGAGCAGGTTCGTCATCGTCATCTCCGCGTGGCAGAGTCGGCCCGTCGCGTGCTTGACCTCGATCTCGAGCACGCGTACGCCCTGCCGCTCCGACGCGACGTCGGCAAGCGCGTGCAGGAGCCTCTCGCCGCTTCGGGGCTCGAGGACGTCCGCGAGGCAGGTTCCGGTCAGCTCCTCGGCGCTGTAGCCGAAGACGCGCAGGACCGACTCGCTCTGGTACGTCACCAGCCCGTCGGCGTCGACAACCGTGACGACATCGGACGAGTGCTGGACGAGCGCCTCGAACCGCTGCTCGCTCCGGTGCAGGTCGTGGAGCCTCGCCTCGAGCCGTTCGGTCAGCGAACGGTTCTCTCGCAGCGTGAGGATCTGCCTGACGACGATCGCGACGATCATCGCCGTTCGCACCCACGAGACGAACGAGGTGACGTTCCCGGAGCGAACGAGCTCGAACGAGCTCGATGCGACCGCGACGATGACGGCCGCGTACGGCAGCCACATGCCGGCCAGCTGCACTCTCGTCAGCTCGTCGCCCTGACCGAGCGTGAGGCCGAGGCCCTGGAACGAGGCGAGCAGGACGAGGACATACCCGCAGAACCAGCCGATGTCGATCAGGCTCCCCGACGAGTAGGTGTTCGTCGCCGTCAGGTAGGTGAAGCCGCTGTCCGAGAACGCCATGGCAAGGAGCCCGGCGCCGATCAGCCAGACGTAGGCGGGGACGCGCGCCCGCGACTGCCGGGCGCGAAGGACGACGTACAGCACGATCGTGACCACGATCACGTCGCCGATGGGATAGAGGAGGCTGATCGTGTGCGAGAAGAAGTCGCCGTCCTGCTGGAAGACCTTCTGGAGCACGAACACCCAGCTGGTGAGCAGCGCCGAGCCTGCGATCATGGCGCCGTCGATGATCGTGCGGGCACGGCCGGCCATCGTCGGCGAGCCGGTGGGCAGCAGGAGCAGCCCGGCGGCCGCGAGCGGGACCGCGAGGAGGTAGCCGACGTCCGCGAACGACGGGAACGGCACGTCGCGGCCCTGCACGACCTCGTACCACGTCCAGATCGCCTGGCCGGTTCCCCAGGACGTCGCCGACGCGCCGATCAGAGCCCAGAACAGCCGGTAGCGGCCGGTCTCGCGAAGCGACCGGAGGATGCAGCCCGCTCCGGCGGCGAGCGCCGCGACGGTCAGCCCGTAGTCGGAGACAGCGCGTGGGCCGCCCGGGCCGCCCCAGCCGTTCGCGATTGCAAGGATCCAGCCCGAAGCGAGCGCGACGACGACCGCGCTCTTCAGCGCGCCCGAGCCCGGGCGCGTGCCTGCCGACGGGACTGAAAGCACCATCTGTGGATCAGCTATCGACCCCGGCCCGCAAGTCAGGAGATCCACGACCCCCCGTTCGGGTCACGACGTCACCCGAACGGGGGAGCAGGTGTTGCAGATGGTGTCGCGATCGGCCGACACACGTTGGAACGGCGGCCGGTCCTCGGTCGTCCGGATGGGAGACTGCATGTCAGCACTGCTCGACGAGCGCCAACATGATCTCGAGCTTCCGGAGCACTGGCCGCACGCCCTGCGCCCCGAGGTGCTGCGGCGAATCGACCAGGAAACGCCGTTCTCGATCTGCGACCTCGACACGGTGCGCGACCGTTTCCGTCGGCTCGGAGCGTGCCTCGGCGGGATGGAGTGCTTCTACGCGCTCAAGTGCAACCCGGCGCTCGAGGTGCTGCAGACGCTGGCGCAGCTCGGGTCGAGCTTCGAGATCGCGTCGCTCGGCGAGCTGCGCACGCTCCAGACGCTGCAGATCGACCCCGCGGACGTCATCTACTCGAACACCGTCAAGCCGTCGTCGCACATCGCCGCCGCGTACGAGGCGGGTGTGTGGCGCTTCGCGTTCGACGGCGAGGGCGAGCTGCACAAGCTCGCCGAGCACGCGCCCGGCGCCGCCGTCTACGTGCGCCTGCGCGTGGACGACACGACGAGCATCTTCCCGCTCTCGCGCAAGTTCGGCGCCTCCGCGCCGGATGCGCACCAGCTCCTCGTCACGGCCCGCGAGCTCGGTCTCCGCCCATACGGCGTCACCTTCCACGTCGGCTCGCAGTGCACCGCCGCGAGTGCGTGGCGACAGGCGCTGACGGGGACCGGACGGCTCCTGACGACGCTCGCCGACGACGACATCCGGCTCGAGATGCTGAACCTGAGCGGCGGCTTCCCGGCGCGGTACACGGAGCATGTCCCCTCGCTGGGCGAGATCGCGGGGGCGATCTGGCCGGCGCTGAATGCCTTGCTCCCCTACGTCCCACCCAAGCTCGCGGTCGAGCCGGGCCGCTTCCTCGTCGCCGAGAGCGCCGTGCTCGCAGCGAGCGTGATCGGACGCGAGAAGCGCGCGGGCGAGAACTGGATCTACCTCGACATCGGCGCCTACAACGGCCTGATCGAGACGCGACAGGCAACGCACTGGACGTACCCGCTCTGGAGCTCCCGCGCCGACCACGCCTATGCGCCACGCGAGGTCTTCACGGTCACCGGACCGACGTGCGACAGCTCGGACACGCTGTTCCCGAGCGTGCGGCTGCCGTCTGCGCTCGAGGTCGGCGACGTCCTCTACATCGGCTCGGCCGGCGCCTACACGCTGAGCTACGGCACGAGCTTCAACGGCTTCGCGCCGCCGGCGAGCCTGTTCGTCGGCGCTCTCTGAGGGATTCGTGTCCCGGCTCCGCGCCGTCATCGCCGCCGGCCTGATCGACTCGCTCGGCCTCTCGGTCGGCTGGACGTTCTTCAACCTCTACGCGCTGCACACGCAGGGGCTCGCCGCCGTCGGCACGTACAACGGCGCGCTCTTCACCGGCGTGGCGCTGTCGGCTCCGGCCACCGGCTGGCTGTCGAGCCGGCTCTGCGGCCGGAGGCTGCTGCGAACGACGGCGCTCGTCGAGGGATGTCTACGAGTGGGCTCGTTCGTCCTGCTGGTCGCGGGCGCGCCGCGAGGGCTCGTCGCGCTGGCCGTCACCGCCATGGGCATGACGGCCTGGACCGGCTACGCGGGGATGCGCTCCGAGATCGCGGCGGCCGACCGGCGCGCGGGTGCGCTCGCCTGGTACCTGGGCTCGATCGCGTCGATCGAGGGGATCGGGGCCGCCGCGGCCGCGCTGGCGCCCGTCTCGATCGCCGCGTTGCAGCAGCCCGGCACGCTGGCGGCGATTCTCGCGCTCTACGCGGGCGTCCTCGCACCGACCTTCATCGTCGCCGGTGGCTCGCCCGTCGAGCGCGCGCTCGAGCCGGTGCGCCTGCGCTCCATGGCCCGCCACGCGCGCGCGATCGCGGGCAGCTTCGGCGTCATGCTCGTCGCCTCCGCCCCGGTGCTGCTGGCCGTCGGCCTGGCGGCGAAGCTCCACGGCCGGACCGCGGTCGCGTGGTCTGCACTCGCCTTTCTTGCCGGGTCGCTGCTTGCGCCGCGGCTCGCGACAGCGCTCGAGCGTCGCCGAATCCCGGCGCCGGTGCTCTGGCCCGCGCTCGGAGCCGTCTTCGCCGGAGGCTGGATCCTCGCGCCGTGGAGCGTCGCCGGGCTGGTCGTGGCGCAGTTCGCTGCCGGCGTCGCGCTACCGGCGTTCGAAGGCATCGTGGACGCGGCCGTCGCGGGCCGCGAGGACGGGGGCCGCGTCACCGCCGGCCTTGCCTGGGCCGGCGCGGCGCGCGCGCTCGGCACGGCTGCAGCCGTCTCGGTCGCGCCCTCCCTGTTCGCCGCAGCCGGTGTGTCGGCTGTGTGCCTGGCCATGGCGCTGGCGTGCGCGGTCGCAGCCGCCGCCGGCGCGCTCGTCGTCGTCAAGCGGCGCGCATCACGCCGGCGACGGCTCGAGCTGACCTTGTTCGGCGCGACCTAACGGGGGAAGACGGCGCGGTCGCCCGCGACCTTCGTCACCGGCGCCTTGCTCTCGAAGTAGCGCCGCGCTGCTTCGCCGAGGGCGCGCGTGCCGCCGTAGGCGATGCCGCCCTTGACGGCCCAGCCGGCCACCGGGATGACGCCGAGCAGCGAGCGCGCCACGGTCCGGAACCCGTAGCCGGAGCCGATCACGCCGAGCACCTCCGGGATGCGCTCCCTGTCGAACTCGAACCCGTACGCGTCGGCGATGCGCATCAGCATGCGGATCTGGTTGACGGTCAGAACGGGCATGTCCGCGCCGGGCACGAAGATCGACACGCCGATGACGCCGTTCTGGCGTGCAAAGCGAGTGATGATCCGGTCGACGACCGCGTCGCGCAGCACCGGGAGGCGCGCGGCGAGCGGTGTCGCATGCTCGTTCAGCGCGTGGGCGAGCGCTCGCGCGATCGCGTCCATCGGAAAGCCGGACCCCGGCTGCACGGTCACGACGTGCTCGGCGAGCACGTACGGCGGATCGACGACGTGCTCGCCCCGCGGCGCCGCGATCACGCCCACGATCGGCGTGTGCGCCCGGGCTGCGCGCTTAAGGGCGGCGAGGTCGCCCTGGGTCGGCGCCCCGGCGAGGACGTAGATCAGGGCCGCGGCTCCGTCGAGCGAGCTCACGTCTCGCACGGCGCTCTCGACGCCGCCCTTCGTCAGCTCGCGCCTGAGCGCCTCGGCGAGCTCACGCGCGCCCGCGACGACGAGCGGCCGGTCCTCCTTCGCCTGCGTGCGGATCTCCTTGACGACGCCGAGGATCTCGCCCGGCGCGAGCGGCAATTTGCTCATGCGCGCCGTCGGCCGCGAGCGTGGATCGCCTGCAGCAGCCCGATCATCGCCATGCTCGCGATCAGCGACGATCCGCCCACGCTCACGAACGGCAGCGTGATGCCTGTGACCGGCGCGAGGCCGATCGTCATCCCCACGTTGACGAAGATCTGGAACACGAAGGCGGCCACGATCCCGGCGGCCACGATCGCCGAGAAGCCGTCGCGCGCGACCGTCACGATCTTGAGGCCGCGCCAGACGACGAGCAGGTAGAGGAGCAGGAGGCCGGCGACGCCGATGAAGCCGCGCTGTTCGGCGAAGGCGGCGAAGGCGAAGTCGGTCTGCGACTCGGGCAGGTAGTCGAGGTTCGTCTGACTCGACTGCGTCGTGCCGCGCCCGGTCGCGCCGCCGGAGCCAACGGCGATCATCGCCTGGTTCACGTTGTACGTGTCGCCCTGCGGATCGCTGCTCGGATGGAGGAAGCCGGTCAGGCGGTTCGTCTGATACTTGTGCAGCACCTGGATGCCGGCGGACGGGAGCAGCCACAGGACCGCGACCGCGAGGAACATCGCCACGCCGCCCAGGATCGCCAGGTGCGACCAGCTCGTGCCGCTGATGAAGAGACAGGCCAACAGCGCCGCCACGTAGACGAGCGCGCTGCCGAGGTCGGGCTGGGCGAACACGAGCAGGATCGGCGGCAGCGCGAGCGCGATGGCGCTCAGGGGCGTACGCCACTCGTCGACCCGGTCGAGGCGATCGGCGAGGAACGCGGCCAGGAAGATGACGAGCAGGAGCTTCCCGAACTCGGACGGCTGGAAGCGGAAGAACGAGACGTCGATCCAGCGCCGGGAGTGGCGCGAGACGCTACCCGCGAGCATGACGAGCGCGAGCGAGCCGAGCAGGGCGAGGTAGATGCCGCGCATCGACCGCCGGTACCAGTCCGGGTCGATCGCGATCGCCGCGATCATCGCCACCGCACCGACGGCGACGAAGACGAACTGGTGCGAAAGGTAGTAGTTCGGGTCGCCGGGGACGACGTGCCTCGTGATCCCGCCGATCGCCCAGAGGCCGTAGCCGACGAGCGCCGCCGAGGCGAGGAGCAGCGTCCAGTCGAGCCTGGCGAGGAACGGGCTGTCGTCGACCTGGCCGACGGACGACGGCCGGCGACGCCTGCGCCGGGCCTGGGCCGCGGTGCCGATGTACTGCACCATCAGTCCGAGGACTTCCCGGTCGTCGGGGCGGGCTTGTTGAAGAACTTCGCCAGCACCTGGGCCGCCGCCGGAGCCGCCGCGGTGCCGCCGTGGCCGCCGTTCTCGATCACGGCGCAGACGACGATCTTCGGCGCGTTGTAGGGGCCCCAGCCGCACCAGAGCGACTGGTTCAGCACCTGCGGCTTCTGGCCGGGCAGCGTCACGACCTTCTCCGCCGTCCCCGTCTTGCCGGCGATCTGGATCGGGAAGTTCGCGAACGTCGTCGCGGACGTGCCCTGCCGGTCGTGCGTCGCCTGGAAGAGCCCGTCACGCACGACCTGGAGGTAGCCCGGGTCGACGCCGACCGGCTTCGGGAGCGGCGGCGCGAGCGGCTGCAGCACGATCGGCGTGCCCTTGCCGCCCGAGCTCGGCGTTTCGGCGTCCTGCACGAGGTACGGCGTCACGAGCTTGCCGCCGTTCGCGATCATCGAGTAGAAGCGCGCGAGCTGGAGCGGCGTGGTGGCGACGTCCTTCTGCCCGATCGCGAGCTGGATCGAGTCGCCCGGCTTCCACGTCGAGTCGATCCGCCAGTTCGTCGGGTCGGTAATCGGCGTGTAGGCCTGCTTGCGCCATTTGATCGTCGGAACGAGCCCGCTCGCTTCTGGACCGATATCGATGCCGGTGGGCTTGCCGAAGCCGAACTTCGTAGCCCACTGCTGGAGCGGCTGGTTGCTCCCCGGCAGGTTGTAGAAGTCGTAGCCGAGGCGGTAGAAGTAGGTGTCGCACGACTCCATCAGCGCGGTCGGCATGCTGATGTAGTTGTCGACGTACTTGTCCCAGTTGAAAAACGTCTGCAACGGTCCGCCGTAGGGGTTCGGCGGCGAGAAGCTGGGCGAGCAGAGCAGCGGGTCGTACGGGCCGACGATGCGCTGCTCGAGCGCGGCCAGGGCGGTTACCGGCTTCCACGTCGAGCCGGGCGGGTACGTCGCGTCGATCGCGCGGTTGATCGCCGGGAAGTTCGCCGCGGCGGCGGCCTTGTTGTTGAGCAGCGGCTTGAGCCCGTTCGCCGTGCGGTGCACCCAGACGCGCGGGTTGTAGGTCGGATTCGAGGCCAGCGCGAGGATCGCCCCGGTGTTCGGATCCATCGCGACGATGGCGCCGCCGTCGGCCGCGAACCCATCCGTCGTGTGGTGTGCCAGGTTGATCCCGAACTTGAGCGCGTCCTCGGCGGCGCGCTGGAGCCTGATGTCGATCGTGAGCCGGATCGCCTTGCCCGGCTGCGGCGCTCTCGTCTGGTGCACCTGGCTCGTCGGCCGACCGGTCGCGTCGACGGTCACCTGCGCGGCTCCCGGCACGCCGTGGAGGTAGCGGTCGTAGGCGGACTCGATCCCCGACTGGCCGATCTGGTCGTCGAGGAGGTACTCCTGGACGCCGCCGACCTTGATCTTGTGGAGCGCCTGATACTGCTCCGAGTTGATGCGGCCGACGTACCCGAGCGTCTGCGCGAGCAGGCCGCCCGGCGCGTGGTAGTAGCGCAGGTAGGTCGGCTGGATCTCGACCCCGTCGAACTGCGCGGTGTGCTCGTAGATGTATGCGGCCTGGTCGGAGGTGATGCCGACCTGGAGGGTCAGCGGTGTGGTCGCGACGGGGAGCTTCTTGTTGTGCTCCTGCGCCGTGATCAGCGCGAGGATGTGGCGCGGCTTCTCGTCCAGCACCTTCGCGAGCTGCCAGATCTCCGCGTACAGCGCGTCGTGCTTCTTTGGCAGGTCGGCCGGCCAGACGACGACGGCGTTCGAGACGGTGTTCTCGACCAGCGTGCGCCCCTTGTCGTCGAGAATCGGACCGCGGGGAGCCTGAAGCGCGATCTGGCGGATCTGGTTGTCCTGCGCCTGGCTGCGGTACTTCGTCGCCGCGAGCACCTGGAGCGACCACAGCCGCAGGAAGAGCACGCCGAACGCCACGAGCGCGACCGCGCCCATGATCGCGACCCGAAGCGCCATCCTCGGCGTCAGGAGGTAGGGCTGCGAGACGCGCGGATCGGGGGGCAGGAAGCGGCCGCCGTCGCCGGGGCGCTTGCCGTCACTGGCCAAGTGCGGGCGCTCCTTCCGTACGCGTGAGCACGAGCCTCGGCGGCAGGAGCCGGCGGACGACCCAGTAGACGGGCCAGGTCAGGATCAGGTTCAGCGCGATGCCCTGGAACAGGGTCTCGACCAGCACGTGCCTCGCCGGCGCGGGCTCGTCGAGGACGAACCGGAGTGCGAGCCCGCCGAGTGCGTAGAGGAAGGTGACGACGGCGACCGAGAGGAACGGTGCGTGTGTCCGGTCGCGGCCCGTGGTCTCGCCGTAGCGGCCAACCCAGTACCCGAGCAGCGTCAGGAGCAGGGAGGTGACGCCCAGCGTCTCGAGCGTCGCCGTGTCGACGACGAGCCCGGCGAAGAAGCCGGCGCAGGCGCCGAAGACGGAGCCGCGCAGCAGCGAGACGGCAACGATCGTGACGAGCAGGATGTCCGGCTCGCCGCGGAGGATGCGGACGTCGGAGAAGACGGAGACCTCGAGGATCGCGGCGAGGAAGACGACGACGGCGACCTTGATCCCGTCGATCACGAGCCCGCCTTTTTCTTGACCAGCACGATCATCGAGCTCAAGTTGCCGAAGTCCACGTAGGGCGAGACCTCGATCTGCTTGTACGGATCGATGTCGGTCTGGTTCACGCCCTGGACCGTTCCGACCGGGATGCCGCGCGGGAAGATCGAGGTCAACGGGCCCTGCTTCCAGCCGGCGGTGACCAGCCGGTCGCCGGCGTTGACGGTCGCGGACTTCGGCACCGAGTCGAGGATGATCGAGCTGCCCGGGTCGTTGTGGCGGAGAATCCCGGCCGCTCCGGTCCTGGCGTCCTTGACGGAGACGAAGCTGGTCTCGTCGGTGATCAGCTTGACCTGCGAGGCGTTCGAGAAGACGCGGGTGACGGTTCCGACCAGGAAGCCGGTGGTCGAGACGACGGGGTCGTTGACGTGGACGCCGTTGTTGCCGCCGACACCGACCACGACGCGCTGGTCGAACTGGCCGGGCGCCTGCGCGAGGACGCTCGTCGTCAGGTTGTCGTAGTCCTGTGGATAGGTGCTGCCGCCGAGGTAGTGGACCTCCTTGCGCAAGGCGGCGTTCTCCTGCATCAGGATCTGGTTCTGGGCAGCCTCAGACTGGTACTTCGCGTTCTCGTCTTTGAGCTTGCGGTTCTCGTTCCGAGCGGTTGAGAGCCCGCCGACCCAGCCGGCCAGGTCGCGGAACGGCTGGGCCACGCGGTTCGCAGCGACCTCGAACGGGTGCAGCACCGATGCGCCCGCGCTCTGCACCGAGTGCAGGCTGCCGTTCGACGACTCGCGGAAGTAGACGGTCAGCATCGCAAGCGAGACGAGCACGAGCACGGCGACGACGACGCGCCGGCGCAGCACGCTCGAGGCGCGTGCGGACATCTGGGAGGAAGCGACCGGCCGCCCTCGGGCAGCACCGAGTGCCGCGACCCGCACTGATCGGTTGCGAGGCACGAGCCCGACAGTTTAGGGGAGCCCGCGGAACACCGACCGCCGACCCAGCCGCGGCTTAAACGGACCACAACGTGGCTCCCCTCCCCACCCTGGGTGGGGAAGAGAACCACCCGCCACCCGCGGTCAGCGTACCCCGCGAAGCCGCACGAGACAGTGCCCGGACCGTGACAAATGCGTGACTTTCCGTCCACAGCCGGACGGAAAGGACGGCCCAGCCGCCGGGCGGCGCGCTACGAGCGGTAGTTGTTCCGGCGGCCGCGGCCGCGAGCTTTTTGCGAGCGGTGGATGACCTCGAACTCCTCGAGGCTCCGGCCGGACCCCACCGCGACGCACGTCAGCGGCGACTCCGCGACGTGCACCGGCATGTGCGTCTCCTGCCGCAGCCGCTCGTCGAGCCCGCCGAGCAGCGACCCGCCGCCGGCGAGCATCAGCCCGCGGTCCATGATGTCCGCGGCCAGCTCGGGCGGCGTCTTGTCCAGCGTCTGCTTGATCGCGTCGATGATCTGGCCGACCGGCTCGTCCAGCGCGTGCCGCACCTCGTCCGAGGAGAGGATCACCGTCTTCGGCAGGCCGGTCAGCAGGTCGCGCCCGCGCACCTCGGCCTGGATCTCCTCACGCAGCGGGTGCGCCGACCCGATCTCGAGCTTGATCTCCTCTGCCGTCTGCTGCCCGATCAGCAGCTTGTACTCCTTCTTGACGTGGTTGATGATCGCCTCGTCCATCTCGTCGCCGCCGACGCGAAGGCTCTGCGAGACGACGATCCCGCCGAGCGAGATGACCGCGACCTCGCTGGTACCGCCGCCGATGTCGACGATCATGTTCCCCGCCGGTTCGGCGATGGGCAGGCCGGCACCGATCGCAGCCGCCATCGGCTCCTCGATCAGGTACGCCTGCCGCGCGCCCGCGCTGAGCGTCGCCTCCTCGACCGCGCGCCGCTCGACGCCCGTGACGCCCGACGGCACGCACACGACCACGCGCGGGTGCGCAAAGCGGTGCTGGTGCACCTTCTGGATGAAGTGCCGGAGCATCTGCTCGGTCACGTCGAAGTCGGCGATGACGCCGTCTTTCAGCGGGCGGATCGCCTGGATCGAGCCGGGCGTACGGCCGAGCATGCGCTTCGCCTCGACCCCGACCGCGTGCACCTCGCCGCTCCGCGTGTCGATCGCGACCACCGACGGCTCAGACAGGACGATCCCGCGGCCCCGCACGTAGACGAGCGTGTTCGCGGTCCCGAGGTCCACGGCCATGTCGCGGCTGCCGAAGCCGGTGAGCGTGTCGAAGAGGGGCATGACCTGGCTTTCGAGTCTAGCGGCGCCCCAGAGCCGAAGCCGAAACGCCCTGCTAGCCGAAGCCGTACCGGCCGGGAAACCGCTCGGCGAGCAGGCGGACGAGCAGACCGGCGGGCAACCCGACGACGTTCAGGTAGTCGCCGTCGATGCGTGCGACCAGCGAGGCGCCGAGTCCCTGGATCGCATACGCGCCCGCGCGGCCGTGCCACTCGCCGGCCTCGACATACCGTTCGATCTCGCGCCCCGCGAGCGCGCGGAACTCGACGAGCGTGACGACGCGGTGGAGCTCCTCCCAGCTCGGGCCGAGCAGGCAGAGCCCCGACACGACCTCGTGCGTGCGGCCGGCGAGACGCTCGAGCATCGCCGCAGCCTCAGCCGGCGTCTCGGCCTTCCCGAACCGCCGCCCGTCGACGAACACGTCCGTGTCGACGCCGAGCACGGGAGGCCCGGCGCCGTCCACCGACCGCGCCTTGCCGGCCGCGTGCTCGACGGGGTCGTCGCCGATCTCCTCGTAGTCGGGAGCGACGACCGTGAACGGGAGGCGCAACTGCTCGAGGATCGCGCGCCGCTGGGGCGACGTCGACGCGAGGACTAGCGCTTCCGGGCCTTCCGAGATCTCCTCCGAAGGCCAGCGGTGCGCCCAGTCCCGCGTCACCCATTCGAACCGCGATTCCGGCCCGTCGGCCGGCGCCTGCAGCTCAATCAGCCCTTCGACCTCGAACCCGTGCTCGCGCAGCAGCCGGATCCACTCGCCGTAGCCGAGATGGAACTCGACGCTGTCTCCCTCCTCGGGCCACTCGAACCGGTGCATGCCGAAGTAGTCGCGCTCGAGCTCCGTCTCGTTCGGTGGATCGGCCGTGAGCACCGCCAGCGTGCCGTTGACGAGGAAGACGAGCTCGCCGCCCGGCCGCAGCAGCCGCGCCGCCTCGGGAATCCAGAGGTACGGGTCGCACCAGATCGACGCGCCGTACTCGGAGAACGCGACGTCGAAGCTCGCGTTCGGCAGCGGCACGTCCTCGGCGGACGCCTGGATCAGCGGGAACTCGGGCCCGTACTCGGCCATGAACCTGCGGGCGTTCGCGAGCTGGGCGTCGGTGATGTCGACGCCGACCGGCCGCGCCCCCATACGCGCAAGCCAGCACGACCAGTACGCCGTGCCGCAGCCGAGCTCGACGACATCCTTCCCAGCCACGTCCGGAAGCGCCCCCACCTCTGACTCCGGAATGCTCCAGATGCCCCAGTCCGGCTCCTTCTCGCCGGCCCACGCGCGGCGGCCGTTCTCCTCGTACTCGGGCGCGGCCTTCTCCCACTCGGCCTGGTTGCGCTTCGCGTGCTCGCTCAGCTCCACTTCCGCACCTTCCAGATCTCCTCCATCGGCCAGCGCCTCGCCCAGGCGGTCTCCTCCGGAGTGCGGTAGGTCGACTCGGCGCCCTCGGGCGGCTTGATCTCGATCAGCGCCTCGACCGTCAGGCCGCAGCGGCGGAAGAGCGCGATCCATTCGCCGTACCGAAGCTGGAAGTGGACGCTGCCCTCGGGGTCGTCGAAGCGGTGGAGGCCGAAGGAGTCGAGGACGAGCCGCTGCTGGGTCTCGTCGTTCTCGTCCACGCAGATCCACCAGAACGGCGTGAAGTGCGAGAACGCGAACAGGCCGCCGGGGCGCAGCACGCGTGCCGCCTCGGGAACGACGAGCAGTGGATCGGCGAAGCTGAGCGCGCCGTGATCGCAGAGGACGACGTCGAAGCTCGCGTCGTCGAGCGGGATCGACTCGGCGGGCGAGTGCACGAGCGGGAAGTCGACGCCGGCGGCGGCCATGCGCTCGCGGGCATGCTCGAGCTGCCGCTCCGAGTTGTCGAGCCCGACCATGCGCGCCCCTTGGCGAGCGAGCAGGATCGCCCACTGCGCCGCGCCGCAGCCGAGCTCGAGCACGTCCTTCCCGGCCACGTCGCCGAGCACCTGCAGCTCGGATTCCGGGATCTGCCACGTTCCCCAGCGCGCCTCTGGGCGGTTGATGAACTCCTGGTGCCGTTCCTGGTACTCGTCCGACCGGCGATCCCAGTACGCGCGGTTCTGCTCAGCCGACGACTTCATGGTCCGAGAACCAGAGCGCGATCTCGCGCGCGGCCGACTCCGGCGAGTCCGAGCCGTGGATCAGGTTGTCGGGCATCGCGAGCGCGAGGTCGCCGCGGATCGTCCCCGGCGCGGAGTCGCGCGGATTGGTCGAGCCCATCGTCGTCCGGACGACGCCGATCGCGCCCTCGCCCTCGATCACCAGCGCGAGCGTCGGCGCAGAGGTGATGAAATCGACGAGCTCGCCGAAGAACGGCTTCTCCTTGTGCTCGGCGTAGTGCTGCTCGGCCAACTCGCGGCTGACGACGAGCAGCTTCGCCGCGCGCAACACGAGGCCGCGGCGCTCGAGGCGACCGACGATCTCGCCGGACAGGCCGCGCTGGACCGCGTCCGGCTTGACGAGCACGAGTGTCCGCTCCGCTGCCACGGGGCGCGAGTCTAGCGACCGCGCGGCTGGCGTCGGCGCGAGGGCGGCCGGGGCGCGGGCTGTGCGAGGAGCGTGTTCTCGAGATGGTCGGCGAGGTCGATGGGCGGCCGACGCGTCACCGGCGTCTCGCAGTGCGGGCACATCTGCCAGAGCGGCTCGAGCGGCGCCTTGCAGGTGACGCAGGCCTCCTTGAGCCGCGTCGTGCAAACCGGGCACACGAGGAAGGACGACTCGACCTGGGCGCGGCAGACCGGGCACTCGCTGCTGCCGGCCGAGAGCCGCTCCTCGATCGCCCGCATCTCGAGCTCGCGCTCGCGGATCTCGTCCAGGTACTCGGGCGGGCGGAAGAGCATGTAGATCAGCACTCCGACGATCGGCACGAGCCCCACGAGCGTCGCCACGCCGACGAGCCACGGGCTGGCGATACGGCGCCGCGCGTCCTTGAACGTCCAGAAGCCGACCGCGAGCCAGAAGACGACGCCGGCGGTGATCAGTCCCCCGCGCGCCCACGCCCATGTCCGGGAGCCGAAGAAGTTGGAGAGCAGAAGCAAATGGACTGACGGCACTAGAGAAGCAGTTTGCCTATTACGTACCCCGCCGTAAACGCCAATCCTACGAAGACGGCCAGCGCGCAGATCGCGAAGACGACGACGCTCAGCCGCGGACCGTGCTGTGCCACGGTCACACGGCTCCCACGGGCACGCGATGCTCGAGCATCCAGCGGACGGCGTGGTCGACGAGCGGCCGCTGCGGAACGAGGATCGCGTCGGCCTGCGCGACTCGTCCGCGGCGGACGCCGACCTCGCGCTCGAAGCTCTCGCCGATCTGCGGGAAGTCGCCCGAGTCGATCTGGAGATCCTCGAACTCGACCCAGCGGCGGGCGCCGTCGACGAGTTGCGGTGCGCCGTTCTTGCCCGGCCTGGCGCGGCCGGAGCGGTACTCGGCCAGGTGGAGCGACGTGTTCGAGTCGTGGCCGACGCCGAGCAGCAGCACGTGGCCGCCCAGATCGTAGACGCGGGCGAGCGGAGAGTCCTCGCCCAGGCTTAAGGCGAGGGGGTGGCCGCTCGTGATCCTCTCGGCGTGCGGCCCGCGGGCGGCGAACGAGACCTGCGGATGGCCGCTGCGGACGACGCCCGGTCCGCTACGGAAGCACTCGGCGATCTTCCCCATCCCGCGGGTCGGCGTCAGGTCGCGGTCGAACGCCGGCATCGAGTTTCGCACCGTCTCCCACCACTCCTCGGGAATCGGCGGGTTGCGCCAGCCGGC
This sequence comes from uncultured Actinomycetes bacterium, assembly GCA_963776735.1. Classification (GTDB taxonomy): domain Bacteria; phylum Actinomycetota; class Thermoleophilia; order Gaiellales; family Gaiellaceae; genus PALSA-612. The sequence continues at coordinate 173,765 of CAVZNV010000023.1, forward strand.
CGGGTCGGACAGGTCGGTCGAGTGGGTCGGCACAACGATCGTGCCCTCGTCGCCGACGGCCTGCTGCAGCGCGAGCACGACGGCGACCGGCCCGCCGCAGACCCAGCCGAGGGAGCTCAGCGACGAGTGGACGAGCAGGACGCTGCCTTCGCCGACGCCGAGCGCGGCGAGGTCGGCGGCCAGCGAGTCGACGGTCGCCGGCGCGTGCGCGCGTGTGACCGACTCGGCCTCGGTCATCGCACCGTCCGCGCCGTCTCGGCCGCGGCCAGGTCGGCGAGCAGGTAGAGAGAGCCGGTGACGAGCACGGGCTCGCCGAGCTCGTGCGCGCGGCGAAGCGCCTCGTGCGGGTCGGCGACGGCTTCGACGCGCTCGAAGCGCCCGCCCGCACGCGCGGCGAGCTCGGCGGCCGGGAGCGCGCGCGGGTTCGACGACGCCGTCGCGACGAGCACCGGCGCGAGCCGAGCCAGCTCGGCCAGGACGGCGTCGACGTTCTTGTCCGCGAGGATCGAGGCGACGATCGATCCGATTGGAGGCAGTGACGGAGCCACGTAGCGCACCGCTTCCGGAGTGTGGGCACCGTCGCGGATCTCGTCTCCGCGCACCTCGAGGCGTCCGGGGAGCCGCACGTCGGCCGGCTCGACCGCCCGGCCGAGGAACGCGCCCGCCGCGGCGCCGCCGAGGGCCCGGTTGCCGCCCGTCTCGACGATCACGCGCGCGGCACCGTTGGCGAGGGCGAGCGGTTCCCACTCGGGTTCGCCGAGGACGACGGTCGAGCCGGGCTGCACGACGGCGAGCTTCTCGGCGGCGATCGCCTCGCGCGTCTCGCCGAGCACGTCCGTGTGCTCGAGCCCGACGTTCGTCAGCACCTGCACCGGCGAGCGGAGAACGTTGGTCGCGTCGAACCGGCCGCCGAGGCCCGCCTCGATCGCCGCAGCCTCGACGCCGGCCTCGGCGAACTCGGTCAGGGCCGCCGCCGTCAGCGTCTCGAACTGCGTCGCCGCGAGCGCGACCGCCGCCGGCCGCACGCGCGCGAGCACGCGCTCGACGTCGACCTCCTGCCCGCCGACGCGGATACGCTCGGCCCAGCCGCTGACGTGCGGCGAGGTGTAGGCGGCGGCCAGCACCCGTTCGCCGAGCAGCGTCTCCTCGATCGTGCGCGTCGTCGTCGACTTGCCCTTCGTGCCGACGACGTGCACGCTCACGAGCGCGAGCTGCGGGTCGCCGAGCCCGGCGAGCAGCGCGCGCATCCGCTCCAGCCCGAACCCGTCAGCGGGCCAGGGCGAGAGCGACTCGAGCCACTCAACCGCCGATCGCATCGAGTTCGCGCCGGTAGCGCTCGAGCTTGTCTCTTTCTGCCTGGACGATCTCAGGCGGCGCCTTGTCGACGAATCCCGGGTTGTCGAGCATGCGCTCGATCCGGTCGATCTCCTTGTGGAGCCGCGCTCGCTCGACATCGACGTTCCCGTTGACTTTCGCGCGCTCCGGCTTGACGACTGCCTCGAAGATCCGCAGCGCGTCTCCCTCCAACTCGACCCGAACGCCGCTCCGCCGGAAGATCCGCGCCGCCTCCTGGACGTTGTCCAGCTCGTGGGCCGACGTGAGCGCAACGCCATCTTCGACCGGCCACGGCGCCGTCATCAGCCGGTCGTCGTGGAACTGCGACCAGATCTCCTCCGTCACGTGCGGCATGACGGGATGGAGCAGCTTCAGCAGGTACTGGAGCGCGTAGAGCGCGGTCGCTCTCGCGTCCTCGTCACCCGCGTAGAGCCTCGGCTTGACTGCTTCGGCGTACCAGTCGCAGAAGTCGTCGAAGGTCAGGTGATAGAGCCTGTCCACGACCGCCGCGAACTCGAAGGCCGGGATTGCCGGATCCATCTGGGCCCGGGTCTCGTGGAGGCGCGCAATGATCCAGTGCTCTTCCACGTCGCGGGCGCGGCCGTCCGGCTGGATGCCTTCGGCCTGGGAGAGCAGAAGCCGCGACACGTTCCAGAGCTTGTTCGCGAGCTTTCGCCCCTCCTCGATCGCCCCGTGCGAGAAGCGCACGTCCTGCGACGAGGACATCTTCAGCAGGCCGTAGCGGGTCGCGTCGGCACCGTATTGCTCGATCAGGTCGGTCGGGTCGATGCCCGTGCCAAGGCTCTTCGACATACGCCGTCCGTCGGGCGCCAGGATCATCGAGTGGTAGTTGACCGCCGAGAACGGGATGTCGCCCATCAGCTCGATCCCGGCCCAGATCATCCGCGAGACCCAGAGGAAGTTGATGTCCCGCCCGGTCGAACAGACGTCGCCCGGGTAGAAGCGGTCGAGATCGGGCGTCTGCCCGGGCCAGCCGAGGGTCGCGAAAGGCCAGAGCGCGGACGAGAACCACGTGTCCAGCACGTCCTCGTCCTGTCGCAGCTCGTCGCTGCCGCACTCGCCGCAGGCGGACGGCGCCGTCTCGGACACCGTCATGTGCCCGTCGGGGCAGTACCAGACCGGGATCCGGTGGCCCCACCAGAGCTGCCGCGAGATGCACCAGGGCCGGATGTTCTCGAGGAAGGAGAGCATCACGTTCGTCTGCTGCTCCGGCTTCGTGCGCACGCGCCCGTCGCGCAGCGCGGCGATCGCGGGCGCGGCGAGCTCCTTCATCTCCACCCACCACTGCAGCAGCACGAGCGGCTCGATCCGGTCGCCCGAGCGGTTGCAGTGGCCGACCGCATGGCGGTACGGCTCCTGCTTCTCGAGCAGTCCGCGCTCCTTCAGCTCGGCGAGGATCTTCTTGTCGGCCTCCTGTTGCGTGAGTCCCTCGTAGTCCGGCCCGGCCTCGGCGTTCATGCGCCCGTCGAGCCCGATCACCATCGGCTCCGGCAGATCGTGGTCGCGGCCGATCTCCCAGTCCACGGTGTCGTGGCCGGGCGTGATCTTGAGCGCGCCGGAGCCGAAATCCGTCTCAACGCGTTCGTCGGCGATGATCGGCACGCGCCGTTCGGCAACCGGGACGATCACCTCCTTGCCGACGAGACCGCGGTAGCGCTCGTCTTTCGGATTCACCGCGACGGCCACGTCCGCGAGGATCGTCGCCGGCCGCACCGTCGCGATCGTCACGTGCCCGGAGCCGTCCGCGAGCGGGTAGCGCACGAACGAGAGCGTGTCGTCGACGTCGATGTGGTCGACCTCGAGGTCGGACACCGTGCTCGCGCAGCCGGTGCACCAGTTGACGATGCGGTTCGCCCGGTAGATCCGGCCCGCGTTCCAGAGGTGGACGAAGAAGCACATCACGGCGTGCGTGTAGGCGTCGTCCATCGTGAACCGCATCCGCCGGTAGTCGAGCGACGCGCCGAGCGACCGAAGCTGGCCGACGATGTGGTCGCCGTACTGGTCGATGAACTGCCAGCAGCGGCGCTCGAACTCCTCGCGCCCCAACTGCTTGTAGTCGATCCCCTCGGCCGCGAGCCGGCGCACCATCACCCGCTGCAGCGCGATCGACGCGTGGTCGTAGCCGGGCTGCCAGAGCGCGTTGAAGTCGCGCATGCGGTGCCAGCGAATCAGCACGTCCTGGCACGAGGCGTTCAGCGCATGGCCCATGTGCAGCTCGCCCGTGACGTTCGGCGGCGGCAGGCAGATCACGAACGTCTCGCGTGGATCCGAAGCCTCTGCCTGGTACAGGCCCTCGGCCTCCCAGGTCTCCTGCCAGCGCGATTCGACTCCCTGTGGGCGGTAGAGCGGGTCCATGAGACCCATTCTACGAGCCCGCAGAGCGCCGGCTCCGGACGTTTATTGGATCCGAAATCTGGACATTTTGGATCCAAGATGCTACAAATCGAGCATATGACGCCTCAAACAGCACCGCTATGGATCCCAGATGCAGACGCGCACGAGCGGGACGAGGTCATCCTCACGACCGCCGAGCTCGCCGAGTGCACCTGCCCGGATCCGTGCGAGTGCGATCACGACAACTGACGAGCGAGGGAGGAACGAGCATGGGTACGAACGGCAGCAGGCCGCACGACGACCGCTGGCACGGGATCGAACGTCCCTATTCCGACGAGGACGTCGAGCGCCTGCGCGGCTCCGTCGTCGTCGAGCACACGCTCGCGCGCCTCGGCGCCGAGCGCCTGTGGTCGCTGCTGCGGTCCGAGCCGTTCGTCCCCAGCCTCGGCGCCCTCTCCGGGAACCAGGCGGTGCAGATGGTGAAGGCCGGCCTGCCGGCGATCTACGTGTCCGGCTGGCAGGTCGCGGCCGACGCGAACCTGTCCGGCCAGACCTATCCCGACCAGAGCCTCTACCCGGCCGACTCGGCGCCGGCGCTCGTCCGCCGCATCAACAACGCACTCCTGCGCGCCGACCAGATCCACTGGGCCGAGGGCGACCGCGACCGGCACTGGCTCGTCCCGATCGTCGCCGACGCGGAAGCCGGCTTCGGCGGCCCGCTGAACGCCTTCGAGCTGATGAAGTCGATGATCGAAGCAGGCGCCGCGGGCGTGCACTTCGAGGACCAGCTCGCGTCCGAGAAGAAGTGCGGCCACCTCGGCGGCAAGGTGCTCGTCCCGACGAGCCAGTTCATCCGCACGCTCGCCGCGGCGCGGCTCGCCGCCGACGTCCTCGGCGTGCCGACGCTGCTCGTCGCGCGCACCGACGCGCTCTCGGCGACGCTGCTGACGAGCGATGTCGACGAACGCGACCTGCCGTTCTGCACCGGCGAGCGCACGCCCGAGGGGTTCTTCCGCATCGAGGCCGGGCTCGAGTCCGCGATTGCCCGCTCGCTCGCCTACGCGCCCTACGCCGACCTGATCTGGTTCGAGACTTCGACGCCGGATCTCGGCGAGGCGCGCGAGTTCGCGCAGGCGATCCACGAGCGCTTCCCCGGCAAGCTGATGGCGTACAACTGCTCGCCGTCGTTCAACTGGAAGCGGCACCTGGACGACGCGGAGATCGCGACTTTCCAGCAGCAGCTCGGCGAGCTGGGGTACCGCTACCAGTTCGTCACGCTCGCGGGCTTCCACGCGCTGAACGAGGCGATGTTCGAGCTCGCGCTCGGCTACCGCGAGCGCGGCATGGAGGCATACGTCGAACTGCAGGAGCGCGAGTTCGCGCTCGAGGATTCCGGGTACACGGCGACGAGGCACCAGCGCGAGGTCGGCGCCGGCTACTTCGACGCGGTCGCGTCGGCCGTGTCCGGCGGCGAGTCCTCGACGCTGGCGCTGACGGGATCGACGGAAGAGGCGCAGTTCGACAAGACGAGGGAGGCGGCATGACGATTGCGGTCGAGCTGACGAGACAGGTCGACGGGCCCGAGGTGCTCGCCGCGCTCGAGGCCGGCGGCGTGACCGGCAAGCTGTCACGCGGCGGCTGCGAGGTGATCGCCGACACCCAGGACGGCGGCGAGGTCGCACGCCTGATCGACGAGTGGGCAACGGGTCACGGCCTGCCGTTCATGCCGGTGCAGGTCGACGGGTCGAGCTACGCGCTCGTTCCGCCTGCCGGTTAGCGCTCGTACACTGGCGACCGAGATGGCGTCGCCGTCGCTCTCCACGAAGGCCGACGAGATCGCCCTCGTCCTCGAGGACGAGATCGTCTCGGGCGCGATCGAGGCCGGCGTCGTCCTCCGCCAGGAGCAGCTTTCCGAGCGCTTCGGCGTCAGCCGCACGCCGATCCGCGAGGCGCTGCGGCGCCTGGCCGCGCTCGGGCTCGTCTCCTTCGTCCCCAACCGCGGCGTCCGCGTTCGGGCCCTGTCGCGCGACGAGCTGCGCGAGGCGTTCCTCGTGCGGGCGGAGTTGGAGAGCCTCGTCACCGAGCTGGCGACGCCCCGGATGACGGCCGACGACCTGCGCCGCCTCGACGAGGCCGAGCTCCGCTTCAGCGTCCTCACGCTCGAGCTCCGCGCGAAGGCCCGCGGCGGCGTCGAGGACAACGCGCTCGCGATCGAGTGGATGAAGGCGAACTACGCCTTCCATGACGTGATCTACGCGGCCGCCGGGTCACCATACGTCGAGCGCGTCTCCAAGGGGGCGCGCCGCACGTTCATCGGCCAGATCACCTGGGTCGCACGCGCCGAGCTGGACGAGCTGTACGCCCGGAACGACGAGCAGCACCGCGCGATCCGCGAAGCGATCGGAGCCGGCTCCGCGGCGGGCGCCCGCGTGCTCGCGCGCGAGCACGTGCTCCACTCCTGGCGACTACTCGAGGCGATCCTCGAGTACGTGCGCGACCGGCCCGTGTCGCGCGCCCGCTCGGCCTAGCCGGCCTCGCCCCAGCGGACGGCGGTCGCCGCCCAGGTGTAGCCCGTCCCGGCCGCGAGCAGCAGGACCAGCTCTCCGTCGCGCAGCTCTCCCGCACGCGCGGCGCGGTCGAGGCCGAGCAGCGGGTCGACGCCGCTCATGTGTCCGGTGTCGTCGAGATAGGCGGCGCGACCCTCGTCGATCCCGAGCTCGGCGAGGAGCGCGCGGTGCATCGACGGCTTCATGTGGATGCCGCACAGGTAGCCCACGTCCGAGAGCGTCGCGCCGCTCCGCTCGACCGCACCCTCGGCGGCGGCGACGAAGTTCGCCAGGCTGACGCGGTCGAGCGCATCCTTCATCTCCGTTGGATCGTCGACGTCGAGAAAGCGATAGCCGCCGTTCGGCGAGACGCTGCCGCCGTTCGCGACCTTCACCTGCAGCGAGAGCGATCCGTCCGTGACGCCGTGGCTGCCGAGCACCTCGTTGCGCCCGCCGTCCTTGACGAGCAGCCCCGCCACCGCGCCGTCGCCGAAGTTGAACATGAAGCGGGAGCGGTCGTTGCCGTAGTCCAGCAGGTACGACTCGCGGCAGGCGGCGACGACGAGGATCGAGCGCAGGTCGGGCTCTGCCAGCAGCATGTCGCGCGCGACCCGCAGCGCGACCGGCGTCCCGCACGAAACGTTGTCGTACTCGACCGCGTACGCCCGGGTCGCACCCAGCCGGTGGGCGATCCACGGCGCCGCCTGCCACATCGCCCAGTCCTTCCACATCGACCCGAAGTACATGACCACGTCCAGCTCCTCCGGCTCGGTACCGCTCTCGGCGAGCAGGCGCTCGGCGGCGCGCACGGAGAGGTCGCTGACGTGCTCGTCCGACGCGGCGATGTGCTTCCCGCGGAGCCCGAACTTCTCGACGATCACCCGCTCCGGGATCGCGCTCAGCTCGGCGACCTCGGCGGCCGGCATCCAGCGCTCCGGAAGGTACGCCGCCGTGGCCGCGAGCGAGACCCGTGTCATCGCGGCGCATCCAGCACGCAGCGGATGATGCGCGCCAGCTCCTCGCCCACCCTGTCCGGCACCTCGCCGTCGCCCCACACGATCCAGCGCATGCCCGCCATCTCGCCGATCGCCATCAGCGCCCAAGCCGTTACCTCGGGGTCGATCGTCCCCGTCTCGCCACGGCCCATCGCCTCCTGCAGCGCCTCGACGTACGGCTCTGAGACCCGGTCGTAGTGGTAGCGGAAGATGTCCGGCGAGACGAACGCGGCCTGGCGGATGATCTTGTAGAGACCCGGGTGCTGCGCGGCGAACTCGAAGTACCCGCGGAAGCCGAGGAGTTCGGCCTCGAGCCGCGTCTCCGCCGGGGCAGCGGCTTCGGTCATCGCGTGGCGGATGCGCCGGTTCAGGTCGCGAACGAGCTCGTCGAAGACCTCGAGCTTCGAGCGGAAGTAGAGATAGAACGTGCCCTGACCGACGCCGGCGACCTCGGTGATCTTCACGATCGACGCGTCGTGGAAGCCGAGCTCGCCGAAGACCTGCTCGGCGGCGTCGAGCAAGCGCTGGCGGGTCGCGACCCCGCGGTGCGACAGCTCGCGTCCGTCCGCCCCGGTCACCACATCGGTCATCGGACTCCCTCCAGGTCGCGCAGCTGATCCTTCTGGATCTTGCCGAGGCCGTTGCGCGGGATCTCCTCCACGAAGCACACCGACTTCGGCACCTTGAAGCGGGCGAGCCTGGCGCCGCACCACTCGAGCAGCTCGTCCTCCCCCAGGCCGTCGGCGACGACGTACGCGGCGCCGACCTCGCCCCAGCGCTCGTCGTCGACGCCGACGACCGCAGCGTCCGCGACCTGCTCGTGCTCGTGCAGCACCGCCTCGACCTCGGCTGGATAGACGTTCTCCCCGCCCGAGATGTACATCTCCTTGAGCCGGCCCTTGATGCGGAAGAAGCCGTCCACGTCGCACTCGGCGATGTCGCCCGTGCGGAGCCAGCCGTCGGCGTCGAGCACGGCTTCGGTCGCCCCGGGGTTGCGCCAGTAGCCGGCGAACACGTTCGGCCCACGGACGAGCAGCTCGTCCTCGTCACCGAGCCGCACCTCGACGTATGGGTACGGCTTGCCGGCCGAGCCGGCGCGGCGCATGGCGTCCTCCGGCGGCAGGCAGAGGACGTTCGGGGCCGCCTCGGTCAGCCCGTAACCCTGGACGATCTCCGTGCCGCGCTCAGCCCACACCTCCAGGAGCGCCTCCGGCATCGGTGCGCCGCCGACGACGGCGCGGCGCAGACTGCCGAGGTCGGCGGACGCGAACCCGGCCTGCTGGGACATGAACAGGTAGGTCGCCGGCACGCCCATCATCATCGTCACGCGCCGCTCCTCGATGAGCTCGAGCGCACGCGCGGGCTCGAACTGCCGCTCGAGGATCACGCGCGCGCCCTTCCACCAGGCGAGCAGCGGCGCCACGTTCCAGCCACCGACGTGGAACTGCGGCAGCACCTGCAGCACGACGTCGTCGCGGTCGATGCCCGTCGCGAGGTCGAAGCTGACGTTCGTCCAGAAGCAGTTCGCATGCGTGAGAACTGCGCCCTTCGGGTTGCCGGTCGTGCCGCTCGTGTAGACGAGCAGCAGCCCATCGCCGTCCTCGGCCTCGTCCGGTCCGGCCGCGTCCTTCCTTGCAACACAGTGTTGCAAGGGCTCGAAGGAGCGGGTGGTTGCGGCTGCGAGCTGCTCGTACTCCGGCTCGACGAGGAACAGCGCCGGGTCGGCGTCGTCGAGCTGGTAGCGGAGCTCGGGCGGCGAGAGCCGCCACGACAGCGGCAGCAGCATCAGCCCGGCCTTGGCGCAGGCGAAGAGGATCTCGACGTGCTCCGGCGAGTTCCCGGTCAGCGTCGCAACGCGGTCGCCGCGGCGGAGGCCGGCCTCCCGGAAGTCGGCGGCGCGCGCGTCCGAGCCCTCCTCGAGCTCCCGGTATGTCACGAGCCGGCCGCCGAAGTCGATCGCCACCCGCTCCGGCGTCGTGCGGGCGCGGTCGCGGATCCAACGGCCGAGGGTATGCGCCCGCACGCTCACGCCTGCAGGAACTCCCTGACGACGGGAGCGAGCGACTCGCCCTCCTCCCAGATCAGCATGTGGCCGCGGTCGGGGACGGCGTGCAGCTTGGCGCCGGGAATCCGCTCGACGAGCAGGTCGGCGTTGCGCGGGTCGATGACGACGTCGGCAGTGCCGGTGATCACGAGCGTCGGCGCGGCGATCTCGGAGCTCCGGTCGAACCGGTCGAAGGAGGCACCTGCGATCGCCTGGGCGCGCCAGGCCTCGACGGAGGGAGCGCGCTCGAGACGATAGGCGTAGATCTCGTCCACGAGCTCGGGCCGCTCCCGCACGGCACGCTCGCCGGCCGAGTTCTCGACCATCAGCCTGAGGCCGGCCTCGCGCTCCATCGTCGGGAACCGGCCCATCGCCTCCACCGTCTCCGCGGGCATCGGGTACATGTTCGGACCACCCGAGGCGGTGGACGCGAGCACGAGGCGGTCGACTCGCTCCGGGTGCGAGAGCGCCAGCTCCTGTGCGATGAACCCACCCAGGCTGACGCCGAGCACGTGCGCGCGCTCGACGCCGGCGGCGTCGAGAACGGCCACGGCGTCGCGGGCCATTTCCGCAACGCTGTACGGGCCGGGCGGGGCATCGCTCTCCCCGACGCCGCGGTTGTCGAACAGGATCACCCGGAAGTCCTCCGCGAGCAGCCTGGGCAGCGGCCCCCAGCCCAGGCGGTCGTAGCCGAGGCCGTGGACGAAGAGCAGCGGGTCGCCCTCTCCGAGCACCTCGTAGTCGATCCGAACATCGCCGTTGTACGCGTCGCTCATGCTTCCTCCTGTGGCTCGACGAGACCCCGGTCGACCTGTACTGCCGCCTCGAGACGCTGCAGTCCGCTCGGCCGCCCGCGCGACCCGATCCCGACGATGCCGCCGGGCAGGAAGACCACGATCAGGATGAACAGCACCCCGAGCAGGAACAGCGGCTGCGAGAGCGGCGTGCGCAGGACATCGGGCAAACCCTGCACGAAGCTCGAGTCGCCGACCGCGACGAGGCGCTGGTTCAGGAACATGTAGAGAAACCCGCCGAGCAGCGGCCCCCAGAGCGTGCCGCTACCGCCGAGAACGACCATCACGAGCAGCGCGAGCGTGAAATCGGGCGTCGTGACGCTGATGTCGGCGCCGCCGACGTCGAGCAGGTAGACGACGCCCCCGGCGGCGGCGAGCGACGAACCGAGCACGAAGGCGAACAGCTTGTAGCCGTGCGTGCGCAGCCCCATCACCTCGACGCGGCGCTCGTTTTCGCGGATCGCCTGCCACACGTGACCCGGCGACGAGCGCACCGCCCAGCCGACGACGAGCAGCACCGCGAGGGCGTACCCGAGCGAGAGCCAGTACAGGTTCTTCGTGTTGAAGACGCCCACGAACGCGGACGGAACGCGCGTGTAGTCGTACCCGAGCCCCTGGTCGCCGCCCGTCCAGCTGTGTGGGTTCTTCTCGACGAGGATGCCGCCGGCCTGCGCGAAGGCGAGGGTGACCATGGCGAAGGCGATCCCGCTCGTGCGCAGGCTGACCGCACCGACCGCGGTCGCCAGCAGGACACCCGCGGCGACGGCGGCGAGGCAGGCCTCGGCGAAGGTCCACTGCCACTTCGTGATCGCGATGTCGGCCACGTAGACGCCGGTTGCGAAGTAGAGCGCGTGGCCGAACGAGAGCAGCCCCGTGAAGCCGAAGAGGAGGTCGTACGAGAGCGCGACCCCGGCGAAGACGAGACTGAGCGCGAGCACCTGCAGCGTTCCCGGGCTGGATAGCGGACCCGGGAAGACGCTCCCGGCCGACACGTCGAGCCACGGCACGGCGACGAGCAGCGCCAGCAAGGCCGGCGGCCAGGCGCGCCGGACGAGGTCCCGGCTCACGCCGTCCTCCCCTGAAGCTGTGCGGGACGCACCAGGAGCACGGCGGCGAGCAGAAGCACGACGGACAGGTCGCCGAGACCGGTCGAGTAGTAGTTGACGTACTCCTGCGTGAGCGCGACGACGACGGCCGCGACCGCGGAGCCGGCGATCGAGCCGAGGCCGCCGATGACGATGACGATGAAGGCGAAGATCAGCAGGCTCGTCCCACGGTCGGGAGTCACGGACGTGAAGTACACCCCCGAGAGGACGCCCGCCAGCGCCGCGGCGACGCCGCCGATCCCGAACACGAGCGTGAACGCGCGCTTCACGTCGATCCCGAGCGCGGTGACCATCCCCCGGTTCTCGACGCCGGCGCGGATGATCAGCCCGTAGCGCGTGTAGCGCAGGAACGCCGTCAGCCCGCCGAGCACGAGCAGCGCGGCGGCGATCTCGATCCAGCGGTCGTTCGGGATGTACGCACCGCCGATCGTCGTCGTCCCCGCGAACCAGGCTGGCAGGGTGTAGAACTTCGCGTCGCTTCCCCAGATGCCCTCGACGAGCGCGACGGTGGCGAGCGACAGGCCCACGGTCACGAGCACCTGCTCGATGTGGCGCAGGTAGAGCGGCCGGATCAGGACGAGCTCGACGAGGGCCGCGAAGGTCGCGCCGGCAGCGATCCCGATCAGCGCGGCGACGAGGAATCGGATCCACAGATTCCCGATCCCGGTCAGCTTCGTCTCGGCGTACCACGTCCCGTAGGCGCCGACGGTCAGGAAGGCGCCGTGGGCGAAGTTGAGCACGCCCATCAGCCCGTAGATGAGCGACAGCCCGGAGGCGACGAGGAAGTACATCGCGCCGAGGCCGAGTCCCGAGATCGTCAGCAGGACGATCGTGCTCATGCCGCGTGCCCGACTCCCAGCAGGCGATGGACGAGCGCCTCGTCGTCGAGGTCGGAGACCGTGCCGGTGTGGACGACGCGGCCCTGGTCGAGCACGACGATCGGGCCGGCGAGGCGGCGGACGACGGAGAGGTTCTGCTCGACGAGCAGGGCAGTCTCGGTCTGGGCGATCCGCTCGAGCGCCTGCACGACGCCCGTCACGAGCGCGGGCGCCAGACCCTTGGTCGGCTCGTCGATCAGCAGCAGCCGGTTCGGGTTCAGCAGGGCACGTCCGATCGCGAGCATCTGCTGCTGGCCGCCGGAGAGCGTTCCGGCCCGCTGCCGCCCGCGCTCGGCGAGCTCCGGGAAGAGGTCGTAGACGAGCTCGTAGCGCGCCGTCCCGTTGCGGATCGACAGACGCAGGTTCTCTTCGACGGTCAGCCCGGAGAAGACGTCGCGGTCCTCGGGCACGTAGCCGACCCCGCGCCGGACGATCCGGTGCGTCGGCTCGGCATCGACCCGCTCGCCCTCGAACAGCACACTTCCCTGCCGGTGGACGAGCCCGAGCACGGCCCGGAGCGTCGTGGTCTTGCCGACGCCGTTGCGGCCGAGCAGCGCGGTCACGCCGCCTGCCGGAACGTCGAACGACACGCCCTGCAGCACCTGTGCGCCGCCGAAGCCGACCCGGAGGTCGCGCACCTCGAGCAGGTTCACAGCGCCTCTCCCACATAGGCCGCCTTGACCGTCTCGTCCCGCATCACGTTCTCGGGCGTGTCGCAGACGAGCAGCCGGCCGTGGTGCATGACGGCGATCCGCTGCGCCAGCCCGACGACGACCTCGATGTGGTGCTCGACCATCAGCACGGTCTTCGACTCCTCGCGGTGGACGGACGCGATCACCTCGACGAGCTCGGAAACGTCCTCGGTACCGACTCCCGCCATCGGCTCGTCGAGCAGGATCACGGTCGGGTTCGACGCGAGCAGCATCGCCACCTCGAGCTTGCGCTTCTCACCGCCGGCCAGCAGCGCCGCCGGCACCGGCTCGCGCGCGCTGAGCCCGACCCGGTCGATCGACCAGTGCGCCCGCTCGACCGCCTCGCGCACGCGCGAGGCGCGGCGCCAGATGCGCATCGTCCCGCCGAGCGACGCCTCGGCGGCGAGGCGCACGTTCTCGAACGTGCTCAGGCGCGGAAACACGCTCGAGAGCTGGAACGTGCGCCCGAGCCCGGCCCGCGCCCGCGCGGAAGGCGGCTCCTTGGTGACGTCGCGGCCCCCGAGCACGATCCGGCCGGAGGTCGGCCGCAGCAGCCCGGAGAGCAGGTTGAACAGCGACGTCTTGCCGGCGCCGTTCGGCCCGATGATGCCGAGGAACTCGCCCGGCGAGACCGAGACCCCGACATCGGCGACGATGGTGGCGCCGCCGATGTCGAGGCCGAGACCGTGCGTCTCGAGGATCGGTGCCGTGCTCACCGCGGAGGGTGCAGCAGCCCGTTCCCCGCTACTTGAACGGCGTGATCGGAGGCTGGACGTTTCCGGGTGAGATCGTCTTCAGGACCTTCGGCGTGAACTTGCCGTTCGAGTTCTTGACGAGCTGCACCTGGAACATCGGCTGGATCATCGCATGGTCCTGCGGGCGGATCCGCTGGATGCCCTTCGGCGCCAGGAACTGCCAGCCCTCGAGCGCCGAGATCATCGCGTCGACGTTGTCGCCGTCCGCCTTCGAGACCGCGCGACCGATCATCTGCGCCGTCACGAACCCGTCCGGCGTGAACAGGTCGGGAAGCTGCCCGCGCCTCTTCATCTGCGCGATCAGCCAGTCGTTGACCTTGTTCTTCGGCGCGTTCCAGACGTAGTGCGAGAGGAACTTGATCTGGGTCGCAGCATTGCCGAACGCCTGCCAGGTGTCGCGCTGCGCGAGTCCGGTGGTCACCGTCGTCGAGTTGAACACGCCCTGCTGCTGGAGCGCCTGGAACATCGCGCCGGCGGTCGAGCCGGCCCACGCGACGAAGAGCAGATCAGGCTTCGCCGAGGCCGCCTGCTGGGCGAACGGCGTGAAGTCCGTTGCCGAGAGCGGCACGAGGATCGAGCTGACCTGGTGTCCGCGGCTGCCGAGCACGGCCTTGACGGCGGCCACGTTCCCCTGACCGAAGACGTAGTCCTGCGCGAAGACGAGGATCTTCTTGCCGACGCTCTTCCCGAGGAACGAGTTCGCGGCGAGGACGTCCTGGTAGGTCTGCCGGCCGGCGCGGAACGTGTACTTGTTCAGGCCAGTGATCGCGTCGGCGGCCGCCGCGCCGGAGATGTACAGGACCTGGTTCTGGGCGGCGAGCGGCGCGATCTGGATCGCGACGGCCGACGAGCACGTGCCGACGATGATCTTGTAGCCCTTGCCGATCAGGTCCTTCGCCTCGGAGACCGCGGTCGCCGGGGTGGCGGTCTCGTCCTCGACGGTGATGTTGAGGGGATGTCCGTTGACCTTGTTCGTCCCGCCCGTCACGTACTTGAGCCCGAGGTTGAAACCCTCGATGTACTCGGCGCCGTATTCGGCGAGCGCGCCTGTGCGGCAGTAGATGACTCCGACGTTGACCGTGCTCTTGGACGATCTGCCGAGCGCCAGCGGCGCCGTGGCGGCGAGGCCGACGACCAGCCCGAGCACTGCAAGGCCTGCGGCCAGGCTCCTCCATCCACCCTTCATGTGATGCCTCCTCCTCGTAAGCCGACAACCTGACAGGTGGTTCAGGTTCGCGAACGGTGGCAGGATCGCCCGCGTTTGTCAAGAGCTGATTCACCTGTCAGGTCGAATACAAGTATTTCGCCGCAGCGGGGTCTTCAGGGGTATGAGACGCCTTGCCATAGCCGCTGCCGCCGCCTTCCTCGCCGCCTTCGCCGCCTCGGCGAGCGCCGTCGCGGACGGCACGAAGGACCGCTTCCAGGCGGTCGTTTCCTCCCTTCTTGCACAGCCCTACCAGCCCGACTACGTGCCGGCCGGGCTCGACTCGGCCTTCGCACCGGACGCCGTTCCGAACACGGTCCCGGCCGAGGACTACACCTCCGGGTCGATTCCCGGCGATCCCGACCATCCGAGCTGGCCGGCCGCCTTCTCGCTCCTGCTCCTGCACTCCGGCGACGGCGCGCCGTTCTACGCACGCGTCGCGCTGCACCCCGGCCGCCACCCGGGCATCGTCGTCGTCCACGGCTTCAACACGAACGGGCTCGAGTCCGTGATCCGCTGGGCGGCGATGCTGTACGCGAACGGCTACGACGTGGTCGCAGCGGACCAGCGCGACTTCAAGGCCGAGAGCGACGCAGGTCTGGGCCAGCCGGCCTGGCGGCAGACCTTCGGCTGGAAGGAGTCGCAGGACGTGCTCTCCGCTGGACGCTGGCTCGCCGCGCAGAAAGGAGTCGTCTCGGTGGGTGTCGTCGGTTTCAGTGAGGGCGCGCAGAACACGATCCTGGCGCTCGCGCAGGACTCCGGCCACGTGTTCAAGGCGGGGCTGACGTTCAGCGGGCCGGCCGACCAGGACACGCAGATCTACTCGACGGCGGAGCCGCCGAGCTGCCAGTCGCCGGACTGCTCGTACCCCGCGAGCGACGCGCTGATCGCCCTCGTCGTCCCGCCGTACACGTACACGGATCCGTGCCCGGTGCTCGCGGATGCAGCCGCCCTCTACGGGACGACCCCGTTCCGGATCCTCTCGCAGGAGTCCGCGTTCCACGCCCAGACCCGCGCGACCGTGCCGCTGCTCAACTTCTACGCCGACGACGACCCACTGGTGGCGCCGTTCCAGGCGACGATGATGGCGGGCTACGAGGCGGGGAACCCGCTACAGCGGACGGTGCTGATCCAGAAGGGCGCCCACGCCTACTTCTACGACCGCTGGTGGCAGCAGCGGGCCATCCTCCTCTACTTCAAGTCGGAGCTGCCCGGCGCCGCCGACGACCGGACGGTGACGACCGAGCCGACCGTGAACCAGACGCCCGGCGGAACGCTCCTCTCGACCCAGCTCGTCGACCTCGGCTCGCCGTCGCGGGCGGATGCGGACTCGTACCTGGCGCCGTTCGTCTGCGACACGGCGCAGGGCCCGCCCGGCGGGAACTGAGCCGAAGCGGCCAGGTCCGAGGGACAGTTGGCCTCGCCTGCGCGACGGCCACGTCGCCGCGGGGAGATGCAAGATCGCCCCGCGGCGACTCTCCTCGGACCTGGCCGGAAGAGAGGCGTCGCTAGGTGCCGGTCAGCACGCAGCCGCGCCGCGCGTTCGACCACTCCTGCTGGAGCTCGTAGTGGCCGCCGTTGATCGTCTGGTTGTAGGCGCCGTACTGCGTCGAGCCGATCGAGGAGCCGAAGTTCCAGGCGCACTTGTCGCCGTTCTCGTTGCCCTGGATGTCGTACCAGGCGCTGCCTTCCTCGTCCGTGATCGTCTCGTTGTGCTCGTGGCTCGTGACGTTGATCGTCGCGTCCGCGTCGTCGCCGTTCGGGTGCGACTCCGCGTCGCAGGCCGACGGGTTCGTGTCCGCGTACGGCATGTTCGCGTACAGCGTCACCGTCGAGCCGCTGCCGAACCAGCTGTGGTAGGCGCAGTAGTAGGAGAAGGAACACTCGGAGCTCGAGGAGTCGGTGCACGAGCCGATGCCCTTCGCAGTGAGCATGAAGTACTCCGTCGTCGGGTTCGACGGCCACCCGTTCGCCGTCCGCACGCGGGTGATCTCCGACTGCAATTGCGCGTCCGTCAGGCACGCGCTCGTACCGGAGTCGGTGCAGCCGCTCGCCGGGAGAGCGTGCGTGTCGAGCACGGACCCGGCGAAGTGCGAGCTGTAGGCGATGTGCCCCGAGTTGTCGTAGTACTGGGTGTCCGAGTAGTAGACGTTGCTCGTCGCGCCGCTGGCGGCGGCGACGTTCGTGAAGAAGCCGTCGATCAGCGAGCGGTAGTTCGCCGAGACGGTGTACCCCGACGGCACCCAGTAGATCGCGTACACGGTGTTCGTGTGCTCGACGGGGCCGTTGTGGTAGCGGAGGTTCGTCCCGAAGCTGAGCTGCGTGCTGCCGAGGTGCAGCGACGGGACGATCCCGAGGATCTGGCCGAGCCGCGGCGCCGCCGAGCTCGAGGCCCCTGCCGATGCAACGCCTCCCGCGAGCACGGCTGCCGCGAGGAGAGCAAGCGAAGCAACCCACAAGGCTTTCACGATCCGCCTCCTTGTAGATGGGGGTTGATGGCGGGCGAACTTCCCGCCCGGAGGCTTCGCGAAACCTGAAGCGGCGCTACGCGGATTCTTCGATCGGCTCGTCGAAGTCCTCGGCCACGGTGCCGCCGAGGGTGACGAGCGTGGGCTTCTGGCCCTTCGAGATCGTCTCCTTCGTGATCACACACTTGGTGACGTCTCGGCGCGAGGGCAGCTCGAACATCACGTCCAGCAGCGCGCCCTCGATGATCGAGCGGAGGCCGCGGGCGCCGGTTTCGCGCTCGAGCGCGCGCTGGGCGATCTCCCACAGCCCGTCTTCCGTGAAGACGAGCTCGATGTTGTCGTAGTTGAAGAAGCGGTGGTACTGCTTCACGAGCGCGTTCTTCGGCTCGGTCAGAATCTTGACGAGATCCTCCTGCTGCAACTGGTGCACGTGCGAGACGACCGGGAGGCGGCCGATGAACTCGGGGATCAGGCCGTACGAGAGCAGGTCCTCGGGCATGACCTCGCCGAGCAGCTCCGCGCTCTCGACCGAGTGCTTCGAGTGGATCTTGGCGCCGAAGCCGACGGCGTTCTTGCCGATCCGGCGGGCGATGATCTTCTCGAGACCGGCGAACGCGCCGCCGCAGATGAAGAGGATGTTCGTGGTGTCGATCGAGAGGAACTCCTGGTGCGGGTGCTTGCGCCCGCCCTGCGGCGGCACCGAGGCCACCGTTCCCTCGAGGATCTTCAGCAGCGCCTGCTGGACGCCCTCGCCGGACACGTCGCGCGTGATCGACGGGTTGTCCGCCTTGCGCGCGATCTTGTCGACCTCGTCGATGTAGATGATCCCCGTCTCGGCCTTCTTGATGTCGAAGTCGGCCGCCTGGATCAGCTTCAGCAGGATGTTCTCGACGTCCTCACCGACGTAGCCGGCTTCGGTGAGCGCGGTGGCGTCGGCGATCGCGAACGGGACGTTGAGGATGCGGGCGAGCGTCTGCGCCAGGTGCGTCTTGCCGCAGCCGGTCGGGCCGAGCAGCATGATGTTCGACTTCTGCAGCTCGACGTCCGAGTCTTGCTGGCCCATCTGGACGCGCTTGTAGTGGTTGTAGACGGCCACGGAGAGGGTGCGCTTGGCCTCCTCCTGGCTGACGACGTACTCGTTGAGGTGGTCGTAGATCTCGGTCGGTTTCGGGAGCGTCTCGAGATCGAGATGCGACGGAGCGGTGAGCTCCTCGTCGATGATCTCGTTGCAGAGATCGATGCACTCGTCGCAGATGTAGACCCCGGGACCGGCGATGAGCTTCTTGACCTGGCGCTGGCTCTTCCCGCAGAACGAGCAGAGCAGCTGGTCGTTTGAGTCGCTCGCGCGAGCCATCAGTCCGTTTTCTCCCCCTGCCCCACGTTCAACTTGTACACCGGATTGTCCACTCTCGCTACCGCTCGATCTAGCGATGCTCGATGACCGTGTCGATGATTCCGTAGTCCTTGGCCTCTGCCGAGGTCATGAAGTAGTCACGTTCCATGTCGCGCGCGACCTTGTCCAGCTCCTGTCCCGTGTGCTTGCCCATGATCTCTTCCATCTTGCGCTTGAGGGCGATCGTCTCGCGAGCGTGGATCTCGATGTCGGTCGCCTGCCCTTGGAAGCCGCCCCACACCTGGTGGATCAGGATCTTGGCGTTCGGCAGCGCCATGCGCTTTCCTTTCGCGCCGCCCGCGAGCAGGAGCGCGCCCATGCTCATCGCGATGCCGACGCAGATCGTCTGCACGTCGGGTTTGATGAACTGCATCGTGTCGTAGATCGCCAGGCCCGAGTAGACGGAGCCGCCCGGCGAGTTGATGTAGATCGAGATGTCCTTGTCGGGATCCTCCGACTCGAGGTGGAGGAGCTGCGCGACGAGGAGGTTGGCGATCTGGTCGTCGACGGGCGTCCCGAGGAAGATGATCCGCTCGTTCAGCAGCCGCGAGTAGATGTCGAAGGCCCGCTCGCCGCGAGACGTCTGCTCGATCACCATCGGGATCAGCGGACTCATCTGCGGTGCTGCGGGTGCCGGGCGGTTGTAGTCCCAGCCGAAGCGGTTGTCTTGGCTCATGTGGTTCTCTCCTCCTGGCCGGGTGTCCACAGTTTCGTAGCGCCCTCCGGCTTCTCCTGCCCGGGGGTCCAGAGCTTCTCACGCGCTGCCGCGAGGTCGGCGGGGATACGCGTCACCTCGGAGACGATGCGGTCGAGCGCCTTGCGCAGGCGGATGTCGTCGCGGAACTGCTCCGCGCGCCCGTCCGCCATCACCTCCGCGACGAGGCCGTCGACGTCCTCCGCGCCCTCGAACGTCGCCTGCTCGCGGACGAACTGCTCGAGCTCTTCGTCCGTCACCTCGAGCTCGAGCTTGTCGGCGGCGGCCTCGAGCGCGAGCTCGCGCGCGAGCGACCGGGTCGCCTCGGCGGTCACGCGCTCGGTGACCTCCTCGGGCGTCTGACCCGGAGACGGCGAGATAGGCCTCGACCGAGACGCCGCGGCGCTCGAGCGACTGCACGAGGTTGGCGAGCAGCGTGTTCGCGCGCGCCTGGACGAGCCCTTCGGCCGGTGTCACCTTCGACGCGTCGACGAGCGCGTCGACCGCGGCGGCGCGGAACTCGGTCTCGATCTCCTCGTCGAGCTGCTCGCGCAGCCGCGACTCGAGGTCCGCGCGAAGCTCGGCGAGGGTGTCGAACTCGGTCGCGGCCTTCGCCAGCTCGTCGTCGAGCGGCGGCAGCACCTTCTCCTTCAGCTCCTTCACCGTCGCCGTCACGGTCTGCGTCTCGCCTTCCTCGCCGACCTCGAAAGTGATGTCCTTCGTCTCGCCGGCGGACATGCCCGTCAGGCCCTGCTCGAGCTCGTCGACGAGCCGTCCGCCGCCGAGCTCGACGACGACGTCGCGACGCGTCTCGCCGGACTCGCTGACGAGGTCGACGACGACGACGTCGCCGGGAGCCGCAGGGCGGCCCTCGACCGGCGCGAGCTCGGCGACGGCGTTGCGCAGCGCCTCGAGCTCGCGGTCGACGAGCTCGGGCGGCACCTCGGCGGAATGAACGGGCACCTCGAGCGTCGTCCAGTCGGCGATCTCGATCTTCGGCTGGACGTCGACCGTCGCGGTGAAACTGAAGTCGGTGTCGGACGACTCGGGCAGCGTGTAGTCGTACTCGGGCGTCGACGCGGGGCGGATGCGCGAGCCGGCCACAGCCGCGCGGTACCAGCCGCCGATGTGGCTCTCGACCGCCTCGGCGAAGATGCGGTCCTTGCCGACGCGGGCGACGAGCACGGGCATCGGAACCTTGCCCTTGCGGAAGCCCGGGATCTTGAGGGACTCGGCCAGATCGGACGCGGCGTGCTCGACGGCGTGCTGCACGTCGACGCGCGGGACGTCGACGCTGAGCCGCACCTTGTCGCCGGCGATCTCCTCGACCCGTGTCTCCACCAGCCCATTCAAGCAGACCCGTTCCGCCCGGCCGCCGGAGACAGCTGGGGAGAAATCGTCACAGAATCGGCACGAAGCCGGCACCGTTCGGTGCGACTTCGCGGCCTACCATTCGAGCGGGTGGCGGGTCAGAGGAGGGGTTCCCCTCCCATTGGGTGGGGGCTGGAATGGACCCGGCCGGCTTCGCCGTGGCCGGAAAAGACAGGGCTCAGGACTCGTTCGCGATCGTGCGCCAGCCCAGGAGGCACGCGAAGCAGAGGATCGCCGCGCCGGAAACAGCGTCGACCCAGACGAGCAGGCGCGTGCCGACCCGGCGGCGGGCGACGGCGACGCCACCGGAAAGGAGCGTGAACCACGTCAGCGTCCCGGCGCCCACGCCCGCGACCAGCACGGCCGCGGACGGGGCCGAACCGGCCAGGGCCGCGGTCGACGCGGCCGAGAACGCCGCGGCCCACGAGGCAATCGTCAGCGGGTTCGACGCGGTCGCGCCGAGCGAGGTGAGGAACGCGCGCCGCGGCGAGGCGACCTCCTCGTCCGACTCGCCGCCGAGCCTGACCCGGAACGCACTGTGCAGCGTCTTCAGTCCGATCGCCGCGAGCACGCACGCGCCGACGATCCCGAGCGTGAGCCGCACGCCGTCGACCTCGAGCAGTGCGCTCGCCCCGGCCGCGCCGAGCCCCGCGTAGAGCGCGTCGATCACCGCCGCGCCGGCTCCGATCGCAACGCCGACGACGAACCGCCCGCGCAGCACCGACCGCATGCAGAGCAGCGAGATCGGCCCGACCTGAGCGGCGACGACGAACCCGAGCCCGAACCCGGCTGCGAGCGCGGCTCCCACGCGCCCGAGTCTACGATCGGCTCGTGGCCAGGTGGAGCGAGCTCGACGCGTACCACGGTCCCTGGGCCGACGTCTTCGTGCTGATGTGGGAGGCGTACACCGCGGGCACGATCCCCGTCGGCGCCGTGGTAACCGATGAACCGGCCGCATCGTCGCCCGCGGGCGGAACCGCATCTTCGACGCGGAGGCCGACGGGGAGCTCGGCCGCTCGCGGCTCGCGCACGCCGAGATCAACGCGCTCCGGGCTCTCGACTCCGGATCAGACCTACGAGGGCTGGACGCTGTGGACGGCGCTCGAGCCCTGCCACCTTTGCCTGTCTGCGACCTTCACGGCCCGCATCGGCACGGTCAGCCTACGCC